>CAWKII010000006.1:0-34851 GCA_963849705.1 uncultured Acidimicrobiaceae bacterium | reverse complement strand
CAATGTGGTGGTCCGCGACGCTCTTGTAGTTGCTTGCCGCGCTCATGGATACCTGGTGACGGAGCACATCCTCGTACCAACGTGTTAAGAGCTGAGAAACTGTGAGGGCGGTGTCGGGGGCTGGTAGTCCGTCATCAATCTGGCGCTGGAGTGTTTTGAGCTTTTGGAAGACTTCGGCACGTGTTTTGGCGCTGACAACCTTGCGTCTCTGCTTACCGTTTGCGTCATAACCGAGAGTGACCGCGCCAATCCACCTTTTATCGGTTGAACGCTGATAGATCGAACCTTCGCCGTTCCTTCGGTGTCCAGCCATCGCCCCCCCAGTCAATTCGTAGCTAAAGGTTCAGCTAAAGAAGCTCTAGTCGAGTTACTACGGACCTGTGGTTTCTCGAAAAACTCCCATTTATCAGGAGTGTTATTTGTGGAGGTAAGGGGATTCGAACCCCTGACCCCTTGCATGCCATGCAAGTGCTCTACCAGCTGAGCTATACCCCCGGCGCCGCGAGTTTCCTATTCTAGCAGCGCAGGTTTTCGAGGAGAAATCGTCGGTCCAAAGAATCGAAAGGAGCGATTCGCCCTCACAAGATGAGTGTCTGTGCTCAGACAGTGGGCCACTCGAGAGACGAAATCCTCACTCGAAGCGATTTGGGAAGTCCGTTGACCACTTGTTCATACGAGTGAGAGATCATTTTCTTCAACTCACTGTCGGGAACGCTGTCGTCGAGCATCACGGTGTTCCAGTGGTTCTTGTTCAAGTGGTAGCCGGGGACGATCGCCTCGTACTCCTCACGCAGTTCGAGGGCGATAATGGGATCGCACTTCAGCGAAATCTCTGGGGGAGTGTCGTTCGGCGACAGTATCGCGAAGATCTTGCCCGCGACTTTGTACACGTCTACCTCGGGCCCGAAGGGTTGTTCTTCGGTGGTCTGAGGAAACTTCATCAAGTACAACGCAATCTTTTCTGCCTTCATGGACACCCCGTTCGTTCGTTCGTCTGCCGGCGGAAGATCTTCCCGGCTACTCCTCTTCGACTGAAGCGCTCGCGAGAAGAAGGTCGCAGAACACGTAGGGCTGCGAGAGCATGGGGCTATGCCCGCTATGTAGCACCGCAACGTCATTACAGCGCGCCGCTAGGAGTTCCTGGAGTCCTGGATCGACCGCCTGATCGAACGTGCATCGCAGGTAGAACGTCGGTACGTCGACGTCGAAGGCGCTGCGGGGACTACGCAGGCTGGCGCGGGTCTGCGGCGTGAGTTGAGAGACCGCCCAGTCGGCGACGTCGTCGGTGCAGTCTTGAAAGAGCGCCTCTTTGGCCAGGGCGGGCCTCAGGCGCAGCATGTCGCCGTCAGCTTCGATCGCGGCGTCGAGCATCGTGGGGGCGTCAACCATCCGCGTCACGCCCGTCGTGCTTTGTCCTAACTCGGGTATCAGGGCCGCCACGTAGATCAGTCCTTCGAGGTTGGGGATCTGCTCGGCGGCTTCGGTGATCACGGCACCGCCATAACTGTGACCGACGAGCACGACCGGGCCGTCTAGCTTCGCGATCTCGATGACTTCGCGGGCGTCGTCGGCTAGGTAGGTATTGGGGTGGGCACCGTGGGTGGAGCTCGGCAGGTCGAGGGCGGTCCACTTCACGTCGCGACGTGTCAGTTCGGCGCCGACGTCACGCCACACCCACGCCGCACTCCACGCGCCGTGGACCAGTATGTACGTGGTATCGCTCACGAGGTCGGCCTCCTTGTGAGGAGAGACTACGACGTTCTTCCCTAGAATGTTCTAATGAACCGCCCATTTGACGTCGTTGCCGTGGAGGAGAAGTGGCAGGCGCGCTGGCTGGACGAGGGTACCTACGAGGTCGACAACGATGACCCCCGTGAGCGGTACTACGCCCTCACCATGTACCCCTATCCCTCGGGGGCGGCCCACATGGGACACGTACGGAACTACACGTTCGGCGACCTCGTCGTGCGCTACCAGACCATGCTGGGAAAGGCCGTCCTCTCCCCGTACGGGTTCGACTCGTTTGGCCTTCCGGCCGAAAACGCCGCCATCAAGGCCGGAAGCCACCCCCGTCCCTTTACCGAAGCGCGCATGCACGAGCTCAAGACGTCGGTGCGGCGACTTGGTGCGGTCTACGACTGGCGCCGCGAGGTGTACAGCCACGACCCGGAGTTCATCAAGTGGTCGCAGGCCATATTCCTTGCGTTCTTAAAGAGCGGCCTCGCGTACCGCGCCAAGGCGCAGGTCAACTGGTGCCCCGGTTGCATGACCGTGCTCGCCAACGAGCAGGTGTTGGGAGACGGAACCTGCGAACGCTCCGGTGACATCGTCGAACGACGAGACCTCGAGCAGTGGTTCTTTCGTATTACCGCCTACGCCGAGGAGTTGCTCCACAGCATGGACGCACTCGAGTGGCCCGAACGAGTCAAGACCATGCAGCGCAACTGGATAGGTCGAAGCGAAGGTGTGGAGTTCGCGTTGACCTTCGCGAACGATCCGATGAAGGCGCTGCGCGTCTTTACGACCCGCCCCGACACGGGGTTCGGCGTGACCTACGCCGTCGTGGCGCCGGAGCACCCCTTGCTTAGTGACCTCACGACGGACGACCAGCGCCTGGCCGTCGAGGAGATCGTCGCGCGCGCTAGCTCGACCACCGAGATAGAACGAACGACCTCGTCGAGTGAAGGCTTGGGTCTCGAGAAGCGCGGAGCCTTTACCGGCAGCTACGTCATCAACCCCTTCAACGGTGACGCCGTGCCCGTCTACGTGGCCGACTACGTGCTCGGTAACTACGGCACGGGGGCCATCATGGCGGTTCCGGGCGAAGACGAGCGCGACTACGAGTTCGCTCTCGTTCACGGGCTCAAGATCGTGCGAACCGTCCAACCACCCGAAGGGTTCGACGACGGACCGTACAGTGGCGACGGCGCGCATATCAACTCCGGCTTCTTAGACGGGTTGAGTAACGCCGACGCCAAGGCGGCAGCCACCACGTTCCTCCTCGAGCGGGCCCAGGGAACGCCGAAGGTGAACTACCGCTTGCGCGACTGGCTGGTCTCGCGACAACGGTTCTGGGGCTGTCCCATCCCCGTGGTGTACTGCGACGACCACGGCATCGTGGCGGTGCCCGAAGACCAGTTGCCCGTGCTCGCCCCCGACGACGTCGTGATGAGCCACACCGGGCAGTCGCCACTCGCCACTCACGAAGGTTTTCTCCAGACGACGTGTCCGATCTGCGGCAAGGCGGCCCGGCGCGAGTCCGACACCATGGACACCTTTACCGACTCGTCGTGGTACTTCCTGCGCTTCGCGGACCCCTTCACGCCCAACATGGCCTTCGACCCAGCGCAAGCGGCCAAGTGGATGCCCGTCAATCAGTACATCGGGGGCATCGAGCACGCCATCTTGCACCTGCTGTACGCGCGCTTCTATTTGAAAGCTCTCGACGACGTGGGCTTAGCGGACGGCCTGCCACGCGAGCCGTTCCAGCGCCTCTTCACCCAGGGGATGATTCGCCTGGAAGGTTCCAAGATGTCCAAGTCCAAAGGGAACTTGGTGCCACCAGAGGCGTACTACCGCACCGTCGGGGCGGACGGACTTCGCCTCTTCCACCTCTTCGCCGGCCCACCGGCCGACGACCTGGACTGGACCGATCAGACGAACGACGTCATCGAAGGGTGTGGCCGTTTCATCGATCGTTTCTATCGACTCTGGCACCACTACGACGTTCGCTTTCACGACGTCGCCGACGAGGGCGACCAGCACGTTCGCCGTGAGGCTCATCGCACCATCGCTCGCGTCACGGCTGACTTCAACCGGTGGAGCTACAACACCGCTGTGGCCGCGTTAATGGAGCTCCTCAACACCGTGTCCAAGGCCGCTCGCAGTGACGAGGGCATCGAGCGAGCGATCTTGGATGAGGCGCTCGACACGATGGCCCTCTTGCTCGCCCCGATGGCGCCGCACATCACGGCCGAGCTCTGGGAAGAGCGCCACCCCGAGCGCCCGAGCGTGCACCTCACGGCCTGGCCCGTCGCCGACCCCGAACTAGTGAGAGAGAGCGAAGTCACCATGGTCGTGCAGATCAACGGGAAAGTGAAGGCCAGACTTCTGGTCGCACCGACGATCAGCGACGACGCCGCGGTCGCCGCGGCCCTGGCCGACGCCGCGATCGTGTCGGCTCTTGAGGGCGCCACCCCGACGCGCGTCGTGGCGAGGCCCCCGCGTTTGGTGAACATCGTCCTCTAATGGCCGAGAAGAAGTCGTCGTCGCACGATACGCACGTAACCATCGAACCCCCACGCTTCGATCGACCCGAGGTGGAGATTCGCGCGTCTACTCGTCGCAAGAAGACCGGCAACGCCCACTGGTCGGGCAGTCGCATTGTGGTGCAGATCCCCGCGCGCATTCGCGGTCGCGACCGTAGAGAGTTCGTGGACGAACTGGTGGAAAAGCTTCTCACGCAACGACCTCAAAACGCCGGGGGAGACGGCGCCTTGGAAGAGCGCGCCCGAGTGTTGGCCGAGCTGTACAACGATGGGGTCCTGCCGGCGTCAGTGCGCTGGGTGACCAATCAGCAGGCCCGATGGGCCTCGTGTTCCCCGGGGTCTCGGGAGATACGAGTCTCGAGTCGACTGCGCCAGTGCCCGGAGTGGGTCATCGACGCTGTCTTGGTTCACGAACTGGCGCACCTCCAAGAGGCCGATCACTCGCCGCGGTTTTACGAACTCGCTGACCGCCACCCCCGCCAGCACGACAGCGCCCTCTACCTCGACGGCTTCGCGTTGGGTTTAGGACTGAGGATCGAAAGCGATATCGACGAGGGGCCGTGAGGCCTCGAAACAGCCCGCGGCACTCTCTTAGTTCGCCTCACCTCGTAGAAAGCGTTCCAGCTCGGCCGCAAGTTCCTCGCCGCTCGGCAGTTGCTCCCCGAGCGACGTGCCTTCCGTCTGATCCGCCGCCGCTTCGAGCTGATGCACCATCGAGGAGTGCTCGGGGTTATTGGTCACGAGGTCATCGACCCGCTGGCGCGCCTCTTCCGCCGCGGCTCTCAAAGGACCGGCGTCCAGGGTGAGTCCGGCGATGCGGGCCAGTCCGTCGATCAACGACGCCGACGCCTGAGGGTAGGGCATAGACGCCACGTAGTGGGGCACGCGAGCCCAGAGCGTGACGATGTCCATGTCGACTTCGGCGAACCCCAGTTCCAGCGCGGTGCCGATGCCGGCCGGAACTTCGAGCTCGCCCGAGACGGAGCCGACGGTCGTGAGCAGGTGCGCGCTGGCGGCCGGCGCGGTGCCGATGACGCGCACCGGACGAGTGTGCGGCGTCGGCGCGGGGAAGGCGCCCAGACCCACGACCAAGCGAACGTCGAAGCGTCCGGCCGCGTCGGTGACGACGTCGACGAAGTCGCTCCAGTGAAAGTCGGGTTCTGGACCGACGAGGAAGAGCACGTCGGCCCCGTCGCCGTCGCGACCGTAGCGAAGTTGAATCTCGGGCCAGGTCAACTCCGTGGTGATCCCGTCCACGATGCGCGCGATCGGTCGGCGGGCTCGCTGGTCGATGAAGTACTCGGTGTCAAACGTGGCCAGCACTTCGGTCGGCGTCGTCTCTAGCAACGTGGCGATCGCTGTACTGGCCCCGAGGCCGGCGTCGATCCAGCCTTCGAGTCCAATGATGAGAACGGGCTCGTTGAGATCGGGGTCCGCCAAGAAGATGATGCGGTCGTAGATTTCGTCGTCCATCAGTTCTCCAAAGTCCGCTTCGCCATCTCGGCGAGCATGGCGATATGCGCCGGCCAGTCGTCGACGCTGCCCCTATCGCCTGCGGTCGCGCCCGCGCGGTAGCGCGCAAATACCCCTTGCATGATGCAGGCCAACTTCCAATACCCGAAGGCCTGATAGTAGGCGACGTGACTGACATCGAGAGTCGTGTGGGAGGCGTAGGACTTCAAGACCTGGTCACGCGTGGCGAACCCCGCCGCGCTGGTCGGCGCGGAACCGAGCAGCACTGAGGTCGCGTCACCGGCCTCGGACCAGTAGCAGAGCAGCACGCCGACGTCGGCCATGGGATCGCCCAGCGTGCAGATCTCCCAGTCCAAGATGGCGCGGACCTTGCCCGAGTGATCGAGCACGGTGTTGTCGAGTCGGTAGTCCCCGTGAACGATGGCCACGCGTTGTTGAGGGGGTATGGATCGGGCGAGTTCGTCGCCGACCTCTTCGATGACGGTCTGGTGGTCGACCCCCTCGACGCGGGTCTGTTCGAACTGGGCGCGCCAGCGCCGGAGCTGTCGCTCGATGTAGCCCTGATGGCGAGCGAGGTCGCCGAGCCCGGCCGCGTCGACGTCGACGTCGTGGAGCTGGGCGAGGGTCTCGGCCAAGTGGTCGCCGATGGTGGCCCGTACCTCCACCCCGAAGGCCGCTTCGGCCTGGGCCCGGTCGCGCAGAATGGCTCCCTCGACGAACTCCATTACGTAAAAGGGCCGTTCGTTGACGGTGTCGTCTACGCACAGACCCAGGGGTTGGGGCACGGGAATGCCGAGAGGGAAGAGCGCACTGATGATCGTGTGCTCTCGGACCATATCGTGCGCCGTGGGCAGAACGTGGCTGATCGGCGGCCGTCGCAGCGCGAATGTTTTTCCGGTGGCGTCGCGTGCTCGAAAGGTCAAGTTGGAGCGGCCCCCGGCGACCAGGTCGAACTGCAGCGGAGCCGTCGCGCCCACGTGTTGGACCATCCACGCCGTGACGCTCGCCTCGTCGATCCCGGTTACCCGCCCCATGCAACGACGCTAACAGCGACCCGAGACCTCAAAGAATTGATCAGTGACCGTTAGGCTGATCGACGTGAAAGATGTCACCGACGCCACCTTCGCCACCGACGTGATCGAGCGCTCCAAGAGCGTGCCCGTGGTGGTGGACCTCTGGGCCGAGTGGTGCGGGCCGTGCAAAACGCTCGGCCCCATTCTCGAAAAAGTGATCGCCGAGACGAACGGTGCCGTCGAACTAGCCAAGGTCGACGTTGACGCCAACCCGGAAGTGTCGCGCGCCTTTCAAGTGCAGTCCATTCCCGCCGTCTTCGCCCTCAAGGACGCCCAAGTCGTCGATACCTTCGTCGGCGCACTACCCGAATCTGCGGTGCGAGAGTTTGTCGAACGACTCGCGCCGGGTGCGTCGGCCGTGGACCGGCTGGTCAGCGCCGGTGACGAGGCCTCGCTGCGCGAGGCCCTCGCGCTCGATCCCAAGAGCGTGGAGGCCGCCGTCGGTCTCGGTGACTTTCTGCGTCAAGAGGACCGCCTCGACGAGGCCGAAGAGGTGTTGACGCCCTTCGCCCAGGTGCTCGCCGCTAAGACCGTCTTGGCTCGCCTGCGACTGCAACGAAGCGGCGTGCGCTTAGACGGCGACCTCGATCTCACCCTCGAGCACCTCTTGGAGCAGTCGTCGACCAACGACGCTGTCAAAGACCAGTTGCTCGAGGTTCTCGACGCGCTCGGGCCGGAAGATCCCCGCTACGTCTCCTTCCGGCGTCGTCTCGCGAGTCGCCTCTACTAGTGCCGGTCTATCGGCCCGCGGGGCCGCTGGTCCTCTCCCTGGGGGAGCGACGCGTCGACGTGACGACGCGAGCGCTCGTCATGGGGATCTTGAATCGCACGAGAGACTCCTTTTTTGAACCGGCCGCGACCTACGACCTCGACGAGTTCTTTCGCCGAGCCGACCAACTGGTGAGCGAGGGAGCCGATCTCCTCGACGTGGGCGGCGTCAAAGCGGGACCCGGCGACGAGGTGAGTGAGTCCGAAGAGCTCGATCGAGTGGTGCCGGTGATCGCCGAACTCGCCCAACGCTTCGACGTGCCGCTCAGCGTCGATACCTGGAGGGCGTCAGTCGCCGCCGCCAGTTTCGAGGTGGGCGCCTGCGTCGGAAACGACATCAGTGGCTTCGCCGACGAGGAGTACCTGCCGGTGGCGGCCCGGGCCAAGGCCACCGTGGTCGCCACGCACATACGCCTTCGTCCTCGCGTCGCCGACCCCGACCCCCACTACGACGACGTGACCAAGAGCGTGACGGAGTTCCTGCTCGAGCGCCGACAGCGCGCCTACGACGCGGGACTCTCGCACGAACAGATCATTCTCGACGCCGGACTCGACCTGGGCAAGACGCCCGCGCAGTCGCTGGAACTGCTGCGCCGCTCGAGTGACCTGGCGGCGCTCGGCTCGCCACTGCTCCTCTCGGCGTCTCACAAGACCTTCCTCGGTGCGTGGTTAGGGCTGGAGGTGCGCGAGCGACGTGAGGCCTCGCTTAGCGCCGCGGCCCTCGGGATTACACAGGGCTGTCGTATCCTGCGGGTTCATGACGTGGAGGGGACCGTGCGAGTGCGAGACGCCCTCGAGCGGCTGCTGGTCGAAGCGTGAGTAGTCCCAGCGTCTGCGTGGTGGGCACCGACTCGACCATGGTCTACGACGCCGTGCACAACGTGGTGGCCCAGGCCCTCGGAGACCTCGACCCGTCCTTCGCGTTACAGGACTTCACGGCGAAGGACGTCACCGCCTCGGCGGGGGAGTCCGCGTTGCCGCGCGTCTTAGAAGCGCTCAACACGCCGCCGTTTCTGGTCGAGCGCCGCGTCGTCGTGGTGCGCGACGCGCAGCTCCTCGTTTCTGACGAGGTGGCTCTTCTCACGCAGTGGATGGGCTCACCGGCGCCGGGGACGGTGTTGATTCTCGCGGTCGTCGGTTCGAAGGCTCATCGCCTGGCGAAAGCGGCCAGTGAGGTGGTCGAGGTCAACGTGGGCACGCGGGTGGCCGATCGGGTGGCCTTCGTCAAGGCGAAGATGGACGAGTACGGCGTGGTGATCGATCACGCCACGGCCCAACGCGTCGCCGAACAGGTCGGCGACGACGTCGCGCGCGTCGACGCCCTGGCCCGGACCCTTCGCTCGATCTACGGCACGGCGCCGCTGGTCTTTGCCCGCATTGAGCCGTACCTGGGTGACGCCGGCGACCTCCCGGCCTGGGACTTAACCGACGCCATTGACGCGGGCGACGCCACCAAAGCGATCGTGGTGGCCCGACGGATGCTCGAGTCGCGACAACGAGCGGGGTTGCAGATCGTCGCCATCGTGCAGCGCCACTACCTCAACATGGCGCGCCTGGAAGGCAGCGAGGCGCGCACCAAAGAGGAGGCCGCCACGCTGCTCGGCATCAACGCCTTTCCGGCGGGCAAGTCGTTGCAGATGGCCGAGCGTTTAGGAGCGCAGCGCCTCACGACCGCCGTGCACTGGATCACCGACGCCGATCTCGCCTTGAAAGGCGGCGTCAGTTACGGGGGAAGGGATCTCGACCACGATCTGGACGTTACTGAACTGACGGTGATCGAGGTCTTGGTCGCGCGCCTGGCGCGGCTCTCCTTCGGCGCGCGGCGGCGCTAGGACTGCGCTTCGGCGCGTAGCGAGTTGATGCGCTTCATCAGGCCGCTCTTGCGGTTGGCGGCCTGGTTCTTGTGAATGACCCGCTTGCTGGCGGCCATGTCGATGCGCTTGATGGCCATGCGCAGGTTGGCCTCTTCGTCCTCGGTACCGACCGCGGCGACGGCGTTCTTCGCGCGGGTGCGCAGCTCGGACTTGACGGCCTTGTTGCGCTCGCGGGCAACCACGTTCTGCTTATTGCGCTTGATCTGGCTCTTAATGTTGGCCACGACAACTACCTCGTTCTTCGTGCGCAACAACTCGCTGCGCGGGCCTATCGATGCTAGCAGAGGGGCCGCGAACCCCTCCACTCAGGGGAAAATCACGTCCCGACCGGTAGCCTTGAGTGACCGTGGCCACTTCTCCAACCGTTGATTCTCGCAAGATTCGCAACCTCTCGATCATCGCGCATATCGACCACGGCAAGTCGACCCTCTCGGATCGCATCTTGGAGATCACGGGCGCCGTGGACCCACGCCTCATGCGCGCCCAGTACCTCGACTCCATGGACATCGAGCGCGAACGGGGTATCACGATCAAGGCCCAGAACGTGCGGGTGCGCTACAAGGACCACCTCATCCAACTGATCGACACCCCCGGGCACGTCGACTTTGGCTATGAGGTCTCGCGCTCGCTGGCCGCCTGTGAAGGGGCCGTGCTTTTGGTCGACGCCAGCCAGGGCATTCAGGCCCAGACGCTGGCCAACTGCTACCAGGCCCTCGAGCACAACCTGGAGATCGTGGCCGTGCTGAACAAGATCGACCTTCCGGCCGCCGATCCCGAGCGGTGCAAAGAGGAGCTAGAACGCGTACTGGGCATCGAGGCCTCGAGCGTCTTGTCGATCTCGGCCAAGACCGGTGAGGGCGTCGGCGAGTTGCTGGACGCGGTGATTGATCGTATTCCCGCGCCGGAGGGAGATCCCCGGGCGCCTCTTCGCGCCCTGATCTTCGACTCGTACTACGACCAGTTTCGCGGCGTCATTAGCTCTATTCGAGTGATCGACGGAACGCTGCACGACGACACCAAGATCCGCATGATGCGCGCGGCCACCAACCACGAGTTAGAAGAGATCGGTATTCGCACCCCGGAGTTGATGAAGGTCGATCAACTCGGACCCGGAGAAGTCGGCTACGTGGTGGCCGGGATCCGTGACGTCGGCGGCGCGCGGTCCGGCGAGACCATCACCGAAGCGCACCGGCCCGCCGCCACCGCCCTGGAGGGCTATCAAGATCCCAAGCCGATGGTCTTCTGTGGGATCTACCCGATCGACGGCGACGACCTAGGGGACTTGCGCGACGCTCTCGACAAGCTCAAGCTCAACGACGCCTCGATCACCTTCGAGCCCGAGAAGTCCCACGCCCTGGGCTTCGGTTTTCGGTGCGGGTTCTTGGGGCTGCTTCACATGGAGATCGTTCGTGAACGCCTAGAGCGAGAGTTCAACTTGGCCATCATCGCCACCGCGCCGTCCGTCGTCTATCGAGCGTTCTTGACCGACGGCAGCGAGGTGCTGGTCGATAACCCGACGGATCTGCCCGACCCCAGTCGACTCGACCACGTCGATGAACCGATGCTCGACGTGACGATACTGACTCCCGCGGAGTTTCTCGGCGCGGTCATGGACCTGGGCCAGTCGCGTCGCGGCGAGATGATCAAGATGGAGTACCTCTCGACCGAGCGCGTCGAGCTGCGCTACCGGATTCCCTTGGCCGAGATCGTGATCGACTTCTTCGACGCGCTCAAGAGCCGTACCAAGGGGTATGCCTCGCTGGACTACGAGCCGGCCGGCTACGTGACGAGCCAAGTCGTGCGCGTGGACCTGCTCATCAACCACGAACCGGTCGACGCCTTCTCGACCATCGTGCATCGATCGAACGCCGAGGTCTACGGGCGAAAGATGGCCGAGCGGTTGAAAGAACTGATCCCGCGCCAGATGTTCGATGTGCCGATTCAAGCGGCCATCGGAGGACGAGTGGTGGCGCGCCAGACGGTCAAGGCCCGCCGTAAGGACGTGTTGGCCAAGTGCTACGGCGGGGACATCACGCGAAAGCGCAAGTTGCTCGAGAAACAAAAAGAGGGCAAGAAGCGAATGAAGAACCTGGGCCGCGTGGAAGTTCCCCAGGAGGCCTTCGTGGCCGCCCTCAAGCTCGAAGAGTAGGGCTAGACCCCCCGGGGCGGCTGTGCCCTTCCGGGGGAGTGCATCGGGACGAGGAGTTGACGTTCTAGAGCCTCGGGATTGAGGGGCCGGGAAAAGAGAAAGCCCTGCACGAGATCCACCTGGCTGGCCCGAAGGATATCCATCTGTTCGAAGGTCTCGACGCCTTCGGCCAACGTCTGTAGCCCGAGGTCGCGACCCAACTGGATAAAGGTTCTGACGAGCGCCTGGGACTCACTCGACGTGGCGAGGGAGCTGATGAAGGACTGATCGATCTTGATGCGGTCGATGGGGAACTGTCGCAGGTAACTCAAGGACGAGTACCCGGTACCAAAGTCGTCGATAGCGATGCGGACGTCGAGATCTTTGATGGCTTGCAGTCGCTCGACCGCAGAGTCCACGTCCAACATGAGGGCCGTCTCGGTGACTTCCAGGATCAGACTCGAGGCGTCGAGGTGGCTGGCGGCGAGGGCGTCGCGGCTCTGAGCGATGATGAGGTCATTGTCTAACTGGCGGCCTGACACGTTGACCGAGATGTTCATGCGGTAGCCCTGCTCGTGCCAGGTGGCCATCTGGACGCAGGCCTCGCGCAAGACCCAGGCGCCCACCTCGGCGATCTGGCCGGTTCGCTCCAAGATGGGGATGAACTCGTTGGGCTGGATGCACCCTTCGTGGGGGTGGTCCCAGCGTAGGAGGGCCTCCACGCCGACGATGGTGAGGTCGTCCAAGCGGTAGATCGGTTGATAGACGACGCGAAACTGGTGTCCCGAGAGCGCCGACCGCAGGTCGAACTCGAGCGAGATGCGCCGGTCCGTCTCGCGGCGCATCTGTGAGTTGAAGAAGGCGTACTGGTTCTTCCCGGCGGCCTTCGCCTGGTAGAGCGCCACGTCGGCGTCACGCAGCAACTGGCCGGCCGTGCTGCGATCGCCCACGGCGATGCCGATACTGGTGTTCATGATGAGTGGCATGAGGGCGCCGTCGAGGTCAAAGGGTTGGCGCATGACGTTGAGGAGTCGCTGGGCCACCAAGTCCGGAGCGACGGTGCCGTCGCCGCCGTCGATGAGGATGACGAACTCGTCCCCGCCCATGCGGCCAATGGTGTCGGCGCCGCGCAGAGTGCTCTTCATTCGTTCGGCCACCATCACCAGCAGATGATCGCCGGCCGCGTGTCCCAGTGAGTCGTTCACGTTCTTGAAGTCGTCGAGGTCGACGAAGAGGGCGGCGGCGAAGGTGCCGTTGCGCCGGTTCCGCTCGAGGAGCTGATCCATCCGGTCGACGATGAGAGCCCGGTTGGGCAGTCCCGTCAACGCGTCGTGAAGGGCCTGATACTGCAACTGCGACGTGCGGTCCCGGACCAGCAGCATCGAGCGGGCCCGTCCCGTACTGAGCAAGAAAATCAGCGCGCCCAGGAAGAGACTGAGGATCACTCCCAAGAGAAGAATGGTGGTGGCGCTCTCGCTGCCCAAGATGCCGGGGCGTACAGCGCTGGCGAGGGTCTCGAGCGTCCAGCCATCGTGGAGGTTGATCCAGGACGTTTCGGCGCCCTTGGACACAGTGCCGCTGCGAAACACGAGGGCCGAGTCCTTGGAGCCGTAGTGCAGGGCAACGGCGGTATTGGCGTGACCGACCAGGGCCTGGGACAAAAACGTGTGGGGAACGAGCAAGAGCCCGATGATCTCTAGGAAGGAGTGCTGGCGTTCGAGCGTGGTGGCCGGCACGCCCCCGCCGCGATAGATCGGTGTTTCGAGGCCGATGACCTCGTGGCCGCGAAAGGAGTAGGGGAGGACCGCGCTTTTGCCGGTGCTGCGGGCACTGACGATCAGCGTCTTCTCCGGGCCGTCGCAGACGTCAAAGTCTTTGGGCAAGACATTGGCGCCCGCGCGAAAAAGCCCAATCGAGGCGAGGCAGTAGAAGGGTCGCACTCCCGCAGGCACGATCTTGAAAGGGGTCGATTGATTGGCCGCTTGCCTCGCCGCGTACGCCGGCAACTGGGCTCGGGTGACGTAGTTGATGATGCCGAGACCCGAGACGT
This sequence comes from uncultured Acidimicrobiaceae bacterium, assembly GCA_963849705.1. Lineage (GTDB taxonomy): Bacteria > Actinomycetota > Acidimicrobiia > Acidimicrobiales > RAAP-2 > RAAP-2. The sequence goes on along the minus strand of CAWKII010000006.1, from coordinate 21,217 downwards.
CAGAGAAACGCTTTAGAACGTGGACCTCGTTCGCCCACTGGGTGAACTGCGCTTGGGTGGCGTTCGGGTTGCCGATCAAAAACGACTCCGTGCTCTCGATGAGATCCTGTTCGTGCTGAATAGACAGTTCCAACGTCGCGGAGATCGCGAGGGAGGAGGCGTCGAAGGTTTTTTGATTCTTCTGGTCGTTGGCGTCGGCCAGGGAGTGGGCACTGAAGTACGAGCCGCAGCACCCCATGACGGCGATGGCGACGGCCACGTAACTCCACGCACGTATGGAGTGATGGCGTCGGTCCTTGGTGCGTCTTTCGGGAGAGCCCGGCGAGTGTGCCACGGGGGATCCTCGCAACATGGTGATGCTTACGTGCTCTGCTGATTCATACCCTTCAGTTTCGTGGGCGGATATCTATTGGCCCACGACGATGTCCCAATACTTAGTGGAGAGTGGACAAAATATCTGTGTTAGGGCTGTGAAACTCGAAAGCTCCTAGTACCCGGTCGCCCCGTCGATGAGTTCGCGCATTAGGTCCGCGTGTCCGCAGTGGCGCGAGTACTCCTCGATCATGTGAATGAATATCCAACGAAGATCGACCTCGCGGCCACGTCGTGGGCGCGAGGCCATCTGGTCGAGGCCGTGCCCCTCGCAGAGTTCTCGTGAGGTGTCCGCGGCGCGCAGATACAGGTCCATCACGTCTTCGACGGACGGGTGGTCGAGGTCTTTGAAGTCCGCGTCACGATCGCCCTCGGTCTTGTAGTACTCGACGGCGTCACGTCCGGCGAACGTGCTCTCGAACCAGACCTGCTCGACGAAGGTCATGTGGCGTACCAGACCCAAGAGCGAGAGCAACGACGTCTCGACGGGGCGTTCCTTTAACTGTGCGGGGGTGAGTCCGTCGCACTTGCGCAGGAGGGTCGCGCGATAGAAATCCAGCCAGGCCTCGAGTTGGGTGCGTTCGTCACCCGAGGAGGGCATAGGCGGTCGATCGGGCGCCTCAAAGGTCTCCACGGCCTCACTCTAGACAAGCGACTCAGTGGTGGTTAGCACTCGGTAAAATCGAGTGCTAACAAGGAGAGTTATGGCTCGGCGCACGAAGACCACCCCCCAGCCGAAGAGAAGCCTCGACGCGCGCAAGGCCACGATCCTCGAGGCCGTCGTGGTCGAGCACATCGACACGGCCCAGCCGGTCGGCTCCTCGTCGGTCGCCCACAGCGCCGATCTCGCCGTCTCGCCGGCCACGGTGCGAACCGAGATGGTCGCCCTCGAGCGCGAAGGTTACTTGGCTCAACCGCACACCTCGGCCGGTCGGGTGCCGACGGACTTGGGGTACCGCTACTTCGTCGATCACCTAGAGGCCGGCATCCTGGGCACCGCGCAACAGAAGCAGATTCGAGAGTTCTTCGCCCACGTTCGCGGCGAGGTGGAAGACGTGCTGGAACAGACCGCCACCCTGCTCAGCCACCTGACGAACTACACCTCCGTGGTCGTCGGCTCGGGTCACAGCCACGCCAGCGTGCTCTCGGTGCAGCTGGTCAACCTCGACGCCCGTCACCACCTGCTGGTGACCGTCTTCTCGGACGGCACCGTCACCAAACACAGTGTGCTCGCCACCTTTGAGGCCAGCCACGTCGAGGTCACCGAAGCCTCGCGCCAACTCAACGCACTCTTGATCGGTACCACCTTGGAGTCGAAGGTGCAGGTGCCGTCGCGCAACGACACCGTGGCCCGACTGGTGCGCGAAGCCGTGGCCGTGTTGCACGCCGAGACGCCGACCTTAGAAGGTGAGCAGGTCTACATCGGAGGCTCCTCGAGGGTCGCCGAAGTGTTCGAAGGCGTAGAGACGGTGCGCAAGGTGCTGGGCATCCTGGAAGAGGAGTTGCTGGTCGTCTCGCTGGTCGAGGACATTCTCGACAAGGGCGTCTCGGTCGCCATTGGCTCCGAGCACGGCTACGAGCCGCTGTCCTCGTGCGCGGTCATCGTCGCCCCGGTCTCGCTGGAGGGCGAAACCATCGGCGCGGTCGGTCTCCTCGGACCGACGCGCATGAAGTACCGCGAAGTGATGGCGGCGGCCGAGGCCGTCTCGCAGCACCTCACGCGTCACTTCGGTGGAGAAGACCAGCGTGGCTAATACCAATCTCTACGAGATCTTGGAGGTGGAGGCCACCTGCTCGCCGGAGGAGTTAAAGCAGTCGTACCGGCGACTCGCGCGCAAGTACCACCCCGACTCCAACACCGCTGACCCCATGGCCGAGGCGCGCTTCAAAGAGGTGTCCCAGGCGTACGAGATTCTCTCGGATCCCGAGCGACGCGCGAACTATGACCGCTTTGGATCAGACGTAGGCGCGGGCAGTCCCTTCGGCGGCGGTTCGGTGCAGGACATCTTCGACATGTTCTTTGGAGGCATGGCCGGGAATAACCAGGCCCGTCGAGGCCCCCAACCCGGCCCCGACGCCGAGGTGTCGGTAGAGATCACGCTGGAAGAGGCGGCCTTCGGGGCCACGCGCGAAGTGACGCTCACCCTGCCCAAGCGGTGCTCGACCTGTGACGGCTCGGGGTGCGCCCCGGGCACCACTCCGGTCTCGTGCGAAGAGTGCAACGGCACGGGAGAGGTTCGCCGCGTGCGCAACTCCATTCTCGGCCAGATGGTGACCTCGCAGACCTGCCCTCGCTGTCAGGGAATGGGATCGCGGATTACGACGCCCTGTCCCGACTGTCGCGGCGAGGGCCGTCGCCGTGAAGGCGTGACTCTGAGTGTGACGATTCCGGCGGGCGTCGAGGACGGCTCGACCATGCGCCTCGCGGACCGCGGGCCGGCCGGACTGCGCGGGGGAGCCAACGGACGACTCTTCGTGCACCTGCGCGTTGTGAACGACCCGCGCTTCGTGCGAAACGGCGATGACCTGCATCACGAAGCGCACGTGGCCTTCAGCCAAGCCGTGCTCGGAGCGACCATCACGGTTCCCACCCTTCGCGATCCCATCATGATCGACGTCGACCCGGGTAGCGCCAACGGCACCGTTCATCGCGTGCGCCACGAAGGGGTGGAGCACTTGCACGGCCGCGGGCGGGGCGACCTCTTCGTCCATCTGGTAGTCGACGTGCCGACCGAGCTGGACGACACCTCCGAAGACCTTCTTCGCCAGTGGGCCGCTCATCGAGAGGAGCCGGTGCGCGAAACGAGCGGCGGTCTCTTTCACCGCCGCAAGGCGAAGAAGTAATGCCGGTCGAGTGGCCGCGTCGCGTGGGCGCGTTGGCGCAGTTTCACGTAGACGATCTAGAAGCCCCCGAACTCCAACGCGAGGACGAACAACATCTGCGCAAAGTCCTTCGAGCCCGCGAAGGGGAAGAGGTGGTCGTCACCGACGGGCAAGGATCGTGGGCCCTCTACGAAGTGCTGAGCTTCGGTCTGCGTCGAGTGAGCGACATCACCCTCGACCCGCCGACGCCGGAGACCTCTTTGTACTTGACCCCCCTCAAGGGCGACCGGGCCGAGTGGGCCGTCGCCAAGGCCACCGAAGTGGGGGTGAGTCGCATCGTCCCCTTGATCGCCGAGCGGATGGTCGTCAAGTTCAAGGGCGACGCCCGAGAGAAGATTCTCGCGCGCTGGCGTCGCATCGCGGCCGAGTCGTCCAACCAGTGTCGGCGCACCTACGACGTCGTCATTGGCGATCCGATCAGAGTGCGAGACGTGCACTCCTTGGTGGCGGTGGCCGATTTAGGAGCGACCGGGAACTGGGCCGGGCTGCGCAGCGTCGCCGTCGGCCCCGAGGGAGGATGGGCCAAGGATGAGTGGGACGTCGGTCGCCGCCGCGTCGGACTCGGTCCCACCGTGTTGCGCGCCGAGACGGCGGCCGTGGTCGCCGCGTCGCTCCTGGCCTTTCAGGCTGGTGGCTGGGGATTTACGTTCGACGGCGCCCAATATGAGTAATGATGAGAGCACTAGATGAGTGACTGCCTTTTTTGCAAAATCGTCGCGGGCGAGAGCCCCGCGAAGGTCGTCGCCGAGAGCGAGTCATCGCTCGCCTTTTACGACATTGCCCCTCAAGCGCCGGTTCACGTGCTGGTCATTCCGAAGAAGCACTACACCAGCGTCAATCACGTCACCTCCGACGAACCTCACGTCTTTGACGACCTCATGTCGCTGGCCCAAGACGTCGTGCGCGACGAAGAGATCAAGGAGAGCGGGTATCGCCTGGTCATTAATGTCGGTCGAGATGGCCAACAGACCGTCGCCCACCTCCACGTGCACGTGCTCGGTGGACGCAAACTAACCTGGCCGCCCGGATGACCTCAGAGGCGAGGGCCGACGACGCATTGACGACCACGACCAACGTGCCCAACACCCACCTCATGGCGGGGCTCTTGGGGGCCAGGGACGAGAACCTACGCATCGTCGAGCGCTCGTTTCCGAACTCCAAGATTCGCGTGCAGGGCAATCAGATCTCCGTCACCGGCCCGGACGCCGCCACGGTGTTGCGGCTGTTCGATGAGCTCGTGCTGGTCCTCGAAAGCGGTCAGGCCCTCGACACGACCAAGATCGCGCGCACCATCGACATGGTCGCTGACGACCTTCGCCCCAGCGAAGTGCTGCGCCACGAAGTCGTGCGCGGCGCCAAAGGAAAAGCCGTCCGCCCCTCGACGGCGGGTCAGAAGCGCTACAGCGACGCGATCGACAACTCCATCGTCACCTTCGGCATCGGGCCGGCCGGAACCGGTAAGAGTTACCTCGCCGTGGCGCAGGCCGTCCAGGCGTTGCATCGACGTCAGGTACAGCGCATCGTGCTCACCCGACCCGCGGTGGAGGCGGGGGAGAACCTGGGCTTTCTACCCGGGGACCTGATGGCCAAGGTCGATCCGTACCTGCGACCGCTCTACGACGCGCTTTATGACATGGTCGGTGCCGACGGCGCACAGAAACTCCTGGCCAACGGCACTATTGAAGTGGCCCCCCTGGCCTTTATGCGGGGGCGAACGCTCAACGACTCCTTTCTCATCTTGGACGAAGCCCAGAACACCACCCCCGAGCAGATGAAGATGTTCCTGACGAGAATCGGCTTTAACTCCAAGGCCGTCGTCAACGGTGACGTGACGCAGATCGACCTGAACGGTAAGCGCAGCGGCCTGGTGGGCATCGACCAGATCCTCAACGACGTCGACGGCATCAGTTTCGTCTACTTAGGCGCCAAAGACGTGGTGCGTCACCGTATCGTCGCGGACATCGTGGCGGCCTACGACCGCTCGTCATGACCATCGACATCTACGCCGCCGACGAGCAACACGATCACGAGATCGACCTGGAGCGCTGGACCAAGTTGGCCCTCGGGGCTCTCACCGACGAAGGGGTACGAGGCCTCGCGGAGGTCTCGCTCATCTTCGCCGACGAAGTCACGATCGCCGACCTCAATCAACAGTTCATGGGCAAGACCGGACCGACCGACGTCTTGAGTTTTCCCATCGACGGGGACCCCGAACCCTCGGGCCGCGTGCCCGACGCCGGTGGCAGCGGGCCGGGCGAGCCGCCCTCGCCGGAGATCCCCCAACTCATCGGCGATGTGGTGATCTGTCCGGCCGTCGCCGCACGCAACGCCCTCGAGCATCACGTCTCCTTCGACGACGAGATCGCCCTTTTGATCGTGCACGGCATCTTGCACCTCCTCGGCTGGGATCACGCCGAGGATGAAGAGGCCGAGCGCATGGAGGCGCGCGAGCGCGAGCTGTTGACGCGCCACTACCGCTCCGCCGCGTCATGATCGCCGTCGTCTGGCACGCCGGCGATACCTACCTCTGCATCGCCGTGCTCATCTTGTTGATGCTGTCGGGCTTCTTTGCCATGTCCGAGACGTCCTTGACGCGCATGAGCAAGTCGAGAGCGCGCTCGTTGCGTGAGCAAGGTCGCCACGGATCAAAGGCGTTGGTGTCGCTCACCGAGGCGCCCGAGAAGTTCTTGAACCCCTTGTTGTTGCTCGTTCTCATCTGTCAGTTGGTCTCGGCCACCATGGTGGGTGTCTTGGCGGGACATCTCTTCGGCGCCGCCGGGGTCTTCGTGGCGACGGCCGGAGAAGTCATTGTGATCTTCGTGGCCTTCGAAGCCATCCCGAAGAACTTTGCCGTGCAGCACCCCGACGAGGCGGCCCTGGTCAGCGCGCCGGTGGTGGGGAGGATCCTGCGCTTCTGGCCCGTGCGGTGGATCTCGGTGGTTCTATTGTCGGTGGCCGACTTCGTCATCGGACTCTTTGGTCCACGGGGTCACAGTCCGCGAATGACCGAGTCCGAAGTTCTGGCCATGGCCGACGTGGCCCACGAAGACGCGGCCATCGAGTCCGACGAGCGCAACTTCATTCACTCGGTCATTGAGTTTGGCGACACCATCGTGCGCGAAGTCATGGTGCCGCGCATCGACATGGTCGACATCGACGGCACGGCCACCGTTCGCGAGGCCCTCGACCTGGCCATTCTCTCGGGCCGTTCGCGACTGCCGGTTCTCGGCGACGGCGTCGACGACGTGGTGGGCATGGTGAACTTACGGCACCTGGCGGGCCTGGTAGCGAACGGTGACGGTGCCGCCCTCGTGCGCGAACACATGGGCGAGGCGCAGTTCGTCCCCGAGACCAAACGCGTGGCGTCCCTGTTGAACGAGATCCGCAACGCCAAGAGCCACCTCTTCATCGTGGTGGACGAGTACGGCGGCACGGCCGGCCTGGTGACGCTGGAGGACGTCCTCGAAGAACTGGTCGGCGAGATTACCGACGAGTCCGACCCCACCGTCGACGACGAGAGCGAGCAGAACCTCGACGGAGGCATCGAGATCAGCGGGCGCCTCAACATCGACGACGCCAATGACGAGTACGGTCTCGACCTGCCGAAGGACGGATGGGATACGGTCGGCGGGTTGGTCCTCGACCTCAAGGGTGGGGTCCCCGAGGTGGGAGACGTACTCCTGACCGATCGTTATCGCTTGACCGTGGTGCGCATGGACGGGCGCCGGATTGAAGAGGTCCTGGTCGAGCCCGTGATGGTGTCGTGACCAGGGCCGGCTTCGTGGCCGTTCTCGGTCGACCCAACGTCGGCAAGTCCACGCTGGTGAATCAACTGGTCGGCGCCAAGGTCTCCATCACCGCGGCCTCCCCGAACACCACGCGCCACGCCGTACGCGGCATCGTGAGCGAGGACGATACGCAGATCATCTTGGTGGACACGCCGGGACTGCACCGACCCAAGACCACGCTGGGCGGTCGCCTCAACGAGACTGCTCGTTCGGCGGCCGACGGCGTCGACGTGATTCTGGCCGTGATCGAGGCGAACTCGCCGATTGGCCCCGGCGATCGTCACGTGATCGCCACCATGCTCGGTCACGGTGGCGCGCGCGGTCCCCGTCTGATCGTCGTGGTGAACAAGATCGACCGCACGGGGAGAGAGTCCGTGGCCGCGCAGTTGCTCGCGGCCAGCGTGGCGGTCGACGAGGTGGCCGATGAGACGAAAAGCCACGCCGCCGCGCAGCGCGTGGAGTACTTTCCCGTCTCGGCCAAGACCGGCGAGGGAACCGACGAACTCTTGGCGTATCTTCGCGAGTCCATGCCCGAGTCGCCCTTCCTCTTTCCCGACGAAGAAGTCTCTGACGTCACCGAGGCGACGTGGATCGCTGAGTTAGTGCGTGAGCAGTTGGTTCGAAAAACCAAACAGGAACTGCCGCACTCCATTCACTGTCGGGTGAGTGAGTTCGAGTGGCCGCACGTGACGGTGGAGATCCTGGTGGAGCGGGAATCCCAAAAGGGCATGGTCATCGGAAAGAACGGACAACTCTTAAAGGACGTCGGCATCGCCGCGCGCAGTCAACTCCCTGAGGGCATGTACCTAGAACTTCGCGTGCGTGTGGAGCCCGGATGGCAGAAGCGCGACGACGTCCTCGATCGTTTCGGCTACTGAGTCGATCTCGTCTCGCCCCGTCGCTCGATCGTCGACACCCCGTGTCCCACTACGCGGTGAGGTCGCGCAAGAAGTCGTGCACCTGGCGCTTGTCGCGGGTGCGCTTCATCGGGGGCAACTTCTTGAACATCACCGATCGATACGTCGCCGTGGCCAGCCTGGTGTCCAAGACCGCGACCACGCCTCGGTCGTCCTTGGTTCGGATCAGACGCCCCACGCCCTGGGCCAGGAGCATCGTCGCGCGCGGCAGGTCGACGTCCATGAAGGGCTGAGGGGACTTTTCGCGACGGGCTTCGGCGAGGGGGTCGCCGGGCACGCTGAAAGGGAGCCGATCGATGGTGACGAGGCTGAGCGAGTGACCCGGCACGTCGACGCCCTGCCAGAAGCTCGTCACCGCGAAGAGGCTCGCCTCGGGGCTGTTGCGGAACTCTCCGATGAGCCGATCTCGCGAGAGCGTCCCCTGGACCAGAACTTCGGTCTCCAGTCGTGGGGCCACCGCTTCGGCGACTCGATTCATGACCGACCGGTTGGTGAAGAGCGCGAGGGTTCGTCCGCCGGCCGCCGTGATTAACTCGACCAGCTCTTCGATGATGGCCGCTTCGGCCTCGGGTGAGTTCCTCTCGGGAAACTCCTCCGGCACGTACAGCAACGCGTGGCTCTGGTAGTCAAAGGGACTGGCCACGTGCTCGATGGCAACGCCCTCGAGCCCCAGACTGCGCGGCAGTGAGTCCGGGATGGTCGCGCTGGTGAGAACGGCGGTCACGTTGCCCCAGAGGTCGTCGCGCAGGCGTGGTCCGACGTCCACGAGAGAGATCTCCACGTCGATCTCGCGGTCTCGGCGCGACAGGAACAAGAGCTCGCCGTCTTTCACGCGGTTCACCCGATCGAGATCGTTGGCCAGGTGGATCGCGGGCCCCAAGGTTCGAACCTTTCGGAACTCGGCGTCGGACGAGGGCGTCTCTAGACCCCGCAGGGCTTCGACGATGGAGGTGACCAACTCGCTGCAGCGCGCTAGCTCTAGTTCGCACGACTCGTCGAGCCCCTTCACGTCTCCTCGCTCGTACTGCGCCAGCAACGCTGTCGCCAGTCGCTCGGCGCTTGAGAGCAACTCGTCGCAGCGCGCGCGACCGGACTCGTCGAGGAGCGTCCGCGCGCTCGTGGCGAGGGCGCGCAGGCGCGCGGCGTTGAGCGAGGTGCCGAGGAGCGTGGCGAAGATGTCCACGATCTCGTGGGCCTCATCGAAGATCACGTACTCGTGGGGTGGCAGCAGCATCGAGCCCGACGCCAAGTGCGAGGCGTAGAGGTGAGCGTTGACGATCAGCAGAGAACTTTCGTTGGCGCGGTCTTTGGCCAGTTCCGCGAAGCAGTTCTGTCCCTGGGGGCAGCGCGCGCGCCCTAGACACTCCTGGGGGGTCACGGACAGTTGGCGTCGAGCCCTCGAATCGACCTCGAAAGGTAGCTCGTCTAAGTCACCGCTGGTCGTGTCGCGGGACCACCTCAGAATTCTCCTCATCTGATCGGCCACGCCGCGAGGCACCTCGACCCCGTCGTCGAAACTCAACTGGGCGGTCGCCCCGAGGCTCTGCGCGCGGTTCAAACAGAGGTAGTTTTGTCGTCCCTTCAACACGGCCACGCGCGCGCCCTTCGCGTGAGCGGCCACCTGAGGGGCGTCTTTGTGGGCCAGTTGATCCTGGAGATTCTTGGTGGCGGTGGCGACGACGACCCGCTCACCCAACAGGACCGACGGCACGAGGTAAGCGAGGGATTTACCTACTCCGGTGCCGGCCTCGACGATGAGGTGGCGACGTCGAGCCAGGGAGGAGGCGACGGCGCTGACCATCTCGCGCTGTCCCGATCGACTCTCGCCGCCCCCGGGAAGGTCGCGGGTGATCTCGTCAAGCAGATCGAGGGCCCGTTCGGCCTCCAGCGCGCGCAGGTCCTCGTCGAGCTGCACTCCTTCGTCCGGCTCGGCGTCGACGACCGGCGAGTCGTCATCGGGGTCGAAACTCTTCACTCGTTGACACTAGAGGTCGAGACCGTGTTCGTGAGGGGTGTACCCGGACCCATTAGGTTTTATTCGTGCCCGATCCACGCCCCGTAACCCTGCCGACGTCGATCGACCGCGCGCGGGTGCCTCGCCACGTGGCCATCGTGATGGACGGCAGTGGGCGCTGGGCCAAACGTCGCGGCCTGCCCAGAACCGAAGGTCACGGAGCGGGTGAGGAGTCGTTGGTCGACACGACCTATGGGGCGATGGCGCTCGGCGTGAAAGCGCTGACGGTCTTCGCCTTCTCGACGGAGAACTGGCGTCGACCCGTTGATGAGGTGCGCTATCTCATGAACTTCAATCGGGGACTCTTGGAGCGACGTCAAAACGAGCTGCACGGCGATGGCGTGCGCATCGTCTTCTCCGGACGTCGAGACTGGCGCGTTCCCAAGGGTGTCTTGACCCGTATGGACGAAGCGTCGGAGCTGACCAAGAACAACAAAGTCTTCACCCTCAACATCGCCTTCAACTACGGCGGACGCGCGGAGATTGTCGACGCGGTGCGCCAACTCGTCGAGGAGAAAGTGCCCGCGAAGAAGATTGACGAGAAGACGATTCGTGCTCGTTTGTACCACCCCGAGTTGCCCGATCCCGACCTCGTCATTCGAACCTCGGGCGAGTACCGCATCTCCAACTTTGTGCTCTGGGAGATGGCCTACTCGGAACTGGTCTTCACCGACGTGCTCTGGCCCGACTTTCGTCGCGAGGATCTCTACCGGGCGATCGACGAGTTTCAACACCGCGACCGACGCTTCGGTGGCGTCGACGAGTGAGCGTTCTGCGCGTCACGGTCGCGCTCGGGGTGGCGCTCTATGTCGTTCTCTGGGTCCTGGCCTTCAACGGCGCGTCCGCGCTGATCGGGCCGCTGGTCGTACCCCTGGTGCTGGCGGCCCTGGTGGCGATGGGCGTGGCCCTTCAACGATTCATCGGTATCACCCCGCGCAAGCAACACTTCACTAAGCGAGAGGACGACTCGTCGTCGTGAAGGAGATCAACGACGACGCCGTGGTGCTGCGCACCTACAAATCCGGGGAGGCCGACCGCGTGGTCGTGCTCTGGACCCGCCACCACGGCAAGGTGCGCGTGCTCGCCAAGGGCGTGCGAAAAACCAGTAGTCGACTCGGCGGCAATTTGGAGACCTTGGCCTACGTCAAGGTCGATCTAGTGAAGACGCGCGGCGAGTTCTACATCGCCCGCCACGTCCAACACCGTGAGCGACTGGCTACGCTGCGAGACTCGTACCCGCGCATCTCGGCCGGCTACGCGGTGGTCGAAGCGGTCGACGCCATTCCGAGTGACGGCGTGCCCGACGAGGAGATCTTCGATCTCTTGACGCGCGTACTGCTCACGCTCGACGACCCCTCGTACGAGCCGGCCTTGGTGCCGGCCTCGTTCTTTCTGCGACTCCTCGCCCTCGATGGTTCCGAGCCGGTGGTGGAGGAGTGCGTGAACTGTGGCAAGAGCGCCCCGCTGGTCTCTTTTGACGCGCAGATCGGCGGCACGCTCTGTGACGACTGCCGTCAGGGCGTGGCGCTGTCACCCTCAGCACTGCTACTCCTTCGTCGAGTCGTGGGGGGAGAGTTGGCGAGCGTGTTACGCGAGGTCAATCCGAGCGGCGCGGGCGAAGTCATGGCCCTCGCTCAAGAGGCGATCGAAACGCACTTTGGCCGACGGCTGCGCGCCCCGGGAGCCTCGGCGCCCTTGTCAGTACCCCCCGCCTGAGGCCGACCGCTAGGGTGCCTGCTTGACTACTTCGCCCGGCCACTTCGGGGTGTACGTGCACGTGCCCTTTTGCGCGCACCGCTGCGACTACTGCGCCTTTGCCACCTACAGCGACCGCGACCACCTCATGACGCGCTACGTCGAGGCCGTGCTGCGCGAGATCGCCGTGGCGAAAGAAGACGGCATGGCGACGGCGACGTCGGTGTTCTTTGGCGGGGGCACGCCGTCGCGGCTCGCGGCGGAGGAACTGGTACGAATTCTGGAGGCGATTCCCCGCACGGCTGACGCCGAGGTGACGGTCGAGTGCAACCCCGAAGACGCCAGCGTGGAACGATTGACGGCCTATCGCCGGGGCGGTGTCACGCGCATGAGCTTCGGCGTGCAGTCGACCCAGCCGGCCGTCCTCGCCGACCTCGGACGTCGACACGGCACCATGGCGCACCGCGAGGTCAGTGAGGCCGTCACCGACGCCGGATTTGCCACGTGGAACATGGATCTCATCGTCGGCTCACGGGCCGAAGGTCTCGGTGACGTACGCGCCACGCTGGGCGACCTCCTCACCTTGGAGAGTCCACCGCCCCACATCAGCTGTTACGCCCTCACCCCCGAGCCCGCCACTCCGCTCGGGCGCGACGTGAGTCGCCACCCCGACGAAGACGCCACGGCCGACGCCTACGACCTCGTCGGAGAGGTCCTCGAAGCGGAGGGCTATCTCTGGGAGGAGATCTCTAACTGGGCTAAGCCCGGTCACCAGTGCCGCCACAATCACGTCTACTGGGATCACGAGGACTACGCCGGTTTCGGGTCGGCCGCGCACTCCCACGAACACGGACGTCGTTACTGGAACGTGCGCACGCCCGACCGCTACGTCGAGCTGATCGAACGTGGCGAATCACCCCGCGGCGGGGAGGAACTCCTCGACGAGAGAACCCAGCTGTTCGAGCGCGACTCGTTGGCGCTGCGCACCTCACGGGGAGTTGCCCTCGAAGCGTTCGACTCCCTCGAGGAGATCGCGCACTTGGTCGACGTGAGAGAGGGCCGCGTCACGCTCCAGCCCAAGGCGAGACTGGTCGCCAATCAAGTCATCCTCCGATTAAAGAGCGCGGAAGCGTCCAGTAACCTTGGTTGATGGAATCAACGCCCGAGCTTGACCCGGAACTGCTGGAAAAGGTCATAAATCTCGCCAAACGACGAGGATTTATCTTTCCCTCGGCCGAGATCTACGGGGGTTTTCGCTCGACCTACGACTACGGTCCCTTGGGCGTCAACATGCTGCGCAACGTCAAGCAGGCCTGGTGGCGTTCGATGGTGCAACTGCGCACCGACATCGTGGGCATCGATGCGGCCATCCTCGGTCCGCCCGCCGTGTGGGAGGCCTCGGGCCACTTAGAGACCTTCACCGACCCGCTGGTTGACTGTCTCAACTGCAAGGAACGTTGGCGCGAAGACAAGATCGACGGCGTCTGTCCGAACTGTGGTTCCACCAAGTTCACCGAGCCGCGGGCCTTTAACTTGATGTTCAAGACCCAGGCCGGGCCGGTGGAGGGCGAAGGCTCGACGGCCTACTTGCGTCCCGAGACGGCCCAGGGTATGTTCACCAACTTCGCCAACGTGCTGACCACGGTGCGCAAGAAGCCGCCCTTCGGCATCGCCCAGGTGGGCAAGTCCTTCCGGAACGAAATCACGCCTCAGAACTTCGTCTTTCGCACGCGCGAGTTCGAGCAGATGGAGATGGAGTACTTCGTGGCGCCCGAGAGCGCCGAGGAGTGGTATCGCTACTGGATTGACACCCGCTTCGCCTGGCACGTCGACTTAGGTATTCCCTCCGCGTTGTTGCGTCTGCACGCGCACGCCAAAGAGGACCTCTCGCACTACTCCAAGGGCACGACCGACATCGAGTTCTACTTTCCCTGGGGCTGGGACGAGTTGGAGGGCGTTGCTAATCGGGGCGACTACGACCTCAGCCAGCACACCAAGTTCTCCGGCGTGACCCTGGACTACTTCGATCCGGCGACGAATGAGCGCTACACGCCCTACGTCATTGAACCGGCCGTGGGGGCCACGCGTTCGATGATGGCCTTCCTCCTCTCCGCCTACCACGAGGACGTGGTCGAGGGTGAGACGCGCACCGTCTTGAAGCTCGACTGGCGACTGGCCCCCTATCAGATCGCCGTGCTGCCGCTCTCGAAGAAGGCCGAACTGGAAGGTGTCTCTCAAGAGGTACTGCAGATACTCCAGCCCTACTTCATGTGCGACTACGACGTCACCCAGTCCATCGGTCGGCGTTATCGACGCCAGGACGAGATCGGCACGCCGTACTGCGTCACGATCGACTTCGAGACGTTGAACGACCGGGCGGTCACCGTTCGTGATCGCGACACCACCGAACAGGTGCGCGTGACGATCGACGAACTGCGCGGCCACTTCTGGCATCGAGAAGAGGCGAGGTAGTTGCCCTACGACGGCCGAGGACTGAAGTTCGGTACGGTCGCGGAGAATTACGACCTATACCGTCCGGCTCCGCCCGAAGCCGCTAAGGAGTTGGTGGGCGATCTTCACGGTCTCGAGGTACTCGAGGTGGGTGCCGGCACCGGCAAGCTCACGCGATTCCTGCTCGAACGCGGAGCGAAGGTCAGCGTGATCGAACCCGACGCCGACATGCGAAAGATCCTGACGCGACGAAGCCCCGAGGTCCGCGTGCTCCTCGGCCAGGCCGAGTCGGTGCCCGCGGCGGACGCCTCGTTCGACGCGGTCTTCTCCTCGTCGGCGTGGCACTGGTTCACTCAACCCGACACCACCAACGAAGTAGCGCGAGTGCTGCGCGACAATGGAACGTTGCACGTGTGGTGGAACGGGTTTAGTCGTGACGTGCCGTGGATGGTGGAACTGACGAAGCTACGTGAACGAGAGGGCGACGCTCATCAACGTCCGCGGGGGTGGCGGGCGGAGGTGGGAGTGGACGGTCCCTTCGTCGACGAACAGGACTTCTCTATCGACTGGACCTGGCCGCGCACCGTTGATGAAGTGGTCGCCAACTTCGCCACCTACTCGGGCTCCATCATTCGCAGCGAAGCCGAGCAACGAGAACTCTCCGACCAGGTGCGGGCGCTGCTGGTGGCGAGCTTCGGCGACAGTGTCATCGAGCTGCCCATGACGTTACGGGGAACTACGGCGCGACGTCGGCCGCGCTGAGCGCTGGGCTCACCTGACTCGAGCGTCGCCAGAGCAGCGCCGGGATCAAGAGGCCCACGCTCAGTACTGCTCCGAGCCAGCAGTCTCCGTACCAGCCGTAGTGGGCGTAGAGCTGTCCGGCCAGAAACGATCCGAGCGACGCCCCGCCAAACGCGCTCACCATGTAGGCGCTGTTCATGCGGCTTCGCCCCTCGGGCAGGATCGAGTAGATCACCGACTGATTCGTAATCTGCATGCCCTGCATCCCGGTGTCCAACACCATGATGCCGATCGCCAAGAGCACCACCGTGTCGCGCCCCAAGGCCAAGAGACCAAACGAGACGAGGAGCAAGAGGGACGCGACGATCGTGCTGACGTGCGTTCGCTGTCGGTCAGCCTGACGGCCGGCCGCGTTGGCCGCGAGTACCCCGGCCACGCCGAAGAGGCCGAAGAGGCCAATGACGGCGTTGGAGTAGTGAAACGGCTCCCCGGCGAGGAGAAAAGAGAGCGTCGTCCAGAGCGCGCTGTTGCAGGCGAAGATGAGGGCACCGAGGTAGGCGCGTCGGCGAAGCTGAGGCTGGGTGACGAACAGCGAGAAGACCCCGGCCACGAGTTTTCGATAGGCGACGTGCTCACGCGCCGGCTCGTCTGGTAGGACGCGGTACAGCATGAGGGCCATCAGCGCCAGTAGCCCGGCCGCGGCGAAGTATACGGTTCTCCACCCGGCCACCTGGGCGATAAGCCCCGACACCGTTCGTGAGAGCAAGATGCCGAGCAAGAGGCCCGACATGACCCGCGCGATCACTCGACCGCGTTGCGCCGGCTCGGCGAGGTCCGCCGCTAAGGGAACGAGAACCTGTCCGCCGACCGAGGAGATACCGATCACCAAGGTGACGACGGCGAGCAGTGTGAACGAAGTCAAGGTCGCGGCGAGCCCCATCATCAGGGCGGCGAGGACGAAGATACCAACAGCCAGCCGTCGACGCGGCCATATATCTCCGAGAGGAACCACGAAGGCGAGTCCGATGGCGTATCCCACCTGAATGAACGTCATCAGCAGCGAGGCCCGGGCCGTGCCCACGTGAAAGTTCTTCGAGATTTGATGTAGCAGGGGCTGTAAGTAGTAGAGGTTGGCGACGATGACGCCGATGGCCACGGCCATGAGGGTGATGAGCGCGCGCGAGAGCGGCTGAGGAGAATCGACCTTTATCGAATCGTCCGCGTCAGGCACCCTGAAAGGTTAATGGCCGAGAGAAACGGGTTCGTCGCTAGGGAGTGCTGCGAGGGGGGAGGGAGTAGGTCACTTGTGCCTTGGCGACCAGGTCGCTCGAACCTTGGGAGGAGACCTCGACATCGACCACGGCGAGGCGGCGACCGAGTTTGAGCAGTCGGGCGCTCGCCCTCAGAGCGGAGATGTCCGGTTTGCGCAGAAAGTCAATGTGCAAACTGGTGGTGACCGCCAAGAGCTGTGGGCCGATGTGGGCCAGAATCACCAACCACGCGGCGTTATCGGCCAGGGCCATCATCGTCGGGCCCGAAAGGGTGCCGCCGGGGCGGGAGTTCTTTTCGCCCACCGCTTGGACGAGGACGAGTGAGTGGTCATCGACCGATTCGACCTGCGGCAAGTTCCAGTCGGGGAAGGCGGCGTTCACAATCTCTTGAAGTTCGTCGACGCCGAGGACGAGCATCAGGCCACCTTCCGATACTTGTTGACGGCGAGGGGTGCGAGGACCAGCAGCGCCCCGATCGCCCAGGCCAGGGCGATCCAGGTGGACTGCCCGTGGGGCGTGCCGAGCATCAGCCCACGCACGGCGATGGCCGTTTGGCTGACGGGCTGATTATTGGCGAAAGGTTGCAGCCAACCGGGCATCGAGTAGACGGGCACGAAGATGGCCGAGGCGAAGGCCAGGGGGAAAATTAAGGGGAAGGTAATGGCTTGGGCGGACTCCGAGTTCGGCGCGGCCAGTCCGACGAACGCGAATCCCCACGACAGGCAGTAGGCGAAGAGCAGCATCAAGAGACAGGCCTGGATGTAGGCGATGACACTTCCGGTGGGCCGAAACCCGACGAGCAGCCCGACCGCGGTAATGATGACCAAGACCAAGACGTTGCGAAAGAGGTCCGAGACGGTGCGGCCGGCGAGCACGGCCAGTCGTGCCATCGGCAGCGCGCGAAAGCGCTCGATCAGACCCTTCTGCAGATCTTCCGCCAGGCCGATTGCCGTACCCACCGATCCGAACATGGTGGTCTGCACCAAGATGCCGGGAATGAGGTAGTTGACGTACGAGACGCCCGGGATCCTGATGATGCCGCCAAAGACGTAACGAAAGAGAAGGACAAACATGATCGGCTGAATGATCATGAAGACAATGGCTACCGGAATGCGAAAGAGCGCCAGCAGATTGCGGCGCGCCATGGTGAGAACGTCACTGAAGGCCCAACGAAGTGCGGAGTGCGTGGAGGCGGCAGAGGGGAGAGCGCTCACGCGTGGGCTCCTCGTCGACCACGACGACCTGGTTGCGAGGTCGTGTCCTCATTGAGGTCTTCGGCTTTGTGTCCGGTGAGACTTAAGAAGACGTCGTCGAGACTGGGCTCGCGCAGCGCCAGCCCACTCAGTGCGATACCCGCGCCGTCGATGCGACGAAGCGCGTCGGCGGTCACCGACGGTCCGTTGTCGACCGTCATCTCGAGTACCGATCCGTCGAGGTTCGCTGGCTTCTCCGAAAGGTCTGCCAAGATCGGTTGAGCGCGCAGCGCGTCGCCGGTCGAGGAGAAACTGAGTGCCAGCACGGTGGCGCCCATCTGTTCCTTGAGCTCTTGCGATGTCCCTTGCGCGATGATCTTGCCGTGATCCAGCACCACGAGTTGTTTGGCCAGGCGATCGGCCTCGTCGAGGTACTGCGTCGTGAGCAGCACCGTCGTGCCACCCTCGACTAGGTGCTCGATGATGGCCCAGAGATCTTGTCGACTCTGGGGATCGAGGCCCGTCGTTGGCTCATCGAGAAAGAGGATCGGCGGGGCGGCCACCAGGGCGGCCGCCAAGTCGAGTCGGCGCCGCATTCCTCCCGAGTACGTCTTGGTGATGCGATTCGAGGCGTCGGCCAACCCGAAGTTTTCCAAGAGTTGATGAGACTTCGCGACGACGTAGGCCTTGTTGAGGTGATTCAACAACCCCACCATGCGCAGATTCTCAAACCCCGTCAGGTTTTCGTCGACGGTGGCGTTTTGACCGGCCAGTCCGATGTGGCGGCGGACCTGATTGGCTTGTTTCGAGACGTCAAAGCCGGCCACCGTCGCCGTGCCGCTGGTGGGTGAGAGAATCGTCGAAAGAATTCGAACCATCGTCGTCTTGCCCGAGCCGTTGGGACCCAGCAGTCCGAACACCTGGCCCGACGGAACGTGGAGAGTGACGTCGTCGAGCGCTCGCACGTCGCCGCCCGAGAAGGTGCGCACAATATTGAGTGCCTCTACGGCGTATTCGGGCATTGGGAAGAGTTTAGGGAACGCCCTCTCGCAGAAAGCGCGATGCTACGGGCGAACCGGTACCTTCTTTCTATGGCCATATCCGAAAGCGAGATTGCCCAAGTTCGCGCCTCTACCGACATTGTGGCGCTGATAAGTGAGACGGTGGCGCTCAAGCGCACGGGCCAGCGCTGGACGGGACTGTGCCCTTTTCACGGGGAAAAGACACCGTCCTTTTCGGTGAACGCCGAAGAGGGCCGTTACTACTGCTTCGGCTGTCGTGCGTCGGGAGATCAGATCACCTGGGTCCGTGAGATCCAGCACCTGGAGTTCGTCGAAGCCTTGCGTCTGCTCGCTGATCGAGCGGGCATTGAGCTTCACGAAGACGCCAACGCCGGACCAGCGTTAAAGGAGCGCCGCGAGGCGCTCGAGGTAATGGAACGCGCCGTCGCGTGGTATCACGAGCGACTCCTGACGTCGCCCGACGCGCGCGCGGCTCGCGAGTACTTGAAATCTCGGGGTATCGACGGTGACGTGGCGAGAAAGTTCAAACTCGGTTGGGCCCCCGACGAGTGGGACGCCCTGGCGAGCGGGCTGAAGCTAAACGAAAAGGCCCTGCTCGCGACGGGCCTGGGCTTCGTGAACAAGCGAGAACGCCGCCAAGACGCCCTGCGGGCGCGAATTATCTTTCCCATCTTCGATCCGGCGGGCAAGGCCGTCGCCGTCGGTGGTCGAATTCTTCCTGCGTCGAGCGACGCCGCTCGTGTCGATGGGCGAGTGGAGCCGAAATACAAGAACAGCCCCGAGACCTCCATCTACTCCAAGCGCCGGACTCTCTACGCGCTCAACTTCGCCAAGGACGACGTGATCAAGTCGGGCGAGATCATCGTCTGCGAGGGTTACACCGACGTGATCGCGTTCTTCACGGCCGGAATGCCGCGCGCCGTGGCCACCTGCGGCACGGCGCTGGGTGAGGATCACTTTCGGCTCATGAAGAACTTCTCTACGCGCATCGTTCTCGCGTACGACGCCGACGCCGCGGGTCAGAACGCGGCCGCGTCGGTCTATCAGTGGGAACGACAGTACGAGGTCGACGTGTTCGTCGCCCGGCTGCCCAAGGGATCGGATCCGGCCGACCTCGCGCAGCGCGACCCTGACTTGCTGAAAAAGGTGATCGGCGAGGCGCTGCCGTTCCTTGGTTTCCGACTCGAACGAGTGCTCGACGGAGCGAACACCTCGACCGCAGAAGGCCGAGCCCGGGCCGCGGAGTTGGCCATGGCGGTGCTGGCCGAGCATCCCAATGAGCTCGTACGAGATCAGTACGTACAAGAGCTCGTCGGGCGTTTTGGTCTCGACCAGAACATGCTGCGCTCGCGCGTGTCGGAACTGGCAAAGCAGCCACGAGATCGGGGGTCTCGAGAAGTACCCAACGAGCCCGCGGCGCCCCGCTCGCAGGGTCGGGCCCGGATGCCGCGCCCCGGACTCGAGGCCCTTCGCCTCTACGTGCACGGACCGGAGTCCTTCAAGTCCCGTTTGGTGGCTCCGTACTTCGTCAATGAGGTGCAGCGCGAAATCTTCGACGCGCTCAGCTCTGGTCAATCGATCTCAGAGGTTATTGACACCCTGGAGCGCCGGGGCCAAGACGAAGCCGCGCAGGTCTTGGGTGAACTTGCCGTGGAGCAGCTCGATCAGCATTACAGCACCGCCGACGTATCAGCGGTCGTGGCGCAGCTGGTACGCAGCGCCGTGCACCAAGAACTCTTGCGTCTGAACCGCGACATGCGAGAAGGCCGCGTGAGTCCCGAGATGGCGATGGCCACGATTCGTGATGTCAAAGAGCGCGAAGAACTCCTCGAATCAGCTCAAGGAGATGTGGCCGAGGGCGATCTGCGTCACTGGCTGGTCGAGCGCGCGTCGCTCACGTCATCGTGACCAGGGGGACTCGAGGTTTTATCGGCGGTCTCGAGATACTCCCGCCCTTCAGCGTCGAAGAGGAGCGGAGCCTCTATCCCGTCATCCAAGAGGGTCGTTCGGCCAGTGCGCAGATCGCGGCGAACGTCGAGGTTGACCCCGCCCGTCGACGCCAACTTCTTCGAGCCCGCCAAGAGGGTCAAGAAGCCGAGTCGCTTCTCCTTCGCGCGACGTTTGGATTAGTGCGAGCGCGAGTGCTCGAACGTGGCTATCGATTTTATAACGAGGACCTCGAAGCGGCGGGAGTGGAGGGCCTTATAAATGCGTTGCAACGGTTTGATCCGTCAAAGGGAAACCGGTTCGCCACTTACGCCAACTACTGGATTGTCAAGCTCGTGAATCAAACGGTGCAACAGCAGGCGGGCCTGAGCGACGCCGAGATGCGACTCATCTTGAAGTTTCAACGATTCGAGAGATCGCATCTCGATCGAAGACTCAGCAAAAAAGAAGTGGCGCACGAGTTGGGAATCTCACAAGCGAAGGCGCAAGAGACCATGCAGCTCAGTCGCGAACTTCAGACTCGACGCTTCGCGTCCGCCGAACTCGAGGACCTCGCAGATCCGAGGCCCACGGGGGAGATCAACGAGGCGCCCGCGTGGGTGATCGAGGAACTTCGACGGTTGACGGGGACGACTTCGACGCGTTTTGGCAGTACACGTTCAAGACAATGGCTATGGAAGAGATCGCGCGTAGTACGGAATCTCACGACAAGGCATGTCGAACGCATCGAGCGAAGTCGTCGAGCAGTCAAAGAGAGCCCGGAAGCGGGTTGTTTGCAGCGATGGTTCGACCAACAGTGATGCGCCGGTCGGGTGCTATCATAACTTAGGCTTTCCGATTCATTCCCAGATAGCTCAATTGGCAGAGCAAGCGACTGTTAATCGCTAGGTTGCAGGTTCAGTCCTGCTCTGGGAGCCATTCTC
>CAWKII010000005.1:0-299020 GCA_963849705.1 uncultured Acidimicrobiaceae bacterium | reverse complement strand
AGACTTCGAGAGCTACTTGACTAAATGACTTCAAGACGTCCTTGACACATTCTTTCATGTCACGCGTTGGCGGTGCGGTTCCGCCCTTTTCTTCCGCACTTCTCCTTTCGTTGTTCTTGGCACGGTCTTTATGAGTTCGTTGCCGTCCAGACCTGGAGGAGAGTGTCGAGCACGTGGACGTCGACGAGGTGACCGCTGCGCTGCTTGCCGCAGCTGAAGACCTGATTCGAGACCGAGATGATGCCGTTCACCGAGATCGTGCGAGAGACCCAATCGTCGCCGCTTCGATCCTCCAGTGCGGCGAGGTCGAGCGCGGGAGCGGGTAGATCGTCGCGACGTTCGTAGAAACGATCGGCGGGCGTGGCCATCTTCAAGCTCTGGTGGGGCCGCTCGGTGTTGTAGTGCACGATCCATTCGTCGAGTTCACGTTGAGCCGCCTCAACCGATGAGAAGACTCGCGCGGTCAAGAACTCGTGGCGCAATGTGCGATGAAAGCGCTCGATCTTGCCGGTCGTGGTTGGCGAAAAGGGCGCCGTGAGGAGGTGGTTGATGCCGTTGTCGCGACAGAGTCGGTCGAAGAGGACCTCGGTGGGGGTGAGTCCGAATCGATTCGTGAAGACCTTGCCGTTGTCAGTGAGTATCTCTTCGGGTGCGCCGTATTTCTCGAGCGCGGTCGCGAAATGGCCGCAGACCTGGCGACTGATGGCTCTGGTCATGATGCCCGCGCACACCATGAAACGACTGTGGTCGTCAATGCCGGTGAGGATCTTGCACTCGGTGCCGTCGTCCAACAGCACTCCGCCCACCACGTCCATCTGCCAGAGCTCCATTGATCGACCCCGCTCCCAGCGCTTATAGGTCGGCAGTATCTTGCGACGGGCCTTCTCTTCGATGAGTCCACTTCGACGCAACGCCCGGTAGACCGAGGACTCCGAGGGCAGCGGTTCGACGCCTTCTTTGAGGAGTTGATGACGCACGTGAACCGAGCCCCAACTGGGGTGATGTCGTCGAAGCTCGAGGATGCGCGCTTCGACGTGGCCCGCGATCTGGGCCGGCGACGTCATAGGTCGCGACGAGCGTTCGGCCAACGCCTCGAGGCCGCCCGCTTCGTAGCGTTTGAGCCACGCGTGCACGCTCTGGCGACTCACGCCGAACTTCTGGGCCACTTCGGTCACCGTAAAACCATCTCGAATGACGCCGAGCACGGCGTCGTAACGCTGCTCCATCTTGCTGGACTCCCACAACATTGGGCCACCTCCCTTGGAAGGAATCCAAGGTCAGCGACGGCTAAGTGTCAAGGAGGTCCTGAAGGTCTGTCAAGCAGGTGTCGAAGTTCTGTAAAGGAGGTCCCGAAGGACTTTTGTCCGGTAGGAACCGAACTAATACATATTACTGGTGGGCCGCCCGGGTCTCGATCCCGGCACCTTGAGGATTAAAAGTCCCCTGCTCTTCCCGATGAGCTAGCGGCCCCTTCGATGGTGAGCTCACGTCGTGAAACTCTCGGCCACCGACCCGCCACATTACCCCACGTAAAGCATGATCCCTCCGGACTCTCAGCCATCGTCACCAATGCTTTCCTTACTTGTCTTGCTTCACGCGCGTGTGGGGAATGCGGCGCTAACTCAAAATGACGTCAATGAAAATCAGCCAGTCGGGACTTTCCGTCAGAGACTTCGCGACGAGATGAACGCGTGGAAACGTTGACGCGATGGCTCGTTCGACAACACCTGCAGAGGAGGCACTCGCGGTCTTTAGTAGACAGGTCGCTTGAACAACCCGAGTCAGCGTAGTGAGCTGGCGACGAAATGTCGCGTCTGATTCAGAGGGATTGTCGACGATCTTCGTGAACTCGGGCTCAAGCTCTGCCAGCGCCGTACGCACGAGATCTGCGTCGGGTGATAGCAACGCATCGACGGATTCGAGTTGGCTTCGTACCCACTTGAACACCACGTTGGCCAGACCCATCTTGGCGCAGTCGCGTCGCACTTGAGAGCAGAGAACGTTGTGTGTCCCCTCCCAACTCTCGAAGACGGCAGCGTCTCGATAGAGACGAGGGAGGGGAGAGAAGTCTTCGATAGTTCCGTTTCCCCCAAAGACTTCGATTCCACGGTGCACGACGTCCGACGCCGTAATTGACGTGACGTATTTATTGGCGTTCACGAGAAACCGATGGAGGCTGAGTTCGTCCGGCGTCGCGGTGCCGTCGTCCATCTTGGCAATGAGTTCAGTTAGCGCCATGGTCGAGGCCAAGGCCGCCGCTCCCTCGACCCTGATGATGGCGAGCTGTTCTCGTACGCCGTCGAAGGTGTCGATCGGCTGGCCGAAGGCGCTGCGATGGTGGGCAAACGTCGAAGCTTCCAAATAGACACGACTCATGATGCCGGTCGATCCCCAGGCGTTGAGCCATCTCGACGTGTTGAGCAGTTCCGTCACCGCGATGTGGAATCCTTCGCTCACCTCGCCAATGGGGTAGGCGAGGGCGCTGTCGAAGTCGATCTCTGCTGAAGCCAGACCCCGGGTGCCGAGTTTGTCCTTCAGGCGACGAATGCGAAAACCGTTGGGCGAGACACCGTCAAGCGAGCGAGGAACGAGAAAACAGCCCAGGCCTTTGGTTCCCGGGGAGGCGCCCACGGGCCGAGCCACGACGGCAAAGAGATCGGCGTCAGCCACCGAGCAGAACCACTTCTCTCCGCTGAGTCTCCAGGCACCTGCAATCTCCTCATCGGGCGCCGCCACGGCGGCGATGGCTCCCACGTCCGAGCCGCCTTGGACTTCGGTGAGGAACTGAGACCCGCGAAGCGCGAACGTCTCGTCAGTTTCCATGAGCCCGGACAGGTAACTATCTTTGAGACTCTGCGAGCCACGATTCTGAAGAGCGCGCCGCAGTCCAGCGGTGCAGACGATGGGACACGCCTGGCCCCCCTCGCCGACGTGCGAGAGTAAGAAGAAGAGCCCCGCGAGTTCAAAGGCGCCTTCGTAGGTTAGCGGCGTCGCGAGAATCCCCGAAGCCCAGGCCGCCTGAGCGGCACGATCGTGGGCGGGGTGAAACTCGACTTTCTCGACGAGTTGGCCCAACTCATCGAAGCGATGCAGTTTGGGGAACTCGCGGTTGCGCTCCACGATCTGCACTGCCGGTTCGATTACCGTGGCCACCACCTGGCCGAAGTCTCTCAGTTTCTCTTCCAACTCTGTGGTGAAACGCGGGCCCATCCACTCATCCAGTGACGCGCCGAGCGCGGGACTGGCGTCGAAGTAGTTGGTGGGCTTGGTGGCCCTCCACATCAGAAGTTCTTGGCGTCCCGGCTGTTCAGTCACGTTGGATTCCTTTCCCGCACACAGAGATAGCACGTGGGAAGGGAGCTGGTGAATCAGGGTTGAAGAGCGGCGCGCCGTCTCCCCCCAACGCAGGCGACGAGTAGATTTTTCTCATGACCGAGACCACGAACGAGAGCGTCATCGCGATCGAGGCGACCCTGAACGACGTCGATCGAGCGTTGGAGCGTCTGCGTCTGGGGACCTATCGCAAGTGTCACGTCTGCTCAGGGTCGATTGACCAGGCCGATCTTGAGGCCAACCCACTCCTCGCCCACTGCCGCGCTCACCCCGAGTTAGCTTGAACGCCAAGATGTAGCGATTCCGGTGGCCGGAGCCACCGGAACGATGGTGACGACTACTTCTTCGTGGCCCAGAAGATCTCCGCGATGTCGTCGATCTCCGCCAACAGCCGGTCGGCCACGACGACGTCATTGGTCTTCTTCGTCTCTCCGGCCGATTTCGTGGCCATCCAAAAGAGGTCATTCAGGTTCGGGTAGGCCTTCAGATGATCGGTCTTGAAGTAGTCGGTCCACAGCACCCACAAGTGGTGCTTTACCAACTCGGCGCGCTCTTCTTTGATGAACGTGGCACGAACCTTGAAGGTCTCGTCACTCGAGGCATTGAACTTTTCCATGCACGCCTTGACGGACTGAGCTTCGATTCGCGCTTGAGCCGGGTCGTACACGCCGCAGGGCAGATCACAGTGAGCCGAAACGACGAGGGGCGTCGTTGAGGCGTCGAGCAGGGCATTGAGGCGGTTAAGCAGGGTCATTCCGTGGCCTTTCTTATCGTCGCGCTCAGACGAACGCAGTGTCAACCAGCAGGATAGTCATGGCACTGCGATAGCGTTTCGCGGTGCGAGTCCTCGAGTTCTTTGTGCGGCGCCTGACGGTGGAGGGGAACTCCATGGCGCCGACGTACCAACCCGGCGAGCGTCTGACGGCGGTGCGTCGGTGGCGTCGGGTGCAATCGGGCGACGTGGTGGTCGTGCGAGACCCGACGGAGGCGCATCGTTGGCTTCTGAAGCGCTGCGTAGCGCGAGTGGGCTCGAGGGTGGACCTTCGCGGTGACAACGCCGTCGACTCCCTTGACTCCCGCGATTTTGGCCTCGTCCCCGGGCGAGCCGTTAAATATATTGTCCTTACCTCGTCTCACTGACTACGGAGCGCCAGCGTTCCTTAGAGACAATGGTGTCGCCAGAAGAGCCCGTTTTCCCTGACGATGAGTCCAATTGGCGGTTGACGAGGAGTAATTGTTGACCAGTATGATCAGGAAATGGCCCGTCTCGCCGTCCTCTCCTATCACACCTCGCCCCTGGCCCAGCCCGGCACGGGTGACGGCGGGGGAATGAACGTCTACGTGCGAGAACTCTCCAGCGCCCTGGCCCGCCTCGGTCACGAAGTGGATGTCTACACCCGTCGCGACAACGGCCACGTTCGTGACGTCATTTTCGTTGAACCGGGCTTTCGTGTACACCACGTGACCGCCGGTCCCGCGACCCCGCTCGGCCGCGACGAGCTGACCAACTACGTCGGTGAGTACACGGACACGGTGAAGACGCTCTTTCGCCTCTCCGGCACCCCCGACGCGATTCACGCCAACTACTGGCTGAGCGGTTTGGCTGGACATCGCCTGAAGCACGAACTGAACATTCCCTTGATCATGACGTTTCACACGCTGGAACGAGTGAAGGCCGACAGCTTCGAAGCCGAATCCGATGACCGCGCCTTTCAAGAGGCGGCCATCGTCGCCTGCGCCGACGCCGTGCTCGCCAGTTGCGACGTGGAGGCCGAGCAGTTCGTTCATCTGTATAACGCCGAACCCTCGCGAGTGCACGTGGTGCCGCTGGGCGTGGAGCACGCTTTTTTCTCTCCGGGCTATCGCCCACAGGCCCGCCGCGCGCTTGGTCTCGATCAAGACGCCACCATGTTGCTGTTCGTCGGACGTCTCCAGGCGCTGAAGGGCGCCGACTTGGCCTTAGAGACGCTCATTGAACTTCGCCAACGGGGCCGCCACGCCACCCTGGCGATCGTCGGCGGACCGTCCGGTCCCGACGGTGCCTCCACTCTGGAGCGACTCCACCAGCGCGTCGCCCAAGCCGGCGTCATCAATCACGTGATGTTTGTCGCACCCCAGAGCCATCGCCTGCTGTCGTCGTGGATGCGCGCCGCCGACGTGACGCTGGTGCCCTCACGCGCTGAGAGTTTCGGACTGGTCGCCCTCGAGTCCTCGGCCTGTGGCACTCCCGTCGTCGCGAGCGACGTCGGCGGACTCACGTCCTTGATCGATGACGGGGTCACCGGATTCCTAGTCGGCGAGCGCAACGCGGTTCACTGGGCCGGGGTCGTGGAGCGGGCTCTCGACGCCGAGGACGCGATGTCGCTCTCCAACGCCGCCGTGATACGCGCTCGTCGTTACACCTGGCGAGGGGCGGCCACGTCGCTCGCCGCTCTGATCGACCTCCTGAACTCGGAAAGCCTCGTCCGCTGCTAAGTGACACGCGCCCCGCTCAGCGACGCGGACGCGGCTGCGCGTCTGAATGAAACGCTTCAACAGTGGGCGGAGCTGTGGAACGCCAACTCCTTCGTCGGTCATATCGAGCATCAGCCGCTGCCCGATGACAAGGGTCACTTTCACTGGCTGATTCGCCTCAGAGGTGACGAGAAAGACGTCATCACGTTGTGGCTCTCGCTGCGACAGCGCACCGTTTTCGCCGAGACCGAGTTGATGCCCGCTCCCGACGAACACCGCGATGAGCTCTACCGATATCTGCTAGTGAAAAACCACGAGTTGCGTGAACTGCACTTGGCCATCGGACCCGAAGAGGGCATCTATCTGGTAACGCAGATACCTATCAACGAACTCACGATCGAACGCCTCGATGAGCTGGTGGGTGCGACGGTCCACTACGTCGACGAGATGTACCCGACGGCCATGGCGATGGGCCTGCCCTCGGTCTATCGACGCCGGCCGTCGCGCTGAACATCACCTTGTAGCGTTGGTGCGTGGCGTACAAACTGGTCATCGTCGGTGGCGGTCGCATGGGATCGGCTTTGGCCGCCGGGCTCCTTAGCGCTAACTGGTGCGCTCCCGACGAGTTGGCCCTTCTGGCGCGCTCCGTCGAGAACCGCAGAGAACTAGAGGAGCGATTCCCCGGGGTTGGTGTCTTCGCCTCGATTGAACTGGTCGAGACCGACCCCGACACGGGGGCGGTGTTGAGCGTCAAACCCGATTACGCCGAGGGCGTGGCGCGAACGATCGGTGCGGTAGGCATCACCCGCGTGCTCTCGGTCGTCGCGGGGCTCTCCACCCAACGACTCGAGGCGGCGTTTCCCCAGCCCGTGGCCGTCATCCGATCGATGCCGAACACGCCCGTCCTCGTGCGCAAGGGGGTCAGCGCTATCGCCGGAGGATCGCACGTCACGAGCGCTGACCTTGAGTGGGCGGAGTCGATCCTCGGCGCCGTCGGCACCGTGGTTCGCGTAACCGAGCGCAACATCGACGCGGTCACCGGGCTGTCGGGACCGATGCCGGCGTATCTCTATCTCGTCATCGAGGCATTGATTGAGGCCGGCGTTCATCAAGGGTTGCCCCGTGACGTGTCACGCACGCTGGTCGTGGGAACCTTCGAAGGATCGGCCGCGCTGTTGAGCGCGACGGGCGAGTCGCCGGAAGTATTGCGCGCGCAAGTAACGTCGCCGGGCGGAACGACGGCTGCGGGACTGCGAACGTTGGAGTCCCACGCGGTGCGCGCCGCGTTCCTCGACGCGGTGGCCGCTGCGGCGGAACGCAGCCGTCAACTGGGAAGATAGGTCCTCCGCCAGTATCGTTAAGTCATGGCGACGCCGCGACTTCGTTCGAAAAAACTCTCCGAGCCCACCATTGCCCGCCTGCCGGTCTATCAACGTATCGCGGAGGGTCGACTCCAGCGCGGTGAGACCAAAGTCGACTCCCGACAGATCGGCGAACTCGCCGGCGTCACCGCCACCACCGTGCGCCGTGACCTCGCGGGGCTCGGGTCCTTTGGCACCCGAGGCGCGGGCTACGACGTCGCGGTCCTGATCGAACGAATCGCCGAGGCCCTCGGTCACGACCGTCTCTACGACGTCGTAGTGGTGGGCATCGGCAATCTCGGTCGGGCCCTGGTGAACTCGTCCAACTTTCTCATTCGTGGGGCGCGCCTCGTCGCCCTCTACGACGTCGACCCCGACGTGGTCGGCCACGAGATCGCCGGTCTCACCGTTCTTCCCCTCAGTGATCCGATTCCTCCCGCCACGGTTGGCGTGATCTGCACGCCCGGCAGCGCCGCGCAGGACGTCACCGATCGACTGGTCGAAGCGAACATTCACGCGATACTCAACTTCGCTCCCCAAGTGGTCACCGTGCCGATCGGCACTGCCGTGCACTACGTGGACTTCTCCATCGAGCTGCAGATCTTGATGTACCACCTCAACAACGGCACCGGCCCCCTGGGCGGGGGACTCCTGCACTCACTGGGCATCGCCAGCACCAACCCCCTTCGGGGCTCGTAGCATGAGGAAGATCCGGGAGACTACGTGGCACTGATATCGGTCGGCATCGACCACGAACACGCCTCGCTTGATCTCTTAGAGCGCGCCACGCTGCCGGAGCACGAGTGGGCCAAGATGCTGCGCACCCTGGTGAGCCATCGCAACATCCACGAGGCCGTCTTTGTCTCCACGTGCCTGCGCACCGAAGTGGTCGCCGTCATCGACCGCTTTCACGGGGCGATCGACGAGATCACCGAGACGTTGGCCGAGGCGACGGGGCTCTCGACCGCGGAGTTCGAGGATCGTTTGACGGTCAACTTCGAGCACGACGTCGCGAGCCATCTCTTCAGCGTGGCGGCCGGCCTTAAGTCCGTGGTGCCGGGAGAGTTCGAGATCCTGGGGCAGTTGCGCCGAGCGCTGGATCTTGCCGTCGAGGAGCAGAGCGCGGGCAGCGAAGTGACCGACATCTTCCAGCGGGCCATTGCGTCGGGTCGACGAGTGAGGTCAGAGACGTCGATCTCGCGCGGGACGACCAGTTTTGCTCAGGCCGCGGCGTCGGCCGCTATCGATGACTTGGGCTCCGACCTCTCGGGCGCGCACGTGGTCATTCTCGGAGCCGGCCAGATGGCGAGCGGGGTTGCGCGAAGCCTTCTGGGCGCGACGCCAGGGATCGACACGTTGACAATACTTAACCGCACCCTGCAGCGGGCCGAGTCACTGCGCGACGACCTGAGTGACCCTCGCGTGGTCATCGACACGTTGGAGCGTGCGCCGGACTATCTTCGCGGGGCGCGACTGGTGGTGAGCGCACTGGAGGTCTCCTCGCCCGTGCTGTCGCACGAGCATTTCCTGGACGCGGAGGGAGACCTTCTCATCGTGGACCTCGGAATGCCCAGAGCGATCGCCGGTGACGTGAGTGGGCTGGCCCACGTGCGACGCATCGACATCAGCGACCTGCGAGGTCGCGTGGACCAGGCCCTCGGCGATCGACGCGAGGCTATCGAAGAAGCGCGTCTCATCGTCGCCGAGGACGTCGAACGATTCCTCAACGAGCAACGGGCCCGGGGAGCGGCGGTGATCGTTCGCGACCTGCGCGAGCATTTCGACGCGGTGGTGTCCGCCGAGATCGCGCGACGCGGCCACGACCTAGAAGGCATGACCGAGGAGCAGCGTGAGACGGTCGTGTCGCTCGTTCGTTCGGTGGTCGCCAAGATCGCCCACCGCCCGACGGTTGCCCTCAAAGAGGCGGCCGGTACCGACCAGGGCACCCGACTCAGTGAGGCGACGCGCAACCTCTTTGACCTATGACCCTTCGCCTCGCGACCCGTCGGTCGCCCCTGGCGCTCATCCAGTCTCGTTACGTGCAACAACGATTGGCCGACCTCGGTATAGAGAGTGAGTTGGTCCTCGTCGAAACCAGGGGGGACCGGGAAAAAGATGTCGAGTTGTCGACCCTCGGCGGGCAGGGTGTCTTCGCTGTCGAGATTCAAAGGGCACTCCTCTGGAACGAAGCCGACGTCGCCGTGCACAGTGCCAAAGACCTGCCCAGCATCACTCCGGACGGCCTTCGACTGGCCAGCGTGCCGCAACGTCTGGACACCGCGGACGTTCTCGTGGGTCGCTCGTTGGCGGGCCTCGGCCCCGGAGCGACGGTGGCGACGGGATCACCCCGTCGGCGTGCCCTGCTGCTCGAACGTCGGCCCGACTTAGAGATCGTTCCGCTACGCGGCAACATGGCGACCCGCCTCGGTGTCGCGGGCACGAATGGCATCGACGCCGTGGTGGCCGCGATGGCCGCCCTCGAGCGGATGGAAGAGTCCGACCTCGTCAGTGAGCGATTGGACCGTGCCTGGTTTGTCCCTCAAGTCGGCCAAGGCGCACTCGCTCTCGAAGCCCGCGCCGATGACGGAGAAACGTGTACGGCGCTCGACGAGATCAACGATCCGCACGCCTATAAAGCGGTAGAAGCGGAGCGAGCCTTCTTGGGTGAGCTCGGTGCCGGTTGTTCCATTCCCGGAGGCGCCAGCGCGGACGTCACCGACGAGAGCGTGACCCTGCGTGGCGTCATGCTGGCGCCGGACGGAACGAAGAGCGTGCGGGCAGAGCTCGTGGGGGTTGATCCCCGCGCACTCGGAGCAGAGTTGGCCCGACTGCTGCGCGATGAGATGGGCGGCGGCGCACTTCTCGGCTGGGAGTCCTGACGTGCGCGTCGTGTTGACGCGCGAGGAGGGCTTCAACGAAGAACTGCGAGCGTGGCTGCCCGACGGCGCGGTGGTGGACGAAGTGCCTCTCACGACGACCCACTACCTCGACGTCGACGACGTCTCGCAGTCACTCCAAGCGAATCCACACTTCGGTTCCTTTGTCGCCCTCGTCGCGAGCAGCGCTCGCTGCGCTCCGTACGTGGCGAAAGCCCATCAGGCCCTTCTCGATGGAGGGGTGGTGCTGGCGGTGGGCGAGGCCACGGCCAGAGCGCTCCGCGAGGTGGGCGTCGCGGTCAGTGCGGTGGGCGAAGGCAGTGCCGTCACTCTGGCCACGTCCCTCCACGAAGGTCCCGTCCTGGTGCTGGGCGCTTCTTCGCCGCGCCACGAGCTTCGTGAGGCACTGGAGTCAAAGGGAGTCGACGTCGTCGCGCTGGCCTGTTACGAAACGAGACCGGTGACGCTGCGCGCCTTCGACGAAGAGGCGTTGCGACACGGCGAGGTCGTCTTTATTGGCGCGCCGTCGGCCTGGTCCGTGGCGCGGGCCTTCGTACGACCAGACGCCGTGGTCGTGGTTCCCGGCGCCACCACCGCCGACGTCGTTCGCGAATCGCACGACAACGTCATTGAAGGCTGGGGACCGGATCTAAGGGAGCGGCTCTCCGGTCGTTGACACCGTCGGGAACGTCCACGCACGCCCCTAATAGGCTGAACATGTGTTTCCCGCCCAACGCCCTCGGCGACTTCGCCGCACGCCCGCCATTCGACGACTGGTGGCCGAGACGACGCTCGATCCGAGCGACTTCGTCGCACCCCTCTTCGTGGCCGAAGGTTTGAAGGAGCCCAAGGCGATTCTCTCGTTGCCGGGACATTTTCAACACTCGCTCGACTCCCTGCACGACGAAGGAAAGGCGCTCCTCGCCGCGGGCGTGAGCAGCGTCATCCTCTTTGGCGTACCCGCGACGAAGGACGAACTCGGGAGCGAGGCGTGGAACCACGACGGGATAGCCCAGGTGGCGATTCGCTCGCTGAAGGACGCCTTCGGCGAGGAGTTGGTGGTGATGGCGGACCTCTGCCTCGATGAGTACACGACGCACGGTCACTGCGGAGTGGTGCGAAGCGACGGCACTGTCGACAACGACGCCACCATCGAGCTCTACGCCCGAGTGGCCCTGGCTCAAGCGCAGGCCGGAGCCGACGTGGTCGCCCCCAGCGGGATGATGGACGGCCAGGTGGGAGAGATCCGCGGTGCCCTCGAAGAGAACGGCTACAGCGAGACAATTATCCTGGCCTACGCCGCCAAGTACGCGAGTGGCCTCTACGGACCCTTCCGCGAGGCGGTCAGCGTCGAGATCGCCGGCGGCGGAAACCGCAAGGGCTACCAACAGGACTCGAGCAATCGACGCGAAGCTCTGCTCGAAGCCCGCGCCGACGTAGAACAGGGCGCCGACATGGTGATGGTCAAACCGGCCATGACGTACTTAGAGGTGGTGAGCGACTTGAAGTCCGCTCTCGACGTGCCCGTCGCCGCGTACCACGTCAGCGGCGAGTACGCCATGATAAAGGCCGCCGCCGAGAAGGGCTGGATCGACGGCACGTTCGTGGCGCTGGAGCAGTTGACGGCGGTTCGTCGCGCGGGGGCGGACTTTGTCCTCACCTACTTCGCTCGTGAACTCGCGGAGGAGTTGAGTCGTTGAGTTCGAATCAGTCGTGGTTCGATCGAGCACAGGCCGTCATCCCCGGAGGCGTCGACTCCCCAGTTCGTTCGTTTCGCTCCGTCGGAGGATTGCCCTACACGGTGGCGAGCGGAGAGGGCGCCTACGTCACCGACGTGGACGGTACGCGCTACCTCGACTACGTCCAGTCCTACGGGGCGTCACTCCTGGGGCACGCCCACCCCCTGATCGTCACGACGTTGCGCGAGGCCTCCGCGCTCGGCACGACCTTCGGCGCACCGACGCCGGGCGAAGTACTGCTGGCTGAGGCGATGACCTCACGAGTACGGGGCCTCGAGCAAGTTCGACTGGTCTCCTCGGGCACCGAAGCCACCATGAGCGCCGTGCGACTGGCGAGGGGCTTCACACAGCGCGACACCATCGTGAAGTTTGACGGCTGTTACCACGGACACTCCGACGGGCTTCTCGTCGCCGGAGGAAGTGGCGTCGCGCAGATGGGTCTGCCCGGTTCGGCGGGCGTCACCGAAGGGGCGGTCAAGGACACCCTCGTCGCGCCGTACAACGAGGTGCCGGCGTTGGACGACTCGGTGGCCGCGGTACTGGTCGAGCCGGTCGCCGCGAACATGAACCTGGTGGCGCCCGAACCCGGCTTCTTAGAGCACCTGCGTCTCGAGTGCGACCGAGTCGGCGCGTTGCTGATCTTTGACGAGGTGATCACGGGCTTTCGCCTGGCCCCCGGCGGCGCGCAGGAGTACTTCGGCGTGACGCCGGACCTCTGGTGCTTTGGCAAAGTGATCGGTGGCGGTCTTCCGGTGGGAGCCTTCGGGGGGAGTCGTCGAGTCCTGTCCTCGCTCGCTCCCTCGGGGGCCGTCTATCAGGCCGGCACACTGTCGGGAAACCCCTTGGCCACCGCGGCGGGCGTCGCGGTCTTGGATCACGTCACCTCCGACGATCTGTCGAGGCTGGCCGGGCGCGTCACCAATTTTGCTCGCGAACTGAGAGAGGCTCTGGCGGACGCCGGGCTCTTCGCCCTGACGCCGAACGTGGGCGCTTTGATGGGCCTCTATTTAGCGACGGAAGAGGTCAGCGCCCCGCGAAACTTCGCCGAAGCCAGAGTGTTGTGCGAGAACGGTCTCTACAAGAGGTTCTTTCACGCGATGTTGTCGCGCGGTGTCGCCTTGGCGCCCGGCGCCTACGAGATCCTCTTCGTCTCCCTGGCGCACACCGCGGAAGACCTGGAGCGCACCGTGTCGATAGCGTTCGACGCGGCGACGGACGTGTTGTCGTGACCACCCTTCGTAGTGAGGACTGGGCCGTTCGCCCGTCATTCGTGCCGAACGGTCCGACCTCACCAGTGGTGTTGTTGGCCGACGAGACGACCCTCACGCAACTGGCCGGAATTCCGGCGGTGGCGTGGCAGACGCCGTGGAGTGAGATCTCGAACCTCGAGTTGATTCGCTTCTCCCACCAGATGGCGCTGTTCGCCACCATCGGAGGCGTTCGGTACTGCTGGCGCCATCGCGACCTCAGTGACTACGAGGCGATACGAGCTCTGGTGCTGGAGCACGGTGGCGTCGTGAATCGTCGCCGTCGACGCGCGGGCGTCTTGGTGGTGGTGGCCGTCGTGGTCCTGGCCAGTTTCGCGGGCGGGATCGCGGCCTGGTTCAACCGTGGCAGTCACCACGTCAATGAGTTGGCCGCCGCGCAGTTCGTGAATCTCACGCTGAAGGACCTGCCCAGCGGTTGGTATACGACGTCGAACGCGGTGCTCGACTACCTCGTCCCGCCGGCGGGAAAGGTGTACCGCTTCTCTAACACCACGACGACCACCGCGCCGGCGCGTAACAGCTCCTTCGCCAAAGCGGCCACCGTCTTTCAGACCTGCCTCGGGGTGTCCAATCGCCGCGACCGTATCTACGGCGAGTCGGGACAACAGCCCGATGTCCAGGTCTCCTCGCCGATCTTCACCACCAATTCTCTGGGCGGCGTAGAGCTAGCCTCGACCACGCAGTACTACCGCACCGCGGTGATGGTCAAGAAAGACACGCACGAGATGTCCATGACCAACTTCGGTTCGTGTTTCGTCAAATCAAGCGCCTCTCTCATCCTGTCCGGCTTCGGACTGACGGCGCCCGCCAAGGTGGTGGCCACGCCGTGGCAACCCGCGACCTTCGCCAAAGGCTGGCGCCGTGGCGGGGTGGTCTCGCTCAGCGTTCCGGGCGTCTCGGCCAAACTGCACTTGGTGATGGTCGTGATCACCCACGCACACTACGAAGTCACGCTGAGCGCGATCGTTCAGTCGTTCGCCAAGTCGCAGTCGCTGATAGCGAACGAGGCAAACGTGTTGCTCTCGCGAATGACGTCCTCGACCTCGAAGGCCGTCTAGGCGCCGGACGCGCCCGCCGTCTCGTTGAACAACAGGTCCCAGGCTTGGTCGGGGATCGCGCTCGCGAGGCGCTGCACCGCGCGATAGCCCACTTCGGCGGGACCCTTCTGGTCGTTGCGCATCAAGTTGGCCATGATGGCCAGCAGCTCTTCCATGAGAGGACGGATCCGCATGCCCACGCCGACCAAGGTGGCGAGCACCTTCGGCTCGGAGATCAGCCGTACGAAACCGCGCGCCACTTTGTAGTAGTCACCGTAGGCCGCCTCCACTCTCTCGTCGTAGAGCGCCAACAAGGTCGAGTCCTCGGCGAGTAGTGCTTCGCCCAGAGCGGCGGCCGCCAGTCGGCCGGATTCGTAGCCGTACGCGATGCCTTCGCCGTTAAAGGGGTTGATCATGCCGCCGGCGTCGCCGATCACCAAAGTGTTCTCACCGTGTCGCGGGCCAATCGACATTCCCATGGGCAGGCGCCCGCCGGTGGGAGCCCCGAGACAGGTCTCCTCACTGAGTCCCCAGTCGTTGGCCACCTGGGCCACGAAGTGATCTTGAAGTTTCGTCGTGTTGACGCCCTTCCAGGCGCCCCCGGTGGAGAGAAGCCCGACGCCCACGTTGACGCGACCGTCGCCTAAGGGAAAGATCCACCCGTACCCGGGTACGACGACACCGTGGGCGTCGCGAATGTCGAGGTGCGAGTCGATCCACGGCTCGTCGTGACGATCACTGGTGTAGTAACCACGAAGCGCCATCCCCATCGGCCAACTGCGGTTGCGCGTCACGCCGAGTTCGCGCCCCAGGCGCGAGTTCTGTCCGTCGGCCGCGACGACGTAACGCCCTCGTATCTCCGCGGTCACTCCGCTGTCCTTGTCCTTGACGACGACGCCCGTCGCACCCCTGAGCCCGCCGACCTCACTCTCGCGGGCCTCCAAGAGATCGACGGCCTCGGCCCCGTTCAGAACGTGAGCACCGTGCTTCTCGGCGTTGTCGGCGACGAGACCGTCCAAGTTAAAACGAGTGATGGTGTAGCCGTAGTTGGGAAAGATCGGGTGTTCGGGCCAGGTCATATCGAGCGAGGCCCCGAAGCCAAACCCCCGAAGTCCTTTGTACTTGTGTCCGTTGGCGGCCACCACGCCCTCGAGGCCCATCTCGGCCAACTGATAGACCGAGCGCGGGGTGAGTCCATCGCCGCAGGTTTTCTCGCGGGGGAAGTGTTTCTTCTCGATTAAACAGACCGACCAGCCGGCGTGGGCTAGCCAGTAGGCGCAGGCTGAGCCCGATGGCCCTCCGCCCACGATGACCACGTCGTAGATGGTCGCTTTCGCGGCGACCTCGTCGAGGCTTTTCACGCGCCAATCCTAGGAGACTCTCTGCGCGGCGCAACCCGTCGGGGAGAGTCCGCCATTCCTGGTAAAAAGGAAGTCGTGGACCAGTACTTATCAATACTTGGACTCCTCATCCTCGGAGTGCTGTTCGCGTCAGGATCGTTCGTCGCGTCAGCACTGCTCGCGCCTCACAAACGCCCGACTGACGCCAAGATGGCGCCGTACGAGTGTGGGATTGTCCCCGAGATCGAGCCCCCGCAACGATTTCCTGTTCGGTTCTACCTCGTGGCCATGATCTTCGTGATCTTCGACATTGAAGTCGTCTTCCTCTACCCCTTTGCGGTGGTCTTTCGTCAGTTGGGCCTGTTTGGTCTCGTGGAGATTCTGATCTTCTCCGCCGCCGTCTTTGGGGCGTTGCTGTTTCTGGTGTCCGAAGGTGCGCTCACCTGGGGTCCCGCGAAGCACTTGGTGCCCGGCATGCCGTCTCGCACGAGTAGTTCGACCATCGTGCGCATCGGTGCCGATCCCGACAAGGCGGCGTAGTGGCCTTCGAGGACTTACAACACAACTTCCTGACGGGTCAGGTCGAAGATCTGGTGCGATGGGCGAGACGGGCCTCGGTGTGGCCCGCGACCTTTGGCCTGGCTTGTTGCGCCATTGAGATGATGGCCGCGGGGGCCGCCGACTACGACCTCGCGCGCTACGGCATGGAGGTCTTTCGCAACTCGCCGCGCCAGGCCGACCTCATGATCGTGGCCGGACGGGTCTCGCAAAAGATGGCTCCCGTTCTTCGTCAGGTCTACGACCAGATGATGGAGCCCAAGTGGGTCATCTCCATGGGGGTGTGCGCCTCGACCGGCGGACTCTTTAACAACTACGCCATCGTCCAGGGCGTCGATCAGGTGGTGCCGGTCGACGTGTACGCGCCGGGCTGTCCGCCCAGCCCCGAGACGCTGATGCACGCGATCTTGACGCTGCACGAGCAGATTCGCACCGGCGAGATCCTGAAGCGCCGCCGCGAGGGTCGCCCGACCCACGTCGAGGATCAGTCGAACGTCTGGACCCCCGAGGTCCCCGTCGCCGTGAGGGTGGGAACGCCGAAGTGATTCCCCTTCCCCTGACGGCCCCCCCAGGTGTCGTGACCACCGACGTGATGGCGAGCGACCTGGGTTGCTTCGTCTCACCCGCGAGCTACTTCGAGCTGGTGCGCTCCTTTAAGAACGACGGCTTCGAGATGTGCGTCGATCTCTGCGGGGTGGACTACCTCGAGCACCTCGATCGACCACTTCCCGAGGGCGTGACGGGCACGCGATTCGAGATCGTGGTCAATCTGCTCAGTCTCTCTAAGCGCCAGCGCGTGCGCATTCGTGTGCAGGCCGGCGACAACGACCCGCGCGTCGACTCGTTGTTCACCTTGTACCCCGGCACCGAAGCGATGGAGCGCGAGGCCTTCGACCTCTTCGGCGTTCTCTTTACCAACCACCCCGACATGACGCGCATCTTGATGCCCGAAGACTGGGAAGGTCACCCGCTGCGCAAGGACTACGCCGTCGGCAAGGTGCCGGTGCAGTTCAAGGAAGCGCCGGGCCCGCGGTGAGCGACGACAACGTACGGGTGGCGGACCGCGTCGATCCCCTGGTCGTAGAGACCTCGGAGGGCGCGCAGGGTCTGCAGCCGCGAAAGAGCACCGGCGTCAACGAACTGGGTCGCGAAGTCGGGGCCGTCCTTCGACCGAGCGGTCTGAACCTCGATCCGACCGACGTCGACTACGAGCGTCGCGACGACGAGACGATGATCATCAACATGGGCCCGGCCCATCCGTCGACCCACGGCGTGCTTCGTCTCATGCTGGAACTGGACGGCGAGTTCGTCCTTCGCACCAAGCCCGTCATCGGCTACCTGCACACCGGCATGGAGAAGACCGGGGAAGTGCTGACCTACGTCCAGGGCGGCACCAACGTCACGCGCATGGACTACGTCAGTCCCGTGGCCAACGAACTGAACTACTGCATGGCCGTCGAGAAGCTCCTCGGCGTCGACGTGCCCCCTAGGGCCATCTGGATTCGCATGCTCATGGCCGAACTCAACCGCATCGCCTCGCACCTGGTGTGGCTAGCCACCAACGGCATGGACCTGGGCGCCACGTCGATGATGATCTACGGCTTCCGAGAGCGCGAGCTCATCCTGGCCTTCTTCGAGAAGACCGCGGGACTGCGGATGAATCTCAACTACGTGCGTCCGGGCGGCGTCGCGGCCGACCTGCCCGACGGCTGGGAGGACGACGTCATCCTCATCTGCGACACCATCTACGAGCGCACCTTCGAGTACGACGAACTCATCACCGGCCAGCCCATCTTTCGCAATCGCATGATCGGCGTCGCACCCCTCAGCGCCGAGGAGGCGCTCGCCCTCAGCCTGACCGGGCCTCTGTTGCGATCGACGGGTGTGCCGTGGGACCTACGGCGCACCATGCCGTACTGCTACTACGACCAGGTGGACTTCGACGTCATTGTCGGCACGTACGGCGACAACTTCGACCGGTACGCCATCCGACTGAACGAGATTCGTGAGTCGGTGCGCATCGTGCGCCAGTGCGTGGAGAAGATGCCCACGGGTGACTACCGCACCCAGGACCCCAAGGTCACCCCGCCGCCGCGCGCGCGGATCGACGAGTCGATGGAAGCTCTTATTCACCACTTCAAGTTGCACACCGAGGGTTTTCACGTACCGGCCGGTGAGGTCTACAGCGCGATTGAGTCGCCGCGCGGCGAACTGGGTTGCTACCTGATCTCCGACGGCGGAGCGAAGCCCTACCGCCTCCACGTGCGCGGCCCGAGCTTCGTCAACCTCCAGGCCATTCCGCTCATGATGCGCGGCGGCTTGATCTCCGACGCGATCACGGTGATCTCGAGTGTGGATCCGATCATGGGCGAAGTCGACCGATGAGCCATCTGAGAGTGGATCTACGACAGCGGGCCGAAGAGCTGATCGCGCTCTACCCGCGTCCTCGTTCGGCGATGCTGCCACTGCTGCACTTAGCCCAAGAACAAGACGGGTATCTCAGCGAAGCGGGCATCGAAGAAGTCGCCCAGTTGACGGGTACGACGCCGGCCGACGTGCGCGGAACGGCCGCCTTCTACGACATGTACCACTTAGAGCCGGTAGGCAAGTACGTCGTAGGGGTGTGCACCAACATCGCCTGTCTTTTGGCCGGCGGGATTGAACTCCTCGAGCACGCCAGCTCCTCGCTCGGCTGCGCCGTCGGGGAGACCTCGGACGACCGGCTCTTCACCTTGGAAGAGACCGAGTGTCTGGCCGACTGCGACTTCGCGCCCTGCGTGCAGGTGAATCATCGCTTCGTGCGCGCGACGACGTCGGAGACGTTTGACGCCCTGGTCGCCGACCTGCGCGAGGGGAAGCGTGAGCACGAGATTCCCAGTCACGGCACCCTGATTCGGGTGCGCCGCTCCGGTGGGCTTCGCGCGCAGAGGAATGACGTCACCACCGAGCGCGCGGAGGCCAAGGTCGCGCGCGACCAACGTACGGAGCCGGCGTCGTAATGGCCGTCCTGGACTCACCCCGCATCGTCACCGCGCGAGCGCAGTACGACGACTCCTTCACCCTCGCGCGCTACGTGGCGACCGGGGGCTACGACGGGCTCCGCAAGGCGCTCACCATGTTCCCCGAAGAGGTGGCCCGCGAGGTCGACGAGGCGTCGCTGCTCGGGCGCGGTGGAGCGGGCTTTCCGGCCGGTCGTAAGTGGTCGATGTTGCGCAAGTCGCCGATCTCCTATCT
The DNA here is from genome assembly GCA_963849705.1 of uncultured Acidimicrobiaceae bacterium. Taxonomy (GTDB): domain Bacteria; phylum Actinomycetota; class Acidimicrobiia; order Acidimicrobiales; family RAAP-2; genus RAAP-2. The sequence continues at coordinate 279,820 of CAWKII010000005.1, read as the reverse complement.
GGTGGTGAACGGCGACGAGTCCGAGCCGGCGACCTTCAAGGACCACTTTCTGATCGAGCGTGACCCTCACCAGCTTCTCGAGGGCGTCATCATCGCGGCCTACGCCTTGCAGGTCAATCAGGCCTTCATCTTTATTCGCGGCGAGTTCGGCCTCGGGCTCGAACGCGTGCAGCAAGCGCTGAACGACGCCTACGAGTACGGCGCGTTGGGCTCGAAGATCTTCGACTCGGACTTCTCCCTCGACGTCGTGGTGCACCCCGGCGCGGGCGCGTACATCTGCGGTGAGGAGACGGCTCTCATTGAGGCCCTCGAAGGAAAGCGCGGCTTTCCCCGCATCAAGCCCCCGTTCTTTCCCGCGGTGAACGGACTCTACGGCGAGCCGACCGTCGTGAACAACGTCGAGACAATGTCCAACCTGCCCTGGATCGTGCTGAACGGGGGCAAGGCCTTCGCCGCCCTCGGGGGAGGTCGTTCGACCGGTACCAGGCTCTTCGCCCTGGCCGGGCGCGTGAAGAACCCCGGCCTCTACGAGATCGAGATGGTGAAAAACACCTTCCGCGATCTCATCTACGACCCCGCCCTCGGCGGGGGCATCGCCCATGACGCGCGCATCAAGGCCTTCATTCCCGGTGGAGTCTCCGCCCCGTGGTTCTTACCGGACATGCTGGACCTTCCTATCGGCCAGGATGAAGTGGCCGAGAAGGCCTCCATGCTGGGATCGGGATCCGTCGTGGTCTTCGACGAGACCACCTGCGTCGTTCGCGCGGCCTGGCGCATCACCAAGTTCTTTTCTCGCGAGTCGTGCGGTCAGTGCACGCCCTGTCGTGAAGGCTCGGGGTGGATCGAGCGGGCCATGTACCGCCTGGAACACGGGGGAGGGCGCCTGGAAGACCTCGACATGCTGCTCGACCTCTGCGACAACATCGCGCCGGGTCTTACCTGGCCGCCGCAACAGACCACGATCTGCGTGCTCGGACCGTCCATCCCCTCCTCGGTACACGCGGCCATCGACATGTTCCGCGACGAGTTTGCCGACCACGTGAAGCTCCAGAGGTGTCCCTTTGACTGACGTGAAGACCACCGTGACCATCTCCGTCAATGGGCGAAGCGTCGAGGCCGCCGCGGGCGAGCTCGTGATCGAGGCCGCCGAGCGGGCCGGTAACTACATTCCTCGCTTTTGCTATCACCCGCGCATGGAGCCGGTCGGATTTTGTCGCATGTGCCTGGTCGAAGTCGACGGCCCCCGGGGCGCGACCTTGCAGCCGGCCTGTTACATCAAGGTGAGTGACGGCATGAGCGTCGTCACGGACTCGGACAAGGTCAAAAAAGCCCAAGATGGCGTCTTGGAGTTTCTCCTGGCGAACCACCCGCTGGACTGCCCCGTCTGCGACAAGGGTGGGGAGTGCCCTCTACAGGACCAGACCCTGGCGCACGGTTCGGGCGAGACGAGATTCATCGAAGAGAAGCGCCACTTCGTCAAGCCGATTGAGATCGGCGAGCTCGTGCTCCTCGACCGCGAGCGCTGCATTCAGTGCGCGCGCTGCACCCGTTTTAGTTCCGACGTCTCGGGCGACACGCAGATCGCCTTCTCCGGGCGTGGCGACCTCATCGAGGTCGCACCCTCGCCGACCGTGCCCTTTGACTCCACCTTTTCTGGCAACACGGTCCAGATCTGCCCGGTGGGGGCACTGACCGCGAAGCCCTACCGATTCACGGCCCGCCCCTGGGACCTAGAGCAGGTCGAGAGCACCTGTACGACCTGCTCGGTCGGTTGCCGCGTGGCGGTGCAGTCCTCGGGGAATCGCCTCACTCGGGTCCTCGGCGTGGACAGCGAGCCCGTCAATCACGGCTGGCTCTGTGACAAGGGTCGCTTCACCCTTGACTCGATTGACGGCAACCAAGACTCTCTCGATCCTCTCAGTGCCTCGACTCGAATTCGTGAGCCTCTGATTCGAGAGAAGGGGGTGTTGACGCCCACTACCTGGGGTGAGGCCCTGGCCCGGGCGGCCGCCCTCTTACACGAGAGCGCCCACTCGCCCGACGCGGTCGGCGCCATTGGCGGCGCGGCTCTCACCAACGAAGGTGCCTTCGCCTGGGAGCGTTTTGTTCGCGGAGTGCTGGGTTCGAATCACCTCGACGCTCAGTACGGTGACGGGCTCGACGGAGCACTCCTGCAAGCACTCCCCGCCGCCACCATCGACGACGCGGCCCGCGCGCGCGTCGTGGTGACCTTGACCGGAGACCTGCGTGAGGAGTTGCCCGTTCTCTTTCTGCGATTGCGCGAGAACGTCGTCAAGCGTAGAAACGCGCTGGTGGAGTTTTCCTTTGGACCGAGCGCCCTGCGATCGCTGGCGACGGTGTCCCTGGCGGTTCGCCCCGGCGAGGCACACGTGGTTGCCGAGGCGCTCACCAAGAGCGACGGCTCCATGCCCAAGGGCTCGACGGTGAGCGACGCCAGCCTCGCCGACGCGCGCCGGTTGCTCGGCGAAGAGGGCGAGGGGGTGGTCTTCGTGGTCGGTCGGCCGAATATGGCAGAAGACGCGGGCGTGCTCGAACGGGCCATACGCATCGTGGCCGAGCACTTTCCCTCGGCCACCTTCCTGCCGGCGCTTCGGCGTTCGAACGTCATCGGGGCCCTCGACATGGGCCTCGGACCGACGCTGCGTCCGGGCCGCGGCTACGCCGGTGGCGAAGTCGGTCGTGACGCGCTGGCGCAGTTGGCCGCGCTTCGTTCCGGTGAGCAGTCGGCGGTGCTTCTGTTGGGGGACCTGCTCGGCAACGTCCTCGACGCGGATGCGGCGAAAGAGGCGCTCGACGCGGCCCACGTCGTCGTCGTGACCGGTCACGGTGGCCGGACTCTGGCCTACGCCGACGTGGTGCTCCCCGCCGCCGTGCAGCACGAGCGCCTCGGCACCGTCACCAACATCGAAGGTCGCGTCACCGCCGTCACGCCCAAGATCGTTCCTCCCGGTTCGGCGTGGTCGGACGTCGCCATCGCGGCGGAGTTAGCCGAACAGTGCGGCCAGAACCTCGGACTGACCTCTGTCGAGCAGACGGCCAAGGTCATTGAAGAGACCACCGGCTACCCCGCGCTGAGCGTCTTGATCGACGTGGCCGACGAAGGCGCACTGGTGGGCCGACCTTCTCGGCGAGTCGAACGTAGGGCCCTCGACCCCATGGCCTTTCCGGGCATTCGTTCGGCCAACACGGTGGGGCTCGGCGAACTGTCGGGCGCCCTGGTCGAAGAGAGCGTCGCCGCCTCGCCGTCGCCCGCCTCGGCCGCTCTGGCGGACGTGACGGCGGGAAAGACTGTCGACGTGCCGCCCTACGACGCCTACGCCCTTGCGCTCGATGTCTCTCATCGTCTCTACGACCACGGGGTCGCCGTGCAGGGTTCGCCCGCGCTGAAGAATCTCGTGGCGACCTCGAGCGCCTTTCTCAATCACTTCGATCTCGATCGCATGGGTCTGGCGACCGGCGACGTGGTGGACGTGACGGCTCTCAAGGGCACGATCAGTCTTCCCGTCACGTTGAGCGACGACACGCCCCGAGGAACGCTGGGGATCGTGTTTGGATCCCTCGACGCCGAGGGCGATGACGGCGCCGCGCGCTTTCTCTTTGACCCGGCCAGTGCCATCACCCACGTTCGGCTGGAGTCACGATGACCGTCGGGACCGATCCACTCTTGGTTCACGGTGTCAACGGTTTCGGCGTCATCCTCCTCATCCTGGCGATACGTCTGCTGGTCGGTTTTGGAGCATTGATGGGCTCGGTCACGCTGATGATCTGGTTCGAACGCAAGGCCATCTCGGACATGCAAAGTCGCATCGGCCCCCAGCGCTGGGGGCCGTTCGGCATCCTGCAGACGCTGGCCGACGGCATCAAACTCTTCTTCAAAGAAGATCTCGTACCGACCGAGTCTGATCGATTCGTCTTCAAGCTGGCGCCGTACCTGGCCTTGGTGCCAGCGATCATCACCTTCGCCATCGTGCCCGTCGGGGGGACCTTGCACATCGCCGGACACGCGGTGATGCTCCAGGTGGCCAACCCGCCGATCGGCATCCTGGTCCTGCTCGCCATGTCGGGCATCTCCGTGTACGGCGTGATGCTGGCCGGGTGGGCGTCGGGCTCGAAGTACCCCCTGATCTCCTCGGTGCGCGCCAGCGCGCAGATGATCAGCTACGAAGCGGCTCTCGGCATCACCATCGTCACCGTCGTCTTGGTCACCGGTTCGCTCTCCACGCACAGCATCGTCACCTCCCAGGGTGGCGGTATCTGGCACTGGAACGTCATTCGCCTGGGCGTCGTGCCCTTCGTCATATTTTGGATGGCCATCACCGCGGAGCTGCACCGCCCGCCCTTCGACGTGGTCGAGGCCGACAGCGAGCTGGTGGGCGGCTTTAACACCGAGTACTCCTCGATCCGTTTCGCGCTCTTCTACATGGCCGAGTTCATGAACACGATCACCATGTCGGCCATCATCGTGACGCTCTTCTTTGGTGGGCCCGCCGGCTGGGTGCCCGACGTCGCGCACCTGAAGTGGGTCTTTCCCATTCTCTGGTTCCTCGTGAAGACCGTCTTCTTCTGCTTCTGCTACATCTGGTTCCGGGCCGCCCTGCCGCGCTTTCGCTACGACCAGGTCATGGACCTCGGCTGGAAGCGGCTGATTCCTTTGAGCTTGGGGTGGATGCTCATCGTGGCCGGCTTTCTCGTGAAGCCGGCCTGGGGACTCATCATGGCGGCCGCCGTGCTGCTCGCCTCGATCGTGCTGGGCCGAGCGTTCATACTCGGTTCCTCGCGTGAGACCAGCGCCGACTCGGTCTTGCCCACGGTCGGACGTCGCCCGTTGCCCGAGGACGTGTTGCGCGCCTTAAGCGAAGGGGAGGAGGAGTAGTGCCGAACAGTCCTCTGAACTTCTTTGGCGGCTTCAAGCTCACCTTCCAGCACCTCACCCGTCCCCGCGTGACGATCAGCTATCCCCAGAAGAAGCGGCCCAAGCAGCCTCGCCAACACGGGCGACACGTCTTGAACCGCTACGAAGATGGCATGGAGAAGTGCATCGGCTGCGAGCTGTGCGCCGGGGCCTGCCCGGTCAACTGCATCTACGTGCGCGGCCTCGATAACCCGCCCGATCACCCGGTCAGCCCGGGCGAGCGCTACGGCTACATCTACGAGATCAACTATCTACGCTGCATCCACTGCGATCTCTGCGTGGAGGCCTGTCCCACCCAGGCGATCACCGAGTCGAAGCTCTTCGAGTTCTCCTTCACCAACCGCGCCGACGCGATCTACACCAAAGCCGAGCTGGTCGTCGACGACCAGGGCTTCCCCAAGCACCTGCCGTGGGAGGACTGGCGCGACGGCGAGGCCGAGATGACCGGCGGCTGGATGCGCGCCACGTCACCGTCGGGTGAGGCGGCCTACGAGGGGGTCGTGCAGTGGACCGGCGATCTGGGCAACGGGGTACGCGCTCCCGAAGGTGGTCAGTCCTCCCACCGAAACGATGAGAAGACGGGCTCTAAGCAGTTGCGTCGAGCCTTTTTCAAGCACATCCAGCCCGAAGACGTCAACGCCGACCAGGCCGGCCTGCAGGGCAAGATGAACGAAATGCAGGGCAAGCTGAACGAGGCCCGTTCGAAGATGCCCAAGTTCTTCTCGAAGGATCGCTCGTGATCGGCGCCACCTACTCGATCCCGGCCATTTTGGTCTTCGCCACCTCGGCGCTGCTCATCCTGGGAGGCGCCGTCGGCGTCATCTCCGTGAGGAACCCAGTGCACGCCGCGATCTGTCTGATCACCACGCTCTTTGGCGTGGCCGTCGCCTTCATCGCCCAGCAGGCTGACTTCTTGGCCGCGGTGCAGATCATCGTCTACGCCGGCGCCATCGTGGTGTTGTTCCTCTTCGTCATCATGTTTCTGGGCGTCGATCAGAACCTTCACGTCAGCGCTGATCCTCTCGTGGGTCAGCGGGCCTTCGCCGTCGCGGGCGTCGTCATCACCGTGGGGGGACTGATCGCGCTGATGGCCAGTTCGCACTGGGTGACCGGCGCGACCTCGGTCTCCGGGAAGCCTCTGGCCGGCGGCAACGGCAACGTCAAGCAGCTGGGCACGGCCGTCTTCACCACGTACCTCTACGCCTTCGAGGTCACCTCGGCCCTCCTCATCATCGCGGTCGTGGGCGCGGTGCTGCTCGCTCGACGTGAGCGGGCTACGACGAAAGAAGAGGTGGACGCGTGAACGTTCCCGCCGCTTGGTACTTGGTCCTGGCCGCGGCGCTGTTTGGCGTAGGCGCCTTCGGTATCCTCACCCGTCGAAGCGCGCTCATCATGTTCATGTGTATTGAGTTGATGTTGAACGCCGTCAACCTGACGTTCGTCACCTTCTCTCGCACCTTGGGCGACATCGGAGGACAGGCCAGCGTCTTTTTCGTGATGGTGGTCGCGGCCGCCGAGGTGACCGTGGGGCTGGGCATCGTGGTCGCCGTCTTTCGTCGCCGGAACTCCACCTCGGTCGATGAACTCTCTGAGTTGAAGGGCTGAGATGGCACCCCTGGCCACGTTGATCCTGCTCTTTCCGCTCGTCGGATTTCTCCTGGTGCTGGCCAACGGCACGGCTCTGAAGGAGAAGGCCATCGGCGTCATTGGCACGACCGTGGTCGCTCTGAGCTTCGTCGGCAGCGTCGCCGCCTTCTTCGTCCTCTTGCACCACTCGGACCGAGAGTTCACCGTCAAACTCTTCAGCTGGATCGACGTGGGTTCGCTGCACGTGCCCGCGTCCCTCCTGGTCGACCCGCTCTCGATCACCATGTGCCTCTTCGTGACGGGCATCTCGGCGCTGATCCACCTGTACTCCATTGGCTACATGAAGGGGGAGAAGGACTTTCGAAAGTTCTTCTTGTATCTCAATCTCTTCGTCTTTTCGATGCTGCTCTTGGTGCTCGCCAACAACCTGGTGCTCACCTTCGTGGGATGGGAGGGGGTCGGCGTCTGCTCGTACTGGCTGGTGGGCTACTACTTCGAGAAGCCCTCGGCCGCCTCGGCCGGGAAGAAGGCGTTCATCTACAACCGCGTGGGCGACGTCGGACTCCTTCTCGCGATGTTCTTGATCTTCCACCAGGCGCACACCTTGACCTACCTCAAGGTCTTTCACGTCGCGGGCACCTTCTCACCGACCGTGGCCACGCTGACCGTGCTCGCGCTCCTACTGGCCGCGACGGGCAAGAGCGCGCAGATTCCTCTCTTCAACTGGCTGCCCGACGCCATGGAGGGCCCGACCCCGGTCTCGGCCCTGATCCACGCCGCCACCATGGTGACGGCCGGTGTCTATCTCCTGGTGCGCATGTCGCCGCTGCTCACCATGTCGCCGGACGGTCGTGCGACCATCGCGGTCATCGGTGGCGTGACGGCCTTCGTGGCCGCGACCATCGCCACCTCGCAGAAAGACATCAAGAAGGTGCTGGCCTTCTCGACGATCTCGCAGATCGGCTACATGGTGTTGGCCGTGGGGGTCGGTGCCTACGCCGCGGCCATCTTCTTGATGGTGGCCCACGCCTTCTTCAAAGCGCTCCTCTTCCTCGGCTCGGGATCGGTCATTCACTCGCTCAACGGTGAACAGGACATGCGAAAGATGGGCGGACTAGCCAAGTATCTTCCCTACACCTTCCCCACGTTCTTAATTGGTTGGCTCACCATCTCGGGGATCCCACCCTTCGCCGGGTTCTTCGCCAAGGGCGACGTGCTGACTAACGTCTTTCAGCACAACAAGGCGCTCTGGGTGCTCGGTATCATCACCGCCTTCTTGACGGCGTACTACATGACCCGACTGTTCGTCCTCACCTTCCGCGGTACCGAGCGTTTCCGCGAGGAGACGCACGGTCACGACCCGCACGAGTCGCCCTGGGTGATGACCTTGCCCCTCGTCGTCTTGGCGATTCTCTCGGTCCTCGGGGGACTGATCAATCTGCCCTGGGCTCACTCGGCGTCGCTGTCGGGCTTCTTGGGACCGGTCTTGGGCTACGTGCCGGCGGTGGCCGCGACGAGCACCGCGGCGCAGTGGGGGCTCGCAGCCGTCGACGTGGTGGTCGCCGTCTTCGGACTCCTCGCCGCCTTCTCCATCTGGAAGAACATCACCGAGTCGTCGCGCTACGAGTCGTCCTTCCTAGAGCACGTCTGGCACTGGGATGACTTCTACGACGCCACCATTGGTCGACCGCTGACGCGCCTGGCCTACTTCAGCGATGACGTCATCGAGCCCAAGGTCATCGACGGCGCCGTCACCGGCGTGGGCGTGGCCGTGCGCAACAGCGCCGAGGGTCTGCGCAAGGTGCAGTCGGGCTTTGCGCGTCAGTACGCGCTGGCCATGGTGCTCGGCTTCGCGGTCGTCATCGCTTTTCTCGTGGCCAGGGTCTTCTAACGATGCACTCGTCCGCCTACCTAGATATCCTCATCGTCGTGCCCTTGCTCGGCGCGCTGGTGGCGGCTGCGGCTGCGAAAACGCCCGGGCTGTCCTACGCCGTCGGCGTCGTGAGCGCGGTGATCGAAACGGGGCTGGCGCTCGTCGTGGCCTGTCTCTACAATCCGCACATCGCGGGGGCCGGAACCTGGGACTTCGCTACTCGACACGTTCTCTCGGCGCCCCTCGGGCTGGCCTACGACGTGGCCCTGGACGGTATCTCCCTCTTGATGGTCGTCCTCACGGCGCTCGTGTTGTTGTTGGCCCTGCTCGGCGCTCGCGATCAGCGACGTGAAGCCTCCTTCGTCGCCTGGTTGCTAGCCCTGACGTCATTCACCATGGCCAGCTTCCTGAGCCACGACGTGCTCGAGTTCTTCATCTTCTTTGAGCTCACCCTCGTGCCGAGTTACTTTCTCATCTCGGGATGGGGCGGACTGCAGCGCGCCAAGGCCGCGCTCAAGTTCTTCATCTACACCTTCACCGGTTCGGCCTTCCTCTTCGTCGGCATCATCTACTTGGGCTTTCTTCACCAGCATCAACTCGGGGGAGCGTTGACCTTCTCCTACAGCGCGCTCTACTCCACCTCGATGTCGCACGGGACGGCCGTGTGGCTCTTTCTCGCCTTCGCCATCGCCTTCGCCATTAAGTCGCCCATCTGGCCCTTTCACACCTGGTCACCGATCACCTACGCCGAAGCGCCGACGGCCGGTTCGATCGAACTGTCAGCGCTGCTGGCCAAGCTCGGCTCGTACGGGCTGCTGCGTTTCGCGGTGGGGCTCTTTCCCTTGGCCCTGCCGACCATGCGTCCCTGGCTGCTCACCCTCGCGGTGATCGGCATTCTCTACGGCTCGCTGGTGGCCTGTGCCACGCCCGACATGAAGCGACTGGTGGCTTACTCCTCGTTGGCTCAGATGGGATTTATCACGCTGGGCATCATGACCGGCTCGAAGATCGCCATGGTCGGTGCGGTGCTGTTGATGTTCAACCACGGTGTCATCACCATCGGCTTCTTCCTCATTATCGGCTTCATCGAACGCCGGCGCGGCACCTACACCGTGAAGGACCTGATGGGTCTCCAGGGGCCCGCTCCGGTGTTGGCCGCGCTCTTCACGGTGGTGATGATGGCCTCCATCGGACTTCCCGGACTGTCGGGGTTCGTGAGTGAGTACTTGATCTTGATCGGCACGTTCGGCACGCACGCCTGGTGGGGCGCGTTCGCCACCTTGGGCGTGCTGGCCGCCGCCGCCTATCTGCTCTGGGCCTACCAGCGGGTCTTCCAAGGCAAAGCCCAAGGGGCGAACGCCGCCATCCCCGACGCCAGCGCCAAGGAGCGCTGGGTCCTGGTGCCCGTCGTGGTGTTGATCGTGGCCCTCGGCGTCTTCCCCAAGCCCGTCCTTGATCGCATCACTCCCTCGGTCACTCAGCTGATCCACCACGTGGCGCCCACGGGAGTGAACAAGTGATCGGCGCGGTCGTCATTCCCTCGATTCACTACCTGGCCATCTTGCCGGTGCTGATCTTCTTCGGTGCGTCGCTGGTGCTGCTGGTGGCCAGTGCCCTGGTCGACGACAAGGTCACTATCTACGTCGCCACCGCTGTCACGGTCGCCGCCTCGGTCGCGACGATCATCGTCTCGATCGTTCAGTGGTCCTACGTGGCCAACCACGGCGCTACGACGACACTGGCGCACGCGGTCGTCCTCGACGGGTTTGCGGTGGTGGGAACCGTGGTCATCGCCGCGAGCACGGGGCTGACGGCGTTGGTGGCGCACGACTGGTCGAAGCGCGAGCGCATCGCCGGCGCGGACTTTCACATCCTGGCCCTCGCCTCGGCGGCCGGCGCGCTCTTGATGGTCCAGGCCAACGACCTCATCGTCATCTTCTTGGGGCTGGAGATTCTCTCCATTGGTCTCTACGTCCTGGTGGGCTTCGATCGCCAGCGCTCGGCCTCGTCGGAGGCGTCGCTCAAGTACTTCTTGTTGGGCGGATTCGCCTCGGCGATCTTCATCTACGGCGTGGCCCTGGTGTACGGCGCGACGGGATCGACGAATCTCAGCGCCATCTCGTACTTCTTGAGCGCTAACGTGCTGTTGCATCCGGGCCTGCTCTACGCCGGCGGAGCGCTGTTGTTGATCGGCTTCGCCTTCAAGGTGGCGGCCGTTCCCTTCCATCTCTGGTCGCCCGACGTGTACGAGGGGGCGCCGACGCCGGTGACGGGGGTGATGGCCTCCATCGTCAAGGTCGGTGCGTTCGCGGCCCTCCTTCGCGTGTTGATCTCGGCGCTGGGGACGCAACTAGACACCTGGCGTCCGATTCTCTTCGTCCTCATCGTGGCCACCTGCGTGGTCGGCGCCACCGTGGCCCTGGTGCAGCGCAACGTGAAGCGCCTGCTGGCCTACTCCTCGATCAACCAGGCCGGCTTCATGCTGCTCGGGGTGTGGTCGGGAAGCGCGCGCGGCGTGGCCGCGACCTTGTTCTTCATCCTCACCTACGCCCCGGTCGTCATCGCCACCTTCGCCGTCGTCACCTTGGTGGGCGGGCGCGGAGACGAGTTGCACTCGATCGATCACTATCGCGGACTCGCCCGGCGCCAGCCCTGGCTGGGTGGCGCGCTGGCGGTTTTGTTGCTGAGCCAACTCGGCGCGCCCCTCACGGTCGGCTTCTACGCCAAGTACACGGTGCTGGCCGCGACCATTGACTCGGGCGGTGGGGCCTTGGCCTTGGTGGCTATCCTGTCGGCCGCGATCGCCGCTTACTTCTACTTGCGCTGGGTTATGTGGCTCTACGTCGATGACGACGTGGAAGGAACGCGCGTGAAGGTGCCACTGCCGAGCGCCACCGTCATCGCGGTCGGAGTCGTGGTGGCGGTGCTCTTTGGTCTGTGGCCCGGTCCCCTGGCGACCTGGTGTCAACACGCCACCTTGTTGTTCTTGCCGTGAGCCGTGTCGCCATCGCCACGTGTCGCGGCGTCGACGTCGATCCTGACGGTCCCTTTCTTCTCGACGCCCTGCACGACGCGGGTCTGAAAGGCGAACTCACGGTCTGGGACGATCCTTCCGTTAACTGGTCCGTCTACGACCTGGTCGTCATCCGCTCCACCTGGGACTACTGGTCCAGGCGGGCCGAGTTCTTGGCCTGGGCCAAGTCGATCAAGCACCTCGTCAATCCCTATCCCGTCATCGAGTACTCCACCGACAAGCACTATCTGGCCGATCTCGAGAAGCACGGGGTGAAGATCATCCCTTCGCACTTCTGCGACATCGGCAAGAAGCCCCGCTTCTTCGACCACGACTTCGTGGTGAAGCCCTGCGTGGCGGCGGGCTCACGCGACGCTGAGAGGTACCGAGCCGATCAACACGAGGAGGCACGCCACCACGTCGAGGCGTTGCACGCCAAAGGTCTCGACGCTGTCTTACAGCCCTACGTCGAGTCGGTCGACACCGAGGGCGAGCGAGCCATCATCTTCATTGACGGAAAGTTCTCCCACGCCATGCGCAAGGGCGCGATGTTGAACGTGACGGCCCTCGATCGCAACAATCTGTACCGCGAAGAGCAGATCCGCCTCGGCGAAACCGAACGCGACGCCGTCGCCTTCGCCGAGCACGTTTTGGAGGTCAAGAGCTACTCACACCTGCTCTACGCGCGCGTGGACCTGGTTCGACTCGGGAACGAGTGGGCCATCATGGAGTTAGAGCTCGTCGAGCCCTCGCTGTACTTGATCTACGACGACGACGCCGCCGCCAAGTTGGCGACGGGCATCGCCCGGCGCCTGCACACTCACTAGCGCGTGGGCGTCTCTTCGACTTCGCGCGCGGCGGCCATCACTTCTTCGGGTACCACGGTGCCCGGGCGGTTCGAAGGATCGTTCACCAAGAATCGCCCGAGGACCGGCAGCTCGGTGATGCTCTCGGCCCGCAGTGTCGCCATCACCACGGGCACGAAGCTCTCGGCGTCGGGGTAGACCAGGTGACGGGGTAGCCAGGTCGGTTGGTACTTCGAGTTAAAGGTCCACAGCGTCTCGAGGGGCAAGATGCCGGAGAGTCGTTTGATGGCCCAGCGCTCCACTCGGGTGAAGGTGCCGTCGCCCCGTTCTCCGTCGAGGACCGAGCGAAAAGCCGCGAAGTTAAGGCTCAGCCCGCCCGCCCCCTGCTGGCGAAGAAACTCAATAGTCGAGCAGAGCGCGTAGTCAATCAGTCCGTTGGGATGCGGGCCCGGGTCACGACGCATGAGGTCGAGGGAGTAGCCGTGCAGGGCGGGCGACGGGACGAACTGACAGACGGCGGCCGGCTCTCCGGTCGGCCCGTACACGACGGTGAGGAGAAGTCCCTTGTCCTTGGGGTCGAAGAGGCGCCCGAGCATCATGGAAAATCCCCGCTCGCCGCCGCCGCGTCGTAGCAACGAGATCAACTCCACCAAGGGCAGCACGCGGGCCGGGTCGATTTTGGAGGGATCTAAGAACTCAACGGTGTAGCCGTATCTCGAGAGCCGGGTGCAGGCTTGGCGAAGGCCCTTCATCTTGTGACCCTGCAGCGAGAACGTCTGACAGTCGACGATCGCCTCGTCGCCCAGATACAGGTAGTGCAGCCCGGCCGCGTGATAAATGGGCAACCACTCCTCGCCCGCGGCCATCACGCCGATGGTCCACCCGCGGGCCTCGGCGAAGTCGCGAAAGGCGCTGAAGACCTCGGTGCGCTCGGTCTCCGGCCCGACGGGGTCCGGTGAGATCAGGGCCACACCACCGTAGACGGCGTAGGCCACCAGGGAGTCGCGGAAGAAGAAGAACTGCTTGTCGTCGCGCAGGGCGAAGTAGTCGAGCGTTCCTCGACCGTGTCGTCGAACGATCTCTCGGGCGCGCAGCTCCGCGAGACGACGTTCCCTCACGCTCGCCGACGTGGAGAGTCGTCGGTCCACGACGGGGCGGGTGACGAGGTAGAGGGTGGTGACGACGAGGGCGACGCCGATGGCCAGCAAGACGGGGTCGACGAAGTCGGTCACCCGATCGGGCAGGAAAATATCGTACTGACCGAAGAGTCTCTCGACGCACGCGAGAAAGACGACGCCGATGTTGGGTAAGTGCTGACGGTGCTGATGAGAGACGGCCTCGATGCCCAAGGTCGCCGCGACCAGCGCGACGAGGGCGACGAGCGCGAGACGGGGCAGGGCGTCGGAGATACTGGCGCGGTCTGAGGTGGCGCGAAAAAAACGTCGCTGGCCAACCAACAGGACCAAAATACCGGCCGCGATCAGCAGCGACACGATGGTGCCACCCCGTAACGCGTGGGCCACCAGGGTTATCGCGAGGAGGCCGACCGCCATATACCACGACCGTCGCTGGCCTCGCCGCAGACCTCTCGCCAACATGATCATGGCGATGCCCGCCACGGCGGTCAACGCGGCGGCCGACTGGGCGACGGCCAGAGGAAGGAACGTCAACACCAGATGCAAGTGACTGCGCAGCGGACGAACCGTGGTGACCACGATGTTGAGCAGGCCGTCCAGGAAGATGAGACCAGCCGCCCAGCGTCGAATGGTTCGCTGGCGATGTTGTTCGCGCAGTCGCTCGACGTGGAGAGGAAACGGGCGACCGCTGGGCCACGAGCCGATGGTGGTGGTGATCAAGGAGGGCTCGGGCTGCACCGGCGTTCCCGCACAGAGACGCTCCAACAACGCGCCCCGGCGACGAGGCGTCTCTCCGGCAACGAGACGCACGCGCACGGTGCTGGTGGCCTCGAGCTCGACCACGCAGAGGCGGTCGTAGGCACTGAAGATCGGGGGGAGTCCGAATCGGCCTCGCCGTTCCACCATCACGGTGCGAGAGGGTCCGGGTGTCGCGGCGAAGCCACCGTCCAAGAACGTCAGCGCCGGTCGCGGGGCTCCGCCGACGATCGCCCCGGCCCCGCCGCGTTCGACGACACGACGGGCGTACTCGGCGCCGTCGACCCCATCGACTTTGGTGACGGCCAGCGGCTCACTGATATCACCTATTCGTGCGACGCGAGCGTGGCGATCGAATCGGCGCCGTACCACCAGACCGGCCAGAGCGGCCACGATGGTTTCGGCGAAGGCCAGGATGACGAGATCGAAGAAGAGATTGACCCAGAAGTGGTGCGAGTGCAGAACGCGCATGCTGTAGTCGTGGTGGGTGAAGTGCCCGACAAGGGCGATGCCCGCGCTCCAGAGATCGAAGAACGCGATCGCGAGCAACGGGAGCCAGACCCAGGCGGCCAGTCGGCGGTAGAGCACGCGCGAGGCCACGAAGCGCTCCATCGCTTGGGGGTCATCGAGCTCCGCGGCGTCACGACGGTCCTTCGGGTCGACGGGCGTGAGATCGAGGTCGTAGGTGCCCGCGGCCACGGCCACGTCGCGCACACCACTCGCCGTCGCCACCTGTAGCACCAGATCGGTGGCGATGGTGGCGCCGAGGTCTTCCACCAGAAGTTGCGCCCGCACGTGGTGGCGAAGATCGTGATCGTCTCTTCCGGGAAGGACCACCAGTCGGTGCTGTTCGCTGGCGCAGAAGGCGCGTATCTCTTCGCGCACCGTGGGCAGTGCGCTGAAGGTCGCGTCTACGAACTTAGCCAGGTCCGAGGTCGCGTCGGGGTGGAAGAGATTGCCCGCCACCACGACCAGGGCGGCGTCGTCGGTATCGCCCAAGAGGTCCAGGAGTTCTCGGATCGGCCGACTGGTGACGTCCGTGGTGGGCGAGAGGGAGATGTCGCTGACCACGTACACGTGATGGCCGTAGGGGACGGGGATCGTACGTCGTTCAGTCCCTGCCACCCGTCTAGTCTCGCAGGAATCAAGACCACTTATTCGCGACGACAAAAGCACTGATGACGACGGACAGGCCGCACGAGAACTGGCACTGGCGTGAAGGCCCGCTCTCACCGCGCGAGGCGGTGATCTTCGACATCGATGGTGTCCTGGCTGACGCGGCCGGACGCCAGCACTATCTGGACTGGGGTGACTGGAAGAGTTTCTTTGACGCCGTGGGCGACGATCCGATCATCGAAGAGATCGAACGACTGCTGGAGTTGCTCGATCACTCCTTGGCCGTGGTGCTGGTGACGGGGCGACCTCGTCGCGTGCAGTCCCCGACGGTGGCCTGGTTGGAGCGCTACAAACTCCGCTGGGATCTGCTGGTGATGCGTGAGTATGGCGACTACTCAGGCGTTGACCGCTTCAAACGCGAGACCCTCCACGACCTCGTCCGTCACGGCTTCGACGTGCGCCTAGCCCTGGATGACGACCCGAAGAACCACGCGATGTACGTGAGTGAGGGCGTCCCGTGCATTTACATTCACTCGGGCTACTACTTGTAGTGAACGAGGTTGGCGACCTACTCCTGCTCGCGACAGAGACAGAAGGGATGCCCGGCGGGGTCAAAGAGCACGCGAACGTTTTCTTGAAACTGCTGAGCAGAGAGAGAGGCTCCGAGGGAGATCGCCTCAGCGACCGCCGAGTCGAGGTCGCCCACCTGGAAGTCGAAGTGCATCATGGGACGCTGGTCCCCGGGCTGCGCCGGCCAGACCGGGGGTTGATAGTCGGGGGCCTCTTGGAACACCACGTAGATCGGCCCTTCGGGTGGCGCGAGGATGGAGGTGCCCGGTTCTTCGTGGACGAGAGACCATCCGAGTAGTTGGGAGTAGAAGGCGGCGAGCGCTGGGGGGTTCGGAGCTTCAATGGCCGTTCCCCACCACATACCGGTCTGTCGAGAGTTCATCCGATGAGTTTGCCATCGTCGCGGCACCGAGCGCCGGACCTCTGGTCCGTAGGTTCACGGTGCCATCGTCCGATCACGCGCTCAGTTTTTTCCTGTAGCGCAACTCGACGATCGGCCGTCCTCCCAGTTCGATGATCTGCTGGTGACCGTCGTCGCCCCACCCCTGGGACTCGTAGAACCTACGACCGCGCGCGTTCTCCTCTAGCACCCACAGGTAGGCGGCGTCGTTGCCGGCGGCGCGGAGAAGTCCTTCCGCTTTTTCCAGCAGCGTCGACCCGACCCCGCTGCGCCACCGATCGGTCGCGACGTACAACGCCTGAACTTCCCCGAGAGAGAGCGTGTCAGTTTCTCGGCTCTGCCCGACGGTGACGAATCCCACGACGGTGCCTCCTTCGAGCGCGATCCAGGTGAGATGTGTCGCGGACTCCGCGTCGAAGGTGTAGTTCCGAGCGCGCTGACGCACGTCGAGCGAGTCCAAGAACTCTTGAGGAATGATGCCTCGATACGCACTGCGCCACGCTTCGACGTGCACGCGTGCGACGCTCATGGAATCCCTGCCCGTCGCCCGTCGCACTTCGAGTGGTTCGTTCACGTCAACTCACCCGCTCTCGCGCGACGCGCTCGTTGCGCGTGCACTCCATTTGACCTTCACCTTGGGGGAGATTGTACGGCGGGGTCTGGCGGGACGACTCTCTTCGCAGGGGCCGTGCGACTACGAGGGGTGAGGCTCGGCGAGACCGGCACCGTCGCCGATCACCGCGAGAACGTCTCGCGCGGCGCGTCGGCCCGAGCCGATGCTGGCCGGTACGCCAACCCCGTCGTAGGCGTTGCCGCAGAGCACAACCGAGAGTCGCGCACTCGCGGCGCGGGCCTGCTGCACCCGGAGTTCGTGCGATACGTGATACTGAGGCAGTCCCTTCGGCCAGCGCTGGACGAGCGTGTGGCTCGGTGCACCAAAGCGAGGGAGCAATACCCTCAGTTCCTCACTGACTCGAGCCAGGAGTTCGTCGTCACTCATCTCCTGCCACCTCGTGTCGTCACTTCGCCCCACGTGCGCGCGAAGCACCACGTCCTCCTCGCGGGCGCGACCGGGCCACTTTCGATCGAGGAGCGTGACGGCCGTGACCATCATCGAGCCCTCACCGTGCCACTTGGTGCCGAGGGGGACGAGTAGGCCCGTCCCGGTCTCGAGCACGGCGATCTCGTCACGCGCTAGCGCCAGCGTGACGATGGCCGCGCCGGCGCTTTCTATCTGACGCAACTCCTCGATCGCGCGATCGTGCGAGCCGAGTAGGGCTCCCGCCACCGGGGCCGGTGTCGCGAGGACGAGGGCGTTGGCCGGCGTGGTGGTGTGTGAGGTGTCGACGTCCCAGGGATAGGCCGCGGCGGGTGTGCGACGAAGCGCCGTGACGGGGACACCCGTTCTCACGACGACGCCGCGCGCCACGAGTTGACGCGCGAGTTCGACGGGCAGTGAGCCCACCCCGCACGTGAGCGAGCAGAACACTGGCGCGTCGTCGACGACGTCGCTGGCCGGCCCGGGATTCACGGGACCGCTGGGCCGCATCGCCTTCATCAGCGAGCCGCCCTTGTGGGCCGCGTCGAGGAGGGCGGGGAAGACCGACTTCGCGGACAGCTCGTCAATTCGTCCCGCCTGGATGCCTCCGATCATCGGCTCGATCAGCTGATAACTCAGCTCACGCCCGAGTTTGTGGCGAACGATGTCGCCGATGGTGGCGTCGTCGCCGACTTCGAAGCGCCTGGGCAGGTAGTAGTCGCGCCGGGCGGCCCACCTGGCGCGCCAGGTGAGTCCGTCAAAGTGCACCAGGGCCGACAGGTTGGTGGGCACTCCGAGCACCAGGCCGATGGGAAGTTCGTGGCGGGCGCCTCGAAGCCAGATTGACGCGCCACTGGCGTTGATCGGCTCCAACTCATCGTCTAGTCCCAGTTCGCGAACGAGTTGCACGGCTTCGGGTCGACGAGCCAAGAAACCGTCGGCGCCTAGATCGATCGTTCGGCCCGCGAAGGTTGTCGTGGCCAGTGAGCCCCCCACTCGATCGCTCGCTTCGATGATCTCGACGCGGGGCGTCATCTCGCTCGGGCCTTTCGCACCGCCCGTCAGTTCCCACGCGGCCGCCAGACCACTGATACCGCCGCCCACCACCACGACGGACGCGCGACTCACTTAGGACGCCGCGGTTCGTACGATGTTCGCGAGGATCGACGTGAAGCCTGGATCGTCGTTGAGCGAGGCGGTGCGAACGAGGTTGAGGCCGATCTCACTCGCCACGCCCTGGGCCTCAATGTCGATATCGAAGAGCACTTCTAAGTGGTCCGAGACGAAGCCAATGGGACAAGAGACTACGTCGGTGAATCCCTCGTCGCGTTTCGTGCGAAGGGCCACCAAGATGTCCGGCCCGAGCCAGGGATCGGGGGTTCGTCCGGCCGACTGCCACGCGACGTCAAAGGACGCGAGACCGGCTTTGGCCGCCGCTATCTCGGCGCTCTCTCGTAACTGTTCGGGGTAGGTGTCGCCCTCTTCGATGACTCGCCGGGGAAGGGAGTGCGCACTGAAAATCACTTCGGTCGTGGCACGACGCCCTGTCGGAACGCTGGCCAGGGCGTCGTTCACGCGTCGGGCGATTAAGTCCAGGAATCCCGGCGCGTCGTACCACGCGCCGACGGCGACGAACTCGACATCGTCGCCCAGGGCCGCGCGGGCGCGGCTCATGTACTGCTCGGTGGACATGGAGGACGAGTGCGGCGCGAGAACGATGCCCACCACCTTGGTGAAGCCGTCCTCGCGAAAGCTCGTCGCCGCTTCTTCCAGGAAGGGCGGCTCGAACTTGGAGCCAAAGCGAACATCGAACTGATCGGGCGCCTCGCGCTCGAGAGCCTCTCGAACGCCCTTGACTTGGGCGGCGGTGCGCTCCGTGAGAGGGGAGACCCCACCGATGGCGAGATAGCGACTCGTGAGATCCTTCAACTGCTCTGGAGAGGGCGGGCTGCCTCGTCGAATCCTGGTGTAAAACGCCTCGATGCCCTCGGGTGCCGAGGGAGTACCGTGCGCCATGACGAGAACGCCGATGGTCATCGCACGCCCGCCTTACCCTCATCGTGGACGACGCGCACCACTGCTTCTAATACCGCCGGATCGGTCGAGGGAAGCACACCGTGGCCGAGGTTGAAAACGTGTCCCGGTTCGGATCCCGCCTTAGCGAGAACCTCTCTGGTGGCCTCGACGGCCAGCGCCTCACCGCCGAGACAGCGAGCGGGGTCGAGGTTGCCCTGAACGGCAAGATCGCCGACGCGGCGTCGGCCCTCGTCGAGGTCGACGTGCCAGTCGATGCCCACCACGCTGCAACCGGACTCGCTCATGAGGCCAAGAAGTTCGCCCGTGCCGACGCCAAAAAGAATGGTCGGTACGTCGAGGTCGGCGATCCCCTCGAAGACGCGCTCCGTCGCCGGTAAGGCGAAGCGGCGATACTCGTCACGCGTGAGTGATCCGGCCCACGAGTCGAAGAGTTGCACGGCGCGAGCGCCGTGAGTGATCTGAGCACGCAGAAACTGGATGGTGACAGCGACCAGTCGATCGAGCAGCTGGTCAAATAGTTCCGGCTCTCGGTGCATCATCGTCTTGATGACCGCGAACTCGCGGGTCGGGGCACCCTCGACGAGGTAACTCGCCACCGTGAAGGGGGCACCGGCGAAGCCGATGAGCGGCGTCTCGCTCGGCAGTGACTCGATCACGAGATCGACGGTGGCCGTGACGTGCGTGATATCGCCGTCCTCCAGGTCGCGAAGCCGCACGAGGTCGGCCGTCGACGAGAAGGGATGCTCGATCACGGGACCTCGACCAGGCTCGACGTCCACGCCAAAACCGAGGGCGTGATAGGGAACGACGATGTCCGAGAACAAGATGGCCGCGTCCACGCCGTAGCGACGAACGGGCTGCAGAGTCACTTCGGCGGCGATCTCGGGCTGTGCGATCGCCTCGAGGATGGAACCGGTGGAGCGCAACGCTCGGTACTCCGGTAACGAGCGTCCGGCCTGACGCATGAACCAGACCGGCACGTGATCGACCGACTCGCCCCGACAGGCCCGCAAGAAAACTGGCTGGCTCACACTGCTCCTCTGGTGCCTAATCTTACGGGGCTCTCAGAGACCCCAAAAGATGATCCGGGGGCGGCTCCTCGGGACGCGAGTCGAGGGCAATTTCCCTCAGGATCGTGGCGAGTGGGGCGTGGGGTTTCGTGGTACTCAACGGCCACTCTTCGAACGTTCCGTGGTTCCCATTAGACTTGAATCTTCCCGATTTTGGGAACTAGAGAGAGGTCGTCAATGGCGCACGAGCGTGAGATTGCCGAGGAGCAAGAGTTCCTCGATCTCGCCCTAGAGGCACTTGATCACATGCGCCAAGGCGCGCGTTCTTTGCGCGACAGTGCGGCCGTCGCCAACATGCGCGGGGCGGGCGACCTGGTCGAACGTGATGTGGTGATGGGAACGGCTCTACATCGCCTCGATCAACTCGCCATCGGTGACCAACCGCTTTTCTTTGGTCGCATTGACTATCAGGCCAATGGCAACGGGGCCAACGGCAACGCCAGCTCCAACGGTCATGGCAACGGCCTGGTGAACGCGAAAGCCGTCGGTGACACCTATCACGTCGGCCGTCTCGCGGTCTCGGACGAATCACTGAATCCGCTCGTCATCGACTGGCGTGCTCCGGTCGCCGAAGCTTTCTATCGCGCCACCGGAGTGGAGTCACTCGGTCTCGCGCGCCGCCGCCACGTCGCTATTCACGCCAATCGCGTGACGGGTGTGGAGGACGAGTACTTTGCCGACGCCAACGGCGAACTTGATCTGCCCGAGGACGAAGTTCGTTCCGCGACCGCCGAAGGGCTGATTGAAGGGGGCCTCGCGGTCGGCGGACCGGGCGCCTTGCTGGCCGCGCTCGGGCGTGCACGCACCGGTCGCATGGGCGACATCATCGCCACGATTCAAGGCGAACAGGATCAAATTATTCGTAGCCCGCTCGCTGGCGTCCTCCTCGTGCAGGGCGGTCCCGGAACGGGCAAGACCGCGGTGGCCCTGCACCGCGCGGCCTACCTGCTCTTTACGCATCGCGCGACGTTGGAACGTCAAGGCGTGCTGGTCGTGGGGCCGAACCCGCTGTTCTTGAACTACATCGAGAACGTGTTGCCGTCCCTCGGCGAGTCGGGTGTCACGTTGTCGACCATCGCGGGCTTGGTGACCAACGTCGACGTGCGGGCCGTCGACTTCGAAGAGGTCGACGAACTGAAGGGCGATGTTCGCATGGCCACGGTGCTGGCCCGCGCGCTTCGCACGCGCCAGCGAGCGCTGCGCCACGACGTCGAAATACCCGTCGGACGAGCCGTCGTCGTGTTGCGCGCGTCGTACACCGCAGAGGCCGTGGAGCGAGCTCGCCGGCGACCCGGCAACCACAATCAGCGTCGTTCGGCGGTCGGTCGCGAACTGGCCACCCGACTCGCTCATGAGTATCACGACCGCTTCGTGCATGACTCGTCCGAGGAGGTCAACGCCGTGGGAGAGTTGGCCGACGTGATCCGATCGACGCCGCAGTTCAAGGAGGCCCTGCAGCGGATCTGGCCGCGACTTTCGGGACAGGAGCTTCTCCACGATCTCCTGGGCGCGCCGGCCTTGCTCAAGGCGGCCGGCAAGGGAGTCTTGAGTGACGACGAGATTGAACTGCTCTATCGGCCTCGATTCACCTCGAGCGAAGAGATCGCCTGGACCAAGGCCGACGCGGCACTCATCGACGAAGCGCGTGTCCTGGTAGGGCCGCGGCGTCGACCTCGGCCTCAGCCCAAGCCCGCCGAGACCAACATGTTGGCCGGTGTGGACCTCGACGCCTACTCCGGCGACCACCGGGCGGCGGCACTGCGCGAGGCCCAGCGCTTGGCGGTCGCGCAGTCCCAAGAGCTCGACGAGGCCGAGTTCGTGACGTACGGGCACATCGTGGTGGACGAGGCGCAGGACCTCTCTCCCATGGAGCTGCGCGTCCTCAAGCGACGCGACCTCACGGGCTCGATGACCATCGTCGGCGACATGGGTCAGGCCACCACGGCGGGCTCCTCGGCGTCCTGGGGCGCGCTGCTCGAGGTGCTCGCACCTCGCCGAGAGCCCGCCCGCGTCGATCTGACCGTGAGTTACCGCACCCCCGAAGAGGTACTCGACTTCGCCGCGGCCACCCTGCTGGCGGCGTCCCCAGGACTCGAGCCGCCGCGTCCCGTGCGTCGTGCGGGCACACCACCGACGGTCCTCGAAGTAAGCAGTGACGAGTTCGATACCACGCTCGTGTCGCTCACAAAAAGAGAGATCGAAGTTGTCGCGCCGGGACGCACGGCAGTCATCGTGACGGGGATTCGAGTGGCCGAAATTGTCTCGACGTTGCGTGCCGGCGGGCTTGACGCGGTCGATCCGCGCGACCAAGAGTCGAGAGGTCTCTCGGCCGACCTCGTGGTGCTGCCGGCCGAAGGAGCGAACGGTCTGGAGTTCGACGCCGTGGTCGTTGTCGAGCCTGGTCAGATAGCTAATCGTGGGGCCTTGGACGAGACGGGTACGACGCCGCGCGGACTACGCACGTTGTACGTCGCGTTAACACGCCCGACACGAAGGCTCGCCGTCATTGCGAGCAGGGAACTTCCCGCCACGCTTCGATAGAACCTATCTCTCCAAGCGTCACTCGGGGGTCACGATTTCTACTAGAAATGTAGGCGTGAGTCAGGCAGTTTCCCCCGATAGCCTGGCGAAGCAAGAGAAGATCGTCCACGATCGACCGCCGATGTTGGCTATCGGCGTGATGATTTGGCTCGGTTCCGAGCTGATGTTCTTCTCGGGACTCTTCGCCGCATTATTTACCATTCGCGCGCACCTTGCGTCCTGGCCGCCCGCCGGCACGAAGCTCGACACGATCCAAGCGGGCATCTTCACCATCATCCTGATCGCCTCGTCCTTCACCATGCAACGAGCGGTGTGGCTCATCGAGCACCGCCGCCGTGGCGCGGCACGAAACTGGATCATCGCCACCATCGTCATGGGTACGCTCTTCGTGTCCAACCAGGCCTACGAGTGGACTCACATCGCCACACGCTGGTACACGAACTCCTACGGCTCGATCTTTTTCATTACGACGGGACTGCACGGGCTGCACGTGTTCCTCGGTCTCGTCGCCATGCTCTTTCTCCTCTTTCGTATGCGCGGTCGCGAAGGTGACCCCGGTGAGTTGGCCGCGTTTCAGGGGGTCAGCTACTACTGGCACTTCGTCGATGTCGTCTGGATCGGGCTGTACTCGGCCCTCTTTTTGTTGAAGTAGATGACGTGACGTTCTCTCTCCCTCGGCGCGCGCTGCTCCTCTCTGCGTCACTGGTGCTCTCTGCGGGGCCGGTGTTGTTGTTCCTGGCGCCAGCCAACGCGTCCACCTACGGTCAGACGACTCGCAAAAACTCCGGCACCCCGAACTCAACGATCGTGACGAAGAAGAACGGTCTCGTGGTGAAGTACGGGGACAAGTACATCACGTACAAATCTCCCTCTTCGTCGCTGAACGGTCTGGGCGAGGCCCTCTTCTTGGAGAACTGCGCCTCGTGTCACGGGACTCAAGCCAACGGCGTCCCGGCCAATGGCACGGCGGGCGCCTACCCCGACCTGGTGGGTCTCGGACCGGCCACGATTGACTTTTGGATCGACTCGGGACGTATGCCCGCGAAGAACGTCGCCGCCGTCGAGGCGCCACGTCGACAACCCGCCCTCACCCCCGACCAGGCCCTCGCCATCTCGGCCTGGGTGAACTCGCTCTCCCCGAGCTACCCCGACATTCCCACGCCGAACTTGAAGAACGCCAACGTGGCCGAAGGGGCCGCCATCTTCGCGCTGAACTGCGCCGCCTGTCACACCATCGAAGGCGACGGCGACGCGCTGGCCGAAAGCACCTTCGCGCCGTCGCTGCGTCACATTCCGGCCTTCCAGGTCGTCGAAGCCGTCCGCACCGGTCCCGGCGACATGCCTCGCTTCACGGGCAATCTGAGCGACCAGCAGGTCGACGACGTGGTGGCCTACGTCACCACGGAGATTCAACACCCCGATAACCCCGGTGGTTTCGGTCTTGGTGGTCTCGGCCCGGTGGCCGAAGGCTTCGTGGGCCTGCTCATCGGCGTAGGCCTTCTCGTTCTCGTCTGTTACTGGATCGGGGAGCGCTCATGAGCGACCACGAGCACCGCACTCCCGTCGAGATTGGCGCGGTCAGCGCGAATGACCCGCACCTGCAACCGGCGGCCAAGAATCCCGACACGGTCGAACACGTCACCGCCTTCACGCTCGTCTTAGGACTGTTGGGCGTGGCCGGATTCGGCGCGGCCTACTGGGTGAACGCGAAGCCCTGGATCCTCGGCGCGACCATGGGGTTTGGGCTCTTCTTTTTAGGGGTTGGCCTCGTGGCGTGGGGCAAATACCTCATGCCCCGCGGTCCGTTTGTCGAATCTCGTCACCCCCTGGCGAACTCCGAAGCCGACCGTGACGCCTTTGCCGCGGCCATCGTGGAACGTGGCGGCGAAGTAGTCAAGAGACGAAAGTTGCTGGCGGGACTCCTCGGCGGGGGACTCGGCGTCTTTGGCATCGTCGCGGTCTTTCCGGTGCTGCGAAGTCTGGGTCCTCTTCCCAAAGGGACGCTCTTTCACACCGACTGGCGCAAAGGTACCTTCGCCGTCGATCAGACCGGTCGGCGGGTGAACGTGGGAGAGCTGACCGTGGGCTCGATCATCACTGTCTTCCCCGAGGGAAAGCAGAACACCGACCGTGGCCAGGCCGTGGACCAAACGGTGTTGATCCGTATCTCTGACGAGGACTTCGTAACCCAAAAGGGCCGCGAAACTTGGGGTCCCAAAGGGTACCTGGCCTACTCCAAGATGTGCACGCACCTCGGGTGCCCGGTCGGCCTCTACGAGCAGGAACTCCAGGTCCTCGTCTGTCCCTGCCACCAGTCGATGTTCAACGTCACCAACGGGGCGATTCCCGAGTTCGGTCCCGCGCCGCGACCGCTGCCGCAACTACCGTTGTACATCGACGCCGACGGCTACATCCGTTCCCAGAGTGACTACGACCAGCCCGTGGGACCCGGCTTCTGGGAGCGTACGACGACATGAGCGACGCAATGATTCCCAACACTAAGCGAGCAAAACGAGAAGCCGAGGGCCCCTACGGCAAGATCGGTAAGTCGCTCAACGAGCTCGACGATCGACTAGGTATCGCCAAGGGCGGACGAACGTTCATGGACAAGATCTTCCCCGATCACTGGTCCTTCATGCTCGGCGAGATTGCCCTCTACTCCTTCGTCATCCTTCTCGTCACGGGAGTCTTCTTAACCCTGTACTTCGTGCCGAGCTCGGCGATGGTGATCTACCACGGCGCGTACAAGCCGTTGGACGGCCAGCGCGTTACCGAGGCGTTCGAGTCCACGGTCAACATCTCCTTCGCCGTACGTGGCGGGCTCTTGATGCGTCAGATGCACCACTGGGCGTGTGACATTTTCGTCGGCGCCATCGTCGTGCACATGGCGCGGGTGTTCTTCACCGGGGCCTTCCGCAAGCCCCGTGAACTGAACTGGACGATCGGCCTCACGTTGTTGATCCTGGCGATCGCGAATGGATTTCTCGGCTACTCCTTGCCCGACGACCTGGTGTCGGGCACCGGTATTCGCATCGCGTACTCCATCATGTTGTCGATCCCCTTCGTGGGGACGTACCTAGCCTTCTTCGTGTTCGGTGGAAACTTCCCCGGGAGCGCCGTCATCCCGCGGTTCTTCATCCTGCACTGCTTAATCGTGCCACTCATCATCATCGGACTGGTGGGGGCGCACCTGTTCTTGCTGGTGAGACAGAAGCACACCCAGTTTCCGGGTGAGGGCAAGACCGAGGAGAACGTGGTCGGCTCGCCCATGTACCCCGTCTTCATGGCCAAGACGACGGGATTTCTCTTCATCGTGGGTGGCGTAACGGCCCTGCTTGGCGCGTTCGCCCAGATCAACCCGATCTGGCAGTTCGGACCGTACGACGCAGCGCGAATCTCCTACGCCGTGCAGCCCGACTGGTACATGGGATTCCTCGATGGCGCGCTGCGCATCTTCCCCTCGTGGGAGTTCACGGCCTTCGGCCATACGTGGCCTCTCGAGGTCTTCATCCCGGCCGTCCTCTTCCCCGGCATTATCTTCAACCTGTGCTTCGCGTGGCCCCTCATCGAACGCAAGTTGACCGGCGATAACGAGATCCATCATCTCCTCGATCGACCACGCGACAGACCAAAGCGCACGGCGGCCGGTATGGCGATGTTCGCCTTACTGGCGATGCTCTTTATCGCCAGTTCCACCGACGTCATCGCCAACTTCTTTCACCTCTCGCTCAACACCGTCCTGTGGTCCATGCGCATCCTGGTGATCTTGTCGCCCATCGTCGCCTATCCGTTGACCTACAAGATCTGTAAAGAACTACAGGGGGTCGCCGGCGGCGGGAAACGTAAAACACCGAATCTCGTCACGCGTACCGTCGAGGGCGAGTACCTGGCCACGCCGACGCCACGCTACGGCGGGGATATCGAGCACGAACTGCGGCCCGAGCGGGTGCCCACGTTCATTGAAGAAGAGCCGGACGAACCGGCAGAAAGCGGCGTCAGAACCGTCGATCGCTAGACGTACTCGGGCTCATCGGCGCGAGGCCGTCTGTCTAACATGGGCTAGATGGTCGCCACGACTGACTCCCACTGGCCCTCGGCCGTCTCCTTGCTGCGCAGCGAGCCCATCGTGGGTCGACGCAACGTCGCCCTCTTTGGAGTGTCCACCTACGCCACCTCGGTGTCAGAGCGTTCGTCCACCAGCACACCGGCGGCCATTCGCGGGGCGTTAGAGCGCTACTCCACGTGGTCGTTTCACGGTCGATTCGATCTGGCCGAGAATGTCGTGCTCGTGGACCACGGCGACGTCGAAGATCCCGACGGCGAGGGTGGGCACGAACGCGTGGCCGACGCGCTCGCCACGATCGAGAAGTTCGCGGCGCTGACGGTGGTGTTAGGCGGCGACAACGCCGCGACCTGGCACGCCCTCAGCGCCATGGCGAAGGGTTGCGTGGACGACTTTGGGCTCATCACGCTCGACGCCCACCTGGACATGCGCGAGGGACGATCGAATGGCTCGCCCGTGCGACAACTGCTCGACGAGGGCCTCGACCCGCGTCACGTCGTCCAAGTCGGGCTGGGCGACTTCTCTAACTCCGCCGCCTACGCGCGCGAGTCGTTGGAGAAGGGAGTGCGCATCATCGAGCGCGACGCCTTTCACCGAGAGGACGCCGCCTCGATTGCTCGCCGCGCCCTGGAGATCGCGAGCCACGGCGGTCGCAAGGTCTACGTCGATATCGATCTCGACGCCGCGGATCGTTCCGTCGTGCCGGGCTGTCCCGCCTCGGCGCCGGGGGGTTTGAGCGCCGATGAACTGAGGAACTTTGTGCGCGAGGTGACCTCGTATAAGTCGGTGGTGGCGATTGACTTCACCGAAGTTGACGTGGAACAAGACAGCCCCGATCAGCGAACGGTCCGATTGGCGGCCTTACTGGTGCTGGAAGCGCTGGCTGGCGTGAGAAGGAGAGCGGCGTGACCGTCGTCCTGGGGGTGGAACCTCTTAAGAGACAGCAGGTGATCGCGGTCGCGCGATTCTTCGAGCCCGTCGAGCTGAGTGACGACGTAGTGCAGCGTCTGCACCGCCAACGAGAGGCCATCGACGATCTCGTGACGAGCGGGGAAGCTGTCTATGGACTCTCGACTGGCTTCGGGTCGTTGGCCACCACCAGCATCTCGCCGGAACTTCGACGAGACCTCCAGCGATCGCTGATTCGTTCGCACGCGGCGGGCGTGGGAGCAGAAGTCGAGGGTGAAGTGGTGCGCGCCATGATGGTCTCGCGCCTGACAAACCTCTGCAGCGGCGTGTCGGGCGTGCGCGAGTCGACCGCTCAGGCCTACGCCGCATTGCTCAACGCCAACATCACGCCGATCGTCCACGAGTTCGGCTCGCTCGGCTGCTCGGGCGATCTCGCGCCCTTGGCCCACGTGGCGCTCGCCCTCATGGGCGAAGGTGACGTGCGCGACGCCGGCGGTGCTCGCCGACTGGCCAAGGACGCCCTCGCCGACGCGGGACTGGCGCCCGTGGAGTTGGCGGAGAAAGAAGGCCTCGCTTTGATCAACGGCACCGACGGCATGTTGGGCCAACTCATCCTGGCTCTCGACGACGGGCTGGCGCTGTTGCGACAGATGGATATCGCCGCCTCGCTCTCGATCCAGGCGTTGCGCGGCACCGATCGCGTCTTCTCGGCCGAAGTGAACGATCTCCGCCCGCACCCCGGGCAACGGGCCAGCGCCGAGAATCTCTTTACGCTGCTAGCCGACTCCAATATCGTCAGCTCGCACCTCGACGACCCGTCCCAGGTGCAAGACGCGTACTCTCTGCGCTGCGCGCCCCAGGTACACGGCGCGGCGCGCGACATCTTCACGTACGCCACCGGCGTCGCCGACATCGAACTAGCCGCCGCCATCGACAACCCTTCGGTGTTGCTCGACGGCTCGTTGGTCTCGAACGGCAACTTCCACGGCGCGCCGATCGGCTACGCGCTCGACTTTCTCGCCATCGCCCTGGCCGACGTCGCGTCGATGTCCGAACGGCGCACCGACCGGATGCTCGACGTGAATCGAAGCTTCGGGCTGCCGCCGTTCTTGGCGCACGAGGCGGGGGTCGACTCGGGTCTCATGATCGCCCAGTACGCGCAGGCTGGCCTCGTCACGGAGATGAAGCGACTAGCCTCACCGGCCAGCGTCGACTCCATCCCTTCGTCGGGCATGCAAGAAGATCACGTCTCGATGGGCTGGCACGCCGCGAGGAAGTTGCGCACGGCGCTGGATGCGTTCCGCGACGTGGTGGCGATCGAGCTGCTGGCCGGAGCGCGCGCCCTCGCCCTTCGAGCTCCGCTTCAACCGTCGGTCGTCACCGGCGCCATCGCCGACCGCGTGAATGCCCTGTCGGGGGGGCCGGGACCCGATCGATGGCTCTCGCCAGAGATCGCGGCGATCTCTGACCTGGTGGCGAGCCGTGAGCTGTTGGACATCGCCTCGCGTTATCTGACGCTGCACTAGGAGGATCATGGAAGGCGCCCGTCCCGTTCGAGCCGCCCGGGGTAACTCACTGAGCGCCCTCGGGTGGCCCCAAGAGGCCGCGATGCGCATGCTCCAGAACAACCTCGATCCCGAGGTGGCGGAGAGGCCCGACGACCTGGTGGTCTACGGCGGCACCGGGAAGGCGGCGAGGGACTGGCGCAGTTTCGACGCCCTGATTCGCACACTGACCACGTTGAAAGACGACGAGACCATGTTGGTCCAGTCCGGTCGGCCCGTCGGGGTGCTGCGCACGCACGAGTGGGCGCCGCGGGTGTTGATCGCCAACTCCAACCTGGTGCCCGACTGGGCCACCTGGCCCGAGTTCCGTCGTCTCGAAGCGCTCGGTCTCACGATGTACGGCCAGATGACCGCCGGCTCGTGGATCTACATCGGCACCCAGGGCATTCTGCAGGGGACCTACGAAACCTTCGCGGCCGTCGCGGCTCGGCGCTTTCACGGCACGTTGGCGGGCACCCTCACCGTCACCAGCGGAGCCGGGGGCATGGGTGGGGCGCAACCATTGGCCGTCACCATGAACGACGGCGTGTGTCTCTGCATCGACGTGGACCCCGCGCGCCTTCAGCGGCGAGTCGATCAGCGCTACCTCGATGAGTGGACCGATGACCTCGACGACGCGCTCGAGCGCGTGGTGGCGGCGAAGACCAGCCGCGAGGCCCTGAGCGTCGGACTCTTGGGCAACGCGGCGACGCTGTTGCCGGAGCTCCTGCGCCGCGGCGTCGAGGTCGATATCGTGACCGACCAAACTTCGGCGCACGACCCGCTCAGTTACCTGCCCGAGGGCATCGACCTCAACGACTGGCACGACTACGCCGACAAGAAGCCCGAGGAGTTCACCGATCGCGCGAGAGCTTCCATGGTCAAACACGTCGAGGCCATGGTGGGCTTCATGGACGAAGGCGCCGAGGTGTTCGACTACGGCAACTCGCTGCGGGGCGAAGCCCAACTGGGCGGCTACAGCCGGGCCTTCGAGTACCCCGGCTTCGTGCCGGCCTACATTCGACCGCTCTTCTGTGAAGGAAAAGGACCCTTTCGCTGGGCCGCGCTCTCGGGTGACCCGGCCGACATCGCGGCGACCGACAAGGCGGTGCTCGACCTCTTTCCCGAGAACGATCTCCTGCGCCGCTGGATCACCAAGGCCCAAGGGAAGGTCGCCTTCCAGGGGCTGCCCGCGCGGATCTGCTGGCTGGGATACGGCGAACGCGACAAAGCGGGTGTCGCCTTTAACGACCTGGTCGCCTCGGGAGCGGTGAAAGCACCGCTGGTGATCGGCCGCGACCACCTCGACAGTGGCTCGGTGGCCTCTCCCTACCGCGAGACCGAAGCGATGATCGACGGCTCGGACGCGATCGCGGACTGGCCGCTGCTGAACGCGCTCGTGAACACCGCCTCGGGCGCCTCGTGGGTCTCCATCCATCACGGGGGCGGCGTCGGCATCGGCCGGTCCATTCACGCCGGGCAGGTCTGCGTGGCCGACGGAACCGCTCTGGCGCGAGAGAAACTGTCACGCGTGTTGACCAATGATCCGGCCATGGGCGTCCTTCGTCACGTCGACGCGGGCTACGAGATCGCCGAGGAGACGGCGGAGCGCACGGGGTTGCGTGTGCCCATGCGCGACACCTAATGGGTACGCTCGTTGTCACCAACATCAGCGAGCTCACCACCAACGACCCCACCGTCGGCGACGAGAGTTCGATGGGACGACTCTTTAACGCCGCCCTCCTGGTCGACGATGACCAGGTGTTGTGGGTCGGCCCCCGTGACGAAGCGCCCGACGCGGACGAGGCCCTCAATGCCGAGGGCCGCGCGGTGATACCCGGTTTCGTCGACTCGCACACGCATCTCGTCTTCGCGGGGGAGCGCAGCGACGAGTTCGAGGCGCGCATGGCCGGCGTGCACTACGACGGCGGCGGCGTGACGCGCACCGTGGAGGCCACGCGCGCGGCGTCCCGAGAGGAGCTCCTCACGGGCGCGCGCCAGCGCGTCCACGAGCTACTCCGGGGCGGCGTGACGACGGTGGAGATTAAGTCCGGCTACGAACTCACCGTCGAGGGAGAAGCCCGCGAGCTAGAGGTGGCCCGCCACTTCAGCGACGAGGTCACCTGGTTGGGGGCGCACGTGGTGCCGCCTGAGTTCAGGGGTGATCGCTCGGGTTATCTGGCGCTGTTGACAACCACCATGCTGGAGACGTGTGCGCCCAAGGCGAAGTGGGCCGACGTGTTCTGTGATCGCGGCGCCTTCAGTGTCGACGAGGCGAGAACCATCCTGGAAGCCGGTCGCGCCGCGGGACTCGCCCCCCGATTGCACGCCAATCAACTGGCCCACAGCGGGGCCATTGAGCTAGCCGTCGAGTTGGACTGCGCGAGTGTCGATCACTGCACCTACCTAGAGGACAACGACATCGATCTGTTAAGCGCGAGTGCGACGGTGGCCACCTTGCTGCCCGGGGCCGAGTTCTCGACCCGTTCGCCCTACCCGTCGGCTCGACGGCTACTCGAGGCGGGGGCCACCGTGGCCCTCGCCACGGATTGCAACCCCGGCTCTTCGTACGTGACGAGCATGGCCTTCGTCATCGCCCTCGCGGTGCGAGAGATGGCGATGAGCGTGGACGAAGCGCTCTGGAGCGCCACCAAGGGCGGCGCTCTCGCCCTTCGCCGAGACGACGTCGGACATCTAGGTCTTGGCGCCCGATGCGACTTCGCAATTCTCGATGCGCCGCGCGCGGCCCACCTGGCCTATCGTCCGGGCGGGAACGTAGTAGCTCAAACGCATCGCTCGACGCGCGAGGGACTTCAAGGCCGGTGATGAGTGAAGACGGGCCCGCGATGCTGAGAGCGAAATAGCTCACTCACTCCTTCTCTCGCCGTCCTACCGCCAAGTACCGACAAAATGCTGAGGACGCCACGCCATCGACCCTGCACCGCTCTGAACTCAACTATCTTCTTCGCAGGTGCTCTAGGAGCACGCGGCATCGTTCTCGGGGGGAACTATGAGCGAAGGATTCACGCCGGAGTCACTGGGTGCGAAGGTACCCGTCGTACCGGGGGAGCACGAGCGACTTCGTCAAGGAGCTCTAGGTCTTCTCGACATCTGCGCGGCGACCATGGCCAACATCGGCCCGGCCATGAGCTTTTACTTCGCCTTCGGCTACCTGGCCTACACGGCGGGATTGGCCTCGCCGCTCACCATCATCGCGGCCGGTGTCGCCATTCTCTTCCTCGGCAATACGCTCTCAGAGTTCACCAAGGTCCTGCCCTCGACGGGAGGGTTCATCTCCTTCATCGGCAAAACCTTTGGCGGACGCACCGCGGTCACCACCGCGATCCTCACGGGATGTGGCTACATCGCGGCCATGGCCTCGGTCATCGCCATCGTCGGCGGATTCTTTCAGTACATCTTGCAGAACTACAACGTGTCGGGATTGGAGAGCGTCCCGTGGATCGTGTGGGTCTTGATCTTCCTCGCCTTTGCCGCGTTCATGATGGCCCGGGGTATCGCGATCTCCACCAAGATCGCGGGATTCTTCTTCGCCTTCGAGATCACGATCATGACCCTGGTGAGCATCATCTCGTTGGTGAAGTTTCACAGTCACATCAACTTCCAGCCCTTTGAGCCGAAGAACATTACCGGAGGCTTCAAGGGATTGGCGGCAGGATTTCCCTTAGGCATCTATCTCTACATCGGTTGGGAGAACTCCGCCGCGCTGGCCGAGGAGACCGACAATCCCCGAAAGAACGTGCCCAAGGCCGTCTTCACCTCGATCTGCGTCATGTTGGTGATGTACACCTTTTTCGCCTTTTCTACGGTCGTCGGCTTCAAGGACAACCTCACGAACCTGACCAACCCGGCGATTATCCCCTTCGTGGCGGTCGCCAAAGAGTCCTTCGCCGTCATCTTGTTCTTCGCTCTTCTGGCCGGCATGACCTCAACGCTGGGAGCGCTCATCGCCGGCACGAACTCTCAGGCCCGGCTGATCTTTAACGCCGGTCGCGAAGGACTTCTGCCGTCGTTCATCGGCAAGGTCGATCCGAAGAGGCGTACTCCCATCAACGCGCTCGGCTTCTTCTTGGGAATCAGCCTCTTGATCATCGGCGTCTGGGGCCTCGGGCACATCATCGGAGGTCATAGCTCGGGAGCGATGAGTGCGTTCAACATGTACGATTACTCGGCCACCTTCGGCACGATTCTGGTCCTATTGGTCTACGGTCTCTCCAACCTGGCGCTGCCCTTCTACTACCGGCGCAATCACCCCGAGTTGTACAACGTTTTTCGCCACGGCGTGCTCCCGATCGTGGGCGTGCTGTGGATCCTGGTGCCGCTCTACTACCTGGCTAAGCCCGGTCAGTCCCAGCCGTACAACTGGTACCCGTACGCGGCGCTCGGCGCCATCGTGCTGGCCCTCATCTACGCGTCGGTTCTCGTCAAGCGCGACCCCGGTGTCGGCGACCGCGTGGGATCGATCATCGCGGACGAGTAATCGCGATTACTGCAAAAGACCATCGATCTCGCCGATTTTGGCGTTGATCGCATCGACGTCCGCGAACTGAACAACCACCTGCGCATCGTCTCGAGGCTCGAGCAGTAGTGCAGAGCTTCGTGTCACGGTGCTCAAATTGGTCTGAAGATTCGAGGCGAGTGCGCGGTAGAGACCGTGGAGCTGATCCACGTTGCGGCGTGCGATCTCCATTTTGTTCCTCGCTGTTGTGAGATCGTTCTGGACCGCCTTCTTGCCGGCCGAACCGGCCGCCGCGCCCGCGCCCCCGCCGACCAGAACGCCGATGACGGCACTAAAGATGGGAATGACGACGGCCAGCACCGATGTCGCCTCCGAGGCCTTGGCGTAGTGAAAAACCAGGAACAACGTGAGCACCATGACTCCAACAACGCACAACGTCACCACGTAGGCGATGAGCAGGAGTTGGTCTTTGGTGAGGCCGGTGAGACCGTCGGGTTTAGGTGACTTCGCTTTCATCGCTACGTCGGGGTCAGCCATGGGTCCTCCTGTTGGGTGTCGAGACGTGTATGAGGGGGAGATTACGGCGAGAGACCTTGGCGAGCAAATGACTCTACGGTGATGGCGCCTGTTGATAACTCCGCTCGATTCTGCGGGTGAAAACACGAGTTTCAGCCTCTAAGGTGCATTTATGAGCACGCAAATCACCCCTCCCGACCTGCCCATCACGCTCGGATCACTTCGCGCATCTGAGTACGAACCCAAGTCCATTCGCGATGAAATACGACGCAACCTAGAAGACCGTCTGGCGGCGGGCATACCTCTCACTTCGACGGTTCTCGGGTACGAGGACACGGTCTTGCCCCAGTTGGAGACCGCGCTGCTGGCCGGACACGACATCATCCTCCTCGGTGAACGGGGCCAAGCCAAGACGCGAATTATCCGGTCCTTGGTGGAGCTGCTCGATGAGTGGCTGCCCGTGGTGGCTGGCTCCGATGTCCGCGACGACCCGTTTCATCCCATCTCGGCCTACGCCATCAATCTTGTTCACCAAAAGGGCGACGAGACGCCGATCGCCTGGGTCCATCGCAGCCGCCGCTTCGCCGAGAAGTTGGCCTCTCCGGACACTTCCATGGCCGACCTCATCGGCGAAGTGGACCCCATCAAAGTCGCGAGCGGACTCTTTCTTGACGACCCCAACGCCCTGAGTTACGGCCTCGTACCGAAGTCGAATCGCGGCATCTTCGCTATCAACGAACTGCCCGACCTCTCCGAGCGCATCCAAGTGGGGCTGCTGAACGTCTTAGAAGAGCGCGACGTGCAGATCCGTGGCCACCTGGTGCGATTGGAGCTCGACGTGATGGTGGTGGCGACGGCCAACCCCGAGGACTACACCAACCGAGGCCGTCTCATCACCCCGTTGAAGGACCGTTTCGGCTCGCAGATTCGCACCCACTACCCCTACGAGGTGTCGACGGAGATCGAGATCATGCACCAAGAGGCGCACCTCCCCGTCGCCCCCGTGCCGATTGTGGTGCCGTGGTTTATCGACGACATCGTGGCGCGCGTCTCGCACGTGGCTCGTCGCAGTCACGTGATCTCTCAGAGCTCGGGCGTGTCGGTGCGCCTGTCGATCGCCAACTACGAAACGGTGGTGGCCAACGCGCTGCGACGAACGCTACGAACCAAAGACGCGGTCGTGGTGCCGCGCGTGAGTGACCTGAGCGCTATGGTGCAGTCCACTCAGGGCAAGATCGAGTTCGACACCATGGACGACAGCGACGCCGATCAGGTCATCGCCGCCCTGGTCTCTCTGGCCATTCGTCAGTGCTTCGGCGAGGTCCTCTTAGAAGAGGCCGGCGACATCGTCGGGGCCTTTCACTCCGAGGCGATCGTCCACACCGGCGACGACCTCCCCGACGCCGACTACCTGGCCGTTCTCGACGCCATGCCCTCCCTGGAGGCGCCGGTGGAGCGCATCGCGGGGCCGGGAGCGAGCGACGGCGAAAAGGCCGCCGCGGTCGAGTTCGTCCTCGAGGGCCTCTATCTAACCAAGCGACTGGCCAAAGACGCCTCGGGCGCGAGGGCTCTGTATCGATCGAGGAATCGGTAGTGCCCGTTCGCTACGGCTATCGCCGCTTCGGCGATGACGACGACTTTGACGACCTCGACGTCGAGGAGTTGTTGGCCCACTTGGCCGATGACTTTATGGAGAGCGGCGACCTCGACGAGGCCATGGATCGACTTCTGCGCGAGGGCTACACCAGCGACGAAGGTGAGCGGGTCGAGGGACTGCGCGAGTTGTTGGAACGCACCCGGGCCAAGCGCCGCGAGCTCGAACAGCAGGCCGACCCCGACGGGGAGATGCAGCGCTATCGCGACTGGCTTGAGGATATCGAAGCGATGGAGTCGAGCGAACTCGACGAACTCAGCGCCGAGGCCGAGGCGTCGGGTGACGAGCGACGACGCGACGTCACGCGCGACCTGGTTGATCAAAAGAGGATGCAGCGCGACCTCATGAGTGATCGTCTGGCCGAACGCCTCGGTGAGTATCGCAACTACGAGTTTGTCTCCTCGAGCGCCCGCGAGGAGTTCGACGAGATGATGAGCGAACTCGAACGGGACGTGCTCGACACGTACTTCGAGCAGAGCAAGGAGTTCATGGGTCGCCCTGACCCCGAGGAGCTCGCGCGAATGCGCGAGATGATGGACGCCCTGTCGACCATGATCGAACAGGACCGACGGGGCGAAGATCTCGATCCCACCTTCGAGAGCTTCATGGAGAAGTTCGGCGACTACTTTCCGGGCGCGGAGTCGCTGGAGGACGTGGTGCGCATGATGGCCGAACGCGCGGCCGCGGCTGAGGCGATGTTCAACTCGCTCTCCGCTGAGCAGCAAGGCGAACTACGCGCGCTGTTTGATCAGATGATGCAGAACATGGAACTGAACTTCTCGATGAACCGCCTCGTCTCCAATCTCCGTCAGGCCACCCCGGACCTCGATTGGAGTCGCGCGCACCGCATGCGGGGCCAAAACGGCTCGCCCTTCTCTCAGGCCGCCTCGGTGGCCGAGCAACTGGGCGAGTTGAAGGGCCTGGAGGAGTTTCTCGGCCAGAGCCACGCCGCCCAGGGGCTGCCCGAGGTCGACGTGGAGGCCGTGCGGCGCAACCTCGGCGATGACGCCGCTCGACACGTGGAGCGGCTGCAAAAGGCCTTGCAGGGCCTGAAGGATCAGGGATTCATTGACCGTCAGGGCAACCGACTGAAGCTGAGCGCCAAGGGTATTCGAAAGATCGGCCAGATCGCGCTGAAGGACATCTTCAACCAGTTGCGCGACTCGCCGACCCTCGGGGGACATCCCGTCGTGACGGTGGCCCGGGGCGGGGACCGCGAAGAGACGACGAAGCCCTGGGAGCCGGGCGAGGCCTTTTCGCTGCACCTACCCAAGACCCTGCGCAACGCACTGCTGCGCTCGGGACCGGGCACGCCGATACGCCTGCACCCCGATGACTTCGAAGTCGAAGAGTACGAAGCGACGCGCCGGTCGGCAACGGTCTTCGCTATCGACCTCTCGCTCTCGATGGCCATGCGGGGGAACTTGGTGCCCGCCAAGAAAATGGTGCTGGCGCTGACACAGTTGATTCGCTCGAAGTACCCACGCGACTTCGTCGCGGTCGTTGGCTTCGGAGAGCGCGCCCAAGAGCTCAAGATCGAGGACATCCCGGCTCTTACCATTGACTACAACTACGGCACCAACCTCCAGCACGCCTTGGCCCTCAGCCGGCACCTCCTTCGCAACGAACGAGGGGAGCGCCAGGTGGTCGTCGTCACCGACGGCGAGCCGACCGCGCACCTGACCTCCTCCGGAGAGCCCTTCTTCGCCTGGCCGCCGGTGCGCGAGACGTTGGAAAAGACCATGGCCGAGGTCCTTCGCACCACCAAGGCCGGTATCACCATCAACACCTTCGCGCTCGATATTGAGCGCAGCCAGTTTCCCTTCGTGGAACAGATTGCCCGGGTGAACGGTGGGCGACTTTTCTACACGGACGTGAACGACTTGGGAACGTACGCCCTCGACGACTTCGTAAAACACCGTCAAGCGGGTTAATTCAAAACCCTTCTCACCAGGTCGTTCAAAAATTCGATTTGCAATTTGCGCCATTTCCCGCAACAATGACACCGTTGTAATTACATCGGTGGCAGAAGTCGCCGACGGGGAGGCTCACAACGTGGAAATCGTCGAACTCTTAAGCGGCATGGAAGATCGTGGCTGGCAGGCGAGGTCGAACTGTATGGGGGTTGATCCCGACCTCTTCTTTCCCGAGCGCGGCGCGTCGACTCGTGAGGCGAAGGAAGTCTGCCGGGGCTGTGTGGTGCGCGAGGACTGCCTGGAGTACGCCCTCGACAACGGGGAGAAGTTCGGGATTTGGGGCGGCATGAGCGAGCGTGAGCGGCGACGTCTGCGCCGGGCCCGCGCCATCGAGCGCCGCGCCCAAGCCGGCTGAGTCGAGTTAGGCCAGTCTCGACTCGATCGTCGCGTGCTCGCTGAGCCCGAGCTGCTCCCAGCGGCTCTTGTCTTCATTCTCCAGGACCCCTCGGGGCAGCAGTCCCACTAGTTCGGCGTGGTCAATTGTTCCCGAACGAAGAAGAGCACTCACTTGGTCGTACACGCGCGACGGTCCGACGACCCAGGGATCGATCAAGTTGCAACTGATCTGCACGAAGTCCCCGATGGCGAAGGCCAAGGCGCGAACGTGGGGGCTGCGAATGGCCTTGACGACGTCGTTGGCCTCTCCCAGTGAGACGTCGTGCAACCACAGATTCCAGGCCACCAAGATCCCCCTCGCGCCGACGGCGCTCGCTCCGCGAGCGGGGTGGGGCTCACGAGGGCCGTAGTCGGGAGGCAGCGTGCTAAAGGCGTGGCGACGTACGTCGGGCAGGGTGCGCGTCGTGCCGTCGGGCAACTTGCCAAAGAGAAAGACGGGCACGTCGAAGGTCTTGGCGATGAACATCCCCGCTTCGTTGCGCAAGATCTCGGCCTCTAGACCCTGGCGGCGATCGAGGGCCACGAAGGGCACGACGTCGAGCACGCCAAAGCGCGGATGCACCCCTTCGTGCTCTCTTAGGTCCAGGCGTTTCATCGCCGCGGTGACGAGGGCGTGAACGTTCCGTCGCAACTCGTCGGGATAGTCGATCAGCGTGAAAACACTACGGTTGTGGGCCCGGTCGCTGTGCTGGTCGCGTAAG
The DNA here is from genome assembly GCA_963849705.1 of uncultured Acidimicrobiaceae bacterium. Taxonomy (GTDB): domain Bacteria; phylum Actinomycetota; class Acidimicrobiia; order Acidimicrobiales; family RAAP-2; genus RAAP-2. The sequence goes on along the minus strand of CAWKII010000005.1, from coordinate 240,707 downwards.
GAGGGACCGGCCGCGAGGCTGAGGGCGTCAATGGCCTCTCGGCTACGGCCTTCGGAGACGTTGAGGACACACTCAAACAAGAGTTACTCAGCGAAAGTCGCGAGTAAAAATTCGCTGGCGTCGTCGTTCGCGAAGAAGTCGGCGTCGCTCGCGTTCGCTTTTGCCACCCCAGACCCCGTGGTCGATGTGGTTGTCGAGGGCGTAGACAAGGCACTCGCTCGCCACGGGACAGGTCGCGCAGATTCGTTGGGCCACGATGACACCAGTTCCGTCGCGGGGGAAGAAGGTCTCTGCCGGGTACTCGCGGCACTTTCCATCGGCCATCCATTCGGCAGTCATACCAACCTCGCTTCCCACATCTCCTCTCACAGTAGCCACATTGGGCCTGGCGACTCGGCACTACCTTTACAACCGCTTTACAACTCCTTTACAACCGCATGTGACTAATTTCCGGCGCAGAAAAGTGGCCTAAAGAGCGCCGAATCCCAACCAGTAGAATGGTTGTTCGCAGAGCATTCTGAAGGAGTCCCGTGAGCCAGATCCCAACTAGCGACGCCGTTGAGGTCGTTGATCCCGTCGGCCACGTCCAGGTGATCTACCTCGGTCCCGTCGCACCCCACTGGGAGTGCCGCATGGTCTTTGGCGACGAGGAGCAGATTCAAGCCTTCGTCGACCGCGTGGACGCCCGCCTACGATTTCTGCCCCCGCACGATCCGCAGTTTCGACGTAACCGCGAGCGCGTGAATCGCGACGCGGAGCGTGAGAACCTGCTGGTCGAGTGGAACCTCGGGTACGACGAAGAGTCTTAGGCCAGCGGCGAGTTCGTCACCCGCTCGTACCAGGCCGCGGGATCGTTGAGTTCGACCGCGCTCGGCAGTCCGTCGACTCGAAGCAGCGCGCTAAACACGCTGAGGGTGTGCTCGGCGGCGAGTGTCGACACAAAGTTGGCGGCCGCCTCGTGGTGCGGACCTTGCGTCGAGATGCCAAACAGGGCCGCCGCCGCATCTTCGCCGCGGGCGTCACTGCGACGATGCCGAGCGTAGGCCTCGACGAGCGCTGGTTGGGGTCCGAGAAGGGTCTCGGTGATGCTCTGCGCGGCGGCGCTGAAGAAGGCCAGCAGCACCGCGGCGGCGGCGTTGATGGCGCGCGTCGCGTCGCTCTCGTCGGGAATCGAGATCGCGTCCAGTAGCGACTCGGGATTGTTCATCAGTGAGTTGACATCACCGCTTTCGAACATTGACTGCAGCCGTTCGAGGAGGTCGCCTTGGACCGCGGCCGCTTCATTCACGGCGTCAATCAACAAGGCGCGGAGCGCGTCGCCCGTGCCGGGCTGGCTCAGTATCAGCGAGGCCACGAACTCTTGCGCCAGAGCGAAGACGTAGACCTCGTCTCGTTCGAGCGACCACTCAGTGGCGAAGTTGGTCAAGTTGTTCACCACGAGAAGCCGTCGCGCGTCGCTGCGTGGCAAGGGCAGGGCGGCCAGGGACCAGGCACGAGCGGAAAAGTGTCCCGCGACCGAGCCCATCTGGAATCCCGTGAAGAGCGGGCCAATGGTGGAAGAGATCTGCGACAGAAGTTGATTCTCCGAGACGTCCAACTCTTCGGTGTTGAGCGACGGCGCGCTCTTCTTGGTCATCGGCTCCATCAAGGGGCGCCACTGTTCGAGCGCGGCGAGGGTCAGCGCCGAGCGATTCACCGCGACGACGGCGGGTTCGCTGGACACGCCGAAGAGCGCGTCCACGTGTCGACCAACGAGCGGGGCCAACTCTTCGAGCCGCTGGCGTTCGGTCGGTTGGGGATTGGGGTCGCCGTCGTCACCGCGCGCGATGTTGAGGGCCATCTGGGTGGCGGTGGTGTACCAGGCGTCCGGCCCTTGCTGGCTCAGCATTGAGAAGATGTCGCCGAACATGTCACCGAAGGGGTTCGTGGTCACGGCACCAACCTAAAGGGACAGCCCAGCGTCACGACCGCGTGCAGCACGGTGGTCTTGTGGTCGTAGGTGACGTGCGCCGTGGTGTAGGCCGGCGTCAGGTACAAGGTGGAGGCGAGCTGATTCCAGGTGTTGAGGTCGGTTCCGTTCCAGTTGGTTATCACGTCGCCAACCTTCAAGCCCGCGTGCTCCGCTGCGCTGTAGGCCTTGATTTTGGTGATGAGCACGCCGCCGCCCTGCTCGTTGGTGCCCGAAATGCCGAGGTCGGCGTGACAGCCCCGCCCGGTCGCCACGACGTCGGCCACCTGGGCCACGAAGGTCGCCGGATACCAGAAGTGTCGCGACGATAAGACGGCCACCACGTGGCCCTTGGCGTCAACGGCGATGGCGTCGACGTACCCGCTCAAGCTGGTGTCGCTTTGCGTGGCCAGATAGCGCACCACGCCTTGCGCGTTATTGGTCGGATCCCCCAACGTCGTCATCGACCAGTCAAACTCCGGCGGGTTCGTCGAGCTGTTAACGATGGGCGCCACGGCCACGACCGCGGTGCTGTCCGGCATGGCGTCGAGAGGTAAGGCGGTGATGGGGACGCTGAGTTTCACGATGGAAAAGCCCATCACGTTGTCGCGCCCTTCGAGGGTGACGGGGAAGTTGACCTTCGTCGTCGTCGAGCCCGAAATAATGGCGTTCGCGGGAATTACCGTGGTGGTGACCGCGAGATCGTGGGGGAGAACGAGAGCGGGGACGTCGGTTACGTGGCCGGGCCAGGTAATGGTTAAGTCAACCGTGGCGGCCGCGGCCGCGCGGCTGGACGCGGGAAGAGCCTTGAGCGTCGTCGCTAGATGGGCCGGTAAGTCATTCGGGGTGGTGGAGCCCCGATTGGCCAACAGGACGACTCCGCCGATGACCAAGACCAGAGCCATGACCACGGCCACGAATCGCGGATTCTTGGCGTAGGCGCGAACGGTGGCGGTGGTTTCGAGCTTCTCGAAGTTGGGGAGTTCGCTCGGATGAACCCAGTGGCGGCTCTCCGCCGAGGGACGTTCACGGCGAGTTGAACGCCACCAACTGCTCCACCCCTTCCACGCCACCCTTGAAAGGCTAGTAACGAAAGGGTTCTTCAAGGCGTCGCCCTAACATCGATACTCATGGCTTTAGACGTCGCGCTCGACATCGGTACCTCGCACACGCGACTGGCCACCGCCCAGCGCGGTGTTCTCTTCGATGAGCCGACCATGGTGGCCATCGACACCAACACTGGTGACGTCCTTGAACTCGGTCACGGCGCCCTCGAGCTCGTCGGTCGCACCGCGCGGCACGTCGTGGTCTTTCGGCCCTTCAACCAAGGTGCCACGGTGGACTTTGACGTCACGGCGCGGCTCATCGCGGCCCTGTTTGATCGCGCGGGTGTCTCCAAACTCAGTCGCGCTCGGGTGGTGATGAGCGTCCCCTCTCTGGCGACCGCCATCGAACGTCGGGCTCTGCGTCAGGCGGCCATCCAGGCGGGCGCCCGCGAGGCCAGCCTGGTGGAAGCGCCCCTGGCCGCGGCCATCGGTCTCGGCCTGCCGGTGCAGGATCCCGTCGGCTCGGCCATCACGCTGCTGGGCGCGGGGGCCTCGGAAGCGGCCGTCATCTCCCTCGGCGGCATCGTGACCGGCGGTGCGCGACGCCTCGGCGGCAACGACGTCGACGCGGCGATCGCCACATTGTTGCGCCTCCGCCTCGGGGTGGTGGTCTCGCCCAGCGTGGTGGAGGCGCTGAAGTGCACGTTGGCCTCGGCGCTGGGACGAACCGACGGGTTGAGCGAGGTGGTACTCGCGCGCAGCGTGGAACGCGGCGAGGTGGTCGAGGTCGAAGTGAGCGCGGACTTGGTGAACGCGGCGGCGCGCGACGTCTTGAACTCCACGATGCGCATGATTCAAGAGTGCTTGGGCGACACACCGCCCGACCTTTCTCAAGACGTCAGCGCTCGCGGTATGACGCTGGTGGGAGGCCAGGCCAATCTTCAAGACATCGGTGAGCTGGTGGCCACGAGCTCCGGCGTCGAAGTCAACGTGGCCAGCCAGGCCGATCTCGCGGTCATCCTGGGATTGAGTGCGTGTCTCGAGGAGATGGCGTCACTTCACGCGCTCTTTCGAAGCGCCGACCGCTAACTAGTCGTCGTCGCGCAACTGCGCGACGGCGGAGCGAACCTGCCAGTCCTTGTCCTCGCCCGCGTCGTCGAGCGCCGCGTCGATGTCGGGTCCCTCGAAGTTCGACAACGCCACCACCGCCCGACGCCGGATCGCCGGCTTGTCCCGCAACGAAGCGATGATCGTGGCGCGCGCTCGATCGTCGCCGATGGCCCCGAGCGAGGCTATGGCCGACTCGCGACAGCGCGCGTCCTCATGCTCGGCGGCCACGGCACAGAGCGGCACCACGGCCGCGACGAAGAGATGTTCTCCGAGGGCGAAGGCCGCGGCGTCCACGACCAAGGCGTCCTCCTCCTCGAGCATGATGACGACGTCGTCCAGAACCCCGGTGCCGTCCAGCGGGGCGTGCGCCAGTTGTTCCAGGGCGTCGCGACGGACCTCGACGTCGCTGTCTGCCAGTACTTCTCGCCAAAGGGCGTTGGTCATAAGAGAGAGTCGAACGAGGCCGCGAAGCGCGAGGACACGGTGGCGGGCGTTCGGGGAGTGCAGCGTGCGGGTGAGGAGCGCGGTGCCCTCGTCCGAGGGATGAAAAGTGGCGCGGAGAAGCTCGTTCTCGAACGGCTCAACTAGCGTTGGATCATCTCCTGGCACGAACCCATTCCATCATCCCCGCCCCGTGGTCGCCGGTTTCGAGGGCTCCTGATTGGTCTTTTGGGCCTCTTGGTGGTCATTATCATCCTCGGTCGCTGGCCGACCAACGAGTACGCGATCACCCCGGGCGACGCGACGCCCGTCGCGCCGCTCATCACCATCCACGGCGTCAAGACCAACCCGCGTCACGACAAGATCATGCTGACCGACGTCTACCTCTCAACCTTGACTCTCTGGCAGGAGATCGCCGATCACTTCAAGTCGCACGTGCAGTTCGTGCCCGCCGACGAACTCACCGAGCCGGGTATCTCGACGAGCGAGTTGAACGCGCAGGGTTTTCTCGAGATGAGCGACGCCAAGCAAGCGGCCGAGGTCGCGGCGTTTCGCGCCCTCGGATGGCGCGTGCCGTCGAGTCCGGCGGGAACAGTCATTACGGGTGTCGTGAGTGCGTCACCAGCGGCGACGGCCCACCTTCACGTGGGTGACGAGATCGTGGGAGTCAACGCCACGGTGATTCGCTCGAACTGTCAGTTGGTGGCGTACTTTCACGACATGGCACCCGGGAGCTCCGCCACCTTGAAGGTCGATCGCGTCAAGATCTCGAGCGACGGTGTCCTGAGCTACGGCTCGGTGTCCTCCGTGCCCATCCGCACGGGAGTGGTCCCGAGTGACGTCGCGCCGTCGGACTGTCCCGGAGTGAGCGGGCCCGATCGTTCGTGGCTCGGCGTCTCGCTCGAGGACGGGTTTCACTTCCGCCTGCCGGCGAGCGTCACCATCAACACCGCGAACATCGGTGGTCCCTCGGCGGGGCTGGCCATGACTCTCACCATGATCAACAAACTCAGCGCCGGATCGCTGACCGGTGGCCACGTCGTGGCCGCCACGGGAACCATGTCCGTCGACGGCCAGGTGGGCGCGGTCGGGGGCGTTGAGGAGAAGGCCGTGGCCGTGCACCGCGCGGGCGCCACGTACTTCCTCGTGCCCGACGGCGACGGGGACGTCGACGCCGCCCGCGCCGCCGATCAACCGGACCTCACGATTCTGCCGGTGAGATCGCTAAAACAGGCGCTACAAGACCTGCAACGCCTCGGCGGCGTCAAACCGGTCGCCCTTTCCAAGCCCGTTTGAGTACAGTTATTGGCCTTCGACGCCGTAGTCTGGAGGGAATGGATGACCGCCGAACCCTCTCTCCTACGCGACAGGCGTCGTCCGAGGTCACCCGGGTGAACTTCACGCCGCTGCGTAAGGGCGGCATCGATCCCAACGAGGTTCGCCTCCACCTCGAGGCCGTGGCCCGAGAAATGGGTCACCTGGAGAACCGAATCCGCGAACTACAGGACCAAGTCGTCGACGCCCAGCGCCGCGCCGCCAACCCGACCTTTGATGAGGCCACGCTCGCCGGAGCGCTCGGTGCTCAGAGTGCGGCGATCCTGCGCTCAGCTCACGAAGAGGCCGGGAGGGTGACCGCCGAGGCGCAAGAGAGAAGTGCACAAGTCTTCGCCGAGACGCAACAGCGAAGCGCCAATCACCTCATCGAAGCCCAAGAACGGGCCACGGCATTCATTACGGAGGCGGAGAACACCGCGGCGCAGATCGACCACGACGCGCGCGCCTCCGCCGAGCGATTGATCGAGTCGGCGAAAGTAAACGGGGAAGCGCTCGTCGAGCACGCGCGCGAACAAGGTCGCGCCATCGTCGAACAGTCGAACGAAGCACGACGATCGGTGCTCAACGACTTGGCCGTGAAGCGCAAGGCACTGCATCTGCAGATCGAACAACTACGCGTCGCGCGCGACACCCTGGGCTCATTCGTCGCCTCCGTCCGCCAACAGATCGACGATGTCTTGAGTGGCATCAATGCCTCTGACGAGGTGGCCCGCAGCGCCGCGCTCGAGGCTCTGCGCTACCACCAGGTCGCCCCCGAGCCGACCGAAGAGGAGCTACTGGCGGGCACCCCGCTGCGCGAGGTGTCGTCAACCCCCGCCGAACAGTCCGCTCAGAGGGAGGAGGCGCCGACCAAGTCGGCTCCGCGCAAAGCGCCCAAGAGCGTTCCCGCTAACGAAGAGTCGCTACTCGATGATGATCCGTCGGGCACCGACGTGGTGAATGAGATCTTTGCACGCCTGCGCAAAGCGACGCTGGAAGAACGTGGCGTCACCATGCCGCCACCGAAGAAGGTCACCGCCTCCAAGCCCGAGACTCCCGTGGGCGTACTGTTTCGCCGACGCGACGAGGCGCTCCAAGACTCCCTCGCGGTGCTGACTCGGCGAGTAAAGCGGGCGTTGCAAGATGACCAGAACATCATGCTGGAGCGCCTTCGCAACGTGCAAGCCATGATCACCACCGAACTTGAAGACGAGCACACCCAGCGCGCCCGCTACGCCGACGCCGCCTTCGAGGCGCTCTCGCACGCCGCTCAGGCTGGAGTGCAGTTCGCTAGGGAAGAGGGCGGGGTCGCGGAAGTCGACGTCTCGGTCGGCGCGCTCGAAGAGTGCACGACGGACCTTGCGGTGACCGTGGTACTCGCCCTGCGCAAGAAGATTCTCTCCGACAGCAGCGGTGACGGTCCCGAGCGCGCCAACCAGGCCTATCGCGAGTGGCGAGGCGCGAGGGTCGAACGACTCTGCACCGACGCGGCGCGCCGGGCGTTTCACTTGGGCGTGGTGACTGCGTCGAAGGGGCGATCGATCCGATTCTTCGCGGTGCCCAATGATGCGCCGTGCGACCTCTGCGCGCACGATTCTGAGTCCGGTGAGCGCATCGCCGGCGAGAACTTTCCCAGCGGTGCGCCGTACCCACCGTTGCATGCGGGCTGTGCCTGCACTGTTGTCCCTGTTTGAGAAAGTCGTAGGCTCGTTCCGTGCGCAGTCCCACCGACGTTCCTCAGAGGCCGCGCCGCCTCGGTCGCCTCTCCCGACGGTTCTGGTTTGGGCTGATTTTCATCGTCATCCTGGTCGGTTTCCTCTCGCTACGAAACCTCGCCGTGCTGTGGACCGACGAGATGTGGTTCTCCTCGGTGCACCTCTCCAGCGTCTTCTCCACCCTCTTTTTCATCAAAGTCGGTCTGGGATTTACCTTCGGCGCCATTTTCTTCTTCATGATGTGGGGCAACCTGCTCCTGACCGATCGATTCGGCGCGCGCGACCTGACCTTCGACGCCGAGGACGAGGTCGTCCGGCGCTTCCAGAACGCGGTGCGCCCTTACGCCAAGCGGATTTACGCGGCGATCGCCTTCGTCATGGCGCTCATCGCCGGCTTCAACGCCACGGGCGAGTGGAACAACTACATCCTCTTTAGTCACTCCCAGTCGTTCCATACGACCGACGCACTCTTTCACAAGGATCTCGGGTTCTACATCTTCACGTTGCCCTTCGTGAACTACGTGATCACCTGGTTCCTCGTCTCCCTGATCATCATCATTATCGTGACGACGGGTTTTCACTTCTTGAACGGGGGCATCCGCACGACCCGCGTGTCCCCGCGGGTCTCCCCGCGAGTGAAGGCCCATCTCTCGGTGATCGGGGCGGCGATCGCCTTGGCCAAGGCGGCCGGCTATCTCATCGCCAGGTGGGAACTCGTGAACTCCTCCAACGGCTACGTCCAGGGCGCTCTCTACACCGATATTCACGCGCGCGAGCCGGCCTTCACCATCCTCTTCTTCCTCTCCTTGGCGGCGGCCGGAATACTGCTCTATAACGTACGTGCGCGCGGCTGGTCACTGCCCGTCGTGGCGGTCGGGCTGTGGGCTTTCGTGGCGCTGGTGATCGGCGTCTTGTACCCGACCTTTCTACAAGCGTTGAAGGTGAGCCCGAACCAGCAGTCGCTCGAGCGCCCCTATATCCAGCGCAACATCGACGCCACCCGAGCGGCCTTCGGGATCGACAACGTGCACTATCACGCGTTCGCCGGCTCCACGTCGATCAGCAAGACGCAGATCAAAGCGGACATGCCCACGCTCGACAACATCCGACTCTGGGACCCGGCCAACGCCATCTCCTTAGAGACGGTCACGCGGCGTCAGTCGATCCGCTCGTACTACACCTTCACCACGCTGTCAGTCGACCGCTACTACATCAACGGCAAGTTGACCCCCGTCCTCATCGGCGCGCGCCAACTGAGTACCGCGAGTTTGCCCTCGACCAGTTGGGTGAACGAGCACCTGCAGTACACCCACGGCATAGGCGCCGCGGTGGTGCAAGCCAACACGGTGGACGCCTCGACCGGTAACCCCGTGTTTGACGTGTCCAACGTCCCACCGGTGTCCACCGACGGCATGCCCAACTTGACCGAGCCCGACATCTACTTCGGCATCGGCTACAACGGCTGGGTCGTGGCCAATTCCAAGCAGCCGGAGTTGAACTATGAGGTGAACTCGGGTCCGAACGCCGGTCAGGCGGTCGAGTCGCACTACGCCAGCACCGGCGGGGTGCCGGTGGGGAACATCTTCTCGCGCATGGCTCTGGCGCTGCGTCTCGGTAATTTCAACTTCTTGATCTCGGATCAGATCACGTCCAAGAGCCGCGTCATGTTCGTGCGTGACGTTCGCCAGATGGCCGAGAAGGCCGCGCCGTTCCTCACGTTCGACTCCCAGCCCTACGCGGTGATCGCCAACGGCGCGGTGCAGTTCGTCCTGAACGGCTACACCACCACCTCGCAGTATCCCTACAGCGAGAACGCCAGCAACTTAAACATCAATATGGGCGGTCTGCCGAGCAGCTTTAACTACGCCCGCAACTCGGTGATAGCGGTCGTCAACGCGTACACCGGAGCCATCAAGTACTACGCCAAGGACCCCAACGACCCCATCTTGAAGGCCTACCGCTCGGCCTTTCCCTCGATGTTCCTGCCCATGAGCGCCATGCCCTCGACGATTCAGTCGCACCTGCGCTACCCCTCGGACCTCTTTTCGGTCCAGGCCGCCACGTTCGGTCGTTATCACATCACGTCGGCCAGCGCGTTCTACTCCGCTTCTGACCGCTGGGACGTGTCGCCCACGACCGGAGCCGGCTCGCCGTCGGCCACCCTGCAGGCGACCACGCGCACCGACGCCGCGGGTAACGTGATCTCCACGGGACTGGCCCCCATGAGCCCCATCTTCCAGGTTGGATCGCTGCCCAACAACGATAAGCAGCAACTCTTGGAAACGCTGGACTTCGTTCCGGCCGGTAACTCTTCGACGGTGCAGAGTCTCACCGCGTTCATGGTCGCCACCAGTGACGCCGACGACTACGGGCAACTCAATATCTACGAAACGCCACGCGGAACGACTGTCAACGGTCCCTTGCAGGCGGACTCCGAGATACAACAGACGGCCAAAGTCAGTTCGAATATCACCCTTCTCGACCAGCACGGCTCGAATGTCATCCTCGGGAATAACTTGACGGTGCCGCTCGACTCGGCCGTTCTCTACATTCGGCCCCTGTACGTCTCGAGCACGTCCGATCCGATGCCCCAGCTGCGATACGTGATCGCCGTCTTTAACCAGAACGTCAGCATTGAGCCGACCTTGGCTCAAGCGCTCTCCGACGTCCTCGGGGCCAACGTCACGGGTATCTCTACCGGGACTACGCCGACCAAACCAGGCGGTTCATCGACGAAGACGGTTGCCGCGTACCTGGCGGCTGCGTCGCAGGACTACGCCAACGCGCAGGCCGCGTTGGCCAAGGGGAACCTCGGCCTCTATCAGTCCGACGTCGAACGGATGAATCAGCAGTTGCTACTGGCCCAAAACGCTCTCAGCGCCACGTCGACGGGTTCATCGACCAGCACGTCCACCACCACGACAACCACCACGACGACGACTACCTCTCCGTCGACTTAGTCGTCCCGTACGTCGAGGTGGCGATAGGGATTCAGCAGTCCCTTGGGGTCGAAGACCCGTTTGATGCCACGCTGTAACTCGACGAGCACCGGATCACTTAGCGCCAGAAAGGCGCGACGTTTGTCGAGGCCAAGTCCGTGCTCGCCCGAGATGGCGCCCCCGAGATTGACGCCCGCCGTGAAGAGTTCTAAGAGGAGCGCTTCACGTTTGTCGTCGTCCGGCTGAAAGACCGACAGGTGCACGTTGCCATCGCCGATGTGGCCACAGCCGGCGACGAAGGCGCCTCGGGTCGTGGCCAGCGCGGTGACTTCTTCTAGATATTTCGGCACGCTGGACCTGGGCACCACGACGTCGATGATGTCGTTCGCGCCGGCGGCTTTCGCTATCCAAAAGGCCCGCTCTCGCGCTTCGACCAACTGCTGAGCCTTGGAGTCGTCGAGAACGAACACGTCAATCGCGCCGGCAGCACTGACGAGCTCTGCCGCTGCGGCGACATCCGTCTCGAGTTGTTCGGCGGTTCTCGTTTCCAACACGATCACGAGATAGGCCGCCGTTACCTCGGTGACGTCGGGGTGCACGCCCCACGACAAGTTCGTATTTCTGGTGAGTGACGCCATGGTGAGAACGTCCAGGTACTCCAGTAGCGACGGCGCGAGTCCTGAGGAGATGAGAGTCGGTACAAGGTGGGCGATCGAGTCGAGCTCGCGAAAGGGTACGAGCAGCGTGGCGCGATGTTCGAACACGGGGGAGAGTTTCAGCGTGGCTTCTGTGACGAGGGCGAGCGTGCCTTCACTGCCGATGAGGAGTTGCGTGAGGTCGTAGCCCGAGGAGCTCTTGACGACGGGGCCACCGGTACGCACGACCGTGCCATCCATGAGCACGAACTCGAGACCCAGGACGTGGTGGCGCGTCACGCCGTGGCGCACCGCGCGCATGCCCCCGGCGTTGGTACTCACGTTGCCCCCCAGGGACCCCGACAGTTCGCCCGGATAGACGGGGTAGTGCAGTCCCGTTCCTTGGAGGCGTTCGTTCAGCTCACCCAGCGTGACGCCCGCTTGCACCACGGCCACGTGATCGTTCAAGTCAATGCGCACGATCTCGCGCATCACGTCGAAGCAGATGACGAGGCCGCCGTTCACGGGAAGAGCGCCTCCCGAGAGTCCCGTGCCCGATCCACGCGGTGTGACGGGCACCTCGCGGCGCGAGGCCCAGCGCAGGAGCTCTGATACCTCGCTGGTCGACCTCGGACGCACCACGGCGAAGGGCTCGCGACGACGCACGTGGAGAGATTCGTCACGGAGGTCACTCGGATCGTGCCCACCGGCAAAGGTCACAGAGGCGCCAGTGATCCGGCGCAACTCTTCACGAAGATCCGTGTCGCTCACCACCGCGCCACCCTACTCTTCGCCATTCGTGGCGCCAACGACGAAACGCCGTCGCGACGTGAACCTGTCGCGACGGGGTTTCGTCGTACAGCGGAACTATTGGACCTTGTAACTCACCGACGTTCTCTTGCCGCTGGCAAACTGAATAATGAGTCGGTAGGTGCCCTTCTTGGCGCTGGCGACCTCGCGCACTTTCACGACAATCTTCGAGGCCGTGTGGCTGAGCACGGAAACAACGGTCCCCGCGTGACCGATGATCTTCGGTCCGGCGGTGAAGTTCTTGCCCAGAATGGTGATATCCACGCTGCGACCGGGAATGGCGAAGCCGTCGACTCGCGTAGCCGTCGGGGCCAGCGAGACGGTAATGGCCGGTGCCACGAAATCGATGGTCACCGCACCCTCATCGCCACCTTTAACGTTGGCGACTTCGATGATGCAGTCGTCGTAGTTGGTGGCGCTCGTGCCGCAGGATCCGGTGCCGACCGTACCGGTGACCACCTGGAAGGATGTCGCGGGCAAGGTGCCGGTGGAGCTCACCGTGATCGGCGTGGCCGTTCCGGTGTCGCATCCGGCCTCCGAGGTGGCCGTCTCGAGACACTCCACGGCGTAGACCGAGTCACCCGGGGTGAAGTCAGAGCCCGTGATCGAGACGGACGCGCCGTTGGCCAGGTTGGTCGACGGGGTCACCGACACCCCGGGGCCTGTCGCGAAGTTGATGGAGGCGTAGGCGACCACGGAGTTGGTGGCCGTGGAACCAATGGATATCAAGCACGTGGCGTCCGCCGCTGACGTGCCACACGTTCCGTTACCGATCGGCCCGGTCGCTACGTAGAAGGTGGACGTGAGTTGACCGCTGGCGTTCACCGTGATGGGGTCGAGCGAGTTGGTGTTGCATCCCGTCACGGACGTCGCGGTCTCCACGCACTCGAGAGCCACGAGGGACGCTTCATTCGGCGAAAACCCTGTCCCGGTAATGGTGACCTGCTGGTTGTTCGTAAGCCCGATACTCGGCGAGATGGTGATGGACGGTACGGCCACCGATACCGCGGTCGCGCTACTCGCCCCCACCAGCGATAGCGGCGCTAAGGCCAGGACCACCGCTGCAATGCTGGACACCAATCGTTTCATGTTTTCTCCTCTTTCGTGGTTCTTTTACATCACTTTCGGATGCCAGGCGTGCTCACGGGCACTACCAAGTGGGCGAGTTCACTTGATGAAACTCAGCGCTTCTCCGATATACCCCCGCAGAGCCTAACGTGCGTGACCCACGAGGGGGTGTCGGTCCGCTCAACGGGGCCAGGCGACCACCCGACCGCGAACTTCGAGCGACACCTGAGCGTCTCTGGCGGGCAACTGAGTCGCGACGGCGGTGCGGGCGACGAGCGTCGTACTCGTATCAAAGTCGGGGCGAAGTTTAAGAACGGCGTCGTGTCCGTAAAACTCAGTGTCGATCACGCGCGCGGTGGCGTGGTTCGCCTCGAGCGTCTCACTGACTGCGAGTTGCTCGGGACGGATGAGAACCATCAGTTCGACCTCGTCTTCGACTCCGCCGGCGGAGGCGAAAGGGTCCTCTAGCTCCAAGACACCGAGCGGCGTGACCACAGTTCCGCCTTTCACCACGCCCGCGACGAAGTTGGCCTCGCCGATTTCGCGGGCCAGCTCGGGAGTGGCCGGTTGCGCGTAGAGCTGTCCGGGCGTGTCGAACTGACTGATCTGTCCATCGCGAATGATTGCCACGCGGTCAGCGAGCGAGAGCGCCTCGTCTTGATCGTGCGTGACGAGGATGGCGGTGGTCCCGGCGTCGCGCAGTATTCGTCGCACGTCGTGTCGAACCGACGCTCGCAGTGTCGCGTCGAGCGAGGAGAAGGGTTCATCTAACAGCACGAGCGAGGGGTTGATGGCGAGACCTCGCGCCAGCGCCACGCGCTGTTGTTGGCCACCGGAGAGTTGATGAGGGTATCGCTGGGCCAGTCCCGAGAGCCCGACCATCTCAAGAAGTTCGTGGACGCGCGGACCGCGACGCTGGTCGCGCGAGAGTCCGAAGCCGACGTTGCGCTCGACGGAGAGATGAGGGAAGAGGTTGCCCTCCTGGGGAACGTAGCCAATTCGGCGACGTTCCGAGGTGACGAAGTTCGACTCATCGTCGACGACTTCGCCGCGCAGTCGAACACAGCCTCCGTCGGCCCGCTCGAAGCCCGCGATGACCCGCAACAGCGTCGTCTTGCCGCTACCCGACGGCCCGAGGATGGAGACGAACGTCCCTTCTTCCACCCGGAGGTCGAGCTTTCGTAACACGCTCTGCGAGGCGTAGGACTTCTCGAGCCCGGTGATCTCGAGTTCGCTCATGTGACGACCATAGGAACGACGTCCGGACCCGCGTGCACGGGCAGTCGGTCGAAGAATCGGCCGAGCAGATACGCCGGTACCGCCGCGATGGCGATCATGACCAGAGCGAACGGCGCGGCCTGTGCGTAGGAGAGGTTCTGTTGGTAGGCCCAGAACTGCGTGGCGAGGGTCTGGACGCCCGTCGGAATGAGTATCAACGTCGCGGTCAACTCGGTCACGGCCGACAAGAACACCAGACAGAACGCGGCGCCGAGCCCGGGCGCGATAAGGGGCAACGTGACGCGCAGAAGAACGTGTCGGCGGCGGACACCGAGGGAACTGGCGACCTCCTCGAGCGCCGCGGGCGCCTGGGCCACGGACGCCCTCACTCCCACGAGGGCCAGAGGAAAGAACATGAGCGCGTACGCGAAGATGAGCATGGAGGCGCTCTGGTACCCGAATCCGTCGGCGTGCTGCTCTGAGAAGTACGACAGGGCGAGAGCTACCACCAGCCCGGGCATCGCCAGGACCAGAAACGTCGTGCGCGTGAGGAGCCGGTTTACTCTGGTCGGTCGACGAACCACCAGGAGGGCGACGGGCAGGGCCATGATCGTGGCCAGCACTCCCGCGGCTGCGCTGTAGCTGGCGGTATAGATCGTCGCCGACAGGAGGGAGACGCCTCCGATGCCCCCGGTCCCGCCTTCGAACATCCAGTAGATGGAGGAGCCGACGGGAACGCCGAGGGCGCCGACCACCAGGAGGGTAAAGCCCGCGAGCACCGGAAACGTCATGCGTCCCAGGTGACGCCGGTTAAGGACGCGCTGCACTCCGGGTCCACTTCGACTAACGTGTCCGGCCCCGCGAAGGGAACTCTCTCCGATCATGACGAACAGCGAGAGCACCACGAGGACGAGCGAGAGCGCGCACGCCGAGGCGACGTCGAAGCCCGAGCCGAACTCGCTGAAGATTTCGGTGGTGAAGGTCTGATATCCGAGGATCTCGAACGCCCCGTACTCCGCGAGAATCACCAGGGCCACCAAAAGGCAACCGCCGAGAATGGCCCGACGAGCCTGCCCCAACGTCACGCGAAAAAACGTCGAGAGTCGGCTCGCGCCCAGACTCCGGGCGATCTCTTCCTGGCCCGGATCCGCGCCGCGAAGACTGGCGGCGACAGGAAGGTAGACGAGCGGGTAGACAGCCAGCGTCATCACGAGGACGGCCCCGCGAAAACCCACCACCCAGGTGGAGAGCGAAGACCAACCAAAACTCACTACGAAGTCGGGAATGGCAAAGGGGATGACCACCAACACCGCCCACACGTGTCGCCCGGGCAGATCAGTCCGCTCGACGCAGTAGGCCGTGAGCGTGCCGATCACGGCGCAGAGAAATGTCACGACTACCGTCATCCGCACCGTATTCCAGAGCAGTGACGCGGTTAACGAACGCCAGATGAGATGCCACACGTGGGAAGCGCCCGCGTCGGACGCCTCGATGAGTAGGAAGATGAGAGGAAGGGCAACGATGACGACGACCAGCGCGCTCAACCCGACCAGTGTCTTCGGTCGTGGTCGGCGGCGCCCGTGCGACGATGATCCAGCCGTGGGAGTGTCGGGTCGATCGAGGGTCGAGAGCGACGTCACAACAGTTGGACCTCGCGAAGCAACGTGATCGCCCGCTGACCCGTACCGAGCTGGGCGATGGTAATGGAGTACGGCCTGAGATCTCGAAACGGCGTCTCCGGTTGAGCGGTCGTGACGCCAGAAGCGATTGGGTACTCGTAGCTGGTTGAGTGGGCAATGATCTCTTGGCCGGCCCTAGAGACCAGGAAGTGCAGAAAGAGCTGCGCCGCTGCTTGGTGCTTCGACGACTTCAGGATCCCGGCACCCGAGACGTCGAGCACGTATCCCGGGTTATTCGCGGAGAAGTACGTAATGCGCGAGTGCACGTTCGACGCACCAATCTCGGCGCGCAAGCGGTACCAGTAGTACTGATTAATCACGCCGAAGGCCACGGCGCCCCGGTTCACTTCATTTGTGATCGTCTCGTTGTCCGGGTAGATATGGGCGCTCGCGTTGGACTTGATGCCGTTCAGCCACGAAAGGGTTGCCTTGTTTCCGTAGGCGTCGAGGACCGAGGTCACAATGGGTTGAAAATCAGTTTCCCCCGCGGCGAAGGCCAGTTTGCCTCGATACTTCGGGTCGGCGAGCCCGAGAACACTCGTGGGCAGAGCGCTCTTTTTGATGAGCGCGGGGTTGTAGATCAACACGCTGACGCGAGCCGAGACGCCCACCCACTCACCGTTTGGCGAGTTGTACTTCGACGGCGTAAGGGCGAGGGTTGAGGCGTTCACCTTGGCCAAGAGGCCCTTTTGTTGGAGGTACTCAAGGGCGGGAGAGTTCTCGGTGTAGAAGACATCGGCCGGAGACCGCGACCCTTCCTGGACTATCTCGGCGTCAAAGGTGTCTTCGTCGTCGCTGCGCACCGCGACGCTGACGTGGGGGTAGTCCTTTTCGAATCCGGCGACGAGCGCGTCGGTGGTTTGAACGTGCTGGCCGCTGTAGAGAGTGAGGGTGACCTGCGAGGCGCTACTCGGCCCGCTGCCACAGGCGGCTAGAGAGAGCGACGTGAGCGACGCCACACACAGTGCGGCGAGTCGAGGGTTTGTCCTCACGGCGTCACGAAAGACTCTGGACGAGAGCGAGCAGTCACCGACAGACCCGCGCTTTCATTTAGGTTAGGCTAACCTAATGGCGAGAAATCGTCAATGGTGAAGCGCACGATGATGGTTGTGAGGCTCCTTAGACCGCGTGAAATCCCAGTAATTTTCGGGTTTTCTGTGTTAGTTTGAGCGTAGGACGTCAAGACCCCTGCATCCTTCTAACCCGATATTCCGTCGGGCTCTCAGATGAAGGTTGGCAGTGCCATGAACTCACCCCTTGGCCGCGTGGCGGCATTTCACAGACTCATCGCTGCGGCGGCAATGTCCGGACTTATGGTCGTGGGCGTTCTCGTCGGGGTCGGCGTACCCGCGGGGGCGGTCGGCACGTCGAGTAACTCAGTCACCGCGAGCTCTCCACCTAGTGCCGGGAGCGCGAGAGGGACGTACAGCGCCAGTGCCACCGCGACCTCGACTGACAAAGTCGTCATCACCCTGGACTCGACATCATCGGGCTGCACGATCTCCTCAGGAAAGGTCACGTTCACGGGCGCTGGCACGTGCGTCGTGAATTTCAATGACCCCGGCAATGCCACCTACGCGGCGGCCGCTCAGGTCGAGCAGTCCATCAAGGTCTACGCCGAGAACGCGATCACGGTCAGCAAGGCGCCCGCTGGCGGAAGTGCCACCGGCTCCTACTCACCCGGAGCGACGGCGACGTCGAACGACTCCGTGGTGAAGACGCTCGCCAGCGCGTCGACGGGATGCTCGCTTTCGGGCGGAAAAGTCACCTTTACGGGCGCGGGAACGTGTCGGGTGAACTTCAACGACGCCGGCAATGGAGCGTTCGCCGCGGCTGCGCAGGTACAGCAGTCCGTCAAGGTCTACGCCGAGAACTTGATTCATCCGAGTACCCCGCCGGCGGCGGGGACCATTCATGGCACGTACAGTGCGAGCGCGTGGGCGACGTCTGGCGACACCGTGGCCATCGCCCTGGGCGGCTCGTCGACCGGGTGCACTCTCGCCAAGAATGTCGTGACCTTCACCGGGAATGGAGTCTGCGAAGTTGACTTCAACGACGCCGGCAACGGAGCCTTCGGGGGCGCGGTGCAGGTTCGTCAATCGATCACCGTAGGAACGGGGAATCCGAAGGCGCAAGCGACGCTGACGTTGACCAGTGTCGCCGACAACTACGGAACCCCGTTGACACTCACTTCGATCGGCGGCTCGGGGACCGGCGCCGTCTCGTACTCCGTGACGTGGATCGGCACCGCGGGGTGCGCGATCGCGGATGGTGTCCTGCACACTTCACGCGCGGGGACCTGCTCGGTGATGGTGACCAAGGCCGGCGACGACGCGTACGCGCCGATCAGTTCCGTTGCGACGGCGGTCGAGATCGCGCCGCGGGTTCCCCATGCGTCACGCATGAGTGGTCCGGTCTGGACGGGTCGAACCACCACGACGCGCATCATCGGCTCGGGCTTCTACGGAACCCCGCGGATTCTCAGCAATGCGCGCGGCACTCGAGTGGCAGTCACGCGTGATAACGGTCGCGAGTTGACGATCCGCGTCAAGGTGACGTCGTACTCCGCCAAGGGCGAGCACCGCTTCACTCTCATCTTTGCGCACGGCCAAAGGGCATCGCTTCGCTACCGACAGCGCTAATCCCTGCAGCACACGAGCTAATCATCCCTCGGGTGGATAGGGGTAAACCCCTACACGGGCGCGGCCGAGCCACGAGTCCTAAGGGAAGACCCCGATTGCTCGAGTGAGGCACGCCGCCTACCGTCGATGGTACGAGCGTCGTGAGTGGAGGAGTTCGCAATGCGCAGGAACAGTCTGCTCCACTTGACTTTGGGCCTATCAATTCTCCTGGTCGTAGGAACAGGCGGGGGAGTGTCGGGAGCGTCCGGTACGCCCCAGTCAGCACTCCCGGCGGGTCCTCACGTTCCCCAGGCGGGAGGGATGATCAACCTCACGTCATACAGCGATAATGACGGTCCCACGTCCGTGGTGGGCCAGGTCTATACGACGCTCAATCGACTGAGGTGTTAGTGGCGTCTCGATTGCCCAACGTGGACGTTCACGACGTGATTCAAGTGAACCGACGCTACGTCGTTCAGTTGATCGACCTCGTTGATCAGGATTGTTAATTTGAGCGACCCCAAAAGGGTCTCTCCCGTCAGGTCATCGAGTAAGAATCACTCGTGAACGTCAGTGGGGAGACTTCTCTCACGCGATAGGTACCCGAATGGCTCGCGCACGTCTTTGAGAATTCTGTGAGTCCTATTACGGCATTATGACGATTTCGTAGTGAACGAATCGGTCCATGATTTTCGTGCACAGACACCCCAAAAGTACTGCCTTCTCGCGACTCTGTGTGTCCTCTGTGTTCCGCCGAAACGCCCTGCGCGTGTTGGTTAGAAGGTCAAGGCTGGTGACATGAGAAAAATTACCAACCTTCAAGAACGGCGAGAGCACGGTACAGCTCCAGTTCGATGGGCGGTAGCGGGGGCAGTTCTCACACTCGTTATCGGCGGCATCGGTCTGACGGCTTCTCCCGCTTTCGCCGCGGGCAGTCAATACAACACGATTAGCGCGAGCGGAGCACCATCAGCGGGCAGCACGAATGGCTCCTATACCCCGAGCGCCACGGCGAGTTCCGGAGACAAGGTGGCGATCACGTTGGACAAGAGCTCAACGGGCTGTTTACTGAACAGCGGCAAAGTCACCTTTACCGGTGCGGGAACGTGCGTGGTGGATTTAAACGATCCCGGCAACAGCACCTACGCCGCGGCCGCTCAAGTCACTCAGAGCATCAAGGTGTACTCCGCGAACGTCATTTCGACGAGCGCATTCCCCTCAGCAGCCAGCAAGGGCGGCTCCTACGCGCCTGGTTCGTCGGCCACGTCAGCGGACAGAGTGGTAATGACCCTAGCCAGCGACTCAAGCGGGTGTTCGTTGAACGCGGGCTGGGTCAACTTCACCGGATTGGGGACATGTCGGGTCAATTTCAATGACCCCGGTAATGGTGCGTTCGCTGCGGCCAGTGAAGTTCAGCGATCGGTCAAGGTGTACTCGGCCAACACGATTTATCCGAGCACGCCACCGGCGGCCGGAACGATCAACGGAACCTACACGCCCTCTGCGTCGGCGACGTCCGGCGACAAGGTGGAGATCTCATTGAACAGTGAGTCGACGGGCTGCACGTTGAGCAGCGGCAAGGTGACTTTCACCGGCAACGGTGTCTGTATCGTCGAGTTCAACGACGCCGGAAACGGCGCCTTCGCCGCTGCCACAGAGATCAAGCAGTACATCACGGTCGGGGCTGGCAATCCGAAGTCTCAAGGCGCGATCACCATCACCAGCACCTCGGGTGAATATCGACACGCGCTCGTCCTGACCACGTCCGGAGGTTCGGGCGCCGGAGCGGTTAGTTACAGCGTGACCTCACCCGGCACGGCGTTGTGCGTCGTGAGTGGCGACGTGCTCACCAGTTTGCGCGCGGGGACGTGCGTGGTCACGGCCTACAAGGCGTCGGACGGAACCTACGCGGCGGCCTCGTCACTGGCGACCACCATCACTATTGCACCGTCGCCACCGACGGCGGTGCGACTGAGCACGGCCATTCGTTCGGGACGCACGATGACCGCGCGAATCATCGGCTCCGGCTTTTACGGCCGACCGCTGATCGTCAGCAGCTTGGTCGGAACCAGCGCCATCGTCACCCACGACAATGGCCGTGTGTTGACGATTCGGGTGGTCGTGGTGGCCGGAAGTCACCCGGGTCGCTACCGCTTCACTATCGTTTTTGCCCATGGACAGCGCGCGTCTTTGCGCTACCGGCTGGTCTAAAGGAGCCAACCAGCCGGAGACGCTGTCGCGTTGAGCGATACAGAAATCTGCACTAGTGTGTATCAGGCAACGCGGGGTGGAGCAGTCTGGTAGCTCGTCGGGCTCATAACCCGAAGGTCGCAAGTTCAAATCTTGCCCCCGCCACCAACAAATAACGGCCTTCCGAAAGGAAGGCCGTTATTTGTTACACGTTGATTTACACCCTTTTTGCCATTTCGGTGATACGTTCCGTTTGTGGCAGGTTCGGGAACACTTCACAATCGGGCGCACGGGGTGTGGACATTACGGGTAGAAATGCCCCGAAATGGCAAGAAAAGGTCCTGGGAGACACGAACCGTTCACGGCTCTGAGAGAACAGCCAAGCAGGTCCTAGCAACAATGGTGAGTGAGGTAAACGGCAGGTTCGTCAAATCGCCAAGCGCCGAAGACGTGACGTTTAGGTACCTTTTCGACAACTGGATAAAGGGTTTGTCATTAACAACTGACCGGGTGCGTGCGGAGACGACGCAGTATCAAGAGCGACGACGATTTGAGAGGCACGTTGCGCCTCGCTTCGGAGATGCACTCATCGCCAAGATTGAACCGGTTCAGATAAAGAGGTTCTATAACGAACTCCGAACTGGTGGTAAAGACCAGAAGCCACTATCCACGACATCAGTCGCGCGCATTCACGAGACGCTGCGGGCGATGTGCGCCTGGGGAGTTGAAATGGAGATGATTTCCGATAATCCGTTTCAGAAAGTAAAGCGACCGAAAGTCGTCGTTCCGATTCCGCGACCGCCAGAATCCGATGCAGTTGGTTATCTACTCAATGAGCTTTGGAAGAACGACCGGAAACTATGGCTAGCCGTGACGATTGGCCGCAACGACGGGTGCGCGGCGTAGCGAACTCGCAGCCTTACGTTGGCTCGACGTTCGTTGGCAGACGAAGGGAACCTACGTCACATTGGACAAGGGCTTAATACGAGTTCCCCACCGAGGACCATTGCGGACCGAGACAAAAACTGGCGCGGCTGGCGCGGGCCGATTGAAGGTGGATGAAGTCCTATCAGAAGTCCTGAAAGAACAGTACCTAGCGCATTTGAAGGCCAATGACACTGACCCCAGGGCCTTCATTTTTGCGTCAGACAAGGCGGGTCAGATTCCCTGGCATCCTGATACGTTCACATCGAAAATCCGAAGGGCCAACGACGCCATTGGCAGGGGCCAAAAATCAAAGCGCATCACATTCAAATCGTTGCGGGCCTTTACAGCCAGTGAGTTGGCCAATCAAGGAAAAGACGTGACAACCGCTCAGGCGGTCTTGCGGCATAAATCTCCACAGACGACACTTCGCCATTACTCTGCCGCGCGAGAGCGAAACGTTCGTGAGGCAACGGAAGGCGTCGGTGAAGCGTTAAACAAGTACCATTACGACTGACGGTGCTCATCTCGTTTGTTCTCTTAGACCCGTAGTCCTGCGCAAACGAGTGAAGGCAATACTTCATCAGTCACATTGAAGAACTGAACAACTGATGACTGTCCGCCGTTGCTCCAAAGTGCACGACCGGGAACCGCTGAGAGAAGTTGGTCTGGCGTGAACGCACCTACTCCGAGGATTGCCTCGGCCTGATGCCGGTCTCCGCATTTGAGTGCGAAGCGGTGGGTGGTGAGTGCTCTTGTTCCGACATCTATGGAGTCATTCGTAGGTCGCTGAGTAACAAGGAGCGCCGTACATCCCACTGCTCTGCCAAGACTCAGATAGCGACGAAGTAGTCCGTTAAGGTGTGCGCGCTGTTTCAAGTCACCGGCTGCTCCCAGTTCAGCCCATTCGTCGACTACCAACACAATCCAGGGGTTCGCGGCGGTTGGTCGGAGAGTCGCCGTATCTGTGGTCGCCAAATACTCAGCTCGTCGCAGCACTTCCGTAAGTAGCTCGTTGAGCAGCGTCATGGTTGGCTCAACTTCATTGCCGAGGACCAGGCGGTTAAAGCGCGGGCGCCACATTGACAACTCGGCGTGTTTCGGGTCAATACCGACGAGACGGACGTTCCGAGACGCAGCCAAACCCGCGAGTATGACCCGCATCGCTACAGACTTTCCTGAACCGGGATTGCCACCAATCAGGACTGATTGGCCATAGAGCGATGACGCCACCAAATCACCGCTGTCATTGAGACCGATTGGAATGGACCTGAGTGGATTCAGGGGCAGGCCAACGGGATTGTATTCCTGTTCATACGGAACGCTTCCAATACTTAGTCGTTGGTCCAACAGCACCGTTACGTGGTGCGCGTGCTTTGGGTCAGCAAGCACACGGACGCGCGCTATCCCGAACGCGACGGCCAACTGGTCTGCCATCATCCCGACACGCACCACCGAGTTCGGTGGTTGCAGTTCTAACTGAATGGCGTGCCCGAGAGCGGTTTCACGAACTGCAATGAGTTTGGTCCCGTCAAGTCCAATCCGGTTCGCCACCATTGGCCAACTGATGATGAATGGAAGACTCTGCGTTAGCCGGAGTCTGAGGTTCATCGCGCGGGCTTAACTTCAACGTCCAGGCGGTCGGCACGTAGCGTGATACCCGTACGTTCCCGACCGGTGTTATCACGCATTGACCAGGTGGACACCGTCAAGTTATGGCAGCGAAGTGTTGCGCCACTTTTCACTTGCGATACGTCGCCGCTAACGGTGATTGCCGCTGTCGGGTCGGTGCGTTCTCCTGTGCCGATGAGAAGTACGGGAACTCGAACGACCGGCTTTCCTTCGAGGTCAAACTTCGGTGTCTCCGTACCGTATTCAAAGACCGGTCGTGGCTCGCCAATGGCCAACACTGTGAGTTTGGTTGCGTCTATAGGTAATCGCATTGCGGTATTCCTCCATAAAGTATGTGGGCCGTGGTGCCCGACAACTACCGTGAGCGGGTCATTGGAAATGGCAAGTAGGGCAACGGCGCGAACTTAGGACGCCCCTTCTATGTGACAGGCGGGCATCACCATTGGCTGTGTGGAGATGTCCCTTGACACAATCGAACGAGCGCACCGGACGCTGGGCCTTCGCGTGTTCGCCTCTCCCGACGAGATAAAGAAGGCTTGGCGCGTTCGAGCGAATGAGACGCACCCCGACCACGGCGGAAACGCGAAGGCCTTTCGAGACGTTCAGGCGGCGGCGGATGTTCTCTTAACTGAAGGAGCGCGTGAGTTTTACCAAGCAGAGTCCTGGCGAACGCCGGCTGCTCAACGTGCGGCTTCGTACGCAACGGCAGGAACTTCGGCGCGACCAACTTCGTACGCTGCACCGTCGCCCACTGCACAACGGACTTCAACTATTGCGGATACGGCACGACCGCGTCCTAGAGTTCACCGGCGACCGGCGCTCTTGGCAGCCGCCATTTTCGGCTTTTTGATTGCTCCGCACCTTCGAGAACTTGGTCTTTCGTGGGACCCGTTACCGTTTCACGATTTCTGCGAGGTGATGCAGTCGTTCGACTGGGTCTTTTTCGCCGCGTGGCTGTGGCTCAGGAAGCCCGTAACGACCTAATTCGCACATTCATAGTTTTTAGTTGCTTTGCCAATAAGTACTGCAAACTCTCACTGGCGATGAGTTGAGCACAGGTCAATGTAACCGAATCGTCGGCGGAGACGGGGGCTGTTTCGGAGTCCGTTTCCGCGCTACTAGCCATGCGATTGTGAGGGATACCGTCAGGACCAAGAGTCCAGAACCGTAAAATTGCGCGTTACTTACGAGACTGATGCATCCCAGGCTTGCGCTTTCAATACCTGAAGCATTCAGATTCGCATTATCGGCGGTGGTACGCAAGTCGCCGGTCTTTATGGCGAGAGATTGGTCACGCCACTGGCTATACGCTGACACACAGTTGCCGGATTCCTTAACCTCCCCGAAAGGCGAATCGGCTTGGAAGTGTGTGGAAAGTGGAACAAACCAAACGTACAGACAGATTGCAAGACTCAGAACCGAGAGCCAGCCAAGAATCCGAGGAGCGTTGCTCGACATTGCGCTCCTTACGATGGCGATGAAGCCGCTGACAGCGCTGACACGAGTTCACGAGCGTTAGTCAGAAAATCCGCGGCGGTTTCTTGTGTGCGCATTGGAGATCTCTGAATGGCAGTTGCGATGTCGCATTGTGACTCATGCATTGCAGTCAGGCGTTAGGCGGATGTTCTTCGTCTAACTTTTTTCGGGCCGTCTCGGCATCATCGTACGCCTTCTGCAACTTCGCAAGTCGAGACAGGGCTACGCCAGAAGTTATCGGGTGATTAGGAGGCGGTTGGGTCGCCAAATATTCGTTATATGCGGCTAGATGATGCCGAGAAGCAGCGTAGAGCTGCTTTCGTCGCGCTTCAATATCGGACATTGCGAAATCCCTTCGTCTCACTGGCCTCGTCATGGGACAACATAGACGCTCAGCGTTCCGATGTCTTGAGCACCGCTGGCTTCAGTTACGTCGGCGGTGACCGTGACTATTCCGGTTGTCGAAAAATAAAGAGTGCAGTTCGCTGCACTTAGATAGGCGCCAAACCCGGGCTCATTAAATTCGTTGGGGACCAAAGACTCCACGTTGCAAGAAGTCAATGGAGCGCCATTGCTCGAGAAACTCACTGTGCCCGTTGGAGCAGTCGTCGGATTGTTCGGGTCAGTTACCAGAGCGCTAACAGTCAAGCATCACCGATTGGCCATCCGTCGGCGGTAGGGCTTAGCGCATCGACTGAAACGCTGTATTGCGGTACCCCAGGAGTCGGTGTGACGTATACGCATTCCACATAACGAACCTCTTTGCCCTTGACCAGATGGCGGGCGGTGCGTTTGACGTAGTTCAACTTGCATAACTTCGCTTTACCGAGGGGATAATTCGGATGAGCGCCCGCACCAACGCCGCACTTCCTGAGATGGCAAGGACAATAGCGTCGCAGTTAATGCAAGTCCTATCGCCACAGTCCTCATTTCTGCATGATATTGGTTCACATCAGGGTGCGCTGTATCACGGCATTCGCAAACTGCATCCTCCGCTGTGATGACTTTCTATACAGGGTCAAGGACGCGGCCTTTGGCCCCGTCGTCGCGCGGGTCATCCGTCTTTCGTGAACGCTTCGCGCTCACCTCCGACGCTGACCACGCGCGGACAGCGTTGATTTTGCCCTTCCTTGAAAGTAAGTGAAGGCTCCGCCCCTCTGGGCAACGCAAGAAGTAAGGAGTGATTACACGATGAGCGGGGAGCCGCGCGAAGACACTGACCAACCTAGAACTACGTAGCGGTCGGATACCCACCCCGCGGTAGCGAAGGTCTTACGCTTGTTGCGAACTTCCTTGAAGGTCGTCCCCCATTCGCGCTAAAAGGCCAGTACGTGACCACGAAAGCCCCAGCCGTTGTATGCCAACTGATGACGACGACAGAACTTCCCAGACGGCCAGTACTCGTAGAACGACTTTCTATCGGGCCCCAGGCGTGAGCCACGAGCACAGTTGAGGCCAGCGTGACACTTGCAGGTGCGCAACGCCGCGCTCTGCATCTTGCGCCGATGTTCGCAGGCCCGTCGGCCGAGGTATCGGTTCCCTTCACTGCGTAGCCGAGAAGTTTTACGAGGTAGGCACCCACGCCGAACTTCCCGCCAGGGAGAACGTGCTGCACATCAACCTGTGCACCCCACGTCCAGTCACCGTGGTGAACCGGTTCGACTTTCGCATTACGACGACGTTGGCCAGTACCCGGTCCCCGTTTTTTGTTTGCCTCAATAATGCGTAGGTCAGTCCCGCCACGAACTATCGTTCGGACGCATCGCTCGGTGACAATGCCCTGGACGATGACGTGATAGTGGATGAGCCCGCGTGTTTGGAACTCTGCGACGCGTGTATAGACAAGTTTTCGACCAACAACTCGACCCAGTCGCTGCATCGTCACTGCGAAGAGACGGCTCGCGTGAGCGTTGAAATCGGCAGCCAAGTCATAACGGTAGGTGTCAGGGTCGAGAGGCGTTCCAACAAGTACGTCATCCTCAGCGTGCACCTTTCGACAGCCGCACTTACGAACGCGTGACCCCTTACCAGAATCCAATACGCGCTGATGCGTAGGACCGAAACGGGAGCGCCCGGCTGTGAGGTGATGAAAGTAAAGGGACGGTGGCGTTCTTGACAGTCTTTAGCCCGGAGCGAAGAACGCTGATGGCATCCCGGCCATAAATGTCCGAACAGTGGAGGCACTTCTCGGCCAACCGACTACCGCAGGATTTTAGGTATTCGCGCTTGGTTACTTCCGCTGTGTGGTATCGCACGCGTCATCAGTAACGACGGGCCGACTGCATTGGATAGGAACGTTCTCCACGAAGAAGCAGTGAAGAGAAGTTCTGCTACAACCGCCACATTGTCTGTCGCCACAACCGGAGCGAGTCAGACACTGAAAAAACACTCTATTTACACCTCTACTTTGTTGCGTGATTTACAACTGCGCAGTATCTACAAGCATATGGCCACCAGGATAAGGAATCGAGCCCGCAAAAGTCGGGCTCATAACCCGAAGGTCGCAAGTTCAAATCTTGCCCCCGCCACCAATCAGGCAGTTCAGTAACGAGAGCCACGAGGCACTCCGACTCGACCCTGCACTCTGGCCCTTCGAATCAACGTCTCGCAGCGAGTTTTCAGCCGCCGCGCCGGATATAGCCAGCGCGCAACGTTGAGTACCTCTCACGCGTAGAGGCGCTGAGGCGTGATGACGAGAGGCTCAGAGAACATCTCTGCGAAACGCGCGGGCGTGTCGAACATCGCTCCGATGCGTTCGGCGTACTTGGCTATGTACTGGGGAACGTGATCGGCGGGCGGCATCTCGGGCGAGTGCCGGGCGGTCCCTTCTAACCGGATGACGTCACGACCAATGTCGGTGACGTCGAGACTGAAGGCGACCCGGGGATTCTGGCGAATGTTCTGAAGCTTGGTCTTGCTGTCCTGGCTGTAGACGAGGATGGTCTCGTCCTCGAGAAGCAAAAACCAAACTGGCACACTCACCGGTTGACCGTTTGGTCGAACGGTGGTCAGCCAGGCCATCAGGTTGGCACGCAGCCTGCCCTCAACGTGAGCACGGCGCTCTTCTGATAGCTCCGAAGTCAGCCTCACCGCAACATCCTTGCAACCGGATGTGACATTTCGTCGCCGTTAACTTGATGTGTCATGGGCGCTTCTTTATTCCATTCGCGTATTTTCTAGCCGGGTGATGCGGTTCAAGAGGGGGAGGGTGGAGCCAATCACGCCGAGCGCGCCGACCAAGCCGCCGATAACGATAACGAAATATGCAACGCCTGGCGGACGCAACGTCAGGTCCAACTGCGATCGTAAAAAGAGGTCGGAGGCGAAGAGGCCGATTATCGCCGACGCGATCGCGATGGCGATCAGTGGGGCCGCGGTCTCGAGAGCGACGACTTGACGCAGTACGCCGAGGGGAACGCCGGCCAGTCGCAGCAAGCTGAACGGGCGCTTTCGCTCGCTGAGGCCGGCGACGCTCGTGACGGCGAGACTGCACCCCGCGATGAGAAGGCTGGCCAGAATCACGACTTCGCTCGCGGTATTCAGCTCACTCAGTAGTTGCGCCGTGCCCAGGTTGATCTCGCCGAAGAGGCCCGTCGAGCCGACGAAGGGAAACGCCCGGTCAAGGATCGTCTCGGCACGAGCAATCGCCGACGCGGAGCCATTGGTGGCCACCGCGACCAGCTGTACGGGTAAACCCTTCAAGTCTCCGGTGATGGTGGCGGAAGGCCACGTGGTCGCCGCCGCAATGGTGACCGATTTCGTGACTGGCATGAAGGCAATATCATCGCCGAGTTCGGCGTAGGTCGCACCCGATTGGCAGCGACCGAGCGCGGGGGTGTGGTCGAGTTCGAGACACGACACCAACCCGTCCTGGAGATCGCCTCCGAGACCGTTGATATTGGGAACGATGCCGTCCGTGTGGATATCTGGTGGCGCCACGTAGACGAGCGTGACTCCCGTCACGCCTGGGGTATCGCGCAACGATGACACGACGGAGCTCGGCACCGAGCGCACGGAGCTGTTGAGGGAGAAGTCGAACTGGTCGGTCACGGTCTTGCTCGCGGGGGTGCTTGAGCTCGTCGATCCGTGATCGGTCAACATGGTGGAGATCACTCCCACGGAGACGCTCGTCACGAAGACGGCGAGGATCAGACCGCTGATCGCGCGATACGCGCCGCGCGGGTTATCGGAAAGTCGTCGCCCCGCCAGCATCGGCGCTACACGACTGGTTCGCGTGGCCATCAACTTCGCTCCCGTCATCGTCAGCCACGGTCCGGCGAGCACGAGACCGACCATGATGAGAAAGAAGCCCAGCAAGGAAGCCTGGATCTGACCGTTAGCGCTCGCGGGGCGGCCAACAATGGCGAAGTAAGCGAGCTCCGCGACGCCGGCGAGGAGCGGAATGACGCGCCACGAGCGCGGCGGCGCGGGCGTGGCTCTCCGGGTGACGCCGAGGGGCGAGATCTGCACGCGGCGCAGCGCAGCCCGAGCCACCAGTGCGGCCGCCAGCGGGACGCCGATGGCGACAATGAGGACGTCGATCAGTCCGATCGAGAGGTCACCGCTTTCGAGGGGTTGACCGGCGAAGGGAACGTGGACGAGGGCCGGCTCGACTACGAAAAAGACGACGAAGCCTATGGCCACACCTATAAGCGACGCAACGACGGCTTCTACCGCGGCGATCACGGCAACTTGTCGCAGGGTGGCGCCCGCGAGGCGCATCGCGGCGAAACGCTGCTCGCGTCGCGCGGCAGAGAGTCGCGTTGCGGTGCCGACGAATACGAGCACCGGGAACAGGAGGACGAGCGAGAGAATCGCAAGCAGAATCTGGAGACCGGCGGTGCCCAAAGTATCGGGGCCGCCGCTACCCGATGAGGTGGAGAAACTCGTGATTCGTTCGACCCCGGGGACCTTCGCCAAACCTTGAGCGCTGTCGCCCATCACGATGATCAGATCGTTCAGCGACGGCAGCGCCGACGATCCGATGGTGCCGAGGTCGGTTCCAGGGAAGCGGTCAGCGAGCTCGTTGGCGGGCGTCGATCGAAGAAGCCGCGCGAGAGCGGGCGAGGCGTAGAACTGGCCCGGGCCGGGGAGATGAGGGATGCCGGGCGGCACCAGAGAGTGGGCGCCGCCCGAGGCCACGTCGACACGGACGATCAACTGGTTCTTGAATTGATCGGTCGTGACGAGCCACCAGAGCGAGCCATTCTTAGACGAAGAAGAATCGCTGACCGCCGAACGCGCATGTGGGGCGGGGTACGAGGAACTGGCGAGCCACGCGCCCCGGGAGTTCTGTTTACCTAGTGCGTTGATCGTCGCGATCGTTCCGAGCAGCATGGCCACGCCAAGAGCCACCGCGAGCGCCATGACGATCAGTCGGGTAAGGGACTCCTTTCCTCCACGAAATGTCAGGCGGAGACCGAAGCGGATCATGAGGTGAGCGTGCGGGGAACGAGAGAGCTCACAAGGCCATCGCGCACGACGACTTCTCGCTCCGCGTAGGCCGCGACCCGCGGTTCGTGAGTCACCAGTACCACGGTGGTTCCATCCTCGCGCGCTGCGCTCACGAGCAGCTCCATCACGACTTCTCCCGTCAAGGAGTCGAGCGAACCCGTCGGCTCGTCGGCGAACAGTACTCGGGGGTGCGCGACGAGGCCCCGCGCGAGGGCCACTCGCTGCGCTTGTCCGCCGGAGAGTTCTCCCGAGCGACGCGTCTCAAGACTGTCAAGCCCGAGGCGGCTAAACCACTCACGCGCTCTTTGAAGCGCGTCGTTTCGACGCATTCCGCCGAGGAGGAGTGGCAGCGCGACGTTCTCCTCGGCGGTCAGCTCGGGTACGAGTTGTCCAAATTGAAAGACGAAACCGAACGATTCTCTCCTCAGTTCGCTGCGTTCTTTCTCGTCGAGTGTGTCCAGCCGTTCTCCCGCAAAGGAAATTTCGCCACTCTGTGGCACGAGAATGCCCGCCAAACAGTGCAGGAGCGTCGACTTGCCCGATCCGCTGGGACCCATCACCGCGACGATCTCACCTTCGTGGATCGCGAGGTTTGCCCCTCGTAGGGCCGGGGTATCACCGAAATTGAACACCACCTTGCGCGCTTCAACGAGAGGGCTCTGTCGTTGAACGCCCACGAGCAGGCTGGCGTCGCTCACGAGACCACCGCCTGGGCGAGCAGTGGCAGACGCGCGGCGGTTACGTCTATCCAGCGAAGGTCGGCCTCAAGGTGAAACAGACCGTGATCGGCAAGCAGGACGTCGATGAGACCGTCTTGACGCTTCTGCTCAGTCAGTTCACGCATTCTCCGTAAGTGTGCGGCGCGCTGGGCGTCGAGGTAGTTTTCCGCAGAACGTCCGAGCATCAGTGCGAGGACTACCTTCGAAAACAAAACCGTCTGCAGGTGAGGCTCGGGCTCCACCGGCTCTGCGAGCCACGTTTCGAACTCCTGTTTCCCCACTTCGGTGATGGCGTAGCGCTTTCGGTCAGGCCCGTCCCCGGGCTCCACCTCGCCCGGCGTAACTTTTCCGTCGCGCGACAGGCGGGCAAGGGTGGCGTACACCTGGCCGAAGGGGAGCGGCTTGGATCTACCGAAATACGTGTCGTAGTCACGCTTAAGGTCGTATCCGTGGCTGGGCTCTCGTTCGAGAAGCCCCAAAAGGGTTAAAGGAACACTCATTTCAGTGAGACTACTCTGAGTGTATACTCCTCGCAAATACCCTCAGCAGAAAGGGGTTTCGCTGAGAGAAAGTCAAATCGAGTTTTCGAATTGACACTACGGAGCAGGTCCTTGTAGACAATGTCCTGATGAGGCGGTCACTCGAACTTGGCATGGTCGTGATAGTCCTCCTCCTTGCCGTCATCATTTCCTTGGCCGTGCACCGGGGCTCAAACCCGACGGAAGCGGCAGTCCTTAAAAGCGTCCCTCAAATCTGTGGCGCCGGTTTCGATTCGGCGAAGTGCTGGGCCGTCTCGGCAACGCCTCGAGACGGAGCCACGCAAAGAGACGTGAACCACTTTCTCTCCGCGCTCCGAGACGCAAATGGGGCGGGAATCTCTTCGGTTCTCGGTGTCTATCAGATGCAGCGCTGTGAGGACCCTCAAGTAGGCGCAAGCATTGTCTGCACGCTTTGGTCGACCGGCACCAAAAGCGATGCTCAAGCCCTCAAAACTGAATTTGTCAACTCTCGCCTATTTAAGGACGTCGCCGCTACAGACTCTTAATCCGACGCGGCGACGTGACTCTCGGACGGCTACTCGCCCTTCGTCGCCTCCTTGAACAGATCGCGCCAGTCGCCTTCTGAGATCTGTACGTCAAACTCTTTGGCGGCTTCTTTGATTCGCTGCCACGCCCGGTCCCTTTCTTCGTCGCTGACGTCGGTCACCTGATCGAATCGGGCGATCGCGTTGCGCACGTGGGTCGCGTCGTCGAGTGGTTCCTTTCGCTCATCGGGAAAGGCAAACTTCGATTCGGATAGTTCGCTGCGCTCTTCGGCGTCGAGCGAGTGGGAACTGACCTCTTTTGCGGGGGGTCGAGTCCTGGTGGATTTTGCGCTGGCTGCGCTCTTCGTTGCCGCGACCTCTTTGACCGTTTTTTTGGTCTTTTTGGCTTTCGTTGCCTTTGCCGCCTTCGAACTCTTCTTCGCTTTAGCGACTTTGGTGGTCTTCTTCACCTTGTCCGCCTTGGCGCTCTTCTTGACTTTCTTGGCCTTCGCCGCCTTTGAGCCCTTCTTCACCTTGGCGACTTTGGCGGTCTTCTTCACCTTGTCCGCCTTGGCGCTCTTCTTGACTTTCTTGGCCTTCGCCGCCTTGGCGACCTTCTTCGTCTTGGACGACTTCTTGGCCTTCGCCGCCTTGGCGACCTTCTTCGTCTTGGAAGACTTCTTGGCCTTCGCCGCCTTGGCGACCTTCTTCGTCTTGGAAGACTTCTTGGCCTTCGGCGCCTTGGCTACCTTCTTGGCTTTCGACGGCTTGGACGACTTCTTGGTCTTCTTCGCTGGCATGTTCAAACCTCCGCTAGATATTTCGTAGTGAAAAAACTTTGGTCGCTCGAGCAAATGCGGTGCCTCGTCTTACGCAGTTTCTTGTCGACTAACTCTGCGGCCACCGAGGTCCCTATTCCTTTCAAACTTCCCCCGAGGCCGGAGTCTAGAAGTAGTGGGGGTATAGATGCTGAGGCACCGCCCCACTCGCTAGCCAGGTGACAAGGTCACCGCGGGGCTCACTACGCTGAGGCCAGAGACCGCTACATCTAGCGGATCCCACGTTCTAGAGGAGGCTACGATGCCCATAGAAGGCGAGTACGAACCGAGTCCGTCAACGTGGGTTCGCGATCAAGTGGAGGAGTACGAAGGTTCCGGTGGCGCGCGCGCGAACACATTGCGCGACACGGGATTGCCCATCGTTATCTTCACGACGCGAGGTAATCGCAGTGGCAAGATCCGTAAGACTCCCGTCATGCGCGTTGAGCACCAGGGCGAGTACGCGCTCGTGGCCTCGAAGGGTGGAGCGCCCAAGAATCCCGAGTGGTACTACAACCTCTTGGCCCATCCCGACGACGTGGAGTTGCAAGACGGCCCGGAACCCTTCGGCGTGGTGGTTCGCCAAGTCAGCGGCGATGAGCGAGCGACCTGGTGGAAGAGATCCGTCGAGGCCTATCCGCCCTACGCCGAGTACCAAACGAAGACGGACCGTCAGATTCCGGTGTTCGTCGCGCGGCGCAAAGGCTCCTAGGTTCTCATTTTCCAGGCGAGCTGGCTCATTTTCCGAGGGTGTCGGTGAGAGGTCCGATGCCGCGAAGGTTCTTGATGAGTTCAGGCGCCAAGTCGTAACGAGATGCGAGGGCGTCCGGGTCGGTGTAGGCGACGCGCGTCGCTCCGTGGTCGTCCCAGATCAACACCTTGAGCGGGAGGTCGAGTGCCACGAGAGGTGCGGCCTGCATGACCGGAGTACCAGCCTCGGGGCTGCCAAAGATGACGACTTTGGTGTTCCGCAACGTCAGGCCCTTTTCGCGGGCCGCTCCACTGTGGTCGATGACGTCAAAGACCTGTAGGCCATGGGCTTGTGCTCGCGCGACCAAGGCACCAACTACGTCGTCAACGCTGGCGAAGGCCGCCTTGGTGATGATCTCGCTCACGCTATCTCCTTAGAGCGACTCGGGATGAAGGCTGTACCCCACGCCGGGTGCAGTTTGAATGAGGGTGCCGGCCTCGTCATTGAGTTTGTGTCGAAGCCGATGAACGTAGGCGTGCACGTACTGGGCCTCGTCCCCGTATCCAATGCCCCACACAGCCTGCAGGATCATCTGATAGGTGCAGGTCCGCTCGACGTGGCGGGCCAGAAAGGCCAGAAGATTGAACTCTTTGGTGGTGAGGTCTACTCGGTCGCCCCTCAGGTGAACCTCGTGATGCACGAAGTCCAGATCGAGTCCATTTAGCGAGAGTTCGGTCGGTCCCTGTTCCGGCGCGTCGCTCGGTCGATTCCGCAGCGCCGCGCGAATACGGGCTTCTAGTTCGCCCATGCTGAAGGGTTTCGTGACGTAGTCGTTGGCCCCTCCGTCGAGGGCGTCAATCTTGCGACTCTCGGCGCCGACGGCGGAGAGAATGATAATGGGCACGTCGCTCCACTGACGGATACGCCGACTCACCTCGAGGCCATCCATGTCCGGAAGTCCGAGATCGAGCACCACGATGTCCGGCGCCGAGATCGCCGCTTGCGAGACGCCGCGCTCTCCGTTGGCGGCGGTGGTGATGTCGTAGCCCTCTGATTCAAGTCCCACGCGCATCGCGCGCAACAACGAGGGATCGTCGTCGATGATGAGGATACGGGCCATTGACTATCTCGGCGTTTCGTCGGCGTGAGGCAAGGAGATCACGAATCGGGCGCCGCCGTCGGGGGCCTCTTCGTACCAGACCCGCTCACCGTGAGCCTCGACGAAGGTCTTGGCGATGGTGAGGCCCAGCCCGGCTCGGCCCCCAGTGCTGAGTTGCGCGAAGCGATCAAAGATCGTCTCACGATCGGCGGGCGGCACGCCGGGTCCCTGGTCGGAGACGGAGATGACCACCTGCTCATCGCGGCGTTCAGCTCGCACCGTGATGACCCCGTGGGGCGGGGAGTGGCGAACGGCGTTGTCGAGCAGGTTCACGAGCGCCTGACCGATCAAAACCGTGTCGACGTCAACGTCGGGCAGTGAGTCCGGCACGATCACGTCGAGACGCTGGTCGCGAATCGTTGAACCCAGGGCCGTGATGGCGTCCTTCACTATCTCCGTGACGGGCGTCACTGCTCGGTCCAGGGTGAGGACGCCCCCTTCAATTCTTGACATGTCGAGCAAGTTCGTCACGAGGCGGGTAAGGCGATCCGACTCGATCTCAATGAGCTGATGAAGCTCCCGCGTATTTTCCTCTGAGAGGAAGGCGGCTCGATTATTAAGAGTCGACGAGGCCACTTTGATCGTTGCCAGAGGAGTTCGCAGATCGTGAGAGACCGCCCCCAGGAGCCCGCGGCGGAAGCGGTCGGCCTCTTCTAGGAGTTGTGCTCGAAGGGCTTCCTCACGAAGTTGCGCGCGCTCTAGGGCCAGCGCCGCGTCGTTGGCGAAGGTGTAGAGCACCGCGCGATCGGTCTCGTGGATCGGGAGGCTGCGCATGGCGAGCATGCCCATGGCCCGCCCCGACGACGTAAGCGCCACGGTGCGAAGCTCGTTTGGTGATCCGGGTGCGGCTCCCACACGAATCGGAAGACCAGAGTGGGGGTCGAGCTGGTGCAGCTCCTCGCTGGTGAGGGGGTCGCCAGCGCTGGCGACGACGACGAGACGGCCGCCTTCCAGTTCCAGTAGCGAGACACCCGGCACCTTAAAGATCGTCCGCGCCGTGCTCACAATGGTCTTGAGAAGGTCGTCGACCGGTTGGTCACCCACGAGGAGCTCGGAAACCTCGGCCACGCGGCGCATGGCGTCGTGGCTGCGCTGCGCCTCGCCGCGGGTTCTTTCGAGGACGTCCACGATTCTGGCCACGAGCAGCATGACAACGACGTAGACCACGAGGGCGACCCAGTTCTGTGCCGCGCCGACGTGCAGGGTCTTATAGGGCGGAATGAACTCGTAGTCGTAGATAAGAAATCCCGCCACGACACTCCACGCGCCCGCCACGAAACCGCCAATCACGGCCCCTACTACCACCGGGATGACCAGCACCAACGCCGTCGTCGACACACTGATATGCGAACGCAGCGGGAGCAGGGCGCCACCGAGCGCGAACGCGACCGCGACGCCGACAAAGGAACCGAGAAGTCGCCGCTGCACGTACTCAGTATCGCCGGAAACTCACGGGAGGGCTATCTGGGGGAAAATAAAGAAAAAATGAAGAGACCTAAAAGGTTTTAAAGAATCTGTTGAGAGGCCGGACGCCAGGCTGGGGACATGGCAGATATCTACTCAATCCTCGGGTTCGTCCTCTTCACGTTGGGCTCACTCGGTCTGATCAAAGTGCTGGACAAGGTATGAGCTTTTCCCAGATCATCTTGTTCGTCATCTCCGTCGTGATGTTCTTCTACATCGGGTATGCGATGTTTAAGCCGGAGAAGTTCTAATGGGTTTCTTCCTCACTCTCGTCGCGCTCGTCGTCACGCTCGGCTTAACGTGGCGGTACCTCGGCTCATACATGGAAGCGGTCTTCAACGGTCGGGTGCACTGGCTCGGCTGGATCGAGCGCCCCGTCTACCGCATGTTGGGCACCAGCCCCGAGCAAGAGCAGACCTGGAAGCGCTACGCGGGCGCCATGATCATTTTTACGTTCGTTTCTCTGGTTTTCACCTACGTGATCTTGCGAATCCAAGGGTCGCTCCCGCTTAACCCCCAACACTTCGACGCCGTCGGCTCGGCCCTGGACTTCAACACCTCCGCTTCATTCATTACGAACACCAACTGGCAGAACTACGGCGGCGAGACCACCATGTCGTACTTCTCTCAGATGGGTGCCCTGACCGTTCAGCAGTTCGTCTCTCCGGCGGTCGGCATCGCCGCCGCGATCGTGCTGGTGCGCGGGTTCTCGCGTCGCAAGTCTGCGACTATTGGCAACTTCTGGGTCGACATGACTCGTTGCCTGTTCTACATTCTGTTGCCAATCGCCTTTGTCTTTGGCATTATCTTCGTCGGAGAAGGCGCCGTTGAAACCCTGGCAGGTACGGCGTCCTTCCACGACGTCCTCAATGGGGTCAGTCAAACCATCGCCCGCGGTCCAATAGGTTTCATGGAGTCGATCAAGCAGCTCGGCACCAACGGCGGCGGATTCTTGAACGCCAACTCAGCCACGACCTTCGAGAATCCGACGGGCCTGACCAACTTTCTCTCGATGCTTCTCTTGTTGTCGATCCCCGTCGCTCTGACCTACACGTTCGGCAAGATGGTGGGCAGCATCAAGCACGGGTTTGCCTTGCTGGCAGTCATCGTGATTCTCTTTGGCGTGTGGGTCGGATTTACCTCGAACGCCGAACACCAGAACAACCCCGCCGTCGCTCACTCGGGCATCGTCGCCACCGTTGGCAACACCGAGGGCAAGGAAGTGCGATTTGGCGACACCACCTCAGCTCTTTTTGGTGTGTCGTCGACTTCTACGTCGACGGGGTCCGCAGATAGCGCGTACGACTCCTTTACCCCCATCGGAGGACTCGGTCTCCTGACCGGCATGATGATGGGCGAAGTAACCCCGGGTGGTACGGGAACGGGGCTCTACACCCTCTTGATCTACGCCATCCTCGCGGTATTCATCGGCGGATTAATGATTGGACGAACGCCGGAGTATCTCGGTAAAAAGATCCAAGCTCGCGAGGTGAAACTCGCGGGCCTGGGATCTCTCGTCATGCCGATGATCGTGCTGATACTCACCGCCATTGCGGTGTCACTAGTTGCGGGTCGAGCAGGACCGGAGAACGCGGGGCCCCACGGCTTCACGGAGATTCTGTACGGATTGACCTCCCAAGGGAATAACAACGGCTCGGCCTTCGGCGGCCTCACCGGAAACACCCCCTTCTATAACGTGATCGGCGCCATTGACATGTTGATCGGTCGATTCGGCATCATGATCCCCGCGATCGCGCTCGGCGGCATCCTGGCCGAGAAAGATGTGGTGCCCGAGTCGCTTGGGACATTCCGCACCGATAACGGCATGTTCGTCGGCCTCACCATCGGTGTCATCCTGATCATCGGTGGACTCACCTTCTTCCCTGCAATCTCGCTCGGCCCCGTGGTCGAACAACTAAGCCACTTGAGGTTCTTCTAATGACAACCGTTACCAATCAGCCCGAAGCAAGCCCCTCGGAGCCGCACGGCGTCGCTCAGGCGAAGGGTCTTTTTGACGGGCCAATCTTGCGCCAGGCCCTTCGTGGCTCCGTTCTCAAGATGAACCCGCGAACGCAGGTAAAGAACCCCGTCATGTTTGTGGTGCTCGTCGGTTCGGTCATTACCTTCATCGAGGCGATTGCTCACCCCAGCAAGTTCACGTGGTCGATCACTATCTGGCTCGTATTGACGGTGCTCTTTGCGAACTTCGCCGAGGCGATGGCCGAAGGCCGCGGCAAGGCTCAGGCCGAGACGCTGCGCAGGATGCGCTCCGAAACGGAAGCGCGCCGACTGAATCCTGACGGCTCCGAAGAGCTCATCGCCGCGGCCAATCTCACCAAGGGTGATCTCGTGGTCTGCGAAGCCGGAGACGTCATTCCTTCCGACGGTGAGATCATCGAAGGAATCGCTTCGGTCGACGAGTCGGCGATCACCGGTGAATCGGCCCCGGTCATTCGAGAGTCCGGTGGGGACCGCTCCGCCGTCACCGGTGGCACCAAGGTGTTGAGTGACCGGATCGTCGTACGCATCACCGCCGAGCGGGGCCACACGTTTATCGATCGGATGATCACACTGGTCGAGGGGGCGAATCGGCAGAAGACGCCGAATGAAATCGCCTTGACCATTCTTCTCGCGGTGCTCACCATCATCTTCATTCCGGTGGTGGTGACCCTCGTACCCTTTGCTCACTATGGCGGAACCTCGGTCTCGGTGGTGGTGCTGGTGTCTCTCCTGGTCTGTCTTATCCCGACGACCATTGGTGCGTTGCTTTCGGCCATCGGTATCGCGGGCATGGACCGTCTGGTGCAACGCAACGTCTTGGCGATGAGCGGTCGGGCGGTTGAAGCAGCCGGCGACGTGCAAACCCTCCTGCTCGACAAGACCGGCACTATCACCCTCGGAAATCGCATGGCCTCGACCTTCTATCCGGTGGGTGGCCACACAGAGCAAGACGTCGCCGACGTAGCGCAACTCGCGTCTCTTGCCGACGAAACTCCTGAAGGTCGTTCGATTGTGGTACTGGCGAAAGAGCTCTTTGACATCCGCGAGCGTCAGCTCGAAGGCGATCATGCCTTCATCCCCTTCACCGCCACCACGCGCATGTCGGGACTCGACATTGGCTCACGTCAGATTCGAAAGGGCGCGGGTGACTCAGTGAAGCGCTGGGCCACGGAGCTCGGTGGGACCGTGCCCCCGGACCTGGACGCCATCGTTGAGAGGGTCTCGCGAGCCGGCTCCACTCCGCTGGTCGTCGCCGACGGGCCCGACATCATCGGGGTCATAGAACTCAAAGATGTCGTGAAGCAGGGCATTCGCGAGAAGTTTGACGAAATGCGTCAAATGGGTATCCGAACGATCATGATTACCGGCGACAACCCCTTGACCGCGGCCGCCATCGCCCAAGAAGCGGGGGTTGACGACTTTCTCGCGGAGGCGACCCCCGAAGCGAAAATGGCTCTCATTAAGCAAGAGCAAGAGGGCGGCAAACTCGTCGCGATGACCGGCGACGGCACGAACGATGCACCGGCCTTGGCCCAGGCTGATGTCGGTGTCGCCATGAACACCGGGACTACTGCGGCCAAAGAGGCCGGAAACATGGTTGACCTCGACTCCAACCCCACAAAGTTGCTCGACGTGGTGGAGATCGGTAAGCAGCTTTTAATCACCCGTGGATCGCTGACGACGTTCTCGATCGCCAATGACGTGGCCAAGTACTTCGCCATCATTCCCGCGTTGTTTGTTACCGTCTACGGCCTGCACCACAAGCCCCTCGGCGCGCTCAACCTGATGAAGCTGCACAGCCCTGAGAGTGCTGTCCTCTCCGCCGTGATCTTTAACGCGCTCGTGATCATTGCCCTCATTCCTCTGGCCCTTCGAGGAGTGAAGTTCCGCGCCTCTAAGTCCTCCATTATTTTGCGACGAAACGTCTTGATCTACGGAGTGGGTGGCATCATTGTGCCGTTTATCTTCATCAAGCTCATCGACCTCATCCTCGTCGCGCTGCACGCCTACTAAAAGAGAGATTGAAATGCTCGTACACCTTCGCCGCTCACTGATCTTCGCAGTCATCTGTTTGGTCTTCTTCGGATTCGTCTACGCCTTCGCCGGCACGGGCGTCTCCCAAGTACTGTTCAAGTCCCAGGCGGATGGTTCCCTGACGTCCAACGGTTCGACCCTGATCGGACAGCCCTGGAACTTGACCAAATGCCCGGGCCACCCCCTCGGCAGTTGCGTCTTTCAAGGGCGCCCTGACGACCTCGGCCCCTACTCCAACACGGAGAAGAACAACCCCAGTCCGGCGGGACACCCTGGTGATGACCCGCTGGTGCTCAATGGAGTGGCGGGCGAGTCCGGCGCAACGAACCTGGGACCGAAGTCAGAGGAGCTCGTCAAGTACACGGAGCAACTCGTGAAGTACTGGCACGCACGTGGCGTCAACCCCACGCCCGACCTGGTGACCACGTCGGGCTCGGGATACGACCCGGATATCTCGGAGCAAGATGCGGTCGTTCAAATACCCATGGTGGCCAAGGCCACCGGAATCTCGCCGTCCAAGCTCCGCGCGCTCATCGCGAGCGAGACCCACCCCGCTCAGTGGGGCTTCCTCGGTGCCCAGTACATCGACGTCTTGCAGTTGAACGAAGGGCTCGCGGCGCTTAAATAGTGAAGGAGTGACGAGCGAGAGGGGACCACGATGTTGACGTTTCTCCAGAAGAATCGCCAGCGAGTGATGTTCGCTCTCGCTCTCGTTGCGCCCCTGGCGGTGGCGGCGATCCTGGTACCTTTTCGCGGATCGTTCGCCAGCGCCGCCGCGGGTCTCATCCTGGTGGTGGTGATTGTCGCGGTGGCGGCGGGCGGAAATCGTGTGACCGGCTTTGTCGCGAGTGTCTCCGCCGCCCTCTGGTTCGACTTCTTTCTCACCACGCCGTACGACCGCTTCGTCATCAACCAGCGTCCCGAGATTGAGACCACCGTCTCGCTGTTGGTGGTCGGAGTGCTCGTGTCGGAACTAGCCGCACGAACTCGACACTTCTCCCAGGTCTCGACTGAAGAGTCGAGATACGTGGCGAACCTACGCGACCTCACGGAGTACGCCAAGAGCGCAGTGCCGAGTTCGCTCGTGATCGAGCGTGCCGTCGAGACGCTGACCGAGTTGCTGAACCTGCGAGCGTGTCACTTCGATCTTCAGCCGTCCGATCCACCGATGGCCCGGATTGAGGGGAGCGGCGACGTGGTTCACGTGGGGATGCTCTGGCCTGCCGAGACGATGGGCATACCCGGGCCGCAAGCGGAGATCGTCGCGCAGTGGCGCGGTCGATTCCTCGGTCGCTTCGTGCTGACGCCGACTCCGGGCGAGCCCGTCGCGCTCGAGCGACGAGTGGTGGCGGCGCTCGTGGCGAGCGTGGTCGGCGCCACGCTCGCCAGTGAGACTCGAGTCTCCTAAGTGGCGTTCGAACTCCCGTTTTCGTTCGCCGCGGCGTCTCGGTAGTCGGCCGTGGCCCGCGGTCAACTTCGCGTCTATCTCGGGTCCGCTCCGGGCGTCGGGAAGACGTACCGAATGCTCGACGAGGGGTACCGGCGCCGATTGCGCGGGACCGACGTGGTCAT
Source organism: uncultured Acidimicrobiaceae bacterium (assembly GCA_963849705.1). Lineage (GTDB taxonomy): Bacteria > Actinomycetota > Acidimicrobiia > Acidimicrobiales > RAAP-2 > RAAP-2. Next base: position 199,005 of record CAWKII010000005.1, on the reverse strand, counting down.
TGGCTACGTCGAAACGCACCAACGTCCGAACACCGACGCCCAGGTGCGCGACCTAGAGGTCGTCCCTCGCGTGACGCGCGAGTACCGCGGCACCTCCCTCGAAGAGATGGACTTAGAAGCGATACTCCAGCGATCGCCCGAGGTCGCGTTGGTCGATGAGCTGGCGCACACCAACGTGCCGGGCAGCACCAACGAAAAGCGCTGGCAGGACGTGGAAGTGCTTCTCGACGCCGGCATTGACGTCATCACGACCGTGAACATCCAGCACTTGGAGTCCGTTAACGACGTGGTCGAGAAGATCACGGGTATCACTCAGCAGGAGACGGTTCCCGACGCCGTAGTGCGGCGGGCGGAACAGATCGAGCTCGTGGACGTGACCCCGGAGGCCCTGCGTCGACGCATGGCGCACGGCAACATCTACGCCGCGGACAAGATCGACGCCTCCTTGTCTAACTACTTTCGCGTCGGCAATCTCAGCGCGCTTCGAGAGCTCGCGCTCCTGTGGCTGGCCGACCGCGTGGAAGACGCCATTCAGCGCTACCAAGACGACCACGATATTGCCCAGACCTGGGAGACGCGCGAGCGACTCATCGTCGGCGTTACGGGCAGCCCCGTTGATGAGATGCTGCTACGGCGCGCCGCGCGCATCGCCTCACGCACGGGTGCTGAACTGTACGCCGTGCACGTCATCAGTGCCGACGGCGTGCAGCACGGGGGAACCGACACCGCCCTGGCCCGAGGGCTGGTCGAGGAGTTCGAGGGCAAGTATCAAGAGATCGTCGACGACAACGTCGCGACCGCACTCGTCTCTTTTGCGCGCTCCGAGCGCGGTACGCAGATTCTGCTCGGCGCCAGTCGCCCGCCCTCGGCGCTGCGGCCTCTCGGAGGCGTGGTGGAGCGGGTACTGCGACACAGCCAGGACCTCGACGTGCACGTCATCGCGGTCGGCGACGCACGACCACCTCACTCGCATCGAAGACGACAGAGCCGCCAGTTCTCCTGGTTCCGTCGCTTGACGGGTCTCGCTCTGACGGCGATCTCGTTACCACTCTTCACGGTAATTCTCACCAGCGCTCGCTCGAGTCTCTCTCTTTCCACCGAGTTCCTGTGCTATCTCGTGCTGGTCCTGACCCTCGCGAGTTGGGGTGGGGTGGTAGTAGGTCTCGTGGCGGCACTGGTGGCCTCGGCACTAGAGAACTACTACTTCGTTCCCCCGCTACACACCCTTCGCATCGCGCGACCCAACGACGTCGTCTCGATCGCGGCGTTCCTTGTCTTCGCCGCGATGGCCAGCGTCCTCGTCAGCCGATTCTCTCAACGCTCCCAGGAGGCCGAACGCGCCCGGGCAGAGGCCCAGATACTGGCCACGGCCGTGTCCACGGTGGGCACCTCGCACGAAGACCTGTTGCCGCTGCTGGACTCCCTTCGCGCGGTGTTCGACGCCTCCAGCGTGGCGCTCCTCGCTCGCGACGGCGAGGAGTGGCGCAACGACGTCGTCAGTGGGCCCCCGCCGCGCGAGGACGCTCCCTCTGAGCGTTTTCCCATTGACGAACAGTACGAACTGCTTCTCCAAGACGTCTCCCTCGATGGCGAGGGCCGAAATCTGGTGAGCGCCTTCTCGCAACGCATTGCCGTGGGACTTCGCGTCATGGGCAGCGCGCACGCCGCCGCCGAACTAGAGGTGCGGGCCGAGAACGATGCCGTCCGGTCGTCCTTACTGCGAAGTGTGTCCCACGACTTGCGCGAACCTCTCACCACCATCCAGTTCAAGGTGGACGCTCTCATCGACGGCTCCTCCACGGCGCCGGCCACCGTGCAGCGAGAACGACTGGAAGCCGTCGACGCGGAAGTGAAACGTCTGACCAGGTTGATCAACAACCTCATCGACGTGGGTCGATTGGAGACCGACAACGTGACACCCCAATTGTCGACGACCTCGTTGAGTGACCTCGTGGGAGAAGTCCTCTCCGCGCAAGACGTCAAGGGGCGGCGCGTCGACGTGGAGGTGCCCTCGACCCTTCCTCTTTTTACGACCGACCCCTCGATGCTCAAGCGGGCCATTGGCATCGTCCTCGGGAACGCGCTGCAGTTTGGGCCGGTCAAAGAGCCCGTGCGTGTTGCCGCGGGGGCGCTGGAGCACTCACTGGAGCTCCTGGTCATCGACCGCGGCCCCGGCATGAGCGAGGAGCGACGCGAGGCGATTCTTGACCCCACCCAGCGGTCACGTCGGGATCGTGGCGTGGACCTCGGTCTTACCGTGGCGTCGAGTTACGTTCGCATGCTCGGAGGAGACTTTCGATTCGAAGACACCCCCGGCGGGGGACTGACGGTGGTGATGGAGTTTCCGCTTCCGGAAGGGCCGACCTAGTCGAGCGGGGCCTCAAAAGGGGGAGCCATGTCGGAGACCCAGTACTCCGCTGTTCCCAGTGGCGCGGCGGTCTCCGCGGCGGCCTTGAGGTTGGCACCCCACTTTTCCTCGACGTGCCCGTAGCGCCAAATCAGCATGGCCCCGCCCCAGGTGACGATGAACAGGCCGACAATGATGTAACCGGCCGTGTTGATGTTGAAGTGCTCCATCACTCGCCAGAACTCACCGTGCCAGTGAAGTTCGCTCGGCAGCAGCCCAAGAACTTCAATGGCCCCGACGATGAAACAGATAGCGATCGAAAGACCGGTGATGGCCAGGTTGTAGTAGATCTTGCGCACCGGATTGAAGAAGGCCCAGCCGTAGGCGAAGTTCATGAAGCAGCCGTCCAGGGTGTCGAGCAACGACATACCGGCCGTAAAGAGGATCGGCAGACACATGATGGAGTACCAAGGCAGGGCTTTGGCGGCGAGGAGTGCCGTGGTGGCGATCAAGACCACTTCTGTCGCGGTGTCGAAGCCCAATCCGAAGACGACCCCCACCGGGTACATCTGCCACTCCTTGGTGATCGACTTCATCCACTTTCCAAAGAAGCGAAACATCATCCCGCGGTTATTGAGCTGACGCTCGAGTTCCGCTTCGTCGTAACTGCCGTTACGCATGGAGTTGAAGACCTTCACGATGCCCACCAAGATGACGACGTTGAGCAACGCAATGAGAAACAGGAAGGTCGCGGACACGATGGTGCCGAACACCCCGCCGAACTGCTCGAGGCCTGAACTCTGGTGTGACACGGCGCGATACACGGCTTTCTCGGCGATGACGATGCCCACCCCGATGGCCACGACGATGGTCGAGTGGCCGAGCGAGAACCAGTAGCCGACGCTCAAGGGACGTCGAGCCCCGGGCACGTCCTGACGGTCATTCATCAACTTGCGCGTGGTGTTGTCGATGGCCGAGATGTGATCGGCGTCGAAGGCGTGTCGCGAGCCCAGCGTGTAGGCCAGGACACTGACGCCGATGCCCAGCCCCTTGTAGTGGCCCGGCACCACAAAGAGGATGAAGATGCCAAAGCCAATGACGTGCAGCATCAGGATCGAACCGAACATCCAGCGCGTGCGGCGCCAGTCGTCGGGACTGAGCGACGCCTTCAAGGTCTCCAAGCGTCGGGGCGACGCGGGTCGCTCGATTACCGCCACGGCGAGACTCCTTCGGAGAGCCGACGAACGTGCGCGTTCTTCATGACGTCTCCTCCTGGCCGATGGGCAAATATTGTCATAAATACGAACTGGACGCAAGAACGCCCTGTACGCAGGAAGATAGATAATCTGTCACCATGGGTTCACCCACCTCTCATTCGTCACCGAAGCCCGATGGGATGAGAGAAAGTGGCGAAAGGGTCGAAGAGGTGCTCGATCTACTGCGAGAAAGCGGAGGTCGAGCTACCACCTCGAGGCGAATTCTCTTGCGCTGTCTCTTCGAAGAAGGCCCTCATCGCACCGCCGAGGAGCTAGCCGAAGAGGTCCAACGGGTGGCACCCGACGTGCACCTCTCGACTATCTATCGCAACCTCGACGAGCTTGAGCATCTTGGTGTCGTGGTGCACGCCCATCTGGGTCATGGACCGGCGACCTACCATTTAGCCTCCGAGACGCACGGCCACCTGGTATGCGAGATCTGCGGCGGGACTCTCGAAGCACCGGAAGGATTCTTCGGCGAGCTCACGAGCGCCGCGGCGAGGGAGTACAACTTCGTGATTGACCCTCGGCACTTCGCCGTTCTTGGGCGATGTGCGGGGTGCGCCGACGAGCCCACCGCTTAAACAGTCCTCGGATCTACGACCGCGAGTCCAAGAGCGCAATCTGCCGTCTCGTGGCGACGCAGCGGTAGGCGTCTTCACAGAACATCTCGATCTCGTCATCGTCGACCACGCCGTCCAGTCGGACCCCGATCCATCCACGAGTTCCGACGTAGGGCGGCTTAAAGACTCGATCGGGTGCACTGGCTATCAGATCCCCTTGTGCGCCCGGTGGCGCGGCGCACCAGAGATGGGGAAAGTGGTCATCGTGATGGCCTTCGGGCCAGAGCGCGACGAACTGTTTGGTGACAAAGAAGGCCGGCGAGCCGTGGCTCACGCGCTCTGTTACTTCGGGTAGGGCGAGGCAGATAGAGCGAACACGATCTACAGCGGAGGCCACGTCGTGACTCTAGACAGGCTGGCGATGGAGCGCACTTGTTTTAGACCGAGTCTCTTGAGATACCCCACACCCATGACCGCGGCTTCGCAGCCCACCCGTTCCAAGGCTTCGAGGTCAGCGTCACCGCGAACGCCCCCCGCGGCCACGACCGCGAGACCGCTGGCGCAGGCCGTCTCGTACAGTGGGAGATCGGGCCCGCTCATGGTGCCGTCGCGCTGAATGGCCGTGACGTGAACGCGTACGACTCCCGCGTCGTGGCAGCGCTCAAGGGCTTCCTCGACGGTGACGGTGGAGATATTCGTCCATCCCCGCACCCCGAGTCGACCGTCCTTCACGTCGATGGCCGCCACCAACTGATCACCGAGCGCCCCCACAAACGTGCTCAGAGCTTCGTCCTGCGCCCAGAGCGCCGTACCGACGATGACGCGGGCCGCGCCGGCGCTCAGGGCGTCGCGAGCCGCCTCGACGGACCGAATCCCGCCGGAGACCTGAAGGGGAATACCCTGCGCGGCGACTCGACACCGCTCTATAAGTGCTGGTCGCAGCGCGCCGTCGCGGGCTCCTTCCAGGTCGACCACGTGAATCAGGGCGGGACGAGTGGCGACGAGGCGGGCCATGAACGCCTCGAGCGGTTCGCGAAAGAGGACTCGCTCGTAGTCGCCCTGTTCGAGTCGCACGGCGTCCTGGCCGAGCAGGTCGAGGGCGGGGATGATTTGCATAGTAGCGAACTAGCATATTAGCATATTAAAATGACCAGTGGAAAAGTTATCCCCGCCGACGCGAGCCCCGAGACGGCGACGCGTTTTGATGAACTGGTGGCGGCCTTCGCCAAGCTTCGTGATCGCGACACCGTGGCCGCGTTTCTCCGCGATATCTGTACGGCCAACGAACTGGACGCAATGGGTCAACGACTCCAGGTGGCTCGACTGGTGGACGACGGCATTCCCTATCAGGAGATCTCACGACGCACCGGGGCCTCCACCGCGACGGTCACCCGGGTGGCGCAGTGGCTGCACCACGGCGAAGGCGGCTACCGCGCGGTCTTGAAGCAGGCGCGCCGATGACACGTCGACTGACCATGGCCCTGCCCTCCAAGGGGCGGCTACGAGAGCCCTCGTGGGCACTGCTCGAAGCGAGCGGCGTCTCACCTCAGGAGCCGGGTGAGCGCATGCTGCAGGCTCACTGTCGCAACGCGGACATTGACCTGCTGTTCGTGCGCGCCGACGACGTGCCCGAGTACGTGCAGGACGGCGTCGTGGACTGCGGGATCACCGGGCTCGATCTGATCTACGAACGAGAGTGCAGTGTCGACGTTCTGCTCATGCTGGGGTACGGTACCTGCTCGCTGCAGGCGGCCGTCTCGAACGAGGACACGGCCCAACGCATAGAAGACCTCGAAGGGCGAAGAGTGGCGACGTCGCACCCGCGCATCGCCGCGAAGTCGCTCGCCGATCGCGGGGTGAGTGCCGAGATCGTCACGGTGGCCGGCTCGGTGGAGATCTCGCCGCGTCTCGGGCTCGCCGACGCGATTATCGACTTGGTCTCCACGGGCAGCACTCTGCGCACGAACGGGTTGAGGTCGATCGGCACCCTGTTCGATTCCGAAGCGGTCCTCATCGGTCGCGTCAACTCGAAAGACTCTGAAGCTCGTCGCACGCTCACCACCGTGCTCGGATCGGTGATCAACGCCCGCGCTAATCGTTACCTTCTGTGCAACGTATCCAAGGAACGCCTCGCCGAGGTCACGGCGGTTCTGCCGACGGCGGGGTCGCCCACGATCATGGACCTGGCGACGCCCGGCGTGGTGGCGGTCCACGCCCTGGTGCCCGCCGCCGACATCTGGGCGATACTGCCGCGACTCGAAGCGGCCGGGGCGAGTTCGATTCTCACCCTGCCCATTGAACGGATGGTCCCATGAGTTCTCCCGTGAAGACCGACAAGGCCGTCTCGATCGAAGAGATTGTTAACGACGTGCGAGAGCGCGGCGACGCGGCCGTCAGCCAGTGGTCCGCCACCTTTGACGCCACCACGTCCGCGAAACCCGAGCGCGCAATTGCCTACGGCGATATTCCCACGGCGGCGGTACTCGCCGCCGCCGACGCGGTACGCACCTGGCACGCGGCCCAGCGCCCCAAGGACCTGATGATGGAGGTCTCCCCGGGGGTGACGCTCGAACGTCGGTGGTCCCCACTTCGCTCGGTCGGCATCTATGTACCCAAAGGCCTCGTCTCGTCACTGATCATGACGGCCGTGCCGGCGCAGGTGGCGGGTGTGGAGCGCATCGTGGTCTGTACCCCGCCCAGCGGGGCGGCCGCCGTGGCAGCCACCGCGGCTCTGTTGGGCATCGAGGAGGTCTGGGCGATCGGCGGAGCGCAGGCGATCGCCGCAATGGCCTACGGGACGGAGTCGATCGCTCCCGTCGACAAGATCTTTGGTCCCGGAAGCGGTGCGGTCAATACGGCCAAGCTTCTGGTCAGCCGCGACGTCGCCATCGACCTTCCGGCCGGTCCGAGCGAGATCGTCGTCGCTGCCGACGACGGCGTGGATGAGGCGCTGATCGCTCAAGAGATCGCCGCGCAGATGGAGCACGGTCCCGACTCCAAGGGATACGTCGTCCGCGTGGGCGACGACTTGGAAGCCGCTTTGGCGCAAATTGAGAGCTACGCCGCCGAACACGTGGCCCTGTTGGGCGAACGAGCAGAGTCCCTGGCCGGTCGTATCAGAAATGCCGGTGCCGTGTTCGTCGGTCCGTACTCCCCGGTCCCAGCGGGCGACTACGCGACCGGTGGCAATCACGTCCTGCCGACCGGGGGATGGGCGAAGTCCACTGGGGGCCTCGGCCTCGAAGGATTCATGAAAACAGTCACGGTACAGCGCGTTACCAAAGAAGGACTCGAGCGACTGGCCCCCACCATCGAAGCGCTGGCCGAACTCGAGGGCATGGACGCGCACCGAGCGACGGCCCGACGATGACACCCGAGATTCTTGAGTCCTACACCTGGCCCCCGTCAACCGAAGCGTTGGCCCAGCGCGTGGGTATAGATCCTCGCTCGATAGTTCGCTTTGACGGCAACGTGGCGGCCGCGCCGCCGCCCAGCGCTCGACCCGCGGCGTTGGCGCGCGCGCTGGCGGACGTAAATGAGTACGACCGCAGCCGCTACCTCCCTCTGCGTGAGGCGATCGCTCGTCATCACGACGTCGGCCTGGACCAAGTAGCTCTGGGCGCCGGCAGCGACGAGTTCATCATCTTGCTCGCACGCATGTTCGCCGAAGGCGGCACCGTCGCCACCGTGCCCGCCTTCTCCTACTCCATGTACCGTTACGCGGCCCTCATGGCCGGTGCCAGCGTGATCGACGATCCGGCCGACGCCGACCTCGTCTTCGTCTGTCGTCCGAACAATCCGACAGGGGAGATGTGCGAGATCCCCGACGTGCCGGGCCAGATCGTGGTCGATGAGGCCTACGCGCAGTACGCGGGCGTCGACGCGCTGGACCGCCTCAAAGATGGCGTCATTGTCTTGCGAACCTTCTCGAAGGCCTTCGGGCTTGCCGGAGCGCGAGTGGGGTACGCGCTCGCCACGCCGGATCTCGTGAGCGCCATGACCTCGCGTCAGGCGCCACTGGGCGTGTCGTCATTGTCCGCGGCGCTGGCCCTGGCCGCGTTGTCGACTCCGCTCGACATGGCGGCGGTGCGGAAAGAGCGCGAGCGCCTCTCTGAGGAACTCCGCGCACTGGGAATGGCGCCACTGCCGTCGTTCACCAACTTCCTGTTCATTCCGATGGACGATCCGGAGAAGCTCGTCGATCAGTTGCTCCCGTACGGAGCGGTAACGAGGGCCTACCCCGGTGGGCTGCGAGTGAGCGTTCGCGACGAGATCGACAACAACTTCCTGCTCGACGCGCTGCGCAGCGTGCTCTTCGATGTGGCGATGCCCTCGCAGTACCTTCGCTACGAAAGAAACACGGCGGAGACTCTCTTGAGCGTGCGACTGCGAGTGCCCGGCGAAGGTCGCGTCCTGGTGAGTACGGGTGCGGGCTTTTACGATCACATGCTCCAGCAACTGGCCTTTCACGCCGGCCTGGACCTACGCCTCGAAGGCGTCGGTGACCTAGAAACCGGCGATCACCACACGGTGGAGGACATGATGCGCACCTTCGGCGAGGCGTTGGATCTGGCGCTCGGCGATCGAAAGGGCCTCACCCGCTACGGCGAAGCGAGGGTGCCGATGGACGAGGCCCTGGCCCACGCCGTGGTGGACCTCTCCGGGCGGGCCACCGCGAACATCTCGGTCTACCCCGACGAGGGCATGGTGGCCCACGCCTTTGAGTCACTGGTCCAGACCGCGCGCATCACGCTGCACGTCACCGCGAGCGGTGAGAACGCCCACCACGTGGCCGAGGCCGCCTTCAAGGCCGTCGGTCGAGCGATGGCTCAGGCGCTCGCGAAGAACGGCGACCTGGTGCGATCGACCAAAGGTTCTCTGTGAACAGCGTGGTCGTGGTCGACTACGGAGCGGGCAACACGCGATCCGTGCGCGCCGCCCTCACCCACCTTGGTCGCGACAGCATGGTCTCCAGCGATCCCGGGTCCATTCGGGACGCGGAGTTCGTGATCTTGCCCGGTGTCGGTTCGGCGCGCAGCGCGATGAACCACTTGAACGACTCCGGCGCCGCGACCGCGCTCTCGAATCGCTTTCGCGACGGCGGAGCGATCCTCGGCATCTGCTTGGGACTGCAACTCGCCATGGAACACAGCGAAGAAGATGGCGGCGTCACGGGCCTTGGCCTGTTGTCGGGGGACGTCGTACGCCTTCGAGAGAGCCGCGTGCCGCGCCTCGGGTGGTCGGTCGTGGAACCGTGGGGCGAGGCTTTTTATTTTGCTCACTCGTACGCCGTGCGCTCAGAGGACGCCGTGGCTAGCGTCGACGGCGTCACCGTCGCGGTTCGTCGTGACGCCTTCCTGGGTGTTCAGTTTCACCCCGAAAAGAGCGGTCCGGCCGGTCTTGAGTTCCTCGACCAATGCCTCTCCCTCGTTTAATTCCCTGCCTCGACGTCGCGCACGGCCGCGTCGTGAAAGGCGTCAGCTTCGTCGGGCTTCGTGACGTCGGCGACCCGGTGGAGTTGGCCCAGTACTACAGTGACGGCGGCGCCGACGAGTTGGTGTTTCTAGACATCGCCGCGACACCCGACGACTCGGCCACGATGACCTCGGTGGTCGCCCAAGTAGCGGACGTCTTGGAGATCCCTTTCACCGTGGGTGGGGGCGTGCGGTCCGTCGATGACGCGTCGCGCATCATCGAAGCAGGCGCCGATCGAGTGTCCCTTAACTCCGCGGCGTTGGCCGATCCGTCTCTCATCACCGCCATCGCCTCGCGTTTTGGATCGCAGGCGGTGGTGGTTGCCATTGACGCCGGCGACGGTGTCGTCTTCTCCCACGGGGGGCGCGTCGCGACCGAGACCATGACGGTGCCCTGGGCCGTCGAGGCCGCCGAGCGAGGCGCGGGCGAGATCCTGCTGACCTCGATTCGCCAAGACGGGCAGAGAACGGGTTACGATCTCGCGCTGACGAAGGCGGTGCGCGACGCCGTCTCGATTCCGGTGATCGCGTCGGGGGGAGCCGGATGCGCGGCCCACGTCGCCGCCGCGCTGCGCGTGGCCGACGCGGCGCTCGTCGCTTCGATCGTGCACGAAAATCCCGCGGGACTCGCCGGTCTTCGACGCGAGATCGAAGAAGAAGGCGTCACCCTGCGACCACTGAAGGAGCGACATGGCTGAAGAACTGCGCGCCGCGATCATCCAAGACGACACGACGGGCCGGGTATTGATGCTTGGTTGGATGGACGACGAGGCGCTGGCTCTCACGCGGTCCACGGGACTCGTGCACTTCTTTTCCCGTTCGCGCCAGAAGCTATGGAGAAAGGGCGAGACCTCGGGCAACAGTTTTCACGTCGTTGAGGTGGTGCCCGACTGCGACGACGACGCGCTGTTGGTGCGAGTCAACCCCGACGGTCCGGCCTGTCACGACGGCGCGACCTCGTGTTTCACGCCGTGGCTCTGGCGAAAGATTCTTCGGCGAGAAGCCAGCGCAGACCCGGACTCGTACGTGGTCAACCAACTCGCGGGGGGCACCGCGCTCAATGCCCGCAAAGTGGGCGAGGAGAGCGTCGAGTTGATTGTCGCGGCGCTGAGCGAAGACGACCAACGAGTGGTGAGTGAAGCGGCCGATCTCTGGTTCCATCAGCTGTTGCTCCTGCGGGGCCTCGGACTTGATCCCGCGGCGGTGGAGGACGAACTTCGCCGTCGGGAGCGCTAGAGCCCTTCTGAGCGTGGCGAGAACGCTTCGCTCGCTACGAGCGCGACTTTGAACCGATTCTGGGTGCCAGGAGGGGCCACCCGCCGGGCATCGGGGCACCGTCTGAGCGACTCCCTGTAGAAAGGACTCATGTTCTTCGCGGCGGCGCCTTCTTCTGACATCGCCGTTCTCGTAGCGGCCGTCTTTGTCGCCAGCGCCGTCGAGATGGTCGAAGCGCTCACCATCGTCGTCGCCGTGGGTCACACCGAAGGGTGGCGTCCGGCAATCCAGGGTTCGGCCGTGGCGATCGTGGCCCTCTCCGCCCTGGTGGGCGCCGTCGGTCCCGCCTTGGTCCATTTCCCCCTCGATCTTCTTCGCCTCCTGGTGGGCGGGGTGCTACTTATCTTCGGCCTTCAGTGGCTGCGAAAGGCGGTTCTTCGCGCCGTCGGGCTGAAGGCCAAACACGACGAGGACCAAATCTACGAAGAGACGGTCAAGCAGATTGAAGAAGGTCCCTCAACCCAGGAACACCGCGTGGCCTTCGTCCTCGCTTTCAAGGGCGTCTTCCTCGAAGGCCTTGAGGTCGTCATCATCGTCCTCACGCTCGGAACGTCCGCGCGGCATCTCGCGCTCGCGTCGCTCAGCGCGCTGGCGGCGCTGGTCGTGGTCGGAGCCGTCGGCCTCGCCGTTGCGCGCCAACTGTCCCGAGTGCCCGAGAACGCCATGAAGATGACCGTCGGTGTACTCCTCGTCAGTTACGGCACTTTTTTCGCCGGCGAAGGTCTCAAGGTGCGCTGGCCGGGAGGCGACAGCACGTTGGTCGTGTTGGTGGCGATCTACGCCGCCGTCACCTGGCTGTACGTCGCGAGTTTCAAGGCGATGACGCGTCGACGAGAGGCCGTGACGTGAGCTCGTCCTGGCCGCTACGAGTGATCAGAGGTTTCGCTCGATTCTGGTGGGACTTTCTGGTCGGCGATACGCCGGAACTTTTTCTCGCGGTGCTGGTCATCCTGGGCGTCGTGGCCCTCTTGAGTCTGGTCGGGCACGACAACGGAGCGGCCCTGGTGACCCTCCCCGCGATGTGCGTGGCGACCCTGGGTGCGTCGCTGCTGCGAGCACGACGGGCATCCGGTGGCGACTAGCGGGTTCCTGCGAGTTCGTAGGCGGTCATCGATAGCGAGCCCATCTCGTAGCCGTCGATGATCGTCGTGGTGGGAGTCTGGGCGGCGGCGCTCAAGCCCGCGATGTAGGCCAGCGGAAGAAAGTGATCGGGCGTGGGCACGGCGAGGCCGTAGTCCCGGTGTGACGAGGCGGTGCCCAGGTCGGTGGCGTCGCTGGTCATGATCTCTCGCACGTCGTCGTCGAAACGATGGGCCCACTCGGTTCCCTCACCTGGTGAGCGCCAATCAATGAGTCGCAAATTGTGGACGACATTGCCGCTACCCACGATGAAGACGCCTTCCCGGCGTAACTCGTGCAACTTGGCTCCGAGGTTGAAGTGGTAGTCAAACGGCAGCTCGGCGTTGATGGAAAGTTGCAGCACGGGTACGTCCGCCTGGGGATACATGTGCACCAGGACCGACCACGTGCCGTGATCGATACCCCAGGAGTCAGTGTCGAGTCCGACGTACGTCGGTTCCACCACGTCAGTAATTCGCTGGGCGAGCTCCGGGTTCCCCGGAGCCGGATACTCGACGTCGAAGAGAGGTTGAGGAAAGCCGTAGAAGTCATGAATGGTGCGAGGAACCCTCATGGCCGTTACCGCCGTGATGTTGACGTACCAGTGCGCCGAGACCACGAGGACGGCTTTGGGCTTGGGGAACGTGGCAGCAAACGCCGACCAACTCTCGGTGTATCGGTTGTGGTCGAGTGCGTTCATGGGGCTGCCGTGACCGATGAAGGCAGCGGGCATCAACTCTGACATGGGACCTCGCTTTGTCAGCATCGTAGTGGTTGGCCCTTTTTGACGAACCCTCGTTGATGAACCCTCGCGGCGGTGACTGTCAGGAGAGAGGGAGGTTGGCCACAACCTCCTCGACCTGTTCGTCCGGGCTCAGATCGATAGCGACGCGAAGCCCACGCTCATCCGTTGCCAGTGGCTCGAGAATCGCGTACTGCGACGAGAGCAGTGAACCGGGCATGAAGTCGTGGGTACGCCCTTCGAGTCGCGACTGCACTAGGTCAAGGGGACCGTCGAGGAAGACGAAGAAGATATCTGCCACGTACTGGCGTAAGAGATCGCGATACGAGCGTCGCAGGGCCGAGCAAGCCGCGACCGTGGCGCGGCCTGCGTCGTACTCCTCTCGCATCCGTTCGCCCACGCTTTGCAGCCACGGAAGACGGTCGTCGTCACTCAACGGATGACCTCGGGCCATCTTCTCCCGATTGGACGGGGAGTGGAACCAGTCGGCGTCGAGGTAGACCGCGTCAAGGCGTTCACTCAGCGCCTGGGAGAGAGTGCTTTTACCTGAGCCTTCCACACCCATCACCACGAGGGAGAGGGGGTCGTTCATCGCCTGCATCCTAGGGAGGGGGACGCGCCGGGGTTCGCTCGCGAACGCGCCGTCTCGGTCGATACAGTGGGCTCGACACGACGAGAGAGGTGCAGCACCATGGCCAGAAACCCTTACGACGAACTTCCCGAACTGCCGACGTTTGAGCTGACGTCCGACGATCTCGTGGACGGGGCGACTCTGGCCCGCGCCCAAGTGAGCGGTCTCATGGGTGCGGGTGGCTCCGACACGTCTCCCCAGCTCAGTTGGATCGGCTTTCCCGCCGAGACGAAAAGTTTCGCCGTCACGGTGTACGACCCCGACGCGCCCACCGCGTCAGGGTTCTGGCACTGGGCGGTGGCGGATATTCCCGTAACGACCACGTCTCTGCCGTCCGGGGCCGGTGACGACGAGGGAAGCGGACTACCCGATGGTGCCGTGCAGTTCGCGAACGACGCGGGCCTCAAGCGATACGTCGGCGCGGCGCCGCCGAGCGGACACGGGCCTCACCACTACTACGTCGTCGTGCACGCTCTAGACGTCGAGAGTCTGGGGCTGCCTCCCACCGCGTCGCCCGCGTACCTCGGATTCAATCTCTTCTCACACGGCATCGCGCGCGCCACTCTGGTCGGTACTTACGAACAAAACTAAATCGAGTGGTCCGTGTCAGAGATAGTGGGGCGGGCGCTCGTCGCGCTCGGCGCGTAACCGAGCAATCTCCGCTTTTAGGCGTTCCACCTCGTCGCGCAGCGATCGGATCGTCGACTCGAGTTGTTCTATCTCCTTTTTGTCGCCGTCCATCTCACCACACTCGCACAGTCGCGTTCGGCTGTGCCGTACCTGAGAATCTTGTCTCGCACCACGCTCAAGCAGTGGATAACGTGAGGTCCGACTAGTCCAACGTCGGGCCGTCCAGGGGGAGATCACATGACGATGCATGAGTCGGACACGCGAGATCACGATCGGCTTCACGCGCTCGGGTATCGCCAAGAGTTAAAGCGAGTGCTCTCGCTCTTTGACAACTTCTCGGTGGCCTTTAGCTATCTCAGTCCGGTCGTCGGTATCTTTTCCATCTTTGTTATTGGTGCCGGCGCCGGAGGTCCGCGCTACATCTGGACTATCCCCGTCGTGGTTCTGTTTATGACGCTGGTGGCCCTGGTGTTTGGAGAACTCGCGAGTGAGTACCCGCTCTCGGGCGCCCTCTACCAGTACGGCAAGTACAACATCGGACCACGTTTCGGCTGGTTCGTCGGCTGGATCTACGGCTTTGCGCTGCTGGCCACGGTGGCGTCGGTGGACTCGGGCATCGTGTCCTACGTCACGACGCTGTTCAACATCTGGTTCAAGACCGATCTCAACCCGGCCAATCACGTGACGATCTTTGTTGTTGTGGCGGTCGTGATTGTGATCTCGGCGTTCTTGAACTCGATCGGTGCCAAATTTCTCGGCTACGCCGCGCGTTTGGGGGTGTACGTCGAGACGATCGGTACCTTCGGCGTCTTCATCGCTTTGGCTATCAAGGGCTTTCACGAGAACCTCGGCTACCTCGTCACCACTCAGGGCGTGGAGTACGCCAAGACCAACCCCTTCGGTGTCAACTTCGGCGGTCACTGGCTGACGGGTGCTGCGTTGGTGGCGATACTGGCGAACGTCTACATCTTCTACGGCTTCGAGTCGGCCGGTGACATCTCCGAAGAGACCATCGACGCCAGTCGACAGGTCCCGAAGGCCATGCGCAACGCCATCCTCTACGGCGGTATTGCCTCCTTCGTCCTGGTAATGGGGCTCCTTCTGTCGATTCCGAAGGGCGGTCTCGACAAGATCGTCACGGGTGGCATTCCGTTGATCCTCGCCACCTTGCCCAGTTGGCTGCAGGACTTCTTCTTGATCATGGTCATCATCGCCTTCTTCAGTTGCGGTACGGCGGTGATGGGCGCCGGATCTCGCGTGGTGTTCGCTCTAGCCCGAGACAACGCCCTGCCGGCCAGTCGCACCCTGAAGCAGGTCACGCCCGTCCACAAGACTCCGCGTAACGCCATCTTGGTGGCGACGGTGGTGCCGTTTCTCTTCCTGCTCTTGGTCCTCATCAACCCGTCGAAGAACGTCCACGTCCTGTGGTTCTACTACCCGGCTCACGTCAACGCGCTCTTCGCGCTCGTCTCCTTTGCTACCTCGGGCATCTATCTCTCGTTCTTTCTCACGGTGCTCGGCTCTTTCATCGCCAAGCGACGCGGATGGAAGCCCAGCGGGCACTTCACGCTCGGTAAGTGGAGTACGCCCGTGACTCTGGCCGGGGGCACCTACCTGTTCTTGATGCTGCTCGACATCGTGTGGCCGAGCTCGTTGACGAGTGGACGAGGAGTTCTCTTCAACTATGGCTGGATCACTTTGATCGTCATGCTCATCATCGTGGTGATCGGTGGCCTCTACGAAGGTCTATCGCGACCGGACAGGAAGCCCAACCAGGTGAGCATGGGCGACTGATCCCTCGCCCAGGGTGTCATGACATGACGAACGACGTCGCCGTCCGAGACGACGATTACGGAAAGAGTCCGCGTAGTTCCGTCGCTTCGGCGATCCGTTCGACGCCGACGACCAGTGCGGTGTCGCGAAGGGCGAGGTCCAGTTGTTCATGTCGCAGCCAAATCGCGTCGAAGGCGTCGTGCATGGCCTTTTCCAGGCGCTGTTTGAAGAGCTCGCCTTCCCACATGAAGCCTTGAAGGTCCTGGGCCCACTCGAAGTACGAGGCCACGACACCGCCGGCGTTCGCCAGAACGTCGGGCACCACGGGAATGCGGCGACTGGCGAGGACGGCCGCGCCCTCGCCGGTGGTGGGGCCGTTGGCCGCCTCGACCATCATCGTGGCCGACATCGTCTGAGCCACCTTCTCGGTGATCACACCGCCGAGGGCCGCCGGGATGGCGATGTCGCTCGGCAACGCGAACAACTCATCGGCGTGAATCTCTTCACCGCCGGGGTATCCCATGATCGACTTCGCTTCGTCGAAGTGGAGGCTCATCTTTTCGTGGTCGATCCCTTCGGGCACGTGAATCGCTCCGTGCACGTCGGCCAGCCCGACGACCTTCATGCCGCGCTCACTCAGCAACTTCACCAGCGGCGCCCCGACCTTGCCGTAGCCCTGAATCACGACGCGCTCGCCCTCGGGGCTTCTTCCGAGCCGATTGAGGAGCGCCACCGCGCAGATCGTCACGCCGAGGGAGGTCGCTCCCGCGTGTCCGAGCGTGCCGCCGATGGCGAGGGGCTTGCCGGTCACGACGCCTGGGGTGTTGTGACCCGTGAGCATCGATACGGTGTCCATGATCCAACTCATGACCTGGGGGTCCGTATTGATGTCGGGCGCGGGAATGTCGCGGTCCGGTCCGATCATGGGCGCGATGGAAAAGGCGTAGCGTCGCGTCAGTCGTTCGAGCTCACTGCGCGAGAGCACCGAGGGATCGACCTTCACCCCGCCCTTGGCGCCGCCGTAGGGGATGTTGACCACGGCGCACTTGATGGACATGTCGGCGCTGAGCGCGGCGATCTCGTCGACGTTGACGCTGGGATGAAAACGGATGCCGCCCTTCCCGGGTCCTCGGGCCGTGTTGTGCTGGATACGCCAGCCCGAGAACATCTCGACCTCGCCGTTGTCCATGCGAATGGGGACCGCCACTTCTAGGATTCGCTCGGGAGTGACGATTCGCTTAATGAGTCCCTCATCGAGGCTCAGCAGATGGCCAGCCTTTTCGATGAGTGAAACGATGCGAAACCACGGATTGAACTCGTCGGGGATTTCCTCGTGAAGACGCGTGACCACGTGTCACCAGCCTTTGTGTAGTAGAAGGCGCCGTTGCCTGTCCGTCTCTAGGTTAGGGCAGCGAACGTATGCCGTTTGACAACGCCACGTGAATTTCTCCCCATACTCTCTCCGGTACTGTGACCATACGAGCGAAAGGTCGACATGAAGATAACGACGATGCTGGGCTACGCCGGCGGCTTTAAGCAGGCCGCGCGAGAAGTGGCCGAGATGGAAAAGGCGGGTCTCGACCTCGTCTGGGTGGCCGAGGCCTACGGCTTTGACAGCCCTTCCCTGATGGGATACCTCGCGGCTTTGACCGAGACGGTGGAGATCGGCGCGGCGATCTTGCCGATCTATACCCGCACTCCGACCCTCTTGGCCATGACCGCGGCCGGAATCGATGCCCTGTCGGATGGGCGATTTCACCTCGGTCTCGGGGCGTCCGGCCCCCAGGTCATTGAGGGCTTTCACGGCGTGCCCTACGCCAATCCCTTAGGGCGCACCCGAGAGATAGTTGAGATCTGCCGCGACGTGTGGAAGCGCGAGGCACCGCTGGTACACGAGGGGCGTAACTTCACCATGCCCTTGCCGGCCGACCAGGGGACCGGGCTCGGTAAGCCCCTCAAGATCATTGCGCACCCCGTGCGAAGCGAGATCCCCATATGGATCGCCTCGCTCGGCGAGAAAAACGTGGAGATGACTGCCGAGATCGCGGACGGCTGGCTGCCCATCTTCTTCATCCCCGAGCGGGCCCAGAGCGTGTGGGGCGCCGCTCTCAGCGCCGGTGCGGCGAAGCGCAGCGCCAGCCTCGGTGATCTGATGATTAGCGCTGGCGGCCTCTTGGCCATTGGTGAAGGAAGCGACGTGACGGCGCTTCGCGAACTGCAACGACCCGCGGTCGCGCTGTACGTCGGCGGCATGGGGGCCAGGGGGAAGAACTTCTATAACGAGCTGGCCGTTCGCTACGGCTTCGAAGAGGAAGCGGCCACCATTCAAGACCTCTACCTTGGGGGAAAAAAGCGCGAGGCCGAAGCGGCCGTTCCGAGTGAGTTCTTGGAGTTGACGACGCTCTGTGGACCGGCGAGCTACGTGAGAGAACGGGTGGCCGCGTTTAAAGAGGCCGGCGTGACACACCTACAAGTGCTTCCCATTCCCCAGGCGGAACAGAGCGCGGCGTCGTTGATCGAAACGGTGAAGGAGATGGCTTCCTAGGAGGCCGCTCGAGAGGCGTCACGTCCGCCCGAGGCCAGCCACGCCTCGTACATGACGGCGTAGGCGCCGCCCAGGGCGAGGAGCTCCTGCGGCGTGCCCATCTCGACGATGCCGCCTTCGTCAATCACCACGATGCGATCGGCCCTCTGGGCGGTGGTGAGCCGGTGGGCGATCAGGATGGCCGAGCGGCCCTCTAAGAGTCGGTCGAGCGCGCGCTCGATGACCGTCTCACTCTGCAGATCGAGTGACGAGGTGGCTTCGTCCAAGATCAACACCCGTGGCCGAGCCAGGAAGGCTCGGGCCAGCGCCAGTTGCTGACGCTCCCCGGCCGAGAGGGTCTGACCACGTTCGTGCACCGGGGTGTCTAGGCCCTCGGGTAGGCGATCGACCAGTTCACGAAGTCCCACCACGTCGACGGCGGTTTCGATCTCGTCGTCGGTGGCCGTGGGGTGTCCGAAGCTCAGGTTGGTGCGAATCGAGCCGGCGAAGAGGAACGGCTCTTGGGGCACGACGCCCAGCTGTGAGCGAAGCGAGCGAAGGGTCACGGTCTTGACGTCGATGCCGTCGACGAGCACGCGACCAGACGTGGGGTCGTAGAAGCGGTTGGCCAACTTCGCCATGGTGGATTTGCCCGCGCCCGTCGGCCCGACAAACGCCACCGACTCGCCGGGCGAGATCTCCAAGTTCACGTCGTGGAGCACGGGCTCGTCAGCCAGGTAGCCGAAGTTGACGTTCTCGAAGGTGATGCGCCCTTCGATGGTGGGCAGGACGGTGGCGTCGGGAAGCTCGTCAACGGTGGGGGTGATCTCGAGGAGTTCACGCAGGCGGATGATCGAGGAACGTCCCTGCTGCAAGGTGGTGTACTGCTGGACGAGAAGTTGGATCGGCGCGAAGAAGCGATTGAGGTAGAGGAAGAAGACGATGAGCTGGGCCACGTTGAGCTCGTGGTTCAACACCATGTGGCCCCCAATGCCGAGCAGCATGGCCTGGCCCAGGATGCCGATCATCAGCGTGGACGGTCCGTAGATGGCGTTGACGCGGCCGGTGTAAGCGTTGGCGTCGCGATAAGCCCCCACCACGTGTCGGTGATTGCGGATGTTGCGACGTTGTCGGTTGTTGGCCGTCACGACGCGAATGCCGTACAGCGACTCCGAGAGGTCGGCCAGGACGAGGGCGATGCGGTCGCGCGCCAGGAGGTAGCCCTTCTCCGAGGCGTGGTGGTACCAGATCGAAAAGCCGATCAACAAGGGCACGACGATCAAGACCGTCCACGCCGCCAACTCGACGTTGGTGCAGAAGAGGATGACCGTGATCACGATCATGGTGAGACCCTGGAGGGCGAACTGGCTGATGCCGTCTTGAATGAGCTGTTGAAGGTTCTCGATGTCGCTCGTCATTCGACTCATCAAGACTCCGGCCTTCTCCTCGGTGAAGAAATCGAGGCTGAGGCGCTGAAACTGGGTGAAGACGCGGATGCGTAGGTCGTGCATCACTCGTGAGGAGAGCTTTCCGGTGACGTCGATCTGTTGGCGTTGGAAGTAGGCGCTAACGAGGCCGAGGACGAGGTAGAGCAGCGCGCACACCGCGATGACGGTCAAACTCTTGTGGCTCTCCATGCCGTGGCGAATCGCGTACTCGGTGAGGAGAGGCCCCGCCTGCAGGGTCAAGCTGATGATGATGACGAGGGCCGACCCGGCGACCAGCCACTTGGGGTAGACGCGCAGGAGCCTGGGTAGGGTCAGGCGTTCTCGTTCCTTCTCGCTCGGACGCTGGGTGAAGTGGACGTGGGACTTGGGATGCGCAGGCTCGGTGGCGAGCAGTTTGGTCGCCTCGTCCATGAGTTCTTCGGGGATTCCCCCAAAAGGAAGCCCGGCGCGACCACTCGCCGTGTTGGCTCCGACGAACCCACCGCCCCCGGCGAAGCCGCCGCCCCAACCCACTAGAACTCCTCGCCGGTGGTCGTCTGGGCGAGAACCTCTGAGTAGAGCGGCTCGTTCGCCAGCAGTTCCTCGTGCGTGCCACTGGCGACCACTCGTCCTTCGTCCAGGAGGAGCACGCGACTCGCGAGAGCGATGGTGGAGATGCGGTGGGCGATGACGATGGTGGTGCGCTGGGTCAAGAGTTCTCGCAGTGCGGCGTAAATGCCCGACTCGACGTGTACGTCGATCGCGCTAGTGGCGTCGTCGAGTATCAAAATGGGAGGATTGAGCAGCAGCGTTCGCGCGATGGCGATGCGCTGTCGCTGACCTCCCGAGAGCGTGTAGCCGCGCTCACCGACCACGGTGTCGTACCCCTCGGGGAGGCGCACGATGAACTCATCGGCGTTGGCCGCTCGGGCCGCTGCCTCTATCTGTTCGAGGGAGGCGTCGGGCAGTCCGTAGGCGATGTTGTCGCGAATGGAGATGGAGAAGAGAAACGGCTCGTCGAGGACGACGCCAACGTTTTCACGCAGGGACGTCAGGGTCACGTCGCGAATGTCGTGTCCGTCGATGGCGATGGCGCCCTGGGTGACGTCGTAGAACCGGTCGAGCAGTCTGGCGATAGTGGACTTTCCCGAGCCCGTGCGTCCGACGATGGCCACCGTCTCGCCGGGGTCGATGTGGGCGTCAAAGTCCTTTAGGATCTCCGCCCCGTTGTCGTAGGTGAAGGTCAGGTGGGAAAAGTCAATGGCTCCTCGAACGTCGACCAAGTCGTAGGCACCCGGTCGTTCGACGATCTCGGGTTTTTCGTCCAAGATCTCGAAGATTCGTCCGGCGCTGG
Organism: uncultured Acidimicrobiaceae bacterium; assembly: GCA_963849705.1. Classification (GTDB taxonomy): domain Bacteria; phylum Actinomycetota; class Acidimicrobiia; order Acidimicrobiales; family RAAP-2; genus RAAP-2. The sequence goes on along the minus strand of CAWKII010000005.1, from coordinate 177,890 downwards.
CCTTGGCGCGTTGACCCATCATGACCAGCTGGCCGAGCATCATGAAGGGGGCTTGAAGCATCAAGAGATAGAGGCTGAAGGCGAGGATCTGGGGGTACTGGAGGTCGCCGTGCAAGACCATCCATCCGCCGCAGAGCAGCACCAGGGCCAGGCCCAGCTGGGGCAGGTTCTGGACCCAGGGGGACCAGACGGCGCGAATATTGGCGTCCTTGATATAGGCCCAGGCCACGCCCTCGGCGGCGTCGGCCAGCCGATCGATCTCGGCTTCTTCTTGCGCGAAGGACTTCACGACGCGCACGCCGTTCACGTTTTCGTCGACGATGGTGGCGACCTCGGCCAGGCGGGCCTGCGTGATCCACGAGATGGGGAACATCACGCGACGCATCTTGATACCGACGACGTACAGAATCGGCATGACCACCATGGAGATGAGAGCGAGCACCCAGTTGATGCTGAGCATGAAGCCAAAGGCCACCACGCCAATAAAGCACTGCACGATGATGAGCGGCGCGAAGATGGAGTACATCTGCACGCTGCGAATATCGCTGTTGGCTCGACTGATGAGCTGGCCGGACTGGACGCGGTCGTAGAAGCTGAAAGAAAGCCAGGTCAAGTGCTCGTAGATGAGCGATCGCAAGTCCGCCTCAACGTTGTAGGCCGTGTAGTAGAGGAACTGTCGTGAGATGATGCCGGTCACGCCGGCGAGCAGGCCCACGATGACGATGGAGATCACGTCACTGTGCAGTGACGTCAGATGCTTCACAAAGGTGTGGTCGATGTCGTTGCTCAACATGTTGGGCACGAGCACCTGAAAGATGAGGCTCATGAAGGAGAGAACGATGGCCGTGAGAAAGGTCACGCGATGGGACTGAATGACGGGTAGAACCCGGCGCCACCAGGCGAGACTTTGATCGCGTGAGATCTGGTGGCGAGGTCCGGGGTACTTCGAGGTGACGCCCCCCAGAGGATTTACCGAACTCTCCCGATCAAGCTTGGCGCGCTCGAAGAGAGAAGATGACACTGAGCAATTCTAACGTTCGACCTGTGACGCCCTACCGGCCAGGCGTGGCACCACCGACGCCACTCGTCGACGCGACCTAGTGTGACGTCGTGGATTCGCTGCTCGTCGTTGAACATCCCGTAGTGGCTGACAAAGTCCGTCAACTGCGCGACGTCAACACGTCTAACGCCGACTTTCTCCGTCTGGCTGGCGAGATCTCTCGATTCGTCGCCTACGAAGCGTTCCGTCACGCGCCGGTCAGCGTCACGACCGTCGACACACCGGTGACGAACGGTGCACCGGCGATTCGTATCACTACCGAGTACGTGATCGTGCCCATCCTTCGTGCAGGGCTCGGTATGAGTCCCGCGGTCCAAGAGCTGCTACCGCGTCATCGCGTCTGTCTGGTGGGACTTCGCCGCAACGAAAAGACCCTCAAGCCCGACGTCTATCTCGATGGACTGCCCGAGGATCTCGATGGCGTGCACGTCGTCATCTGTGACCCGATGCTCGCGACCGGTGGTTCACTTGATCGAGTCCTGGAGATGCTCGAGACTCGAGGAGCCGGCGAGACGACCATTCTCTGCCTGATCGCCGCGCGACCGGGTGTGAACTTCGTACTCTCTCGCCATCCGCGGGTCACCATCGTCGCGGCGGCGCTCGATGAGGAGTTAAACGACGTGGGCTACATCACCCCGGGACTCGGTGACGCGGGGGATCGGCTCTTCGGGCCGCCCGTTCGCTGACCTACCGCCCGATATCTTCGTTCCAGAGTTCGGCGTGCTCGCGGATGAACGTGCCGAGTAGTTGAGTGCACCCTTCGTCATTGAGGAGCACGATCTCGACGCCCAGTTCCTCCAGCCAGTCGTGACCTCCGTGAAAGTTCTCGCTCTCACCGATGACCACCGCTCCGATGTTGAACTGGCGGACTAAGCCCGAGCAGTACCAACACGGCGAGAGCGTGGTCACCATCACGCACTCGGGGTAGTCGCGACGCCGTCCGGCTCGTCGGAAGGCGTCGGTCTCGGCGTGCACCGAGGCGTCGTTCTCTTGAACGCGACGATTGTGGCCCGATCCGAGCACCGTGCCGTCACGCGTGTACAGCGCGGCGCCGATGGGAATGCCGCCTTCGTTGAGTCCGAGGACGGCCTCGTAGTAGGCCAACTTCAACATCGACGTGGCCAGGCTTCGATCGAGTGGTGCGCGAGAGGGCGACATGAACTCAGTATGCTCCAGCACCGTGAACAGAGGCACGTATTCCGTCGACATTGGCTCTCAGCATTTGGACCTACCGATCGTGTCGCTCAACGACACGTTGGCCCTGGCGCTTCTCATCACGGTGGACGTGGGCGTCGCCTTCATGGCCAAGGCCGGCGAAGAGTTGGCCGCGGTACTGAAGCCCTACGACGTCGATATCGTTGCGACGGTCGCCACGATGGGAATCCCCTTGGCGGTCGAGGTGACCCGCCATCTCGGACTCGATCAGTACGTGGTCTTGCACAAGACGCCCAAGATCCACTTGGCTGACGCCATTAGTGAGCAGGTGCGCTCCATCACCACCGACGCCGACCAGCGGCTGCTCTTTGATCGAGCGCGCGTCAAGGACGTTCAGGGTCGTCGCGTGGCCATCGTCGACGACGTGATCTCCACCGGCGCCTCGACCGGGGCCACGCTGCGCCTCTTGCGCGGTGTGGGTGCTGATGTCGTGGCGATCGGAACCATCGTCACCGAAGCCGGCCTCTGGCGAAGCGCACTGGGTGAGGACGCCTCGATGGTTCGCGCGCTGGGCGCCATACCCGTGTTCCGCCCCGACGGCACCGGAGGGCTCGTCGAGGACTGGAACGGGTAGGGCTAACGGGTAGAGCTACTGCGCGGGCTGAGCGCTGAGAAGCGCGTCTTGTTCGTCGGCCTGGCGGCGCACTCCCTTCCAGGCGAGCGCCACGTACACCAGGCCGGCCACACCGACTCCCATGAAGACGCTGAAGTCGGCGCCGTAGCCGTAACTGTCACGCGTGGCGTAGGTGATCGGATTCAACCAATGCGGCACGGAGAAGGTGGTCGAGAGTGCGGTGATGGCGGCGTACATGCCCACCAGCTGTGCGATCATCGCGGGCCAGTAAAAACCTCCGTTTCGGTAGTACAGACCCTCGCGATCCGTGCGCTGAAGTTCAGAGGGCACGTAGCGGTATCGCCGTAGGGCCCAGTCGACCAAGAAGATGGCACCCCAGGGGGCGATCCACACGATGACGACGTCGACGAAGTCCGAGAGATACGTGGTGAACGAGGCGCTGAAGACGGCGTAGAGCGTGACGAGAAAGGCGATGCCGCAGTCGATCAGCACGGCTTGATAGCGCTTCACCTTGACCCCCATGGCCTGCAGGGTGACGCCCGAGGAGTACATGTCGAGGCTGTTGATGCCGAAGAGCTGCACGATGGCGAAGAGGAGGAAGATCACGACGAACCACGACGGGATGTCGGTGGTGTGCGCGAAGGGGTAGAGCGAGCCGTACCCGTGGTTGGATGCGCCGATGCCCGGTAGGAACGTGGCGACGGCGGCACCAAGGGTCATTACCACAATCTCGGGCACGGCCGTGCCGAGAAAGACCCAACCGACTATCGCCTTCTTCGACGCGTCGGGGGCGCAGTAGCGGGTGTAGTCGTTACCGCACTCCATCCAGCCGAGTCCCGACAGCGTGATGGTAAAGGCCAGGCCTTCCATGTAGGTCTGCCAGTCGGCGCCGTGGGCGACCCCGTGGATCGTGGCGTGGGGAAGAGTGAAGATCAACAGCACCCCGAAGAGTATGACGAAGGGAATCGCCAACGCGCGCAGCGTCTTAATGATCGTGGCGTGGCCCAACACGGGCAGTACTGCCTGGATCACGATGGCGATCACGACGTAGATCACCTTGGACGCGTCACCGGGCGCGAACCCGGCCTTCAGACCCAGCACCAACGCGGCGCCCACGATCAGGATGAGGCCCTCCACCTCAAAGCCGATCTGGGTAACCCAGTTGAAGAAGGAGATGATGCGCGAGCCGTTGGGTCCGTAGCTAGCTCGGTTGATGGCGAAGACCGTGGTTCCCGTCTGGGGGCCCTGAAGGCTCGCGAGCCCGAGCAGAAAATACGTCAGGTTGCCAACGACGATGAGCGATAGCGCTTGCCAGAAGGTAAAACCAAACGACATCAAGATGGCGCCGTAGATGAAGTACTCAATCTGTACGCTGGCGCCGGCCCACATGCCGCCGACGTTGCGCGGGGAGGCCCAGCGCTCGTTGAGGGGTACGTAGTCGATGCCGTGTACTTCTATGTGAAAGGCCTCGTCGCCCGCTGATCCGTCATGCGTGTCGATGGTTGTCGCCACTGTCGTGGTCCTCCCTGATAGATGTCCTAAGTGTGACGATTCCGTGAGGCGCTAATCGTCCGCGCCCAGTATGGCCGAAAGAAAATCGACGTGATGGGGAAATACTGAGGAATTCTCACACCGTTTACAAAGTGTGGATTTAGGACCTTCTTATGCGGATCCAATCGACAGCACACACTCGCTGGCCAGACTGTCTTCTGTCCGCGACGCGGCGATGAAAGGAGAAGGTCCGATGGTTTCTTTCACCGATCGAAGCACCTCGATCGCGCCAACTTCTTCTCAGCGTCACTCCCTAACGGGCGCTCGGGTAACGCACGTCCCCCAACGAAAAAGCGTGTAACTGCCCACTCTCTCAGCATCCAGGCGGCCCCTCCCTCCGCCTGGATGCTGAAGTTTCGTTCAGTTGACAAGTTCGTTTCGTGTACTGGCCAGTAGGTCGGTTCTTGCTAAGTTTCGCCCAGAGGAGATACCAAGGCGGGCTCTCCGGGGGAAAGCAGGAAAGATGTCGTCAACGTTCGATCGTCGTACGTTTCTTACTCACTCAGCGGCCACTCTTGGCGGCGTAGCGCTGGCGGGCACCGTGGTAGACGGGATGCTGGCCAATGCTGCTGGGGCGGCGGTAGGTATCAATAAGTCCAAGCCGAAGTTGGGCGGAACACTCACGGTGGGAACGCTCTCCGACGTCCCGAACTATCACATCTTCAATGGATCCCAGGGAAAGATGGACGACTCGGGCTTTTGCGTGGCCAACGCCCTTTACGACCCGCTCTTCGTGATGTCCGCTGACGGAAAGACGGCCCTGCCGATGCTGGCTCTCTCGGCGACCCCCAACGCCAGTTACACGGTCTGGACCATCAAATTGCGTCGCGGTGTGGCCTTCACCAACGGGGCCACCTTCGACGCCGATATCTGCGTGGCCAACTACACGGCCGCTAAGAACGACCCGACGGTGGGCCTGGCGATTCAGCCCCTGATCACCTCGGTGACGAAAGTGGATGACTTCACCGTGGACTACAACATGGTCATTCCCTACGCGTCGTTTCCGGTGCTCTTGGCGGAGCAGCAGGTCGCCTACATGGCGCACCCGGTCTCCTTCGTTCCCACCTACACCGGCGACCCGATTGGCACCGGGCCCTTCAAGGTCAAGTCGTGGCAGGTCGGCGTGGAGTCGCAGCTCGTGAAGAATCACAAGTACTGGCGCAAGGACGGCGCGGGGCGGCGCCTGCCGTACCTGGACGGCATCAACTTCAAGACCATTGTCGACCCGCAGTCGCGCAACGAAGCCCTCCAGAGCGGCGCCGTCGACATGATGCTCCAAGAGACGGGCCAACAGATCAAAGAGCTGAAGAAGATGTCGGGAATCTCCATGGTGACCGACGAAACCCAGCCGCGCGACCCGTCACTCAACGTGCTGATTCTTAACACCACCGGAACCTTGAACCAGTACTTCTGTTGGGCCGGAGAGTTCTCGTCGATCGGCGTGCCGGGGGCGTTGCCCACGTACATCGAAAAGGGCATGCCCGTGCCGACCGCGGTGCAGGACGCCGACTGGCTTGGCACCCTGGGTGCGGTAAACCCCTCGACGTTGCAGTGGGACACGACCCTGAAGCCAGTGTTGAACAACTTGTCGATCCGTCAGGCCTGCGCTATGGCGATCAACCGCAACACGTACTTCAAGATTGTGGACGGAAGCGTCGGCTCGGTGTCCAACGGCCTATATCGCAAGACCTCGCCGTTCTACGACAACCCGAACTATCCGAACTACAACCCTTCGGCGGCCAAGGCTCTCGTCGACGCCTACAAAACCGCGAATAATGTCACGAGCGTCGGATTCGTCATCGACATTCTCTCGGGCAACGCGTCGCAGACGCAGGCGTTCTCACTCTTCCAGCAACAACTTGGCGCTGTGGGCATCACCGTGACGCCGCGTCCGTTGGTGCAGAGCACCTTGATCAATAACGTGATCTACGGCGAGTACGACTGCGCGACCTGGAACCAGTTCGGTGGCGTCGACCCATCGCTCAACTACGTATGGTTCCTCTCAGTTTCGGCCACGGCCTCACCGACCGAGGGCGGCCTGGGACTCACCTCGCTGCCGGCCGGCACGAACATCGCCGGCGCGGTCAACTTTGCTCACCAAGGCGATCCCGTGGTGGAGGACGCCATGCTGGCCGCCCTCGCCGCGAAGCCCAGCTCACCGGTCGAGGTTCGTTCGTGGCGTACGGTCAACTCGCAGTTCGCGAAGGACATCCCGTACCTGTGGTTGGACATCATTGTGAACGCGTGGGCGGCACGTGACAATGTGCAGAACTGGGCTTACGGAACCGCCGCGGACGGCACGACCCAGTGTCTCAGCCCCGACGGCGGCTCCGCGCGCTGGGACCAGATCTGGCTGTCCTAGGACGAAACGCAAGAACTCACAAGGCGGCGACGCGGCGCGCCACCGTCTCGTGGTTCTTCGTCGAGCAGTGAGAGGACGGACTCGTGAAGTTCGTCTTGGCGCCCGACTCCTTTAAGGAGTCCATGAGCGCCGCGCAAGCCGCGTCCGCTATGGAGCGAGGCATTCGCGCCGTCTTTGTTGACGCGCAGTGCCTCGCGGTACCGATGGCCGACGGGGGAGAGGGCACCGTTGACGCGCTGGTCGAAGCCACCGGCGGACAGTACATCACCGCACAGGTGCGCGACGGCCTCGGTCGGACCGTACCGGCTCGCTACGGCTACGTGTCTGCCGAGCAACTGGCCGTTCTCGAAGTGGCGGCGGCCGTCGGGATCGACATGATCGCCGAGGCCGAACGCGACCCCCGGGTGACGAGCACCTTCGGTGTTGGTCAGTTGATCCTCGACGCCCTCGACCACGGTGCGCGTCGCTTCGTGGTGGGACTCGGCAGCTCGGTCACTAACGACGGCGGAGCGGGCATGCTCCAGGCCCTCGGAGCCCGCCTCTTAGATGAGCGCGGTGAGGAGTTGCCCCCGGGCGGGGCCGCACTGGCCCGCTTAGAGCGAATTGACCTCGCTCGATTTGACCCGCGCCTCGCGGTCTCTGAGTTTCAGATCGCCAGCGACGTGACCAGCCCCCTCCTGGGGCCCCAGGGAGCGAGCATTGTCTTCGCACCGCAGAAGGGAGCCGACGAGGCGGCCGTGGCGCAGTTGGAGTCCGCCCTCACTCGCTGGGCTCGTGTCGTTGTGGCGAGCACCGGTCGTGACATCGCCATGATTCCCGGTTCCGGAGCGGCCGGGGGACTGGGCGCTGCGTTCTTGGCTTTTTTACCCGCGCAGATGCATCGCGGCGTGGACATGGTGATGTCGGCGAACCATCTGTCTGAGAAGATCGCGGGCGCTGACTACGTGTTGACAGGAGAAGGGAGCGTCGACGCGCAGACGGCGAGCGGCAAAACAGTTCTGGGCGTGGCCGAAGTCGCGGCGCAGCGCGGAGTGCCGGTGATCGCCTTCGCCGGTCGAATCGGCGAGGGAGCTGATGCGCTCTACGCCCTCGGAGTATGCGCGATCGTGCCCATCGTGCAGGACGTGAGTGATCTCCCGCGGGCGCTCGCTGAGGGGCCGGTCAACCTGGAACGAGCGACCACGACGGTCTGTCGACTGCTCTCGCTGCGCGCTTGAGCTGTCACCCGGCCGCTGGCTGACACCACGTAACGCGAGGGCTGGCCACCTCACGCGCCGGTGGCCGTGACGTGGCCCGACACGTGTCGCCACCAGAAAAGTGTGGTTAAGGCCAGCGCGACCGAGATGATGGCGATGAGAGTAAAGGGCAGGGCGGAGTTGATCGTGAAGAGGAATCCTGACGTGCCCGCGGCGAGGGCCAAGGCTGCGGTGTTTGACGTCGTGTAGAGACCTTGACGCCGACCGAGTTCTCGATCGGCGGCGCCTTGGCTCATCAGCGACGAAATGGAGGGCATCGAGAGCGACGCTCCGATGGACTCACAGGAGCCCAGTGCCAACATCACGTCATTGTTGTGGATGTGCGGGTAGAGAGAGAGGAAGGCGGCTCCGTTGAGCAGACCGGCCAGCGCCACGAAACGACGATTGGCGTGGTCGGCGAGCCAACCACCCCAGCGCGACAGCACGACCCAGGGCACGCTGAAAAACGTCCAACTGAGTCGAATCTGCAACGTACTGGCGTGGTGGGCGTGCATCAACAAGCTCCAACACGCTTCGTAGACTCCCACGGAGATCCCCGACGCGGCCGCGGCGAAGAGCGAACCGGTGAGCTGACGACTCCACTGCAGCGGGGGCAGCGGCGTGGGGTCGTACTCTCGATCGCCGAGGTCCGTCCTCATAGCGACCACCGCGGCGATAAGACTCATCAGACCGGTGGCGAAGAAGGCCCAGCCGAGGTCACGTACGGACGCGACGACGCCGACGACGGGCCCGATGGCGAGACCGAAGAGTTGCGCTGCGTAGATGCGCGAGACGGCGCGACCGCGTTCGGCTTCGGGGAACAAGGAGGCGACCGCCGAGAGGGACGTGACTTCGATGGCGCCGGCCCCCGCACCCTGAACGGCCCGGGTAAGGGCCAGCCAGGGCGCCGCTACGGGAAAGAGGTAGGTCATACTCGCGAGGCCGTACGTGATGAGGCTGATCATCAAGAGCTTTCGACGTCCGAATCGATCCGCGAGATGTCCCATCGCGAACTGGGTCAACACGCCCGCGACAAAGAACGAGGCCATGACGAGCCCGATGACGGAGGGGGTCCCCCCACGGCGCTCTAAGAAGAGAGGAAGGAGCGGCAGGCCGAGCGTGGCGCCCATCCACTGGATCGCCACGATGATCGTAAGACGGCGCAGAGTCTGCTGCGCACCACTCTGTGCCATCCGTCCACGCTACCTAGAAGGTTCGACACTCCACCAGAACGAGAACGCCGAGGAGCACGTAGACGTAGGGCATCACGCTCGGCATGTGCGCTCGTCCCCACTCGACGACCCTCGGATGTGTCGCCAACCGTCGCGCGCAGAAGAGAAAAATGAGATCCCACGCCGCAAAGGTGCAGAGTGCGACCGCGCCGTGGCCCAGACCGGCGGCGCGAAAGAGTGGAATCCACACGGCCACGTTGTCCCCACCGAGGGCCAGTGTGACCATGAACGTCGTGATCGCGCCACGACGATACTGCTCGTGGGGCGACCTTCGATGACGCCACGCGTGGATGGCGAAGCCGAAGGGTGCGACGCACAACAGACCGATCCAGCGCACGGGGATGACGTCCAAGAGGGTGCCCACACCCGCCGCGATGACAACCAAAACGGTGAAGGCCCCGGCCTGGGCCCAGCTCACTCGTCGGTACCGCGCCGGTTCGGTCAGGACAAGTTGCGCGGAAAAGGCAAAAAAATTGTCGACCATCGTGCCCAGAAACGCGAGTGACGCGACCAGAACGACACCCACGATCGTGTGCACTCGCTGACCTTACTTGAGAGTACGAAATGGCCAAAAAGTCGGGCTATAGGCTCAACGTGATGATTCGCCAGGTGTCGGCCCCCACGAACGACCAGCTCGAGCACGCCCGAGAGATTATTGCGCGTACGCTCACCCCCACCCCGACCGTGACGATCTCCGCTCGCGGACGCCAAGTCCTCGCGAAGCTGGAGAACCTCCAGGTCACCGGTTCCTTCAAGGTGCGAGGTGCCCTCGCGGCCGTGGACGCGGCGCACCGCAACGACCCGAGCGGCGCCGTCATCACCGCGTCGGCGGGAAATCACGGACTCGGTGTGGCGTACGCGTCCAACCTCTTGGGTGTGCGGGCCACTGTGGTGGTGCCGGCCAACGCCTCGGTCGCCAAGGTTAAGAAACTTTCGACCTTTGACATCGAGCTCATCCAGTTCGGCACCTCGTACGACGACGCCCAGGCTCACGCCCTCACCCTCGCCGACGAGCGAGCGATACGCTTTATCTCTCCCTTTAACGACAGCGACGTGATCGCCGGTCAGTCGACGGTCTTTGAAGAAATGCTGACGCAGGCGCCGGGACTCGAACACCTCGTCGTGTCGGTCGGCGGCGGGGGGTTGCTCTCGGGGACCCTCCTCTCGCGCGACCGACAAGGACGCTCCGATATCCGCGTCACCGGTGTACAGCCAGAAGAGAGTGCGGCTCTGTATCACGTCCTTCGCGGCGTCGTCATGAGCGACGTCGTCCATCATCCGACCATCGCCGACGGCCTGGCCGGTGGCGGGGACGAGGGAGCCATCACCAACGAGATCATCGCGAAGAGCGGGGTCGACTTGGTGCTGGTGCCCGAAGTGGAGATTCGTCACGCCGTGCGAGAGATCGCCGAAAACAACGGACTCGTGATGGAAGGATCGGCGGCGGCCTCGTACGCCGCCATCACGGCGAATAGAGTTGACGACTCTCGCTCGCGCATCGGATTCATCGCGAGCGGGCGCAACATCTCGCACGAACTCTTTGTGGAGCTCTTAGAAGAACCCCTCAACTAGTGCCGCGGAGGTGTTGTGGCATGTACCCAAGGTTGGAGCGATGGCCATAAAGACGCGCGTCATGGCAATCACCGTCGCCGTCGTCGCCGTGCTTCTCACCGCGGTGGGTCTCGTGGTGGCCGCCACGAATTCGAACTCCGAAAATGGGGGGAAGGATCCTCTAGCGCTTAACGGCTATCCGCCCAAGACGGCCGAGCTGTTCGTCACCCTCTCCACCGGCTCGAACGTGAAACTGAGCGCCACCGTCAACGCCAACTTCCGAACCGATCGCGTCAGCGGGGTCGTGCACTTTCCGTTGGTGATCACGACCGCGTCGGTCGACGTGATCGCCGCCCGCAACCATCTCTACGCGCGCTCGGCCGACGTTTCGAACGGACCGTGGCTCTCGACGCACCTCTCACTGCCCGACCTCTACGGCATCTCGCTCGAGCTGACCAAGCCCGACGTCGATTTGATTACCGGGTTCAAAAAGACCGTGTCCAAGAGCGGGTACTCGACGACCTACCGCTTCTATCGCGACGACGTCGCTCTCTCACCGCTCTTCGCCAAGCCCGACGCGACGTCGACGCTGGGTTCCGTTCTCTGGTACATCACCGTCGGGAGTCAGGGCGAACTCACTCGAAGCACGGTGGTGGAACAGACCAAGAAGTCAACCGTAAAAGTGAGCGTCACTGTGCTGTCGTACAACCAGCCGATCACCATCACGCTCCCGTCCACGAAAGACCTTGAACCGCTGTCGCGAAGTGGATTCGGCAAACTGCTGAGCAGCGTCAACTTCTCCTCACTGCTGGTTCCGAGCGGTCTCACGTCGTTCTCCCAGAGCTCGCTGACCTAGATGGCGCGAAACCCCGGCCTCGCCGAACCACGCTGGCCCGCCTCGGTGGCACTCCTGGTGTGCGCGGGACTGTACGTGTTGCTGCCCAGTCGACTGGCCGTCGGCCCGAAGTGGTTGCTGCCGGTGCTGGTGGTGCTACCGCTCATCCCCCTGTCGATACGACGTAACCGTCACCCCGACGACGAACCGTGGGTGCACTACTTCGCCGTGTCGCTCGTCGTGATCATTACGTTGGCCAACTTCGTCTCGGTGGCCTTGCTCATCCACCACGTCTTCTACGCCGCCCAGATCAAAGGTCGACAACTCTTGTACTCGGCGGCCACCATCTGGGTCACCAACGTGATCGTCTTCGGTATCTGGTTTTGGGAGGTGGACCGGGGAGGTCCTCTCCAGCGATCCGGCGCCAATGCTCGACTGCCCGATCTCCAGTTTCCCCAGATGAGTCAGCCCTCGTTAGCTCCGAGCGATTGGCGGCCGCGCTTCGTCGACTATCTCTACACGTCCCTGGCGAACGGCACGAGCTTCGCGCCGGCCGACGCCATGCCGCTGACGTTTCAGATGAAGGCCTTGTTTGGAATAGAGTCCCTGATCTCTTTTGTCACCATTGCCGTGGTGGCGGGCGAAGCAGTCAACATTCTTCGCTAGTCGAGTAGCCGATCGAGCAGACCGCTCGCTCGGCTTTGACGACCCCGTCGGCGTTCCACCCGATCGGCCCACGCGGCGAGGCCCAGGCCCACGTTGATGCCGACCCAGCGGAGCGGCTCCACCTCCCAGCGCTTCGCGTCATGCTGGACGAAGGGGAGCGACGTTCGCGGTGTGTCGAGACCCGGGGTGGCGATGAGTTCGGCCAACGTCGTACCGGCCACGTAGCTGAGGACGACACCATCACCGGTGTACCCTCCGGCGCTCGCCAGACCCGTCGTGTAGTCGACGCGCACGGACGGGGAGTGATCGCGAGGCAGCGCGAGCGGCCCGCCCCAGCGGTGCGTGACCTCGCCCTCAAGTGAGGGGAAGAGTTCACGCAGCGTCGACTCCAAGAGCGAGAAGACCTTGGGGTTCTCGTCGAAGCGCTCCTCCACCGTGGAGCCGAAGTGATAGGGCGCGCCCCGCCCGCCAAAGGCGAGTCGTCCATCCGCGGTTCGTTGCCCGTAGATGATGAGATGTCGATCGTCGGCGAAGGTCTCGAACTCGCGCAGTCCGACCTCGTCCCAGAACGAGGCCGACTGGGGCTCGGTGGCGATCATCAGCGAGTAGAGGGGTGCCACGCTTCGCCGCTCTTTCGGCAAGGTGGGCGTGAAGCCTTCCGTGGCGCGAACCACGAAACGCGCGTGCACCGTGGCCCCAGCCGTGACGGCTTGAGGAGGGCGGGTGCCCCGCGCGGGGGCGATGCGGGTCACCGCGGTGTTCTCGAAGATTCGCACACCCAGTCGCTCGTTCACCTCGGCGAGACCGCGCACCAGACGGGCCGGGTGAACGCGCGCGCAGTGGGGCGAGTACGCGGCACCACGCGAGTCGCTCACGTTCGCTCGCTCGCGAGCGTCGCGGGGGCCGAGCCAGCAAAGGTCGCTGTCGCTGTAGCCGAGCTCGCGCGAGTGTGTCACGCGCTGTTGGAGTCGTGTCGATTGAAGTTCACTGCGAGCGAAGGTCAGCGTGCCGCCTCGCACGTAGTGCGCGTCGACGCCGTCGGCGTGAATCGTCTCACCGAGCGAACGAACCGCGTCCTGTAGCTGGTGTCGTAAGTGGGTGAAGGCGGGGAGGCCGTGGCGGGCGACCAGCGCCTCGTCCGTCACGGGGTAGAACGCGGACGCCCAGCCGCCGTTGCGCCCCGAGGCCCCGAAGCCGCACACCGCCTGCTCTAGGACCACGACCTGCAGCGACGGATCACGTCGCTTCAGCTCTCGAGCCGTCCACAGCCCGGTGAAGCCACCGCCCACGACGGCCACGTCGACGTCCAAGTGTTCGCTCAACGCCGGTCGAGGCGTCACGGCTGCCTCGAGGGTCGACCACCACAGGGAGGGTGGAGGTTGCACTAGATGCTGAGCTTGGATGCTCCGATAAAGACATCGCGCAGGATGCTGACCATGAAGTCAATGTCCTCGCGAGTCGAGATCAAGGGAGGTGCCAACTGCACGACGGGGTCACCTCGGTCGTCCGAGCGACAGATGAGGCCGCGACGGAACATCTCGGGCGAGACGTAGCCGCGAAGCAACTGCTCGGCGTCATCACCGGCCCACGTCTCTTTCGTACCCTGGTCCTTCACCAGCTCGATCCCCCAGAAGTAACCCGTGCCGCGTACGTCGCCCACGATGGGAATGTCCTTTAACGACTCCAGGCCGGTGCGGAAGTAGTCCTGATTGTTCTGTACGTTCTCGATGACCTTTTCGCTTTCGAGAATCTCTAGCGCCTTTAAGGCGATGGCGCACGAGACGGGATGTCCCGACCACGTAAAGCCGTGTAAGAAGGCGATGTCGTCGTGCAGGAACGGCTCGGCCACGCGGTCCGAGACGATCATGGCCCCGAGCGGTGCGTACCCGGCCGTGATGCCCTTGGCGCAGGTGATGATGTCGGGAACGTAGTCGTACTTCTGGCCACCAAACCACGAGCCGATTCGTCCAAAGGCACAGATCACTTCGTCAGAGACCAGCAAGACGCCGTAGCGAGAGCAGATCTCGCGGACCTCTTTCCAGTAGCTCTGGGGGGGAACGAAACATCCGCCGGCGTTCTGAACCGGCTCGAGGAAGACCGCCGCGACGGTCTCGGGCCCCTCGCGCAAGATGGCCTCTTCAATCTGCTGCGCGGACCAGAGTCCGAAGGCTTCGAAGTCGTCGGCGTGCTTCTCGGCGCGGTAGAAGTTAACGGCCGGAACCTTGATCGCGCCGGGTACGAGGGGTTCAAACTGTTCGCGGTACACGTTGAGAGAGGTAATGGTGAGCGCGCCCAACGTGGTGCCGTGATAAGCGATGTCGCGACTGATGACCTTGTAGCGATCGATGTCGCCGCGCATCTTGTGGTACTGGCGAGCCAGCTTCCACGCGCTCTCATTCGCCTCGGCGCCCCCGGTGGTGAAGAAGACGCGATTGAGATCGCCCGGGGTCAGACTGGCCAGACGCTCGGCCAGCTCAATGGCCTTGGGGTGCGCGTAGGTCCACAACGGGAAGAACGCCATCTCACTGATCTGCGCCGCGGCCGCCTCGGCGATGTCGCGTCGACCGTGGCCGAGGGAGTTGGTGAACAGTCCCGAGAGGCCGTCGAAGTACTCGTTGCCGTTGGCGTCATAGACCCTCGTGCCCTCTCCGCGCACCATGATGGGAACTTCGTTGTGGTCGCTGTACGCCCCCATGCGCGACATCTGCAACCAGAGATGGCGACGGGCGCGCTCTGAGTATTGATGGCTCGGTTGTCTCTCGTCGGTAACGGAGATACCGTCCGAAATGGTCTCGTGAAGTGTCACTTTGTCCCCCATGCATAGGTCTGCTTCGCTAATTTCAAATACAAGAACGTCTCGACTTCGGTCACGCCCGGAATGGAGCGGATGGAGTCATTGAGAAGGTGCACCAGGTCGTTGTCGTCTTCGGCAATGACTTCGGCGATGATGTCGAAACTGCCCGCGGTCATAACGACGTAGTTGGCTTCGTCGATGGCGGCGACCTTGTCGGCCACCAAGCGCACGTCGCCGTGGACGCGGATGCCGATCAACGCTTCGCGACCGTACCCCAGTTGCAGCGGATCAGTGATGGCCACGATCTGCATGACGCCCGAGTCCCTCAGGCGCTGGACGCGGCGACGAACGGCCGCTTCGGAGAGTCCGATCTCTTCGGCGATGGCGCCGTAGGCGCGTCGACCGTCTTGTTGGAGCAGGCTGATGATCTTTCGATCAGGCGAGTCGAGAACACCCGGGACGGTGTTGATGAGCTCAAAAGTCGAACGGTTCTCGTTCGCTTCACTCTCTCGTTGAGGTTTGTTCCCTGGCATTGGTAGCTCCTGCCCGAACCGTGATGGCTTCGGGGCTGCGGATAGAGACAGTATAGGACCATTTCACGACGGAAAGCGTCGTGTTTTCTCTCAAGAGTGACTCATTCCTCAGTTGATTCCTTGCGAACGATGCGGGATTTCTGGCAGAGTAACGAGGGGTGCTGTGTAAATCAGCCCAACTCTAGGAGGGTCTATGCGTCGTTTGGCCAACTTTATTGGGGGCGAGTCGCTACCGCCGAAGAGCGGAAAGTACGTTGAACTCATCAGCCCGGTCACCGGACTGCCCTTCGCCGAGTCGCCCGTCTCTGACGCGTCCGACGTTGATCACGCCGTCGAGGTCGCGGCGAAGGCCTTCGCCTCATGGCGGCGCACCACCCCGTCACAGCGCTCGCTGGCCCTGCTCAAGATCGCCGACCTCTTGGAAGCGAACGCCGAAGAGCTCGTGGCCGTGGAGGCAGAGAACACGGGCAAGATCATCGCTCTCACCATGAGCGAAGAGATACCTCCGATGATCGATCAGATTCGCTTCTTCGCTGGCGCGGCGCGACTCTTAGAGGGTCGCGGTGCGGCGGAGTACATGGAGGGCATGACCAGTTACGTTCGCCGCGAACCGGTGGGCGTGTGCGCGGCGGTCACGCCGTGGAACTACCCCATGATGATGGCGGTGTGGAAGTGGGCACCCGCCCTCGCGGCCGGTAACACCATGGTCCTTAAGCCGAGTGACACGACGCCCGCGTCGACGCTGTTCATGGCGAAGCTGATGAGCGAAGTATTGCCCGAAGGTGTCTTCGGCGTGGTCTGCGGGGACCGTGACACGGGTCGCTCGTTGGCGGAGCACCCGGTACCGGCGATGGTCTCTATCACGGGATCGGTTCGCGCGGGCATGGAAGTGGCGGGATCGGCGGCGAAGGATCTCAAGCGTGTTCACCTGGAACTGGGCGGAAAGGCCCCGGTGATCGTCTTTGACGACGTCGACCTCGCCTCGGCCGCGGAGAACATCGCCATCGCGGGCTACTTCAACGCCGGCCAGGACTGCACGGCGGCTACGCGCGTGTTGGTCGGTGCCGACGTCTACGGCGACTTCGTCGACGCCCTGGCTGAGCAGGCGAAGAACACGGTGGTTGGCAAACCCGACAATGATGACGCACTCTTCGGGCCGGTCAACAATCACACTCAGTTTGATCGAGTCACGGGGTTCTTGAGTCGCGCCCCCAAGCACGCGTCGTTGGTGGCCGGTGGTTCACAGGTGGGCAGCGAAGGCTTCTTCCTCGAGCCCACCGTCGTCGCTGGGCTGCTTCAAGACGACGAGATGATTCAAAGCGAGATCTTCGGACCGGTCATCACCGTGCAGAAGTTCACCGACGAAGGAGAAGCCCTGCGGTGGGCGAACGGGGTGGAGTACGGGCTGGCCTCGTCAGTGTGGACCCGCGACCACGGTCGGGCCATGCGGATGTCGCGCGACCTCGACTTTGGCTGCGTGTGGATCAACACCCACATTCCCCTGGTGGCCGAGATGCCCCACGGGGGATTCAAGAAGTCGGGGTACGGCAAGGACCTTTCGGTGTACGGCTTCGAGGACTACACGCGCATCAAGCACGTGATGCACAACATCGACTTCTAAGTCGGAGTTCCCGCGGGACGATTCGCTGTAGCGTGGCAGAGGCGTTTTCGAGTGAAAGTGTGATCAACGATGATCATCGGCGTAGCGAAAGAGATTAAGACCGACGAGTACCGAGTGGCCCTTACGCCGCACGGCGCGAGGGAGCTCAGTGACGCCGGGCACCGGGTGCTCGTCGAGCAGGATGCGGGCGTCGGTTCCTCCATCGCCGATGCTGACTTCGTCGCCAATGGGGCGACCATCGTCGCCAGCGCCGACGACGTCTGGGCCGACAGCGACCTCCTGTTGAAGGTGAAAGAGCCGGTGGAGGCGGAGTACCACCGACTCGGAGCCCGCAAGAATCAGGTGCTCTTTACGTACCTCCATCTGGCCGCGTCCAAAGAGTGCACCGACGCGTTGGTGGCGGCCAACAACGTGGCCATCGCGTATGAGACCGTGCGACTTCGCGACAACTCGCTACCTCTTCTCACCCCGATGAGCGAGGTTGCGGGGCGGATGGCTACCTTGATGGGTGCCCATCACCTCATGCGGCCCGGTGGGGGACACGGAACGTTGATCTCGGGCGTGCCGGGGGTGGCACCGGCCAACGTGGTCGTGATCGGCGCGGGTGTCTCGGGCTTGGCCGCGGCCACCATGGCCGCCGGCTTGCACGCCAATGTCAAGGTGTTGGACCGCAACCTCGAACGACTTCGACAGCTCGATATCTACTTTGACGGTCGCGTGGAGACCATCGCCTCATCGACCTTGGCGATCGAAGAGGCGTGCCTTCAAGCCGACATCGTGATTGGGGCCGTCTTGGTCGTGGGGGCCAAAGCGCCCAAGCTGGTGAGCAACGATCTGGTGGCTCGGATGCGCGAAGGCTCCGTGCTGGTCGATATCTCCGTCGACCAGGGTGGCTGCTTTGAGGCCACCCGTCCCACCACGCACTCCAACCCCACGTTTACGGTGGCCGGCTCGATCTTCTACTGCGTGGCGAACATGCCCGGCGCGGTGCCGGCAACCTCGACGCGAGCGCTGTCGAACGCCACGTTGCCCTACGTGGTCGAACTGGCGCGTCACGACTGGCGCGAAGCAGTCGTCGCCGACGACGCCTTGGCCGAGGGTGTCAACGTCGTCAACGGCAAGGTCACCTACGCGGCCGTCGCCGACGCGCTCGCGATGACGTACACGCCTCTTCGATCACTCCTCTAAATAAGGGCAGTGCCGACAGCCGCTCTCACAACAGGTGCCCCGGGCTAAGTGGGTCGCGACCGTGAGGACGCTCAGCCCCGTGGAGGGATCCCGGTAGGTGGGGGCACCCGCGGCGATGGCGTCTTCGTGGGCGCGAATGATCTCCGCGTAGTCACTTCGCTCGGGATCGCAGCGCGTTGGGTGGGGTCGCGGTGCAGATGACACGCGCCCAACCTAACGGCGTCACTCGCCGACTCGAAGGACGACCTTCCCAAACTTGCCTGGTTGAGCGAAGAACTCATAGGCCGCAGCCGCGTCGTAGAAGCTAAAGACGCCAGCCAAGGGCACGCCGATCTCGCCCTTGGTCCAACGGGGAACGAGAACGTCGCCCATGAGCCGTGCCACCTCGGCCTTCTCTTCGCGCGAGCGCGAGCGCAAGGTGGAACCCGTCACCGTGGCGCGCAGTCTCATCAGGTTCAAGAGGTCGATCGCGACGCGACTGCCGGCGCCCACGCCGATTACCACCACGCGGCCAAACGGGCTCAGCGTGTACTGGGCTAGTGAAAGGTGGGCGGCACCCAGTAGTTCGAGGACCACGTCGACGTCCTTACAGCCCCCGACGTCCTCGAGGGTGATCGTGGAGGTGGCGCCGATCGCCAGGAGTCGATCGTGATGTTCAGCCGTTCTGGTGACGGCGATGACCTCGGCGCCTAGGGCGTGGGCGATCTGCACGGCGGCGACGCCGACGCCCCCGGTGGCGCCCGAGATCAGGACGCGTTGACCACTCTTCAGTTGACCCTGAGTTACCAGCGCGTCGTACGCGGTGCTGAAGGCTTCGGGAAAGCCGCCCGCCCGCTCGAAGTCGACGTGGTCGGGTACGAAGAGCAGGTGTTCACTGGGCACGACACAGTGCGTGGCCTGGGCGCCCCCGCCGACGATGGCGCAGACCCGACGACCCAATAGGGGTTCCACGACCCGGTCTCCCACTTCCGACACGACACCGGCGAGTTCCAAGCCCGGAACGTCGGCGGGCCATCCGGGCGGGGCCGGATAAAGCCCCTCGCGCTGCATGAGATCGGCGGCGTTGATCCCCGCGCAGTACGTGGCGACGACCACGTCGTAGGGACCCGGTTGAGGGGTGTCTCTCTCTTCGACCTCGAGGGATTTCTCCCGGATGACCAGAGCCCTCACGCCAAAATCCTACGACGGGCACGTCGCGAAATCGTTGACATTAGGTTCAGTGCATGACTATCTACGACATTCCAGTAAAGACGCTCTCGGGCGAAGAGAGTTCGCTCGCGAACTTCAAGGACGAGACGATCCTCATCGTCAACGTCGCGTCGAAGTGCGGGCTCACGCCTCAGTACGAGGGTTTAGAGGCCCTACAAAAGAAGTACAGCGCCCGAGGTTTCAGCGTGGTCGGATTCCCGTGCAACCAGTTCGCGGGCCAAGAGCCCGGCACGGCGGAGGAGATTCAGACCTTCTGCTCCACGACGTACGGCGTCACGTTCCCGCTCTTTGAGAAGATCGACGTCAACGGTGAGAACCAGAGCCCCGTCTACGCCGAGCTCGAACAAGTGCCCGACGCCACCGGTTACGCCGGCGACATTCGCTGGAACTTCGAGAAGTTTCTGGTGGCGAAGGACGGATCTATTACCCGTTTCGCGCCCCAGGTGACGCCCGAGGACCCCGCCCTCGTAGGGGCCATCGAGGCCGCGATCGACTAGTCGGTCTCCACTAGGCGACACAGTCGCACGTAGGTGCGCCGAAAGCCGTAGCGAGTCCAGAAGAGTCCCGCCCGCTGATTGGTGACGCTCCAGTTGGCCTCGGCGTAGAGAAATCCGGCGCGCCGAGCGTCGAGCAGCGCCGCGCCGACCAGGGCGCGAGCGACCCCGCGGTGCTCGTGGTCCGGACGAACGGCCACCGCGCTCAGATGAAGTGTGTGATCGAACGATCCGCGACGGGGCTCGAGCGGATAGGTCACGCACTGGGCCACCCCCTGGCCGTGAGACTCCACGACGTAGTGGTGCACCTCCTCGTCGTCGAGGAGTTCCCTCCAGGCGTTCGCGGCCCCGTCGGGGTCCCTGGCGAGAGACTCCGGCCAGGTTGACTGCGCCTCATCGATCAGGTCATCGAGTTCGACGGCGAGTTCAAGATCCGCGATGCTCCCTCGGCGAATGACGTAGCCGTCGGGCAGCGCGCTCGCCGTCACGTCGCTTAAGACCAGGAGTCCGCGCCGGTGCACGGGGACGAATCCGAGGGCGAGCCAGGGTTGCGTGTCGATCTCCGCGTCAAAGACCCAGGCGTAGTGCTGTGTCGCACCTTGACGGGTCCACGCTTCGCTCGCCTGGCCGTAGAGAGCGGCGAGAACGTCATCGGCGTCAAAGGAGACGCCGTCCGGTCCGATCCAGGCTCCTCGACCGTGCACGGGACTCTCGAGGACCGCGCCGTAGAGGTGACCGGCGACGTGGTCGTGATCGACCACGACCCAGGTCTGGTCCGCGGCGTTCGCCAGAGCGGACGCGAAGAGGTCTGCAGCAAAATGCGCGTTGATCAGTGGGTTGCGGCGAGCGTCGAAGATGAGTCGATCGCGCACCCGCGTGGCCACGACCTCGAGGTCGGAGTTCGCGAGGGTTCGAACGGTCATGAACTCACCATCCTTCGGCGTGTGTAAAGGTTGCGTGGTGACTTTACGGGCGACCCTCTTCGATATGGACGGGCTCCTCCTCGACTCCGAAGTTCTCTGGCACAAGGCCGAGATCGAGATCTTCGGTTCGCTCGGGGTGCCCTTGAACGAAGCGATGGGGCGCTCCACGAAGGGGATGTTCGTTAACGAAGTCGTGGACTACTGGTACTCCCGCTATCCCTGGGACGGACCGTCACAGAGTACGGTTGTCGAGCTTCTCTTGAATCGAGTGGGCGACCTCGTGGAGTCCGAGGGTCGGTTACTACCCGGGGCCATGCGCTCACTCGAGTTGACGGGCGAACGCGGACCACTGGCCTTGGCTAGTTCCACTCCCGTGGAACTGATCATTCGATGCTTGAAGCATTTTTCCCTTCTCGACCGATTCGTGTCGATTCACTCCGCCGAGCACGAGCCCTACGGCAAGCCCCATCCCGGCGTCTTCCTCTCGGCGGCCATGTCACTGGAGGTGGCGCCGAGTGAGTGCCTGGTGCTCGAAGACTCCGCCGCCGGCGTCATCGCGGCGAAGGCTGGCAGCATGACGGTCGTGGCGGTGCCGGTGGCGGAAGACCGCGGCCAGCCAGCCTTCGCGCTAGCCGATCTAGTGCTCTGGTCCCTCGAGGAACTCTCGCGCGAGTGGCTCGACGAGCGCTTCTCCTAGAGCAGTTTCGTAAAACGATTGGCGATCGGGTAGGAGAAGGCGCCGGGCGGGTACTCGTCGACCGCCTCCCAGCCACGCCCTCGATAAAGTGCGAGCGCTTCGGGCTGGGCGTAACCGGACTCGAGGTAGAGACGGCGATACTGGAGTCCTCGGGCCCGCTCTTCGATCTCATTCATCAATGCGACGCCGTACCCCAGTCGTCGACAGTCGGGCCGAACCCAGAGGCGCTTGACTTCGCCTACCTCGAGAGCCGGGTCGCTGATCGGTCGCAGTCCGACGCCGCCCACGAGATGATCGTCCACGCGCGCCACCAGGAAGAGGCCCCGGGGAGGCAAGAGCTCTTCGAGCGACACGTGCTTGTCTTCGTCGCTCCCGCCGTAGCGACGGTTGAGTTCATCGAGCGCCGCGCAGTAGACGCTCTGCGCTCCGTTCGACGTGACGAGTTCATCGGCGATGACGAGATCAGACACGTGACCACAGTAGAGGTCGGATCGACGCGCTAAGGAGGTTCACTACCATAGATAGATTCACCAAAGGAGATGGATGTTTCGCCCGGTCAGCGCCGATCTTGATTTTGTGGCCATCGAGGAGGCCGAACTCGCTCGCTGGAAGGCGAACAACGTCTTCGAGCGCTCGCTCGCGTTGCGCCAAGGCTCCGAGCCCTGGGTCTTCTACGAAGGTCCCCCAACCGCCAACGGCCAGCCCGGTCTGCACCACGTGTGGGCGCGCGTCTATAAGGACCTCTTCTGTCGATACCAGACCATGCAAGGTCGCTACGTCGCGCGCCGCGCGGGGTGGGACACCCACGGACTGCCGGTCGAGGTCCAGGTCGAAAAGCAGCTCGGCATCTCGGGAAAGAAGGAGATCGAAGAGAAGGTCGGCATTGCCCAGTTCACCCGACTGTGCCGCGAGTCGGTACTTACCTACGTGGGCGACTTTGAGCGACTCACCGAGCGCATCGGATACTGGACCGACATGGAGCATGCGTACTACACGTTCCATCCGTCCTACATCGAGTCCGTCTGGTGGGAACTGAAGCAACTCTTCGAGAACGGTCTGTTGTACGAGGACTACAAAGTCATTCCTTACTGCCAGCGCTGCGAGACCGGCCTCTCTTCTCACGAGCTGGGACAGCCCGGCGTCTACGCGGACGAGACCGACGAGAGCGCCTACGTGCGACTTCGCCTCAGCGACGCGCACGATCGAAGTGATCTCGGCGGCGCGACCCATCTCGCGGTCTGGACGACCACCCCGTGGACGTTGCTCTCGAACGTAGCGGTAGCGGTCAACCCGGACGTGACGTACGGCGTCGTCAACGGGGTGGTCGTGGCGAAAGAGTTGGCCACCGCCGTCTTCGGCGAGGACGCCGTCGTCGCGGCCACCTTCCCCGGGAGCGCATTGCTCGGCCTGCACTACGAGCGACCCTTCGCTGACGTGGCGACGCCCGAGGGTGTCGACGTTAACTACGTCGTCGCGGCGGAGTACGTGACCATCGAGGACGGCACGGGACTCGTTCATCAGGCGCCGGGCTTCGGTGAGATCGACCGGGTGATCGCCCGAGAGCACGGCCTGCCCACCTTGAATCCCGTCGGCCCCGACGGAACCTTCAACGCCACGGTGCCGTGGTTAGAGGGCCAGCATGTTCGCGACACGAACCACACCATCAACGACGAGCTTGAACGACGAGGTCTTTTGATCCGCCGTTTCGACTACACCCACTCCTTGCCGCACTGCTGGCGTTGTTCGACGGTTCTCATCTATTGGGCCAAGCCCTCGTGGTACGTGGCGACCAGCAAGCTAAAAGATCAGTTGATGAGCGAAAACGCCACCATTGACTGGCACCCCGCTCACATCCGCGACGGGAGAATGGGCGAGTGGCTGGCCAACAACGTTGACTGGGCGCTCTCGCGAGACCGCTACTGGGGGACACCCCTGCCGATATGGCGCTGCGCGGAGGGTCACCTCACATGCGTGGGTTCGCGCGAGGAGTTGACGACCCTGAGCGGTCGCGATCAGAGCGACGTCGAGCCGCACCGGCCCGAGATCGACGAAGTCGTCTTTCCCTGTCCCGTCTGCTCGAACGAGGCCCGGCGAGTCGAGCCGGTGATCGACGCCTGGTTCGACTCCGGGTCGATGCCGGCGGCCCAAGTGGGCTACCCCCACGTGCCCGGCAGCGCGGAGGCGATGCAGTTCCCGGCGCAGCTGATCGCCGAGGCCATCGATCAGACGCGGGGTTGGTTCTACTCCCTGCTCGCCGTCAACACGCTGGTCTTTGGCGCGAAGCCCTACGAGCAAGTCCTCTGCCTCGGCCACATCGTGGACGAGAACGGCAAGAAGATGAGTAAGTCGTTGGGCAACGTCATCGACCCCTGGGAGGTTCTCAATACTCGCGGCGCCGACGCGCTGCGGTGGTGGATGTTCTCGCAGGGTTCGCCGTGGACCTCCACTCGAGCCGGGCTCGGAGCCATCGACGCCTCGTTGCGCGAGACGTTGGCCACACTCTGGAATACCTTCAGTTTCTTTACGACGTACGCGTCCTTGAATCACTTCGATCCCCACGATCCCGACATTCCTCACGTCAGCGAGCGCAGTGCCATCGATCAGTGGATTATCTCGCGAATGGAGAGCGTGACCGACACGGTGACGACGGCCCTCGACGGTTATGAGCCCTTGGGGGGAACCCAGGCCCTCATCGAGTTGGTCGATGACGTATCGAACTGGTACGTGCGCAGAAGCCGACGGCGCTTCTGGCGCACCGATCCGAAGGCGCCGCCCTCGGACTCGCTGGCCGCGCAGGCGACGCTGTTGGAAGTCTTGCAACGCATCACCATCTTGCTGGCCCCGTTCTGCCCGCTGTTGACCGAGCGTCTCTACCAGGGTCTCTTCGAGGTCAGCGATCAGGACTCCGTTCACCTCCTTGACTGGCCCGAGGCCAACCTCACTCGACGCAACGTGTCCCTCGAGGAGTCGATGGCCGTCGCGCGGCGCCTGACCTCGCTCGGGCGAGCCGCCCGGGCGGACGCGGGCGTGAAGGTTCGCCAACCGCTGGCGCGGGCTCTCGTCTTCCTGGCTCCGAGTTCGCCGCTCCCACCCGCGGGAGTCGTCGAAGACGAGCTCAACGTTGACCACCTCGAGTACGGCCGTGAACTGGCCGACGTCTTGACCTTCGAACTGGTGCCCAACTTTCGCGTGGTGGGTCCACGGCTCGGCGAAGCCGCCAAGGAACTCAAACCGGCCCTGGCGGCTTTAGAGTCCCTTCACGCCGCGGAGACGCTCGAAAGTGGTGGAACCGTCAGCATCACGTTGTCCACGGGCACCTTTGAACTTGGACCCGATGACGTCGAACTGCGCGTGAGGGGCCAAGAGGGGTTCGCCGTGTCTCGCGACGGAGCTGAAGTGGTGGCCCTCGATCTCACGTTGGATGACGAACTACGACGTCGGGGCTACTTGCGCGACGTGGTGCGCCAGGTTCAAGACCTTCGAAAGAACTCCGGCCTCGACGTGTCCGACCGCGTGCAACTGCACGTCACGGGACTCGACGACCTGGCAGAAGGTTTCGAATTGCTGGCGAGCGAAGTACTGGCGATCGACGTGGTGACGTCTCCGGGGCTGGGCGAGGGGACGGCGCTGGAACTGGATGACGAACGAGAAGCCTTCGCCTGGGTCAAGAAGGCCTAGTGCGTCGCGTTGAGCTTGCTGAGGAGTTCCGAGAGGGTTTCTCGGTCCGCCGCGCTCAGTCGCTCGCCTAGGAGCTCGTCCAGGAAATCGAGGTGCACGTTGAGCGCTTCGTCGATCTTGGCGTTGCCCTCGTCAGTAATAGCCACGTACACCGAGCGTCGGTCTCTCTCGCAGTGCTCTCGACGGACAAACTTCGACTCTTCGAGGCGGTCGATGAGCCGCGTGGTGCCGCCCGTCGAGTGCACAATGGCGTTGGCCATCTCATTCATCTTGAGACGACCGTCGACATTTTGTCGAAGTCGTAGCAGGACCTCGAACCAGGCGAGGGGCAACTGGCACTGGGTCTCTAGAACCGTGCCCAACTCCTTACACAGACGGGCGTTGGTCTCCACGAGGAGCCCAAACAGGGTCACCTTTTCGTCCCCCGAAGGGCAGGCGCTCGCCGACACCGTCACTGCACCAGTATTCATCATGCCCACCAGTCTATCACTTAATTGTTTATCAAGATACTGCTTGACAAGTAATTGTATTTGCAACTATACTGGAAAAAGACAACTACTTGTCCCTATATATAAGGAGAAAAACCATGAGCAACCTTCCTACTCCTGGCATTTACAACATTGATGCGCTTCACTCGAACGTCGACTTCGTCGCTCGCCACCTCGTCGCCTCCAAGGTGCGCGGCAACTTTACGGAGTTCTCCGGCGTTATCACCATTGGTGACTCGATTGAGGACTCCTCGGTGGAGGCAACCGTGCAGGCGTCCAGCATCACGACCGGCAATGAGATGCGCGACGGACACCTCAAGAGTGCGGACTTCATGGAGCAAGAGAAGTACCCCACCATGAGTTTCAAGTCAACGAAGATCACCGCTAAGGGTGGCGACGACTACGAAATGGTCGGCGACTTCACCTTGAAGGGTGTGACCAAGCCACTGACCTTCTCGCTTGAGTACCTAGGCACTGGTCCCTCCATGCAGCCCGGCGTCTCAATCGTGGGATTTGAAGCCAAGAGCGAGTTCGATCGCCGCGACTTCAATATCAACTTCGACAGCGCCCTTGAAAACGGCAGCCTGGTTGTTGGTAACAAGATCGGCATTCAGCTCACCGTGGAAGCGGCCCTGCAGACTGCTGAGGTTTCGGCCTAAGCGCGGCCCCGTAGAAGAGACGAGATGCCGGGGGGAAAGCCCCCGGCATTTTGCTCTGTATACGATGTAACGGTGGCGGACTCGAATAAAGGCAAGGCCGTGAAGTCGAGCATCGGAGTTCTCGGTGCATTGGCGACGATCATTTCCGTCTGGTGGTTCGCGCTGCGCCCCCGTCGCAAAAAGGGCGAGTCCTAATCTCCTAACCGGGTAGTGGGTCAGTTCGAATCGAGCAGGGTACCAAGCTGACCGGCCCTCGGTCTCGCACAACAGCGCCAGAGCGGGTAACGTCCCCTCGTGTATTCCGATCGAGACCTCGCGTCCGATACGAGGGGCCCGACACTGCGGACTCAACGCCTTGTGTTGCGGCGTTGGCGCGCCGAAGACCTAGCACCCTTTGCCGAACTCAACGCCGATCCCGACGTAATGGCGCACATGCAGAAGACCATGAACCGAGAGGAGAGCGACGCATTCGCGGCGCGCATCGAGAAGGAGTTCGACGACTGCGGTTTCGGTCTGTGGGCCGTAGAGGTGCCGAACCACTCGCCGTTCATTGGCTTCGTCGGGTTGCACCGAGTGCCGTTTGACGCTCCCTTCACGCCGGCGGTCGAAGTCGGATGGCGCCTAGCCCGCGAGCACTGGGGCTATGGATTCGTGACCGAGGCGGCTCGTCGTGCAGTTCGCTACGGGCTCGAAGAGGTCGGTCTTGACGAGATCGTTTCCTTCACCAACCCAGACAACGTCCGGTCGTGGAAGGTAATGGAACGCCTGGGTATGATGCGTGATCCGGCGTCGGACTTCGAGCACCCCAACGTTCCAACGGGACACTGGCTCCGTCCCCATGTCTTCTACAGATTTCCGCCTGCGGCCCCGTCGCCGTAGCGCCCGATCTTTCGAACTACACGCCTACTCAAACTGACCCACCACTCCTAATCGTCACGGGGTCACTTCACCTATAAGTTGGACGTGATGGCGTTGTCTTCGTTAAGTCCTTTACGACACCGAAGTTTCGCCCTGGCGATGACCTCGTCCTTCGTCTCTTCCATCGGGACGTGGATGCAAAGCGTGGCCCTTGGTATCTACCTCACCGAGACCACCCGCAATCCGATCTGGCTGGGGCTTTTGACCGTGTCGGCGTGGACGCCGGCGATCATCGGCGCGCCCGTCGGCGGGGTCGTGGCCGATCGATGGAGTCGTCAGCGATGGATTCAGTTCAACAACTTCGTGATGGCCTGCACCGCGAGCGCGCTCGCCGTGGCGGCCGTGACCCACCACCTGTCTCCGAGCCTGGCCTGCTACCTCGCCGTGGGTGAAGGACTCTGCAGCTCCGCCTCGTGGGCCGCCTGGCAGTCGTTGTTGCCCGACTTGGTGGACCAAGACGAGGTCCTCGCGGCGGTGTCGCTGTCGTCGGCTCAGTTCAACCTCGGCCGAGTGATCGGACCGGTCTTCGCGGCCATCGCGCTGGCGTTGGGGTCGGTCGGGCTCTGTTTCGCTCTCAACGCCGCGTCGTTCATCTTCGTGCTGGTGGTCTTTTCGTTCGTGCGCACCCCGTATCGACCGCGGCCGACCGCAAAGGTGCGCTTCTTTGGCGAGACGATCGCCGGAGCCAAGCGCGCGTGGCACGTGAGAGGGTGTCGCAATCCGATCGTCGGCATCGCCGTGGTTGCGGTCATCGCCAGCCCCTTCATCGCGCTCGTTCCGGCCATGGCGATCATTGTCCTGCACGCCGACACCGCGTGGCTCGTGACGGCGCAAGGGGTGGGTGCGGTGCTCGGCGCGTTGACACTACCAATCGTCGCCAAGCGAACCTCTCGAATGGCGGTCCTGCACGGTTCGGTGTTGGCGCTGGCCGTCGCTCTCGGTCTCTACGCCCTCGCACCGGACCTCGCGCTCTCCTTGATCGCCCTCGTGTTCTTAGGTGGCGCCTACGTCGGCACGCTCACCGGTCTCAACACTTCGGTGCAGGTCCACGCGCCGCGGGCGGAGCGTTCAAGGATCCTCGCGCTCTACACCCTCTCGCTCTCGATCTTCTATCCTCTCGGAGCCTTCGTGCAGGCGGACCTGGCGCGCCACTTCGGAGTACGAGCGGTCTCTGTCGTGGCGGCCCTGTTATTGATCGCTGTCCTGGCCGCGGTACGGCTCACGGCCCCCGATTACTGGTCGGCGATGGGCTCGAGCCCGGTTGAAACACCGATATTGCTGGCAGACTAGGCGCATGCCCTTTACCTCGATCAACCCCGCGACGGAAGAGATCGTCGCGGAGTACGCGACCCACGCGCCCGCCGATGTCGATCACGCGCTCAAAGTCGCCTCCGGCGCGTTTCAAATCTGGAGGTCGATGTCCTTTGGCGATCGTGCCGAGGTCATGACCCGCGCGGGTGAACTGTTGGAGAGCGAAGTGCCCGTGGTGGCGCGGTTGATGACCAGTGAGATGGGCAAGACCTTCGCCGCCGCCAAGGGTGAGGCGATGAAGTGCGCCGCCACCATGCGCTACTACGCGGAGCACTCCGAGTCCCTGCTCGAGGAGGAGAGTCTGCCCACCGGCGGTCGTAGAAGTGGCGTCCGCTTCGAACCGGTGGGTGCCATCTTCGCGGTGATGCCCTGGAACTTTCCCTTATGGCAGGTGGTGCGCATGGCGGTACCCACCATCATGGCGGGCAACGTCGTGGTCTTTAAGCACGCGCCCAACGTGCCGGGATGCGCGAAGTACATTGAGGACCTCTTCGTGCGCGCGGGCTTTCCCGACGGCGTGCTCACCACCCTCTTCGTGGAGATCGACCAAGTTCCCGACATCATCGCGGATCCGAGAATCGTGGGGGTCACTCTCACCGGTTCGGACCGGGCCGGACGTTCGGTCGCCGAACTCGCGGGCAAAAACTTAAAGAAGTGTGTTCTCGAATTGGGGGGATCCGACCCCTTCGTGGTGGCGTCCTCGGCCGACATGGAGCACACCGTGGCGATGGCCGTCACCGCCAGAATTCAGAACAACGGACAGGCCTGTATCGCCGCCAAGCGCTTCATCGTGGTGAAAGACCGCTACGAGGAGTTCCTGGTCAAGTTCGTCGAGGCCATGTCGAAGGTGCAGATGGGTGACCCCATGGATCCGGCCACCGCCTTGGGTCCGCTGGTGTCAAGGTCCCAGCGGGACCTTCTGGCCGCCCAGGTGGCCTCCTCTCTCGCCGCGGGAGCCGTCGCTCTCACCGGCGGCGTGGCGCCCGAGGGAGTGGGCTACTACTACCCCGCCACGGTGTTGGTGAATGTGCCGGCCGAGTCGCGCGCGGGATGCGAGGAGCTCTTTGGACCGGTGGCCGTCGTGTATGAAGCACGGGACTTGGACGACGCCCTTCGCCTCGCCAACAACACGCCGTGGGGACTGGGCGGATCGATCTGGGCCCAGGACGAGGAGGAGATTGAGCACGGCATCACCGGTCTGGTCGTCGGTACGGTGTTCGCCAACGCCATGGTCGCCTCGATGAACGAGCTGCCCTTCGGCGGCACCAAGAGCTCCGGGTTCGGCCGTGAGCTCTCCGCGCTCGGGGCGCGCGAATTCACGAACGCTAAGTCCTTCTTCGTCGCATGAGTCGCCAGTACTACTTCGACCACGCCGCGTCGGCACCGCGTCGGGCGGAAGTCACTGAGGCCATGGCGCGCTGGCAGCACGGCGTCGTCGGCAATCCCTCGGGTAGCCACCGCGCGGCGCGAGAGGCACGCCGCGCCGTTGAAGAGGCCCGCGACGAGGTGGCCTCTTTCGTGGGGGCCGCGCCGGGCGAGGTGATTTTCACGGGCGGCGGAACGGAGTCCTGTCACCTCGCGATCGCCGGAGTCACCAATCACCACCGCCGCACGCACGAGCGCAGCGAGATCGTTATCTCCAAGATCGAACACCACGCCGTCATCGACGCGGCCGAGATGATGGCGCGCGACTTCGAAAACGTTGACGTGCGCTACGTCGAGGTCGATGGCGAAGGGGTGGTCGACCTCGACTCGCTGCGCGACCTGGTGGGCGAGAGTACCGCGCTGGTTAGCGTGATGGCCGTCAACAACGAGACCGGCGTGCGTCAGCCTCTCGACGGCGTGAACGCCGTCGCGAAGAGTTCGGTCCCCGGGGGTGTGCCGACCCACACCGACGCCGTGGCGGCCGCGCCGTGGCTGAGCCTGCCCGTGATTACCGCGTCCAGCGATCTCGTGTCGATCTGCGCGCACAAACTGGGTGGCCCCGTTAACGCCGGGGCCCTCATTGCGCGTAACGGCGTAGTCTTCGACGCCGTGATGCCCGGGGGCGGGCAAGAGCGGGGGCGACGGGGCGGAACGGTCGACGTCGCCGCGGCCGTCGGTCTCGCCGTGGCGCTTCGTCTGACTGATCGTGACTTGGTGGAGGTGAACGAACGCGTCCTCGACTATCAAGAGAAGTTGGTGGCCGCCCTCGGTTTTCTTCCGGGCTGTCAGGTGACGGCGGCGAACGCCCTCCGCGTGCCGGGTACGGTACACGTCACCTTCGAAGGACTCGCGAGCGACGAACTGTTGTTTCTCCTGGACCAAGAAGGCATCTGTGCCTCGGCGGCGGCGAGTTGCTCGAGTGGTGCGTCGACCTCGAGCCACGTGCTCGCCGCCATGGGCGTCCCTCCCGAGCGCTCGCGCGGGTCGCTGCGTCTCTCCATGGGCGCCGAAACCACCCAAGAGGAGGTCGATCAGCTGATCGCCGTTCTCTCGTCGATCGTCTTTCGGCTCCGCGGTGAGTCCGCCCCGGCCGCCCGATCGGCTCGGTAGGCCGATGAAGGTTCTTGTCGCGATGAGTGGGGGAGTCGACTCCTCCGTGGCGGCCGGACTCTTGATCGCGAAGGGCCACGAGGTCGTGGGGGCCACGCTCAAGCTCTGGGGCGGGGCGTCCGACTCGGGATGCTGCTCCGTCGCTGACGTCGAGGACGCTCGCCGCGTGGCTCAGGTGCTGGGCATCGACCATCACGTCTTTAACTACACCGAGGAGTTCGAGCGGCACGTGGTGGCGCCTTTCGTTCAGGGCCACCTGGCCGGTCGCTCTCCTAATCCGTGCATCGAGTGCAATCGTCACATCAAGTTCGACCTGCTCTTTGATCGAGCCGCCCGACTGGGCTTTGATGCCGTGGCGACGGGTCATCACGCCCAGGTGCGAGAGAGTGAGGGCCGTCACTACTTAATCCGTGGTGCCGACGATCAGAAAGATCAGAGCTACGTGCTGGGCTACCTGCAAGAGGCGCAGTTGGCCGTGTTGCTACTACCCATTGGCCATCTCAACAAAAGTGACGTGCGCGTAGAGGCCGAGCGACTTGGCCTTCGCACCTGGGATAAGCCCGATAGCCAAGACGTCTGTTTCATTGAAGCGTCCAAGGGCCGAGAGGTCTTCCTTCGTCAACGGGCCAGCCTTACCACCGCGGTCATCGTGGACTCCAGCAGCGGGGAAGTACTCGGTGAGAGTGCGGCCGCGGAGTTGATGACCGTCGGACAGCGTCGAGGAGTGGTACCGGGGCGAGGCGGCGAGCGCCGCTACGTGTCGCGTATCGACCTCGCCAACAGACGCGTGGAGGTCGGCCTCTTAGAGGAGATCATGGTCGAGCGCCTTTCTCTAGAAACGGGGTCTCTGAGCTTCTCGCACGAGCATCTCGAAGATGGCGCCGCCGTTCTCGTCCAGTGCAGCGCGCACGGGACGCCGCAGCGGGCCACGCTGCGGCGTGACGCCTCGTGGTGGCTGGAGTTGCACGCGCCGTCTCGCCCCGTGGCGGCCGGACAGTCGGTGGTTCTCTATCGCGTCGCTGATCCCACCGTGGTCGAGGGTGCGGCGATCGTCTCCTCGTCGTGACGAGCGCTGAGCGCGTCGCGTGGTTGCGCGAGGAGATCACGCGACACAATGCCGCCTACTTTGTCAACGACGCGCCCACCATCCCTGACGCTGACTACGACGCGCTGGTGCGCGAACTGCGCGCTCTCGAAGCCAAGCACCCCGAACTAAACGTTGACGATTCGGTCACGTCGAAAGTCGGCGCGCCGGTCTCGACCGTGTTTGATCCGGTCGTGCACTCCGAGGCGATGTTGAGCCTCGACAACGTGTTCGACGTGGAGGAGCTGCGCCAGTGGAGCGAGCGGATCGCGAAGACCCTTCAACGCGATCCGGAGTCGATACGCTTCGTGGTCGAACCCAAGATTGACGGCCTCGCGCTCTCCATCACCTACGCCGACGGCCGCCTCGTCCAGGCGGCGACCAGAGGCGACGGTCGCGTGGGCGAGGACGTGACGGACAACGTGCGAACCATTCGTAACGTGCCGTCGAGTCTCGAGGGCGCGACCAGCCGGGTGGAGGTGCGCGGGGAGGCCTTTCTGGCGCGCGACGACTTCCTCGAGATGAATCGACAGCAGCGTGAGGCGGGAGCGAAGGAGTTCGCGAATCCTCGCAACGCGGCGGCGGGGAGCCTTCGCCAGAAGGATCCCCGGGCCACCGCGAAACGACCGCTCTCCTTCCTGGCCTACCAACTCGTCGACCTGGATCGCGGACTTGAGTTCACCTACTACAGCGAGACCATTCGTCAACTCTCCGAGTGGGGCTTCTTGACGGCGGGCGAGTCACGCGTCGAAGAGGGCGCCGGGGCGATGGTGCAGATGAGTAGCTGGTTCGAAGAACACCGTCACGACTTGCGCTACGACATCGACGGCGCGGTGATCAAGGTGGACGACCTGGCTCTGCGAGAGCAACTAGGCTTTACGAGTCGGGCCCCGCGTTGGGCTATCGCGCGGAAGTTTCCTCCTGAGGAACGAACGACGCGACTGATCAATATCGAAGTGTCCATCGGACGCACGGGACGAGCCACGCCCTTCGCGGTGCTCGAGCCCGTCGTCGTCGCGGGCTCTACGGTGTCGATGGCCACGTTGCACAACCAAGACCAGGTTGCTCTCAAAGACGTCCGACCGGGCGACCTGGTGATAGTGCGCAAGGCCGGTGACGTCATTCCGGAAGTCGTGGCCGCCGTGCCCGAAAGGGGGCGACGGCGCGCGAAGAGATGGACCTTTCCTTCGCGCTGCCCCGTGTGCGGCGAACCCCTCGTGCGACGAGGTGACGAGAGCGATACGTACTGCGTGAATCCGGCCTGTCCCGCGCAGGTGCAAGAGCAGATTGTCCACTTCGCCTCTCGAGGAGCGCTCGATATTGAAGGACTGGGCGATCAGCGCGTGGCGCAGTTGATAGGGGCCGGTCTCATCGAGGATGTGGCCGACCTGTTCTTCTTGCGCGTCGAACAGCTAGAGACTCTCGAGGGATTCGGAGCGCTCTCGGCGGCGTCACTCGTGCGCGAGATCTCAAACGCCAGAACAGCCCCCCTTAGTCGCGTGCTGGTCGGTCTGGGCATTCGTCACGTGGGCCCGGTCGCCGCGCGCGAGTTGGCGCGACGGTTTCGAAGCTACGACGCCGTGGCCCGCGCGCCCTTAGAGGAACTAGAGGCCGTCGAGGGGGTCGGACCAGTCATCGCCCAGTCGGTGTTTCAGTACGTGCGCGACGAGGAGAGTCACGATCGCGTGGCCCGTTTCCACCAGGCCGGCCTCGCCCTCGTCGAACCCCGCGAGGAGGCCACCCTGGAGGCCACGCTGGCGGGCAAGGCCGTGGTCGTCACCGGCGCGGTTCCGAACTACACCCGCGACGAGGCGGAGGCCGCGATCATTGCTCGGGGAGGAACCTCGCCCGGCTCCGTCTCCAAGAAGACCTACTGCGTGGTGGTGGGGGAGGCGCCGGGCGCGTCGAAACTCACCAAAGCCGAGGAGTTGGGCGTTCCGCTGGTCGGTGCGGGCGAGTTCGAAACGCTTCTGCGAACGGGGCGGTGGCGGGACTCGCTACATTGAGCGTCAGTTACTAAGGTTTTGCGGATGGCGCCCACTTTCGAACCCGACTACACGCTCGCCGGACGCTACCGAATTCTCGAACTGGTGGGCGTCGGGCGCACCGCGGAGGTCTACGCCGCGGAAGATCTGTCACTCCAGCGTCGCGTCGCGGTCAAGGTTCTTCTTCCCGATCTCGCGGCCCACGAAGAGATTCGCCGGGCCTTTCGCGATCGGATCATTCGGGCGTCGAAGTTGAGTCACCCGCACTTGGCCCGCGTCTTTGACGGGGGCCAGGAGCACGGGTCGATCTTCATGATCAGCGAGTACCTCACGGGCGGCTCGCTGGAAGACCTCTTGCGCGCCGGACGTCACCTCAGCGTGGACGAAGGGGCGCGCCTCGGACGTGACGTCGCCGACGCGCTGGCCTACGTGCACGAACACGGTTTCATCCTGGGCTCGCTCTCTCCTTCGAAACTGCTCTTCGACGACGAAGGGCGCGTGCGAGTCAGCGACATCGCCTTGGCCGGACTGGCCGGCGCCTACCGCGAACGCATGTCGCTCGACGACGCGCGCTATCTCTCTCCCGAGCAGGCGATTGGCGAACCGGCGGGGGCAGAGAGCGACGTCTACGCGCTGGCCCTCATTCTCTTTGAGGCGGTCACCGGTAGTGCGGCGTACGAAGGCACGACGCCTGAGGCGATCCTTCGCGCACGACTGAGTGCACCCTTGCCGGTCCGTCTGGAGTTGGGAACCCTCGACATGGTCCTGGCTCAGGCGGCTTTGCCCGACCCGCGACTGCGCCTCGACTCTGAACAGCTCTCGTCTCGCCTGGGCGGAATAGTGGGCGATGAGGCCCCCCTCGTCCTTCGTGGAGGCGCTCAGGAGACGCCACTGCTCTCCCAGTACGAACGACCCGAGCCGCGCCACTCCATCGGCTTTCGGCCACCGTCAGCCGATCAGATCGTGAACTCGCCCTCGGGTTCGCCCACAGGAACTTTTCCGCGCGTGTCGCGTATCAGCGCCGGTGCGGGACCGGGTGCCTCGACACCGAGGGGCCCCGTCAGCCCGCTCGGACGAACGCCGCGATTCGACCGCGGACAGTACGACCTGCCCCGCACTCCGAGGCGTCGCACGGGATTTCTCGTTGCCGCCCTAGTGCTCGTGGTCCTGGCGCTCGGCGCCGGCGTCGCGTGGAAGCTGGGCGCGTTCTCCAAGAGCCACACAGTGCCGACCTTGACCGGTCTCACCTTGAAACAAGCGACGGCCGCGGTCAAGAGCGATGGCTTCATCTTGAACGTGAAAGACGTGGAGTCGAACAGCGTGGCCAAGGATGACATCGTCAGCCAGTCGCCGGCGGCCGGGGCCAGCGCCAAGGCGGGCTCGTCGCTCACCGTGGACGTCTCTCTCGGACCAAAGTTGGTGACCCTCCCCGTGACGCTGATGCGTCGCACGTGCGCCGGTGCGACGGCGGCGCTGAAGTCGCTGCACATTACTGCGACGTGCCCGACGACCGACCAGGTGTACTCCTCGACCGTAGCCCTCAATGACGTCGCTCGCATTCTTTACAAAGGGACCGCTGACCCGCTGGCCGTCCCGCGCGGCGCGTCGGTGGTTCTCGACATCTCCAAGGGCCCTTCGCCGTCGAGCACGAGTAGCACCACCACGACGACGCTGGCCGGCCAGGGACTTCGCGCGGTACCCAACGTGGTGGGCGATACCTACGCTGAGACGGTGGCGGCCTTTCAAAAGGCCGTGCTGTACTTCTCCACCACCGGCACGGGCGCGGGAACCACGACGTGGACGAGCGTGGTCTCGGAAAACCCCGGCGCCGGGACCATGGTCGCCTACAAGTCAACGGTCGTCTTGACGGTTCGATGAGCGAGGGCTGCGATCTCTGCGACGCGGCCGTAGTCACCAAGCGATACTTCGACGACGAGATCTGCTGGGTCGGGGACTGTGAGATCTGCCTGGTGCCGATGGTGGTCTGGCGGGAACACGACGCCTCGCCGCCCGAGGACGTGAAGCGTCACCTCCATGAGGTGCTCGCCGTGGTGGCCGACGAAGAGTTTCTCTCGACGCCGTGGACTATTGACGACCACATGCGCAACATCCCCGATCACTATCACGCCCACGCGAGGCCACCGTACTTTTGGCGCCGGCCTCGTTCGTAGCGATCGTCGGCCCCTCGTTACAATCGATTCACCACAACTCTTGGGAGGCCTCCATGGGAGCACTCGACGGCCGCGTCGCCATTATTACCGGAGCCGGTCGGGGAATTGGCCGCGAACACGCCTTGCTGTTCGCGGCCGAGGGCGCCAAAGTGGTGGTCAACGACCTCGGGGGGGCCCTGGACGGTTCCTTGAGTGAGGCCACGCCGGCCGAAGAAGTGGTCGCCGAGATCACGGCCTTTGGCGGTGAGGCCTTCGCCAATCACGACAACGTCGCCACCTGGGAGGGCGGCGAACGTTTGGTGCGAAGTGCCGTCGAACACTTCGGCGACCTCCACGTGCTGGTCAACAACGCGGGGATCTTGCGCGACCGCGTGATTGTGAATCTCTCTGAAGAGGACTGGGACGCCGTGATCTCGGTTCATCTGAAAGGCCACTTCGTTCCGACTCGCCACGCGGCCGCCTACTGGCGCGAACAGGCGAAGGTCGGCAAGGTCGTCAAGGCTTCGATCATCAACACCTCCTCGACCTCAGGCTTGCTCGGCAACGTGGGTCAGTCCAACTACGGCGCGGCGAAGGCCGGCATCGCCGCCTTCACCGTGATCGCGGCCGAAGAGCTCGGGCGTTACGGAGTTCGCGTGAACGCCATTGCGCCCGCGGCGCGTACCCGAATGACCGAGTCCACGCCCGGACTCTCGGACTACGTGGTGAAGCCGCCGGACCCCGCGGTCTTTGATGTGTGGGACCCGGCCAACATCTCTCCACTGGTAGCGACCTTGGCCATGGAGAACTGCGCGGCCACCGGCCACGTCTTCTTCGTGCAAGGGGGAACCGTGCGGAAGTTCCAGAACTGGACGATGACCGAGACCATCGAAAAGGACGACCGCTGGTCGGTGAGTGAGCTAGCTCAGCAGCTGCCGACCCTGCTCTAGTGGGCGACGAGCGCCCGCTAGCGCATCTCGACCGCGAAGATCCCGACGGCCTTCTCAACGCCCGAAGCGATCCGGCCAGCGCCGCCTTTGGCACGCTGGGAAGCGAGGCCGGCAGCGATCTCAACTGGATCCTCCTTCTTCGCCAACGAGTGCAATCGCGAGCGACGACGTCCTCGCGCTATCAGTGGTGGGTTCTGTGGTCGTTGCTGGCTGGACTGTTCGCCCTGAACTTCACGTTCACGGTGTTCATCGTCGCCCTGCCGACGGTCGCGGCGCAGTTTCATACCTCCGTGACGGTCTTGACCTGGACCATGGTCGGACCGCTCCTGGCCTACGGTCTGGCGGCGCCGATCCTCGGCAAGACCGGCGACATCTACGGACACCGCCGGCTCTATCTCTTTGGACTGGCCGGGGCGATGGTATCGGCGATCCTCACCGCGCTCAGCCACAACGTCGGCATGCTGCTCTTCGCGCGGGCCTTGGACGGGGTCCAGGGTGCGGCGACCGGCACGGCGTCGGGCGCGTTGATCAATACGGTCTTCGCCCGAGAGGAACGGGTCAAGGCCATGGGGTGGTGGAGCCTGGTCGGCGCGGGAGGCCCGGTCATTGGCGTGTCGTTGGGGTCGCCCGTCATCGCGGCCTTTGGGTGGCGAGCACTCTTTTGGTTTCAGCTCGTCCTCATCGTCGTGGCGTTCAGCGTCGTGGTGATCGTGTTGCCCCGACGCCGCGCAGGCGAGGAGGAAGAGGCGGCCAAGAAGGCTCGGGCTCGCCAAGAGTTCAAGACCATGGACTGGGTGGGAAGTTGGTCCTTGTCGCTGGCCGTCACCACGATGATGCTCGGACTCTCGGTCGGGCCTTCGCTGGGTTGGACCAGTCCCTGGACCCTGGGGATGTTCGTCCTGAGTGGCGCCACCACCTGGGTCTTCATCTACCGGCTGAACCACGCGGCCAATCCACTGATCCCGGCGTACTACTTTCACCGTCGGAACTTTGTGTTGCCGATGGTCCTGCGCGCCGCTTCGAACTTCGCGTACTTCGGTGCGTTCTTCTTGTTCCCCCTCCTCATGGAGCAGGCCTACGGCTACTCGATTCCTCGCGTCGGGGCTCTCGCCATCGCTCGACCGCTCACCTTCGCGCTCTCCTCACCGATCGCGGGGTACGTGGCCATTCGCATCGGCGAGCGCCGAAGTGCCGTGGCCGGTGCGGCGTTCCTCACGGCGTCCCTGGCGCTCTTCGCCCTGCTCCAGCCCAGTTCGGGCGAGTGGGTGGTGGCTATCGCGCTGGCCCTCTCGGGACTCGGCATGGGTGTGGTTATGCCGTCCTCGAGCTCGGTGATGGCCAATGAAGTAAAGGTCAGCGAGTTCGGGGTCATGTCGGCCGCGCAGCTGCTCGCGATGCAGGTCGGAGAGGTGGCCGGCATCCAAGTACTAGAGACGGTTCAGCAGTCGGTCGCGCGCCGCCGCGGCCTCCTGCACGCCCACCCCGGCGCCGCCGTGCTCGGTACCTTCCATCTCTCGTTCGTCATTGGCGCGTGCGTGGCCGGGGTCGGCCTCGTGGCCGCGTTCTTCTTACACTCCGTTCCTCGCGATCGAGCCACCGAGAGCATTTAGGTCTGCCGGTAGTCTTTAGAACTATGACGAGCGAAGTGATGCCAGGCCGAGAATCGTTTTCGCACGAGGGAAACTCCCTGGGAGTGCTTGTCTTGCACGGTTTTACCGGCAGCCCCCCGACGTTGCGATCTCTCGCCGAACACTGCGCCGAGGCGGGCTACAGCGTTGAGTTGCCGCGACTGCCGGGTCACGGCACCACCATCGAGGACATGATGACCACGACCTGGAGCGACTGGAGCAAGACCGCCGAAGAGGCCTTTGATTCACTCGCCGAGCGCTGCGACGAGGTGGCGGTCGTGGGGCTCTCGATGGGCGGCGGGCTCACGGCCTACGTGGCGGAACGCCGGCCCAAAGTGGCGGGCTGCGTCCTCATCAACCCGATCGTGACCTTGCCTCCGGCGGAACTGATCGAAGGTCTTACTCAGTTGCTGGACGCCGGCGTCGAGAGTATCGAGTCGATTGGCTCGGACATCAAGAAAGAGGGCGGCGATGGAATGGCCTACGACTCGACACCGCTACGGCCCTTGCAGACGCTCTTCGAGGGGATCGCGTCCGTGAATGAGAACTTGGCGCACATCACGGCGCCGAGCCTGCTGCTGACGAGTCGAGAGGATCACGTTGTTATGTGGGACAACGCCAGCGACTTCGTGGCCAAGGTGACCGGTCCGGTCGAGCAGGTCTGGCTGGAGAACTCGTATCACGTCGCGACGTTAGATAACGACCAGGAGCTCGTTGAGTCCCTCACGTTGGACTTCTTGTCGCGCGTTTTCTCGTAATGTCCTCACCGCTGCGCCGCGAGGACGTCGCCAAGGTCGCCAAGTTGGCTCGCCTGACGCTGAGCGACGCCGAGCTGGATATGTTCACCGAGCAGCTCGGTCAGGTCCTGGAGCACGCCGAGGACATCGAAGCCCTGGATCTGACGGACGTCATCGCCACCGCTCACCCGTTCGGACTCGTCAACGTGGTGCGCGAGGACGCTGTTCGTCCCTGCCTGCTGCGCGACGACGTTCTCGCCATGGCGCCGGACGCCGAAGACGGTCGCTTCGCGGTGCCGCGCATCATGGGGGAGGCGCCGTGAGGAGCGCCCTGGAGATCGCGCGGGACGTGCGCAGTGGACGAAGCAGCGCCGAAGGCGAACTGTCCCACGCCCTGGCGGCCATCGCGGCGCGCAATGAGGAACTACATGTGTTTCTCCACGTCGACGAGGAGGGTGCGCTCGAGGTGGCGCGAACCGTTGATCAGCGCATCGCGAAGGGTGAAGACGTCGGGGCGCTCGCGGGCGTGCCGATCGCCCTCAAGGACAACCTGTGCCAGATCGGCGTGCCGACGACGGCCGCGTCGCGCATTCTGAGCGGTTGGCGCCCGCCCTACAGCGCCACCGTCGTCGAGCGCGTCCTCGCGGCGGGAGCCGTTCCGGTGGGCAAGACGAACCTTGACGAGTTCGCCATGGGTTCGTCGACGGAGAACTCGGCCTTTGGCCCTACGCGCAACCCCCTCGACCCGACCCGGGTGCCCGGCGGCTCGTCGGGCGGATCGGCCGCCGCGGTCGCGGCCAACATGACGCCGATCTCGCTCGGTTCGGACACCGGCGGCTCGATTCGCCAGCCGGCCGCCCTGTGCGGGGTCGTCGGGGTGAAGCCCACCTACGGGCTCGTCTCTCGCTACGGCCTGATCGCGTTCGCCAGCTCGCTCGACCAGATTGGCCCGTTCGCGAGCAACGTGGCCGACGCCGCGTTGCTGCTGGAAGCCATTGCCGGGCACGACCCGCGGGACTCGACCTCGCTACCCGAAGACCCTCCCTCACTGCTCTCGCACCTAGAAGACGGCGTGGCGGGACAGCGAGTCGGTCTGGCCCGCGAGCTGGTCGACGGCGCCGACGATGACGTGATCGCGGCGGTCGAACGAGCGGCCCAGGCTCTGCGCGACGCCGGCGCCACGGTCGTTGACCTCTCGGTGCCCGAGTTTCGATTGGGACTGAGCGCGTACTATCTCATCGCCCCGGCCGAAGCGTCGAGCAATCTCGCGCGCTACGACGGTGTGCGTTACGGACTACGCGTCGACGCCGACGACGTGGCCGCCATGAATGAAGCGACCCGCACCGCGGGATTCGGTGCCGAGGTTAAGCGACGCATCATGCTCGGAACCTACGCGCTCTCGGCGGGGTACTACGACGCGTACTACGGCCAGGCCCTCAAGGTTCGAACGTTGATGATCGACGCGTTTCGACGCGCCTACAACGACGTCGATCTCTTGCTCGGGGCCACCGCGCCGTCGGTCGCCTTTAAGTTCGGGGCGAAGACGGACAATCCGCTGGCCATGTACCTCTCCGACGTGTTCACGATCCCCACCAACCTGGCGGGCGATCCGGCCATCTCCGTGCCCTTCGGTCGCGGCGAAGGCGACATGCCCATCGGCGTGCAGCTGCTCGGACCTGGTCGCAGCGAGGCGCGGTTGTTCGCCGCGGGACGCGTGCTCGAAGCGGTGGAGGAATCGTCGTGACTCTGCCCGAGGGTTGGGAGATAGTGGTCGGACTTGAAGTTCACACCGAACTCAAGACGGCGACCAAGATGTTCTGCGGGTGCCCCAACGAGTTCGGCGCTGAACCTAACACGCATATCTGTCCGGTCTGTCTGGGGCTGCCCGGTTCACTGCCGGTTTTGAACGTTCATGCGGTCGATCTGGCCATGGCCATTGGCTTCGCGCTGCACTCGACGATCGGCTTTTCGACGTTTCATCGAAAGAACTACTTCTACCCCGATATGCCCAAGGACTTTCAGATCTCCCAGTACGACCTGCCGATCAACAAGGGCGGCTACTTGGACCTACCCGATGGCTCGCGCGTCTCGATCGAGAGGGCCCACCTAGAAGAGGACACCGGAAAGTCGACGCACCTCGGTGGTAGCGGCCGCATTCACGGCGCCGATCGCTCGTTGGTTGACTACAACCGTTCGGGCGTGCCCCTGGTAGAGATTGTCTCTGGCCCCGATATCCGTTCTTCCGCTCAGGCGCGCGCCTACGCCAGTGAACTTCGGGGAATCTTGATCGCGACCGGCGCCTCGGACGGGCGAATGGAAGAAGGCTCGAT
Organism: uncultured Acidimicrobiaceae bacterium; assembly: GCA_963849705.1. GTDB lineage: Bacteria > Actinomycetota > Acidimicrobiia > Acidimicrobiales > RAAP-2 > RAAP-2. The sequence continues at coordinate 135,697 of CAWKII010000005.1, read as the reverse complement.
GCGTATCGACGCCAACGTGTCGGTGCGCCGTCCCCACGAACCATTCGGCACTCGCTGTGAGATCAAGAACCTGAACTCTCTTCGAAGCTTGGTGCGCGCCATTGACTACGAAGCCCTTCGCCAGATTGAGCTTCTTGGTGCCGGGGGCACGATTCGCCAGGAGACGCGCCACTGGGACGAGAACCTCGAAGCGACCTCGACGATGCGCTCGAAAGAAGAGGCCGAGGACTATCGCTACTTTCGCGAGCCCGATCTCGTCGATCTGATTCCCGACGCCGCGTGGCAAGAGAGGATCTCCACCGCGCTCGGCGCGATGCCCGCCGAACGACGCGTGACGTTGCTCGCGCGACTCCGTGACCCCACGGCCGCGCAACGAGAGGCCGTGAACGTCGTGATCGATCTCGGCCTTGACACCTATGTCCTGGCCGCCCTCGACGCCGACATCGACGGGGGGCTGGCGCTAGCCAGGGCGGCCAATGAACTGGCGTCGGACGTCGAACACGTCGATCAGCTCTCGAGCGAGGCGTACGTGGCCACCTTGAAGATGGAGCAGAGCGGCGAGCTCTCGGCCACCCAGGCGAAGACGGTTCTCTTGGACGTTCTTCTACACGGCGGCGATCCCCGAGACGTGGCGCGGGCGAGAGGCTTCGAACGGCTCTCCTCGGACTCCCTCGACGCGACGGTGGACGGTCTCATCGCGCAGTACCCCGATGAGTGGGTGAGGTACCGCGACGGGGATGAGAAGCTCGCACAGTTCTTCATCGGCCAGGTGATGAAAGCTACGAAGGGTCAAGCAAACGGCAAAGCCGTTATCGAGCAGTTGCAGTCGCGCCGCTGAGTTGGCCCCCTCGGACTTCGTAGACTTTCTCCATGACGATCCACCCCACGCCTCGCAGTTCTGAAGTCACCCTCGGCAAAGGCCGCGCGCCCGCCCGAGCGATGTTGCGCGCGATGGGCCTGAACGACGACGATATGGCCAAGCCCCAGATCGGCGTGGCGTCGAGCTGGAACGAGGTCACGCCTTGCAACTTGCCGCTGGACCGGCTGGCGAAACGAGCCAAGGACGCGGTGCGCGACGGCGGTGGCATCCCCTTTGAGTTCGTCACCATCGCCGTCTCCGACGGCATCTCGATGGGACACGAAGGAATGCACGCCTCGCTGGTGTCGCGAGAGATCATCGCCGACTCGGTCGAGGTCGTGATGCACGCCGAACGTTTTGACGCCATGGTCACCTTCGCCGGGTGTGACAAGTCCCTCCCGGGGATGCTGATGGCCGCGGCCCGACTCGACGTGCCGAGTGTCTTTCTCTACGGCGGCACCATCCTGCCGGGCCACTTAGACGGCGAGGCTCTCGACATCACGTCGGTCTTCGAAGCGGTCGGCGCGAACGCGGTCGGCGCGATGAGCGACGAGACGTTAAAGGCCATCGAGTGCGCGGCCTGCCCGGGCGAGGGGAGTTGCGCGGGCATGTTTACGGCGAACACCATGGCCAGCGTGGGCGAGGCGCTCGGTATGTCGCTGCTCGGCAGCGCCTCGGTCCCCTCCATCGATCCGCGTCGCGATCAGTTCGCCTACGACTCGGGCGTGGCCGTGTTGAACCTCCTGGACCGGGGCATTAGCGCTCGACAGATCATGACCAAAAAGGCCTTCGAGAACGCCATCGCCGTGGTGATGGCCCTTGGTGGCTCGACCAACGCCGTGCTGCACCTGCTCGCCATCGCGCACGAGGCCAGAGTCGACCTCGAACTCGATGACTTCAACCGCGTGGGCCAGCGCGTACCCCATATCGCCGACACCAAGCCTCACGGCAAGTACCACATGAGCGACCTCGATCGCATCGGCGGGGTACCCGTCGTGCTACAGCACCTACTCGAGCACGACCTTCTGCACGGCGACGTGATGACCGTGAGCGGAAACACGATGGCCGAGAACCTGGCTCGGTTCCACGCCGCCGCTCCCGACGGGGACGTGGTGCATGACGTGGAACACCCCATTCATCTCCAGGGCGGCATTGCCGTTTTGCGCGGGTCCCTCGCCCCGAAGGGCGCGGTCGTCAAGGTGGCCGGGATCGATCAACTGAGCTTTCGTGGTATGGCCCGAGTCTTCGACGGCGAGATCGAGGCGATGGACGCCATCATGGCCAACGAGATCGAGCCCCACACGGTGGTGGTGATTCGCTACGAGGGGCCCAAGGGTGGGCCGGGCATGCGCGAGATGCTCGCCATCACGGGCGCCATGAAGGGCGTCGGACGAGGCGCGGACTGTGCTCTAATCACCGACGGACGATTCAGTGGCGGAACGCACGGATTCTGTGTCGGACACGTTGCCCCCGAAGCCCTCGACGGAGGGCCGATCGCTCTGGTGCGCGACGGCGACGAGATCGTGATCGACGTCGAGGCTCTGTCTATCGATCTTCTCGTCGACGCCGACGAGCTGGCCGAGCGCGCGCGGGAAGTACAGCCCTTTACACCGCGCTATACGACGGGTGCCCTGGAGAAGTTCGCGCGAACGACTCAGGGTGCGGACAAGGGCGCGGTCACGACGCGCTAGTCGGCCTCACTCCGATTTATCGTCCTCGCCCGGCTCTACGGCCACGGGTGCGTCGAGAGGGCTGGCGGTTGTCACCGCCGGGAGAACGGTGGTCGTAGCGGCGAGAGCCGGTTGCCCCTTCGCCTTGGTGCGTTGGGCAAAGAAGTGACGCATCCACAGGGTGGCCCCCCCGAAGCCGACGAAGAGCACGATGGCGGTAACGACGGGAGCGCTGCCGTGATGGGTCGGACCTGACGCGGGGTTGAGTTCGATCTCGACCAGTAGGAACACGGCGATAAAGAAGACCACGACCCACACGTCCTTGCGCCAGCGCAGAAGAGTTCCCCCGGGCATCATCGATAGTGGCATCAGACCGACCACGGTGCCGACGAGGCCACCGACGAAGATCGATCCGAGCACGTCGTCGATGAGCCCGATTGGAATGTTGCCCACGTGGTTAAGCGCGGTGTGGTTGACCGGTACCCAGATGAACCACGCGATGAGCGCCACGATCAAAGTGGAGAAGGTGGAGATAACCGTCAGGTGTGCGTTGTGGCGCTCCTCGAGGGACTCCGCGAACGCGATGCCCACGACCACCCCGTAGAGATAGCCCGGCTCAAAGTTCGTCAGCCTCGAGATGAGAACGCAGATCACGGCGACGGCGAGACCGAGGGGGAGAGCGCGCAGGTAGGTGCTCGTCGGGTATTTGTGGCGCTGGCGAAAGATCTTGGTGATGTACCACGAGAAGACCGCGCCGATGCCGAAGGAGATGAACGTCGCACCGAGGTCGATGGCCGACTGGCGGTTGAAGCCGAACTTCGGATCCAGTAGTCCACCGAGAATCGATCCCAGCACGAGCACGCCGAAGAACCCCCATCGGCCGGTTCGTCCGGGCTCGTCGGCGCTCCCTTTGACCGCGGGGAGGTTGTCGGGAGTGGCGGCGGGCTCTCGATCCTTGAGTCCGAACGAGCGGCGAACCCTCCGGCGAAAGCCGGCCATGATCAGAAGGATCTCTCCGTAGTTCGATGAGAACGTGTTGTTAAAAATGGTCGCGGGAAAGGTGATGAATAAAAGCACCGCCACGGTGATACCGGCGTTGAGGAGATTGTGGCCCATGGAGTGAAAGATCTCGCCGGGCGTTCCCAATGATGAGGCGATGGGTGCGGCCGCGGCTTTCAAGCCCGGTCCGCCCGAAGGGCTCGGCGCCTTTTTTGTCGAAGGTGACGTTCCAGGACTGGAACTCGATTTCGTGGCGGTCCAGGTGCCGCTTTGATTTTCATTGCTGGACCACGTGCCGGACTCCGTTTTGCCGTTCGCCGAGATGACGCCGTTGAACGTCGCGACGTAGCTCGAGTTGATGTACGTGGTCACGATCTGCAGATTCGGGTAGTTGAACGAGGCGGTGATAGTGGCGAACTCTCCACCGCCGGGGGTGTCGCCGACGCCGGTGTTGCCGTTGATGACGAAGACCTGCTGAGCCGCCCCGCCGGGGCCACAGCACTGCCAGGTTCCGTTGAAAGGATCCGACGCCGCCCCGGCGAGACCGGCGTGCGCGCCCAGCAGCGAGAAGGTGGCGACGAGCACCAATAACGCCGTGCTAAAGAATCTGCCCCCGCGACCCATCGCCGCATGATAGACGTCACCCTAAGTTGATGTCGACCAGAAACGGATCGATCGAGGGAGACAGCGAGTGGAGATACGTCTCTCGCGGCGCCCGGGTTACCGCGTGGTAGCGGTGCACGATGAGTACGCAGTGGAACTCTTGTGCGTCGCGTCGTTCTGCGTTTAGACTGACGGCGTGACGGCCGTTAGTGAGATTCTGGTAGAAGTAGGCGCCTGGCGCCGGTAGTCACGCGTATACGTACACCGGAGGCCTCCCAAGAAAGGGAGGCCTTTTTCTTTATCTAAGACCAAAGGAGCGTTGTGCAACTCACAGGAGCGCAAGCACTCATCAAGAGCCTCGAGCAGGAGGGCGTCGACACAATCTTCGGCCTGCCCGGCGGGGCCATCCTCCCGGTCTACGACCCCATCCTGGACTCCTCCATTCGTCACATCTTGGTGCGCCACGAACAGGGCGCCGGTCACATGGCCGAGGGCTACGCCTTGGCCACCGGTCGGCCCGGGGTGGCCATGGTTACGAGCGGCCCGGGCGCCACCAACATCGTCACCCCGATCGGTAACGCCCATATGGACTCCACGCCGCTGGTGGTGATCACCGGACAGGTGGCCACGGCCGCCATTGGCTCGGACGCGTTCCAAGAGTGCGACATCACGGGCATCACGATGGGCATCACGAAGCACAACTTTCTCATCCAGTCAGCGCACGAGATTCCGCGCGTGGTCGCGTCGGCCTTTCATCTCGCCACGACCGGTCGGCCCGGGCCGGTCCTCATTGACCTGCCCAAGGACATCTCTCAATCGACCATGGAGTGGTGGTACCCCTCGTCGATCGAGGAACTCGACCTTCCCGGCTACCACCCCGACGTGGAGATCAACCCGCGCGCCGTGGCGCACGCGGTCGAGCTCATCTCGCTCTCGGAACGACCGGTGCTCTACGTGGGAGGAGGGGCTCTCAAGTCGCGCGCGAACGACGCCCTGTTGGCGTTCGCGGAACGCACCAACATTCCGGTCGTCACCACCTTGATGGCCCGGGGAGCGTTCCCGGACTCGCACCCTCAGCACCTCGGCATGCCCGGCATGCACGGCACTTACAGCGCGGTGACGGCGCTGCAGAAGTCCGACCTGTTGATAGCGCTCGGCGCACGATTCGACGACCGCGTCACCGGCCAGATCTCGAGCTTCGCGGCCGGCGCCAAGGTGATCCACGTCGATATCGACAAGGCCGAGTTCAATAAGGTTCGAAAGGCCGACGTTTCGCTGCAGACCAACGTGGCTCTCGCGCTGCGCGCCTTTGAAGAGGCCAACGCGACGCCGCTCAATCTCGATGTCTGGTGGAAGGAGATTCGCACCTGGCAAGAGAGGTACCCTCTCGCCTACGACGCACCCAGTGAGGACGGGCCACTTCGCCCCCAACACGTCATCGAAGCCATCGCGCGCGCGGCCGCTCCGGGCACCATCGTCACCTCGGGCGTCGGGCAGCACCAGATGTGGGCCTCGCAGTACTGGAAGTTTGAAGAGGCCGGCACCTGGGTGAACTCCGGTGGCGCGGGCACGATGGGATTTGGCGTGCCGGCGGCCATTGGGGCCAAGGTGGGACGTCCTGATCGCACGGTGTGGTGCATTGACGGCGACGGCTGTTTTCAGATGACGGCCCAGGAGCTCGTGACGGCTCGCTCCGAGGGGATTCCCATCAAAGTAGCCATTTTGAACAACGCCTACCTGGGCATGGTGCGTCAGTGGCAGGAGATGTTCTACGACGAGCGATACTCCGAGGTGTACTTAAGCGCCGATCTTCCCGACTACGTGAAGTGGGCCGAGGCCATGGGCTGCGTGGGTCTGAGGGCCACCAACCTTCAAGAGATGCATGAGGTGATCGCCACGGCCAACGAGATCAACGACCTGCCCGTCGTGATCGACTTTCGCACCGACTCCTCCGAGAAGGTCTTTCCCATGGTGGCGAGCGGAGCGAGCAACGACGACATCATGGTGCATCCCTCACTGCGAGGGTCGGCGACGTGAGTCCCGAACCCTATCTCGGAATCACCGATCGAACTCCCGTACGTCACCACATCCTGTCGGTACTGGTGGAAAACAAGGCCGGCGTCCTGGCTCGTATCGCCGGACTCTTTGCGCGTCGTGGCTTCAACATTTACTCGCTGGCTGTCGCCCCGGCCGAAGGAAACGCCCGCTTTTCGCGCGTCACCATCGTCGTCGACGCGGAGTCGGCGCCTTTAGAGCAGATCGTGGGGCAGCTCGACAAGTTGGTGAACGTGGTCGCCATCAAGGATTTGGCGCCGCGCGACGCCCTGGAGCGCGAGCTCTTGCTGGCCACCTTGAGCGTCGATAACGTCAACCGCGCTGCGGTGCTGGACGTGGCCGCCAATACCGGTGCCTCCATCGTGGACGTGAACGCCAGTTCGGTCACGGTGATGCTGGCCGGCACGCCGAACGCGTGTGATCACTTAGAGAAGGCCCTGGAGGGTTTCGCCGGCGTCGAACTTCAACGAACCGGTCGGGTGGCACTCCCTAGACTCGATCAAACGGCGACGGCCTAACCCCCCAAGAGAAAGATTTCACCGATGACCACGATGTACTACCACAAGGACGCCAAGCCCGAGTTACTCAAGGCGAAGAAGATCGCCATCCTGGGCTACGGCTCCCAGGGCCACGCCCACGCCCTCAACCTCCACGACAGCGGCTACGACGTGCGTGTCGGTCTGCGGCTCGAGTCGACGTCGGTCCTGAAGGCCGAAGAAGCGGGTCTTCGCGTGGTCTCCCTCGCTCAGGCCTGTGAAGAGGCGGACGTGATCATGGTGCTCGTCCCCGACACCGAGCAGAAGAAGACCTACGACGCCGACATCGCACCTCACCTCACCGCTGGCAAGTGCTTGCTCTTCGCGCACGGCTTCAACATCCGATTCAATCTCATTACCCCGCCGAGCGACGTCGACGTGGCGATGGTGGCCCCGAAGGGGCCGGGCCACTTGGTGCGGCGCACCTACCTAGAAGGCGGGGGCGTCCCCTCGCTCATCGCTGTGTATCAAGACGCGACGGGAGAGGCTCACGACATCGCTCTGGCCTACGCCGATGGCATCGGCGCCACGCGGGCCGGCGTTCTGGAGACGACCTTCGCCGAGGAGACCGAGACCGATCTGTTCGGCGAACAGGTGGTGCTGTGCGGGGGAGTGACCGCCCTCGTGCGCGCGGGCTACGAGACCCTCGTCGAGGCCGGCTACCAGCCCGAGAGCGCGTACTTCGAGTGCCTGCACGAACTGAAGCTCATCGTCGACCTGATGTACGAAGAGGGCATCACCGGCATGCGTTTTAGTGTCTCGGACACCGCGGAGTACGGCGACCTGACGCGGGGTTCACGGGTCATCACCGAGACCGTCAAGGGAGAGATGAAGAAGATCCTGACCGAGATCCAAGACGGCACCTTCGCCGCCGAGTGGATCCAGGAGAACGAGATCGGCCGTCCCCGGTACCGCGAACTTCGCGAAGCCGGCAAGAATCACCCCATCGAAAAGATCGGTACCACCCTGCGCGCCATGATGCCCTTCGTCTCGGCCGGCAAGCAAAAGGTCTCAGAAATCTCGGGTGGCGACACCGATCAGTAATCGTCGCTCGACCCTCGCGTTCTCACGACGGCGGTGAAAGCGAAGGGGCGAGCGAGGCGACCCGGGGGCGCTGCGCGGAGCCTGCGCACTCGCGGCACAGGACGACGGAGGTGCGAGGAGCGTTGACCGGGTTAGCGACGCGCAGTATTCGCACGACGCCGTGTCCGCGGCAGTCTCGCGAATGCCAACAACTGTGCCGCGTGCATCTGCAGGGACCGCTGACGGGAGAGCGGATGGCTCGCTGTGCGGGCGCTTCGGTGGCGGTGATCTTAAGGGTGTGGAGGTCACTCAAAGATGTCGGTCCCCGTTTCGGTGACGACGCCTTTGTTCACGTTCGTCCACGCGATGCGCTGAACGATCTGCACGTCATTACGAGGACCACGTCGACGGCGGGTGAGTATGAACTTGCCAACCCGTGGCGACGCGATCGCCGGTCCGCTCGGGAAAGTCTTTTTCACCATCGCACCTCCATCGCGAGTTGTCGTCAACGACACCCGCGAGGTCCGGAGGCATAGCCCTAGTAACCCGCACGCTAGCCCTCGCGCCGTAGTGAAAAAGCACAGGAATCACTACGGATGAACAATTCATTCGTAACGGATGGGGGTTTGTCCAGCTCCTCGAGGGTGAAGCCGTGACGAGAACGCCGCATTCGTAGCGATGGTGGGAGTTTCGGCGCCACCGGCGAGACTGTGCGTGGAGAGGTCAAAGGAGATCCGTCGTGAGATCAGCGCCCATCATCATCGGTAGCGAACGCAGCGAGGCGGGACTGTTCGAGGGAGCGAGACTGCTCCGCGATGGCGCTTCCGCGTTGGACGCCGTGGAGACGGCGCTGCGACGGTGTGAGGACAACCTGAGTGATCACTACGTGGGCACGGGAGGACTGCCCAACGCCCGAGGTGAGGTGGAGTTAGACGCGTCGTTGATGGTGGGATCTTCGAGGGCCTTCGGCGCCGTGGGCGCCCTCAAAGGGTTTGCCCATCCCATCTCCGTGGCCCGAGCGGTGCTGGAGCAACTTCCCCAGCACTGTCTGCTGGTGGGAGAAGGCGCTGAGCTGTTCGCTGACGAGTGCGGTTTCGAGCGTCGCGATCTCTTGACCGACGAGTCTCGCCGGCTCTTTCGCGAGGCCCTCGCCGTGTCGAGTTATGCGGTCGAAGGAGAAGGCACGCCCGCCGCCGCCGGTGACGAGGCCTACCGCCGCTCCGCCCTCGCTCTCGTCAATCGATTTCGTCCCCACGACGGGCCCTGGGGCACGGTCAACGTACTGGCCCTCGACGAGCGGGGCGAACTCGTGGTCGGAGTGTCGACGAGTGGCTATCCCTGGAAGTATCCCGGTCGCGTCGGCGACTCCGCGCTGCCGGGCGCGGGAAACTACGCGGACGCCAGTGTCGGCGGAGCGGCGTGCACCGGGCGCGGCGAGCTGAGCATGCGCCTGACCGGAGCCCGTGTTGTCGTGGACAACTTGGCCCGGGGAGACGATCCCGACGAGGCGTGTCGAGCGATGCTGGCTCAAGCGTGGGAACTGCCGGATGACTTTCGAGCGGAGCTGCGCTCGCTCTGTCTGACCGCGGACGGTCGACACGGGGCCGCGGCGGTCCAGGCCGGATCAAGATACAACATCATCTCTGTCGTGGACGAAGAACTCGTGGTTCGACCGAGAGTCTCGCTATGAGGCGAACGACCCTTGGGTACCTTAGAGATTCCCCACGATCCAGTTGATGCTGGCGCACAGTGACCCCACGTCCTCGGAGTCGACGCTCGGGAACATCGCGATGCGAAGTTGGTTGCGTCCCAACTTGCGATACGGGTCGGTGTCGACCACTCCATTGGCGCGAAGTACTTTGGCCACCACGTTGGCGTCGACGTCGTCGCGAAAGTCGATGGTACCGACCACGTTGCTGCGCTCGGCCGGATTCGACACGAAGGGTGTGGCGAAGTCGGAGGCTTCGGCCCAGGTGTAGAGAATCTCGGCCGACGTGCGTGATCGTCCGGAGGAGAACTCCAGGCCGCCGTTCTCGTTCATCCACTTTATTTGAGAGGCCAGCAAGTGAATGGTGGCGAGGGCCGGAGTGTTGTAGGTCTGATTGAGACGAGAGTTATCGAGAGCGATCTTGAGATCGAAGAAGGCCGGCGTCCAGCGATTCGACGCCGCCAAGGACTCGATACGTTCGATCGCCGCCGGCGAACAGAGCGCGAGCCACAGGCCTCCGTCGGAGGAGAAGGACTTCTGCGGGGCGAAGTAGTAGCAGTCGAACTGCGTCGGGTCGACCATCAGTCCTCCGGCACCCGATGTCGCGTCCACCGCGACGATGCCCTTCGCGCCCGCCGGGCGCTCGATGGTCATCATGACGCCGGTCGAGGTCTCGTTGTGGGTCAAGGCGTAAAGATCGACCGAGTCGTCGGCTACGGCGTAGGGGTGAGTTCCTACCTCGCTGCTGATGATCATGGGATCTTTGATCTGCGGGGCTTCCTTGGCGGCGCTGGCGAACTTCGAGGAGAACTCTCCGAAACTCAGGTGCTGTGACTGACTTTCGATGAGATGAAACGTCGCGGCGTCCCAGAAGCAGGTCGTGCCGCCATTGCCGAGGAGCACTTCGTAACCGTCGGGCAGGTTGAAGAGCGCGGAGAGCCCCTCACGAACCTCGCCGACCTTCGATCGCACCGTCGACTGACGATGCGACGTTCCGAGGTACGTCGGTGCGTCAACGACCAAAGCGTCGATCTGTTCGGGACGAATCTTTGACGGTCCCGATCCGAATCGCCCATCGCGGGGCAAAAGTTCGGCGGGAATCTTGAGGGTGTCAGGGGAACTCATAGACTTATTCTTACGGAAATCGAACGGAGCCATGCATGAGCGCCAGAGTCAGTGACCTCCTCGCGGGTTTAGCCCCCAGCGCGACGTTGGCCGTGGACGCGAAGGCGCGGGCCCTGAAACTCGCCGGAGAACCAGTGATTGGCTACGGCGCGGGCGAACCAGACTTCCCGACGCCCGTTCACATCGTCGAGGCCGCGGCCAAGGCCTGCTACGACCCGGTCAACTACAAGTACACCCCGGTGGCTGGCTTACCCGAGTTGCGTGAGGCCATCGCCGCTAAATCCATGCGCGACAGTGGGTTGGAGGTAAAACCCAGTCAGGTGCTGGTGACCAATGGCGGAAAGCACGCCGTCATCAGTGCCTTCATGAGTGTGCTCAACCCGGGCGATGAAGTTCTTCTTCCAGCACCGTACTGGACGACCTACCCCGAGGCGATCTATCTGACCGGGGCGAGGGCGGTGCCTGTTTTGACCAGCGAGGCCAACGGCTTTCGCGTGACCGTTGAGGAACTCGAGAAGGCGCGCACCGAGAGGACCAAGCTCTTGATGTTCGTCTCTCCGTCCAACCCTTCGGGCGCGGTCCTTCATCCCGACGACGTGGTCGCGATCGGTCGCTGGGCCGCGGAACACGACATCTGGGTGATGTGTGACGAGATCTATGAGCACCTCATCTACGGCGACGCTCGCTTCGTCTCTCTTCCGGTAGTCACCCCCGAGTTGGGGGATCGATGGATCGTGGTGAACGGCGTGGCCAAGTCCTACGCCATGACCGGCTGGCGCGTCGGCTGGATGATCAGCGCCCCCGACGTGATGGACGCCGCGGTGAACTATCAGAGTCAAACGACCTCCAACATTTCGAACATCTCTCAACGCGCGGCGATTGCGGCGTTGACGGGCGACCTCATGGCCGTGGGAGAGATGCGCGAGGTCTTCGATCGTCGTCGACAGATTATGACCTCCATGTTGAACGGCATCGAAGGAGTAACCTGCGCCGAGCCCGAGGGGGCCTTTTACTGTTTCCCCAACGTGTCGGGTCTCCTGGGTCGTCCCCTCGGTGGACGTGTCGCCACCACGTCCGCGGAACTGGCCGAAGTCCTCTTAGAGACGATCAAGATCGCGGTCGTGCCGGGCGAAGCCTTCGGTACGCCTGGATTCTTCCGACTGAGCTACGCGCTCAGTGACGGCGATCTCGTCGAGGGCCTCGAGCGCTTCGGCGACTTCGTCGCCGCGAGTTAAGCCCCCGCCCGGCCCTTTAGTCTGGCCCCTACAAGTGAAAGGTTTCCCGTGGCCCGTGTACTCGTGACTGAAGAGATTGCCGACTCCGGTCTGCAGAAGCTGCGCAACGCCGGACACGAGGTCGACGTGCGCCTTGGTCTCTCACCCGAGGAGCTTCTCGGCGCGGTCGCCGGAGCCCACGCCCTCATCATCCGCTCGGCCACCAACGTGGACGCCGCCACGCTCGAAGCCGCCCAGGACATGGTCGTGGTCGGACGGGCCGGTATCGGCTTGGACAATGTCGACGTGGTCAAGGCCACCGAGTTGGGGGTCATGGTCGTCAACGCGCCGGTGTCGAACATTCTCTCCGCCGCGGAACAGACCATGGCGCTGCTGCTCGCCCAGGCACGGAATATCCCTCAGGCCCACGCCGCACTCAAGAACGGGAAGTGGGAGCGCAGTAAGTGGGAGGGTGTCGAACTCCACGGCAAGACGCTCGGCATCGTGGGGCTCGGCAAGATCGGGGCGCTCGTGGCTCAGCGCGCGATGGCCTTTGGTATGCGACTCATCGCCTATGACCCCTACATCAGCGAAGAGCGGGCGCGCCACATGGGCATCGAGCTCGTCGACCTCGATACGTTGTTGGAAGAGAGCGACTTCATCACCATTCACCTGCCCAAGAACAAAGAGACCACCAATCTCTTGAACGCGGCGTCCTTTAAGAAAGTCAAGCCCGGAGTTCGTATCATCAACGTCGCTCGGGGCGGCATTGTTAACGAAGCCGACCTGGCGGAGGCCATTCGCTCGGGCCAGGTCCAAGGGGCAGCGCTCGACGTCTTCGAAAAGGAGCCCACCACTGAGTCTCCGCTCTTTGAGCTCTCGTCGGTTGTCGTCGTCCCTCACCTGGGCGCCTCGACCGCCGAAGCCCAGGACAAGGCCGGCGTCACGATTGCCGAACAGGTCGAGCTCGCCCTGGCCGGTGACTTCGTTCCCTACGCGGTCAACGTCTCGGCCGGCGAGGTCTCGAACTCGGTGAGTCCCTTTATGAGTCTCGCGGAGTTGCTCGGCCGCTTTATCGGGGGACTGTTGGACGGCCAGCCCGCCGATCTCGAGGTCACCTATCAGGGAGAACTGGCCGGTGCCGGCACGAAGATCCTCACACTCTGCGCACTGAAGGGTCTGCTGGGCGCCACGGGACACCAGGGCGTGTCCTTCGTCAACGCCCCCCAACTCGCCGCCGAGCACTCGCTCACCTTCAGCGAGTCGGCCTCCTTCGCCTCCGCGGAGTACGTGAGCCTCATTACGGTCCGCTCGGACGGACACACGGTGGCGGGAACTTTGATGACCATTGGCACGCGAGTGGAAACGCGCATCGTCAGCGTCGACGGGCACGCCGTCGAGATCGCGCCCGCGGCTTCCATGCTGGTGGTGCATAACGACGACCGACCGGGAATGATTGGACTGGTCGGCGTCGCTCTCGGGCAGGCCGATATTTCCATCTCTTCGATGGCGGTGGGTCCGGACCCTGAAACCAAGACGGCATTGATGGTGCTCTCTACCGAAGCACCGACCCCGTCGTCAGTCATTGAACAGCTTCGAGCCACCGACGGCATCCAGGACATTCACCTCATCGCGCTGCGCTAAGAACCGCTCACCGCTCCACGAACGTCTACGAGGCGTCTCCCATCAGCCAGACCAGGTCGACGCGTTCCATGATCTCGTCGGTGAGAAGCGGCATGACCTCGAGTGCTTTCATATTCTCTCGCACCTGATCTGCCGTGGACGCCCCGGTGATTACGGTCGAAACGTGCGGGTTCTTGGCGCACCAGGCGAGCGAAAACTGAGAGAGCGGGACATCGAGTTCGTCGGCGATCTTCTTGAGTTCAGCGACCTGCTTATTGCTCTCTTCGTCGGTCAGACGTTTGCGGAGCCACTCATAGCCCGGCAGCGTGGCGCGTGAACCTTCGGGCACGCCGTTTAAGTACTTGCCGGTGAGAAGACCCGAGGCCAGGGGCGACCACGTGGTGGTGCCGAGACCGATGTCGTCGTAGAGGCGCTGGTACTCCTTCTCCACGCGACCGCGCTTCAGAATGTTGTACTCGGGTTGTTCCATGACGGGCTTGTGGAGGTTGTAGCGGTCGGCAATGTCCCAGGCCGCTCGGATCTCGTCCGCGGCCCACTCCGAGGTACCCCAGTAGAGAGCCTGCCCGCGACTTACCATCTCGCTCATGGCCCACACGGTCTCTTCGATGGGCGTACTCGGGTCGGCCCGGTGACAGAAGACCAGGTCGACGAAGTCGAGGTCCAAACGCTCCAACGATCCCTCAATGGCCTGACTGAGGTACTTGCGATTCAGGGTGTTGCGCATGTTGGGTGCGTCGTGAATACCCCAAAACAGCTTGGTGGAGACGACGTACTCGTAGCGCTTCCAGCCCAGTTCCTTGAACGCGGCGCCCATGACCCGCTCCGACTCACCGGCCGAGTACGCCTCCGCGTTGTCGTAGAAGTTCACCCCGGCGTCGTGCGCGGCCGAGAGACACTCGGCCGCCTGATGGGCCGTCTCGATCTGATTGGCGTTGCCGAAAGTCACCCAACTGCCAAAAGAGAAGACACTCAACTTCAGTCCTGAACGTCCGAGTCGACGATATTGCATCTCTGCCATGGGTGCTCCTTGAGTTAGGGGAAGGGTCTTACTCGACCGGGTTTCGCGGAACGCTCGGCCATTCGTCAAAGGAGATCGACGATTCGTCGGCCGGCCGCTTGACTAAGAACACCACGCCCGCGACGACCGCACCCATCGCCAGGAGGAGCGACAACTTGAAGAGTGTCTTGAGAAGTCCCATGACCGTTCAGGATAGTGGCGATCCCTCTGGACATTTCGTAGAACAGAGGTACAATATCGACGTGACAAGTGGCCAGAGCGAACTGCTGCTGTAAAAGGGTGAGCCCGCTCACCCTCGCCCCCGCCTACGCGGGGGCATTTTTGTTTCTCGCTGGCCGTGACGAAAGGATGGAGATGCCGGTCGACCCCCAACAGTCGAGTCCCATGGCGTACGCCAAGTATCGCGCGACGGTGCCGGTGGACCTGCCCGATCGCACGTGGCCCGACCGACGTCTGAACAGAGCTCCCCGCTGGTGCAGCGTGGACCTTCGTGATGGCAACCAGGCCTTGATCGACCCGATGGACTTAGAGCGCAAGAACGTCATGTTCGATCATCTAGTGGAGATGGGTTTTAAGGAGATCGAGGTCGGCTTTCCCTCGGCGTCCCAGCCGGACTTCGATTTTGTTCGAGAGATCATCGAAGAGGATCGCGTACCGAGCGACGTCACCATTCAGGTGCTCACGCAGTGCCGCGACGATCTCATTCGCCGGACCTACGAGTCACTCCGCGGCGCCCGTCAGGCCATCGTCCACTTCTACAACTCGACCTCGACCTTGCAGCGTCGCGTGGTCTTCGGCCTCGACCGTGAGGGAATCACCCAGATCGCCACGGACGCGGCTCGCCTCTGTCGATCCCTCGAAGCCACGTCGCCCGAGACCGTGTTCTTGTACGAGTACTCGCCCGAGAGCTTTACGGGCACCGAACTCGACTACGCCCTGGAGATCTGTAACGCGGTCATAGAAGTTATCGAGCCAACGCCCGAGCGACCATTGATCCTGAACCTGCCCGCGACGGTGGAGATGTACTCTCCTAACCTCTACGCCGACGCTATCGAGTGGTTTTTGCGCCACGTTGATCGCCGCGATGCGGTGGTGCTCTCGCTGCACCCCCACAACGATCGGGGGACGGCCGTGGCCGCCGCCGAGCTCGGCGTCTTGGCCGGAGCCGACCGGGTCGAGGGTACGTTGTTCGGGAACGGCGAACGCACCGGCAACGTCGACGTGGTGAACTTGGCGCTCAACCTCTTCTCGCAAGGGATCGACCCTGAACTCGACGTGCGCGATATCGACAAAGCCCGTCACGTGGCCGAGTACGCGAACCGTCTCCCGATTCACGTGCGTCACCCCTACGTCGGTGAACTCGTCTACACGGCCTTTTCCGGCTCGCACCAGGACGCCATCAAAAAGGGCATGACCGCGATTGGCGACGAGTACGAGTTCTGGGAAGTTCCCTACTTACCGATTGATCCCAAGCACACCGGGCGCACCTACGAGGCCATCATCCGGGTGAACTCCCAGTCCGGCAAGGGCGGCGTGGCCTATCTGCTCAGCACGGAACACGGCCTCGATCTACCACGGGCCATGCAGGTGGAGTTCTCCAAGCGGGTTCAAGAGCTCACCGAAGCTACCGGCACCGAGATCTCGCCGGCGCAGATCTGGGACGTCTTTACCACGACCTATCAACCGCAGAACGCCCCGATTCAGCTGTTGTCGAGCGAAGTCACGGCCGATCAGCACCTGACGCGGATCTTCGCTCAGCTAGTGGTGAACGGGCAGCACGTCACCGTCAAGGGTGAGGGCAACGGACCGATCGACGCACTGATGTCGGGACTCAGCAGTGAGATGCACGTGAGCTTCAAAGTCCGTGACTACCACGAGCACGCTCTGACGGCCGGTTCGGAAGCCTCGGCCGTGGCGTACGTCGAAGCGGAGGGCGACGACGGGGCCACGTGGTGGGGAGTGGGCATGAGTTCGTCGATTCTCGACGCGTCGCTGGAAGCGGTCATCTCAGCCGCGAACCGTCGACGGTAGCGAAGGGTCGTTTAAAGCGACTCAATTGGTTCGGGCGGCGCTGATCACTTTGGTGAGCGAGTGTCGCAGGGCCTCTAACTCGCTGATCTCCATTCCCAAGCGCTTGACTACGGCGGGAGGAATGAGCAGGGCCCGTCGTCGAAGGTCGCGGCCCTTTTTCGTTAATGCGACGTCCACTCGTCGCTCGTCGACGTCACTGCGATTGCGCGTGATGAGGCCCGCGGTGGCCAACCGTTTCAGGAGGGGTGACAGAGTAGGGGAGTCGAGCTCGAGCAAGTCTCCAATCTCCTTTACCGACAGCGGTGAACGCTCCCACAAGGCGAGCATGACCAGGTACTGCGGGTGAGTGAGTCCCATGGGATCGAGGAGCGGTCGATAGACCGACAGGACGCTCCGCGCCGCTACGACGAGCGCAAAACAGACCTGACGCTCCAGAAGGAGGGGGTCAGTCTCGGCGGATTGGTTCTTTGCTCGAGGGCTCACGTCCAACTCCTCCACATTGGTGGCACGATCAAGGTAGATCGTGTACGATCTAATAATACACGATGGAAAAGAGGTATCCCATGTTGTTCGTCGTCCCCATCATCGTCATGGTCTTCTTTAGCGCTCTCTACGCGGGCGCCTATATCTGGATGAGGCGCGAGACCTTCGGCGAGTCGACGCACTCCGAAGGAAAAGCTCACTAAGAGCCAGTAACGAGTGCGCGGATCAGCCGCGCAGCGCGTGGCCCGCGGCGTCGAAGACCTCAGTCATCTTGGGCGAGACACTCGTCTCTTCATACGCGTCGATCTCGGGGGCGCGGCGCAACGTGAGGCCGATATCGTCCCAACCCTCTAGCAGTCGCTCTCGGGTCATCGGGTCGAGCACGAAGTCTCGCTGCCACCCGGTTTCGGGCACTTCCACGCTCAGGCGCTGGACGTCCACGACCACTAGCCGAGTGGGGTCCTCTTTCACCATGGCGCTCAACTCGTCGACGTCGTTCGCCGCGAGTTGGACAATGACCAGGCCCTGCTTGGACGAGTTATTACGAAAGATGTCCCCAAATGAGGGCGCGATAATCGCTTCGAATCCGTAGTCCATGAGCGCCCAGACGGCGTGCTCTCGTGACGAGCCCGTACCAAAACGCGGTCCGGCCAGAAGGATGGTGGCACTCGAGTACTCCGGCTGATTTAAGACAAAGGTCGTATCGTCGCGCCATTCGCTAAAGAGACCGCGTCCAAAGCCCGTGCGCTCCACGCGCTTCAACCAGTCCGAGGGAATGATCTGATCAGTGTCCACGTCGGAGCGATCCAGTGGAACGGCTCGGCCCTCTAACACGCGGACGGATCTCACCCAATCTCCTCGGGAGCGGCGAATCGACCCATGATCGCCGTCGCCGCGGCGACGACCGGCGAGACGAGGTGCGTTCGTCCACCCCGCCCTTGTCGGCCCTCAAAGTTGCGATTCGAGGTAGAGGCGCAACGTTGGCCCGGATCAAGGATGTCCGGGTTCATGCCTAGGCACATGGAACACCCGGGCTCGCGCCACTCGAAGCCGGCCGCGAGGAACACCTGGTCGAGACCTTCTACCTCCGCTTGGTTTTTCACCCGGCGTGATCCGGGCACTACTAACGCCCGCACACCGTCCTTCACCTTGTGACCCTTGGCGACCGTCGCCGCCGCGCGAAGATCTTCGATACGAGAGTTGGTGCACGATCCGATGAAGACGACGTCGACGGGCACGGCCCGTAGGGGCGTACCGGGCGTTAAGTCCATGTACTCCAGGGCGCGCTCGACGGTGCCCCGCTCGTCGGCGTCGGCGGTGTCGGTCGGCGACGGCACCACGCCGCTCAGGGCCACCACCTGCGCGGGATTGGTGCCCCAGGTGACGAAGGGCACCAGGTCGGCGGCGTCGAGCACGAGTTCCGCGTCGAAGGCGGCGTCGTCGTCGGAGACGAAATCTCGCCACCGCTCGGCCGCGCGCTCGAACTCCTCGCCCTCGGGAACACCCGGGCGACCGCGGAGGTACTCGATGGTGGTCTCATCGACGGCCACGAGTCCGGCCCGCGCACCGGCCTCGATGCTCATGTTGCACACCGTCATTCGGCCTTCCATTGAGAGAGCGTGGATGGCCTCGCCCCGATACTCGAGCACGTAGCCCGCGCCGCCGCCGGTGCCGAGGCGTCCGACGATAGTGAGCACCAGATCCTTCGCGCTCACGCCCTCGGAGAGGGTGCCGTTGACGGTGACGGACATGGTCTTGGCTTTTTGTTGTGGCAAGGTCTGCGTGGCGAGTACGTGCTCGACCTCGCTGGTGCCGATGCCGAAGGCCAGTGATCCGAGGGCGCCGTGAGTGGAGGTGTGCGAGTCGCCACAGACGATGGTCATGCCCGGTTGCGTGACGCCCAGTTCCGGCCCAATCACGTGAACGATTCCTTGATTCTCGTGACCGCGGGGAAAGACCGTGATGCCGAACTCTTTACAGTTCTCGTCGAGGACCTCTAGTTGGCGTCGCGAGATGGGATCGGCAACCGGTGTGGAGAGGGGATCGGTGGGGACGTTGTGGTCGGCCGTCGCCAGGGTGAGATCGGGTCGCCGGACGCGGCGCCCATTCAGTCGCAAGCCGTCAAAGGCTTGGGGGCTCGTCACCTCGTGCACGAGGTGCAAGTCGATGTACAGCAGGGTCGTGTCGCTTTCGGGTGAAGCGAGCACGTGGTTCTCCCAGATCTTTTCGTAGAGGGTCTTACCGCTCACGATCTAGCGTTGCCCCACAATTTTCACCTTGAGGACTCCAGAGGGTGCCTCGTACTCGACGGTGTCGCCGACGGAGTGCCCCAGTAAGGCTTCGCCGAGCGGCGAGGTGGGGGAGGCGACCAAGACGCCCTCGGGCTTCTCTTCTATCGAGCCAATGAAGAACTCCTGAAAGTCGCTGTCGTCGTCGCCTTCGTACACGACCTGGACAATGGATGCGTGCTGAACCTTCCCGGCGTGCTCGTCGCGCTGGACGATCTCGTGATTGCGCAGCACCTGATCGATCTGGCGGATGCGGGACTCCATCTTTCCTTGCTCGTCCTTGGCGGCGTGGTAGTCCCCATTTTCGGAGAGATCCCCGAGCAGACGTGCTGATTCGATGGTTCGCGCAATCTCGGTTCGACCGATGGTCGTGAGGTATTGGTACTCGGCTTCGAGCTTCTCCAGCGTCTCTTGTGTAATCCGGTGAATTTCGTCGGCCATGCCGCAACCTCAACTAATAGAGAGTCCCGATTCTACCGTCGAGTCCTTTTTGCCTCCCCGGTTTGCTCCCTCGCTCTCGGAGCGACCAAAATGGAGAAAAGGGGAGTGCGAACGATGAGTGACCGGCGAAGCCATCGCGTGGCCGTCATCGGTGGCGACGGCATCGGACCCGAGGTGACCGCGGCGGCACTCGAGGTGGTGGCCGCCGCCGGCGTGCAGTTGCACACCACGCCCTTCGACCTCGGAGCGGCTCGCTACCTTCGCGACGGGTTTGTCCTCGACGACGCGACCTTGGAAGAACTGCGCGGCTACGACGCCATCTTGTTGGGCGCCATTGGTCCAGCGATCGGCGACACGAGGATTGCCGGCGGCGTCTTGGAGCGCGGACTACTTCTCAGGATTCGATTCGGGCTCGACCTCTATATCAACTATCGACCCTTCGCAGGCCAGCCCGGCTCGTTGGCTGACGGGCACTCCTTCGCCATCGTGCGAGAGAACACCGAAGGTCCCTACGGTGGCGAGGGTGGGGTTCTGCGCTACGGGACGGCGCACGAGGTCGCTACGCAAGGCTCGGTCAATACCCGCTTCGGGGTCGAGCGATGTGTACGCTTCGCCTTCGCCCGAGCGAGTCAGCTCGATCGACCGAAGTTGACCCTCGTTCACAAGACCAACGTGCTGACCTTCGCCGGCGACTTGTGGCGACGGGTCGTCGCGGAGGTTGGTATGGAGTTCCCCGGTGTGGAAGTCGACTATCAACACGTGGACGCGGCGTGCATCTATCTCGTCGACGACCCGCGGCGCTACGAGGTCCTGGTGACCGACAACCTCTTCGGCGACATCTTGTCGGATCTGGCCGGCGCGGTGACCGGCGGCATTGGCTTCGCTGCGAGTGCGAACCTCAATCCCTCAAAGAGCGGCGCCTCGCTCTTTGAGCCCGTCCACGGCGCCGCCCACGATCTAGTCGGCACCAATCGGGCGAACCCCATCGCCGCGATCTTGTCGGCGGTCTTGATGCTTGAACACCTCGGCGAAGAGGATGCCGCACGGCGCATTGCGCGCGCGGTGGCAAACTTTGAAGGCGACGCCGCGGTCTTGGGCACCAGCGGAGTTACTCGAGAGATTCAAGAAAGGTTGTAATGCCGATAACACCCACGAAGAAGATATGGATGGACGGGCAGTTCGTCGACTGGGATGACGCCACCGTTCACGTACTGAGCCACACGCTGCACTACGGCATGGGCGCCTTCGAGGGTATTCGTGCGTACAAGACGCCCAATGGCGTGGCCATTTTCCGCTTGAAGGATCACATGGAGCGGTTAGTGCGAAGTTGTCGCATCTTGATGATGGACGTTCCCTACAGTGTGGGCGAACTCTGCGAGACGGCCAAGGAGTTGGTGCGAGTCAACGAGCTGCACGAGGGCTGTTATCTGCGCCCGATTGTCTATTTGGGCTACGGCGAGATCGGGGTCAATCCCATTGGCGCCCCGGTGCAGACCGCTATCGCCGCCTGGCCTTGGGGGGCCTACCTCGGCGAGCACGCCGAAAAGGGCGTGCGGATGAAGATCTCCTCGTGGTCGCGCCACCATCCCAACGCCATGCCCACCGCCTCGAAGACCATCGGGGGATACGTCAACGCCAGTTTGGCCAAGGTGGAGGCCATCAAGGCGGGGTACGACGAGGCCATCATGTTGGGTCCCGACGGTCGCGTGAGTGAGTGCACGGGCGAGAACCTCTTCATCGTGAAGGACGGAGTCATTCTGAGTCCGCCTCCATCGGAAGCGGGGGCGCTGCGCGGCATTACTCAGGCGAGCATCGTGAAGATCGCCGCCGACCTCGGGTACGCGGTGAGTTTCGAAGCATTACGCCGCGACGATCTCTACCTCGCCGACGAGGCCTTTCTCACCGGAACGGCTGCCGAAGTGGTACCTATCTCCTCGGTCGACGACCGACTCGTCGGCGACGGGAACCCTGGGCCCATCACCACGGTCATCAAGACCACGTATCACCAGGCGATCCACGGCGAGCGTCCACAGTACGAAGAGTGGCTCGCGCGGGTGTAGACGTGGGGGCGAAGTAACCTCGATACGTGGCGCAACCCTCCTTTTCTCCTGTTCCCCTCGCCGGTGAAGTTCGCCCCGTCATGACGACGGGCACGCCCGAGATCGGCCGACTCAAGAAGCCCGGCATGGAGCGTTCGGCTATTCGGGCCGAAGGCACCGGGTACGGGACCCCCGCCCCGGGCGAGGGGTACGCTCTCACGATCGCGGCGCGCGAGTGCTCGAAACTGACCTTCGAGCACCCTCACGACCTCGACGACGTTATCGTCGGCGTCGGTGTCGTGGCGGCCAAACGGGCCAGCCTCATTGGCCGAGGGCCGACCTTGGGGGACGTGCACGTAGCGCTTGACTACTTCGACCTTCGCCGAGAGTCTCCGATTCCGAGGGCGACCACCGAGCCCTTTCTCGGTCTCGCCCACAGTTACGCCGCCCAACGACGGTTCAGTGACGCCGTTCCCGGCGATATCCTCGTGACCGGCGAAAACGCTCCCGCCTCACTTCACTAGCTCCATTACTAAAGGACCGCATCATGAGTTTTGACCTCACGGCTGAACAACGTAGCTTCCGCGATGTACTTCGAACATTCGTCGACCAACGCATCGCGCCCAACGCGGCTCGCTACGACCGCGAGCAGATCTTCCCTCAGGAGAGCTTCGACGCGTGCGTGGAGATGGACATTCCCTCACTCGGCGTGCCCGAGGCCTACGGCGGGGCCGGTGCGGACATGGTGACCCAAGCGATCGCCGCCGAGGAGATCGCTCGGGGCTGCGCGTCGACCTCGGTGACGATGTTGATCTCCAAGCTCGGCATGCTGCCGGTCATCAACTTCGGCTCTGAGGAGCTGAAGCACGAGTACCTGCCCCGTATCGCGAGCGGTGAGATCCAAGCCAGCTACTGTCTGTCCGAGGCCGACGCTGGATCGGACGTGGCCTCGCTTCGATGCCGGGCGATACGCGACGGCGACGACTACATCTTGAACGGCTCGAAGTACTGGATCACCAACGCGGGCGTCTCAGACACCTATACCGTGTTCGCCAAGACGGATCTCGAGGCCCGCGGACGCGGCATCAGTTGCTTCTTGGTGGAAAAAGAGTGGGGCGTCGAGTTCCCGAAACACGAAGACAAGATGGGCCTGCGCGCCTCGCCGACCGGCGAAGTGGTGTTGCACGACGTTCGAGTTCCCGCTTCCCATCGAATTGGCGAGGAGGGTGAGGGCTTCAGGATCGCGATGCACACTCTCGACCGCTCTCGTCCCACCATTGGCGCTCAAGCGGTCGGCATCGCTCAAGCCTCGATCGACTTCGCCGGAACGTACATGCAAGGCCGTAAGGCCTTCGGAGAGCCGATCAGTGAGTTCCAGGGCCTTCGATTTATGCTGGCCGACATGGCCATTCGTACCGAAGCGGCCCGGGCCCTCGTCTATCGAGCCTGCGCGACCATCGACGAAGGGGACCCCGATGGTTCGCTCGGTTACTTAGGGGCCGCCGCCAAAGCGTTCGCCTCGGATACGGCCATGAGCGTGGCCACTGACGCCGTGCAACTCCTCGGGGGATACGGCTTCACCAAAGAGTTCCCCGTGGAGCGTTTCATGCGCGACGCCAAGATCACGCAGATCTACGAGGGCACCAACCAGGTTCAACGAATCGTCGTAGCAAAACACCTGCTCAGTTAGTTCCATTACCCCTCAGACACTCTGCTCCACCCCACTTCGGTGACCTTCACTTGAGTTCGCCACGTATTTCCGCACGCGGTTTGTCTATACCCCCAGGGGTATAGTAGAATCAAGGTGACCACGGGAAGGAAGTCGTAATGGCACCGAAACCAGCAACGCATACGCTGAAGGACCAAGATCAACTGGCGGCCATCGCCAAGCGAATGAAACGAGCGCACGGGCAGATGGGTGCGGTGGTGCGGATGCTCGAAGAGAGCCGTTCGTGCGAAGACATCGTGACTCAGATGGCGGCGGTCGGCAAGGCCATCAATACCGCAGCGTTCAAGCTGATCTCGGCGAGCCTCAAGGAGTGCATCGAAGAAGCCACCATTGACCGCGACGTCGTCACCGAGAAGCTCCAGAAGCTCTTCTTGAGCCTGGCCTAGGAGGGTGATGACCATCGTGATCGTGGGAGGCGTGGCGGGCGGGATGTCCGCGGCCGCTCGTCTGCGTCGTCTGAACGAGGAGGCCGAGATCATCGTGCTCGAGAGAAGTTCCCACGTGTCCTACGCGAACTGCGGACTTCCGTATTTCGTTGGCGGGGTGATTGAAGAAGAGGAGACGCTTCTCCTAGAAACCCCCGCGAGCTTGCACGACCGATTCCGCCTCGATGTTCGCGTGCGGAGCGAAGCGTTGAGCATCGATCGTGACGCCAAATCGCTGAGCGTGATGGACTGGTCAAGCGGCTCGGTGTACAGAATCGCCTTCGACCAGCTGATCTTGAGTCCGGGGGCAACGGCAGTAGTGCCACCGCTTCACGGAATCGAGCGGGCGCTGACTCTGCGCACCGTCGAAGACGTCGGGCGCATTATGAATCAAGTCAGGCGTTTTCCGAAGTCTGCCGTTGTCATCGGTGGCGGGTTCATTGGCGTGGAAGTCGCTGAGAACCTGGTGCGACGAGGCATTCGCACGGCGATAGTTGAAGCGACGACGCAGTTGCTGGCGCCGCTCGATCCTGAACTGGCGAGCCTCGTCGCGAACGAGGCCACGCGCCACGGTGTGGAACTCCATCTTGGTGAGAGCGTCGCGTCGTTGACCAACGAGTCGGTCACCCTGGCCAGTGGCGAGCAACTCCCTGCCGAGATGGTCGTGCTGGCGATCGGCGTGCGGCCCGAGACGTCGTTGGCCAAGGCTGCGGGGATCACGATTGGCGAAAGTGGTGGAATCCTGGTGGATGAGTGTCAGCGCACCAGTGACCCGTCCATCTACGCGGTGGGCGACGCCGCGGAGAAACGCGACGCGCTCGACGCGAGCTCGACACTCGTCCCGCTCGCCAACATCGCCAATCGCCAGGGCCGGGTCGCGGCGGATCACATCAGCGGACGGACCGTTCGGCCCGTCCCGGCGCAGGGGACAGCCATCGTCAAGTTTTTCGATCTGGCGGTCGCCGTCACCGGCTGGAACGAGAAGCGTCTTGTCGCGCGAGGTCGTGAGTTCCTGGCCATTCATACCCATCCCAAGTCCCACGCCGGCTACTACCCGCACGCGCAAACCATGGCGTTGAAGCTCCTCGTCGACCCACGTTCGGGAGCCATTCTCGGTGCGCAGGGCGTGGGCAGCGAAGGCGTGGACAAGCGCATCGACGTACTCGCGACCGCGATGAGGGGAGGACTGCGTGCCCCCGAACTGGCGGATTTGGAGCTCGCGTACGCGCCCCCGTTTGGTTCGGCGAAGGATCCCATCAACATGCTCGGCTATATCGCCGAGAACCTACTCTCTGGCCTCGTCGAAACCGTGCAGTGGAGCGAGGTCGACGATCTGAGGGCGCGAGGGGCTCAGTTCGTGGACGTGCGCACCGCCGAGGAGTTCGCGGGGGGCTCGCTTCCCGGAGCCATCAACATCCCGGTCGATCAACTGCGCGAGCGATTTCGAGAGCTCGACGACGTCGCCACCGTAGTGAACTGCCAGGTGGGACAGCGAGGGTACGTCGCGGCGATGCTCTTGAACGAACTCGGTCGCCGGGCCGTCAATCTCGACGGTGGCTACTCGACCTGGAGCGCGTCGCCCGCGGCGGCGACGCTCGAACTGGTCGCCTGAGATAACGATTCGTAACTCGTCAGTGTAGAAAGGTAACAACTATGTGTCATCAAACCACCTGTCGAAAGTGCGCCAAGTTGACGTGGCGGGGATGTGGGAATCACATTGAACAGGCGTTGGCGGGGGTTCCTCAGAGCCAACGTTGCACCTGTCGAGAAGAGTCCACGGCGCGCAAGTCGGGTTCCAGCGAGGGTTTTCTCGCCCGGCTGCTCGGACGCTGACCTGGTGAGCACGGCGGCCGAGCGCTGGCGCCGTTCACTAGATGACTGGGCTCTGCCTGAGGACGTGGTGGCCGCAGCCGAGGAGAGCCCGTGGATCCATCCGCCGGCCCTGTTTCAAGTTCCATTGATCATCGACTCCTCGCCGTCGCACGAGCGCGCGCGCGAGGTGCTTCGTGAGGGCGACACGGTGCTCGACGTCGGCTGCGGTGGGGGTGTGGCCGCTTTCGCTCTTACCCCGCCCGCCACGCACGTGATCGGAGTTGATCAACAAGCCGAGATGCTGTCGATGTTTCGCGCGAACGCGCACATGCGCGGGGTCACCGCCACGGCGATCGAAGGCCTCTGGCCCGACGTGGCCGACTCGGCGCCCACGGCCGACGTCGTCACCGCGCACCACGTCGTCTATAACGTGGGCACGATCGTGCCGTTTCTGCTCGCCCTGAGCGATCACGCACGGATCCGAGTGGTGCTCGAGCTGCCCGACCATCATCCCCTCACGCCGATGTCCGAGGCGTGGCGGCACTTCTGGCGGCTCGAGCGACCTCAGGGGCCGACATCGACAGATCTCCTCCAGGTGCTCGATGAGGCTGGTATCGAGGCCCATCAAGAGAAGTGGCTCGCCCCGGCGCGAGCGACGCCAGATCCGCAGATGGCGGCGCACTTCATGCGGGTGCGACTCTGCCTTCCGGCAGAGCGCGAGGGCGAGGTTCTTCAGTACCTCAACGACCATCCGGTGCAGGCGACGAGAGAACTAAGCACCGTGTGGTGGGACGTCGAGTCAACGGGCGCACGTTCGTTGGCGTGACCCAACTGGGGCCGAGCGCGCCGAGCGTCCGGCCTCACGGAATCACGTCCTTTCTCTTACTGGTCGTCAGATGAGAGGCCCTTCTGGTCTTAGTAAGACACTACAATAATTAGCATATGAATTTAACTAGAAAACGGCCCGATTCGGTCATCGACGCGGTGTTGTCGGCGAGTCGGGTTCTCGTGTCGGTCGCGGCGCGGTCGCTGTCGGACATTGGCGAGGACGTGACCCTCACCCAGTACCGAACCCTCGTGGTTCTCGCGTCACGGGGCCCCCAGAATATGGCCACGCTGGCCGAGGCCGTTGGTGTTACCCCGGCCACCGCCACTCGAATGGTTGATCGACTCGTGCGAAAGAAGCTCATTGTTCGGCGTGCGGAACGAGGCGACCGTCGACAGGTTCGCCTCGTCCTCTCCAAGACGGGCCTCGAACTCGTCGCACTGGTGACCGAGCGTCGCCGTCGCGAAATCGAGAGGATCGTCGGTGTCATTCCGGAGGAAGAGAGGGACATTCTCATCCACACGCTGAAGCGATTCGCTTCGGCGGCCGGCGAGGTCCCAGAACAGGACTGGTCGACGGGATGGGACCTGTAACTCAGCCCTTTCGCGGGTTGCCCGTGCGGGCCGCAGGACTACGAAGACTCCAAGCGCGAATCTCTCGCTGGCTGGCCACCGCGACATACACACAGAAGTGGCTCGTGCTCGGCGCCATGGTCGGCGTGGTGGCCGGGCTGGGGGCCGTCGTCTTTTATGAGGCGCTACGTTTTGCCTCGTACGTCTTTCTTCAACTCATCGCCGGGTACCACGTTCCCCAACCGATCAGCGAAGGTTCCGGCGCGGCGTCCGCCCACTTCACGCGACCCTGGGCCATTCCCCTCGTGGCGGGTGGGGGTGCCCTCTTGGGTGCGATCCTGGTCTTTTCGATCGCGCCCGAAGCGGAGGGACACGGCACGGACGCGGCGATCGCCGCGGTACATCACAACCCGCGAGGCGTGCGGCTTCGCACCGTCTTTGTGAAGATCGTGGCGTCCGCTCTGACGATCGGCTCTGGGGGCTCCGGCGGTCGCGAAGGGCCGACGGGCCAGATCAGCGCGGGCTTCGGCTCGCTGTTGGCGCGAACCTTTGATCTGAGCCCTGATGACGCGCGCATCACGGTGGCGAGTGGAATCGGTTCGGGCATCGGCGCGATCTTCGGCGCGCCGCTCGGTGGGGCGGTCCTGGCGACGGAGATCTTGTATCGCGACGACTTCGAGGTCGAGGCGCTGCTGCCGGCGTTCATCGCCTCGATCGTCGGTTACGCGGTGTGGGGATCGATTGAGGGCTTCGGGCCGCTCTTTGGCTACGTAGGGAACTACCACTTAACGAGCGCGACGCCGCTGCTGTGGTTCGGCGCCATCGGAATCGTCGGCGGACTCGTCGGGCTTCTCTACGCCAAGGGTTTCTACGGCATCGCCGGCGTCTTCGCGAGGCTTCCGCTGCCGCGTTGGGTTCGTCCCGCCATCGGAGGACTCCTCGTTGGTTGCATCGCGCTGGCCATTCCCGAGGTGCTGGGTACGGGGTACGGCTGGATTCAACAGGGTCTCGGCCCGCACCTCATGTCGATTCCCCTATGGATAGTGCTGGTGCTTCCCTTCGCGCGAATCGCCACGACGGGACTGTCGATCGGATCGGGCGGTTCGGGGGGCATCTTCGGACCGGGTATGGTCATCGGCGCCTTCGTCGGAGCCGCGATGTGGCGCCTCTTCGAGCCCGTGGTGCCCAGCCTTGGTCACGATCCCGCTCCCTACGTGATCGTGGGCATGGTGGCCTGCTTCGGGAGTATCTCGCGAGCGCCGCTCGCGATCATGTTGATGGTGGCCGAGATGACGGGCACCCTATCGCTGATCGTGCCCTCGATGTTGGCGGTCGGTCTCGCCACCCTCATCGTGCGTCGCAGCGATGACACCATCTACCGCAGCCAGCTGATGAGTCGTGCGGAGTCCCCGGCGCACCGGATCCTTTCGGGCCTTCCCCTGCTCGCCCAGATTCCGGCGTCGGAGGCGATGGTCGCGGCGAAGTGCGTGCTCAGCGAACCCGGTGACCCCGACTCCTTCCGGCGACGCCTCGAGGAGAGCGGGGTCTCCTCGGCGCCGCTGACCGATGACCGTGGGCGCTACGTGGGCGTCGTCACGCTGGCGTCACTGCAAACGCAGGTCCCCTCGTCGCTCGACGTCCCACTCGATCTCACCTCCGCGCCCGTCTACCAAGACGTGCACCTCGACGTCGTGCTCGATATCTTGACCTCCACGCCACAGACGTGGGCCACGGTCATCGATGACGATCGCCGAGTCGTCGGCACCATCGCCCTGTCCGACATCGTGCGCAACTATCGCCGCAGTGCCCGGACGTACTTGCGTCAACTGTCAGAAAAAGGGGGAGGAACCGGTCTCATCGAGGTGGTCGTCGCGGACGACTCACCACTGGTGGGCCACGCGCTTCGCTCGCGGCTGATCCCCCCCGGGGTTCTCGTCACGGCCATAGAGCGAGGTGAGGTCGTCATACGACCGACCGGCGACACCGTGATTCAAGGTCACGACCGACTGACCGCGCTGGGCGCCTCGCGGGGCCTGGAACGGCTGGCGGGAGTGTCGGCAGCGCGGGGAGAAGCTGACACGAGTCGCGCGAGCGAGTAACGCGGCCGTGGTGTCGAGGCCCACCCTTTGTGTCGGGCCCTAATTCTGCGCTGGCATAATGGACCGTATGCACGAAGTCCGCTCGAGCGAGCGATCCCGCCGCGTCGAGCGGGTCGTGCGAACGATTGCCCGTCGCGTAGGCCCGCGGTAGGTCCGTGACCGACGTATTGGGCAGTGCGAATGGGGTGATGCGGGCCGCACTCTTGAAGGTCGACCCCGAGACGGTTCTCGACAAGGTTGACACCCTCGATCTACGCGCCCACGCGAGAGTAAGTGCCGTCGTCGGCGTCCCCCTGCGCCAGCTCCAACAGCGTCGTGACGTCACGGCCTTCGCGACAACGGCGCCGATGGCCGCGATCCGAGCCACCCTCGAGCTTCTGGCGATGTCCCCTCTCGAAGCGGTGATCGGACTGTTGGGCGATCACTCCGAAAGCCCCACGTACGATCAGCTCGCCGACGCGATGGACGAGTTCCTGAGCGGGGGCGCCACCGCCGACCAGGCTGTCGTCGTTCTGGCCTACGCGGTGGGGGAGTCATTTCCGGCGGCAGCTCACTGTCGGCGTCTTTTGGAGGAACGTGAAGAGTTCGCCCTGCCAGCGCTGCCCGAGGTGATCGCTCCCACGGTGCTGGCGGCTCCGCGAGAGGTGAGTGCCGAGCTTCGCGAGCAGCGCCGGGCCCGTCGTGAAGAAGAGAAACGTCGCAAGAAGCCGGGCTCACCGTCGCGACCACCGCGCCCGGCGAAAACCAAACACCCGTCGCCACCGCGAAGCGAGGGTCAGTCGACCAGTCCGGACGTGTCCCCGCCTGCGCCCTTGGAGCGACGACGACTCTTGCTCACGCCGCTCGAGAGCTCGCGTTTTGATGCTGATCATCCTCTCGTCGGGACGGTTCTGCTGGCCGATGTGCCCTTTGACGCGGTCGACCCCGATCAGCCCGAGGCGACGTCAAAAGAGCGACCGGCGCTGGTAGTGGCCGCCTCGAGTGACGAAGCGCTGGTTCGCCCGATCTACTCCAATCAGTCGCCCTCTCGGTCCGTCTTTCAACCGTGGCGACGCGTGGGACTCGACCACGTGTCCTTCATCGACGATTCTCGGGTCAGCGTTTCGCTGGCCTCGACGGCACTACAACGGCCGCTCGCGCAACTCACCGTCGAAGAGTGGAACGCCCTGTCCTAGAGTCGCCGACTAGGCCAGCGAAGACGGGGAGTGAGGGGACGTCGATTCGTCGCGGCCGCGAGGGACGCGTCGGGGCCAATGCCGAGCCAGCGTAAGAACGCCGGCGAGGGCGAGGGCGAGGCCGGCGGCCTGGACCCCGAGCGAGCCGCTATGAGACTCCTGACCTAAGAGCAGCCGCTCGTCCGTCGCGCGCACGAGACCCCAGACGATCATCCCGACCGCGGTGATGACGCCCACCGTCTGCTTCAGACGCGTTCGCTCTAGCGTCACGAGGAGTAACCAGAGGAGCCCGTCTTCTAGACCCTGGATGAGAGGCACCGGAACTCGCTTTCCGATCTCTCCGTGATAGTGCAGCCCGAACCACTGATGAGTGAGGTGTCCCCCGCCGTCCACCATGAACTGGGGTCCGAGAAATCGCCCGATCGCCCAGCCGGCGATCAGCGCCGGAACCATCGCATCACTAAAGGCCGCGAGCCTGGTTCCGGGCCACCAGCGCCGCTGGAGGATGAGCCCCACCACCAGGGCGAACGCGATGCCCCCGAAACTCGCGAGACCGCCTTGCCACACGGCGACCCATCGTCCCGGATGCCCGTCGTAGTAGTTCCAGTTCGTGGCGATGTTGGCCACTCGCGCGCCGACCAGGCCGCTGACCAGCAGCCACACCGTGTACTTAGAGAAGGGCTTGACGTCAAAGCCCGCTCGAGCCAGACGACGCCGCGCGTAGAGGTAGGCCACGTACGCCGCGATGGCGAGACCGAAGCCGTAGGTGTGAAAGATCAGAGGACCGAGGTGAAACGAGGTGGGAAAACCCGTCACTTACCGGGGACGTCCCAATCCGACGAAGTCGCCGTAGAGACGCACGGGGGTGACGTGAACGACCTCACCGGTCTCGGGGGCCTCGATCATCTCTCCGTGACCCAAGTACATCGCCACGTGTTCGTCGCCACCCGGTCCGTAGAACAAGAGGTCACCCGGCTCGATGTCGTACAGCGGGACTCTCTCCGTGTCCTCGTACTGCGCGCCGGAGTAGTGCGGGAGGTCGATGCCCGCCGCGTCGTAGGCCAACATGACGAGGCCCGAACAGTCCACCCCCGAGCGACTCGCCCCACCCCAGACGTAGGGCACGCCCAAGAAACTCAGCGCCGCGCGGATCGCGATGTCGGCCCGTGAGTCCGCCGGCGGCGCGGGAAAGCCGGCTACCGGTCCCGCGCTATTGAGGGTGCCCGCCGAGGCCGCGGCGGCGGCGGCCTCTTCTTGATTGATGTCGGTTGCGATCTGGCCCTTCACCTGGGCCAACGTGTGGTCGAGGGAGGCCTGGAGGACTTTGGACTTGTGAAACGAATCGGCCGCGTCGAGGGCCACGGCGCGCGCGTGAGTGTCCTCTGACTTCAAAAGACCGCGTTCTTCAATGAGCTGGATGCGGTAGTTCTTCAGGTTGGCGATAGTCGCGCCAATATTGCCCTCGGCCAGTTGGGTGTAGACGGAGGTGGACCCCAACTTGGTGGCGTTGGACGAGAAGAGGGGGTTGTCACCTTCGGTGGCTCCACTGGTGACGAAGGCGAAGATGACGTCGGAGCGAAGTTGGCTGTTGCCCCGCGCCACCTCGGACTTGATCTGCTCGACGATCTTCTTGGTGTTGGCGATGGTGTTGTTGAGCCGCTGGAGTTTGATCTGGGCTTCGTCGTACTTTTGACCGAGACGTCCCACCTCGCCGTTGATGCGGTTGATCTGGCCAAGGAGAATCGTGGCCTTCTGGCGAGCGTTCGAGAGGTTCGACGCGCCCGCGCCCGAGGGGAGGACGGCGAGGCTGCTGGCCGAGATGGCGAGGGCGACGAACGAAGGGAGTAGTCGTCGTCCCACCACGAGAACCCTTGCCGGCCGATAAGTCGACAGCACTCCGTGCTCGACGTCAGTCACCCGTCCAGGCTAGTTGGTGGGGGTAGTTTCAGCGGGGGGCCAACTCGAGTGTCGCCACGTCGTGCCTGATAAAAAGCGCTATCACTGTCCGCATTCTCTCAAGATTCAGCGAGAAATCCAAGGGATAATTGTCGACACAATAGGCTCGGCGACATGTCTCTTCGCTCCCGCTCCCTGCCACGTCGCTCTTGTCTCTCTACTCCCGGATCGTCTGATCGATTTCTGGCCAAGGCGCCTACCGCCGTCGCTGACTTCTCCTTTTTAGATTTGGAGGACTCCGTCGCGCCGAAGGAGAAGGTGGACGCCCGCGCCAAAGTGGTGAACGCTATTCGTACGTTGCCGTGGGACGATCGAGTCCTCTGCGTGAGGGTGAACGCGTGGGACACCCCGTGGACCTACGGCGACGTCATCGACGTCGTGGGTAACGCCGGAGACCGCTTGGACGAGGTCATGTTGCCCAAAGTGCGCCGCGCCTCTGACGTCGTGGCTCTCGATCTCCTGCTCAGCCAGGTTGAGAGCAACGCGGGACTTCCTCAGGGTCACATTGGCATTGAGGCTCAGATCGAAACCGCAGAAGGCCTGATCAACGTGGAAGAAATCTGCGCGGCGTCTCCTCGGCTCGAGTCGATCGTCTTCGGTCCGGCCGACTTTGCCGCGTCCATCGGCATGCCCGTGACGACGATCGACCACACCATCCACCACGCACCCTCGAACCCCTTTAGCTACGTCTTCGCCAAGATCCTGATGGCGGGTCGAGCGAATGGACTCAACGTCATCGACGGGCCCTTCTTGAAGGTGCGGGACCTGGACGCGCTGCGATACGCGGCCTCGATTACCGCCTCGTACGGCTTTGACGGAAAGTGGGCGCTCACGCCCGATCAGGCGCTGGTGCTCAACGAGGTGTACTCGCCCAGTCAAGAGTTGTTCGACAAGTCGATCGACATCCTGAACGCCTACCGGGTCGCGACCGAAGAGAATCGCACGGGCGCGGTGATGTTCGGCGACGAGATGATCGACGAAGCCTCGGCCAAGATCGCCAACTCCTTCGTCGCTCGAGGCGAGCGCGCCGGCATGACGCCCAGCGCGTAAGGGCTCGACGTTAGTCGGACGCTTCGAGCAGTCGTCGCGCGATCACCTTGAGACAGAGTGTCTCGTCCGCGCCTTCGAAGATCGACAGCACTCGTGCGTCGAGAAAGTAGCGACTCACGGCATACTCTTCGGCGTAGCCCATACCGCCGTGAATCTGCATGGCCTCGCGCGTGACCCACTCGGCGGCGCGACAGACGTAGGCCTTGGCCATGGACGCTTCCAGAGCTCCGTGGCCGCCGCTCATTTGGCGCGCCACCTGCAACGAGAACTGACGCGCACACTGGATGATCGCGGCCATGGTGCCGAGCTTCACGCGCGTCAGTTCGAAGTTGATGAGGGCGTCGCCGAAGACGATGCGAGTTTGCGCGTACTCGAGTGCGGCGTCATAGGCCGCCTGCATGACACCCACCGCCCGAGCCGCCGTCTGGATACGCCCGTTCTCGAAGCCAGCCATCTGGAAGTAGAAACCGCGGCCCCTTCCCGCGTCGGTGCCGATGAGGTGGTCGTCGGGGACGAACCAGTTTTCGAAGCTCAGTTCGTACGAGTGCATTCCTCGGTACCCGATGGTGTCGATCGGACGTCCCTCCAGTCGACCGGGCGCGTCACGGCGGCCCTCGCTCGTGGGATCTTGGTGAAAGAGAAAGCCCCGGCTGTCTCCTCGAGGCTTTTCCACCAGGAAGAGAGAGAGGCCGCGATGGGCGAGCGATCGATCGGGATCGCTGCGCGCCAGGAGCACCAACACGTCGGCGCGGGCCGCGAACGTGCACCAGGTCTTCGCGCCGTTGATGAGCCAGCCGCCGTCGACTTTGGTGGCGCTGGTGGTGAGACCGGCCACATCGGAGCCGAAGTCGGGCTCGGTCACGGCGATGGCGCAGAGCACGTCGGCGTTGGCGAGACGTGGTAGCCAGGCGGCCTGTTGCTCCTTCGTCCCGCCGCGCAGTAGCGCGCGGGTCATGATCTCGGGCCGCGTAATGAGTGATCCCCCGATGCCCAGTGAGCCCCAGGACAACTCCTCGGTGGCGACGACCATGCCCACGTACTCCGACTCACCACCGTCGGAGAAGCCCCCGAACTCCTCGGGAATCGACAGACCGAAGCCGCCGAGCTCGCTGAGTCCCTCGATGATCGACTCCGGGATGTCGCCGTTGGTTCGGTGAACCTCTTCGGCGTGCGGTCGGACCTGCTCGACGGCGAAGCGGTGAAAGGTCTCGGCCACCATCGAGAAGTCGTCGCCGAGGTGGCGCGGTCCCGGTGTTTCGGCCAGCCCTGCGAGGAAGGC
This sequence comes from uncultured Acidimicrobiaceae bacterium, assembly GCA_963849705.1. Classification (GTDB taxonomy): domain Bacteria; phylum Actinomycetota; class Acidimicrobiia; order Acidimicrobiales; family RAAP-2; genus RAAP-2. The sequence goes on along the minus strand of CAWKII010000005.1, from coordinate 101,038 downwards.
CGGATCGCGGTACGTGGCGACAAAGTCGTGGAAAGGGCCAAACCAATCGGCCTTGACGTTCCACGTCGACTCGCGGCCGAGCACGCTGGCCGCAACGTCACTAAGGGCCAACGCGAGAAAGGCCGCCACCAGTCGCGCTTCGTCGTCTCCTTTCGCGGCGTACTCCAGGGAGGAACGCGCCGTGGCCAGCGCGCTGGCCGCGTGCGCGAGGTCGTAGGCGAAGGACTCGTTGGCGTCAACACCGCCACGAACGGCGAGTTCTTTGGCCGCCCCGTCAATAATCTCACGGGCCTGTTCGATGAGATCGGCGGCCACATCGATGTCGAGAGGAGGTGTAGTCACCATAGAAATTTACAGGTTCGCGGGAGAGGCGTCGGCCTAGGCTGTGGCCGTGAATATAACCATGCTGCTCGCCGACTCCGCTCAAGTGGCCGACGGCAAGCTCTTCATCTTGGGTGGTGGGTGGTCGGTGACGGGACCCGATCCCACCCCGTCCGCGGTCGCTATCAAGGTGGGCGTCGACTCGCACGAGTTCAACGTCTCTCATCACTGGGAACTCTTCTTAGAAGACGCCGACGGTCAGCCCGTGCGCTTCGAGACGCCCGAGGGCTCGCAGATAATCGAAGTACGTGGCGACTTTTCGGCGACCGCGCCCGAGGACGTGCCCGTGGGCACACCCGTCGACGTGCCCATCGCCGTGAACTTTGGGCCGATTCCCTTGAGTGACGGTGCTCGCTACACCTGGCGCATGATGGTCGACGGCGAAACGTTGCCCGGGGGGCTCGTCTCCTTTACGACACGACCCGCGCGCGAGTTTGCCGAAGAGTAAGCCCGAGACGCCGGAAGGTCTACCCCATGACAACCTTTGACCGCCCCTTTGGACGCTACTTCGAGGAGTTCGAAGTGGGCGACGTCTACAGACACTGGCCCGGCAAGACGATCACCGAGGCCGATGATCACCTCTTTTGCATGATCACCATGAATCACCACCCCCTGCACACGAACGCCTGGTTCGCCGAGAACGAAACGGTTCACAAGAGGAACGTGGTGGTGGGCAATTTGGTGTACTCGTTGGTGCTCGGGATGAGTGTGCCCGACGTGTCCGGCGCCGCCATCGCCAACTTAGAGGTCGAGTCGTTGATTCACCGTCACCCGACGTTTCACGGCGACACGATCTACGCGGAGTCGCGTGTCTTGGCGCTCAACCCGTCGACGTCCAAGAACGACCGCGGCGTGGTGACCGTGGAAACCAAGGGCTTTAATCAGGACGGCCTCGAGGTCTGCTACTTCCGCCGCAAGGTCATGGTGTGGAGGCGAGAGTTCGCCCCCGAACGGCGACGCCCGTACAGTGACGACATCTGGTCGTAGCACGCACGCGGCCTTTCGTCGCGCGCTGGTCCGTCGTTCACACTCACTGAGCCGTGACCTTCCCTGGGTCAACGATCCACGACCGTGGGCGGTGTTGGTGAGTGAAGTCATGCTCCAACAGACGTCGACGTCGCGGGTACTCGGTCCCTGGCGCCTCTTCATGGAGCGTTTTCCGACGCCCAGTTCGTGCGCCGACGCAAGCCTGGCGGACGTTCTGGCCCTATGGCGAGGCCTCGGGTACCCGCGACGAGCCAAGGCGCTCCACGAAACGGCCCGCACTCTTCGCGACGAGTTCGACGACGTCGTGCCCCGCGACACGCCCTCGCTTCGCCGACTGCCGGGGGTGGGGGAGTACACCTCAGCCGCCGTCGCGTCCTTCGCCTACGGCGAACCGGTCGCGGTGTTGGATACCAACGTGGGCCGCGTCCTCTCACGAGCGCTGGCCAATCGCCGGCTTCGAACCCACGAGGCTCGGGCGCTGGCCAACGATCTCCTTCCTCGAACCAACGCGGCCGCCTTCAATCAGGCAATGCTCGACCTCGGGGCGCAGTACTGCCGCGCGATACCGCGCTGCGAGTCGTGCCCGCTGGCGACGCACTGTGCTTGGCGGCTCCAAGGAGGACCCGATCCGGCGCCCCTGAGCGCGGGCGTGTCGCGCGCCCAGGGGCCCTTCGAGGGTTCGAATCGACAACTGCGTGGGCGGGTCTTGAGTGCTCTCGTGGAGGGGCCGCGCTCGCGACGCGAGCTGTCGAAGGTGTTGGCCAGTGTCGAAGCGTCGCGCGGCGACGAGGTTCTGGCCGGGCTCATCAAAGATGGCCTGATCGACCGGCGGTCGCGGGTCTACTCCTTGCCCGCTCACTAGATTGGTCTCTCGAAGAAAAATGCTCGCCCGGTAGTCTGGGCGTCGTGACGGCCTTTGACAACGCGCACTGCAAAGAGGTGCTTGGTCACTACGCGACCGGCGTGGTCGTCATCACCGCGCTCTCGCCCGCGGGACCGGCCGGATTCACGTGTCAGACGTTTGGCTCGCTCTCCGTGGACTCGGCGTTGGTCTTTTTCGCCGCCTCCAGCGCCTCGGTGTCCTGGCAACGAATTCGCGACACCGGGGTGCTGGGCGTCAACATTCTGGGCGCAGACCAGGAGACATTGGCCCGCGCTTTTTCGGCCAGCGGGACGGACAAGTTCGCGAACGTGAAGTGGTTTGGCGCACCCAACGGCTCACCTTTCTTGGAGGGGGCTCTCGCCTACGTGGAGGGAACTATCCGAGAAGTGACCAATCACGGCGACCACGACATCGTGGTGGCGGAGATGGACTACGCCGCAACCGAGCCGGGCGAGCCCCTGATCTACTACCGAGGGGGCTATCGCGCTCTCGCCTAGGAAGGCGACGTCCACTACCCTGCGGTGAGTGGGAGCTAACGTCCGTGCGAAGGACACTCGAGGTAGACGGCCGTGATGCTCGCCCTCAAGATCATCGTGGCCGTGGTCGTCGTGTTACTTGTCCTCGGCACGGTTCTTCGTATTCGAAAGTTGCGTCGAGACGAGATGCGCGAGCTCTCTCGACCCGTAGAGCGCCGCCTTATGGCCCCACCGCCGTCGCCGTACGCACCGTCCAAAGGCTTTCGGTTGCTCGACGACTCGGGCGAGCCTCTCGCTCGACCTCCGCTGGAGCGTCCTCGGCTCGACCCCCATCGCCGCTACGTCTTTAATGAGTTGTCCGGGACCAGCGAGGAGACGGTCCCGTCTCACCTACGGCACAACGACGACTGGTTTCTCTCTCGCTCGTCGCAGCGTTCCACCTTGTCGATCGTTCTTCGTCGTCTGGGCGTGCTCCTGGCCGTGGCGCTCGTGGGGGTGGTGGTCGGGACGTACTACGTGGACCACCACCCATCGAAGGAGCCTCCGGCGTCGACGACGACCTCGAATAGCACCACCACGACGACATCCTTTCCGTCGGCGTTCGAGCCCACGAGCGCCAGTGGCGACGACGCGAACTACGACGTGCCCGCGTCGAAGTATCAAGTCGTCGTGCGGGGACTCAAGGGTCCGACCTGGGTCGTCTTTGAGATGGGTCCCTCCAACACGTTGGAGTGGCAGGGCACAGTCCCGATGGGGAAGGTCGAGGCACTCACGATGACGGGCAACTCTCGTATCACGATCGGTTCGCCTTCGAACGCCAGCGTGCACGTGAAGGGCTCCCCGGTCACGTTCCCCTCGTCGCTCCCCGCGACGCTCGTCCTCGTCTTTACGCCAACGACGTCGACGACGTCGACCTCGAGGTGATCTCATTCAGTATCCACGCGAGCACTTGGGCTTCGTCTCGCCACGCGTCGTAACGACCCGATACGCCACCGTGGCCCGCGCCCAGCTCCATCTTCAAGACGGCGTAGTTGTTGGGGTTGGCGTCACGTAACTTCAAAACCCACTTGGCCGGTTCCCAAAAACCGACGCGGGAGTCGTTGAGGCCCCCCGTAGCGAAGAGGCGTGGGTACTGAAGCGGCGTTCCGTCGGCCCTCAAGGAGCGCACGTTGTCGTAGGGGGAGTAACTCTTCATGGTGCGATAGCTGGTGGCGCTGGCGTCGGGGTTGCCCCACTCTTCCCATTCGCCGGTCGTCAGCGGCAATGAGTCGTCCAGCATGGTGGTAACGACGTCGACGAAGGGGACCTCGGCCACGACGGCTCGAAACAGTTCCGGCGCGTCATTCATCACCGCGCCCATCAGTAGTCCGCCGGCCGAACCGCCGCGGATCGCCAGCTGATCGGGCGTCGTCCACCCCGCGTCGATCAGGTCTCGCGTCACCGCGATGAAGTCGCTGAACGTCGTCGGTTTTTGCGCCAAGCGACCCATCTCGTACCACGAGCGACCCATCTCGCCGCCGCCGCGAACGTGGGCGATCGCGAAGATCACCCCGCGATCCAGCAACGAGAGTCGTAGCGATGAGAACGTGGGGTCGATCGAAATCTCGTAGCTTCCGTATCCGTACAGCAGAAGGGGTGACGGCTGTCGTGGCTCGAGAGAGCCGTCGTCCTTCAGCTCTACCAGGTCACGCCGGGCCACGACGGAGACGGGGACGCGCACGTTATCGCTAGCCGTCACCCAGAGCCGGCCGGTCACGAACTGCGACTCGTCGTAGCCACCGAGAACGATCTGCTGCTTTCGCACAAGCAGCTCGCCCGTCGCCACCACCACGTCGGCGACGAGTCGCGGCGTCGTGAGCGACGTGATGAGCACGCGAAGCAGAGGCGTATCGAAATTCGGATTCGCCGTGGCCACCACGGTATTGGGAAACGCCCCACCCTCGACCAATCGAGAGCGACCGATCATGTCCTGGCCAAAGGGATCCTCGCCGTCGAGAAGCGGCACCAGGCGTAGCGCGGCGCAGCCGTTCTCTCGATCGCTGAGGGCCAGAAAGGTGGCGAAGGCGTCGACGCCATCGAGACGACAGCCTGGTCGCTCGGGCACGATCTCGCGCCACTCACCCCCGTCCACCGGTCGCGCCAGGAGTCGAAAATCGGTCGCGCCCTCGTTGGTCATCTTGAGCCACCAGGCCCGGCCCCGTTGATCGACGAAGTGCTCGACGCCGTACTCGATACCGTGTCGCCGCTCTTCGAGCAGCGCCAACTCGCCGGTGGGAGCGTCGGCTGACAGGTAGCGAACCTCACTCGTCATCGAGGAGTTCAACATGACGACGATCATGAGATCGTCTCGGCTGCGCCCAACCGAGACGTTGTACTGTTCGTCGTCCTCTTGGTAGACAAGAACGTCGTGGTTACTGGCTGTGCCCAGCTCGTGGCGCCAGAGTTGCCAGGGTCGCATAGCGTCATCGACCCGCGTATAGAAGAAATGGCGGTTGTCCGTCGCCCAGGCGAAGCCGTAGTAGACGTCGTCTAGCTCATCGGGTATGGGTGCTTGACCGGCCATCGGTCGCACCGTGACGTGGTGGCGCTCGCTCCCTTCAAAGTCGGTGCCTACGGCTACCCACCGCTCATCGGGACTGAGCGCGAGGACACCCACCGAGAGAAACTCGTGACCTTCGGCCTCCACGTTTTCGTCGAGGATGACTTGCTCACCCTCGAGGGTGGTCTCGGGATCGATCTCGGGAGGGGTGAAGTCGTCTCCGTCGGCGGGCAGACGAACACTGATGGAGTAGCTGAGCCCCTCGCGCGTTCGCACGAAGTACCACCAGTCACCCTTGCGAACGGGCACCGAGATGTCCGTCTCTTCCACCCTCGACTTAATCTCTTCAAAAAGTTCGTCCTCGAGTGTCTTTAGAGGGGCCATCTCGGCTTCTAAGTACTCGTTCTCCGATCGGAGCAGGGAGAGCACCTCCTCGCTGTTACGGTCCATCAGCCAGTAGTAGGGGTCGACCCGGGTGTCACCGTGACGAGTAATGGCGTGGGGGCGTTGAGGGGCGCTCGGTGGGGTAGGCATCTACCTACTTTGCCAGTGTTTTAGGGTCATGGGCGGCGGGACCCTTAGTACTATGGACGTAGGAAGTATCCCAAAGGAGCGCAATGGCGATTGACAATCTCGACTTCAGCCGTTATCAGTTGGGCTGGTCCGACGAGCAGTTGCCGGTCTTCAAGCCGAAGAAGGGCCTGAACGAGGACATCGTGCGCGAGATGTCGGCGATGAAGAGCGAAGAGCCCTGGATGTTGAAGTTTCGCCTTGACGCTCTCAAGCGCTTTGAGAAGAAGCCCATGTTGCCGTGGTTTGCCGACCGCATGCCCGACCTCGACTTCAACGACATCTACTACTACATCAAGCCCACCGACCACCAAGTCAACAGCTGGGAAGACCTCCCCGACGCCATCAAGAACACCTACGAGCGGCTCGGTATTCCCGAGGCCGAGCGCAAGTACCTGGCCGGCGTGACGGCTCAGTATGAGTCAGAAGTGGTCTTTCACCGTAACCGCGAGGACCTAGAACGCTTGGGCGTGCTCTTTTGTGACATGGACACCGCCGTGCGCGAGTATCCCGAACTGGTTCGCAAGTACTTCGGTACCATCATTCCGCCCAACGACAACAAGTTCGCCGCTCTCAACTCCGCCGTCTGGAGCGGGGGATCCTTTATCTACGTGCCACCGGGAGTCAAGGTCGACCAACCGTTGCAGGCGTACTTTCGCATCAATACCGAGAACATGGGTCAGTTCGAGCGCACCCTCATCATCGCCGACGAGGGATCGCAAGTTCACTACGTGGAGGGCTGTTCGGCCCCGGTCTACTCAACCGACTCGCTGCACTCGGCCGTGGTGGAGCTCGTCGCCCTTCCCGGATCGCGCATCACCTACACCACTATTCAAAACTGGTCCAACAACGTCTACAACTTGGTGACGAAGCGGGCCCGCGCCGAAGCCGAAGCCCACGTGGAGTGGATCGACGGCAACATCGGCTCGCGGCTCACCATGAAGTACCCCTCGGTCTACTTGATGGGTCCTAAGGCCTCGGGTGAGGTGCTCTCCGTCGCCTACGCCGGTCCCGGACAGGTTCAAGACGCGGGCGCCAAGATGGTGCACTGCGCGCCAGAGACGACGTCCACCATTGTCTCAAAGTCCATCTCGAAAGACGGCGGCCTCACGGCGTACCGGGGACTCGTCAAGGTCGAAGAGGGTGCCACGGGCGCCAAGAGCTTCGTGCGCTGTGACGCGTTGCTGCTTGATGAGAAGTCCGTCTCCGAGACTCGTCCGTACATGGAAGTGGGCGAGCAGGACGCCTCCATTGGCCACGAAGCCACGGTGTCCAAGATCGGCGACGACCAGTTGTTCTATCTGATGAGTCGGGGTCTCACCGAGAGTCAGGCCATGGGCATGATCGTGAACGGGTTCATCGAGCCCGTGACGCGCACACTTCCCATGGAGTACGCCGTTGAGTGGTCCCGGTTGATTGAGCTGCAGATGGAGGGCTCTATCGGCTAGTGAGCCGGCCGCCACATCGTGTAGTACGGCAGGCCCCCTGGCAGCGGTCGCAGCGTATCGACTAACTCGAAACCGAATCGGCGATAGTAGGCGAGGTTCTCTTCTTTTTGGGTCTCCAGGTACGCGCCGACGCCCGCAGCGTCGGCGAAAGCGAGGCCGTGTTCAACCAGCATCGATCCGGCACCACGTCGTTGCCACGGGGGATCGACGGCCAACAATATGAGATACCAATGGGGCTCCTTCGGATGAACCTTGAGCAGGGTTCGCAGGTACGTGCCCACGACCCGTAAAGCTCCTAGCTGGCGATAAAAGGCTCGCAGCGATCCAGGGAGTTGGGCCAGTTGAACGCGCAACGACGGCGGGAAGGAGTGCGGAGGCATCCACGCGGACACGCCGACGATGGCGTCATGCTCGTTGCGGATCGTGGCAATTTTCCCCTCCGGGCCGATGTGCTTGAGCTGGGTGCGAAAGATCATGGGTTGCACGCGTGCTCGATTCGAGTCGTCGGGAAAGAGATAGCGAAAGTAGGCGTCGTCGAAAAAGGCGCGACTCGCCACCTTCGCCGCGTCACGCACTTCGCGCTCGGTGAGTGTGCGATCATCGAATCGAAGGTCCCCGGTCACAAGGGCGCAGCCTAGGTCTCCGCGTTCCGTGAAACAATGGAGTGATGAGTATGCGTGAGGAGTGCAAACACTTCCAGAGCAGGACGTACAAATCGGGCGAGGTGGCACGGTTCTGCAAACTCGGTCTCGCCCCCGATCAGCCTTGGTCCTGCCCGGAGAACTGTCTTACCTTTGAACCGCGCCTGGTGGACATCGGTTGGTCCCACGGCTCCCTGGTTGATCGGCCCGTGGAAGCAGCTCCGCCCGACGTGCCGGCGGAGGATCGCCGCTCGATCTTGGAGTCGGCCAGTGAGATCGTGAACGCCGTCGCACCCGACCTCATCGAGGAGCGGCGCAAGTACTTAGAAGAGGAAGAGAGAAAGAACCGTCGCGGCTGGAAGTTCTGGCGGCGTTAGTCGCCGTTGAAGATCGGCGCGCGCCGTTCAATGAACGCGGTCATGGCCTCGCGCAGGTCGTTGCTCTGCAAGTACATGGCGTTCCAGCGCGCCACGAAGTCCAGTCCTTCTTCCACGGTTCGCCCGTCGTTCGCTCTCAGCACGGCCTTGGTTCCCTTCACCGCCAGCGGTGAGTTGGCGGCAATCTCGTTGGCGAGCACGTAGGCGGCCGCCACGACGTCCTCGTGACTGGCTCCGTGTACGGAGTTCACGAGTCCGATGGCGGCGGCACGCGCGGCGTCAATGTCCTTGCCCGTGAAGGCCAACTCGGCCACGTGGCCCGCGCTGACGATCCGCGGAAGACGCTGCAGGGTGCCGAGGTCGGCCACGATGGCGACTTTGGTCTCGCGGACCGAAAAGACGGCATCACCCGAGGCGAGGCGAATATCGCACGCGGTGATGACGTCCACGCCCCCACCGATGCAGTAGCCATGTACCGCGGCGATGACGGGTATGGGTAGCTCCGCGAGCGACGTCACGGAGGCCTGCAGGGCGCGCACCGCGTCGTAGGCGCGCGCGCTCGAGGTGGCCCGGGACGAGCCCTCCGTTTCGGCGATCAGACCGCCACCAAACTCCTTGAGATCGAGGCCCACGGTGAAGTGTGGACCTTTGGCCGCCACCACCAGGACGCGTATCGAGCGGTCCTCAGCTATGGCGGCGGCGGCGAGCGGTAGGTCGCGCCAGAAGGCGCTACCGAGAGCGTTTCGCTTCTCTTCGCGGTCGAGCCAGAGCGTCGCGATGGGACCATTGAGGTCGAGAGAGAGAACATCTGAAGAGAACGTCACCGAGCACCTTCCTAACGAGGGTTCAGCCTAGGTCGAACGACGCGGGGCGATCGAGCCGTCCCGGTACACTGCCTGAGGCTTATTTCCCTATGAACGCCTTCGCTGACTCAGCTTCCACCTTTATTGATAACCGGCCCGACGCGGCCGCGCGGCGTCGCGCCTGGTCGCTCTTTGAGGCGGTCGGCCTGCCGACGACGAGCGATGAAGTGTGGCGCTACGCGCCGCTGAGTGACTTGGTCCTCGAGCGCTTCTCGGTGCCCGACGCGCCCACGACGCAGAAGGACTCGGAGTTCGCGACGAAACTACGTCAACGCGCGGGGGTAGTGGTTCGCGTCGTCGACGGCTTCTGCGTCAGCACGGGAGAGGTGCTCGAGGGACTCACCGTCGAGATCGACGAAACCAACGACTCTCTCTCCGGAGAGACGTTGCGGCAGCGATACGAAAGCGACTCCTTCGCTCTCTTGAACGCGGCCCTGGCGCCGGGCACCACGGTGCTGCGTGTCGCAGCAGGCGTGAACCTCGCTCAGCCCATCGTGGTGCTCAACGAATCGAGTGCGGGCGCGTCGTTTCCTCGAACCCAGATCGTGCTCGGGCGTGGAGCCAGCGCGACGGTAGTGGAGTACTTCGAGGGAGGGACCCACGCGCTGGTCGTTCCGGTGAGTGAGTACCGACTCGAGGACAACGCCTCGCTGCAGCTGGTCACCTATCAGCGCCTCGACTCTTCGGCCTGGCACGTCGCTCGTACGACGGGTTTACTCGCTCGCGACGCGCGGCTCCACCAGGCCGTTGTCGGTTTGGGTGCGCACTACGACCGATCGAGAAACGACGCCGAACTGCTCGGGGCCGGCGCGAGTAACGAGCTGCGTACGACCTTTCTTGGCTCCGGAGACCAAGTTCACGACTTTCGCACCCGCCAGTACCACGTGGCGGCGCGCACCACCTCAACCCTGCTCTCTAAAGGCGCGGTGGCGGATGAGTCGCGATCGGTCTACACCGGACTGATCGAGATTGAAAAGGGCGCCAAACGAACGGACGCGCGTCAAACGAACCACAACCTCCTGTTGTCGCCACACGCGCACGCCGACAGCGTGCCCAACCTCGACATACGAGAGAACGACGTCATGTGCGCCCACGCCTCCAGCGTCGGTCCCCTGGATGAGCTTCAACGCTGGTACCTCGAGTCGCGGGGCATCACTCGCGAGGACGCTCAACGCCTCCTGATCCAGGGATTCTTCTACGAAATGCTCTCGGCCCTGCCGCCAGAACTGGCCGAGTTGGTGGAAAGCGACGTGGCCTCGGTCTTGGCGCGCGTCGACGTGGTCGCGGCGTGACGAGCTACGACGTCGGCACGTTGGAAGAGTTCGTTCAGGGCATCCCTCGCCAGTTGCGCGTGGGCGAGCGTCTCCTCGTGGCCGTGCGCATCGACCAGGAGCTCTTTGTCTTAGACGATCGCTGTAGCCACGAAGAGTTCAGTCTCTCCGAAGGCGACGTGGACGTCGAGACCGGCGAGATTGAGTGCGCTCGACACGGTGCCATGTTTCGTCTTCGCGACGGCGCGGCCGTGACCCTGCCCGCGACGCGCCCCGTCGGGCACTACCTGGTTCGTCACCTGAACGGTCGTCTCGAAGTGGAGTTGCCGTGACCTCGACACTCGTGATCGAGGGGCTACGGGTGGAAGTCGCCGGACGTGAGGTCCTGAAGGGTTTCGATCTCACCATGCGTTCGGGCGAAGTTCACGCCATCATGGGGCCGAACGGGTCGGGAAAGTCGACCCTGGCCCACGCGCTCACCGGTCATCCCGGTTATATCGTGAGCGCCGGATCGGTGACCATCGACGGCGTCGAACTTCTCACGAAGACGCCCACCGAGCGCGCGCACGAGGGACTGATGCTGATTCTTCAGCAGCCCTTCGAGATTCCCGGCGTTCGAGCCTACGACCTGTTGGTGGCGGCCGGCGCCGATCCGTCGACGCTGAGGGCACGCATGCTCGAGGAGGCGCGACGCATCGAGCTCGCGCCGGAGTTGCTTGATCGGTTTGTCAACGTCGATCTCTCCGGGGGCGAGCGCAAACGCGCCGAGATGGTTCAACTCGGGGTCCTGCGTCCCAAGTTTGCGGTGCTCGACGAGATCGATTCGGGACTCGATGTGGATGCGCTCGACGCCGTGGCCCATCGACTGCACGCCGCGACCACCGAGTGGAACTGCGGCGTGCTGGCGATCACGCACTTTCGCCGACTGCTGCTCGAGCTCACGCCGACCATGATTCACGTGGTGAGCGACGGGCGAGTGGTGGCCACGGGTGGGCCGGAGTTAGCGATCACCCTCGAACGCGACGGATACGAAGTATTCCGTGGGGCCGGGCTGCCTCAGTCGTCGTAAGCCCGAGAGGTAAACTGCTTCGATGCCCAACGGAAGTGACGACTCTCCCGCGGAGCCCCGCTCAACACGAAGGTCGCGGAGGGAACTCGCTAACCAGGATCGACTAGTAGCGCTGGGCGAGGCGGTCGATCAAAAGAGAGGGACGCGGCACCGGAGAAAAAAGGTGCGAGCTCACCGCGTGCGCCGGGGCATCATCATGGGTCTCGTGGTCGTCGTGGTCCTGATCGCCGTGGTGGTCGGAGGCGGGTACTTCTACGCCAACTACAAGTTTGACGAGTTCCACAAGGTGAAAGTGGCCGACGAGGTGCCGGTCGCCGCCGGTCAGCCGTTCAACATTCTTCTGATCGGATCGGACTCGCGCGCGGGACTGACCGGTTTGGCCTACCAACAGACCGGCGCCGCTAGTGGTTCGGTCGGGGGACAACGAAGCGACGTCGTCAAAATCATCCACATCGACCCCACGGCCGGAACGATCTCGATGGTCTCGATCCCGCGCGACACCATGGTGACGCTGCTGGCGAATCAGTCTCTGTACGGACAGTTCAACCGCATCAACGTCAACTTCGGCAACGGCCCCTCTCTGCTGGCCCAGACCATTACCGCGAACTTTGGCATCCCGATCCACCAGACCGTGGTGATGAGTTTCGCCGGAGTCATCGACGCGGCGGACGCCATCGGTGGGGTGTACCTCGACTTTCCCTACCCGTCCTGGGATCCGTACTCGGGGCTGCGTATCTTGCACCCCGGCTGTCAGCGGGTGGAGGGCTTCCAGGCCCTGGCCCTCACGCGAAGTCGCCACTTCTATTACAACGTGGATCACGCCAAGGTATTCCCCAACGTGGACTCGTCGCCGGCCGCGCTGTACGACGCTGGATGGGTGTACGACGGCACGAGCGACTTTGGTCGCATCGATCGTCAGGACGCGTTCCTGCGTGGCATGGTCGACGCGGCCAAGAAGCTCTATAACCCCTTCAAGCTTGACTCGTTCATCACCCAACTGACCAAGGGGGTCACGCTCGACAGCACGTTCACGCTCGACGAGCTCATTGGACTGGCCGAGCGCTTTCACGGCCTCAACGCCAACTCCATTCTTACCTACACGCTGCCGACGACGGCGGTGAATAACACCGCTCTCGGCGACGTGCTCTACGTGGAGCAGCCCTACGCGCAGGAACAACTGGTGAGCATCTTCGGCAGTGAGCTCGAAAAGCCCGCGGACCCGCCGCCTAATACCAGCAACGAGTCCGTGCCACCGCCCTACGTCCCGGTGACGACGTCCACCACGACTACGACGCCCACGACGACGACCACGCCGACGAAGAAACACACCTCCACGACCACCGCCCCGACGACCGCGACGACGAACCCGACCCTGGCCGTCCCGAACTTCGATCCGACGACCTGCTCGCCGTAGAAGAGTTAGTCGATCTCTTCGAGGCCCTGGCGAAGTGTGTTCCAGGCCAGCGTGGCGCACTTGATGCGAACCGGAAACTTCACCACACCCTGCAGCGCGGCGAGTTCGCCGAGTTTGCGCAAGTCGACTTCGTCGTCGACCTCGACCTCCGTCGTGAGTTTCGACTCATGTCCCATCATTAGCTGTTTGAACGTGTCGATGGTGGCGTTCACGTCGTCGAGCGGCCTGCCCTTGACCGCGGCGCTCATGAGAGACGACGATGACTGGGAGATCGAGCATCCGTGCCCGGTGAGTTTGATGTCGTGCAGGACACCATCGCGTACGTCGAGATAGATGGTTACCTCGTCGCCGCAGAGCGGATTAAAGCCCTCGACGATATGCGCGGGCGGAGAGGGGAGTTCACCCCGGTTGCGGGGCGAACGGTAGTGGTCGAGGATGATCTCGCGATAGAGGTCTTCTAGGTTCGACATAACTCAGCCAAACATGGTGACGGCACTGGCGAGCGCCTCAAGAAGAACGTCGGTATCGCGGGTCAGGGAGTAGGGACCAAAGGACGCTCGGGCGGTGGCGGCGAGACCGAATCGCTTCATGAGCGGCTTGGCGCAGTGATGACCGGGTCGTACGCAGACGCCGAACTGATCGAGGACCTGGGCCACGTCATGAGGATGCACGCCCTCGACGTCAAGGCTGATTACCCCGCCACGATCCTTGGTATCAGAAGGACCGATCACGCGAACGCGCCCTTCAAAGGAGGACTCCAGGCGCGTCAGGGCATCCACCGTGAGTTCGTGATCGTGGTCGGCCACGTTCTCCATGCCGAGGCCGTCGAGATAGCGAACGGCGGCGTGCAAGCCCACCGACTCGGCGATGGGTGGTGTTCCGGCCTCGAAGCGGGCCACACCCTTGGCCGGCGTGAAGCCGTCGACGCGCACGTCGGCGATCATGCCGCCTCCGCCCAGAAAGGGGCCCATCGTATCGAGCACGCTCTCGCGGGTCCAGAGCACGCCGATGCCCGTGGGCCCGAGCATCTTGTGACCCGAGAAAGCCAGAAAGTCGATATCCAGTTCGCGTACGTCCGTCACGCCGTGGACGATGGACTGGGCACCATCCACCGCGATGAGCGCACCGACGCGGTGGGCCGCCTCGGCCAACTCGCCAATGGGATTCTTGGTGCCCAAGACGTTTGACATCGCTGTCACCGACAGCAGTTTCACGCCCTCGAGCAGTTCGTCGAGTTTGGTCAGATCGAGTCGGAAGTCGTCGCCCACGGGAATGAAGCGAACCTCGACCCCGGTCAACTCGCGAAGTTGAAACCAGGGAACGATGTTCGCGTGATGTTCCATCTCACTCACCAGTACCACGTCACCTCGACCCAGGTTGGCGGCGCCCCAGGACTTGGCCACCAGGTTGATGGACTCGGTGGTGTTCTTGGTGAAGACAACCTCGTTGGCACCCCCGGGGGCGTTAATGAACGACGCCACCGCCGTACGCGAACCTTCGTAGGCCTCGGTCGCCTCGTTGGCTGTTTGGTAGACCCCGCGATGCACGTTGGCGTGGCGCAGTTCGTAGTAGCGGCTCATCGCGTCGATCACGGCGTTCGGCTGTAATGAACTCGCTCCGGAGTCGAGATAGGTGATCTTGCGACCGTTGATCTCGCGCTGCAGAAGGGGAATATCCGTACGAACGCGTCGAGCGCTAAAGCTGCTCACGCGTTCACCGGTCGCCAGGCGTCGTAGCCGTCGCGGTCGATCTGAGTGGCGAGCTCGGGCCCGCCACTGTGGACGATCTGTCCGTCGAACAAGACGTGCACGTAGTCGGGCTGAATCTCGTCCAGCAGTTTGACGTAGTGAGTCACGACGATGGCACCCATCGTGGGGTGCTGCTCTCTCACCGTGCTCACGCCTTTGGCCACCACGCGTAGGGCGTCGATGTCGAGACCGGAGTCCGTCTCGTCGAGCAGTGCGATGACGGGATCGAGCAGGGCCATTTGCAGGACTTCGTTGCGCTTGCGCTCTCCACCCGAAAAGCCGTCGTTGAGGTGGCGCTCGGCGAAGGCGCTGTCGATGCCCAAGCGGTCCATCCATTCGGCGAGGTCCAAGCGCACTTCGAGCACGCTCAGCTCGTCCAAGCCCTTGCGAGCCGCGATGGCCTGACGAAGGAACTGGATCACCGAGACGCCGCTGATCGCTTCGGGGTACTGAAAGGCGAGGAAGATCCCGGCGCGCGCGCGTACGTCCGGCGTCCAGGTCGCGATGTTCTCACCGAAGAGCAAAATCTCGCCGTCGGTCACCGCGTAGCCGGGATGTCCCATAATGACGCTGGCCAGCGTCGACTTGCCGGCGCCATTCGGTCCCATGAGCGCGTGCACTTCGCCCTCATTGACGACGAGGTCGACGCCGCGAAGTATCACCGAGCCTTCAGCCTCGGCGTGAAGATTTCGCAACTCGAGTAACGGTTTTGGCACGCAGAGAGCCTACTGGTGCGGCGAAAATTGCCGTTCGACTCTCACCAACCGCGCTCCACCCACTCATCGAGGTGAGGCGATTCGGCGCCGATAGTCGAAGGCGCCCCGTGGCCGGGCCAGAAGGTCGTCGCGGCGTCGTAGACCCGGAACAGTCTCTCCTCGATGGAGGCAATGATGGTAGCGAAGTCGCCGCCCTCAAAGGTCGTGTTGCCCGGTCCGCCCGGAAACAGCGTGTCGCCCGTGAAGAGCAGGGGCGTGTGCTCCAGCGCGAAACTGACGCTGCCGGGCGTGTGGCCAGGGGTGTGCACAATACGCAGACGGATGTCGCCCACGACGTGAACGGCGCCGTCGTCAAGAACGTGGTCGTAGCTTGGCAGCATGTCGGCGTCCTCGGCGCGCACCCACACGTCAATGCCCGCTTCACGCACCTGCTCCACGGCGCCGATGTGGTCCCAGTGGCCGTGCGTTTCGAGCACCGACGTCACGCCAAGTCTCTGGGCCACGCGCAGCAAGCGATCGTGCTCGTTGGCGGCGTCGATCAGGGTGGCCTCACCGCTTCGCCGGCACCGCACCACGTACACGTTGTTCTCAATCGGCCCGACGACGAACCGATGCACCTCGGCCGCGGCGTCAGACCAGACCAGCGCAACGTTGTCCATCCACCCAGAATGGCACGGAATCACCGCATCCGGGATTGAGTATTCTCGTTCTTGACGCGTATGACGCGCGGAAGAAGAGGGACTCTAATGAACTTTGGCTTCAGCGAAGAGCAAGACGAACTTCGCAAGATGGTGAGACGTTTCTTAGAGGAAAAGTCGCCCGAGAGTGAGGTTCGCCGCCTGATGGCGACGAGCGAGGGCTACGACCCGGCCGTGTGGGCGCAGATGGCCAACGAGCTGGCTCTTCAGGGCCTCGGCATTCCCGAAGAGTTCGGAGGGCAGGGTTACGGACCCGTCGAGCTCTACGTGGTGTTTGAAGAGATGGGCGCCGCACTCTTTTGCTCCCCGTACTTTTCCACGGTCGCGTTAGCGGCCAACGCTCTCTTGCTCGTGGGAAGTGACGAGGATAAAGCGAAGTACTTGCCGGGTATCGCCAGCGGAGAGACGATCGCCACCGTTGCCCTTACCGACGACGCTGGACTGTGGGATCTCTCCGAAACATCGACGACCGCGACCCGCGGGGCTGACGGATTCGTCCTCGATGGTGTTCGCAGCTACGTCACCGATGGATCGACCGCGTCGCTCTTGCTGGTACCCGCCAAGACCGACCGCGGAGTCTCTCTCTTCGCGGTCGCCGGCGACGCCGTCGGCGTGACGCGTGAGTCACTGGCCACCATGGATCAAACCCGAAAGCAGAGTCGTCTTGAGTTCAAGAGCGCTCCCGCGGCGCTGATCGGCGAGGATGGAGGCGCGCTGGAAGGACTGGAAGCCACCGTGCAGATTGCCGCGGCCGCCTTGGCCGCCGAGCAGGTCGGTGGCGCGCAACGCGTGCTCGACAGTTCGGTCGAGTACGCCAAGAATCGCGTCCAGTTCGGCCGTCCAATCGGCTCCTTCCAAGCGATCAAGCACAAGTGTGCGGACATGTTGCTGGACGTGGAGTCGGCGAAGTCGGCGGCGTACTACGCGGCCTGGGCCGCGCAAGAGCGCAACGAAGAGCTGCCGATCGCCGCCAGCCTGGCCAAGTCGTTCTGTTCCGAGGCCTACTTTCACTGCGCCGCGGAGAATATTCAGATTCACGGGGGAATCGGCTTCACCTGGGAGCACCCCGCGCACCTGTACTTCAAGCGCGCCAAGAGTTCCGAGCTGTTCTTAGGGGACCCGGCCTATCACCGCGAACTCTTGGCGCAACGACTAGGTATCTAGCGTTTCGTGCTCGACCACGAGCAACTGCGCAGCGGCGGTTCCGTCCTTGACCTACGGATAACGAATTCGAACGCTCGAACGGTGGCCGGTCACGTCCTCGTGTTAGTTCACGGGCTTCCGCGCCTCGTCGGCATGGGCCGCCAGGCGGCCGGTCTTTTGCCGGAGTTAGCCGAGCACGTAGCCAATGAATCGGGATGGCTCGTCGCCACCGGGACGCTCTCGGGGGTGGGCGGCAGCACGGGAACATTCTCGGCGTCCCAGTGGCGCGAAGACTTGGGGCGAATTATCGATCGTGTATCGGAAAAAGAGCCGCGCATCTCGTTGGCGGGGTTTGGATTTGGGGGGGCCTTGGCCCTCGCGGTGGCGGCAAAGGACGACCGCGTTCGCGGCGTGGCTACGTTCGCGGCGCCCGCGCACTTGGGACCATGGTCGGGATCGCCCGAGGAGATCCATAGAGCGGTACAGGTGGCGGGAGTGGTCGGCGACGAGAACGAACTACTCGAACCTCGCAAGCTGTACAAGGACCTCCTCAACATCAATCCCATGGGGGCGATCGCCAAGCTTCCTCCGCGTCGGCTGCTGATTGGACACGGCACCGACGACCTGGAAGTTCCGGCCTCTGACGCGCGCGACCTCGTCGCGGCGGCCGAGGGTCGTGCGGAGCTTCGCCTGATTCAGGGTGCCGGTCACCAACTGCGCGCCGACCCGCGAATGGTGGCGACGTTGTTAGGTTGGCTCGATCGTCACCGATGACAGGGCCTCGTCGAGCGCGTGGCGCAGCACGGTCGCCGCGACGAAGGGGTCGTCGGCTTCAATGAGGGCTCGCACGACGACGAAGTGACGCAGTCCCGCTTTTACTAGCCGGGAGACATTGGAAGCGTTGACCCCGCCGGTGACGAACACGGGTCGACGCGATCTACCTTGACTTCGTATCGCGTACTCAACGCCCGTGCCAGCTCGACCGAGTTTGGTCGGCGTCTCGACGATGGGTCCGGCACTGAAGTACGAGGCGTCCTCGTCGAGCGCGGCGTCGAACTCGGCGTCGCAGTGGGTGGAGAGCCCGATCAGGGCCTCGCTCCCCAGGACCTCGCGGCAGCGAGCCACGCTGACGTCATCTTGTCCCACGTGAACACCGTCGGCGCCAGCGTCGAGGGCGAGTTCTGGCGAGTCGTTCACCACAAAGGGAACGTTGTACTCGTGGCAGATCGATCTCATCAACTGGGCCGCCGCGAGTTGGTCCTCCACGGGACGTACTTTCTCGCGCAACTGAACAACGTCCACGCCTCCGCTCAAGACCGCGGGCAGAAAACTCGCCAAATCGTCACGCTGGCCCACACAGAGATAGAGGTGGCGCGCGGCGAGGTCGAACACCCGATCACCTTATGAGACCGTGGGCGAGTGCCACGCTCCAGGAGGCGGTGCGGCAGAATGGCTATATGCAGATTCCCGCCAAGGCCGAGTACGCGATTCGCGCGCTCTTGACGCTGGCGGCGAGCGACGTGTCGGTGAGCGTTGACCACCTGGCGCACGAGCAGGACCTGCCGGCAAAGTTTCTCGGGGCCATTATGAGCGATCTACGTCGCGGAGGACTGGTCACCAGCCAGCGGGGCCCCGACGGCGGCTTTAAATTGGCGAAGGACCCCGACTCCATCATGATCGCGGACATCTTGCGCGTGGTGAGCGGTCCCATGGCCGGGGTTCGCGGGATGCGTCCGGAGACCCTGGTCTACGAGGGAGAGGCCAAGCATCTGCGCGAGGTGTGGGTGGCCGTACGCGGAACGTTACGGGAAGTGTTAGAGCACGTCACACTCGGTCAGGTGTTGCGTGGCGAACTGCCCGACGCGGTCACGCGCTTTACGAATGACCCGGACGCCTGGATCACTCGGGTCATATGATTCGCATTCATACCGACGGCGCCTGCCGCGGCAATCCTGGCCCCGGAGGGTGGGCCTGGGCCAGTGACGCCGACGCGTACGCCAGCGGAGCGGCACCCCACACCACCAACCAGCGAATGGAAGTTCTCGCGGTGATCGAGGCGCTTCGCGAGCATCCAGAGGGACCCGTCGAGATCGTGAGCGACTCGAACTACGTGGTCAAGTGTTTTCACGACAAATGGTACGTGGGGTGGTTGCGTCGCAATTGGAAGAACTCCAAAGGTGATCCGGTGGCCAATCGGGACCTGTGGGAGCAGCTGTTGCCTCTGGTACTAGAGAGCGGGCGATCGGTCACCTTCTCCTGGGTCAAGGGTCACTCCGGTGATCGGATGAACGACTTCGTCGATCAGCTCGCGACCCTCGCCGCGGACACGCAGCACGCCCAACACTCCTGACCGTCTGTCGGGGGAATTGTTGAGAAACATTAGGATTTCCCGCGGGGGACGTGGAAGTTCTACTGAAGGGAAACGCCGTGGTTGATGAGGTCCAGCAGTTCGATGTCGTTGTCATCGGCGGAGGACCGGGTGGCTACGCCGCCGCCCTGTACGGCGCGGCCGCCGGCTTGAGCGTCGCGATTGTCGAGTTCGACAAGGTCGGCGGGACGTGCCTGCACCGAGGCTGCGTGCCGGCGAAAGAGTTCTTGGAGACAGCTCACGTGCGTCGCACCGTGGAACACTCCTCAAACTTCGGCATTGACGTCCAGGACGTCACGGTGGATTTCTCGGTGAGTCAAAACCGTAAGAACGAGGTCGTGGACCGACTCTTCAAAGGGCTCTCGGGACTCCTCAAGGGCCGGAAGGTCACCATTTTCCAGGGCACCGGTCGACTCGAACAGGATCTCAGCGTCACGGTAGTTGACGGCGCCGACGCCGGGGTCGTGGCCAAGGGCACGAACGTGATCTTGGCGGCCGGATCCGTGCCGCGTACGATTCCCGGTTTTGAGATCGACGGAAAAATCGTGGTCACGTCCGATGAGTTTTTGGACCTCACGTCTTTGCCGGAACGGGCCACGGTCATTGGTGGCGGCGCTATCGGGTGCGAGTTTGCGTCGCTTCTCTCCGACATGGGAACCCAGGTCACGATTCTCGAGGGTCTCCCCTCGATCTTGGCCGGGTGCGACAGTGAGGTGGCTGGCGTCGTACAGCGCTCCTTTAAAAAACGCGGCATTGAGACGAGGGTCGGAGTGAAGATCACTGGTCACAAACCGAAGAAGAACTCGACCACCATCTCCATGGAGGGTGAAGAGGACGTCGTGACGGACATGGTGGTGATGTCGGTCGGTCGGCGCCCACGGACCGAAGGCCTCCTCGCCGAGGGCACGGGAGTCGAGCTCAACGCCGGGGGGTTCGTGGTGGCCGACGGGTACATGCGAACGAGCGCACCGAACGTCTTTGCCGTGGGCGACGTCGTGGCCGATACCCCGCAGCTGGCGCACGTCGGCTTTGCCGAAGCGATCGTGGCGATCAAGACCATTCTCGGGGAGCCCGTCGTACCGGTGGACTACGACCGCGTGCCCTGGGCCATCTACTCGAACCCGGAGGTTGCCTTCTGTGGACTCACCGAAGCGGCAGCCAAGGAGCGCGGCTATGACGTGGTGGTGAAGAAGGACCCCTTCGGAGGAAACTCTCGGGCTCAAATCATCGGCGACACCGAAGGCGTCGTCAAGGTCATCGCCGAAAAGCGTGCGGACGGTTCGGGGGGCCAGATTCTCGGAGTACACATGGCCGGTCCCTGGGTAACCGAGCAACTCGGCGCGGGATACTTCGCCGTGAACTGGGAAGCCACCGCGGAAGAGGCAGCCGCACTCATTCAACCGCACCCCTCACTCTCGGAGACCTTCGGAGAAACGCTGCTCGCCTTAGCCGGCCGAGGGCTACACGTTGGCTGACGTCACCCTTCCCTCGCTCGGTGAGTCAGTCACCGAAGGAATCATCACCCAATGGTTCAAGAAAATCGGCGACGTGGTCGCGCGCGACGAGCCACTGTTTGAAGTGTCAACCGACAAAGTGGACTCCGAGATGCCCTCACCGGCCGCGGGAGTTCTGGTGGAGATCCTGGCCGCCGAGGGCGACACCGTGGAGACCGGCTCGCGCGTAGCGGTCATCGACGAGTCCGCGAGGAGCGGCGAATCAAAGCCGGCGCCCAGCGCGCCACCGACCCCGAACGAGGCCCCGGTCATCGACGCCACCGCGCGGGCCACGATGGAGCCTGCGTCGCCAGCGGTGGTGAGCGTCCCCGCGTCCGCTCCGAAAGCGACAGCGGATGGGGCGGCGAGCGGCGTGGTTGTCTCACCCGTGGTGCGCCGCATTCTCAGTGACGGTGGTGTCGAAGCCCACAGCGTTCAAGGCTCCGGTCCCGGGGGCGCCATTACCCGGCGCGACGCCGAGCGCGCCGTGGCGCAGGGTCCGACCGAGGAAGTGGTCGTCTCACTCAGCAACGGCCGTCGGCGAATGGGTCAGCACATGTCGGTATCGAGTCAGGGCACTCCGCATGGATTCGTCGCCGTCGACGTTGACGGGGCGATTTTTGGCGAACTCGAGAGACTCAATCGTGTGACGCGCGATGGTGAGCCCATCACCGACGAGATGGTCGTGAGTCTCGCCGCGGTGCGGGCACTCGCGGAGTTCGAGTTACTCAACGCGACGTTCTCGAGCGACCAGTTGGTCCTTCATCGCACGGTCAACCTCGGCATTGTTCGCGGAGTCGCCGATGACGGCATGCTGGTGCCGGTCGTCCACGCGGCCGCGGGTCTCACCTTGCGCGCACTGGCGCGTCGAGTGAACGAACTCGACCAGCGACTGGCGTCACGACAGTTGACAACCGATGACTTGATGGGTGGAACGTTCACGATCGCGGGCGCGCCCAGTGAACACACGCTGTGGACAAAGCCGATCATCATTCAGCCGGAGGTGGCGATTCTCTCGATGGGTGCCGTACGTCTCGAACCGGTCGTCACGACCAAGAGTGGCACTCCGGAGATCGAAATTGGCCGACGTATGGTGCTGGGTCTCTCATTCGATCACCGAGTCTGTGAGCCAGTCAGCGCAGCCCGTTATCTTGAACGAGTGGCCGAGCTACTCGCCGGGATGGATCTCGAGAGCGAGCGCTAGATGCTGCGGCGGCGCCACCTCGGTCGAGTGAGCTTCGCCGAGGCCAACGACCTCCAAAGGGCCCTGCTGCAGGCGAGCGACGACTACGTGCTGTTGTTCGAGCACCCGCCGACCTATACCCGCGGCGTGCGCACGCTCGAAGAGCACTTCCTCATTCCTCCCTCGGAGCTGAACGCGGTGGTGATCGACGCTGATCGTGGCGGCGACGTCACCTATCACGCACCCGGTCAGGTGGTCGCCTGGGCCATCGTCACGGTCGACGACGATCCCGCCGCCGGCAAGACCCACGTTCGTCATCTCGAAGACGCGGTGATCGACGCCGTGACGCGTGCCGACTCTCACGATCGTCTCGGCGAGGTGGGCCGTCTCGACGGATACCCGGGTGTGTGGGCCGATCTCACCGGCGTGCCGAAGAAGATCGCCGCCGTCGGAGTGCGGACGGAACGCAACGACGCCGGTGCGCGAAGGACTTTGCACGGTGTGGCCCTAAACGTCGAGATCGATCTCGAGGGCTTTAAGGCCATCGTGCCCTGCGGAATCGCCGATAAGCCGGTGGCCTCTCTTCGCTCGCTGGGAGTTGACGTGACGTCGCTCGACGTCGAGGAACTTTTGGGCGAGGAGTTAGAGCGACGCTTTGGCGGGCCGTCACGAGTCGCCCGCGTGGATCGCAGCGTCGCCACGACATCGGATGAGCGGCCTCTAATCCGCCGACTGCGCAAGGCCGGGGTAAACCCCGACGCGGGACTCGCCCTCAACACGCGCAAGCCTTCGTGGCTCAGGATTGAAGCCCATATGGGGGCCGAGTATCAGTCGCTACGCAAACTCACCGAAGACCTGCGACTCGTCACGGTCTGCGAGGAAGCGGGTTGTCCCAATATCTTCGAGTGCTGGGCGTCGGGGACCGCAACGTTCATGGTCAACGGGGAGCGCTGCACGAGGGCGTGTGGATTTTGCCTCGTTGATACGCGCAAACCCTCGCCCCTCGATCCCACCGAACCCGAGCGTGTCGCCGAGGCGGTCGTGCGACTGAAGTTGGCCCACGCCGTGATCACGTGCGTGGCACGCGACGACCTCGACGATGGGGGAGCCGGCGCGATCGCCGCGAGTGTGCGCGCGATACGAGAGAGATCCCCCGGAACCAACGTCGAAGTCTTGACGAGCGACCTCAAGGGCGACGCGAAATCGCTGCAAATGATTATCGACGCGCGACCCGACGTCTTGAACCACAACGTCGAAACGGTCGCTCGCCTTCAGCGGGCTGTGCGTCCCAGCGCGGGCTACCTGCGGTCACTGACCGTGTTGGCCCGCGCTGCTCACGCCGGGCTAACGACCAAGTCGGGGCTGATGGTTGGCCTCGGTGAAACGGCCGACGAAGTCGAAGAGACTCTGGCCGACATGGCGGCGGTGGGAGTGCAGATCGCCACCATCGGACAGTACCTGCGTCCGACCGAGCGCCATCTGCCCGTGGCTCGCTTTTGGGAGCCGGCGGAGTTCGACGATCTCGCCGAGCGCGGACGCCGAGTGGGACTTCGTCACGTACAGTCTTCGCCGCTGACGCGATCCAGCTATCACGCGCGCGAGGCGTTGAGTCACTCAACGCCCGTCGGTGCCCCTGTTCTTCGCCCCTAAGGTGAGCCGAGGGAATCGTTCACCGGCTCGCGAGAAGCGGCACCCCTTCGCCCGACAGATCACCCAGCACCTGGCGTCGTCCGGTCATGGCCACGACGAGCGACTGCAGGGGTCCGGCGACCTCGGGGCCATCGCCGTACGTCCACGCGGCGTCCGTGGCGCGCAGACGCAGACCCTCAATTCGCGACTTGGATCCGATCAAAATGTTGGTCTTCTTCCAGGCATCGGCCACCGTCACCAGGGCCGCTTCGGGCGACGCGTGAGAGAGCCCCAAGGGGCGTCGCATGTCGTCGCCGTGCACCACAATCTCGCCCAGCATCGCCGTCACCGGTCCCGGCGGATGATTGGTGGTCGTGGTTCGTGCGCGCAGTCGCCCTACCAGTTCCTGCGCCGTGAGTGAGCCCAGCCGATCCGCTCCGCGGCCGGCGAAGACGTCGAAGTTAAATCCCGCGGCGGCGAACTCCTTGAAGAAGTTAAGCGGCGTCTGTTCGGCGGCGGCCAGCACATGACCGGCAACCTTTCTTAGCGTCCATCCCTCGCACCATGAGGGAGAGCCCCACTGTTCGGGCGTGAGCGTCTCCCAGGTATCGGCCATGGCCGAACGTTCTGCGCCGATGTAGCGCCACACTTCAGGGGTCGTCATCTGATCATCCTCTCACCGCTGCTAGAGCACTACTCGTGCGAGCTGCTTTCCGGGCCCGGATCCATGCCGCTCACGACCTTTTCGAGTCGGTCGAGGTAGAAACCCCAGCCGTTGTTGTGGTCGGCGACCGCGTCCTCGGGGAGTCCGCGGTGGGTGAGTCGCACCAAGGTGTCGTCGCCTTTGGGCGTGAGGCTGATCTCCACCTGCGTAGAGCCCGCGGGGATGGGGTGGCCGGGCTCATCCCAACCGAAGGTGAAGATCACCTTCTCGTTGGTGACGATCTCGACGAACTCGCCCACTCCCGGGTGACCCTGGCAGCGAACTCGAAACTCGCCACCCGGCACGGGGCTCAGCGAAACATCCGAGCCCAACCACTGGACCATGAGATCGGGATCGACGAGGTAGGGGAAGACCGCGGCGGGCGGTGCCTT
This sequence comes from uncultured Acidimicrobiaceae bacterium, assembly GCA_963849705.1. Lineage (GTDB taxonomy): Bacteria > Actinomycetota > Acidimicrobiia > Acidimicrobiales > RAAP-2 > RAAP-2. Next base: position 76,046 of record CAWKII010000005.1, on the reverse strand, counting down.
GACCACGATCTCTTTGATGGCATCGGTACTCATGTGCTTCCTTTCATTGATTCACTCGATTCAGCGAGATCACGAAGCCTCTCCAGGCTGTCGGTCCAAAAGGAGTCGAGAAAGGCACGAAGCCGCGCCACCTCTTGGTGGTCGACGGAGTAGAGCCGACGAGTTCCCTCGCGGCGCTCTTTGACTAAGCCGCTTCGGCGAAGGACGCCAAGGTGCTGGGAGATCGCGGATCGCGTAACGGTGGGGAAGTGGGCCGCGATCTCGGCGGCGGCCTTTTCTTCGGACCAGACGAGACGGACGATCTCGCAGCGCTTGGGTTCGGCGAGTGTCTTCAAGAGGGCATCCACGCGCTTACGTTAGCATATCCTTACGTAAGTAAGTACTAACGATAAATCGGATCTAAAGGGTTTGACGAGAGTCGAGTAAAGGAGCCGCCAAGAACCGCGCGAAGCGCTGGGAGTCGCTCAGGCGATGAAGTACTTGGCTTTGGGATGATGACAGATGATCGCGTCGGTCGTCTGTTCGGGGTGCAGCTGAAAGCCTTCGGACACGGAGACGCCGATGCGCTCTGACTCCAGCAGGTTCGCCACTTTGGCGTTGTCGGTGAGGTCGGGGCAGGCGGGATAGCCCCACGAGTAGCGCCCCCCGCGGTACTGCTGGCGAAAGAGCCCGGTCAGGGTGGGTCCGTCCTCCTCGACGAAGCCGAGTTCTTCGCGGACTCGCCGGTGCCACAGTTCGGCCAAGGCCTCAGCCATTTCCACGCCTAGGCCGTGCAGCATCAGATAGTCGTTGTAGCGATTCTCGCTGAAGAGTTGATGCGTGCGCTCCGAGACTCGCTCGCCCATGGTGACGAGCATGAAACTCGCGTAATCGTGGTCGGGGCTTTCGACGGGTCGAAAGAAATCGGCGACGCAGAGATAGGGCGCCTCACGTTGTCGTGGAAAGACGAATCGCGTCACCTCACCGTCGCGGGCGTCGTCGGCGTAGATGACGAGCTCGTTGCCGTCGGAGGCGGCCGGGTAGTGACCCCAGACGACCTGGGGCACGAGGAGGTCTTCTTCCTTGGCGATGCTCAACTGCTCGCGCAGAGTGGCGCTGACGCGCTCCTTGAAGGACGGGTCATCCTCGCCATTTTCCGGACGATAGCCCCACTGATTACGAAAGAGAGCCGTGAGGTTCAAGAACTCGCCGATGTCGTCGAGAGAGATGCCCTTCGCCACTCGGCTGCCGAGGAACGGTGGAACGAAGAGACGATTGTCGAGTTCAACCTCGGGGCTTCGTCGAGGGAGGGAGGGGTCGACGGTGGGTGCCACTTCTCGGAAACGGCGCTGCACCGTGCTCGTGGACACCTCGCGACCGAAGGTGGGATCGTCTTGCCCGCTGCGACGCAGTTCGCCTAACTGGTCGAGGACCCGCAGACCCTCGAAGGCGTCTTTGCCGTAGAAGAGACGCCCGTCGTAGATCTCGCGAAGGTCCCTCTCGACGTAGGTACGCGTCAGGGCCGCGCCTCCCAACAGCACGGGGACACGGGACATTGCTCGCTCGTTCATGATCTCGAGGTTCTCACGCATAATGAGCGTCGACTTCACCAGCAGTCCGCTCATGCCGAGGGCGTCCGCTTGGTGGTCCTGGACAGCGCTCAGCATTTCGTTCACGCCGACTTTGATGCCGAGATTGATGACCTCGTACCCGTTGTTGGTGAGAATGATGTCGACCAGGTTCTTGCCGATGTCGTGCACGTCTCCCTTGACGGTGGCTAGGACGACGCGACCGCGGCCCCCTTGGTCGCTCTTTTCCATCAGCGGCTCGAGGTGGGAAACGGCCGACTTCATAGTTTCAGCGCTCTGAAGAACGAAAGGCAGTTGCATCTCGCCGCTGGCGAAGAGGTCGCCGACGACGCGCATACCGTCGAGAAGGATCTCGTTGACGATATCGAGGGGCTGGGCGCCGTCGGCCATGGCCGCGTTCAGATCGTCTTCGAGTCCCACACGGGCGCCGTCAATGATGCGCCGCTTCAGTCGCTCGTGGAGTGGAAGTTCGTCGAGCGAGGGACCGTCGGTTTTTGACGCACTAACTCCTTCAAAGAGTCGCAGCAACTCACTCAGCGGGTCGTAGCCGTCGCGTCGCCGGTCGTAGATGAGATCCAAACAGACCTGGCGCGCCTCTTCGTCGATGCGATGGAGGGGCAGGATCTTTGAGGCGTGCACGATGGCCGCGTCAAGTCCCGCCTCGGCCGCTTCGTGGAGAAACACGCTGTTGAGCACCTGTCGGGCGGCGGGGTTCAAGCCGAAGGAGATGTTGGAGAGTCCGAGAATGGTCCGCACGCCCGGCAGCTCGATCTTGAGTCGACGTATGGCGTTGAGGGTCTCGATGCCGTCGCGGCGAGAGTCGATCATGCCCGTGGACAGGGGCAGGGCCAGCGCGTCGATGAAGATGTCGTGGACGTCGAGCCCGTATCGGGTCACGGCCAAGTCGGTGATCGCCTTGGCGGCGCGTACTTTCCAGTCGGCGGTGCGAGCCTGGCCCTCCTCGTCGATACAGGTGGCTACAACGGCGGCTCCAAACTCCGCGGCCAGAGAAAGGAAGCGGTCGAGCCGCGTACCCGGTCCGTCACCTTCTTCGAGATTCACCGAGTTGAGCATGGCCTTGCCGCCCAGCCAGGTGAGGGCTTGACGCGCCACGGGTGCTTCGGTGGTGTCGATCATGATAGGCACCGAGGACTGCGTGGCCAGCCGGCTCATGAGCTCATTCATATCGTCGACGCCGTCGGCGCCGGTGTAATCAACACAGACGTCGAGGAGGTGGGCTCCCTCTTTGATCTGCTCGCGTCCAATCTCGACGCAGGTGTCCCAGTCGCCCTGGAGCATGGCTTCGCGGAACTTCTTCGAACCGTTGGCGTTGGTTCTCTCACCCACCAGCAGGACCGAGCGGTCTTGCTGGTAGTTGACGCTCGAGTAGATGGAGGCGACGGCGTGCTCGGGACTGGGCGTGCGCTTGGCGGCGCCGAGCGGTCGGATCTCTTCGATGACGCGCGTCAGATGCTGAGGCGTCGTGCCGCAACACCCCCCGACTACCTGTACACCGCACTCGGTGACAAACTTCGAGAGGTGCTCGGCCAACGCGTCGGGAGTCAGGTCGTAATGCATCTGGCCCTCAACCACACTGGGCAGTCCGGCGTTGGGCATGCAGGACAGGGGGAGAGGAGCGCTGTCGCAGAGAGTGCGCAGTGGCTCGTACATCTCGACCGGACCTGTCGCGCAGTTCAAGCCGAGCACGTCGATGCCCAGTGGCGACAGCGACGCAATGGCGGCGCCGATCTCGGTGCCGGGCAGCATGCGCCCGGTCAGTTCGATCGTGACTTGCACCTGGATAGGCACCACGCGACCATGCCGGGCCATGGCGCGATGGCAGGCGGCGATCGCCGCTTTGCCGGAGAGCAGATCAAACATGGTCTCAACGAGTAAGAGGTCGACGCCGCCCTCTAAAAGTCCGTAGGCCAACTCTTCGTAACTTGCCGAGAGGTCGTCGTAGGTGATCTGGCCGAGGGTGGGAAACTTGGTCCCCGGCCCCATCGAGCCGGCCACGAACTTGGGCTGGCCCGGGCTGGCGTAACTGTCGGCCACCCGCCGCGCGATCTGGGCCGAGGCGAGGGCCAACTCGTGGGCCCGATCGCCGATACCGTACTCGTTCAATACAACGGAAAACGAGCCGAAGGAGTCAGTCTCGACGGCGTCAACGCCCACGTCAAAGAAGGATCGGTGCAACTCCTCGACGACGGTTGGTCTGGTCACCGTCAGAATCTCGTTGCAACCTTCGAAGGTCGCCCCGCCGAAGTCGTCCGCGTCGAGATGGCGCAGTTGAAGGTTGGTACCGGTGGCGCCGTCAAAGATCAAGACGCGTTCCGAAAGAGCCTTGAGATACGGATCGTCCAAACCCGCGCGAGCGTACGGCAGTCGTAAGGGCTCCATTGCCTCATCAGGCTACTGGGCGCACTTTGTTTAACTACGCTGTCCTCGTGAAGATCTACACCCGTAGTGGTGACGACGGCACTACCGGACTCTATTTCGGAGGTCGCGTCGCCAAGAACTCTCAACCGATCGAGGTGAACGGCGCGGTCGACGAAGCGCAGGCCGCCCTCGGCTGGGCCCGCTCGTTGAGCGAGGGGGGCTCGCGCATGAATGAGTTGCTCATCTCCCTCGAGCGCGACCTCTGGGTGCTGATGGCCGAGGTGGCGACGTTGCCGGAGAATCGCCGCAAACTGGTCGCCGACAAGTCGCTGATCACCCCCTCGATGGTGGAGCGCCTGGAACACGAGATTGACGCCCTGGCCGACGAGACCAGCATGCCTAGCGATTTTCTCGTGCCGGGAGAGAGTCAGCTCTCGGCCGCTCTGGACGTCGCGCGCACGGTGGTGCGTCGTGCCGAGCGCGTCGCCGTCACCTATCCGCTCGAGAACTCCTTGGTGACTCAGTACCTCAATCGGTTGAGCGATCTGGTGTGGGCGCTGGCCCGCTGGGCCGAAGGACCGACGCACCTCACGGCGCGAGAAGACAAGGGGTCAGCATGAGTCGTAGAGCGCGGGTGTCGTCCATCAAAGAGGCGCTGAGTCAACCCGTCGTGGCCATACCGGTGCTGTTTCGCGACGGCGTGGGCGCGGTCAGTAAAGCCATACCTTCGAACGTGGGCGGTCTGGATGTCCCTCGCACCTTGTCCAAGGAGTGGAACACGCGCCAGGGGCTGAAGGCGGAGGCGGGGAGCGCGGTGGTGTTGCGATCACTGCGCGAGACGAACGTGATTTTCGTCTCACTCGGCTCCGACGACCAACTCTTGCAGAACTATCGATTGGCCGGCGCTGGCGCGGTGCGAGCCGCGGCGGAGGCACCCCTCGCCTTTTTGTTGCCGACCGAAGGAATCGAGAATCCCTCGGGAGTGGCCCAAGCGCTCACCGAAGGGGCACTCTTGTCGGCGTACGGCTTCAAAGATCGCGGCGACGTGATCAACTTTGACGTGGTACCCGTGGGTGTGCCGTTGCCCACGGTGCAAGTGCACGATTCGGTGACGGACGGCGTTGTCACCGGCGATCTCATCGCCGAGGCCGTCAACTGGGCCAAGTTGCTCGTCGACACGCCGGCCGGGGACATGTCCCCACGGATCCTCGCCAATGAGATCGACCAACGCCTCGGTAGCGACGAGCACGTGCGCGTCGAGGTGTGGACTGAAACGAAGATCAGAGAAGAGCGCCTCGGCGGACTTCTCGGAGTCGGCCTCGGATCGGCGCAGCCCACTCGACTGGTCTACGCCCGCTACGACCCGATGCCGGGCGTATCAATTCCTCACGTCGCCCTGGTGGGCAAGGGAGTGACCTTTGACGCGGGCGGTCTCTCGATGAAGACACCCGAGGGCATGATGGCCATGAAGACCGACATGACCGGCGCGGCCGTCGTGATGGCCGTTACCTCGATGGCGAGCCGCTTGAAACTGCCCCTGCGTCTGAGCGCCATCGCGCCCTTAACCGAAAACCTGGTGGGCGATAAGGCCACCAAGCCCGGCGATGTCCTCACCATTCGCAACGGCATGACCATAGAAGTGCTCAACACCGACGCCGAGGGTCGGCTGATCCTGGCCGACGGACTCAGTCTGGCCGTCGACGCCCAGCCCGACGTCATCATCGACGTGGCGACCCTGACCGGGGCGCAGAACGTCGCCCTGGGTGACGAAGTCGGAGCGATGTACGTGTCGAACGAAGAGTTGGCGACACGACTGGCCCGCGCTAGTGATCGTTCGGGTGAGATGTTCTGGCGAATGCCACTGGTCGAGAGTTACGAAAGCCACTTCGAGTCCGACGTCGCCGATATGAAGAACATCGGCAAGCCGCCGCGAGCCGGGTCGATCGTCGGCGCGCTCATTCTGCGGCGCTTCACCGCGGGCAAGCCGTGGGCCCACCTCGACATCGCGGGGCCGGCGCGGGCCGATGCGCCGCGGGGCTACCTCAACAAGGGCGCGACGGCGTTTTCTGCTCGGACCCTGGTTGAGTACCTGAGCGAACTCTCGGCGACCGCGTTGCGCGGCGCACCGTCTACGCCCACGCCGCCTAGGACGGAGTAACTCGCTGCACTCGGGCCCGACGCGAGGGGACCGATCGAGCGAGTGAAGCCGAAGGTGGGTCGTTGCCGTCGCCATGGCCTATAAATATCGTGGCGAAGAGCTCCTCGTCGTGAACGCCGAGCCACCGCAAGACGGCGTCACCGTGTCGAAAGTTCCCCCAGAGCGCCGCCTGGCATCCGCCCTCTTCTAGGAGCAGCAGCAGAGCCATGGTCGCCATGGCCGCGTCGGCGTGCCAGTAGGGCAGGGGCCAGCGCGATTCGTCGTCGAGCGACGAGTCGGCCTTGTCGCTCTCGCCGTAGCGGCGCAAGTACTCACTCACGCGCGCCGTGACCAGCACGATGCCCCCCGCTCGTCGTAGCCCCTGGTATCGACGGGACCGCTCGCGCCACCCAGCATCGGTGGCGAGGGCGAGATACTCGTCGACAAAGGAAGCGCCGAGGGTATAGAGACGTACCCCCGCGGAGTTGCCCGCCGTGGGTGCCCACAGCGCGGTGGCGCAAAGTTCGTCGAGCCAGGTCTCGTCAATCGCGGTCCCGTCAAAGGAACGCGTCATGCGACGTCGGGCCAAAAGATCTCGTAGTTCCACCCGTCGTGGTTTAGCAGGTACCGCGAAATGAAATGTTGACCCGGCAGGTAAGGTTTAAACACCGAAAAGGAGCGTCCCGTGTCATCACCTCGAGACCTGTTGAACGCCGCGAAGGCCGAGATCCGTGAAGTTGACCCCCACGAGGTCGCCGATCGACTTGATCACTACACGTTGCTTGATGTTCGCGAGCCCGACGAGTACGAGCAGGGCGCGGTCCCCGGGGCGATCCACGTGCCGCGAGGACAGTTGGAGTTCTCCATCGAAGGTCGCCTCGCCGACAAGTCGGCTCCGATCGCCGTCTACTGCGCCGGGGGAACCCGCAGCGCCTTCGCCGCGAAGACCCTTCAAGACCTCGGGTACCGCGACGTCGTCTCGGTGGCCGGCGGATTCAACAAGTGGAAAGACGAAGGCCTGGTGTGGACGACGCCACGGGTCATGACGGCCGACCAGCGTAATCGCTACCACCGCCACATCCTCTTGCCCGAAGTGGGCGAGAAGGGACAGATGAGACTGCTGGACGCCAAGGTGCTGCTGCTCGGCGCGGGAGGACTCGGCTCGCCGGCAGCCATCTATCTCGCGGCCGCGGGGGTGGGCACCATTGGCATCATCGACATGGACGTCGTGGACTCGTCGAACCTGCAGCGTCAGATTCTTCATACCCTGGACCGCGTCGGCATGCGCAAGGTGGACAGCGCCAAAGCGGCCCTCACCGCGATGAATCCCGACGTCAAAGTGGTGACCTACGACACGCGTCTGGGCGCAGACAACATTCTCGACATCATCGACGGCTACGACGTCATCGTGGACGGTACCGACAACTTCCCGACTCGTTACCTGGTGAACGACGCTGCCCTGATCAAGCGCATTCCCGTGGTGCACGGCTCGATCTTTCGCTTTGAAGGTCAGGCGACGGTGTTCTATCCCTACGTCGGGCCGTGCTACCGCTGCATGATCCCCGAACCGCCGCCCGCGGAGCTCGCTCCCAGTTGTGCCGAGGCCGGCGTGTTGGGCGTACTGCCCGGCATCATTGGCTCCATTCAGGCCGTCGAGACCATCAAGTTGATCCTCGACTTGGGCGAGCCACTCGTGGGTCGCCTGTTGACCTACGACTCGCTCGATGAGTCCTTTCGCACCTTCAAGGTGCGGCGCGATCCCTCGTGCCCGGCGTGCGGTGAGAACGCGGGCCCTATCGTCATCGCGGAGTACGACGACCTGTGTATGCCCCACCCCGTGACGGTCTAAGCGACGACCACGATCGTGCCGGCGAACTTGTCGTGCAGCGTTTGTTTTCGAGGGTCCCACAGGGGAAAGAGGCAGTCGACGAGTACCGCCAGGTAGAAGGCCACCTGTCCCACAGGATGAGGGCCTAAGGCGAAGGCGGCGTAGACGGCCACGAAGGCCCACCGCTTAAAGGCTTGGGTCCAGGTAATTCGTTTTCCACTAAGCGCGTCGCGGACCCGCGAGGCGGCCACCCGATTGCCCAGGGTCTGACCTCGCGCACCGCTGAGGAACTTTACGAAGTACGCGCCCTGCGCGCAGAGAGCGACCAGGGTGCCCACCACGAAGCCGTCCAGTTCATCGAAGAGCGAAAAGACGAGGAGGGAGGGAAGCAGCAGAATCACCGAGTCGGAGAACGCTTGGCCCACGCGACGCCACCATCCGGCCAGCATGAAACCGGTGAGCGGGTCGATCTTGCCGCGAGCGGTCGGCGGCAGCGAACGCTGGCACGACAGGCACGTGGCGTCGTTCATCTCCGAGCCGCAGTTGGAGCAGTACATCGATCCATCTTTATCGATTTCGCGAGGTGCTCCAGATTTACCGGTCGGTAGTACTCGGCCTTCGAGTTTTCACGCTGAACGCGTAACCTTTGCTCTGTGAGTGCCGACGAGCGTTATACCGATTCAGGCATAGAGATAAAGACGGTCTATCGCAGCGCGGACCTCAAGGACTTCGACGACTCCGTTCAGTTGGGTGAGCCGGGTCACTATCCCTATACGCGCGGGGTGCAGGAGACCATGTACCGCGGGCGGCTGTGGACTATGCGCCAGTACGCCGGTTTCGGCACGGCCGAAGCGACGAACGAGCGATTCAAGTTCCTCTTGTCGGCGGGCCAGACCGGCCTGTCGTGCGCCTTCGACCTTCCCACTCAGATGGGACTCGACGCGGACCACCCGCGCGCCGAGGGGGAGGTCGGCAAGGTCGGTGTGGCAATCTCCTCCCTCGAGGACATGCGCCTCCTCTTGCGCGACCTACCCCTGGATCAGGTGACGACGTCCATGACCATTAACGCCACCGCCTCGACACTGTTGTTGCTCTATCAGTTGGTGGGAGAAGAGCAGGGCGTCCAGGGAGCTCAACTGCGCGGCACCATTCAAAACGACATCTTGAAGGAGTACGTGGCGCGCGGCACGTATATCTATCCGCCGCGGCCCTCGATGCGCCTCGTGGTGGACACCTTCGCCTACTGCGCGAAGGAGATGCCCAACTGGAATACCATCTCCATCTCCGGCTACCACATTCGAGAGGCCGGTTCGACCGCCGTCCAGGAGATTGCCTTTACCTTGGCGAACGGCATCGCGTACGTCGAAGCGGCTCTGTCGGCGGGCCTGGCGCTGGACGATTTCGCCCCTCGCTTAAGTTTCTTCTTCAACGCCCATAACAATCTCTTCGAGGAAGTGGCCAAGTATCGCGCCGCCCGGCGTCTGTGGGCCTGGATCATGCGCGAGCGTTTCGGCTCGAGCGACCCGAAGTCCACCATGCTGCGCTTCCACACCCAGACGGGGGGATCGACGCTCACCGCGCAACAGCCCGAGAACAACATCGTGCGCGTAACCATCCAAGGGCTAGCCGCCGCCCTCGGTGGAACACAGAGCCTGCACACCAACGGCTTCGACGAGGCGCTCGGTCTACCCACCGAACGCGCCGCGCGCCTCGCGTTGCGCACCCAGCAGGTGCTCGGCTACGAGTCGGGGATCGCCGACACGGTCGACCCTTTGGCCGGTTCGTACTACATCGAGTCACTCACCGACGAGGTGGAGCGTCGTGCGCGCGAGTACATCGAGGCCATCGACGAGCGCGGCGGCTCCGTGGCGGCCATCGAAGCGCACTACCTCCAAGACGAGATCGAGGCGGCGGCGTACGAGTTTGCCCGCAGCGTGGAACGAGGCGACAAGATCGTGGTGGGCGTCAATCGATTCGTGGACACCGCGACAGCGAAGTCGGACGTCTTTCCCATCGATGAACGCCAGCAGCACGCTCAGGTCGAACGGGTCCGCCTGTTAAAGGCCACGCGCGACAACGACGCGGTTCGAGCCGCTCTCGAGGACCTCGCCACGGCGGCGCGAGGTTCCGCCAACGTGCTCTATCCCATGAAGGTGGCGCTGTCACGACGGGCGACATTGGGCGAAGTCGCCGACGTCTTACGAGGCGAGTTCGGTCTCTACCAGGCGAGCTAACGCTCCAGGGGCTCGTGGAAGTGGGTGACCTCGATCGTCCGAGCGTAAAAGGGGTGCGTCAACGAACGCCAGGAGACGTAGTGATCGGTCTGCCGAAAAGCCATGTGCGCGTCAATGGACGTCCATCGCACGAGTAGCAGATAGATCGAGTCGTTTTCAGCCTGTCGCCGCACTTCCGCGCCGCCGCACCCCTCGGCCGACTCAATGATGGGCAACGCGGTCCGCATCGACTCTTCGAAGTTGATCTCTTCGCCCTCTTTGACGTACAAGAGCGCGTGTTCGAGCATCATGCGCGCGCTAGCAGTCGCTCGCGAAGCTTCTCGTCCTCGGCCACCGCGATGGCGGTGTCAGCGAGCGCCACGGCGCCGTCGATGACCGCCTGATCCGCCGCGGGCGTCACGCAGGCCGCCGCGAACTCCGGTTGGTGGTTGATCGCCCCGTCGGTGGGGATCATGAGTAAGGGGTGGATGGAGGGCACGACGAGAGAGACGTTGCCCATATCCGTCGAGATGGTCGGACGCGCGACCTCTTCGTCGTCGAGATGAAAGTCACGTCCGAGCGCCTCGGCGGCGCGGCGGTAGTGGGCCAGGATCTCGGGGTCACTCTCGAGGTGCGAGAAAGGATGACCGAGCTCTTCAAAGGTGAGCGAGGCTCCGGTCGCGCGCGCGCCGGCCTCGAAACAGGCGTTCACTCGCTCGCGCAACTGGGCCAGGCGCTCGAAGGTAACCGAGCGGGCCATGAATCGACCGACCGCCCGGCTGGGAATGATGTTCGCCGCCGAGCCCCCTTCGGTCACGATGCCGTGCACCTGGTCGCCCGGGGGCAGTTGCTGGCGAAGGAGCCCGAGTGCGACCTGGGCGACGGTGAGAGCGTCGAGGGCGTTGACACCTTCCCACGGCGCGGCCGAGGCGTGCGCTTCTTTTCCCGCGTAGATCGCGTCGAAATGGTCTACGGCGAGCACGGTTGCTTCGAGCCGTTCGCTCGGAAATGGGTGCACCATCATCGCTACGTGTGCGTCGGAAAAGTAGCCGGCGTCTAAGAGATCGACCTTCCCGCCGCCGCCCTCTTCTGAAGGAGTGCCGAGCAGGGTGACGGTGACACCGGCGTCGTCGGCCACGGCACCGAGGCCGATTGCCGCGCCGAGAGAGGAGGCCGCGATGATGTTGTGACCGCAGGCGTGACCGACATCAGGAAGCGCGTCGTACTCCGCGCAGTACACGACGTGCAGGTCTCCGGTGCCCTTCGTGGCGCGAAAGGCGGTGGGGAGTCCTCCCGCACCGCGTTCGACGCTAAATCCGTGTCCCTCGATGAAGTTGGCGAGGACGGCGGAGGATTCGTACTCCTCGTAGCCGAGTTCGGGGTGGGCGTGAATGAAGTGACTGAGCGAGACGAGGTCAGAGCGAAGGCTCTCGATCGCCTCACGGGCGCGCTCTTGGAGCGTCATTCGATTACCACCACCACGTCGCCGCCGCCCACTTGATCACCGGTCGCCACGTTGACGGCCGTCACCACACCGGACTTTTCGGCGTTCACGGTGTTTTCCATCTTCATGGCCTCCAGGATGACGACGGTGTCGCCCGCCTCCACCGCCTGTCCCACTTCCACGTTGACCTTGACGATGGTGCCCTGCATTGGGACGGACACTTTGCCCGACCCACTACCGAGAACGCCGGTGTGGTGCTGGCGGCGGGGTTTGCGAGCGGTGCTCTGCGGTCGATCCGAGACGTCGTCGGTGTCAGGCACCCAGAGCGCGACCGTGACCCGTCGACCGTTGACTTCCGCCGTGACGTCTTTACGCACCGCACCCTCACCGATGGACACCACGGCCGCAGCGGGGGCGGGCAAGGTAGAAAAATCGAGATCGGTCTCAACCCACCGCGTGGAGTGGGTGCCGTTGACGAACTCTTCACTGGAGAGAATGATGACGTCGGCCGGCAAGGTGGTGGCCACGCCTTCGATGACGGTCTCTTCGATGGCGCGCAGCATTCGGCGACGCGCCTTTTCTCGGTCCGAGCCCCACACCACGAGCTTGCCGATCAGGTTGTCGTAATACTGCGAAACGGTGTCGCCCGCGCCGTAGCCGGCGTCGAGTCGTACGCCCGGCCCCGAGGGCTGATCGAATCGAGTGATGGTGCCGGGCGAGGGGATGAAGCGCCCACCACTGGGGTCCTCCGCGTTGATGCGAACCTCCATCGCGTGACCGTCGCGACGAACGTCGTCTTGTCCAAAGTCGAGAGCCTCGCCGGACGCGATGCGCAACTGCCACTCGACGAGGTCGAGGCCGGTCACCAGTTCGGTGACGGGGTGCTCGACCTGTAGACGCGTGTTCATCTCCAAGAAGAAGAACTCTCCGTCCTGGTAGAGGAACTCGACGGTGCCGGCGTTGACGTACCCACAGGCCCGTGAGACCTTGACGGCCGCTTCACCCATGGCGCGACGCACCTCGTCGGGAAAGTTCGGGGCCGGCGACTCTTCGATCAACTTCTGGTGGCGCCGCTGGGCCGAGCAGTCGCGCTCACCGAGCCACAGGGTGTTACCGTGACTGTCCGCGAGGATCTGCATCTCCACGTGGCGGGGCCAGGTGAGGTACCGCTCTAAGTAGCACTCACTTCGCCCGAAGTAGCTGAGCGCCTCACGCTGCGCGCTTTCCAGGGCTAGCGCCGCCTCACTCTCCTCATTGACCACCTTCATGCCGCGACCGCCGCCGCCGTAGGCGGCCTTGATCGCGACCGGCCAGCCGAACTCGCGCCCGAAGGCCACCACCTCGTCGGCACTGGTCAGCGACTCGCTTCGTCCCGGCACGCCGGCCACGCCCGCCGCTTCGGCCGCCAAGCGAGAGGAGATCTTGTCGCCCATGACCTCGATCGCTTCGGGCGGGGGCCCGATGAAGGTGACTCCCCGGGACGTGATCGCTCGAGCGAAATCGGTGTTCTCGGAGAAGAAGCCGTACCCCGGGTGGACCGCGTCGGCGCCCGAACGGTCAATAATGCCCAGAATCGCTTCGGTGTTGAGGTAGCTCTCCGCGGCGCTCTGGCCCCCGAGGGCGTAGGCCTCGTCGGCGAGACGAACGTGCAGGGCGTTGCGGTCCAGCTCGGAGTAGACGGCCACCGTCGCGATGCCCATCTCACGACAGGTGCGGATCACGCGAACTGCAATCTCTCCCCGGTTGGCGATGAGCACTTTCTGTATCACGCGATCCTCCGTTGCGAGCCTGTCATTTTCTAGCACTCACCCTTTAAACCCTAATGTTTGGATGTGAGTTCCTTGGTTTGGCGAGTTGAGCACTTTGACGAGATCGACTCGACGAACACCTATCTCAAGGAGCACGTGAACGACGAGGTGGCCGAAGGCCACGTGGTCCTCGCCGATTTTCAAAGGGCCGGACGAGGACGGCTGGATAGAGCGTGGGAGTCGCCACCGCGCGCGTCGCTTCTCTGCTCGATTTTGTTGCGCCCGCCCCTGGAGGCCGACGACTTGCAACTGGTGGTGGCGGCCGTGGCGCTGGCTACTCGCACGGCCCTCGAACGACTGAGCGGGCTTCGCGCCCAACTGAAGTGGCCGAACGATCTGGTCGTCGGAGACCACAAGCTTGCGGGACTGTTGGCCGAGGTGGTTGACACCGGGGGAGGCTTCGCCGTCGTGGTGGGCCTCGGCGTCAATCTGACCTTCGAAGGCCCCGACCACGTTGACGCGACATCGGTCCGTCGCGAGACCGGACTCACTATCGTTCCTCGCGCGCTTCTCGACATCCTCTTAGAGGAGTTAGAGGACCGTCGTGAGCGTTTAGAGAGCGACGAGGGTCGCGCGGCGTTGCGACGCGAGTACGAACGCGCACTGTCCACCGTCGGCTCCCTCGTTCGAGTCGAACTACACGACGCCACCTTCTACGGCCGTGCCCTTGGCGTTGACGACGCGGGCAGGCTTCTCGTTGACGTGGACGGCGACATCAAGATCGTCGGCGTGGGCGACGTGGTGCATGTGCGCCTCCACGAGGGCGAGCGAACGTGAGTCGCGCCACTCGCGTGCTGGTCACGGGTGCCGGCGGACAGGTCGGAGTCGACCTCCTTGATGTCCTGGCGGGAGAGACCCCGTGGGGCGGCGACGCCACGTTTCGGCCGGACGTCGACGCGGTTGGTGAGGGCGAGTTCGACGTTCTCGGTCTGACTCACCACGACCTCGACGTCACCGACCGTGACGCCGTTCTCAAGTCGCTCACTCTCACACGTCCCGACGTCATTGTGCACCTGGCGGCGTACACCGCGGTCGATCGCGCGGAGGGTGACGCGGAGGCGTGCTTCGCCGTAAACGAGCGAGGCACGGCGAACATGTCGTGGGCGGCCCGCGAGGTGGGAGCGCATCTCGTGGCGATCTCCACCGACTACGTCTTCGACGGTCAGAAGGGCGCGGCCTACGACGAGCACGACGAACCCCATCCTCTCAACGTTTACGGTGCGTCCAAGCTCGCTGGCGAACTCGCGTGCGCGCCCGAAGACTCCGTGGTTCGCACCTCGTGGGTGATGGGCGTGCGTGGCAAGAACGTCGTGCACACCATCGCCGAACGTGCGACCTCGGGCGCCGACGTTCGATTCGTGAACGATCAGATGGGTACGGTGACGGCGTCGAGCGACTTAGCGCGAGCCCTCGTCGTCTTCGTGCGCGAACGCCCCGGCGGTCGGTGGCACGTGGCCAACAGCGGGGCGACGACGTGGTACGACATCGCGGCGTACGTCGGGACTCTCCTGGGTCGAGATGCGAGTTTTGCGACGCCCATCACGTCGCGCGAGTTGGGAGACTCGCAAGTAGCCAGGCGCCCGACCCGCAGCGACCTCGACACCACCGCGTTCGCGGCGAGGTGGGCCGCGTTGCCCGAGTGGCACGACGCCGTCGAACGACTGGTGAACAATCGCCACCACCTCGAGACAACGGCGTGAGCACCGTCGCGGAGGACGTCACGGCCGTCGTCGTTGACTACCACGCCGACGACGTGCTCGTCGAATGCGTGCGCTCGCTTCACGACAACGGCGTCACTCACCTTGTCGTCGTCGAGAACGGCGAAGTAGGCTCGGTGCCCGCCACGTTGAGGGAGCTTGGTGTCGTGCTCGTCTCCCCGGGGGTCAACCTTGGTTATGGTCGAGGGGTCAACCGCGGCGTCGCTCTCGCTCGTCCCACCACCTACGTACTCGTCTCCAACCCCGACGTCATCGTGCACCCCGGTGCGGTCAGCGCACTCGTTAACTACCTAGACGAGCATCCCGACGTGGCACTGGTCGGTCCTTCCATCCTTCGTCCCGACGGCACGGTCTATCCTTCGCAGCGCGTCTTCCCCAATATGTGGCTGGCCGGCGCGCACGCGCTGCTCTCTCCACTGTGGCCCGAAAATCCTGCCACCAAGCGGTACCGCTCGGCTAGGAGTGACGGCACCGTCGACTGGGTCTCCGGAGCCTTTTTCCTCGTACGGCGCTCGTCGTTTGAAGAAGTGGGGGGCTTCGACGAGCGCTACTTCATGTTCGCAGAAGAGATGGCGCTCTGTTGGCAACTCCGTGAACACGGCTTCAGCGTGGCGGCGACGAGTGACGCGGTGGTCACTCACCTTGAGGGCGTTTCACGGGCGAAGGCTCCGCGCGCCATGCTCATCGCTCATCACCGCAGCGCCCTGCGCTTCGAGTTTCAAACGGCCCGCGGCTGGCGCCGCGCGTTGGTGCCACTCGCCAGTGTGGTGCTAAGCGTGCGACTGCTACTGGTTCTGGCGGCTCGACCGAAAGGCTGAGGGCCGAGACCTAGACTGGGCGTCGGGCTGCGAGTGGTCTGTGGTTGCAAGTCGATGCCAGTCGCGGGCAAAACGACCCACGTAAGGCGTCTCATGGACGCTGAGCATGGCGCGGTTTAGAAGTAAGTCCTGCCCCGAGGTGATCAACGCGGTCGCCAAGGGAGCCGGTGAAGTGTGCGGTTTCATTCCAGGAGAGCGTGAGCTGCCCAGAGTGCGCACGGACACCGCCGCAGGCAGGTGTGGGGTCAAAGACCAGGTCAGCACTCGTAGCCCTCTTGAAGTCCCTTGTGGACCGGTAGGGTAAAGCACGGTATGAGCGTATTTCAGAAGATTTTGAAGGCCGGCGAGGGCAAGCGAGTTCGCCAACTCGCGGAGTTGGTGGGGCCTATCAACGACCTCAGCGACGAGATGGCGGCCCTCAGCGACCAAGAGCTTCGGGCCAAAACTGACGAGTTTCGCGCGCGCTTAGACGAGGGCGAGACCTTAGACGACCTCTTGATCGAGGCCTTTGCCGTCGTGCGCGAAGCGGCCACCCGCGTGCTCGGCCAGCGCCCCTACGACGTCCAGCTCATGGGCGCCATGGCCTTGCACTTCGGCTGGATCGCGGAGATGAAAACCGGTGAAGGTAAGACCTTGGTGTCGACGCTGCCGGTCTACCTCAACGCCTTAGCCGGCCAAGGGGTTCACGTGGTGACGGTGAACGACTACCTGGCTACGCGTGACGCCAACTGGATGGGACAGTTGCACCGGTTCCTGGGGCTGACCGTCGGCCGCGTCGGTCCGGACCTCCAGGACTTCGACGAGAAGCGCGCGGCCTACGCCGCGGACGTGACGTACGGCACGAATACGGAGTTCGGGTTTGACTATCTGCGCGACAACATGGCGCGGCGACGTGAACACATGGTCCAGCGCGGTCACCACTACGCCATCGTCGACGAGGTCGACTCGATTCTCATCGACGAAGCTCGCACGCCGCTCATCATCTCGGGCCCGGCCTCGGATGTCACGAAGCTCTACTACCAGTTCGCGTCGATCGCGCGCTCACTTACTCGCGACACCGACTACGAAGTGGACGAAGAGAAAAAGACAGTGGTACCGACCGAAGCCGGCATCGAGAAGGTGGAGCGCCAACTCGGAGTCACCAACCTCTACGACGCGGTGGCCACGAACTACGTCCACCAACTGGGCCAGGCCCTTCGGGCCAAAGAGCTCTTTCACCGGGACAAGGACTATCTGGTCGACGCCGGCGAAGTGAAGATCGTCGATGAGTTCACCGGTCGCACCCTCGAGGGACGGCGCTGGAGCGACGGGCTGCACCAAGCGGTTGAAGCAAAAGAGCGCGTGCGCATCCAAGAGGAGAATCACACCTGGGCCACGGTGACCCTGCAGAACTACTTCCGTCTCTACGAGAAGTTGGCCGGCATGACCGGTACGGCGGAGACCGAGGCGGCCGAGTTCGGCAACACGTACGGGCTGTCGGTCGTGCCCATCCCGACCAATCAGCCGGCTATCCGTGACGACAAGCCCGACCTGATCTACAAGACCGAGGCGGCCAAGTTCGCCGCGATCGTGGAGGACGTTCGCGAGCGCTCTGACCTCGGCCAGCCGGTGCTTCTGGGAACAGCGTCGGTCGAGAAGTCAGAACTGCTGTCGCGGGAACTGTCGAAGGCCGGTATTCCTCACGAAGTCTTGAACGCCAAGCAGCACTTCCGTGAAGCCGAGATCGTGGCCCAGGCCGGGCGCAAGGGAGCCGTGACCGTGGCGACCAACATGGCCGGCCGTGGCGTCGACGTCATCTTGGGCGGCAACTATGAGGGCCTGGCGGCGCGCGACGCCATCGGGCAAGGCTTCTCTCCGGGCAGCGAGGAGTACGTCGCCGCCTACGAAAAAGCGGCGGCCAAGTGGAAACCCATCACCGAAGCCGAAGGCGATGAAGTTCGCGAACTGGGTGGGCTATACGTCCTCGGCACCGAGCGGCACGACTCACGACGCATCGACAATCAGCTGCGCGGTCGATCCGGTCGTCAGGGCGATCCGGGGGAGAGTCGCTTCTACTTGTCGCTGGAAGACGAACTGCTGCGCATCTTCGCGACGGGCGCCGTCTCTTGGGTGATGGATCGCACCATGCCCGAGGAGGAGGCCATCGAAGCCAAGATGGTGTCGCGCGCCATCGAGCGCGCCCAAAACACGGTGGAGGGCCGCAACGCCGAGATTCGCAAGGACGTGCTCAAGTACGACGAAGTGATGAACGAACAGCGCAAGGTGATTTACAAGCGACGCCAGCAGGTCATCGACGGTGAGGACATCCACGACGCGACGATCGAACTCCTCGAAGAGCGCCTGACCGACGTCGTCGATCAGCACATCGGAGCGGGCTTCGCCGAGGAGTGGGACCTCAACGCCCTGGTGCTCGATCTGCAGACGTACTACCCGACGACGTTGAACGTGGAGACGCTGAAGGGCTACGACGACGTTGATGAGGTGGCCGGTCTCGTCATCGACGAAGCAGTGGCGCAGTACGAGAAGAAGTCAGAGAACTACCCGGGCGGTCTGGACACGGCCAAAGAGATCGAACGTGACGTGATGCTTCAGATCCTCGACCAACGCTGGCGCGATCACCTCTCGGAGATGGACTACCTGCGCGACGGTATTCACCTGCGCCAGGTCGCCCAGCAGGACCCACTGACCGCGTGGCAAAAAGAGGGGTACTTGATGTTCGAGCACCTGCTCGAGGCCGTCGACATCGACTACGTGCGCTACATCACCCACGTCGAAGCGACGGCCGCGCCGCGTGAAGAGACCGACGACGAGGGTCTTGAGGGCGCTCTGACCAACGTCGAACAGGTGGCGCCCGGAGCCACGGAGCTACCGGCGCACGGTTCGCCCAAGGCTGCGGTGCCTTCCTCTTCCTCCTCGTCACCGATCGCCTCCGCGGGGCGCGCGATGAGCGCCTCGGCCGCGCCACGTCAAAAGTTGGGGCGTAACGACGTCTGCTGGTGCGGCTCGGGTCGCAAGTTCGGCAAATGCCATGGCCGACCCTAAGGCAGAGAACGCCCTCCGCCTCGCTCTCTCATCCATTGAAGAGCTGGAGACCAGGTGGGCCGCGGCGCGCGACTATCTCAAAATCGACGCGAGTCGAGCCCGTCACGCCCTCCTCAATGATGTGGCCGCGGACCCCAATCTCTGGGACGACCAGGACCACGCGCGCGAGGTCACCACAGAGCTCGGACGGCTTAGCAACGATCTGGACTCTTTTGACGCTCTGAGGGGTTCGCTGGATGACGCCGCGGTTTTGGCCGAGTTCGCGGGCGACTCGCTCACCTCGGGCGAGGCCGACTGGTCGGTCTTTGAGGAGCTTCGTCAGTCCGTGGAGGAACTCAGTCGCTCCATCGCCGCCCTCGAAACCCAGAGTCTCTTCAGCGGTCCCTACGACGAGAACGACGCGATCGTCGAACTGCACGCCGGGGCGGGTGGCACCGACGCCCAGGACTGGACCGAGATGTTGCTGCGCATGTACTCGCGCTGGGCGGAGCGACGAAAGTTCGGTGTGGAGATCGACGAGGCGAGCGAAGGTCAAGAGGCCGGTCTTCTATCCTCGACATTCATTGTCAAGGGTCGCTTCGCCTACGGGTGGCTGTCGGCCGAGCGCGGGGTGCACCGCCTGGTTCGCATCAGCCCCTTTGACTCGCAGGCACGTCGTCAGACAAGTTTTGCCAGTTTCGAGGTCACACCGCTACTCGACGACAACGCTGCCGAGGTGGAGATTGACGAGAAGGATCTTCGCATCGACACCTTTCGCTCCTCCGGGGCGGGTGGTCAACACATCAACAAGACGGACTCGGCGGTGCGCATCACGCACTTGCCGACCGGCGTGGTGGTGACGTGCCAGAACGAGCGCTCGCAGCATCAAAATCGAGCTCGGGCCATGCAGATTCTCGAAGCGAAGCTGGCCGAGCGCGCTCGCGCCCAGCGCCAGTCCGAGATGGACGCCCTCAGCGGAAATCGAGGCGACAACGCCTGGGGCTCTCAGATTCGTAGTTACGTGCAAGCGCCGTATCAGTTGGTGAAGGACCACCGCACGGACTTCGAAACCGGCAACGTGGAGGCGGTGCTGGACGGAGACCTCGATGATTTTATGGAAGCGGAGCTTCGCCGACAGAGAAGTTCAACATAAGAGTATGTGGATGCAACAATTGACGGGTTTTCGTGGTTCAGTGTCGCGAGGTGCCCAAAGTAGAATGGGCCTATCGCCGTGTCCGAAACGCACAACCAATGCTGAACTCAAGGGGGTGACGCCGTGATCCGATTCGAGAACGTTTCCAAGACGTACAAGAACGGAACGCCGGCCTTAAAGGACATCACCCTGGACATTGAGAAGGGTGAGTTCGTCTTCCTGGTGGGCGCGTCGGGTTCAGGAAAAACGACGTTCCTGCGACTGTTGCTACGCGAAGAACATCCCGACCAAGGTCGCATCCTGGAGGCCGGACGCGACATCGGGGAGTTGCCGAAGTGGCGGGTGCCGTACCTTCGGCGCAACATCGGCTGCGTCTTCCAAGATTTTCGTCTTCTGCCGAACAAGACCGTCTTTGAGAACGTGGCCTTCGCTCTTGAAGTCATCGGGCGGCCGCGTTCGACGGTGGAGTCCCAGGTGCCGCAGATTCTTGAGCTAGTCGGCCTCGCCGAAAAGTCGAGGAACCTCCCTCACGAACTCTCGGGTGGAGAACAGCAGAGGGTCGCCGTCGCGAGGGCCTTCGTGAATCGCCCCCTCATTCTGTTGGCCGACGAGCCGACGGGCAACCTCGACCCCTCGAACTCCGAGTCCATCATGGCTCTGCTTGAACGCATCAATCGCACCGGAACGACCGTCGTGATGGCGACGCACGATAAGGCCCTCGTGGACCGAATGCGCCGCCGTGTCGTGGAGCTCGATCGCGGCGAGATGATTCGCGACCAAGTTCGAGGCGTCTACGGCGTCGATGAAGGTATCGCCATCTAATGCGGGTCTACCTTCGCTACGCCGTGAAAGAGACGTTCAGCAATCTCTGGCGCAATCGCATGATGACCATCGCCGCCATCTTGTGCGTGGCGGTCTCCTTGGCGCTCGTCGGGTCGGCCCTCTTGCTCAAACAGAGCGCGGCCCAGGCCTCGGTCGTCTGGCAGCAGGGAACGCGCGTGACGGTCTGGATGCAGCCGACGGCCTCGTCCAGCGAGATCAGCGGCGTGAAGAGTCAGTTGAAGAGCCTGCCTATCGTCAAGAGCTGCAAGTTCTACACCCAGGCCGAGGACTACGCGCAGGCCAAGGTCGAGTTGCCCGCCAACGAGTTTGAGGTGCTGACGGTGAGCGACATGCCCACATCCTTTCAATGTATTCCGGTGGTGCCGTCGGACGCCTTCGGGGTGCAGAACATCTTCGAGCACGAGCCGGGCGTCTACCAGGTTACGACCCCGGGACAACAGATTCGTGAGATGAACAAGGTGATCCGCATACTGCAGATCGTCTTCCTGGGCTTGGCCGCCGTCCTCTTGCTGTCGGCGACAGTACTGATCTTGAACACGATTCGCATGGCAATCTTCGCCAGACGGCGTGAAGTGTCGGTGATGAAGTTAGTGGGGGCGACGAACTGGTTCATCCGCATTCCCTACATCACCGAAGGGTTTGTGCAGGGTTTCCTCGGTTCGGTGGTGGCGATCATTGCCGTGACGGCTCTGCATACGTGGTATCCGCTGCACAACGAGTTCCAACTCGATACCGCGAAGTTGGTCGGTACCAACCTGGTCGTGTTGGTCGTGGGAGTCCTCATCGGCTCGGTCGGATCGGCGATCGCGATTCGACGATTCCTCGACGTCTAGTCCGACTCGTCGTACTCGAGGGCGAGGGAGTTGACGCAGTAGCGAAGCCCCGTCGGTGTCGGTCCATCGTCGAAGACGTGGCCCAGGTGTCCACCGCATCTCGCGCAGAGAATCTCGGTGCGCCGACGGAAAAGAGATCGGTCCTCTTTCTCGATGATGGTGCCTTCCTCGCAGGCGTCGAAACTCGGCCATCCGCAGCCGGAGTCGAACTTCTGATCACTACGAAAAAGAGTCTGGCCGCAACCACCGCAACGAAAGACGCCGTGGCCATCGACGTTCAACAAGGAGCCGGAGAAGGGAGCCTCGGTCGCTGCTTTTCGTAAGACGGCGTAGCGATCGGGAGTGAGTTGCTCTTTCCACTGCGCGTCGGTTTTTTCAACTTCGTTGGCCACGGCGAGAGTTGACCTCTAAAAGAAGTGAGGGCGCGGAGACTCAGGAATCGCGGGCGGAAACTCCGGCTGATTGGCCAGAAGACGAGCGAAGGCGCGGGCGAGGCCTTCGGCATCGAGACCGAGCTCGGCCAGTAGGTCGTCGGGCTTGTTGTGCTCGAGGTACGCCCGGGGCACACCCATTATCCGAGTGGTGGGGAAGGGTCGCTCCAGTTCCTGGGCGCGCGAGCGCACCGCGGAGACCATGAATGTTCCGGCCCCTCCCTGTCGCGTCCCGTCCTCGACGGTGATGACCCGCTCGTGGGCGACGGCGTCATCGATCATGCGCGCATCAGGCGGCAGAACTCGCACGTCGTAGAGGGTGACTCGCCGGGCGTCCTCTCCGAGTAGCTCGAGTGCCGCGTAGGCGGTCGGCGCCATCTTGCCCACCGCTAAGACGCAGAGCGAGCCGTCGCCGCGAACGATCTCACGCGCGTTGAGGCCGGATCCCACGTGGCCGTCGAAGGGTTTGGGATCAGTCTTCGGATAACGAATGGCGGTGGGCGAACTCATCGAGAGTGCCGTCTCCAACATGACCGGGATCTCCTCGGCGCTTGAGGGCGCGAAGATCGTGAGGTTGGGGATCGCCAAACAGAGCGCCATGTCCAGCAGTCCGTGATGGCTGGGACCGTCATCCCCCGTGATTCCCGAGCTCTTAAAGACGAAGACCACCGGTAAGTTCAACAGTCCCACGTCGAGGTTGGCTTGGTCGAAGGCGCGCGAAAAGAACGTGGAGTACACGGCGAAGACGGGCTTGAGCCCACCCATGGCCATGCCCGCGGCCGCCGTCACCGCGTGCTGTTCGGCGATACCCACGTCAAAGAATCGATTGGGAAACTTGGCTTGAAAGTCCAGCAGTCCCGTAGGTCCGGCCATCGCGGCGGTGATTGCCACGATTCGCTCGTCGCGGTCGGCGAGGGCGATCAGCGACTCGGAGAAGGCCTGGGTGAACGACGTCGCGTTGGCGTTTCCTTCGCTAAAGGCGGGGAGCTTGTAGTCGTGCATCTTGAGGTCGTCGGTCATGGCCGGCTCGTACCCCCGACCCTTTTGTGTGAGCGTGTGAACGACAATGGGCCCGTCCCACTCGGCGGCGCTCTTGATGGCGTTCTCGAGGGCCTCGATGTTGTGTCCGTCAATCGGGCCAACGTAGCGAACACCAAGATTCTCAAAGAAGGCGTGCGGTGTCACGATTTCGCGCGCGACCGAGGTGACGCCGTGGATGCCCAGGTAGGCAGCCTTTCCGACCCGAGGCAGACGTGGCACGAATCCGCGGATCCGTTCGCGCACCGTCAGGTAGGTCTTATTAAGGCGCAGTGACGTAAGGGACTCTGACAGCTTCGAGATCGTCGGTGCGTAGCTTCGTCCGTTGTCGTTCAAAATGATAACGACGCGCTGATTGGAGTGGCCCAGGTTGTTGAGCGCCTCGAAGGCCATGCCGCCCGTCAGAGACCCGTCGCCCACCACCGCCACCACGTGGCGCTTGCCGCCGTGTCCGATGAGCTCCTTGCGCTGTTCGAGAGCGACGGAAAGACCGTGCGCGTAGGAGAGCGCCGTCGAGGCGTGACTGGACTCGATCCAGTCGTGTTGGCTCTCGGATCGATTGGGATAGCCCGAGAGGCCGCCTCGCTGACGCAGATTCTTGAATCCGTAGCGGCGACCCGTGAGAAGTTTGTGCACGTAGGCCTGGTGCCCGGTGTCCCAGAGGATGATGTCCTTCGGAGACTCGAACACGCGGTGCAGGGCCAGGGTCAGCTCCACCACCCCCAGGTTGGATCCGAGGTGTCCGCCGGTCTTGGTGACGCTCGAGATGATGAACTCTCGGATCTCCTGGCTGAGTTGAGTGAGCTCGTCGTAGGAGAGAGGTTGGAGGTCGTCCGGGGTCTCGATAGAGGGGAGGATCACGTAGCCCAGCCTACCGTTGGCCCTCTTGCGCTGCCGGTTCGCAGAACGTCGTGGTGGCATCAAGAGCCCTTTATTGGGCGGACTTTGTCACTCAGTCGACGTGCCAGAAGAGGGCGAGGCGGACGCGGAGGCCGGCGCGGGCGCGGGCGCGCTCTTGGTGTCGCTGGCAGAGGTGCTGGCGGGGGTGCTGGCGTCGCTTGACGCACTGGCCTCACTCGCGGCGCTGGGTGACTCTTTCGAGGTCGATTTTGACCCGCGGCTGTCGTTCTTGTAGAAACCACTTCCCTTAAAGACAATGCCCACCGCCGAGAAGACCTTGCGAAGCTCGCCGCCGCAGAGAGGACAGACCGTGAGAGAAGGGTCGGTGAACTTCTGCACCGCCTCCACGCGCTCGCGGCACTGTTGACACTCGTATTCGTAGGTGGGCATGGTAACTCCGGTGAAAATGGGGTTATTGAATTCTACTGCCTAGGGGGCAATATTCGTTCCTGACGTAGCATTGTGCGGTGGACGACTTCCACCAACTACGACGGGGCGGTCCCACGGGCGCGGCCTTTCCCCGCGACATTGGGCCATCCGAGGTCAGCGCTCGTCGCGCCCTTGCGAGGTGTCGGGTCACCATGCTCGCGTCGACGACAGAGGCCGTGGCGGCCAATACTTTCACCAAGGGCGACGTGCTGGCCACGGCGCGAGTGGCGGGCATTCAGGCGGCCAAACAGGCGTCCACCCTCTTGCCTCTCGCGCACCCCGTCCTGGTCGGCAACGTTTACGTGAACTTCACCATCGCCGATATGTATATCGACATCGAGGCCGAAGTGGATACCGTTGATCGCACCGGCGTCGAAATGGAGGCTCTGGTCGCCGCCACCGTGGCCGCCCTGACGATCTACGACATGTGCAAGTCCAGCGATCGAACCATGACCGTGGAACGTGTTGCTCTGTGGGAGAAATCGGGTGGACGATCGGGTACGTGGCGTCGCGAAGAGACGCCCGAACCCTAGGAGGCGACTCACCCGCGACGTTGTGCCGTTGCCGTCGGACGCTCTCTGACCGCTACCCTCGTGACATGCAAGGACAAGAAGAACTGTGAGCACTATTAGAGGAGGCGTGGAGCAGAGCCGCGAACGACTCGTGGCGCTGGTCTTGCTGCTCCAGCGGGCGTGGCAGTACGGCCCGTTGACCCAAGAGGAGATCCTTCGCGATCTCAAGATCGACGAGTACCCGGTGTCGGCCAAGGGTCCGAAGAAGATCCGTGCCTACGAAGGGGCCGACGCGACGGTGCGCCAAAAGTTCGAACGGGACAAGGCCCGTATTCGCGACCTGGGCTTCGATATCGAGACCGTCGCCAACGACGACGGTTCGGTGGGCTATCGAATCGATCCCAAGAGCGGCTACGCGCCGCTGCTCTACTTCACTCCCGCCGAGGAACGGGTCGTCAAGCTGGCCTTGGCGTTCTGTGGTTTTGGCACGTCGGGGGCGTTCAGTGTCTTTAACGAAGTGCCGGCGAGCGACGGAGGGCTGGAGGCTTCGAACTACTACACCCCGGTACTGCGCGCGTTGAATCTGCGACGGGCTCTCGCCTTTGACTACCTCTCGGCGACCAGCAAAGCGCGCCTGGTCGAACCCCTCGTGATCGATGTCTTCAATGGAGCCACGTACCTGGTCGCGCGCGTGAAGGACACCGACGAGATCAAGGGTTATCGCTTTTCACGAATGACCTCCATGCCGGTAGTGCTGCCGGACACCTTTGAGGCGAGCGATGAAGTTGTGTCGATAGCGCGAGCGTGGCGCCCGGAGTACGCGAAGTCGCCTCGGCCCGTCGACGTCGTCGTGTCCACCAACGAGAACTACGCGGACCTGTTGGTGCGCCAGTACCCCCAGGCCATCGCCGCGACCAAGAGCAACGGGAAAGTAGAAGTGGGTCTCAGCTTTGAGAGCCCGCGGGGGGCTCTTCGCTTTGTGCTGGACGGGGCAGACCGCGTTCGCCTCGAGTCGCCCAAGTCCGTGAAGAACGAACTCCTCACGTGGTTGAGCGAGGTCAATCGAGGCGACGTTCCCGACATCACCGGACTCTCCTTCGACGCGGCGCCCGCCAACGACGTATTGGGCCAGACGTTGCAGCTTCTCCACGCCGTCTACGTCAGCGAGGACGGTCTCACGGTGAGCGAGCTGGCCACGAGGTTTTCTCTGAGCCCCGAGCACGTCCGTCTCATCATGGATCGACTCGTGTCGCTCGAGCCCATGGCGGAACGCACGGACGGCACGAACACGTTCCCGGCTCACGTGATTAAAGAGTGCGAGGACTGGGACGACGAGTCAAACGACGACTCGGTCTACCGCGCCGACTTCTCGGATCTTCCGGCCGGCGCGGAAGATCCCTCGTCTCTCATGTGGCGCGACCTCTTTGAACTCAATATCGCCCTGCGCGAGGCTTCGCGGATCTACACCGACCCCGCTATTTTTTCGGCCATCGAGAAGATCGAGCGCGCCACGAGGGCGCCGGTCCAGATAGAGATGACCTCGAACGAGTCGCTGCTAGAGCACGTGGAGCGAGCCATCGAGAATCACGAGCAGATCAAGATCGAGTACACCTCGGGGGTGAGCGACGAGTCCCACGCCCGTGCCATCGAGCCGCGCGAGATGAAGGTCTTGAACGGTCACACCTACGTGCGCGCGTACTGCACGAGCCGCAACGACTGGCGAACGTTTCGGGTGGATCGCATCAACGCGGTGCTGGCCACGTCGCCGGCCACTGACGAGCGCCCCAAGGATCTCGTCGCCAACTGGCTCACCCGGGTGGGTGACGAAGGCGACGAGATCGTAGTGATCGTGGAGGCCGCGAACCGGTGGCTCTTTGAACCCTTGCCGGGTGCGCGGTGGCTGGCCCTCGAAGACGGGCGACACGCCGTGAAGTTCCGCGCCTCGGACGAACGCTTCGTTGACTACTTGATGTTGCGCGCCGGAGCGGGAGCGGTGGTGGCCACGCCCAAGTACGCCAAGGCCGGCCACGAGCTCGCGAAGAGGATCGCCGCTCAGCTCTAGGCGACCGTTGGGCCACTCGAAAGAGGGTCCCCGTGCTCCGACTGTTTCCTCGTCGAACGAACGACGTGTCGTACTTCACCAGCGACGCTGCGCGCGAGCTCGACGGCGTGCGCCAGGGCGGCCCCGGTTGGTGGCTGCGCGGAGAGGGCGACACCCGTGATCCGCGCACCGTGGAGCGAGTGCTGGTGACGAGCGCTCGATCGCAGGTGCGGGGATACGACGTCATCATTGCCGCTCCGCGACCGATCTCCATCTTGCTCGCCCTTGATCCCGATGGCGCTCGTGGTGTCGTCGAGGCCCATCGGGCGTCGGTGCGAGCCACGATGTCCTACCTGGAGGACCACGCGCTCGTCGTGCGAGATCGACGCGGAGGCGATGACCGCGACCACGCGGGGCGCTGGGAGAGCATGGTCGGATTCACGCACGGACTTAATCGACACGGCGAGCCGCACCTGCACGACCACGTGCTCGTCGGTGCCCGGCCAGCCTCGCAGCGAAATGTCCTCGACGGTCGGGCGCTCTACGCCCACGTCGAAGCGGCGGATGCTCTCTATCGCTCCTCACTACGCCATGAAGTGGCTGAGAGGTCCCCGTGGTCGGTGTGGCGATCCTTCGAAGGGGTGGAGCGGGTAGTTGGTCTCGACGAAGGGTATCGAGCGCTCTGGTCGGGTCATCACCGAGAACGGGGCGAGAAGCTCGCCTGGGGACGAGACGAGACCGTGGCCTCCTGGTCTCGTGACAGAGAACGGTTCGAAGAGTTAGGTACGGTGGCCGCGCCTCCACGCGGGCGAAATCTCCTGGACGAGCATCGATTCGCGGGGGCGCTCGAGGGGCGAAGTGACGTGGCTCGCCGACACGTCATCACGGCCTGGGCCAACGCCGCCCCCTACGGCCAAGACCCGAGGGAACTCTCCCGCTCGATCGACGACCTCTTTCCCCAACTGCTCGGGCGGGGAGTGAGGGAACGCACGACTGGCGTTCACGACGTTCGCATGATTTCGAGCGTTCGAGAGTGTGGTCCCCGGCCTCTCGAACGCGCTTCGCTCGACGAGTGGCGTCAGCGCTCGCGTGAGATCGTCCGCTCGCGAGAGGGGCGTTCGAGGTAGGAGCGAAATCGTGGCTCCCGGAAGGCCGGGGTCAACTGAATCCACTGGAGGTGGTTATGGGCGTCGAGACCCAGGGCGAACCCGTCGCGACCCTGGGCCAGTTGGCTCACGCTGACGCGGTCGCGCTCCACCCACGTGGTCGAGTGGCTAAGGGTGCGGCCCTTGCGGTCGCGCTGGACGCTGGGGGAGGCTGTCAGTTCGCGGCCCGCCAGATGGCGGAGCATTTCGAGGGTGGGACGATCGGCGATGCCGGGGAGAATGACGGTGGAGGGAAAGAGGGAGAGGAAGCCTTCGGCGGAGGTTCCCCAACGACTTCGGGCCTGGCTGAGATCTTGGAGGCAGGCGAGGGTCAGGACCCCTTGCCCTCCACCTTCGGAGACGATGCTGGCAAGACGGGGCAACGGGGCCACGTTCGCGAGTTCATCGAGAGCGAGGAGCAGACGCGCGCCCTGGGCGTGACGATCGTAGGTCGCGTGCACCAACTCCTCGATGAGACCCACCACGAGGGGAGTGGACACCGCTTGGTGGCGGCTGGGTGCCACGATGTGTAGCTGATGAGGCCCTCTTAGAAACTCCTCGACGTCGAGCGGTGCCTCGCGCGCCGAGGCGCGGGCCGCTTCCGTCCGCACGCCGGCGAAGAGTCCCGCGGTAGTCGACCAGATGCTCGAGCGTTCGCGCTCTTCGGTTGCCATGACCCCACGCAATAGCGTGACGGAAGGGTGGAGTTCGCCGTGATGGTCGTTGAGTTCGCGAAGTAAATCATCGCACGAACGTTGATCGACGCGTGCGGCCAACTGCCCGAGTGACTCGCCCTTCAGCGCGCTCGCGTGCATCATCGGAGCGACTAATGCACCCGCTCGCTCTGTCCAATGGTCGTCGCTTCGATCACCTCGACCTCGTCGCGCGACGTCGAGAAGGCTCCTTGCAGCCAAAACAGCTCCGTCCCAAGTTAGGGATTGTCTTAGAGGTGAGTATCCAATTCGGTGCACACCGGGTGGTGTTAGCACCGTTCCCGAGGGATCAAAGAGCAACGTGGCACCGTCTGCACGCGCGTGCGACATCAACGTCACGACATCATTCTTCGTCGACGTCACTACGCACGCGTCAGTCGTCATCAGGAGATTCGGAACAATTATTGAGGTGGTCTTTCCGCTACGCGTAGGACCCAACACGAGCGTTGAACGTTCACTACCACTCATTGCATCACCGTGCGTGCCTCGACCTAAGTAGATGCCCGAGTGAGAGTGCACGTTGCACATCGTTCGTAAAAAACTTCGAAATGCTTGACATTGGTGTGAATAACGACTGAACTTTTAGATGTCCTTCTGCGGAGGAGGCCAACGTTGTTCGTTGCAATTATTTATTGCGGCGAAAGACGCTCCTTCGCGCAGGGCCGTGCACTGCGATCAGTCGCCGTACAGCCGTGAGGTTGGGTGGCACATGGCCGAGTTCATGAGATATCAATGCGGTGACTGTATTGAGAACACCACGTAGGTGCCTCGGGGTCCCAATTTGATTCAACGTTGAGTCCCAAGGAGGGAAAGTGGCACCAGCCGCGAAGAAGAAGGCTCCAGCCAAGAAGGCTCCAGCCAAGAAGAAGGCCGCCGCCAAGAAGGCTCCGGCTAAGAAGAAGGCCGTCGCCAAGAAGGCTCCGGCGAAGAAGCGTCCTGCCGCAAAGAAGGCCGCGAAGAAGCGTCCTGCGGCAAAGAAGGCTGCGAAGAAGCGTCCTGCCGCCAAGAAGGCTCCGGCGAAGAAGCGTCCTGCGGCCAAGAAGGCTGCCAAGAAGCGTCCTGCCGCAAAGAAGGCCGCTGCCAAGAAGATGTAACGAACTCTCGCGAGAGAGTGCGTGTTCAAGGGGGCCGCGAGGCCCCCTTGAATGCTGTCTAGGGGACCTCTAGATCACTCGCTTCGTCCACGTCAAAACGCCACGGACTGTCGAGAATCACTCGGTACTCCACCTCGAGGCGTTGGGCTTCTCGCGCGTGCCGCTGTAGAGAGCCCGGTCCGTAGGCGAAGCGAAAGGAGAGGCCCGTGGGGACGACCAGCACGTTGGTTCCCTCGCCGTAATGATCTCCAACGATCGTTACACCGGAATCAAACGTGAAAGTCCCGAGGCCGTCAGGAGATCGGAGGTCGCCGTGTGCGACGATGAGCTGGTCGAACTGTCCCGAGAGCGCCTCGTAGGCCCACTGCACCGATTCGTTCAGACCGGTGTCAGGGGACTCAAGAAAATCGGCTCCGTACTCTTCGGCGAAGTGAGAGACGTCTTTCGACTCGCTCACCACGATCACGCGACGTGGTGACGCCGCCACCAGCACTCCGGCGGCGAGTGTCTCGGCCAGCGACGTCACGTCGGGGACACGTGCGAGTCGCAGGCGCTCCTTGGCGACGTCGAAGCGCTTGATAGGAACTACGACGACGTCGTTGGGCATGATGATGAATGCTATGGGGCGCCATCGTCGATACGATTTTCACGTGAGCGCCGCGCCTAACCTCTTGGCCTACGAACGGCCGCTGATCCGGCGCGGTGAGGTCGTCGTCGGGATCGACGAAGTGGGGCGCGGCGCGCTGGCCGGCCCCCTCACGGTCGGAGCCGTGGTATTAACTCACGCCACGCGCGCGCCCAAGGGTTTGTCTGACTCCAAACTCCTGACGTCGAGAGAACGCGAGGCGCTGATCGGACCATTGGAGTCGTGGGCCACGGACTGGTCGCTCGGTTCGGTGAGTTCGAACGAGATTGATCGCTGGGGACTTCGCTTGGCACTGGCCGTGGCGGCCACTCGTGCCATTGATGGACTTTCCGTTACGCCTACTCACGCCCTCCTCGATGGCCCGTTTAATCTGCTCGACGCGCCTCTTCGCCTGGAGGATCAGTGGAACGACGCGCCCGAGTTGCGGTACGCCACTTTGTCGCACACGACGCTCATCAAGGGCGATCAATTATCGGCGACAATCGCGGCGGCGTCCGTCCTGGCCAAGGTCCATCGTGATCGAGCGATGGTCGAGCTGTCGGACGAGTTTCCTCCCTACGGTTGGGCGGAGAACAAAGGGTACGGTGTTCCGCACCACCGCCGGGCGCTCTTCGAGTTGGGACCCTGTTGCTATCACCGCGTGACGTGGAACTTGGACCTTGCCGGTGAAATAGAGGTTGGCCAAGCCTAGGAGCCAGCCTTCGACAATGAGAATCCTCTTTACCTTCACGGGAGGCAGCGGCCACTTGCTGCCTCTGGCCGCCCTCGCAGAAGCCGCTCAGACGTTCGGTCACGACGTGGCGGTGGCGGGCGCGGGCACTCTGGTCGCTTCGATCGAATCTCGCGGGTTCGTTGCGTTTCCCACCGGCCCGCCCGACCCCCGGCCAAAATCATCACCCTCGGAGAAGGTTCAACCTATCGACCTTGAACGCGAGAACGAGACCATGCGCACCGGATTTGCGCGAGTGGGTGCGCGGCGACACGTCGAGATGATTCCGGGCATCATCCGTGATTGGGAGCCGGACGTGGTGGTGCGCGACGAGGTCGACTTTGGTACGGCCATCGTTGCCGAACTTCTCGGCCTCCCCTGTGCCACCGTCCTGGTGCTGGCCGCCGGGTCGTTTCCCACGACGGAGGTCGTCGCTCAGCCCCTCAACGAGCTTCGCTCGGAACTGGGGCTTGGCCCCGATCCCGAACTCGCAATGCTAGAAAGCGACCTTGTGCTTTCACCGTTCCCGCCGAGTTTTCGGGTTACCCCGTTGCCAACCACGGGCTTCTCATACCGCCCGACCGTCGCGGCGCCGCCCAACCCCCCGCACGATCCGGCGGTGTACTTCACCCTGGGGACATTCGACACCATCCGCGAACTGCAGGTCCGCGTTCTTGAGGGACTTCGGTTTTTGAACGTCAACGTTGTCATGACGATCGGCGGGCACAACGACCCATCCGAGTTTGGCCCCCAGCCTTCGAACATCCGCATCGAGCGGTTCATCCCACAAAACGAGGTCCTTCCCCATAGCGACCTCGTGGTCTCGCACGCCGGGTCCGGAACTCTCATGGGCGCTCTGGCCCACGGCCTGCCCTCTCTTTTGCTTCCGATGGGCGCGGATCAACCGCACAACGCACAACGGTGTGCGCAACTTGGCGTGGGACTGGCGCTGGACGCCGTCAGCGTCACACCTCTTGAAGTGAGTGACGCGGCTGAGCGCCTGCTGTCGAACGATGACTACCGCTTGAGATCAGAGCGAATACGCGACGAAATCGATGCGCTGCCCGATATAGGTCAAGCAGTCCGACAGATCGAAGGTCTCGTAGCGTACTAGTGAGCCCGAAAAACGAAAACGCGGTGCCGTCGAAACTTAGCGGCGGCGACTTCTCGACCACACGAAAAGGGCGGCAATGATGACGAGTCCTACCACGATGTCAGGCGTTGGCGTGGAGTGAGAAGCCGCGAGCACCGGACGATGCTAGTGCCAGCCCCCGCAAACTCTCGTCCCGTCCTGCGAGTGAAGGGCTGGAAGGTCGACGGGGAGCGACGCCACCGGGCTGCGCAGCGACGAATCGGTTGGTTTCCGGTAGGCGACGCCCGAGCGAACGTCGTGGGGCCAATGAGTGAAAAGCGACGCGTTCGGAAAGGCCGACCCGGATATATTGGGGGCCAGTCGCCGCAACGATGCGGCCGGGACGTGGGGAGATGCCATGGGAGTGATGGGCGCGATGAGGAAGTGGGGGTCGGTCGGCGCTGCGGCGAGCATGCTGGCACTTGGTGTTGCGGCAAGTGTGGGATCGACACCGGCGTCGGCGGGCGGTTTGAAGGGCCAGTACGGCAGTCTGCCCAAGGAGTCGGGCAAGCCGGCCAAGGGCGGCATTGTGACCTTTGCCGAGCCGCCCAGCTCGGGACCCACTTACATATTTCCTGTCACCCCCGCTTCGGACCTGAGCGTCTACGACGTGGACCAGTTCCAACAGCTCTTCTGGCCCGCTCTGTGGTGGTCACCCAAGGGTCCCAACCCCGAGGTCGACTACAGCGAGAGCATTGGTCTGCCCCCTAAGTACAGCAACAATGACAAGACCATCACTATTACCCTCAAGTCTGGTTGGAAGTGGTCCGACGGCACCTCGGTGACGTCAAAGGACGTGGAGTTCTACATCGATCTCCTGAAGGCAGCCGTGGCCATCAGCCCGGCGAACGACGGTGACTACACACCAGGTCTCTTTCCGGACAATCTCGTCTCCATGACGACGCCGACCCCCGAGACCCTGGTCCTCAAACTGTCAAAGACCTACAACCAGCCATTCATCCAGCTGGACCAGTTGGGAGCCCTCGAGCCCCTGCCAGCGCAGGCGTGGTCGAAGACAAGTACCAACGGGCCTATCGTTAGTTTCACCAATCCGGCCAACGCGAAGGCGATCTACAAGTTCCTGAACGCCCAGTCGAGTTCCTTGTCGACCTACGGAAGTAACCCGTTGTGGCAAGTGGTCGACGGTCCCTTCAAGATTAAGTCGTTCGATCCTTCGACCGACGCCACCGACCTCGTCGCTAACGACAAGTACACGGGTACTCAGAAGCCGCACATAGCGGGCATCGATGAGCTCGCGTTCACCTCGACGTCGTCTGAGTTCAACCAACTTCTGACGGGAAAACTCGACGTGGGCTACGTGGACTTTAGCGACTTGGCCCAGGTATCGACCCTCAAGAAGGACGGCTACAACGTCTGGGGCTACCCGGAGTTCGGCTTTAACTACATCGTCTACAACTTCAAAGACAAGACGGGAGACTTCGACAAGATCATCGGCCAGCTCTACATTCGCCAGGCTCTAGCGCATCTCCAGGACGAGCCGGCGCTGCTTAAATCTAAGGGCGTTTTTGATAACGCTGGTGGTGAGGCGTATGCCTCGGTGCCCGAGGTACCGACGTCGCCCTTTACGCCATCCAACGCCAAGGTGAATCCTTATCCCTACAGCATCTCGGCCGCCTCTACACTCCTGAAGTCGCACGGCTGGGACGTGAAGCCGGGTGGAACTACCACCTGCGCCAAGCCGGGCACGGGCTCTAACGAGTGTGGGGCAGGCATTCCGAAGGGTACGCCTCTTAGTTGGAATCTTCTCTACTCCAACTCGCCGGACGTCATCGCGTCGCAGGACGAGCAACTAGCGTCGGCCGCCAAGCAGGTCGGCATCAACATCAGTCTGTCCGCGAAGACTTTCAACTATCTGATCTCGAACCTTTCGGACGTCTCCAACCCCAACAACGACAACGTATGGGCCATGGACGACTTTGGTGGATTCAGTGATGACCTCTATCCGAGCACGAACGAACTGTTTAACACGACGGGATCCTTTAACTTGGGAGGGTTCAGCAACCCGACGGTCGACCAGGACATTCTGAACTCGGCCAACTCCCTCAACACCAGCGCGGTGAAGACGGAACTGACCGAGGTCGCCAAGGAGTTGCCGGGGCTGTTCCAGATCGAGCCGGACCAAGTATTCGCCTTCAAGAACACGCTGTCGGGGCCCCCGGCCAGCTTCGAGTCACTGTCGGAATACCAGCCGGTTCCGCAGTACTGGTACTTCAAAAAGAGTTAAGAACACGTAGTTAGATCGATGGCATCACCTCGCGGTTACAGGGCTAGGTACCGGCACATGCGTCAGCAGTGACCGCGTACCTAGTCCGACGCGGGGTGGCGTCGCTGATCGTGATCGTGGGCATTGCACTTCTCACCTTCGTGATGCTGCATGCCCTCTCACCGACGCCCGGTCGGGCCCTGCTCGGAGACCGAGCCTCTCCGGCCGCGGTCAACGCCTTTAACCGCGCTCACGGGTATGACCGGCCCGTTCTTCTGCAGTTCTTCAGCTACGTATGGCAACTTCTGAACGGAAACCTGGGTTACTCCTACAAGTTGAACCAGACCGTTGACTCACTGCTGGCCGAGAACTGTTTACGCAGTCTGTGGCTCTCGGGAGTGTCGCTATTTCTGGCTATCTTCATTGCCTTCCCTCTCGGGATCTTTCAGGCCGTCAAGCGGAACTCGATCGCGGATCAGGCGCTCACGGCAGGCGCCTTCACCGCCTACTCGATGCCGCAGAACTTTCTCGGGCTTATCGTTATCGGCATCTTCGCCGTCAACCTGGGCTGGTTCCCGGCTGAAGCGCCCCAGTCGGAGTCCATGATC
This sequence comes from uncultured Acidimicrobiaceae bacterium, assembly GCA_963849705.1. Classification (GTDB taxonomy): domain Bacteria; phylum Actinomycetota; class Acidimicrobiia; order Acidimicrobiales; family RAAP-2; genus RAAP-2. The sequence continues at coordinate 40,661 of CAWKII010000005.1, read as the reverse complement.
ACCTACATGACCGACATTCACGCGATGTTCTTGCCGATACTCGTGCTCACGCTCACCTCCGTGGCCGGATACTCGCGGTACATGCGGTCCTCGGCCTTAGATGCCTACGCCCAGGACTACATCCGACTGGCCCGGGCGAAGGGACTACCCGAGCATCGTGTGCTGCGCCGTCACCTCGTGCGCAACTCGAGCCTCTCGATGATCACGCTGATCGGGCTTTCCATCCCCGCCCTGCTCGGCGGCAATCTCATCGTCGAGAACCTCTTCAACTCTCACGGACTGGGACTCCTCTTCATCAACGAGCTCAACAATGAGGACTACCCGACGGTGATCGCTCTCGTCCTCATCGGCGGCGTGTTGACCGTGGTGGGTAACTTCGTGGCCGACATTGCGCTCAGCGTGGCCGACCCCCGAATAAGGATCGCCTGAGCGTGCTGATCGGTGACGCCGCCGAGGGGATGTTGGTGCCACCCGCGCCCGAGGGTGGCGAGATCCAAGGTCCTCGAGCCGGGTGGCGTCTCGCCCTGTCGACCTTTTTGGAGAACAAGCTCGCCGTCGTGGGAGCCGGCATCATCGTATTCTTCTTGCTGTTTTGCTTCCTCGGGCCGTATTTTTACCACACCAACCAGGTCGATACGAACGTCCTGAACGCATTCGACTCGCCGGGGAAAGGCGCGCCCCTCGGCACCGACGGCAACGGGTTCGACGAACTCGGACGGGTGATGCTCGGAGGTCAGGCCGCCCTGGAGATAGGCCTGTTCGCCTCACTCATCGCCACCGTCATCGGGACGCTGGTCGGTGCGATCGCGGGCCTGGTCGGCGGCTTCCTCGACGGGCTCCTCATGCGAATCGTCGACGTTCTCCTGTCGCTACCGGTCCTGTTCGTCATCCTCATCATCTCGGCGCACTACGGAGCCTCGGTCATCAAGCTCTCCTTGATCATCGGTGCCTTCTCGTGGTTGGTCTCGGCCCGCCTGGTGCGAGGCGAGGTGCTGACCTTGCGGGTGCGCGACTTCGTCCTGGCCTCACGAACGATGGGCGCGTCGCAGCGTCGCTTGATCTATAAGCACCTCATCCCGAACGCCCTCGGTGTCGTCATCGTCAATATCACCTTCCAAGTCGCCGACTCCATCAACTTCCTGGCCATCCTGGGCTTTCTCGGTTTTGGGCTCAACTATCCCCAGGTGGACTGGGGCGACATGCTCTCGGGCGGCCTCACCTACCTGCAGGACGGATACTGGTGGCTGGTCTATCCGGTGGGGATCTGTCTCGTGCTGGTCGTGATGGCGTTTAACTTCATCGGGGACGCACTGCGCGACACGGTCGACGTGCGCATGCGGCGGCGCTGAGGGACCTCGCGACCATGCCACTCCTTCAAGTTGACGACCTCTCCGTGGACATCAAGCTCTCGCGCTCGGTCGTGCATCCGGTGGGCAACGTCAGTTTCAGCATCGAGGCGGGAGAGACCCTCGGCCTCGTGGGTGAGTCGGGCTGTGGCAAGTCCATGACGGGGCTTTCCATCATGCGTCTTCTGCCCGGCGGGGGACACGTGGTCGGGGGATCGATCAAACTGGACGGAAGAGAGCTCGTGACGCTGAGCGACCACGAGATCCGCAGTGTGCGCGGCAACGACATCGGCATGATCTTTCAGGACTCCCTGACGTCGCTCAACCCCACTATGAACATCGGGGATCAGATCGCCGAACCTTTCCAGCTGCACCGCGAGGCAACGAAGGCAGAGGCTCTGGATCGGGCGGCGGAGATGCTCGGTTTAGTGGGTTTCCCCCAGCCCAAGAGTCACCTGGACACCTATCCGCACCAGCTCTCCGGCGGGCAACGACAGCGGGTGATGATCGCCATCGCCCTGGCCTGTGACCCGAAGGTTCTCATCGCCGACGAGCCGACGACGGCTCTCGACGTCACGATTCAGGCTCAGATACTGGCGCTGCTCGACGATCTGAAGGCCCGATTGGGCATGGCCATCTTGCTCATCACGCACGACATGGGCGTGGTGGCGGGCCGGGCCGATCGCGTGAACGTCATGTACGCGGGCCGCATCGTGGAGACGGCGCACACGTCGCCACTGTTCAAACACATGCGCCACCCCTACACCCAGGCGCTGCTCGGCTCTATTCCCAAACTGACCCAAGACCCTGAGATCGAGCTGTTCTCGATTCCCGGTATCCCGCCGGATCTCACCGCGCCGCCGCCGGGATGCCGGTTCGCGCCTCGATGCCGATACGCCACCGACAAATGTGTGGCGGACGAACCGCCCCTTTCGCCCGATGGGAGAGGTCACTCCTACGCGTGCTGGCACCCGGTCGAGGGACCCGCGGACGCGGCGGTCGGCGTTCGAAGGTCACCCGTTGACCTCACCGACCGACCAGGCCCGGTCCTCGTGTTGGAAAGCCTGGTGCGCGAGTATCCGATCACCTCGGGGATGATCTTGCAACGTGCGACGGCCTCGGTGAAGGCGGTGAGCGACGTGTCGTTCTCCGTTGGGCGGGGCGAGACGTTTGGTCTCGTGGGCGAGTCGGGGTGCGGCAAAACGACGTTAGGCAAGCTGGTCGTGGGACTCGAAGTGCCCGACGGCGGTCGCGTGGTGTTCGAAGATACTGACCTCTCTAGTCTGAGTTCTCGAGCCTTTCGACGCTTTCGGCGTGATATTCAGATGATGTTCCAAGATCCCATCGGGTCGTTGGATCCGCGTATGCGTGTGGGCGCCGTGTTGCGTGAGCCGATGGAGATCCAAGGTATTGGGAACCGGCGCAGCCAGGACGCCGTGGTGCGTGAACTTCTGAGTGAGGTCGGCCTCCCGGCGAACGCCGTGGAGCGCTTTCCGCACGAGTTCTCGGGGGGCCAGCGACAGCGCATCGGTTTGGCCCGGGTTCTCACGCTCAGTCCCAAGCTGATTGTCGCGGACGAGCCCGTCTCGGCGCTCGACGTTTCCATCCGAAGTCAGGTTCTCAACTTGATGAAGCGGCTGCAAGACACCCACGGGATGACCTACCTCGTGATCTCTCACGACCTGGCGGTGGTGAAGTACCTCTCGGACCGTATCGGCGTGATGTACCTCGGCAAACTGGTGGAGACGGGATCGGCGGACGATATCTATGAGCGCGCGGTGCACCACTACACCGCCGGGCTCGTCGCGACGATTCCCGAGCCCGATCCCGATCGGGAGCGATCGAAATCGGCCGTGCCGATCAAAGGTGAACTCCCGAGCGCCGTGGACCCGCCTTCGGGCTGTCGGTTCCGCACACGTTGCCCGGCGGCCGGCGATATCTGCGCGGTCGAAGAGCCCGAGCTGCGAGCCTTTGGATCGGGGGGCCACCTGGCCGCTTGCCACTTTCCCCTGCGTGAACCCATCCCTGTTTCGTTCTCGACGCACGTGGGACGGGGCTGACCAACCACCCGGGTGACATCACCGCGGGCTTCGGAGAAGGCTCATCGGGGGGTGTTCGCGAGCGGGACGAAGCGGGTCCTCAGTGCGAATCGCTCGCCCGAGCGTGCCGTCGGCGGTGCCCTGCGAACAGGCGAATTGACGAAGTAAGAGTATGATTTTTCTTCATGTGTCCGTTGCTGAGCGTCAACAAGTTAAATGTTCAGTTCGTCACTCGTAGGACGTTCGCCACGGCCGTCAGCGACTTCTCCTTGGAGATTGGAGAGGGCGAGTGCGTGGGCCTCGTGGGCGAATCGGGGTGCGGCAAGACGACGTCGGGTCTCGCCATCATGCGGTTACTCCCCGGAAATGGACACATCGCGTCGGGCAGTGTCGAACTCAACGGAGTGGACCTCGTCACCCTGAGCGAGAAGCAGATGCAGAACATCCGCGGGAACGACATCGCTCTGATTCCCCAGGATCCGATGAGTTCGCTCAACCCGACCACCAAGATCGGCCGTCAGATCGGGGAGGGACTTCGCATTCATCGCGGGGCCAGTGACGAAGAGGCCCGCAAGCGGGCGATCGAGGTCTTGGAGATGGTTGACATGCCACGGCCCGCGGAGCGGATGAACCAGTACCCATTCGAACTCTCCGGCGGTCTACGCCAGCGCGTCATCATCGCCATGGGACTTGTCTGCTCGCCAAAGCTCTTGATCGCCGATGAGCCGACGACGGCCCTCGACGTGACGATCCAGGCCCAAATCCTGGACATCCTTGACAACTTGCGCAAGGAACTCAAAATGGCGGTCCTCCTTATCACTCACGACATGGGGGTTATTGCGGGTCGGGCCGATCGCGTGGTGGTCATGTATGCGGGAGAAAAGGTCGAGGAGTCCTCCACGTCGGAGCTCTTTCATTCGATGCGCCATCCCTATACGCAAGCGCTCTTGGCTTCGATGCCCAACTTAGAGAACGCCTCGAAGCACAAATTGGCGTCCATCGCCGGTATGCCACCCGCCCTTACCCACGAGATCGTCTCGTGCCGTTTCGCTCCGCGATGTGCCTACGCCACCGATCAGTGTCGAACAGAGCCGCCGCCGCTCAGCCTTGAGGGCGAGCACGCCTACGCCTGCTTTCATCCCACTAGCGGACCTATGCCGGTGGTGGCCGTCGCTCCGCCGCCCGCGGCGGTCAGCGGCGGAACGAAGACCGAACTTATGCGCGCCGTCGGCCTGATCAAGGAGTTCGAAGTCAAGGGCGGAGTCATTCGACACAAGGTCGGTGCCATTCACGCGGTCTCCAACGTGAGCTTCACGCTCACCGAAGGCGAGACCTTCGGGTTGGTGGGAGAGTCGGGCTGTGGCAAGACCACGATCGGACGCATGCTGGTGGGCCTGGAACCCTTGACGGCTGGCGAAATATTCTTTGACGACAAACTGGTGTCGGCCCGTGGCCACAAGCCGTCGAGAGTTGACCGTCGCGACCGCCAGATGATGTTTCAAGACCCTTATTCGTCGCTCGATCCACGAATGAAAGTTGCCCAGATCATTGGGGAACCTCTCGCCGTACAACGTGACGGCGACAAGGCCCAGCAGAGGAAGAGGGTGTACGATCTTCTCGCGTCCGTAGGGCTGGACCGAGCGTCCGCCGACCGCTACCCCCACGAGTTTTCGGGTGGACAACGCCAGCGGATCGGATTCGCCCGGGCTCTCGCCCTCAATCCTCGCCTGATCGTCGCTGACGAGCCGGTCTCCGCTCTCGACGTCTCGGTCCAGGCTCAGATCTTGAATCTCATGAAAGAGCTCCAACGCGAGCATCGGCTTTCGTACGTGATGGTGAGCCACGACCTGGCCGTGATCTACTACATGGCCGACACCATCGCCGTGATGTACCTCGGCAAGATAGTGGAGTTGGGGGACGCGGAGTCAGTCTTTCGCTCGCCGGCGCACCCCTACACCCAAGGACTGCTGGACGCCGTACCCGTGCCAGACCCCGCCGTTGCTCGTCAGCGTCGCGGCACTCAGGTCCACGGGGAGTTGCCCTCGGCGGTGCATCCGCCGTCCGGGTGCCGTTTTCGCACCCGCTGCCCCAGGGCGCAGGAGCTCTGCTCCGAAGAAGAGCCGCTCATGCGGAGGTTTGGTGCCACCCAAGAGGCCGCCTGCCACTTTCCGCTAAAGACGCCCGTCACGCTGGACTCGCGAACCTAGTTCGTCCACCGAGCTCTCCTCGGGGCCGACTTAGCGTTCGAGGAGGCGGACCTCGAACGCGTCGCGCAGTGCTTCACCCACGTAGGTAATGGCCACGATCACCAGAACGAACAGTAGGGCGGTCGGGTAGATCTCCCACCAGAAGCCGTTCGACTGCTGGACAGATCCCGCCTGCATCATGGTTCCCCAGTCCGTCTGGGGGGCCTGGATGCCGAGTCCAAGGAAACCGAGAGTGGATAGGAACAAGATCGCGTCCGCGACCGAGAAGGTTGCCACGGTGACGATGTTGCTCATCGAGTTGGGAAAGACGTGGCGCCAAATGATGTGCCACTTGCTCCCGCCCATGGCGGTAGCCGCTTGGGAGTACTCCAACTTCTTTATTAGGAGGGCGTCTCCTCGAATGATGCGGCCGTTCGCGAACCAACCGGTGACGCCGATAATTGCGATGAGAAAGACCGTCGAACGCTGAAACACCGAGATGAGAGTGATGAGCAAGAAGAGCAGCGGGATCGACAAAAAGGCATCGAGTAATCGCATCATCAAGGTGTCGACAATTCCACCGAGAAAGCCCGAAACCATGCCGTAGATAGTCCCCACCACGATGGTGATGAGTCCGGCGATCATGCCCAGGCTTAAGGAGTACTCGCCGCCGAACATGATCCGACCCAGTTCGTCGTACCCCGAACTGTCCGTGCCGAGAAGGTGCTTCAACGAGGGCGCGGCGTTGAAGGCCACGTTGAGGGCCGAGGCTTGATTGGTTTGATTCGTGTGGTACACGATTGGACCGACGTAGCAAAACAACACGACCGCGAGAAGAAAGAGCACCGACGTCACGGCCAACTTGTTGTGGACGAAGATGCGGGTTCGTTGCTTCCACATAGGGACGACTTCGTCGCTGGCTTCGGTGTTGGCGAGATTTTCGGTCACCGGACTGTGAAGTTCCAAGGGGGGCTTGTCACTGATCATCGTGTGCCCTGGATTCGTATGCGGGGGTTCACCAGACCGAGGGCGACGTCGGCCATCAGGTTGCCGAGCAGCGTCAAGATGGCCACGAGCAATGTGATGCCGAGCACCGTCGGTACGTCGGAGATGGTGGCGGCGTTGACGACCTGAATGCCGAGCCCGCTGTAGTTGAAGACGGCCTCAATCACGACGGCGCCGCCCAAGAGCCCTGGGAAATAGAGACCGAGAATGATCACGATCGGACCAAGGGCGTTTCGAAAGGCGTGATGAATAAGCATCCGGCTCTTGCCGCAGCCTTTAGCGATAGCGGTACGGATGTAGTCCTGCACCAGGACCTCGAGTACGGCGCTGCGCATGAAGCGACTGAGAAAGGCAATGCTCAAAAGAGTAAGGGTCAGCACGGGAAGAATAAAGCCGATTGGATTGGTGAACATGGCCCACGGCGCTACGCCGTTCGGAGGGGAAGTGGGTAAGTGCGGCCAGCCAAAGCTGAAGAACTGCAACATCAAGATCCCCAACAGGAAGGCGGGAATGCCGTAGAGGACGAAGGCCGTGCCGGTGGCGACGTAGTCGACGGTGGTATTGCGCTTGGAGGCTTGGTAGATACCCAGGGGGAGCGCGATGAGGACGGTCAAGATGAGTGACGAGAGCGCGAGCCAGAGGGTGCGTGGCACGTAGATCGAAATGATCGCCCACACCGAGAGGTTCTGTTTGTACGAGTGCCCTAGGTTGAAGTGGATGAAGACCTGGTCCAGATACTCCCAGAATCGAACGAAGTAGGGACGAAACATTCCGTGTTGCACGCCCCAGAGGTGGACGGTATACGGGTTCGCGTGCGTGCCGAGCACCGAGTATGCGGGAGCCAGGATTCCGCCCACTTCGAAGTAGGGAAGCGTGAAGGTAATGAGCATTACCAGCAGCAGCACGATGAAGGACTGACCGAGCCGCCGCAGTATGTAATTAAACATCTGCAGAGTTTAACCGCGGGCCTTCGCCCCCGCCGGTTCGCACACCACACGTCACGCGTGCTCCGTGTCCTTTTGTAATGACGAACGGCCCCCTCCTTCGAGGGGGCCGTTCGTCATCGGGCCGAGGCCCTGTTGGTGAAACGTGATTACCAGTAGTAGTACTCCGGTGTGAACGTCTGCAGCGGGTTCGGCGAGAAGCCGATCTTGCTCTTCAGGCCGTTCTTGACTTCACCAATGCCGCCCGCGACGAAGTCGTTGGTGACGTTGGGCTGCCACATGTCGGGAAGCACCTGCGCTGCGGTGTTCGCAAATGCGCCCAGGCTGGCCGTGCCAAAGTCGGTCGCATTCGTCTCCGCGTTAATTGTCGCGTTGTTGAAGTCGCCAATGTTGAAGCTGGCGCCGGGCGTGAACAGGGTCTCGCCCGATGGGTAGTACTCAGGGGAGTAGATCCATCCAGCGCCCCAGTAGCAGATGCTCCATTTGCCCGAGTTAGCCGAGCACTCCGAGATGACCGTGTCAAAGGGTGCCGAAGAGACTTTCATCGATATTCCGATGGAAGCCCACTCCGAGACCTCAGAGTCAACCTGAAGGGCCGTTACCGGCGCGCCCGAGTCGTAAATGAAACTCAGGTCCAACTTCTCACCACTCGTAATCCCCGCGCCACAGTCGGTGGCACCGGTGCCGGGACTCGCGCACTCGAGGGTCGTGCCCGACATCTTCCAACCGTGGCTCTTCAGCAGGCTCGAGGCCTTAGCCGGGTCGTACGGGTAGGGGTTTGTGGTCGATACGCCGGAATCGATCGAGGACGGAGTTATCGGAGGCAACGGGTTGATCTGCACGAACCCATAGCCCTTAAACACCTTGTTGATGATGCCAGGCTGGTTGATCGTGTCCTGGAGCGCCTGGCGGATATACAACTGATCGAGCAGCGGTGCCTGGGGGTTCAACTTATTGAAGTTGTAGGCGGAGTAGTCAACCGACCACGGCGACGCCACCTTGATGGTGTACGTGTTCGCAATGGGTCCCCAGTTCGCGCCGGGCTTGGTGGGCGTTCCGTTCGAGGTCAGCACTGTGTTGTCCACATAGCCAATATCGACGGTGCCAGCGCGAAGAGCATTCTCCTCGGCGGTTGCTGACGCGAACGCCTCTTCCTTCACCTCTGCTACCTGGGCCTTCTGGGGGCCGGAGTACTTGGTGTTGGGTACGAGGGTCAAGTTCCCCAGGTTGTCGAACGCGGTCAGCTTCCACGGTCCGCTGTCGCCACTCTGCCACATGGCGTCGGTGAAGGTCGAGGTGTCCGAGGACTGCTTGTTCAGATACTTGTAGACCGCGGCGCACGCCGCGTTGGTGGACTTGGCGTCATACGCACCCGAAGCGCAGGTTGACGTCTTTCCGGGCGCGGTGATGTCCCACGTGTTTGGCATCGGGGTGATCTCGGCCAGGTAGTTATAGAGGATCCAGTAGGGGTTCACTGAGGTCGTGTAATGGATGGTGACCGTATTGCCCGAACCGCTCGCACTCTTCACCATGTTGGGGATTCCGTACTTGCCGTTAAAACCGCAGTAGTCCGTAGGTACGGCCCGGTACATGTTCAAGAAGAACATGACCGACTCCGCGTCAATGGTCTGGCCATCGGCGAACTTCCAGCCCTTCAAATTGATCGTGGACACTTTGTTGTCGTCGCTCATCACGGGCATCTTGGCCAACGAGAGTGTCGGTTGAACGGCCGCCGAGGCGCCGAGACCAAAGTAGTACAGCGGGCGGTAGAGCTGTTGGTCAAACCCGTCGATGTCGGCCACCGAGAAGGTTGCGCAGGTCATGTAGGGGAAGATGTAGTTCGGAGTCGTACCGATCTGTTCAGCGAAGGTGATCGTGCCCGTTGGACCGCTCGCCGCCGCGGCTCCTCCGGCGGATAGCCCGATCAGGCTCAGTGACATTGCCGCCGCAGCCGATGCGAGTGTTATTCCAACTCGTATCCTGTGTTTGAATTGCATATAGATGTTGCCTCCCCGTACCATCGCTGGTCACGTCCCGTTATCGCATCCCTCAAGGATGACTGAAGGCAACTGTATCGGTACTGTCCAAGCGAAACAAGTTAGCGACGGGCTGCGTAAGGGCCCTGGAGGCTCTTCTCAGAGAGACACTAGTCATCGAAAATCCTTTTGATTACTCAACTTTGGACCGAATTATCTCTCTATGAAGATTTATGACGAGTCGCATCGGGCGGGCGGCGTGGATCAAAAAACATCGTGCGGACCCGAACAACCCTCTCAGTGAAGTGGCCGTGTCGCCGATATCTAGTTCACGCGCAGGTACTCCGGGAGGAAGTTTCCGAGCGGGCTGGGATCCCACCCGATTGAACTGACGAGGTTTCGATTGATCTCAAGAAGGTTTTCCAGATCGGGCATGTAGAGCATCGGGACCTGGTTGGCCGCGTACTGTTCGAAGGCGCTGAGCGACGTCGTGCCTTGCGTGTCGGCCGCGATTAAGGCGTTCATCAGTCCGTTGTCGTACCCGCCCCAGTTGGAACTGGCGCCGGAGAGGAGCGTCTGGTCTCCCGACGGATAGAAGTTGGGATCGTAGGTCCAACTCTCTCCGGACCAGCAGATCGACCACGGAGTGCCGCTGCCCACGGTGCACGAGGAGGCCAGGTTGTTGAACGTGTCGGCGCTCGCCGTGGCGTCGATGCCAATGGCAGCCCAGTCGGCCACGAGCGAGTCGACCGTGTCGTCGATCGAGGGACTGCCCGTGGCGTACATGATGCTGAAGCTCAGTGACGTTCCCGCCGCCACGTTGGCGCCGCACTCGCTGGTCGCGGTGCCGGGGCTGGTGCAGGTCATGACGCCGTTGACTTCGCTCCATCCGTGCGAGGTCAGCAGGGCCTTCGCAGCTGTCGCGTTAAAAGGATAGGGATTGGTCGGAGGCTTGGCGATCGCCGTCGGTGCGCCCGTGGGTAGGGGGCTGAAGGCGGGAACGGCGTAGTTGTCGTCCGCACTTCGCACCACGCTCGCCTGGTTGAAGGACTCCTCTAACGCTTGGCGAAAGTACAGCTGATTAAAGACGGCCGATAAAGGGTTGGACGATGAGTAGTTCATCTGCGCGAAGTCAAAACCGTACGGCGTCACGACCGACAGCCGGTAGTGCGCGTTGAGGGAGCCCAGATTGGCGCCACTCTTGCCCGGACTTGGCGCCGGTGAGGCGAGGTCGGAAGCGTCGAGGTAACCGAGATCGAGTTTGCCAGCTTGCAGGTCCGCAAGTTCGCTGGCCTCAGAGCTGTAGGCGATCTCTTTGACGAAGCGAACCTGAGCGTGCTGGGGACCCGAGTAGGCGCTATTTGGCTGGAAGGTGGCGTTACCAGCGCTGTCGAAACTGGTCAGACGCCACGGACCGTCGACGCCACTCTGCCAAAAGCCCGAGGCGAATGTGTTGGTGCTCACCGCCAACTTGTCGAGATAGGTCTCGACCGCTTTGCACGACGCCGTGGTGGAAGCAGCCCCGTAGACACCCGTGGCGCAGGACCCACTCACGTGGGCGGCCGTCACGTCCCAGCTATTGGGGAGAGGTGTGATCTCGGACAGATAGTTATAGAGAAACCAGTTGGGATTGACGGGAACCTTCATGTGGATGACCACGCGAAGCCCCGACCCGCTCGCGCCGGCGACTTGATCGGGGATCCCTATGCCCGGGGTGTATTCGCCGTATCCCGTCGGATCGGCGTCGTAGAGATTTAAGAAGAACATCACCGATTCGGCGTCAACGATCTGCCCGTCCGCGAAGCGCCAGCCCTTGAGGTTGAGAATGATCGTCTTGTCATCGTTTCTTAGAACGGGAGTCTCGGCGAGCGACAGCGACGGCACGTAGGCCGCCGTGGCCCCTAGGCCGAAGAAGTAAAGCGGACGAAACATCAGTTGTTGGAACTGATTGATGTTCGAGGCGGAGAAGTCCTGATAGCCGGTGTAGGGAAAGATCCAGTCGGGTGCCGCGCCCGGGGCCTCGGCGTAGGTAACTGTTCCCCTCGGCGGAGGGGCGGCGTTGACACTCACTCCCACCAGCCCGTATGTCAGGGCGCTCGCGGCGACCACGAGAATGGCAAATCTCAACTTGAGGTGAAACTTCATGGTTAGGTGCCTGCCAGTAACTTCCGAAACGGATAGGGGCGAGATGCCAAATCACGGTTGCGTGGTTAATTCCACTGTACTGGAGGCCCTTCGAATCATTAGGTCACGACAGCGAGGGCGCGACGAACCGGTGCGCCTTAGGACAACTTCAGATCGGGGCCAGCGCTTGGGCGAGGGCGGACGCGGCGTCGGGATCGGAGAACTTAAATCCCGACGAAAGAAGACTCAGTGGGATCACACGTTGACTCGCGAGAATTAACTCGTTGGCCATCTCGGGGCCTAACGTGACGCGAAGTGCGCCGGCCGGAACGGCGAAGACGGCCGGTCGATGCAGGGCCGAGGCGAGGTCGCGCGTAAAGGCGCGATTGGTCAGCGGCGTCGGGGCGACGAGGTTGACGGGACCCTCTAGACGGTGGTCAAGGACCCACAAAATGGCGGCCACTTCGTCGCGTAGAGAGATTGGGCTGAGCCACTGACGTCCGGAGCCGAGACGACCCCCGAGCCCCACGCGAAAGAGAGGCAGTTGCTGTCGTAGGGCTCCGCCTCTGGAACTGAGCACGACGCCGCTGCGTACGCGCGCCACCGTCGTACCCGTCGCACCGAGCGCGAGCGCGGCGTTCTCCCAGGCGTCGCACACGTCGGAGAGAAAACCCGTGCCACGCGTGGACGACTCATCGAGCGACTCGTCACCGCGCGAGCCGTACCACCCGACCGCCGACGCGTTCGCGAGGTACCCCACGCCGCTCGCCGAGTCCCGGGCTACTTCGGCGAGAAGAGACGTTGCCGACTCCCGGGAGGTAAAGATCTCCGACTTTCGCGCGGCGTTCCAACGACGATCACCGATGCCCGCGCCCGCCAGGTTGACGATCGCATCGAACCCGCCCACGCGGCGAAGGTCGTCGTGATCGAGAAGATGACGTGACGGATCCCACCGCACCACGTCGTTGTTGGTGATTCGCGAGGTTGGTCGAACAAACGTGACCACGGAGTCGTTGCGCTCGCGAAGTGCCGCCACGAGCGAGGAGCCGATGAGTCCCGAGGCACCCGTTACGCCGACGCGCACAGCGCCTCCCACCGTTCTTGAATGATCCTGGCCAGTTGCGTCGAGTTCCTCAGGTGCGCCGCGTGGTCGGCCTCGTGGATCTCCACGATCTCAATCGCCGGATTGAGAGTCGCTAGTTCCGCGGCGAGAGATCGATAGTACGGAGCCTGCGCACCGTCCCCGAACACGTACGTGAACGGCACGGCGAAAGTCGAGAGGTCACAGGGAACCTGGCGTTCGCGCACCGCCGTGAGGTCGGTGAGAAGCGCCGGGCCGTCGAGGCGCCGTGACTCGCGCTGCGCTTCGCTCAATCTCTCCCACGCGCGGTCCGACATGACGCGACGGAAGAACGCTTCCGCCTCCGCCTGGGCGTCGTCGCTCAGGGGTGGGCGAAAACTCGCCCGAGGCAGGACCCAGGCCATGGGGGACTCGTAGTTCACCACGAATCGCACCTCGGAGCTGTGGCGGGCCGCTGCACCGAGAGTGACTACGCCGCCGAAGCTATGGCCAAAGAGGATGACGTCCTGGCGGAGAGCCTCTCGCTCGATCAGCGCTTCAAGGTCTTCGATGTGGTGCTCGAGATCGACGGGAGCGAGGTCGCGCGAGCCCTGATAGCCCCGCCGGTCGTAGGCGAGAACGTCAAATCCCTCGAGACGGCGAACGAGACGAGCAAAGGAGCCGCCTCGATCGAGTGCTCCGTGGACGCAGATCACGCAGCCGAGCGGTGCTTCGACCCGACGTTCCGCGACGGCCAGTCCCTTGACCGGCGAGGTGGCGACGAAGTGAAGGCGAGGTGACGTCGCTGACGGGGTGGGCACGAAGAGAACCTACCGGCCCCACAGCCCGTGTCGTCAATCGATTTGTGCTTTTCGAGCCCTAGGCTGGAGGGGTGAGTACGCCTCCTGAAACATCGTCGTCCCAAGTCACGAAGGGGTCCTTTGGACCAAACGCGTGGCTGGTTGATGACCTCTACGACCGTTATCTCCTCGATCCGACGTCCGTAGCGGAGAGTTGGCGAGAGTTCTTCGCCGACTATCAACGCTCCACGCTTCCTCCCGTCGCCACGGCGTCGACGGCCCCAACTGCGGCCGTGCCTCTCGCACCAGAGGTAGCGATCGACGCCGAAGCGACGCCCCTGCGGGGTGCGGCGGCCCGCATCGTTACCAACATGAACGCCAGTTTGTCGGTTCCCACGGCGACCAGCGTTCGAACGGTGGCCGCGAGGCTCTTGGAGATCAACCGCGCCGCGCTCAATGAGTCCTTGGCGCGATCCAGTGGGGCGAAGGTCTCTTTCACCCACCTCATCGCCTTCGCACTCGTGAAAGGGTTGCGCGAGATTCCCGCTCTGAACGCTACCTTCGTCGACGCCGTAGACGATAAGGGAACGCCCGGCGTTCGTCGCCACGAGCACGTCGGACTCGGATTGGCGGTCGACGTGACGAAGAAGGACGGTTCGCACACGCTGCTCGTTCCCGTGATTCGCGACGCGGACGCGTTGGATTTTCGCTCGTTTCTGTTGGCGTACGAAGACTTGGTCCGTAAGGTGCACGCCGGTACCTTTGGAGCTGACGACCTGGCCGGCGCGACGGTCTCGATCACCAATCCCGGGACCCTCGGCACAATTCAATCGGTCCCGCGTCTTATGCCGGGGCAGGGCGCGATCTTCGGGGTCGGCGCGCTGGCCTGGCCGGCGGGCTTCGAAGCGGCCGACCCTCGAGCGCTGGCCGACCTCGGAGTCGGGAAAGTGCTCACGCTCACTTCAACCTACGACCATCGCATCATTCAAGGAGCGGAGTCCGGTCTCTTCTTGAAGTACGTGGCGGAGTGCCTCACCGGGGCGCACGACTTCTACGACGAGATCTTCGCTTCACTGGGCATTCCCTACGAGCCGGCGCGCTGGGCCCGCGACCTGAACCCGTCGGCCAACGAAGCGGAGTCCGAGAGAATCTTAAAGCAGATTCGAGTGCAAGAGCTCATCAACATGTACCGAGTTCGCGGTCACTTGAACGCTCATCTTGATCCCCTGAGCAGTGAGCCGCCGCCTCTTCACGCCGAGCTGGACTTGGCGACGTACGGTCTGACGATCTGGGATCTGCAGCGTACCTTTGTCGTCGACGGACTGGCCGGTCTGCACGAGGCGACGTTGGAGAAGATCTTGGCCATCCTGCGCGACGCGTACTGTCGCACGACGGGCATCGAGTACGGCCACATTATGGATCCGGCGCAGAAGCGATGGATCCAAGATCGAGTCGAGGGAGTGAGCTCCTCGACCAGCCTCGAAGAACAGCGCCGAATTTTGAACGTCTTGAGCGAGGCCGAGCTCTTTGAGAAGTTCCTGCACACTCGCTACGTCGGTCAGAAGCGATTCGGCCTCGAAGGAGCGGAGTCGACCATCGTGGCCCTCCAGACGGTGCTCGACGAGGCGGCCGATCGTGGCGTCAAAGAAGCGGTCATTGGCATGGCGCACCGCGGACGACTGAACGTCCTCGCCAACATTGTGGGCAAGTCCTACAGCGACATCTTCTCTGAGTTTGAGGGGAACCTCGACCCCGAGAGCGTCCAGGGAAGTGGTGACGTCAAGTACCACAAGGGCGCACGCGGCGTCTTTAAGAATCCGCGCGGCATCACCATCGACGTGTCGATGGCCTCGAACCCCTCGCACCTCGAAGCCGTCAGCCCCGTTGTCGAAGGTATTGTTCGCGCGAAGCAGGACCTCGTCATTCGACCGAGCGACGGCACGTATCTTGATCAGCCGTTCGTCGAGCGCCCGTATCTTCCGATCTTGATCCACGGCGACGCCGCCTTCGCGGGTCAAGGAGTGGTCGCCGAGACGTTGAACCTGTCGCAGCTCTCGGGCTATCACGTGGGTGGCGCCGTGCACATCGTGGTGAACAATCAGGTTGGCTTTACGACGGCGCCCGAGTCGGCGCGCTCGAGCTTCTATCCGACCGACGTAGCCAAGATGATCCAGGCACCGATCTTTCACGTGAACGGCGACGACCCCGAAGCCTGCGCCCGCGCGGCCCGCCTGGCCTTCGAGTACCGCGAAGCCTTCCAGCGTGACGTCGTTCTTGACATTGTGTGTTACCGCCGCTTCGGTCACAACGAGGGCGACGACCCGAGTTACACCCAACCTCAGATGTACAAGATCATCGACCAGATGCGATCGGTGAGAAAGATCTATACCGAAACGTTGGTTCGTCGAGGCGACATCTCCCTCGACGAGGCCGAGGCCGCGCTCACGGAGTTCAACGCTCGCCTCCAGAGCGTGCTCGATGAGGTGCGTGCCGTTCCCGTGCCGCAGTTGAGCGGCGTTCCTTTGTCCGACGCGCCCCAAGACTTCCCGGCACCGGAAACGGGCGTCGATCGTGAGACGTTGCTCAGAATCGCCCGCGCGACGGTGAGCGCCCCCGAGGGTTTCACGATCCATCCCAAGCTGGAGCGTCAGTTCGCTCATCGGCTGGCGCAGTTGGAGTCCGGCGAGGTCGACTGGGCCTTTGGCGAGGCACTGGCGATCGGCTCGCTCGTTCTGGCCGGCTCGAACGTTCGTCTCACGGGACAGGACACGCGGCGCGGCACGTTCTCTCATCGACACGCCGCTCTCATCGACTACGACAACGGGACACAGTTCGTGCCGTTGGCCAGCATGGGGGCGCCCGGGTTTTTCACCGTTCGCGACTCCTTCCTCTCGGAGTACGCCGTTCTCGGCTTTGAGTACGGGTACTCGGTGGAGGCGACGAACTCGTTGGTCGCCTGGGAGGCGCAGTTCGGTGACTTCGCCAACGGGGCCGAGATCATCATCGACAACTTCCTCGTCGCGGCGGAGGACAAGTGGGGCCAGCACGCCTCGCTGGTCATGCTCTTACCCCACGGGTACGAAGGTCAAGGTCCCGAGCACTCGAGTGGTCGCATCGAGCGATTTCTCTCCCTGAGCGCGCGCAACAACATTCGCGTCGCGCAGCCCACCACCGCGGCGCAGTACTTCCACCTGCTTCGCAGCCAGGTCCTGCGTGAGCACCCGACGCCCCTCATCGTGTTCACCCCGAAGTCGATGCTGCGCGCCGCTGCGACGCGTTCGCCGCTCGAAGAGTTCGAGCGCGGCGCCTTTAAATCCGTCCTCGACGATCACGTGGACGACCCCGCGCTGGTCACCCGGGTGGTGCTGGCCTCGGGCAAGGTGGCCCACGAAGCGCTCGCTCACCGTGACGAGATCGACGCCCGGCACGTCGCCGTGGTGCGAGTGGAGCAGCTCTACCCCTGGCCGGCCGAGGAGATCGAGCGAGTCTTGGCTCGCTACCCCCAACTCGAGGACGTCGTCTGGCTCCAGGAAGAGCCCGAGAACATGGGGGCGTGGCCCTTCGTTCATCTCCAGATGCACGATCACCTTCGCCATCTCAGCGTGTCGCACGTGGCGCGCGCCGAGTCGGCCAGCCCGGCGACCGGTAGCGGACTGGTGCACGGCGCGGAGCAGGCCGACCTTCTGGTTCGGGCCGTCGGGTGAGTCCGGCCAAGAGTCCACGTCTTCGCGTGGTGGTGGACGGTTCCAACCTGGCCACCGAGGGACGCTCCACGCCGAGCCTCTCCCAACTGGACGAAGCGGTGAGCGCCTTTAGCGAGGAAAACCCGGGCGCGGAGATCATCGTGGTGGCCGACGCCACCTTCGAACACCGCGCCGCCGCGAACGAGCGCACGATCTTCAACGACGCCGTGCTGGCCGGAGAAATCGTCACGCCGCCCGCGGGCGCCGTGGGGCGAGGTGACGCCTTCATCTTGAAGATCGCCGATCGCATCGACGGCGTTGTCTTGAGCAACGACTCTTTCCAGGAGTTCCAAGACGAGTACCCGTGGCTCTTCGACGTGGGTCGACTCATCGGCGGCAAGCCCGTGCGCGGGGTGGGCTGGGTCTTCACCCCTCGTCTTCCGGTGCGCAACGTCAAGGTGACGCGATCGGTTAAAAAGTTGGCGGTCACGCTGCCGAGTGGCGCGAAGCCCACCATCGGGACGACCCTGACGCCGCTCAAGGCGACCAAGAAGGCGTCCCCGACGAAGAAGGCCGGCGCCAAGGCCGAACTGGCGGTGGAGAAGGTACCCAGCAAGGCCCCGTCGAAGACGGTCAAGAAATCACCGAAGGCCACTGAAACGCCCAAGAAGACACCCGTCAAGAAGGTGCTGAAGGCACCACCGCGCAAGACCGCGAAGAGGGCAACTAAGGCGGCGCTGAGTGAGCCCGCGCCCGTCGTCGCGCCGGCCGTCGCGCTGCGTCGGGGCCGTCACCCCGTCAATCCGGAGTCGGACTTCGCGCTGTTCATGAGTACGTATCGCGTCGGTTCGCGGGTGCCGGGTGAGGTCACGGCCTTCACGTCACACGGCGCCGTCATTAAGGTCCGCCTGAAGGGTGAGAAAGAGGTCGAGTGTTACGCTCCCACGACCTCACTGGGCACGCCACCACCGGCTCGCGCGCGCGACGTCTTGAAACGCGGAGACCAACGCCACTTTCGACTGGTGGCCGTTGACAGTGAGCGAAGAATCGCGGAGCTCGCCCTCTTGTGAGTGAGTTGTCGCTCGATCCCACCGATTGGCTGCCCCATCGGGCGCCCTTCTTGCTGCTCGATACCCTCGTCAGCATCGAGCCCGGGGTGCGCGCGACGGCGCGCTGGACGTTGCGTGGCGACGAGTGGTTCTTTCCCGGACACTTCCCGGGACGACCCACCACGCCGGGCGTCTTGCTCTTGGAGTCGATCGCCCAGTGCGGCGCGGTCGCCGTCTTGAGCGACCCGCGCTACGTGGGACGCCTTCCGCTCTTTGGCGGCGTCGAAAACGCTCGCTTTCGTCGACAGGTACTTCCCGGAGACACCGTGGACCTGGAGTGCGAGATGACGAAGCTGTCGGCTCGAGGAGGCAAGGGCCGTGGAAGCGCGACCGTGGACGGCGTTCTCGCCGCACAGACGGAGTTGTTTTTTATCCTCGCTGACGCTCCGTGAAAGTCGCCACCTGGAATGTCAACTCGCTCAGCGCGCGCTGGCCCCGGGTCTCGGCCTGGTTGAGCGAGAACGAGCCCGACATCGCCCTGCTGCAAGAGACGAAGCAGACCGACGAGAAGTTTCCCTTTGGGGGACTGAGGGAACTGGGATACGAGTCCTCGCACTACGGGGAAGGCCGTTGGAATGGTGTGGCCATTCTGTCGAAGGTCGGACTCGAGAACGTCTCACGGGGTTTCGGCGACGACGATGAAGAAGCGCGTCTCATCGGCGCTCGGTGCGCCGGCCTGCAGGTCTACTCGTGCTACGTCCCCAACGGCCGATCGCTCGACCACGATCACTACCAGTACAAGTTGCGCTGGCTGGCCTCTCTGGCCCAGACCCTGGCGTCGCGCGATCCTGAGGTGCACGTCGTGGTCGGCGGCGACTTCAACGTGGCCCCCAGCGACCTCGACGTCTATGACCCCAGCGCCTTTGTCGGCATGACCCACGTGAGTGAACCCGAACGCGACGCGTTGCGGGTTCTCGAGTCGGGGGGACTCGTCGATCTCACCCGGCGACTCCACCCCGATGAGACGATCTACTCGTGGTGGGACTATCGCAACGGCGCGTTTCACCGGGGCTGGGGACTGCGCATCGATCTGCTCATGGTCGATCAGGCGTTGGCCCAGCTGGCCACGGAGAGTTACGTCGATCGAAACGCGCGAAAGGGCGAGAAACCTTCCGACCACGCACCGGTGGTCGGGGTCTTCAATCTCTAGTGCAGACCCTTCGGCAGGACGGCTTCGATGAACGTCGGTCCGGGCGTGGCGTACGAGCGTTCAAGGGCGATCACCAACTCCTCGGCGGTAGTCACGCGAACGCTCGGCACTCCTTGAGCACGCGCCAACCCCGCGAGGTCGAGTGTCGGGTCGTCCAGTTCGAGCATGCGCGCGCTGATGGCACCGTCGCGGGTGGCGCCGACGCGTGACAACTCCATGGTGAGCACGGCGTAACTGCGATTAGAGAGACCCACCACGGTGACGTCGACTCCTTCGCGGGCCATGGTCCACAGAGCCTGGAGCGTATACATCATCGATCCGTCGGACTCGAGAGCGAGCACTCTTCGACCCGAGGCGATGGCGGCACCCAGGGCCACGGGGAGGCCGAAGCCAATGGCGCCACCGGTCAAGGTCATCCACTGGTGTTCGGGCGCGAAGCGCGTGGCGCCGAAGAGTGATACCCCGCTCGTGTTCGACTCATCAGCGACGATGATTCCCTCGGGCAAGGTGGCGCCGACCGCGGCGGCGAAGCTCTGCGTGGTGAGATCGCCCGTCGGAGCGGCGGGAGGTTGACCCTCGTCCACGGAAAGTGGCACCGCGTGCAGAGCGTCTCGAAGAGCCTCCAGGGCCTCAGCGACGTCGCTCCCGGGGGGGGCCAGGTTGATGACGTCGCAGCCGTCCGCGACGAGTCGGCTGGGCGCGTTCGGGTAGGCGAAGAAGCCCACCGGCTCGCGAGCGCCCAAGAGAATAAGGGCCTCACACTCCTGTAACTGGCTTAGCGCGAACTCACTGAGGTAGATCAGTCGTTCGGGGTTGGCCACGTTGCGTCCCCGGTCCATGATCGAAGGGAACGTCTCCATGAGAAGTTTGGCCCCGGTGGCGTGGGCCACGCGCTGGGCCAGTTCCAGGTTGCCCTTTCGTACGGCGGCACCGCCGACAAAGAGGGCGCAACGCTTCGTCCGCAACGCCACCAGGGCGCGCGCGAGCTCCGCCTCGTTGAGGTCGAGGGGCTTCGGCCGAGTGATGATGGGGGCCACGTCGGGCACAGGCACCTCCGACCAGGACGCGTCGGCCGGCAGGACCAAGGTGGCCACGCGACCGGGTGGGCCGAACGAGGCGAGGATGGCGTCGGCGGCGTCCCCAGCGACGTCGCTCGACGACGTCGAACGGCGAAACCAACCCTCCAGGGGACGAGCCAGATCCTCGATGGTGCTCTGCAGCGGCGCGTCGAACTGCGCGTGATAAGTGGCGTGATCGCCGACAATATTCACCACGGGAGTGCGGGCGCGGCGCGCGTTGTGCAGGTTGGCCCACCCGTTGCCCAGTCCCGGACCTAAGTGCAAGAGGGTGGCCGCGGGCGAGCCCTTGACGCGTCCGTAGCCGTCCGCCGCGCCGGTGGCCACTCCCTCGAAGAGACAGAGCACCGCGCGCATCGCGGTGGCGTCGTCGAGCGCCGCCACGAAGTGCATCTCGGAGGTACCGGGATTGGCGAAACATACATCGACGCCGTTCGCGTGCAAGGTGGTGAGAAGCGCGTGCGCTCCATTCATCGTGTCCCCGTTTCGAAGTGTGCGTCGACTCGCAGCGAACTATACCCAAGGCGTTGTGTCACGTCGACGAGGACGAGTTACTCTCCACCTTCTCCAGGCTCTCGGCGAGAGAGGCGCGAATCGCGGCCAGGCGTGCCTTTCGTTCGTCACCGCGTAGGGGAGCGTTGCGCGCTTCGATGTCGTGCACCACGCTCTCGATCGGTTCGAGGAAGCGCGACGGTGATCGATCGGGGTAGCGCGGATCGTTGCGCCCACGACTCCAGGTGATCAACAGTGACTGCTCGGCTCGACTCAGCGCCACGTAGGCCAGTCGTTGTTCCTCGGCCAGCTCCTCAGCGGATCTGGCGTTGTAGTTCGGCAACTGACCTTCGGCCCAGCCGATGGCGGCCACGTGCTGGAACTCCAGTCCCTTGGCGCGGTGGATGGTGGAGAGGGCGACCGCGTCGCGTTCGAGGTCGTCGTGACGGACCCTCAGGTCACTCACCAGCAGGTCAGAGGCCGGGGAGTGTTCGGGGCCGCGTCGCTCGTTAGGGATACCGGCGGCGTCGAGGTAACTCGCCACCACTTCGAGTTGCGCGTTGGTGCGCGAGAGAACGGCCATCTCTCGCCAGGGACTACCGGGCTGGTGCTTGGCGGCCAGCCATGTGGCGACGTGCTCGGCCTCTTCTTCATCAGTGTTGTAGGAGCGGATGAGTGGAATATCACCCTCGTCTTGGGCGGGGACGATGCCGCGGGCCCCCTCTTCGAGCAGGGTATTGGCCACGGCAATGATGTTCGCGGTTGAGCGATGATTTCTCGTGAGGTCGAGCACCACCGTGTCGGGCCAGGTTGCCAAGAGGTCATTGATCAACGACGGGTTGGCCCCGTTGAATCCGTAGATGGACTGATTGGGGTCGCCGACGCAAAAAAGATCCGGATCCTCGCCGGCCATCTGGCGCAGCAACATGAACTGCAACGGGTTCATGTCCTGGGTCTCGTCGACGTAGAGCGAACGGTTGCGGTAACGAAACGAAGCCAGGACGTCGGGTTCGTCGCGCAGGAGCGCGATCGCTTCGCTTAAGAGGAGATCGAAGTCGAGCTGGCCTCGGCTCTTGCACAGCCCGACGTAGCGATCGAGCACGTCGGCCAGCTGGGCCGGGGCGAGCGGGGCGTCGCGACGCAGCCGTCGGGCGTTCTTCGCGTACTGCGTGCCATTGAAGCCCTGGCTGAGCGCCCAGCCGATCTCCTGTTCGAGGCGGGGCAACTGCCAGTCCTCGAGTTTCAACTCGCCGCTCTCGCGAAGTTGTTTGGCCAAAGCGCTCACCAACTTCTTTCGATTCGGCTCGAGGGCGAGTGGGCGCAGATGGTGGTCCTCGCGGTACTGGGTCACGAGATTGAGCGCCGCGCGGTGAAAGGTGCCGGCACGAACGTCGCGTATGCCCGCACGAAAGAGTCGCTTGCGAAGTTCGTCACCGGCCTTGCGTGTAAAGGTCATGGCCAAGATCTGATCGGCGGCGATCTCTTCGTCCGCTACGCGCCGCTGTATGCGCAGCGTCAAGACGTGGGTCTTGCCCGAGCCGGCGGTGGCGCGAACCAAAAGACGTCGCGCGGGGGACATCACCGCCTCGCGCTGTTCGGGGGTGAGCCCGACGAGTAGTTCGTGGGAAAAAGTTGCCTCGTCGCTCATGGTGCTTAGAACGCTACCGGGAGGGGGTGACGTGGTTTTCGGCGCGGGTAGCGCCTCAGTAACCTGAATTATGTGCTTCGTACGTACGGTGACGTCAACCTCTTCGGGGAGTCCTTCGGGGAGGGAAAGGCTCGCGTTCTCTGGCTTCACGGCTGGGCCCGGCGCGGCGAGGACTTCACCCTGGCCGCCACGGCACTGGCTCAACAGGGCGTTGCCTCCGTGGCTCTCGACCTGCCGGGATTTGGCGCCTCTCCACTTCCGAGCGCTCCGGGAGGCGCGCGCCACTACGCCGAGCTGATACTTCCGGCGGTGCGCGCCCTGGCTGAGGAGCCCCTGGTGCTCGTCGGGCACTCCTTCGGCGGCACCGTGGCGGCGGTCGTGGCCAGCGAGCACCCCGAGTTGGTGGCGTCGCTGGTCCTGACCGGCGCGCCGCTCCTACGAAATCCTTCGCGCTCCCGTTCACCCCTGGCGTATCGAGCGACCCGTTGGCTTCACGCCAGGGGACTTCTCAGTGACGCGCGCCTCGAAGGGGCCCGTCAGCGCTACGGCTCGAGTGACTATCGCCGAGCGCAGGGCGTGTTGCGCGACGTCCTCGTCGCCAGCGTGAACGAAAGCTACGAGGACGAGTTGGCGTCCTTGCAGGTGCCCGTGACGCTGCTCTGGGGCGAGGGTGACCGCGAGGTTCCCCTCGACGTGGCCGCGCGCGCCGGGGCGATGCTGCGCCGTCCTCACTCCCTTTTGGTTCTTCCCGGCGTGGGTCACCTCCTCCCACTCGAGGCGCCGGAGGAGTTGGCCAACGCCGTGGTGAAGGCCCTGGCTCAGTGAACGTCGCGGGCGCGGCGGTCCTCGCTGCACTTCTTGCTCTGGCCTACGGCGCGCAGATGCTTCGGTGGCTGCGCGTGCTGCAACGAGAGCACTACGACCCGCGAGCGCTCTTTCTCTTCTTCGGCCGATGGACCTCACCGCCGTATCCAGGAGCGAAGTCGCGCCCGCGCACCCGACCACGACGTCCGCTGACCCTCAGCCACGTTCTCCTCCTCGCGATGCTGGTCGCGGCGGTCGTTCGCGCCGAGGACGCCGTGGTCGTGCTCTGTGGGCTGTACGGCCTCTTCACTCCGTGGGGACTCGGTGTGCGCGGACGGACGAGCCCCCTGGACTGGACGAGGCGCCTGCGCACGGTGGCCGCGCTGGCCTTGTTTATCTCGCTGCTCGTCAGCGTTCTCGGCGCGTTCACCTCGCTGCCGTTCCTCGGCGCGGTCATCGCGGTGATAGCCGTCCCACCGGTTCTCGACCTGTCCACCCGTCTCCTGGCTCCCTGGGAGCGACGCCACGCTCAAGGTTTCGTCGATCAGGCGCGCCGGCGCCTCCAGCAGGTGGCCCCGCGGGTGGTGGCGATCACCGGTTCCTACGGAAAGACGTCGACCAAGAACCATCTGGTGGCGCTGCTCAGCGCGGACTTCGCCGTGGTGGCGTCGCCGCGCAGCTTCAACAATCGCGCCGGCCTCTCTCGGGCGATCAACGAAAACCTGGCCGACGGCACGCAGATCTTCATCGCGGAGATGGGCACCTACGGCCCCGGCGAGATTCGAGAACTCACTTCGTGGTGCGTGCCCGACGTCGCCGTCGTGACCGCCATTGGACCGGTGCATCTGGAGCGAATGAAGACCCTCGACACCGTGGACGCCGCAAAGAAAGAGATCACCGAACGCGCCTCAGTCGTGGTACTAAACGTGGACGATCTTCGCCTGGCGGCGTGGGTAACGCCACTTAGCGGCGACGGCAAGCGAGTCCTCAGCGCGAGCTCGCTGCGTGAGGACGTGGACGTTCGCGTGGCTCGGGAGGCGCGTCGCTGGAGTGTCTACGTCGACGGTACCAATCTCGGCTCGGTGGACGAGATCATCGGCGTACAGCCCACCAATCTGGCCTGCGCCATCGCGGCGTCGCTCGCCCTCGGGGTCGATCCCTCCTCGGTTGTTTCTCGACTCGGCGGTGTGCGAGCCGTGGCCAATCGACTGAACGTGGTGCAGGCTGAGTCGGGCGTGCTCGTCATCGACGATACGTTCAACGCCAATCCGACGAGTGCCGTGGCCGCGCTCAAGGTGTTGTCCTCGCTCGACATCTCGGGTCGGCGCGTCGTCGTGACGCCGGGGCTCGTCGAACTCGGTCGCGAACAGTACGGCGAGAACCTTCGACTGGCCCAGCGCGTGGCGGCCTTGCCCGCGGAACTCGTGGTGGTGGGTCGCACCAATGGCGCGGCGCTGGTCGCGGGGTATGAGTCGACCCCCACGCGATTTGACACGCGCGAGGACGCGGTGAAGTGGGTCCGCCACTCGCTTCTCCCCGGTGACGGCGTGCTGTACCTTAACGATCTGCCCGACCACTACCCTTAAGGTCGCCATGATGACTTTGCGGGGTGTTCGGTGACCATCGGTGTGCTCTTCGGTGGTCCGACACCGGAACACGACATCTCCATCCTCACCGGCCTGCAGGCGCTGCGCGAACTCAGTCTGCGCTCCGGCGACGTGCGCGGTCTCTACTGGACCAAGACCGGCGCCTTCGTCTCGGTCGGCGCGGACGTGGAGGCCTCGGCCTTCGTCGACGGGGTGCCCAAGGGCTCGGGGGAGTTGACGCTGCGTGTGGGAGAGAACGGCGGCTTTTACGCGACCGGGGCGCGACTCGGACGCGACCGTCCACTCGACCTGGAGGTGATTGTCCTCGCCACGCACGGCGGACCCGGCGAAGACGGCACGCTGCAGGGCGTCCTCGATCTTGCCGGACTTAACTACACCGGACCGACGCTGGCCGGGGCGGCCCTCGGGATGGACAAGTGGTCCTTTGGAGCCTTGATGGTTCAAGCGGGGCTCCCGTCGCTGCCGCGATGGTTGCTCAGCGCCGACACGACGTCCCTACCCATGGACGGCCCCTTCATCTTGAAGCCGCGCTACGGAGGCTCCTCGATCGGCATCGACGTGGTACCCGACCTCGCCACGGCCAAGGCGCGACTCACGTCCAACCCTCACTTCGCCAACGGTTGTGTCGTTGAACCCTTTCGCGACGACCTCACCGACGTACAGATCGCGATACGCACCTATCCGACCCTCGATCTCTCGGCTATTGAACGGCCCCTTCGCGCGTCGGCGGGGGCGGAGATTCTCAACTACCGCGATAAATATGTCGCCGGTGAAGGCATGGTCGCGGCGCCACGAGAGTTACCGGCGGTTCTTCCCGGCAGCCAGAGCGAGGACGTGCGGCGCCACGCCGCGGCCGTGGCGTCGCTCTGCGCCGTGCGAGGCGTAGCGCGGCTCGATTTTCTCGCCAACGACGGCGAACTCTTCGTGAATGAGATCAACACGATCCCCGGTTCGCTCGCCAAGTACCTCTTCGTCGACCCGCCGCTCAGCTTCGCGACCTTACTGGGAGACCTGTTGAGTGAAGCGCGCGAACGACCAGCTCATCGCTACAGCGCCGCGGGGGCCGACGGCTCCGTGTTGCGCAGCGCCGGCTCCATCGCCGCCAAACTCGCGTAGGCGCGGAACCCGAGTGATCGCCTCGCTGAGGGCGTCGCTGAAGGGATCGATCAGGAGCCCTTGTTGGAGTGACCAGAAAGCTAACTCGTACTTTCCCCGTTGTAGCGCCTCGTGGTGCAGAGCCAACGCGGCCCACTCGCCGTCGCGTGCGAGGCGCGCGCCGTGGCCTTCGGCGAGGAACCACTCGAATCCCCGCAGTGCGCTGGCCAGCGGTTCGCCCTTGATGAGGAGGAGGGCTTGGTGCGCCAGCGTCGAGGCGTCGCCCACGGGGAGTTGGCGGGCGCGGGCCACCAGCGTGGAAAAGAGCTCGACGTCACTGGAGAGTCCGTGGGTGACGTAGAGCCCGGACGAGGAGACGGGGTGCAGACGCGGGCCGAGTGCATCGACGCCCAGGCTTCGACGCACGGCGCTGGCGGTGTTGGCCAACGTGCGAAGCGAGGCGTCGACGTCGGCGTGAGTAAGAACTCGCGTGCGCAGGCGTTCTCCGGTGACGGGTTCGTGGCGGTGCAGCGCGAGGTAGGCCACCATCTCCACGCACCGTCGTCGCAGCGTCGGCGTAAAGGGCTCCGCCAGGCCCACGACCTGCGGGTCGGCTCGCAGTAGTTCCACGCGAAGGTCGCCCGACTGCGGGGCCGGCTTCGTTGCGATGACGGAGCCCCGAGAGAGCGCGCCACTTCGCTCAACGTAGGGACGTAACGTCACGGCGCAGGCCGCGAGTTCATCATCGATCTCGTCGGCCGGACCGACGTAGACGACGAGGCACTGGCGGAGGGATCGCGTGGCGAGGGCTCGCAGGAGTTCGGGCTCGCTGCGAACGAAGAGTACGCGGCCGTCGTGCAGCCCCACGATGTTCCTCTCGAGGTCCTCGCCACTCCACGAGGGGCGAACGGAAAGTTGGCCGCCCTCGCGAGCAAACCCCACCAGGGCGCCAGTCGCGCTCGGTCCGAGCGAACAGGCCACCATCGCTGCGGTGGACGCGGCGCTCAGCGTGGCCGCCATCTGCTCGGGGACGTCGAGAACGCCGTCGACTCGGTCGCCCGCCAGTCCCGCGAGCCGGGCGATCAGGTCGGGGTCGCGACGGCGCAGCAGTTCAATGGACTCATCGACGTCGAAATCGGTGGGGTCATCTTTCTCGCGCAAGAGATCCTGACGACGTTTGGCCATGAGGGCAACGGGCACGCCGGAGACGTCTGCGATCGAGCGGGGGAGACTTCGCCGAGATGAGGGCGCCGGCGCGTCGGAGGCGCGGCGCGAGATGCTCTGCTCGGCGGGGGTGTGTGTCGGGTGCGCGGCGGGGATCAGCAAGGCCATCAACGCCACCACCAGACCGGCGAGCCAGGCACTGGCACTGCCGCTCACCCGGCGACCGCGCCGAAGACGTCGAACGTTGACGATGAGTTGCCCGAGGGAGGCGCACCAAAAGAGGACCAAGAGGATGAGAACAGCGCGCAGGGCATCGGCGTCGCTGTTCTGACTTATCTGGCGCCACTTCGAGTAGACGACGTAGGGGAGGAGGGCAAAGTACAGCACCATGGCCGTCGCCTGCGCCCGGGTGACCAGCGGACGACTCAGGTGCTGGGAGTGAGCTGCCACGTGGGTGAGGTGGTCAAGGACCCGGGAGTGATCGTCACCTGACACTCTTCGTGAGCCGCGATCTCGAACTGCGTCTGAACGTCGATCGACGAGCCCTGACAACTCAGGGTCACGTCGATCGGGGCGCTGCGAGAGACCATCCAAGTTCCCGGACCTTCGAGGGGAACGACCGCCACGTCGAAACGAGCGTTGAGCTGCCCGCTCAGCGCGCCGCTCGCGCTGCTCTCGGCGGGTGCGTTCGCGATAGACGTGCCGTTCGAAGCGGTCACGCTCGAGAAGCCGGCGCCTTTGGGCACGCTGGTCGAGGTCGAGTGTCGCACGCGAGAGAGGCTGCGAGTGCGCGTCGAGGTCGCGATCACTTCTCGCCTGCGTTTCACGGTCGACGGGGCCTTCGCGAGCGAGGTCGTCGTAGTGGTGGCCCTCGCCGAGACGAGCGACGTCGTGGTCGAGACTGTCGCCGTGGTGCGCGATAACGACGGGTTCGACGCCTTTGACGGCGCGGACGTCAACGTAAAAACCAATACGAGGAGGAGGAGCGGACTTGACCACACCACCCAATGAGTGCTCTTGAGTGAACGGATCAGTCTCATAGTGGTCCCTGAAGGGTACCGGCGAGGTCAGCGGAAAATATTTTTTCATTCACAACCTTTGGCAACATTCAGAGCAAGTAACGAAGAGCGAAAAGCTGAAGTTCAGACTGCAGTGACACGGGAGCGCTGTGGTCGTTCGCGGCGAGTTCGCGCAGTGACCGGCCCTCAAAGACGCGCGCGTAGGTAAGACGGGCGAGTCGGTCGTGCTCCCCACCGCGCAGGCCCTCCAGTCGAGTCAGCAGCGAGGAGGACTCCTCGGCCGCGCGCTCGACGTGGTCGTAGTGTGAGAGGCACTGGCGGGACTCCTTCTCTTTTAGGAGCGAACGACGAAGCCGTCCGCGCAGAGCGCTCAAGAGGTCCGGTGCGGCGTACTGGCGCGACTGTCCGGCCCAATCGACGAGGAGTTCGCTCAAGAGCGAGATGGCCATGGCCAAGGTCTCGCTGGGATCATCGATGATTCCCTCGCCGAATCGCAGTTGTCGACAGACGCTGACTACTCCGGGCAGGAGGGTCTGTAAGAGGGCGCGATGCACGTACGGATCGCTCGCTTCTTGGAGAAGTACTCGCACGATCGCCGCTCGCTCGAGAACGCTGCGTCCTCCGCGCGACTCCAAGAGGCCCACGACGTCACAGAGATCGCCGGCGGGATCGAGCGAGAGATCGGGATGGCTCTCCGCGAGACGACGGGCCGAGTGTCGCGCCGCCGGGGTGCGACCAAAGCGCCGCCACTCGTGTCGAAGTGATTCAAGGTAGTCGGTTTTAGTAGTCATGGAGACCAGTTGAGGACCGCGCGCGCACCGAAGGACTACTGATCTCGCACCACGCACGACGCCATTTCTCACGCCTTCAGACTTGACTTCGCCACGCACAGAGCGGCGCACATAGAGGCGACGTAGGCTGGGCGTATGGATATTGAGGCCTTCTACGAACAGAATGAAGCGCGCCGCGAAAGTGCCGAGTTTGAGTTCGGTAGTGAGTGGACCGACTCGGCCGACAACGAGTACGAGTTGTCCTGGGTTGAAGCGACCGGCGAGCTCTACCTCATGGTCGAGCCCGACGCCGTTGTCACCGAGGACATGTTCGGCGACTTCCTCATGTCCGATGAACCGGTGAACGATCTGACGGTGGTGGTGATCGGGAAGATTCCCTCCTTGGCTGGCCTGGAAGACTTGTTGGAAGGGTGGGAAGAAGCGATGCTCGAAGAGAACTCACTCACCTGGCTCTACGAGCGCCTGCCGCAGACTTAAGAGCCCAGATACGGCGTCGAGGAGTCGGCCACCTTGCACAGTCGTGTGAGCGAGGCCACGAGATTGCTGAGCGGCACACGCTCGGCTTCGTTGATCGTCGTCATGAGCGGATTCCACGTTCCGTCGATGGAAGTGGCGGCGGCCGCCAAGGGCGTAGCCTTCAAGAGTTCACTGACCGCTTTGGCGTTGAGAATGCTCACTTGCCCTGAGCTGAGTCCCGGTCGCATGCTGCGCTGGTGAATGACGAGGGCCGCTTTTACGTCGACGCAACTCCCTCGCGCGTCGGCGATCGCTCCACCCGATCCGCAGGCGCTGAGTAACGCGCCCGCCACCGTGAGTGTTGCTAGTACGCCGAAAGATCGCGCTAGCCGAGCCACGAGTCGGCGGACTGGAGCAGGAAGTCACTAACGCTCCGACCGCGCTCAAAGATGTCACACAAGGGGTCCTCGCCCTTGGCCACTTGACTGAGGGAGATTGCTCGTCGAGCCACGATGGAGATCCGGCGCTCCGACGCCTCGGTGGGCGAGGAGAAAGCGTCGGTGGCGGTCACCTCCAAAGGCATCTCCAGCCCCCCAATGGGCGCCAGATCGATGGCCAACCGCAGTAGGTCTGGCCCGTGGGGCATCGGCGGCAGGCTCCAGGTGAGTACTAAGGGAAAATGAAACTCGTCGGGCGGATCGACTTCGTCGGGTAGTCCGAGCACGGCGTCTTCGAAGGCGAGCAGCGTTCGCGGATCGACGTCGAGCTCGATGTGGAGGTCAACCGGTCCGCCGCAGCCGTCTTCGGGGTGAAGGTCGACTTCCCACGCCTGGCGCAGCGAGTACGTCTCGACGAAGTGACGCTCGTCGTGCACGTGGAATCCGTGGGTCACCGCGTGGTCTTTGAGATCGGCAACAAAACCAGCGACGTCAATGGCGGCCATCACCACTCAGGTTAGCCGCGAACCCCACTAGCGTAACTGCGTGAAAGAGTCGATCATGTCCTCGCTTCGCGAGTGCGCGCTGGAGATTGGCGCCGCCGTACGCGCGGGACGACACGAGGGACTGTCGGGGCAGCGTTCGAGCCAGTACCTCCTTGACGTGGTGGCGGACGAAGTCGCGCTTCGTGTATTACACGGTGCCGGATTTCGCGTCGTGAGTGAAGAGTCCGGCGTCTCAGGGAGTGGTGAGTACACCGTCGTTGTCGATCCGATCGACGGTTCGACGAACTGTGATCACGGTGTTCCCTTCTTCGCCACCAGCCTGGCCGTGCTCCGCGATAGCGAACTCGTTGCCGCGCTCGTGATGAACCAGGCGACAGGGACTACCTACGAGGCCGAGTTGGCCAGCGGCGCTCAACGAAACGGCCAGTCCATTGCGGGGAGCGGACAAAGGGACTTTGCCAAGTCGATCGTGAGCTTCTCAGGACTGCCCCAGCGATATTTGGGGTGGGCGCAGTATCGCTCTCTCGGCGCGGCGAGTTTGGAGATCTGCCTGGTGGCCGATGGATCGCTCGACGCGTTCTCGGTGGCTCAGCACTCGACCCTCAATCCCTGGGACTACCTCGGGGGACTGTTGATCGCCCGCGAGGCCAACGTGGCGGTCGGTGAACTCGAGGACGAAGAACTCGTCACGACGGAGAGGGTTCGCCGACGTCCCATCTTCGCGGCGACCGAGGAGTTGCTCTTGTATATGCGAAACGCCGGCACCTACTAGAGAGTCCGCTCCCCATTAGGCTTGCGTACTCGGGCGCTTAGCTCAGTTGGTTAGAGCAGCTGATTTACACTCAGCAGGTCGGGGGTTCGAGTCCCTCAGCGCCCACCAAGTTTTAGTTGGTTCCCCGAAGGTACTCTCTTGCATCACTACTCGAACTATTACTTCTCTCTGACAGCGCCTCGCGTTATTCCGGAGACTGCATCAAGTGATGAATCGGTGGATGGCCTCGTTGGCGTGGTCCTGGAAGGACGTGTTGGCCAAGTCGGGGAAGATGTCCGTCTGGTCCACTAAGGGACCCTTCAACTTGCCAGCCGGGCTGGCGTAGAACACGCCACTCGACAGGGTCGGGTCGGTGACTCCGTCGACCAGTCGCTTCGCGCCCACGTCAAGCTCGTGGGAGATACCCATATGAGGCATGACGTATTTCGCCGCTATTCGTAGTGGTAGCCCAAGACCGTCGGGGGCTTGGGTTCCAGTGGTGTTTCCGGGGCTCACCGTGATAAATCGTCGGTCAGGGTATTGGCGAGCCATGTGGGCGATCCAGAGCGCCCCGATGTACTTGACCTGTCCGAAGGCAAGGTTGGGTTCAAATTTTCTGCCATTGAAGTAACTGCCGTCCATGACGGTGGCGAGTTCATCGGCAGAAGTTGAGATGAAGGAAGGCTGTGGCATCTTCAACATTGCTCCGAAAAGTGAAGACTTCGGAATTCCTCTGGCTGCTTCACTTCCGACAAAGACCGCAACCTCGCCAAGCCGGTTCTCCATCAAGAGCGCATCAAGGAGAACTGCGTGACCAAGAACGTTCGTTGCGAACAGGGTGGTCACACCGTCAGCCGTCAAGTTCATCAACTTCTTGTCGCCGATTACACCGGCGTTCATGATCACCGCGTCGACGGATCCTTCGATGGCCGCAACGCCGGCCCGGACCGAACGCAGATCGGCGACGTCCATGAGAATGATGTCAAAGATGTGTCGGCCAGTCACGGCTTCGAGTTCGGCCTTTGCCGTTTTCGCACGATCTTGGTTCCGGCACGCCAAGTAGATCCGAGAAAACTCGGGACGTAATGCCAGTTGCCGGGCCACCTCCTTGCCGATACCGGCGTTGGCGCCCGTTATGAGGGCTGCCTTTCCTGGCTGTGTGCTCACTTGGTTTGGCTCTCAGCTTCTGTGGACGTAGGGAGGCCGTCGAGCAAGCTGAAACGGACTTCCATCGCGGCACCTCGGACTCCGATCAGTTGCTGATATTCAGGCGAGTTGTACCACCTGAGGGCCGTCTCACGGTCCGGAAATCGCATGAGTGCTCCTGAAGTAAGCGAGCCTTCGCCGTACAGGAGCTCCCAGTCACTGTTGGCGAGAGCCTCAGCTCCGTACTCTTTGGCAGTCTTTCCAGCATTGCTCGCGTACTTCTCACGATAAACATCTGGGTCCTTGACCGTGAATTCGACAATTAGGTATGCGCTCATGTTGCTACTCCTTCGTAGTTATTTGTAAGTTGCGATCTGCGTTCTGAAATGGGTTGTATAACTCACTTTATCAATTCGATATTGGGTTGTCAAACTCAAAATCATGTTAAAATTCATTCATGGATAGTGAATCGAACGAGCGACCGAAGCTCACCCCGAAAGGAGCTCGTACCCGGGCACGAATAGTTGAGGCAGCGGCTGCCTTGATCCATAAGCGTGGAGTGGCGGCGACCACCTTGGACGATGTCAAGGTTGCGGCGGAAGTCAGCGGCTCTCAGATGTACCACTACTTCCCCGACAAGAACGAACTCGTGCAGGCGGTCATCGGCTACCAAGCCGAAACCATCGTCCATCACCAGGGGCGCGTCCTTAGCAGTGCGAACGGAGTCGAAGCCTGGCGGAACATGGTGATCACGGCGGCGAAGCACACCAAAGCAATCGGGGGTTGCCCACTTGGCTCGCTCGGTGGTCAACTCGCCGAGAATGACCCCGAGGCGCGAGCGCTCATCGCGGCAGGTTTCGATCAGTGGACAGCCGTCATTGGCGATGCACTCAGATCCCTTCATGCCGACGGGAAGATCCCGTCCGACGTCGACCCGGACGACCTCGCGATAACTCTGCTCGCCACGCTCCAAGGAGGACTTCTGCTTGCCCAGGTGCAACGGAGCATCCGCCCGTTCGAAATTGCGGTCAATACCGTCCTCGACCTTGCCGTTGGCAGATGAGCCCAAAGTTAACTAGCGGGCCGTTCGAAGACCTTCGGTTATTGGTCGACCCCTTCATTGCCTTCGCAGCTCTAGGATTCGTCGGGCCAGGTGGTGGCGATAGTTAGTCGTTCACGCAGACAATTCCGAACTGTGTTTGCACAGAACCCAAGTTGCTTGCCCACGGCTTGGGGTGAAAGTCCGGACGCAATCAGATTTGCCATTGAGCCAATAGCTTCGGGCGTTGGACGCTGGCCCCTGAGTACGACTCCTGCCTTCTTGAGCCGTTCGGCGACGGTTGCGCGATGACAGCCAAATTCAGCGGCTAGCTCGTACACCGTGGCTCCTGCCTCGTATTTCGTGCTCATTTCGACCACCTGAGCCTCAGTGAGCCGCCTCTGTCGTTGACGGATTGAGCCATTTAGTCGATAATCAGAGGAGGTGATAACTTCCGGGGCTTGCTTCTCCAGATGGCCTTCTTTTAGAAGTAACCATTTGTTTGAGTCAGCAGTGGATAGGGCCACCAAGTTTTAGTAAGGTCCCGCAAGGTTCTGCTGACAACTGCTACGAGAACAATTGGGATCGAGCGTAACTATCATGACCAACGCCGTTGATCGCTATGGATTGCGGCGAGCGACTTACCGGACCCGCAGAGAAACTTAACTGTTAGTCACGAATGTCTTGCGTTTGTACTGCCGGATCGCAAGGGCGTACATGATGACGAGAATGCCAGCACTCCAAACAAGTGCGAGCCAGACTTTGTTGCCCGGTGTACCAGTGGTCAGCAGCGAACGCATGGTCTCGATAATCGGAGTGAACGGCTGGTTTTCTGCGAAGCCACGTAAGACTGGCGTCATAGAATTTGTCGGAACAAATGATGGGCTAATAAAGATCAACAACAACAGAATGTAGCTAAACGAACCGGCGCCCTCTGCCGACTTCGCCGATAAGCCGAAGAATATTGCCATCCATGTCGTCGCCAGTGTCAGAAGGGCGACCAGTCCAGCAAATATGAGCCACTCAACGAGACCGGCACTGGTACGGAAGCCAATGGCAAAGGCCACCGCCATGACTAACACCGATGAAAACAGGTTGGACAAAGTCGACGACAATGCCTGCCCGCTCAGAATCGAGGACGGCGTAACGGGCATCGTGCGAAACCGGTTGATGATTCCTTTTTGGATATCCGTGTTCAGACGAAAAGCCGCGTAAGCAATACCGCTAATCACTGTCATGACAATGATGCCCGGCGTGATGAAGTCAACGTACTTTATCGAACCGGTTTGATGAGCGAGTGCGCCGCCTAAGACGTAGACGAACATCAGCATCAGCGCTATTGGCATCAACACAACCGTGATGATGGTATCTGGGCTGCGAACAATGTGGCGCAGACTTCGTTTCGCCATCGTCCAGGTGTCCTTGAGCGCTCGCATGATTAGTTCTCCTCCTTCTTGTTGCTCGTCAGCTTGAAGAACACGTCGTCAAGGGTCGGTATTTGCTGGGAGAAATCGGTCGGCTCGAGATTCGCGTCGCGGAGACGAATGAATACTTCGGCGATCTTCAAAGCGCTTCCACCGGTCGCGACGGCGAGCGTCAAGTCATCTCTCTCGGTGATTTCGAAGCCATCTCCTAATACGCCGATGGCTCTTGCGAGCTGCTTTTCGTCATGAAAGGTGAACTTGACGAGGCCACTGGGAACAAGTTGCTTCAGCTCATTAGCTGTGCCCTTGGCGATGATCTTTCCCCGATGCAGCACGGCGATAGTGTCGGCCAGTTCGTCGGCCTCATCGAGGTACTGGGTCGTCAGGAAAACGGTCGTGCCGTTCTTAGCCAGCGTTCGAATCGTTTGCCACATATCGTTACGTGCTTCGGGGTCAAGTCCGTTCGTCGGCTCATCCAGGAAGATAATTGAGGGGCTGCCAATGAGACTCATGGCAATATCCAGTCGTCGTCGCATGCCGCCAGAGAATGTCGCGACTCGTCGATCAGCAGCGTCGGTGAGATTGAACTTCTTCAGAAGGTCAGCGGCCGTCTGCTTCGAGTCAGTCTCGTGCCGTAAATCGCCGATGAGTTCCAGGTTTTCCCGAGCCGTGAGAATGTCGTCTACTGCGGCGAACTGACCGGTCAGGCTTATATGCTGACGCACTTTATTTGGGGAGTTGGCAACATCGAAACCGCCAACTGCGGCGTTGCCTGCGTCTGCTGTAATCAGCGTGGTCAGGATATTGATGATGGTCGTCTTACCGGCGCCGTTACTGCCGAGCAATGCAAAAACCGTTCCACTTTCAACCGTGAAGTCGACTCCCGTGAGGACTGTGTTCTTTTTGTAGGCTTTTTTGAGGTCGCTAACCGTAATTGCTGCTACCATCATTTGCCCTTGGTCTTCTTCGCCGTTTGACTCTTTTGGTGATAGGTATTCCATTCCCCATAAAGTTGGGGCAATCTCTCTGCCAGGAAATCATTGAGAGAAATGACAACCTCAAGTGCTTGGCGCCGCTCCGGCGAGGCGTTCCCCAGAAGCTCAACGCCCTCACGCGCCAAACTTGCCATTTGCTGGTATTCAGTCGGGTCGAAGCCCAAGTTTTCCCGACCAAGTGGGTTCAGACCGATCAGGTCGGCCCGGGTGCCAGCGGGTCTCGAACGGCGAATCAGTTTTTGTGTCTCTAGTGTCTTGACGGCGTTGTTGATGGCACTTCTGCTCGTTAACAAGGTCTCAGCAATCTCATTGATTGTTTGCTGCGCAGGCTCGCAGACATACAGATAGCCGATCAGGCGACCGGCGACCGGCGGAAAGCCGTATCGCTCGGCGTAGAAACGACCTAGGTGGTCACAGAACACAAGTACTTTGTCTCGATCCATTGCCTCAGCATACACATATATCTGAAATAACACAAATCTGTGTCACTCAAGTTAGAACGGAACTCTTGAATTGTGGATCTTCAATGAAGTGCTCGCACCGACGCTCGTGTGCCCGCATCACCCAGCACCGGGTGTTGGCAACCTCTGAAACCGCGAACGCTTAACAACTTCTTTCATGTGTATCGCGAGCAGGGATATGTCGTTCTCGTAGACAGTTCCGTACAGTATTCGCACAGAATCCGAGTTGCTTGCCGACTTCCAGCAGCGAAAGTCCGGACACGTATATTCGCACCATCGAGTCGATGGCTTCGGGCGTTGGTGACTGGCCTCGCATCGAAATTCCTGCCTTCTTGAGCCTTTCGGCGATAGTCGTGCGATGACAGCCGAATTCAGCGGCTAACTCATACACCGTGGCGCCAGCCTCGTATTTAGCGGCCATTTCGACCACCTGAGCCCCAGTGAGCCGTCTCTGTCGTTGACTGATTGGGCCATATAGTCGATAATCAGGGGAGGTGATAACTTCCGGGGCTTGCTTCTCCAGATGGCTTTCTCTTAGAAGTAACCATTTGTTTGAGTCAGCAGTGGATAGGGCCACCAAGTTTTAGTACCGTCCCCGAGGGTTCTCCTCACGACTTCTACGAGAACAATTCGGTCTCGCACAGCCGCAGCAACCAGTTTCGTACCTCAAATGCGACAGAGATGGGAGTACGGGTGAACGATGCGTGTACAGCAGCGTCCCCGGCCAGACCCACACGGGCCACTTTCACGCGGTGGGCGGTCGACCGCGCTTGGGCAAAGGTCCAGCCTTCTTAGGCATACGACCGATGTCGTCGAGGGCTCGGCGTAGAAGCATTTCGATTTGGGCGTTGACGCTTCTGAAATCGTCAGATGCCCACTTGGCCAAGGCGTCATGGACTGCGGGATCGATACGCAAAAGGACTGGTTTGCGGTCACTCACGGATTAGTTGTACAGCGTCCCGGTGTTGACGATCGGCGATGCCGGTTGGTCACTACAGAGAACGACCATTAGGTTGCTCACCATCGCCGCTTTGCGCTCCTCGTCAAGATCGACGATGCCGCGCTCCGTCAGGCGAGCGAGCGCGAGCTCCACCATTCCCACCGCGCCATCGACGATCAGCGAACGTGCGGCGACAACGGCACTGGCTTGTTGACGTCGCAGCATGGCTTGGGCAATCTCCGGAGCGTACGCCAGGTGGCTTATTCGGACCTCGACAATCTCCAGTCCGGCGATGGCGACGCGCTGGGCCATCTCTGATGCCAGTTCATCGGCAACCGTGTCGGTTGAGCCGCGCAGCGAGATGCCGTTTTCGGTGGGATTGTCGTACGGATGGGTGGTCGCGACGTGTCGCAACGCCGACTCAGCCTGGACGCGAACGAAGTTGTGATAATCGTCAACGGCGAAGAGGGCGCGGGCAGTATCGGTCACTTGCCAGACAACAATGGCGGCGATCTCTACGGGATTACCGTCCGCGTCGTTCACCTTCAAGTGGTTCGTTTCGAAGTTCCTCACCCGGATGCTCACGTCACGGTGTTTGGTCAGAGGGCGAATCCAGGACAAACCAGTCTTGTGCACGGTGCCGATGTAACTGCCGGCAAACTGAACCACTCTGGTCTGGCCCGGCTGCACGACGACCAATGAGCCAAGGATGATGACGGCCACCACGATCGGAACTGCAATGAAGCCCTTAGCGGAGCTAGTAGCGATCGGGATGGCGACGGCGATGCAGACGGCGACGGCTAAGACGCCGAACCAGCCGTTGATAGTCCACGCCTCGTGTTCGTGGATCTGGACGCGCGTCCCCGCCGGTCCGACTGAGGTGCCGTCCATACGTTGGTACGGTTGGACAGATTGGCTCATGAAGCCTCCCTACGAGTCAAGTTGCTTAAGTGATATCAAAATGATATCTTATTCTCATGATGACGGACTTGACTTCAGGTGGGGCCGGGACCAAGAAAGCCCCTGTAGTCATCGGTGTCGAGCACCTTCACAAGACCTATGGAACAACTGCGGCGGTGGATGACGTCAGTTTCTCGGTCCGAGCTGGCGAAATTTTTGGCATCCTTGGGCGAAACGGCGCGGGTAAAACGACGACGGTCGAGTGTCTCTCTGGCTTGCGAGCACCAGATGGCGGACACGTTGAAGTCCTCGGCCTCGATCCACAAGTGGAGCGCCGTGAGCTGCACGAGAAGGTTGGCGTGCAGCTTCAAGAAAGCGCCCTGCAACCGAAGATTCGAGTCGGCGAAGCCGTAGAACTGTACGCATCCTTCTATCGGCAACCCGCAAAGGGCGACCATCTTCTCGAAGTACTTGGACTCGACGAGAAGAGGGACTCGTATTACCGCGATCTCTCCGGCGGGCAGAAACAGCGGTTGTCCATCGTCCTCGCACTCATCGGCCAGCCCGAGATAGCAATCTTGGATGAATTGACGACGGGTCTTGATCCTCAGGCTCGGCGCGAGACGTGGGAACTGATCGAGGGTGTGCGCGACAGCGGAGTCACGATCCTGCTTGTCACTCACTTCATGGAAGAGGCCGAGCGACTGTGCGACCAAGTGGCGCTCATCGACCATGGCAAAGTCATCGCTTTCGGTCCGCCTTCGCACCTCGGCGAACAGGCTTCGACCTCAAAACGGGTCCGTCTCCGAGCATCGGATGAGCTGCCCGACAAAGTCCTCGAGGCGCTTCCTGGGGTGAGCTCCGTTGAGCATCACGGTTCCGACCTCGTCGTCATCGGAACTGGCAACCTGGTGAGCGCCGTAGTCCTTGCCTTCGACCACGCAGGATTGGTCGCTGAAGACGTCCGAACCGAAACCTCCACACTGGAAGACGCGTTCTTGGCACTCACCGACGCCGCCGACGCCAACACGGACGGGCCTAAGAGATGAGTACTTCGATCACTCCCTTGTCGCCATCGCGACGACGTGCCTACCGCATGCTCGTGCTCACCGAATTGCGACTCGCCCGGCGCACCCCCAGCTACCTCATCGTCGCACTCGGGATACCCGTGCTATTGGTGATCATCTTCGGCAGTATCCCGTCGCTCACGCAGCCGAAAAAGGACTTCGGGGGTGTCTCCTTCTTCACGATTTACACGCCGACGCTCATGGTGCTCGTGCTCATCGTCCTCGGCCTGTTAAGCCTGCCCTCCCAAATGGCCAGCTATCGTCAACAGGGCGTGCTCCACCGGATGTCGACGACGCCGGTTCCCGCGTCCGCGCTGCTCGGAGCGCAGGTGGCGGTCAACGTCCTCTTCGCCCTGGTCTCGTTCGCTCTGATCCTCGGTGTGGGGGCCGGTGTCTTCAGTTTCGTCCTCCCGGTTCAGTTCGGTTGGCTCGTCCTCTCCCTGGCTCTTGCAGTCGCGGCGATGTTCGGGATTGGTCTGTGCATCGCGGCGTTCGCCAGCTCGGCACGAGTCGCCCTCGTCATCGCCGGCCTTCTCTTCTACCCGTTGGCATTCTTCGCGGGGATGTACGGCCCGCTCAGCGTGTACCCCAGGGTGGTCGGCGAGATCGCAAAGTGGACGCCCACCGGTGCTGTATTCAACGCTCTCCAAACGTCGCTAGGAGGGCTATTTCCCGGCTGGACAACGTTTGGTGTCCTCGCCGCCTACGGAGTCGTGTTTATCGCGATCGCCGTCCGTTGGTTCCGTTGGGACGTCGAGCGAACTCATACCGTACGCAGAAAAATCCTCGCGTTGCTCACTCTGACGCGAAGCGTCACCCTGCCGGGAGAGGTGAGTGGCGAGCAGGTGTCACGGGCATTACGTGACGGATTGCCCAGTCGCTTCGAGGTACAGCCCGCCACGAAGTTCAAGGGTCGGTTGTTCGGGTACAGCACGCAGCCAGCAGGACCTGACGTCTCCGTAGTAACGGGGGGAGCGAGCGGTCTGTTGCGAGCCGAGGTGACGGTTGTGCGCCCGTGGCGTGGAAGCACGCGAGTTCGAGTCCGATCGGGTGGTCAAGTGATCTACAGCGCCGTCGGAATTGTGAGAAAGGTTCGACGAGTCCTAATCGAACTTGGTGGGGCCAACCGGCCCAGTTCGTCCTCGTAGAGACTTTTGCCTAGCTCGGCCATTTCTGTTCGAGAAGCGACCTGGTAACTACTTCAGCGTCTTCTCGGTTGGCAGTTGTCGTTATGACGACGGCGTATTTTGCATCACTCATGGTTATCTTATGGAATCATTTTTATGAATTTTGGTCAATATCAATCTCGGCGAAGGCAACTCCGAACCGTGTTCGCACAGAATCCAAGTTGGTCGCCCACCGCTTGGGGTGAAAGTCCGGACGCGATCAGGTTTGCCATCGCATCAATGGCTTCAGGCGCC
>CAWKII010000004.1:0-522387 GCA_963849705.1 uncultured Acidimicrobiaceae bacterium | reverse complement strand
CCTTCTTGAGCCGTTCGG
Organism: uncultured Acidimicrobiaceae bacterium; assembly: GCA_963849705.1. Classification (GTDB taxonomy): domain Bacteria; phylum Actinomycetota; class Acidimicrobiia; order Acidimicrobiales; family RAAP-2; genus RAAP-2. Next base: position 522,369 of record CAWKII010000004.1, on the reverse strand, counting down.
CGACGGTTGCGCGATGACAGCCAAATTCAGCAGCTAACTCGTACACCGTGGCTCCTGCCTCGTATCTGGCGGTCATTTCGGCCACCTGAGCCTCAGTGAGCCGTCTCTGTCGTTGACGGATTGAGCCATTTAGTCGATAATCAGAGGAGGTGATAACTTCCGGGGTTTGCCTTTTTAGATGGTCTTCTTTAAGAAGTAACCATTTGTTTGAGTCAGCAGTGGATAGGGCCACCAAGTTTTAGTACGGTCCCCGAAGGTTCTCCACTTGATTGCTACGAGAACAATTGGACTAAAGTTGCACCCGAACGTCCGACGGAACATCTACTCGGTACAGATCTTGTCGAGCTTCTCCAAACTGGCTGCCATCGACTCGAGCACCGGATTGGTCCCGTTGATCCACGCTGCGCCATCACGTAAGAGCTCCTCTGGCAATGGTCCGTAGTCAAAGACCTCGGTGACGACGGTGGCGCCGAGACCGTCCGGAGCGAGAATGTAGCCCCAGCGGTACCCTGCAGGGATGCCGACTTTGGATGGATCATTATCTTCAGCCCGAGAAGGGTCTCCGGGAGCCGGTGCCCAAAATATGCGCCGATCTGGCTCGAACTCCACCACATAGTTGAGCATGAGGTAGTCGTCTCCGAGCCGACGCATTTTGATGGTGAAAGTGTCACCTACGCCCGAGATGGGACGGCTGACGACTGCTCCCCGGAGCATGCCAGATCCATCGAAGTCTTTATGACGTTGCGGACTCGCCAGGATTGCAAAAATGGGGGCCGCCGGTGCTTCGATTCTGCGTGATACTTCGAGCGACTTGCCTTCCATTGTCATCCTTCCAATTCGTCTTTCTGCACTTCCATTATTAGCGATCCATTGTGAGAGAAATGAAATGAACTGTCAAGCGCCGTATCCATTTCCCGATCGGTCAATAGGATTGGGCTTCGTCCTACTTTAAGTTGTGACTTGGCGACTTTGCAGACTCGTACGCACCGTGTTCGCGCAGAATCCGAGTTGCTTGCCTACCTCCACAAGCGAAAGTCCCGATTCGTACAAACGAGCCATCGAATCGAGCGCCCCAGGCGTTGGAGACTGAAGGCGCATCACGATTCCAGCCTTCTTTAGCCGCTCGGCGACAGTTGCGCGATGACAGCCAAATTCAGCAGCAAGCTCGTACACCGTGGCCCCACCTTGATAACGGGCAGCCATTTCGCTCACCTGAGCCCCTGTGAGCCGCCTCTGTCGTTGACGGATTGGGCCAAGTAGTCGATAATCAGAGGAGGTGATAACTTCCGGGGCTTGCTTCTCCAGATGGCCTTCTTTTAGAAGTAACCATTTGTTTGAGTCAGCAGTGGATAGGGCCACCAATGTGATGTTGCGGAATTTCTGGGACAAATGAACCCCCAGAGACTAATCGTCCCTCCGAGGCTGGTAGTCCTTGCTCGGATTCAGAGTGAAATGGCGAATGAGTTCGCCGCCTTCGGTGATGACGCGAACGTCGAGATCGGCCATCAGAATGATGATTCTCTCACCCGCGTAGCGTCGTCCGAGACTGACGTGGTGCATGGTGCGCCGATAACGCAGCGTCACGCACCCGCTCTTGTCAACACGGTCGTGGCGAACGCGGGTCTTGGCGAGCAGTCGCTGTCCGTCGAGGGTAGGAGTCGCTTTGTCCAGTGCGCGCCAGGCGTGCATCGGCGGGCAGCCTCGAGCTTGGTGGGGGCGCACCTCGTTGTAGGTGCGGACGAAGCCGTCGATCTGACGTTGCAGCTCGTCGATGCTGGAGGCAGCGGGTTGCTTGCGCAACCACTTCTTTAAGGTCTGGTGGTAGCGCTCGACCTTCCCTTGAGTCTGAGGATGGTAAGGCTTGCCGTGCTTAAAGGTGATGCCGAGCATCGCCAGATCGATCTCTAAGCCCGAGTGGCTCTCACGGTAAGTCGAGGTGTAGATGGCCCCGTTATCACTGAGAATGGAGGCCGGAAGCCCGTAAAGAGCAGCGGTGGCAAAGAAGAGCCTCACCACGTCAGCGGCCTTCGCCACCTTCACCACGTGAGAGCAGAGCACCGCTCGTGAGTAGTCGTCGACGAAGTTGATGATCTCCACGTGCTCGTCGTTCTCTAGCTGCCAGTGAGTCATATCGCTCTGCCAGGTCTCGTTGGGCAGGTCGGACTCGAAACGGATCCACGAGTTGCGCGGACGCTTTTGGGGTTGCGGGGTGACGAACCCGCGACGTTGCAAGACGCGATGGATCGTCGCCAACGCCGGCGGCGTTACTCCCGCTTCGCTCAAGTGGTAGTGAATGGTGCGCGCGCCGGCGTCCCAGCCTTCATCGAGCAGCTGCTTTCGCATCGCCACGATCGTGTCTTCCATCTCGAACGCCGTGCGATTGCTCGCCGTGGCCGGGCCGCGTTTGCGCGGAGCGAGCGCTTCCTCGCCGCCCTCGCGGTAGAGGGCGACGTGGCGTTGCACCCAGGTCTTCGAGCGTCCGGTCGAGGCGGCCACCGCGCGCACCGAACGCCCCTCCACGAGAACCGCCGTGACGGCATATTGGGCCAGATCCATGGGCACCTCCGAGGGGAAGTGTCCCAGAAACCCTGAGACATGCTGTCCCAGTTACCCTGGAACCTCAGACCTCAGCGCCCACCAAGAGAGTCTCGTTCGAACCCCCGTCTCGGCGGGGTCCGGACTTCCTTTCCGCTGACTGTACCCATTTCCTGAATTCGGTGTCCTGGAATGCGGCGAACGGCTGCTTCATGCGTGCGTAAGCGACGGAGCCGTCGACCTCGATGAGAACCTGATCGAAGATGGCTTGATTTAGCTGACGGCGGACTTGGACGTCGGCCTGTTCGTAGGTTGAGCCGACGCGGCTGGCGAGCGACAGTGCGCGGTCGAGGTTGGACTCGAGCGACTCCCAGTGAATTTCGGAATTCGTCATGAGGGCTCCCGCTGTTGCAAGCTCCCCCTTAATTCGCTCTTGTTCCTCCTTCAGGATGTCGAGTGGCACCGCACCGGCGTAATGGGCCTTCATCAATGCTCGTCGCTCATTCTCTAGTTGGACGATGCGCTGACGCTGGCGAGCGGAGAGCTTCTTGGCGAGCGCGTTGCGCTTGGCCGCCGCCGCGATGATGTGTCGGTAGAGCGTCTCGGCTGTGCGAGTATCGAGCTCGATTGACTTGTAGTAGTCGACGAGTTGACTCTCGATATCGGAGACCCAGACGGATTCGTCATTGGCTACCTTGACCTCAATGGCAAAGAACCACGCCTCTCACTTCTCGTCGAGCAGTTCTTCCTTGGCCCTACTGAGCGCAGCCAAACTGTCCGCTGGCACTTCGGGGGACTTCAGACCCATCTGATCGATCGCGTCGACGACGACGCCGCCCACCAGTGCCTGTAGCGCGTACTTGTGGTCGGCCGGCACGACGTACCACGGCGCCCACTTGGTCGAGGTGGCGCTCAGCGCCTCCTCGTACGCGCTCTGGTACTCGTCCCAGTGCTGGCGCTCGGCGAGGTCCGCCACCGAGAACTTCCAGTTCTTCGACGGATCCTCCAGGCGGCTGAGGAATCGCTTCTTCTGTTCCTCCTTGGACACGTGCAGGAAGACCTTCACGATTCGAGTCTTGCTCCGGTGCAGATGGTGCTCGAAGGCGTTGATGTCGCCGTAGCGGTCCTGCCAGAACTTCTCGTCGGGTCCGTCACTGGGCATCTCGTGTGTCTTGTCCAAGAGGTCGGGGTGCACGCGGGTCACGAGCACGTCCTCGTAGTAGGAGCGGTTGAAGATGCTGATGGCGCCGAGCTCGGGCAGCGCCTTCGAGCACCGCCACAAGAAATCGTGGCCGAGCTCTTCGGCCGAGGGCTGCTTGAAGGCCTCGACCCGGCAGCCCTGGGGATTGACCCCTGACATGACGTGCTTGATCGTCCCGTCCTTGCCGGCCGCGTCCATTGCCTGCAGCACGATCAAGAGCGAGTACGTGCCATTCGCCCAGAGCAGTTCCTGCGCTGCGGCGAGTTCGTTGACGAACTCTCCGAGGTCCTCTTCGGCGACCTTCTTACGCTTTTCACCGTGCCTGTCCTTGTCCTGGGAACCCAGCCAATCCGACGCCACGTGCTTGGTGCTGCGGGCGTCGAGGCCAGCGGATTCACCCGGCTTGACCTTCATTTCGGCCAGGACTTCCTTGTTGAGTTTCATGTCGACTTCTCCTTCTGTGAAACATCTTGTGCGTCCTCGACGCCGGCGTGCGCTTCGCACCATTTGCAACGCCGCCGTCCGTCGCTGCCCGCGATGTCGTGGCCGTCGTGGGTAATCTCCTGGGCGTAGGGGCACGCGACAAGGTCGTGATACACGGGTTGGTCGACGTCGGTATCGGTGTGAAACGGCGCCACGCCCGCGTGCACGTCGCACCATTCGCAGCGCCGACGACCACCAGTGCCCGCCAATGCGTGGCCGTCGCGGTTAATCTCCTTGCCGTAGGGGCACGCGCTGGTGTCGTGGTACACCGGCTCGCCCGGGCTGGTGTCGACGTCCGTGTGAAATGGCGCGACGCTCGCGGCCATCGCGGCCAGGTCCGCCCGGGAGCGCGCTCCCGGCGATCGCGACGTGTCCGACGGTGCGCCCGATGGATCGAGCACTCGATAGCCCAGCAGCTTCACCCGGTCGGTGACGACGAACCACACGAGCGCATAACCCCACACGAGGGCCGCGTAGCGCCATCCGAGTGGCGTCATGAAGATCCCGAAGATCGCGATGCACGTCGCCAGTGCCTGCGTGCCGATCACGGCCAGAAGGAGGATGCGGGCGGGCCGAATGGACCAGAACGGGCCGCGGGTCCGGGCCTGGAAGATCGTCAGATGCCCGGCCACCGAGAGCGTGAGGTACATCATTGTTCGAAGCTCGGGGTGACCGAGGTGAAAGACCCGGTCGCCGAGGTAGAACATGCCGAACGCGGCCACTGGGCCCACGACGCCGAGAATCGTCGCCATCCCGAGCACGACGCGCATGTTCCAGGCTTCGGGTTGATTCCTAAAGCGCACGTTGTCGTACGCGATCGACAAGATGGCCCCGTCGTTGAGAAGCGCGAGCAGCACGATCTGCATGGCCGTCACCGGAAAGAAGTTGAAGATCAGGATCACCAGCGAGATGAACAGCAAGACCCGCAGTGTCTCGGCGATCCGGTAGATGGCGTAGCTGTTCATTCGCTGGAAGATCTTGCGGCTCTCCTTGATCGCGTCGATGATCACGGACAGGCCGGGCGTGGTGAGCACGATCGAGGCCGCCGCGCGCGCCGCGTCGGTCGCGCTGGAAACGGCGATTCCGCAGTCGGCTTTTTTGAGAGCGGGGGCGTCGTTGACACCGTCACCGGTCATACCGACGATGTGGCCCCGCTTCTGGAGCACGTCCACGATGTGGTACTTGTGCTCCGGGAACACCTGGGCGTAGCCGTCGGCGCTTTCGACTGTTCTCGACATCGCCGCGGTCTCGGTGCGCGTCGTGTCGCCCAGGCTCGCGGCGTCGAGGATGTCCGTGCCCATCCCGAGGGTCCTGGCGGTCTCCGAGGCAATGGCGAGCGCGTCGCCGGTGACCATCTTTACCTCGACGCCCATCTGGCGCGCCGTGGCGATGGTTGCTTTGGCGTCGACGCGTGGTGGATCGAAGAGTGGCAGCACGCCGAGGAACTGCCAGGCGCCGTTGCCTTCGGCACGGGCTACGCCCAGTGAGCGGAACCCGCGCGCGGCGAACTCGTTGACCGCCTGGTCGACGCTCGCCTTCACCTGCTTGGCGTTGGCCGAGAGGGCCAGAATCACCTGGGGCGCTCCCTTGGTCACCTTGAACGAGGAGCCCTTCGCGGCCTTTACCGTTGCCTCGGTGCGCTTGCCGACCGGCTCGAACGGCTGGAAGTGCTCCACGTGGTATCCCCGCAGTGCCTGGTCGCTCGCCAGTCCACCGAGGACCGCCAGATCGATGGTGTCATTGTCGTCGGCGCGCGACGCCAGCGCCCCGGCCAAGACGACGTCGTCGACCGAAACCCCCTCCACGGCAAAGGGGTCGCCGAGTGTCAACTTGTTCTGGGTCAGGGTGCCGGTCTTGTCCGTGCAGAGCACGTCCACCCCGGCGAGTTCCTCGATCGCGACGAGCCGGCTGACGATGGCCTTCTTCTTCGCGAGAAGGCGCGCGCCGACGGCCATGGTCACCGACAGCACCGTTGGCATCGCGACGGGAATGGCCGCCACCGTGAGGACGAGGGCGAACTGGAGTGTGTCGAGGAACGGGTCGCCGCGAATGATTGAGACGACGATGATCACGCTCACCATGGCGATGGCCAGGATGATCAGGTACGTCCCGATCTTCAGCACGGCGCGCTGGAAGTGACTGATGGTTTGGCTGTCCTGGACGAGCTCGGCGGTCTTGCCGAAGTACGTGTTCGTGCCCGTGGCGTAGACGAGGGCGCCAATCTCGCCCTGGCGGATAATGGATGCGGAGAACACCGAGTCGCCCGGACCACACGTGGCGGGCAACGACTCACCGGTCAGCGCCGACTGGTCGACCTCAACCGGGTCCCCCTCGAGCAGTCGCGCGTCGGCGGGGACGATGTCACCCAGGCGCAGCCGGATGACGTCGCCCGGGACGAGCTCTCGCGCCGGGGGATTGACCCACTGGCCGTCGCGCAGCACACGGGCCTTGATCGCGAGCTCGGCCTTCAGGGCGTCGATGGCCTTGCCGGCTTGGTGCTCTTCCCAGAACCCGATGCTGGCGTTGGCGAGCAGCAAGATCAAAATGATGATGAAGTCGGGCCAGTGGCCCAAGACGGCCGACAGGATCACGGCGACCTCGATCATCCAGGGGATTGGCCCCCAGAAGTAGCCGAGGAACTTCAGGAACTGGTTGACCTTCTTCGCTTCGATCTCGTTGGGCCCGTACTGTTCCAGGCGGGTGGTCGCCTCGTCCTGGGTGAGACCTTTCGGCGACGATGCGAGGCGCTTCTCCACCCCGGCGAGGGGCAGGGTCTTCAGGTCGTCGTTCGTGTCGGACTTTGATCCGGGCTTCGCACCAGGGCCCTCGGACGGGGGACCGTCAGCCTTCGCACTCGACATGTCGCACTCCTTCGTATGGCACACGCCTGATGACTCCGACGCTACGTCTCCTTATGGCCCCTCGCCTCGCGAAGGGACTGCGACTGTTCATCAGCCTGCGAGTTCGATTGCCGAAACCACGAACCCGAACGCGCCCGCGATCATGAGGATAAGTCCCACGGTCGAGAGACGAAAGCCGGTTCCTTGATAGGTGACGGCCCAATACATGATTGCGCCAGCCGCCGCCGCGATTGCGCTTAAGACCATTCCGGGAAGACCCGTCTGACACCTCCTGCTTATTCCCTGACTGAATGTCGGGGAATAAGGAAGCTGGGTTTAGACGTCCTGTTCCTCACGCTAGTGCTCAGCGTTCAATACCGAGCGAGAAAGATCCTGGAAGGACGCGCCGCCTTCGCGTTCGGCGCAATTGCTCTATCTTCGATCGGAGAGTACAGTTGGCATTATCACTCCAGAACCTCGGTGAATTCTTTCTACCGAGGAGAACGTCGTGAGCGAAACGCCACTTCCGAGCGTTGGATCATCCGACGCCAAGACTGTTGACAACACCACTCAGCGTAAGTGGGACAAATTTGCGATGCCCGACCTTTCGGTCGGCCCCGAATCACAGCGCCCACAACTGACCCGTGCTTCGTCCCGTCCGACCAGCTCAGCCAACGCGTCAAGGGCATTCGATTCGCTCCCCGCGTTTGACTCCACGACCGCTCTCGGCGACGCCTTCGCCAGGGCCGAAACGATCGACATCGCTAATAACGAAGTCGACGCCCTCGACGATCGAGAAGCTTTCTGATGACGGACATCGTTAACGAGACCGAACTGTCGTTACTCACAACAGACACAAAGGATGGTGCTATATGGCGGGGAAGATAGAGAAGTCGAAGGGCAAGGTCAAACAAGTCGTCGGAACCCTTACCGACAACAAGAAACTGGAATCCGAGGGAAAGATTGATCGCCGTGCTGGCGAGGCAAAAGAGAAGGTTGGCCGTGCGAAGAGCAAGGTCGATGCAGCGGCCAAGAAGACGGAACGCAGGGCCGTGAAGGCCATTGACAAGGCTAAGGACGCCACCCGTCGCAAGTAATTCTCGAATCAAATGATTGTCCGCCTCGGTTCGAATCAGCGAACGAGACGCAGTCAGCAATATCAAGAATGTTTACTAACACTGGAGGAATTGTGATTATTTTCGGTTTGATTCTTCTCCTCATTGGGTTCATCACGGGGATCGCCATTGTGTGGACAATCGGAATGATTGTGCTCGTGGTTGGCCTGGTGCTTTGGGTCCTCGGAACCATGGGGCACGCCGTTGGAGGTCGAAGGCACTACTACTGAGACGTCGATAGTCGATCGACAAGGTAATTGCTACGATTTGAGGCAACGTGGGGCACATCGGCTGCAGAAGGCCCCTGCGGCACTTTTCCACGGGTATTCAGCGAGCCGTGGTCCTTGAACGTGACTTTCGTGCCTCCGCAGCCTGTGTTGGCCGCCTGGGCTGCGCGAGAATTCATTGGGGGAGTGCAGGAGAGATCTGTCACATAGACGTTTTGTTCGATGCGGCCCAACCGCGACGCGGCCTAATCTGAATGCCCGCGGCGCGGAACTCGCGAGAGATTGTGGTCTCACTTACTCCGAATACCTTCGCTGTCGACTCAAGCGAAAGGCCTCCCGCGTAACGTGCTGCCGCCAGGACGACCTTTGCGGCAGAAAGCTTCCGAATGGTTCGGCGGGATTGGACCCCGCGGGATTCGAGATGATTCATGACAGTGGTGCGGTGGATTCCAAATCGGTGAGCGAGTACGTTGACGGACATTCCTTCGCCATAGTCTGCTACGAGGTCGTCGACCTCCGCATCCGCCAGGCGTCGTTGAACAGGGTTTGAAAGCCGTCCCTCTTCTTCGTTCGCCAAGTCCTGAGCACGGTCAACAAGACGTTCTGTGTCCCTATCTTTGGCAAACCCACGCTTGTCATATGAAGTTGATCCCTGTAAAATAAGGGCTTTGGCTGCCTCAGAAGGGTTTGAAAGCCGTCCCATAAGGTCCACTCGTTGTCACTTCCACAACATCTTTCCCTGCCTTACCTTCAGGATTCGCATTACGAATTGTTGTGACATAACGTGTTGCGTTCATAACGCAATGGGATATACTTGACTTATGTTGCAATCGTTCGGTGACAAAGACTCCGAACGAGTGTGGCGTCGCAAGGCGGTCCGAAAGTTTCACCCCGAGGTTCAACGGGTTGCCTTGCGCAAACTGGTGATTCTTGATGCAGCCGAGACTATTGGTGACCTTCGAGTACCACCTGGGAATCGTCTAGAGAAATTGAGCGGTGATCGTGCCGGACAGCACAGCATCCGAATCAACGACCAGTGGAGAATTTGCTTCCGCTGGACGAAGGCGGGACCTGAAGACGTGATGATTACCGACTATCACTGAAAGGAGCTCTAATGTCGAGCAAAGTTGCACCGATACATCCGGGCGAAGTCCTGCTGTTGGACTTCCTTGAGCCGCTTGGCGTAACGCAGCACCGCCTCGCGATATTGATCGACGTTCCGCCACGTCGAATCAACGAAATCGTTCACGGCAAGCGTCGGATCAGCGCTGATACGGCGCTGCGCCTTGCACGATTCTTCGGCACGAGCGAGCGCTTCTGGATCAACCTTCAGGCCCGATACGATCTCGAACTTGAGCGCGACCACCTCGGATCCTCCCTAGACGCCATCAAACCTCTCCTCTCGGCGTGAGCCCGATTTCCCGACTCGCTCTGAGACTTGAATCGAAGATCTCAGCGATTCTTCGGGGTCAAGAAAGGTGCGTTGAGGGCATCATTTGGGCGCCAGCCAACAGCGGGCCAAGGAAAACGACAACATGTCCTACCTGATAAACAGGGATGAATGTGGGTTCGAACATCGTCGCGTTACCTCCACTGATTGACTTGTACCCCACCTGTGAAAGTTCGGGACGTGTGTCTCACTTTGACTCCGGGACGTGTGTCGCACTTTCCGGCCCGGCTTCGTTTCCCCTGTCCCGGTGGCTCCGGGACCTCTGTCTCACCGCTTCCACCTATTTGACACGCTGTCACTCGAGTTCTGGACGTGCGTCCGGTGCTCGAGGAGGCGGCAATGTTGACCGAGCTATCCATGGTTGAGCAGCGCTACTTAGCGGTGCGCGAAGCACTCGATTCCGGCGCGACAATCGTCCAGGTCGCCGCACAATACGGTGTCGATCGACGGACACTGCATCGATGGCTTACCCGCTACGCCAACGGCGGACTCGAGGCGCTAGCCGATCGCTCGTTCACGATATTTTGGTGGGCCCGGTGGACCAACCGACACGACCGATCGTTGAGTCGGGATAGTGAATATTTAGTGACCTCTATCACTAGAAGTCCGTGGGCCGGATGTTATACATGGCGCCATGGGGGACTTTGAAAATAAAGATGAGGTAGCGGCGCATAAAGAAAACGAGCGGCGTACCAAGGAACGTCGGCGTGGTGAAGAACGCCGAATTGAGGACCTCGGACCTCAAGACGGACTAGAGCGTCGCAGAGGTGAGCGTCGCAAGGGCGAGCGTCGTCGGCAGTAGCGTTGCCCAAGAGCAGGGCGACACTTCAGGAGTGGAGACGTGATCACTGCGGGCGAGCGTTTTTGCCAGCGTTCCTACTTTGAGCGACCCTCTGATGTGGTCGCCGAAGACCTCATCGGTGCCCTCATCGTCGTCCGCGACGAACAGCGCGAAGTACGCGCGATGGTGGTGGAGACCGAAGCGTACGGGGGTCTAGACGACCCGGCCTCACACGCTTTTCGAGGCTCCACTCCTCGCTCGGCCATCATGTTTGGTCCGGCGGGCTTTCTCTACGTCTATCTGAGTTACGGCGTTCACTGGTGCGCCAACGTCGTGACCGAGGGCGAAGAAACGCCCAACGCCGTGCTACTGCGGGCCGCGCAGATGGTGAGTGTCGACGGTGTTCCCAGCGACTCGAGCCCCGCGTTACTGCGCGGGCCTGGCAACCTGACGCGGGGACTGGGTATCACGGGCGCGGACAACACGCGTGACTGTTGCGACCTGCAGCGATCTCGGGTCTCGTTTCGCGCTCGATCCGACGACGCATCGCAGCGCGTCGGGCGCTCAACGCGCGTCGGTATCTCGCGCGCTCAAGAGCAACTCTCGAGATACTTCCTTGAAGGGAGCCCGGCGGTCTCGGGTACGAGGAAACTTAGATCGTGAACGATGGCGTGGCCGGTGAGGAGCGATCCTCGAAGGGTGTGACACCGTTAATGTCAAAGTCGAGTCGATAGCATTCACGTCGGGACGGTACTTCTTGATCGCTACTTTGACGCAAACCGAAAACAGCGTGCAGTTGGTCGCGGTCATCGCCTTCGCGGTGGTCGCCTCCTCGCTCGTTCGAAAAGGTCGGGCCGACCCCCAGGCGGCGTATCTCCTTCCTCGTCAGCGAATTCGGCCTCTGGCCTTGGAAGTCATCGATCCCATCATGACGATCATCGTCGTGGGGCCAGTCCTCGCTCAGGAGCTCAACGTCAGCGCCTGGCACGTCCTCGCCGGCTTGCTCGGCGTGACGCTCGGCGTGCCCATTGGGATGCTTCGTTCTCGCGTGCAGTTTGTGCGCGCCATCAAAGCGTCCACCAGCGTGGTCCTCACTCGCTCCCGGGCGGAGTATGGACTGCTCGCCCTACTGGTCGTCCTGCGTTCGGCCGAAGACGCCATCCGCAATGTGCACACGACCTCCATCACGCTGCTCTTTGCTTGTTTGCTCGCGCTCCCGGTCGGCGAATCGTTCGCTCGTTCTATCGCCATCGTGGGGAGGTACCGCAACTCCGTCAATGAGGCGCCGTCGATGGGTCTCTCTCCGTAGCGAGGGACGCGCGGGTGGCGGCCCTTACTGGGAACAGCCGCGCGCGTCGACCAGAGCCACGTCGACCACGGCGTCGCCGCGCACCAGCCAGATGACGTCATAGCGGTCGACTGTCGGATCGCAGTGCGGAGGTACCAGTTCTACGCGGTCGCCTCGTTCCAGGCGCTCGCCGGGCGAGCGAACGAGGAGACCGTGCTCGTCACCGAAGAACCGATAGCGAGCGGGGTCGTCACTGCCGACGACGGTGGGAACGCCGGCGTCAGTGGCCATCGCCTTAAGACCAGCGTCGAGGGTGACAAACTCCGTCTGGTTACTCGAGATGACCGTGCTCGAAACTGAAAGGCTCTGGGCAAACTGTCCTTCGGGGTCACCTCCGAGCGCGTCGCGATACTCGCGGTCCATGAAGACGTAGCTACCGCACTGCAACTCGTTGAGACAGCCAAGTTCCACGTCGATGGAAGCCGTGCCGGTACCACCCCCCGTTCGAATGTCGACGGTGTGGCCGTGCGCTTGCAGTGCGTCAATGACGGCCTGGAGTCGAGACGTCGACTCGGCCGTCGCCGCGAGCCGCCGCTCACGCCCCGAGAGGTGCTGCAGGTGTCCGCCGTAGCCTTGAACGCCGGCGAAGCGAAGACCGGAGAACTGTGCGACGGCGTCGGCGACCGCGAGAGCCTCTAGCGCACTCGTCACTCCCGTTCGACCGAGGCCGACATCAACGTCGCACAGCACGCCCAGATCGGCGTCGCCGCGGGCGGCGTGCGTTCCGAGTTCGCGTACGCCGTCGAGGTCATCGGCCACCACCAACAACTCGCAGCGCTGAGCTAAGACGAGTGCGCGCTCGGCCTGGGCGCGGCCGACCAGTGGCGACGTGACGAGTACGGACAGTCGATCGCGGCCCGAGGCGAGCAGTCGTGTGACGATGGCCTCGGCTTCGGAGAGCTTGGCGAAGGCCAGTCCGGCCGCGCCGGCGTCAAGCTGCAGCGCGGCCACGTACGCCGACTTGTGCGACTTCACGTGGGGGCGGAGGTTGACGGCGAAAGGCGAGACGAAGGCCGCCATCTTGAGGACGTTGTCTCGCAGCATGTCAACGTCGCACACGAGGGCCGGGGTGGTAAGGCGCTCGCGCGACCCCGCTTCGCCAAGATGGGCGAGAACGTCATGAAATCGGGGCTGATCAAGGAGGCTGTCCATCGACTTCATTGTCTCATGAGTTCCTCGCACCACTCTTAGGGGATCTTGCAAGCGGCCCGCTAGGGTGCGAAAGCGCATCAAAACGAGGAGGACACCGTGTTAGGTGACAAGGAAGAACACTTTGCAGGTAAGGGCACCGAGATCAGCGCCCTCCAGTCACACATTGAGCAGTATCTAAAGAACGATGGTTTCACCGTGCAGACCTCATCGGCGAGCGACCAGGGAACGGTCATCCAGGCGAAAAAAGGCGGATTTCTTCGCGAAGTCGTCGCGGCCGATCGGGCCCTGACGGTCACTATCACTGGCAGCCCCAACGACTTCAAGGTGCGCTTCGGCATCGGCAAGTGGCTAGAACACTTGGGCGTCGCCGCGATCGAGACCCTTCTTCTCTCTGAGTTGTTCTTGGTGGTCGACGTGGCCGACTCCCTGTGGAATCTGGAGATTGAAGACAAGCTGATCGCCGACGTCAAGAAGTACGTCGGCTAGTCGCGTCGAGCGAGGAACCACGACAGCCTCTGGCGCACTATCGCGTCGACGGCGTGAGCACCGGGGTCTCTAGCGAAAGCCCGCGACGGCGTGGGGCCGATAGTCGCGCTCGAGCCTCTCGATCTCGGCGCCGTCGAGGCGCAGTTCAACCGCGGCCACGGCGTCGTTGAGGTGCTGGGACTTCGTGGCCCCGACGATCGGACTGGCCACGACGGGATTGGTCAGCACCCAGGCCAGAGCGACCTGCGCCGGGGAGACGCCGCGCTGTTGGGCGATGTCAATCACCGTGTCGACGATCGGTCGATCACCGTCGTCGTAGAGACTGCGTCCGAACTCATCGTTTTCGGAACGGTGGGTCTGCTCGTTCCACGGTCGCGTTAAGCGTCCGCGAGCCAATGGGCTCCACGGGATGGAACCCACGCCCTGATCATCGCAGAAGGGAAACATCTCTCGCTCTTCTTCGCGGTAGAGCAGGTTGTAGTAGTTCTGCATGCTCACGAAGCGAGTCCATCCGTTGAGGTCCGCGACGTACAGGGCTTGGGCGAACTGCCAGGCGTGCATCGACGACGCGCCGATGTAGCGGGCCTTGCCCGCTGTGACGACGTCGTGGAGAGCCTCGAGGGTCTCTTCGATCGGTGTGTCGTAGTCCCAACGATGTATCTGGTACAGATCGACGTAGTCGGTGCCGAGCCGACGCAGGCTGTTGTCGATCTCGCTCATGATGGCTTTGCGCGAGAGCCCCTGTCCGTTGGGGCCTGGGCTCATGCGTCCGTGCACCTTCGTCGCGATAACGAGTTCGTCGCGAGGGGCCATCGACAGCAGGGCGGCGCCGGTGATCTCTTCACTGCTGCCACCCGAGTACACGTTGGCCGTATCGAAGAAGTTGATGCCCGCGTCGAGGGCTTGACGAAAGAACGGCAGCGCGTCGTCCTTTCCGAGAGACCACGGTTGATTGCCGCGCCCCGGTTCGCCGTAACTCATGCAGCCCAGACAGATGCGCGATACCTTCAAGCCGGTGGTGCCCAGGGAAACGTAGTTCACGTCCAAACTCCCATCTCGGTGACGAAAACTTAAGTTAACCGTTTAGCGCGCGACTCGATCCCAACGACGCCCGCCGTGGTAGCGAAGGTTGAGGAAACGCGGCGGAAACATGAGCGTGCTAGGAAAAGGACATCAATTCAACATTCGTAGACATTGACGCCTCGTTGGCCTGGGACGAAGTGTTCTCGGCGCCGGGAGTACCGCGCCCACTGTACAAAGAGATCGTCGAGGTGTTGGCCGATCTCAAGACCGCCGAGATACGTTCACGCTTCGATCAGCTGGGACGTACCTTCGCCGAGCGGGGGGTGACTTTTGCCCTCGGCGGGGAGGAGCGGCCATTCCCGCTTGATCTCATCCCGCGTATCTTCGCCGCCAGCGAATGGGACGTGGTGGCCGCGGGGATCCGCCAGCGGGTGAAGGCCCTGGAACTATTCCTCGACGACGTTTACGGACAGGGGGAGTGCTTCAATGACGGCGTGGTGCCGCGCCGTCTCGTCACCTCCAGCGCTCACTTTCGACGCGAGGCGGTGGGCATCGTGTCGCGTTTCGGGCCGCGCATCACCGTCTCGGGGATCGACATCATCCGCGACGAGGCGGGCACCCTTCGCGTCCTCGAGGACAACGTACGCATCCCGTCGGGTATCTCGTACGTCATTGAAAATCGACGGGCCATGACCCAGAGTTTTGGCTCTCTCTTCGCGCACTATCGCGTTCACCCGGTCGATGAGTACCCGGCCCGCCTGCTTCGTGCGCTGCGGCTCTCCGCTCCCGAGGGGGTCCGCGATCCCACCGTGGTCGTGCTGACCCCCGGGGTACACAACGCCGCGTACTTCGAGCACGTCCTACTCGCTCGCTTGATGGGAGTGGAGCTCGTCGAAGGCGGGGACCTTCGGGTAGTGGACGACCACGTCCACATGCGCACCACCCAGGGCGAGCGCCCGGTGCACGTGATCTACCGCCGCGTCGACGACGACTGGCTCGATCCGCTGCACTTTCGCCCTGACTCCGTGGTCGGCGTGGCGGGAGTGGTCAACGCGGCGCGTGCTCAGACCGTCACTATCGCCAACGCCATCGGCAACGGCGTGGCCGACGACAAACTCATCTACACCTTTGTGCCTGACCTCATTCGCTACTACCTCCACGACGAACCGATCCTCGAGAACGTCGAGTCGTACCGCCTCGACGACGAGGAGGTCCTTCGCGAGGTCTTAGCGAACCTCGAGCGCTACGTGGTGAAACCAGTCGATGGCTCGGGGGGAAAAGGCATCGTCATCGGCCCCCACGCCGATGAGGCCACCTTGTTGGAACTACGCGCCACGCTGCTCGAGAATCCGCGCGGGTACATCGCTCAGCGCACGGTGTCGCTCTCGACCCTGCCCACCTTCGTCGACAATCTCTTGGTGCCTCGGCACGTGGACCTGCGCCCCTTCGCCGTCAACGATGGACGCGACGTGTGGGTGCTACCGGGTGGTTTGACGCGCGTGGCGCTGCCGGAGGGAACCCTGGTGGTGAATTCGAGCCAGGGTGGAGGCTCGAAAGACACATGGGTGCTGGCCGAGGCCCCCGGCGCGGTGAAAGAGCGAACGCCGAGTGAGTCCAGCATGTCGACGCCGGAGGTCGCGAGCCGTCAGGAGCGAAGCGTGCGCCAGTACGGACCCGCGCCCCAGTCCGGGTTCGACCAGTGACGAGGGGCATGCTGGCCCGCCTGGCCGAGTTGGTCTACTGGACGGGCCGCTACGTCGAACGCGCCGATGACACCTCGCGCATCGTGGACGCGTACATCCATCGGATCGCCGAGGATCCCTTTGGCGACTCCCGGGTGACCTGTCGTTCCCTGTTCGCCATTCTGGGCATCACCGTGGACGAGCCCGAGGAGGTGACGATTCAGTCGGTCTTAGAGGAGCTCGTCTACGACCCTGACAGCCCGAGCGCGATTACGGGCGCGATTCTGGCCGCTCACGACAATGCGCGGCGAGCCCGCGAGGTGATCTCCTCGGAGATGTGGGTGTGCCTGAACTCGACGCGCAACGATCTCTCGGCTCAACGCGCGGAAGCAACCCGGGTGGGAGCCGCCAGTTACCTGCGTTTCATTCGCGATCGCTCGGCGCTCTTCGCGGGTCTGACGGATGCGACGATTAGTCACGACGAGACCTGGTCGTTCCTGGTGCTCGGACGCAGCTTGGAACGCATCGACATGACGGCGCGACTGCTGCAGGGACGACTCTTCGCCGCGGAACACTCGCCGGACTGGCTGACGCTGCTGCGCGCGGCGGGGGCGATGGAGTCCTACCTGCGCGCGTCGGTCCGTCGCTCGGATCCTGAGTCCATCGCGTCCTTTCTCCTCCTCGATCGGGTCTTTCCGCGGTCGGCCTTCCACTCCTTGAGCGTGGCCGACCAGTGTCTCGATGAGCTCACGCGAGCGAGCACTCACCTGGACGTCATCGATCAAGCCCGCCGAACGATTCGAACAACGCAGTCGCGCTTGGAGTACATGGACTCGCGAACACTCCTGAACAGCCTGGCGGACATCCTCACCCTCCTCGAGAAGACGAGCGCGACGGCTAACAACCAGATCACGTCCACCTACTTTCGACAAGGGGTGCCGACCATGTGGGCGAGCGAGGTCGGCACGTGAGTTCCGAGTCCCTTCTCTTCTCGATTCGTCACGTGACCGGGTTCAACTACGACGGCGTCGCCGACTCGTCCTACAACGAAGCGAGGATGACGCCGCCGACGTCACCGCGTCAGCGGGTCCTCGACTCCGCACTTCTCATCCACCCCTACGCCGTGCAAACGACCTACCGCGACTACTTCGGGACCATCGTTACGACGTTCGACCTCCACGAGCGCCACCATCGTCTTCAAGTCGTGGCGGAGGCCACCGTCGAGACCGTGACGCCACCGCCGAGCGATCACGACCTCTCACTGGTCTCGCTTCACGATTACGCCACGCGCGATCGATTCGCCGAGTACTTAGCCCCCACCCCTCGTACCACGATGGCGTCCGACGTGCTCGAGGACCTTCGCGCGATGGCCACGACGCACGAGCGTGTTGATGACGTGGTCAGCGCCGTCACCAACTGGGTTCGCGATCGAGTGGCCTACGTGCGCGGAGTGACGAGGGTCTCCTCGACGGCCCAAGAGGTCTGGGAGCAACGTGAGGGGGTGTGCCAGGACCTCACGCACGTAACCATCGCCTTACTGCGTTCTCTTGGGATTCCGGCGCGCTACGTGTCGGGCTATCTCTATTCGAATGAGGACGCCCAGATCGGCGAGAAGGTGGTGGGCGAGAGCCACGCGTGGGTCGAGTACTTCGCCGGCGACTGGGTGGGCATCGATCCGACCAACGCTGGGCCGATCGGACTTCGTCACGTGGTCGTGGCCAAGGGTCGCGAGTACGGCGACGTCCCACCTCTCAAGGGGATCTACCACGGTGACTCTTCGAGCGCCATCGGCGTGGTGGTCGAGATCACCCGCGTGGCCTAAGGACCCGACGACCACCAAGGGGCGAATATTAAGGTGAACCTGGTTCTTTCGCCTCTCTAGGAGTTCACTATGTCCACCCACCCCACCGTCGTCGTCTGCGAAGGGGACCAGACCGGCCAAGAGCTCTTGAATGAGGCACTGCGCGTCCTCGAGCCCTCGGTGCTGGGCTTCGAGCTCGCCCTTGAACGATTCGACCTCTCCCTCGCCTCGCGGGAACGAACCGAGAACGGCGTCGTCTTCGAGGCCGCGAAGAGGATGAAGGAGACCGGGCTCGGCCTCAAGGCCGCCACCATCACCCCGACGGCCATCGGGAGTGTCGGATCACCGAATCGGATTCTGCGAGAAGGTATTGACGGCACGGTCATCGTCAGAACCGGTCGCCGTATTCCGGGCGTGACCCCGATCGTCTCCCTCTCCCACCCGGTGGTGGTCGTTCGCATGGCGGTCGGGGACGCCTACGGCGCCGCCGAGGGCCGAGACGGTGTTCAGCACTCGAAGGGAGAGTCGGCCTGGCGCACGGAGCGTATCGAGCGTTCCGTCTGTCGATCGGTCGCCGAGTTCTCCTTCCGCACGGCCGCGTCGCAGAACGGCCTCGTCTACGGGGGACCGAAGTGGACGGTCTCGCCCGCCTACGAGGGAATGCTCAAAGAGGAGATGGACGCGGCCGCCGCCCGCTATCCGGGAGTCCCCTACCGGCCGATGTTGATCGACGCGGCCTACGCCGGGCTCATGACCGAAGGGTGGGACGTACCCGTCGTCATCCCGGCCCTCAACCGCGACGGCGACTGCCTCAGTGACTTGGTCTTGGCCATGTTCGGGTCGATCGCCGGTGCGGAGTCGGTGTTGTTGTCCCTCAACGAGGACTTAGAGCCCACCGTGGCGATGGCCGAAGCGCCCCACGGCACGGCGCCCTCACTGGAGGGAAAGAACGTGGCCAATCCCATGGCCATGCTGTTGGCCTGTGCGGCGGTTCTCGAGAACGCGGGCTTTCGCGGCGACCCGGGCTGCGCGGCGGCATCGATGGCGCTACGAGAGGGGACCCTCTCCGCGGCGGCCGACGGGGTGCGAACCTTTGACCTGGGGGGTGAGGCGACCACCAGCCAGGTCGTCGACGAAGTCATCCTTCGGGTGCGTCAGCGTCTGGCGTAGCTCGCTCTCCGCGAGGAGGGTGAGCACTCGGCCCACCACCGAGTGGGAGAATCGGTCACGCGGCGATGGTGCGTCGCCTCACGTCAGGAGCGCAAGTGGATAATCGACAGATCGTGTTGAACGAGCGGCCCGTGGGAAAGATGTCGAGTTCGACCACCCGACTGGTGAGCGAACCGACGCCGGCCGTCGGGGACGATGAAGCCCTCATCAAGGTCGCCATGCTGAGCATCGATCCCGCCATTCGCACCTGGATGGACGACGCACCGGGATACATTCCGCCGATCCAACTGGGCGAGGTTATTCGTGCGGGCGGGGCCGGGGTGGTGGTCGAGTCGAAGTCGTCGCGATACCGCGAGGGAGACGTCGTCTTCGGGATGACCGGCTGGCAGGAGTACGCGCTGGCGACCGAGGAGAATCGCTTCGCGGTGTTGCCCAA
Organism: uncultured Acidimicrobiaceae bacterium; assembly: GCA_963849705.1. GTDB lineage: Bacteria > Actinomycetota > Acidimicrobiia > Acidimicrobiales > RAAP-2 > RAAP-2. The sequence continues at coordinate 502,639 of CAWKII010000004.1, read as the reverse complement.
GGGACTGGGCCTGGATCTGGGTACCGTGATGAACGTGCTCGGCCTGACAGGCGTGACGGCGTACGTCGGACTTCTGGACGTCGGGGCCATGACTCCGGGCGACGTGGTCGTGGTGTCGGGAGCGGCGGGGGCGACCGGCTCGGTGGCGGGACAGATCGCGAAGGCCCGTGGCGCGAGCAAGGTGATCGGTATCGCCGGGGGAGGCGACAAGTGCGCCGACGTCGTGGAGCGGTACGGGTTTGACGAGTGCTTGGACTATCGCGAGGCCCACCTTCGCCGGCGACTGCGTGCCGCGTGTCCGAGCGGAGTGGATCTCTACTTTGACAACGTGGGAGGGGAGATCCTTGATGACGTGCTCACCACTCTGGCCCTGCGCGCGCGCGTCGTCCTCTGCGGCGCGATCTCCCAGTACAACGCGGGGGGCGCGCGCCACGGGCTGGAGAACACGTCGATGTTGATCATCCGTCGGGCCCGCATGGAGGGTTTTATCATTCTCGACTACGCCTCACGCATGGACGAGGCGCGAGCCGAGCTGGCGGCCATGGTCCTGTCGGGGGCGATCCGCCACCAAGAGCACATCCTCAAAGGCCTCGAGCGAGCACCCGAGGCGCTTAATCACCTCTTTAGCGGAGAGAACCGCGGCAAAACGTTGGTTGAGGTGGACGAGAGCGTGATTCTTGGCTGACGTGTCGATCGAGGCGACCGCCCGTCGTGAGTGGCTGCGCGTCACCATTGCCCTTTTCGTCATTGCCCTCGTCGCGGGCTTCGCTCAGTTCGGTGCCGTGGCCTCGCTCGACGACGTCGCGCGACACTTCGGGCACCACGCCTCCAGCCAGTCGCTGCAGAACGTGGTCGGCCTCTCGGGCTCGGTGTTGGGGATCGGTCTCGCTATTCTCCGCTTCGCCTCGCTCGGCGCCTTACCGTTGGCGTCCTTGGCCGACCGCTGGGGACGGACCACGGTACTTCGTCGCACGCTGGTGGTCGGTCTGGTCGTGACGGCCTGTGCGTCGCTCAGTCCGTCCTACTGGATCTTCGTGCTCTGCTTCGCTCTCGCTCGGCCGCTTCTCTCGGCGACCACCACGCTGGTGTCGGTGATCACCGTAGAACTCTCCACCACCAAGCGCCGCATTGACCGCCTCATCATCGTTTCCGCGGGCGCGGGCATTGGCTCGGGACTGGCCGCCATCATGCACGGCCTCATCCGGGGGGCGGACTCCTTTCGCTGGCTCTTCGCTCTGGCCCTGGTGCCGGTCTTCTTCGTGCGCCCCATGCTCCACGCGGTGCCCGAGCCGGTGTTTCGAAGCTCTGACGCTCCACTCGCGCGACTCGGCGCCGTGCCGAAGGGCGTGCGGGGACGCGTGGCCATCGTGGGCGTCGTGGTGTTCGTCATTGGCGTCATCTCCGGCCCGGCCAGTGGCTTCACCTTCGTCTACGGCGAAGGGGTTCTAAAAATTCGTCCCGACGTCGTGGCCCTGGTCGTCACGCTCAGTGCGCTCACCGGTCTCCTCGGGTTGTTGACGAGTCGCTACTTTGCGCGCGTCGTCGGACGTCGCTGGACGGTGGCGATCGGCACGCTCGCCACCGCCGCCACCGCGGCCATCGCCTACGGCGGCGGGAAGACGGCCTTCATCGTGGGCTACATGAGCGGCGTGGCGGCCGGAGGGCTGCTGGCGCCGGCCATCGCGGCCATGGGCACCGAACTGTTCTCGCACTCGTTTCGTGCGACCGCCGCCGGGTGGATCGTGGTGGCCGGGGTACTGGGCGCGATGGCCGGACTGCTGATCTTTGGGGTGATCGGTGACAGCGTGCACGTGACCGGGGCGGGCTCGTTCCGTCTGCCGGCGCTGTTGACGTTCTTGCCGCTCTTACCGCTGCTTCTCTTGATGACGCGACTGCCCGAGAGCTCGACGATGGAGCTGTCCTAAGGCAGTTCGACGTCGGCCACCAGGGCCAGGTGATCACTTCCTCCGTCGCGGGTGAAGCTGCTCGTCACGACCCACCCTCCGCGTCCAAAGAGGTGATCGATCTGGGAGTGGGGATGGCGAGCGGGCCAGGTGCGTCCCTTGGCTAAGGACCGCCAACCCGGCAAGAAGACGCGAAGGAGCGGGCGCCACGAGTTGAAGTCGCCGCCCAGCAGGACCGGCAGCGACGGGTCGAGTGAGGCGGCGATCGCGTTGACGCGTCGATACTGCAGATAGGAACCGTGACTGATGTGGGCGCCGTGGATGGCCAGGACGTAGAAGGACCGTCCCGCGTCACTGAGGCGCGCCACGATCAGGGCTCGTTGAACCTTTTCACGGGGGAGACGGCCGAGCGACACGACGTCGAACTGTTCGACGCGAAACCGAGTGAGAACGCCCACCCCCCAGGTCCCCGTCTCGACGTGATCGAGCAGGGCCCGAGCGGCGACCTGAGATTTCGTGAGGTCCCGATGTTCCTTGAAGAACAGCCCCCGTTCGCCGACGAAGTGGGCGAATCGGGGTTGCCAGGTGGCGTCGCCCACTCCCGAGGTGACGCGTTCGCCGCGCGCTAGCGCCGCGAAGCCCCCGTCCACGTGAAGTGAGGAGCGAAGATCCTCGAAGAAGTCGTGACCCTCGTCACTGCGCCACAGTTCGGGCAGAATCATGACGTCGGCGTCGAGCTCTTTGACGGCGTCGAGAGCCCGGGTGGGTCGGCCCCAACCGTCGACACCGGCGTGAAGGTTAAAGGTCGCAACACGCACCGATAAACACTAGCGAGGAGCCTGGTTTCATGTGGCAGGCTCTTTAGGTGGAATCCGTCGACGTGACCTTCGGTCACCGCCTGTGGTGGGTTGACGCGTTCATCGGAGAGTCGGAGCGCGGCAACCCCGCGGTAGTCGTGTTGCTCGAGCATCCGTTGCCCGACGACGAACTCCAACAGATCGCCTTCGAGATGGGGGTCTCGGAGACGGCGTTCCTGCGACGAGTCGGCGATCAGTGGTCGTTGCGTTGGTTCACTCCCACCGTGGAGGTCGATCTCTGCGGACACGCCACCTTGGCGACCCTGCACGTACTGTTGAACGAGTTGGAGGCGCCGGGCTTCGAGCACTTCTTCGCCACGCGCGCGGGTGTGCTCTCGGGGCGCACGCACGGCGATGGTCTCTTGGGCATCGACCTCCCTCGCAGTTACATCGAGCCGCTCGATCCCTCGGTGTTAAACGGGGCCCTCGGCCCGGTGAGCGAGGCGTACCAGTCGGGTCCCTCGACCGTCTTGGCCGTCGTGGAGGACTACGACGCGCTGTGTGGACTCAACTTTGATCCCCTCACCCTCTTCGCGGTGCCGAGTTCGATCATCATCGCCGTCGCCTACGGCGGACCCGAGGTGGACGTGTCGATTCGGGTCTTCGCCCCCCGCCTGGGACTGAACGAGGACCACGTCACCGGCAGCGCCCTGTGCGCCCTGGCGCCGTGGTGGGTGGAGAAGATGGGCTCGCCCACCGTTGTCGTGCGCCAGGCGAGTGCGCGGGGAGGGCTGATGTACGCGCGACTCTTCGAGCGAAACGTCGAAGTGGCGGGTATGGCGCGAACCTTTTTGAGCGGTGAGATTCGCCCGTGAGCGACGACGAGTTGGGACCGGGACCGCGCACGCGCGTGCGGCGCCTTCCCGAGAAGGCGACCTACGACGAGGCCACGATCTTGGCCGTGTTGGACGAGGCACGCTTTTGCCACGTGGCCGCCACCGTGCACGGCAAGCCCGTGGCGTTGCCCACGTTGCACGCGAGGGAGAACCACACCCTCTACCTGCACGGCAGCCCTTCTAATGAGGTGATGAAGTCGGTCGTGCGCTCGGGCGAAGCCTTCGTGACGGCGACGCTGTACGACGGGTTGCGGTTGGCCAGAAGTGGCTTCGAGTCCTCTATTGCGTATCGCTCGGTCGTCGTGATCGGCGCGGCGAGCGAAGTAACCGAGGACGAGGAGAAGGCCCGCGTGCTCAACCTTTTTGTCGATCGCGTGCTGCCGGGTCGAGCGAAAGAGGTGAGACCTCTCAGCGATCAGGAGAGGCGTCTCACTCTTGTGGTGGCCGTCTCGATCGACGAGGCCTCGGCCAAGATCTCGGCCGGCCCGACCGATGACGAGCCCGCGGACCAGGACCTCCCCATCTGGTCCGGCACGGTGCCCGCCCGCCTGGTGTTCGGCGCTCCGGTGCCCGATGTCAATGGAGCCATGGCCCGCGGGGAGATCGCCGTTCCCTCGTCCGTCGCCGCGCTGTGGGACGGGGCGTGATCGACCGCGATCTTCTCGCCGACTTAGAGCGCATCCGGCCCGTCGACGACCGCGAGGCGGCGTCGTTGGCGCTCACCCTCGATCGCCTCACCTGGCCCGGAGATCCCTTTTCCGAGAGCGAGAACGACCACCACGTCACGGCCTCGGCCTTCGTGGTGTCCTCGCGCGGGGTGATCCTTCATCTTCACAAACGACTGGGAATATGGGTGCAGCCCGGTGGTCACGTGGATCCCGGCGAATCGCCCGAGGTGGCGTGCGTCCGCGAGACTCTCGAAGAGACCGGTCTGAGCGTGCGCCACACGGAGCCGCCTTCGCTGTTTCACGTGGACGTCCACCCGGGGCCACAGGGCCACACCCACTACGACCTTCGCTACGTGCTGCTGGCCGATCCGCTCGATCCCACGCCGCCCGATCACGAGAGCCCCGAGGTCTACTGGTTCGACTTTGAGGCCGCCCCCCGTCGCGCCGAACCCACGCTGGCGGCGGCGCTCGTCAAACTGCGCGAGACCAAAGGCCAACTCGGAGTGGAAGACTCGTCAGGTGAGTGAGACCGACGACGTTCGTGCCCTCATGGAGGCCGATCGCTGGATCGATCGGGTGTCGTCGCAGAAGTCCCATCTACCCGAACTCGCCGAGCTGGCGTCCCTAGAGGCCGAGTTGCGCCAACTCCTCAAAGACCTCCACGAGGCCGAGGCGGCCGCGGCACCCGTCAAGAGTGAGTACGAGGTCGTCGCACGAGAGTCCTCGCGCTTGAGAGAACGAGCCCGTGACCTCGACTCCCGGCTCTCGTCCTCGACGGCGAACGCGCGAGAACTGACCGCCCTACAGGGCGAGCTGACGCAGGTGCAGGGGCTGCTCGGGGCGAGCGAGGACCGCGAGTTAGAGCTTCTGATGCTGGTGGAACCGCTCGACGAGAGGGTGGCCTCGATCAAGGCCACGGCGCAACCCGGCGTGGCTCGCCGCGCAGAACTGGTGGACACCATCGCGCAACTGCGAGCGACGTTGGACGATGAACTGGTGGCCCTGCGAGAGTCGCGCGCCGTGAAGGCGGGCTCGCTGCCCACGCCACTCCTCTCGCGCTACGACGCCGCGTTGAAACGTTCGGGCGGCTCGGGGGCGGCGCAGGTGATCGAGGGGCGTTGCGATGGATGTCGCATCGCCCTCTCGCCTCTCGACTACGACCGCTTTAAGTCTCTCGCCGAGAACACGTTCATGGACTGTCCCGAGTGCGGACGTCTCTTGCTTCCATGATCATTCTGATTCGACACGGCCAAACGACCACCAACGCCGAGGGGCTTCTCGTGGGGCGCAGCGATCCCCCCCTGACGGCCCTCGGCGAGCGTCAGGCCCGGGCGCTGGTGCCGTACCTTGGGGGAGTCGAAGAAGTGTGGGTGTCGCCCCTAGCGCGGGCTCGCGAGACGGCGGCCTTGGCCTTGGCGGACTTTGAAGCGGCCGTGGCCGAGTCCTTTATCGAGGTCGACTACGGCGACCTCGACGGTCAACCGGTGAGTTCCATCTCCGCCGACCAGTGGCACGGGTTTGAGCACGGACACGACCGGGCCTTTGGAGGAGGGGAGTCGCTGGCCTCGGTGGATGCTCGCGTTCACGCGCAACTCGACTCACTGCTCAACGATCGAGACAGCCTGCTGCACTCGCCGCGACGCCACCTCGCGATAGTCAGTCACGTGTCGCCGATCAAGTCGGCGGTGGTGTGGGCCCTGGGAGTCGCGCCGTCCACGGCCTGGCGGACGCGGCTCGAAAATGGATCTATTACGACCATCGGCACACGCGGGACCACCCCGCAGTTAGTGCGTTTCAACATGGTTCCCGCGCTGTTTGACTAACGCAGCGCCACGTAGATCGCACCGAACGTCATCCCGGCGCCAATCAGCGTGCTGGCGTGAAAGAGTTCGTGAAATCCGAAGATGCGTGGAGAGAGTTGGGGCCACTTGAAGGCAAACGCCACCGCGCCCAGGGTGTAGGCGAGGCCGCCGGCGACGACGAAGGCGAAGCACCACGGTCCGCCCCCGCGATAGATCTGGGGCATCACCGCCACGGCGGCCCACGCCACGGCGAGGTAGGGCACGGTGCTCACCCACCTCTTGGTGTCGAGATTCAACTGACGGCCCGCGATGCCGATGGCCGCCCCTCCGCACTCGATGAGCAGTAAGACGAGGCGAATCGTCCCGTGCATGGTGAGTCCGGCGATCGCCAAGTAGCTGCCCGTAATGGCGAGAAAGATGGCCGAGTAGTCGGCCCGGCGGAAAGCTCGGCGGCGCGACGGGGACCAGCGCCCCCGGTGATACAAGGCGCTGGTGACGAGCATCGCTTCGACCCCTATGAGGTAACACAGGACCCAGCCGACCTGGGCCCACGTCGACGCACGCACCAGCAAAATGGGCGAACACGCGGGCAGGATCACCGCCCCGGCGACGTGGAGCCAGCCCCGAAGCAAGGGGCTCGTCGGCGTGGGCGACTCGACGGTGGTCACACCTTCACGATAAGGCTGAACGTTCACCCCTCAAAGACAACGCAGCCCGCCCGTTCTGTTGCCAGAACAGGCGGGCTATCGATGTTTGGCCCCCCCAGCCAATAGCCAAGAAATTAGTTCGTCCTCAACCACTACTGTCGTAGGGAAGGCCTTGAAACACAGCGTTGTGAGCAAGTTCACATGGAGGAGCCGCGATGGAGCGTCGTACGTTGGGTCAGGGTCTGCAGGTCTCCGCCGAGGGGCTGGGCTGTATGGGCATGAGCGAGTTCTACGGCGCGGGCGACGACGCGGAGTCGCTCGCCACCATTCACGAAGCGCTCGATAGCGGCGTCAACTTCCTCGACACGGCCGATATGTACGGTCCCTTCACGAATGAGCGGCTTGTCGGGCGGGCCATCGCGGGGCGTCGCGACGAGGTCGTGCTGGCGACGAAGTTCGGTAATGAGCGCGGCGCGGACGGTTCATTTATTCGTATCAACGGCACGCCGGAGTACGTCACGGCGGCGTGCAACGCCTCGCTGGAACGCCTGGGCGTCGAGGTCATCGACCTGTACTACCAGCACCGGGTCGATCGCAGCGTGCCGGTCGAAGAGACATGGGGAGCGATGAAGTCCCTCGTCGAGGCGGGCAAGGTTCGTTACCTGGGTATCTCCGAGGCCTCGTCGGCCACCCTCGAGCGTGCTCACGCGGTGCACCCGGTGAGCGCGTTGCAGAGCGAGTACTCCCTGTGGTCGCGTGAACCCGAAGATGGCGTACTCGCCACCTGTCGGCGACTGGGCATTGGCTTCGTGGCCTACAGCCCGCTCGGTCGAGGCTTCCTCACCAATGAGGCCGCGACGAGATCATCGGACGAGCGGGACTTTCGACGCCACCACCCGCGCTTCAGCGGCGAGGCCTACGAGCACAACCTTGGTCTCGTGAGGAATCTAGAGGAGATAGCTGAAGAGAAGAACGTCACGGTGGCGCAGCTCTCTCTCGCCTGGGTTCTCGCGCGAGGCGAGGACGTCGTGCCGATTCCCGGAACCAAGAGGCGCACGTGGCTGCGAGAGAACATTGCCGCGGCGGACATCCAGCTCAGCGCCGACGACGCGGCTCGCCTCGAAGCAGCCGTCCCTCGTGGTGCGGTGCAAGGCGAGCGCTACCAAGCTTCCGGAATGGCGAACGTCAACGTCTGAGCAACCTGATCTCGCCGTCGAGTAGTTCATAGACGACATCGCTCCACTCGATGACCAGAGGATCGTGCGTCGCCACGATGACCGTGGAGCCCGTGCGCGAGAACAGTTCAAGCACGCGGGTCGTCTCTTCGGCCCCGAGACCGGCCGTCGGCTCATCGAGTAGGTAGACGTCTGGCTCGGTGACGAGCGATCGAACCAGCGCCACCCGCGTTCGTTCACCCCGGGAGAGATCCTCAAAGCGACTGGCTCTCTCCGTGTTCATACCGAGGTCCGCGAGGTCGCCGAGCGGCTCCCTCATAGTCTCTCTCCCCAGAGTCAACACGTCCCACGCGAAGCCTCGGGTAAAGCCCGGCTCACTCACCACGTAGGTGAGGTGACGACGCAACTGCGTCTCGTCAATCTCCACCAACGCCGTCGCGCCGATGGTGATCGTGCCCGCGGACAGCTCATCGAGCGCGGCGAGGGCTCGCAGCAGCGACGACTTCCCGACGCCGGACTCGCCGACGAGAGCGACGTGGAGTCCGCGCGCTATGGAGAGGCTGGCGTCACGCACCAAGACGCGGGCTCCTTCTCGAAGGGTCACGTTCGTTAGGGTCACGGTGCCCTCGCTCGGCCACGGGTACGTCGCTCGAGGGGTGATCGACTCGAGCGCCTCCAGGCGTTCGCCTCCGCCACTGACTTGCACCGCGGCGATGAGCGATGATCGAAGGGCGCTCAACGCGTCGTAGGTGGCAAACCCGATAAGGGCCGCCACCACGAACCAGACGCTCGAGGTCCGCGGGTGCTCGACGATCCCCGCGACGGCGACCAGGCTGAGGGCGAGAACGAGCACGGAGGAGGTTCGCCGGCGGTGGCGCAGGTCCGCCTCGGCCCTTTCGAGAACGTCCGCCGCGCGCGCGAGACGCGCCACCGCGAAGTCGCCCCGGTGCAGCAACTCCAGTTCGGGGGTCACCGCGCTCAGTTCCACGACCTGCGCTCGATAGAGCCCCCGCGCTCGTCGCGTCTCGCGGTCGCGGTCCACCTCCCCTTGGGCCAACTTCACCAGCGCCACGACCCCGATGACCTGCACCACGAGGAGGTTGATCGCGTAGGTCCACCAGTGACCGTGGGGCGGAAGAACGGCCACGACGACGTCGCCCAACACCAAGACACTGACCAGGTCAACGAAGGGCACAACGAATCGCAGCCACAGTTCTTGAAGTTCGTCCGTATCGTTCAGCGCCCGTTCCAACAGGTCGCCCGACGCGTACGTTCGCCACTGCGAGAAGTCGAGTCGTCCAATGGCCACGACCAGCCAGCGTCGCCAGCTCGTGACGGCGCTGTAGCCGAGGCGGTGCGTCGCCAGCCGCTCGCTAAAGCGAAGCGGGGAGCGTAGAAAGGCGACGAGTTCGATGATGACCAGCACCACTGCCACCGCGCGCAGTCCGGGTCGACGCGCGCTCTCGACCAGCAGCGCCGCCGCGCCCACGACGAGTGCCACGTTGGTGGCTGTCGCGACAAATCCGGCGACGAGGGCGCGAATCAGTTGCGGTCGAGGCGGCTGCGCTCGACGTAGCCAGCGACGAAGTCTCGCGAGATCACTACTCATGACCTGATCTCCAACTCGTACGTCGGCGCTTCGAGAATCGGCGTGTCGACGGTGGCTTCGAGAACAGCGAGACCGGGTAACGCGGCCAACGTCGCGCGAACCTTGGAGCGGGCGTCGTGATCCAAGACGCCCGCCACGTCGTCAAGAAGAAGGAGCGAGACGTTGGCGAGAAGCGCGCGAGCCAGAAGCAGCCTCACCCGTTCTCCCGTACTCATGCCGCGACCATCGCTCAGCACCTCGGCGTCGAGTTCTTCAAAACGCGGTCCCACCAGTCCGAGAGCGCGCAGTTGTTCGCGCAGAGCCTCCTCGGGCAGGTTCGCTCCGACGATCAAGTTGTCGCGCAGAGTGCCCGAGAACAGCGCGCTCTCGGCGTCCACGTAGCCCACGGGCGCCGCGGATCGTTCCACCACCCCCGAGCGCACCTCACGCCACCCGAGCAGGGAGTGCAGGAGCGTCGTTTTGCCGCTGCCGGAGGGGCCGGTCACGAGGACGCGGTCGTGGGGCCAAATTCGCAACGTGATCTCTTGAGGACTGGCCTCGGTCACGACGTCCTCCGCGACGAGGATCTCCTCACCCGCGAGAATGGCCGGTCTCGCGTCGGGTTCGACTAACGCGGCGAGGGCACGCTGGGCGTCGTCACGTCGATGAAACTCCACGCCGAAGCGACGCACCTGGATGAAGAGTTCGCTCGTGACGAGCACCGCTATGAGCGCACGAAGGAGGGATATTCGTCCACCGAGCAGGCCGAATCCCACCACCATGGCCACGAGACCGACACTCACACCGCTTAAGAACTCCGTGACCAGAGAGGACTCCAGCGCGACGCGAATGGCTCTCAGGGCGAGCGCGTGCTCGCTCTCGGAGATGGCGGCGATCTCGTCGGCGCCGTACGTGACAGCACCGAGGGCACGAAGTTCGGGCGCGTGCTGGAGTACCTCGAGTTGGCGCGCCTCGAGCGTGGCCCGTCGGCGCTGGAACTCCCGAGCCATCACTTCGCTGCGCCGACCCGCGCGTTGATAGAACGGCACGGCCAGGGCCAGCAGGGCCAGGGTGATGACCAGTGGGAGCCAGCCGGCGGCGACGAAGACGACGACGACGCCGAGCAGCGAGACCGCCGCGCTGACGCGAAGACGCTCCAGTGAGGGTGCCTCGGACGCGTGATCGACCGCTAAGGAAAGATCACCTCTCGCTCGCTCGCCTCCTCGACGCGGAGTGACAAAGTGACCGGCGAGGCGGCGGCGCCAACGAGAGCGCAGCCGTGAGGCGGTGAGGTCACCCCACTCGTCGAGAGCGAGTGCCAGCACTCCACGAAGGAGCAACGCGAGCAGCAGCAGCAGGATCCCTCGGGTGATCTCATGATGCGCCACGTCACTGAGGGCCACGGCCAAGAGGACGGCAAGGGCGATCGACGCCGCGCTGGCGATGGCGCCGAGAGTCCGAGCGCCGAGGAGATAGGAAGGACCCCCAGAACGTTCCGACGTTACGAGAGTCACCGGGTCATGCTAACGGCGGACGTGATTTACAGTGGGTCGTCGCGGTGGGGAAGTGAACGCGCGGCGCCGTTCAACCAGTCGCGTAGCGCTTTCGTGGCGCGACAGTCGTCCTCGTTGTACTCCATGAGTCGCGCTCTCGCCGCGCGAGCAACAGACTCCTCGCCTCGCGTGGCCTCTTCGTACCAAAGGATCGAGGCCTCACCACTGGGATTGACGTCGCGCCAGCGAAAACCCGCGGCCATGGCTAGCTGCTTCAGCCCGAGGGGACCCTCCGTTTGAAGCTGGCGCTTCGCCACGTCGTGGAGGTCGATCCACGCGGCCGGCTCCGCCCGACGAAAGGCGCTCAACACTTCGATGGTGGGGCCTCCCGCCAGCGGGGGAGTGACGGCTCGATTCATGGCGCCGTCTTCGGCTTGAGCCCAAAAGCAGTACGCCGCAAACGTGCGCCCTTGGTCCTCGCAGACGGCACGAACGCCGTCCAGCCACTCCCAAAAGCTGCGAAAGATGGTGGCCTCGGAGTCGTGGTCGAGGCGATCCCAGTCGACGAAGGCGTGATAGCCCTCCTCGACGCCCTCCGTGGTGACGTTGACCGATACGTACGCCCCCCAGAGGTACGTGGCGTCCTCGTAACTCTCCATGTCGACGTCCACTTCTACGTCGGCCGTGGCGCAGCCCATCTCGTCGGCGGCCACGATGCGAAGGGAGGAGCCACGCTCGTGGGCCCGCGCTCGATAGATCAGGTCGTCGAGCTTGTCGATGGTTCGTCCCAGGACCTCTTCTGCTTGGTGGGGCTCTAAGGGATTCAGGGGTCGCGTGCGGGCGCGGCGAGCGCGGACGGGGTCGAGTTGGGCGAGGCGAGCGCGGGTGTCGACGTTGTGTTCTCGCAAGAGGAGTTGCTGATCGAAGGAGGTGAATCGAACGAGCGACACGTCGTCGAGGGTGTTGAGCTGCTCCTCGCAGTGCTCGCCGTAGGGACACTCGGGACAGTCGCGATGCCAGTAGGGCGCGGTAGGGAACGGCGCACCAGACGTACGCCACACATCGTGGGCGGCGACGACACTCAGACGCTCGTCGTAAAGCTGGTCGTAGCGCTCCAAATTAAAACGAGGGTAACTCTCACCTTCCAGGTCGAACCACCAGAGTTTTCGTTGTCGGTCGATGATCGCACCCCTCGCCGCGGTGTCCGCGTGGCCCAGCGCGCCAAGAACGCGTAGGGCGTGGGCCAGCGAGAGCCCTGACCTCGTCATCGGCAGGGCCGCGCGGGTACCCACGCCGTCGAGGTACTGGGCTTCACTCGGTCGTAACTGCTCGAGGGACCCTTGGAGGGTGCGCCGCGTGCTGGCCGACTCCACGACCTCGTGGTTCTTGATCAGGATCGGTGCGTACGTGAATCGCTCCGCCGTCCGTCCCACCCGAACGAGCGCCTGGACGCTGGCCGATCGTCGCCCCGCCCGATCGTCGTTCAGTCGGGGCGACAAAATAATCTCCGCGCCCTCGAGCAACGCGGTCGACGTGGCGGCCCGACTCTGGGGAGTTATCGCCTCGGGGTGAAGCTGGCGCAACCGTTCGAGGGTTGAGCGTCGATGTTCGCGGGCACTCTCACGACGCCGCGACATTTCCGGGGTCTCCGGTGGCGGCTCGAACTCGAAGGGCGCGCCGCGACTGAGGGCCACCCGATGGACGCAGGCGAGTATCTCGTCGCTGCGCAGGTACTCGGACACGTGGAAAGCCTACGAGGCGGTCGGCTTCTCCCTACGCCAACTGCGTCACGACGCGATCGCGATCATCTGAAGTAACGAATGAGAAAGGGATGGTGAGTCGACCTGTAAGCGGGGTTCTGTCCACCTTCAAAAGAAGGATGAGTGACCATCCATCTCAGCGATCTACCTAGGGAGTGCCTCAGTGACGAGGCGTGCGGGCGGCCTCCCATGTTTGATCTTGCTCCGGGTGGGGTTTACCGAGCCACCTTGATCGCTCAAGGCGCTGGTGCGCTTTTACCGCACCGTTTCACCCTTACCTGTTCTTAGTCTCCCAAGTCATCGGCGGTCTCTTTTCTGTGGCACTGTCCTGCACGTCACCGCGACTCACGTTTCGTGAGCACCCTGCCCTGTGGAGCCCCGACTTTCCTCACCGCCCGTTTCCGAGCAGCGCGGTCACTCAGTCGACTCACCATCCAACTCAAGTCTGGCACAACCGCGAAACTCGGACAAGAGACGATTCATTACATAACGCTGAAGAGTTATCTGCGTGTTTCACTGCGAACGGCGAGCGGCTCCTAGAGGAACCGTGACGGCCGGGCGGTATCCTCGCGACGTGGTAGCTGAGACTTCGTCCGCCGAGCCCGTCCTTGACGTGGGCGAGTTCTATCAGCTCTTAACGGCCCACCTGGAGGCTGGTTTTGGACGCCGTCGCCCGCACTGGGTGCGAGGCGAGATCGCCAAGGTCTACGAAAAGGGTCACGTCTACGTCGACTTGGTCGACGCCGGCTCCGCGTCGTCTGACACCAAGCGCCCCGTCTTAAACGCTCACTGTTGGGCCACTCCCTGGGCACCCCTGAAGCGACGACTCGCGAGCGAGGGGGTGGCCCTCAAGGCCGGTATGGTCGTCAGTTTTCTTGGCTACGTCGACGTGTACGCGCCCCAAGGCCGGCTCGGCTTTTCGATACTGGAGATTGACGTCGAAGGGTTGCTGGGTGACGTCGCGAGACGGCGACAGGAGCTAATCGCGCGACTGCGCGACGAGGGTCTGATGGATCGCAACCGGCTCACCGTACTGACTCCGGTCCCCCTTCGCGTGGGACTCGTGGCCAGTCCGGGCACCGAGGGCTACAACGACTTCACCGGTCAACTCTTGGGCTCGGGTTTCAGTTTCCACGTGACCCTGGTCAAGACCTTGGTCCAGGGGGAGGGTGCTCCTCCTCAGATCGTGGCCGCCCTGCGCGCCCTCGACGACGCCGGCCTCGACGTCATCTGCGTCGTCCGAGGAGGAGGGTCGAAGGGGGACCTGGCCTGTTTTGACGACGAAGGCGTCGCGCGTGCCATCGCCCTCTCGTCGACTCCCGTCTTCACCGGTATCGGCCACACCGGCGATGAGTCCGTGGCCGACCTCGTGGCGCACACTCACTCGATCACCCCGACCAAACTGGGTGAGGAGCTCGCCGCACTGGTCGCGACGTGGTACGAGAGGAACGTACGCGACGCGGCCCAGCGAATACTCGAGTCCGCGGTCGACGTCCTCGAAGAGGCCGATAACTACGTGGCGGAGCGTCGGCGCACCATGATCTTTGCGGTGCGCGATCGGCTTCGCGCCGAGGAGAGACACCTAGCGAGCACACGAGAGCGGCTTATCATGCAGGCCCGCCACCTGGTGACCTCGGCCACGTTGCTGCTGGCCAACCAGCGTCAACTCCTCTCCGCGTACGACCCCACCCGACGCCTGGCCCAAGGGTGGTCCATCGTTACCGACGCCTCGGGAGCGGTCGTGACCTCACTGAACGACGTCGCGCTGGGAGAGGACGTGCGAGTCCTGGTGAGCGACGGTTCGTTTCTATCGCAAGTGAAAGAGAAGGGATACACCCCATGAGCAACGTCGGTGATTGGAACGAGGCGGCCAACGAACTGAACGCGATCGTCGCCTCTTTTGACGAAGGCGAGGTGTCGGTCGACGACCTTTTCGCCAAGTTAGAGAGGGCCACGTCGATCATCGAAGCGCTCGAAGAGCGCCTCAGTGCGACCAAAGCCCGCGTTGATGAGTTGGCACCTCGTATCGCCAAGGTGGCCAACGGCGAATGAGCGATCGACTGTGCTTTCGCCAACTGCTCTCGGGTCGCGACTACGCCGTCGGCGACGAGGTGGCGATCGCGATGCGGAACTTCACCTACGTGATCGGCGACCGCGAGAGCGGCGAGGCCGTGCTCGTCGATCCGGCCTACGAGCCCCGCGAACTGGTGGAGATGGTCAACGACGCGGGCTTGGACCTCGTGGGCGTCTTCGCCACGCACTACCACCCCGATCACGTCGGCGGAACGTTGATGGGCCGCCAACGAGTGGCCGGTGTCGCGGAGTTGGTGACTCTCGCCGAGGTGCCCGTGCACGTGCAAGAGGCGGAAGTGCCCTGGATGCGGGAACGAGCCGAGGTGCCTCTCTCGGCCCTGGTTCCTCACCACGACGGCGACGTGGTGAGCGTCGGCGGCGTCGAGGTCACCACCATCGCCACTCCGGGTCACACGCCCGGGAGCCAGTGCCTGCTCGTGAACGATCACCTGCTGAGTGGTGACACGCTGTTCATTGACGGGTGTGGTCGAACGGACCTCCCCGGTGGCGACGCCGCGGAGATGTATCGAACCCTGCACCAACGTCTTGACTTCATCGACGATGAGACGGTTCTTTACCCGGGCCACCTGTACTCGGCCGAAGCCTCGCTCGCCATGGGTGAGGTTCGCCGGCGGAACTTCGTCCTAGCGCCGCTCACCTTGGAGCAGTGGCTCGCCACGTTCGGCTCGTGACGCTGACCTCCTCTGACCACGTCGTCGTGGTGGGGGCCGGACTCGCCGGGTGGCGCCTCGTGGAGTCGCTGCGAAACAAGGGCTTCGACGGTGAGATCACGCTGATTGGCGACGAGGTGCACCTGCCCTACGATCGCCCGCCGCTGTCTAAGCAGATTCTCTCGGGCAAGTGGGATGTGGCCAAGGCGTCGCTGGCGACGCATGACCACGTCGAGTCCTTGGCGGCGACGCTGCGACTAGGAACGTGCGTCACCCGTCTTGACGTGGCGAGCACCTCGGTCACCCTGGACGACTCGTCGGTCGTCCAGGGATCACGGGTCGCCATCGCGACCGGCTGTCGGGCCCGGCAGCTTCGTGTCCCCTCTAGCGGGGTCTTGGCGACACTACGGAACCGAGACGACGTCGAGCGCTTGAACAACGCGCTGGCCCACCTCGCGCCCGCGGGCGTGGTCGCCATCGTGGGAGGAGGCTTCGTGGGAGCCGAGGCAGCGACGTCGCTGAGCACCCGCGGACTGACCCCCGTGGTGCTGGAAGCAGCGGCCCGCCCGTTACAGAACGTCCTGGGCGATGAGGTCTCGAGATGGCTGCTGCGTCTCGCCAGTGACTTCGGAATTGAGCTGCGCACGAATCAGCGTCTCGAGGACGTGACCACCGACGAGGCCGGCTATCACCTCTCCTTCGCCGATGGCACCACCTTGGACGCCGAGGCGGTTCTCGCGGCCGTGGGCTCGTCGCTGGACCTTGAGTGGCTCAGGGACTCTGGACTTCATCTCGACGATGGCGTGGTGGTCGACAACGACCTTCAAGCCGCCCCCGGCGTCGCGGCCATCGGTGACGTGGCCCGCTTTCCTTGGAGCAATGCCGCCGGCGAAGAACTCGTTCGCATCGAGCACTGGCAGGTGGCCACCGATCACGCCGCGCAGCTCGCGGACTTCTGGGTGAGTGGCGACCGTGAGACGACCAGCATGGTGCCGTACTTCTGGTCCGATCAGTACGGTAAGAAACTCCAGCTTCTGGGACACCCTCACCCGAGCGACGACGTCCTGCGCGTGAGTGGCAGTCCCGACGAGGGAAAGTGGCTGGCGCTTTTTTCGCGCCGGGGGTTCGTGACCGGCGTGGTGACGCTCAGTCAACCCCGGGCCCTCGCGCTCTCGCGCGGACTGCTGGAGAGGCCCACGACGCTCGAGGAGGCGCTGAGCGCCGCGCCGTGGAGCGCCTAAAACGAGATGCTCGAGAGTTCCGGAAGTGTCTTCTGCGCGCGGGCGATATCGGCACTCCACGCCGCTCGCACGGAGGCCCGCTCATCGTCGCTGAGGCTCGGCGTCGCCACAAAAGCCGGCGTCCAGAGCTCTTCTATGTCGTCGAGGGTGAGGTGACCCAACGAGACGTGCCCCAACAGTCCCGCGCCGCGGGCCGTGGCCTCGCGTTCGGACGACACGGACACCACGTGACCGGAGACGTCGGCTAGGTGTTGAACGAAAAACTCGTTGACGCTCATCCCGCCGTCGACGCGCAGTTCGTCAACCCCCGTCCCGATCTCACGTTCGGCCGCGTCTAGGAGGTCGGCCCCGCGCTGGGCGACTCCTTCGAGCACCGCGCGTACGAGATGGGCTCGCGTGGAGCCGCGCGTGAGTCCAAAGAACCCGGTTCGAGCGCCGAAGTCCCACTGGGGAGTTCCAAGACCCGACATGGCCGGCACGAAGGACACGCCGTCGCTGCTATCGACCGATCGTGACAGCGCGTCGCTCTGACCTGGTTCATCGATCAGACCGAGGTCCTGCAACCACTCCACGCACGAGCCGGCGCTGAAGACGATGCCCTCGATGCCCCAGGTGACGTCGCCGTCGGTGCTGCGAAGGGCGGTCGGGTAACAGCCCGAGTCGAATCGACGCAGCGAGGTGGGCGTGGCGCTGGTGTGGACCATATCGAGCATGGCGCCTGTGCCAAAGGTGATCTTGGCGCCACGGCGCACGCACGACTGACCGAAGAGCGAGGCGGGCTGGTCTCCGATCAGGGCCACGAGAGGCGGCGTGCCAGGTAAGGCGCTCGCGGTACCGAAGGCGCCGGTGGTGTCGACGAGTTGGGGGAGTCGTATCTCGTCCAGCTCGAGGAGCCGCAGAGTGCGTTCGTCCCATCCGTCGAGCGTCTCGTTGATGAGTCCATTGACGCTGGCGTTCGTACGGTCAGAGACGAAGGTCTCGCCCTTGGTGAGATGCCAGGCGATCCACGTTTCGATGGTGGCGAAGTTCAGTGTGCTCGCGGGACGGTCGGCCTGTTGCAGAAGCCAACGGATCTTGGTGGCGGACTGATTCGGCGCGAGGCGAAGGCCCTCGCCTTGGAAGATGAGACAGTCGATCACCGTGCGGAGGTCTTGCCAGCTGATAGCGGGACCCCACGCCGCACCGCTCACCGGGTCGAAAACGATGGTGGTGGCCCGTTGATTCGTGATGGCAACGCCGTCACACCCACCACCCTCGGCGAGAGTTCGACCAGCCAGCTCGATCGCTGAGTTGACGATCTCAAGAGGGTCGAGTTCGACGAAGCCGGGGCTCGGTGTGAACACGTTCAGCCGCCGTCGATGTTCGAAAGCCACGGTGCCGTCCTCGTCCACCAGTGCCGTGCGAATTGAGGAGGAGCCGACATCGATAGCCAAGACCCTCACCACGGTGTACCTCCGAGGCCCAAGACGCCGGGGTTCAAGATGTGTTGAGGGTCGAGCACGTCCTTCACGCTCTCCAAGAGCGCCGCGGCCTCGCCCAGTGCGCGGCCCACGAAACGCGCGCGGTTTCGCCCGATCCCGTGGTGGTGGCTGATTGACGCTCCGAGGGTGATCGCCTCCTCCATCGCCACGTCCCAGGCGAGCCGATAGAACTCGGTCACGTCGTCGCTCGGCTGGCCCGCGAACGTGAAGTAGAGACAGGCCCCGTCGAGGTAGGCGTGCGACTGATGCACCGAGACGACGATCATGCCCCCGAGACTCGACAGCGCCGTCATCACTCGTTCACGCAAGGCCGGAAGGACCGCCCAGAGCCCCGAGACCTCGATGGTGTCGACGACGAGTCCGCGCTCCCACAGAGGGGCGAGAGCGCTCACGTCGTTTCGCCGTTCCAGCCACTGTTCGACCACGACACCGTCGAGGGGAAGGGCCACGGAGCACTCTTCGTGCACGATGTCCATGGTGGCCGCGACGAAGGGACCCTCGCCTTCGTCCAGCACCACCAGGGCGCAACCCTCCAGGTCGAAGTTTCGCTTCGACTCCGTCTCGTCGTAAAGGCGCAACACCGCGGGATGGGCGTCGCGTTGCAGCGTGCGACGACAGGCTTCCAGCCCGTCATCGAAGGCGGCGAACAAGTACGCGGCGCGCGCTTCGACGCTCGCCACTCGCCGAGCCAGCAGTGTCGCCTCGGTGATGACCCCGAGCGTTCCTTCCGAGCCGATAAAGAGTTCCATCAGGTCGGGGCCGACGGCGCCTTTGGGGCCGCGCCCGCCGAGCTCTATGACGTCGCCGCTGGCGAGCACCACGGTGAGACCGCGAACCATATCTTCGATCTTTCCGTAGCGATTGGAGTACTGTCCGGCTCCGCGACAGGCGATCCACCCTCCGACCGTCGCCAGGTCGTACGACTGGGGGAAGTGACCCACCGTAAAGCCCCGCGGTCGAAGGGCGGCTTCGAGGTCCGGTCCAAAGACACCGGCCTCCACCCGCACAGATCCCGAGTGCTCGTCGAGTTCGAGAATGTGGTCAAGACCGGTGAGATCGAGTGCGATGGCGCCCGACGACGGTGTCGCCCCGCCCGCCACGCCGGAGCGACCTCCTTGGGGAGTGACCGCCACGCCGTACTTCGTGGCGACTCGCAGCGTTGCTCGCACGTCCTCGGTCGAGCGCGCGCTCACCACCACCCCGGGCCAGCGCGCGACGAGACCTTGCGCAGTCGCGGGGATCAGAAGGGGCCACCAGTCGCGCCCGTGCTCGGCGCGCTCTAAGGGGGTGACGTCGACGAGGACCCCACTCACGCGCAGCGCCGCTAGCAACTCCTCTGGCGACGCGCTGGGTGCGTCGAGGGAGGGCGCGGGGAACGCGTTGGGCATGAGGGGCCGGCGACGCATGGTCCTAGGCCTCGAGGCCCGCGCACGAGAGTTCGTGGTTGACGAGGGTGCGGTAGTTTTCCACCTGAGTCGCCGTCTCGTCATCACTCCAACCCATGGTGGTGGCGACGAGCCGAGCGATAGCGGGCGCCGCTTCGAGCGTCGCTCTCGCGTCGTGCAGATGAGCTCTCGTTCGGCGGGTGAGAAGGTCTACCAGTGAGGTCACCATCTCCTCGCGAGCGCTAAAGAGGAACTCCGCTGCGACGTAGGGCTGGCGGGCGATCGGAGCCTCGCCGAGCGACGGGTTGTCTCGTATCAGTTGCAGGATCGTCTGCGCGTCCGATCCGAAGCGGTGATAGAGGTGAGTCTCGAGTTCGCCGTGCGGTCGCCACGGGCTCACGCCGTGAAGGGGGAGTGACTTGGTACGCACGCGCGCGAGGTGTTCGATGTACGGCGAGAGGGCGTCGACGGCGTCCTGGGCCATTTGGCGATAGGTCGTCCACTTGCCCCCCGTGACATGCACGACGCCATCGCCACTGTCGCTCACGCGGTGGCGTCGGGAAAGGTCGGCCGTTCTCTCCTTCAGAACTCTGCCCTTCACGGGGGCGAGGAGAGGTCGCAGTCCGGCCCACACCCCGGTGACGTCGTGGGGGCGAAGGACCGACGTCGTGGAGGCGTTCACGGCGTGGAGTAGGTACGCCACGTCGTCGGGAGTGCAGGTGGGATCTTCGAGCGATCCGTCGTAGGCCGTGTCCGTTGTTCCGATGTAGGTGTAGGGCGCGTCGTCGAAGGGAACGACAAAGACGCTTCGTCGGTCGTTCGGCACACTAAAGACGGCGGCCACGTCTGCGGGGAGTCGATCGCGCGGCACGCTGACGTGCACGCCCTTCGCCGGCGTGATCCGATGCGATGGTTCGTGCTCGGTCATCGCGTAGATGTCATCGGCCCACACCCCGGAGGCGTTCACCACCGTTTTGGTACGGACGCCGAACTCCTCACCTGTTACTTCGTCTCGACAGCGAACGGCATCGACGCGCCCCCTCTCGTCGTGTCCCACCTCGATCGCGCGAACGTAGTTCGCCACGGTCGCGTGGTAGTCCAGCGCGGCCGTCTTAGCGAGCGTGAGGGCCACGCGTGCGTCGTCGCCCCGAGCGTCGTAGTAGAGAAAGCCCGCCACGAGGCGACGGGCGTTGAGGGTGGGCAGATGGGAGAGCGTCTCGTCTTTGGTGATCCGCTGATAGCGATGCCCGATGCGCCAGCCGCCGCTCAGGTCGTAGATGCGCAGCGCCGTCGAGTACCCCTTCACCACGGCTCGCGAAGCGACGCCGTTCGAGCCGAATAGCGGTATGAGAAAAGGCAGTGGCTGGACGAGAAAGGGCGCGTTGAGAAGGAGCCGCTGGCGCTCGCGCAAGTTCTCGTAGACCAGGCGGAACTCCTTTTGTTGGAGATAGCGAAGCCCGCCGTGGACCATCTTCGACGACTTTGAACTCGTGCCCGAGGCGATATCGCCCGCGTCGAGGAGAGCGACGCGTAGACCCCGCGACGCCGCGTCCACGGCCACGCCGGCACCCGTCATTCCTGCGCCGATCACGACGACGTCAAAGCGCAATGTCCCCAGCGCACGCACGTCGTCGGTGCGTTGGAATGCCGTCACCCCGTTATGTTGGCACACGGCCCGAAGTAACTTGCTGGGTATGGACTTTGAACTATCCCACGAGATGCGTGAACTTCAACGTAGTGTTCGCCATCTGGCCCAAGCCAAGATCAAGCCCCGCGCGCGTGAGATCGACGCGACCGGCGAGTATCCCCAGGACATCTTTGACGAGTTTAAGAAGGCCGACCTCCTGGGCCTCTGCATCCCCGAACAGTATGGGGGCTCGGGTGCGGGAATCATGGGCTTGACCCTCGCCATTGAAGAGGTGACGAAGTACTCCAACGTGCTCGGGCTGATGCTGTTGTTGACCCGCCTTCCGACGGGACCGATCATGATCGCCGGCAACGAGGAGCAGAAGCAAAAGTATCTGCCCGGTATCGCGAAGGGAACTCAACGAGCGGCCTTCTGCCTCTCGGAACCGGGTGCCGGGTCGGACGTCGCCGGAATGCGCACCCGCGCGATCGAGGATCCGGATCACGAGAACGGCTTCCTACTGAGTGGCACCAAGTGCTGGATCTCGGGGGGAATGCAGGCCGACTGGTTCGTGGTCTTCGCCAAAGTCGGTGATCCGACCTCTCGTCATCACACCAGCATCTGGGGCTTCATCGTCGACGCGAACGCACCGGGCGTGACGCGGCCGAGAGTGGATAAGAAGATGGGCGTCAAGGGCATCGACACCACCGAGATCGTCTTCGAGAACGTTGCGGTGGGCCCGCGCGACGTCATCGGCGGGGGATTCGCGTTGGCCATGGAGTCGCTGAACGCCATGCGTCCCATCGTCGCCGCGCGAGGCATCGGTCTCGCCGAAGGCGCTCTCATGTACGCGACCGAGTACGTGAAGGAACGCCAGGCCTTCACCAAAACGATCGCGGACTTTCAGGGCATTCAGTGGGAGATCGCCAAGTGCGCCACCGAGATCGAGGCGGCGCGGCTCTTGACGTATCGTGCGGCCTGGCTAGCCGACCAAGGCAAGTACACCAAGGAGTACGTGCCGATGTTGTCGATGGCTAAGTACGTCGCCTCTGAGGTGGCCGTCAAGGCCTCGCGTCTGGCCCTGCAGCTACTCGGCGCGGCCGGGTATATGGAAGACCACCCCACAGAGCAGTACTACCGAGACGCCCCGCAACTCACCATCGTCGAAGGCACGAGTCAGGTTCAACTCGGACTGATCGCCCGCGGGGTTTTAGGTCACGACCTCTGGTGGGACTAGTTCGCCTAGATGTTGACGACGGGACAGGTCAAGGTGCGGGTGATTCCCGGGACCTTCTGAATGGCTCCCACGATGAACTTGCCCAGATCGTCCACGCTCTCGGCCTCGCAGCGAACGATGACGTCGTAGGGCCCGGTGACTTCGAAGGATTCAAGCACGCCCGGTACGGCGCGCGTGGCGATGACTACCTTTTCGCTGGAACCGATCTCGGACTGGATCAAGATGTACGCCTGGACCGACATGAGCAACCTTTCGTTTCGAGTGACTCCATACTGCCCGTTTTTCAATCGGCCCGCTAATCGTCGCGGAATCGCTTGCCGACGTGCCACTGGTGGCAGTAGTCGCAGCGATACGCGTTGAGATCAGCGCCGTTCAGCGTCCAGGCCAACTGTGCCGCGCTCTGCGCTTCTCGTTCGGTGCGATAGGGGTTCTTCGGTGTTCCTTCGCGGGTGAAGTGCGACGCGACGCGTCCCAGCGGGCGGGGCGCCGTTGGGCGCCGTCGTCGACTTTTCATGGCCCTTACCCTAGACACTTACTAAATTGATCAAAGTGAGCATCCAGACCCAGACCGAACTCGTGGTTCGTACCACGACGCAGACGGACGAAGGCGATCACGATCGATTCACTCACATTGTGCTCGAGGGCTACACCCCCAAAGACGGCGAGTTTGTGGCTTTGAATAACTCCGTGGTGGAGGGCATGGTCAACGCCACGCCCGTGAAGGCTTTGTGCGGCAAGGTCTGGGTTCCCGGTCGTGACCCCCAGAAGTACCCCGTCTGTCCGACCTGTAAGGAGATTGCCACGTCGTTGGGCTGGTCGCTACCCGGCGCGTAAGGCGAGAACGAACCGCGCGCTCACTAGAGTCGAGGGAACAATGGCGCGCGCACTGGTCTTACGACACCACCTGGAAGATCACGCCGGTCTGATTGGCGAGGCCTTCGAGGAACGAGGCTTCGAACTCGACGTGGCCATGATGAGTGAAGCCACGCCGTCACCCTCTCTGGAGAGCTACGACGTCATGATCATCCTCGGATCCAAGTGCGCCGTCTACGACCACGAAGTCGAAACCGCGTGGTTCCACCGGGAACTGACCCTCATCGGCGAAGCCGAACAGCGGGCGCTTCCGATTCTCGCCATCTGTTTCGGCGCCCAGGCCCTCTGTCGCTACTACGGAGGCAGCGTCACGCGCGCTCGCGACGGCGAAGTGGGGTGGTTCGAGATTGACGTCGTCGCCGACGTGGGTCTAGAGAGCGGTCCCTGGTTCGAGTTTCACTTCGACCACTGCGCGCTGCCCGACGGGGCCGAACTTTGGGCGACGTCACCTCGTGCGGTGCAGGCCTTTGCCATTGGCGCCAACGTGGGCGTGCAGTTTCATCCGGAGGTCGACGACGCCCAGTTGAAGGAGTGGCTCGCGGCGGACGAGGACGACGCGCGCGAGTTGGGCCTGGACGTCGACGCGCTTCTCGCCGAAACGGCCCGGGAGACACCAGCGGCCCGACGACGCGCGGCATCGCTGGTCGATCTTTTTCTGAGTCGTCTTCCCTAGGTGGTGTCCCCACTGGATCCCATCGGAGAGACCATGACCGTGCGCGTCGAGCGGCCAGCGACGGGCGGGGGAGTAGGTCGAGCGGACGACGGTCGAGTGATTTTCGTTCGTCACTCACTTCCGGGTGAACTGGTCCGCGTCGCGCTCACCGAGTCGACGGCGAGTTTCTATCGGGGCGACGCCGTGGAGATCGTCGAAGCGAGCCCCGAGCGAGTGGCGCCACCCTGTCCCTACGCCCACCCCGCAGGATGTGGGGGCTGTGACTTGCAGCACGCGTCAACGCCGGCCCAACTGTCCTGGAAGAAAGCGCTGGTCGAAGAGCACCTGCGACGCATCGCCGGGATCGAACGATCCGTCGACGTGACTGCCATGTTGGGCTCCGCTAAGGGCACGAGGACCCGGCTGCGCTGTGCGGTCGATGACGACGGTCAGCTCGCGCTTCGCCAGACGCGCTCGCACCGCCTGGTAGCTATCAATCCCTGCTGGATCGCCGATGAGTCCTTCGCTCCGGCCTTCACGACGTCGTGGCGTGGCACGAGCGAAGTGGAACTACGAGCCATAGGAGATGGCGATCCTTTCGCCGTGGCGCAACGAGTGAGTGAGCGAGGCACGACTTACGAGCTGCGCGGGCTGAGCGGCGAGCTCCTTGACCCTTCGACGCAGTCGCGGGTCGATGTCGCGGGGCACGTGTATTCGGTGGGTCCGCTCTCGTTTTGGCAGTCTCATCGCGACGCGCCGAACGTGCTTCTCGATACGGTTCTCGAGTTCGCGTGTCCCGAGCTCGGCGACGACGTGACGGACCTCTTTAGCGGCGTGGGGCTCTTCAGCGTCCCCCTGGCCAAGGCCGTGGGCTCCAGCGGAAAAGTCACGGCGGTGGAGTCCTCGCCGTTCGCCGTGCGAGACGCCCGGATAAACGCACAAGGACTCAAGACGCTCAAGGTGCGCGAGTGGTCCGTCACCCCTCGGTCCATTAACGACACGGTGCGCGAGAACGCGATCGTGGTGCTGGATCCGCCTCGCCACGGATTGGCCAAGGGGGTGGGCCTGAGTATCGCGCGGCGCGCTCCGCGGCGAGTGGTGTACGTCTCGTGCGACGCGGCCACGTTCGCGCGCGACCTTAAAGAGTTCTTAGGAAGTGGTTTTGTCCTAAGTGACCTGCGAGTATTTGACCTCTTTCCCATGACCGAGCACGTTGAACTCGTGGCGCTCCTTGACAGTCCCACCTAAATGGTGGATAGTGCTCACGAGGCCGAAAATCTCGAAGCCCGCTGAGGGGGTTAAGTATGTCGATCAAGCTCGATCATCACCACCGCGTCACCGCCCAGAAACTCTTTTGTCACCCGCTGAATCACAATATTCAGTGGCACGACGTGTGTTCCTTGCTCGCACGTTTTGGTGAGGTCCACGAGACTCATCGTGGCAATTGGGCCGTGACTGTCGAAGGGGAGACGGTCTCGTTTGGATCTACACGCACTCGCGAGCTCACCGAAGACCAGGTGGTGCGAGTACGAAACTTTCTGCGCTCGTTCGGCCTGACCAAGGAAGTGCTCACCGCCGCGTAACTCGAGGTCCACTACCTTGGGCTCGTGGCGGAGCGACCCTTGGTGTTGATACCGCCCTCTCTCACGAAGTGGTCCGGGGGACGGCCGAGCGCGCGGCGGGGTCTGTTTGACGAAGAGCTCGGGGCTTCGCGACGG
Organism: uncultured Acidimicrobiaceae bacterium; assembly: GCA_963849705.1. Lineage (GTDB taxonomy): Bacteria > Actinomycetota > Acidimicrobiia > Acidimicrobiales > RAAP-2 > RAAP-2. The sequence goes on along the minus strand of CAWKII010000004.1, from coordinate 476,951 downwards.
CGTGTTCGAGAAGCTCTCCACGAGCGTGTCGCAACGGCGGCGCCGAAAGAGCTCGAGGTTCTTCTCAACGCTCGCGGGGCGTTGTTGGACGGGGCCCTGAGCGCGGTGACGCGCCTAGGGCAAAGCCCCTCACGGGTGGCGCCGGCCTGGCGTCGCTACCAGGGCGTCGTGTGGTCGCATCTGGGAGCAGAGACGTTGAGCCCGTCAATTCGCCGGCGCATCCTTATTCCGTCGGGACTCTATGGCCTCGTGTGCGGCGAAGACCCCATCGAGGACTACCGGCTCGCCATGGGAGCAAGCCTTATCCCTCTGGGCCGACTCGCACGTTTTTGGAGGAGTGAGGTGACCGCGCTCTTGGCGACCTATCGGCCCGGGACGCCGCTGGTGAACTTTTTACCGGGCGAGCACGCGGCCAGCATTGATTTTGACGCGCTGTCGAAGAGTCATCTCGTGATCACTGTTCGCTTTCTCTCACCCGATGGCGAACGAGCCGTGGGTCATGACGCGAAGGCGGTCAAGGGCGCCTTGGCGCGACAGACACTGCTCGGCGGGGTGAACTCACTCGATGGCATGACCTGGAACGGCTGGACGGTGCGACGCGCGGGGGCCGACGTGGTGGTCTCCGCACCGCCGAGTCGCGCGTGGACGTCCGGGCGACCCTAGGTCGTTCGTCGCCGGGGCGGCGTTCGACACCCCGGGGAGGAGTGGGGTGTCGAGCGCCGACAGACTGAGGAGGGCGACATGGCGCTAAGAGCGCTGACGTGAAAACGTTCTCCTGAAGCTGGACAATTTCGACCTTATATCTACAACGTCGATGTGAACTCAAGAAGTCACGCAGGGGTCCAGAAGTTGTTGGTCTGTTGAGATCCGGGTCCTCGTACGCGGTGAGACTCGCGTCACAGAGCATCCAGGGAGTGGTCTCACCTCCAACGACGTTCAGAGAGGCCCTGAGCGTCCTTGGAGGTGCGGGGTATCGAAACCCCGGTCCGTCAACTTCTTGGTGAACATTCTCCGAGCGCAGCTGGCCGTTGGTTGTCGGGAGCGTCGCCGTTGCCAGCGCCTGCGGCGTTCCGTAGTTAGCTGAAGTGTCCCGTCGTAATCACTAACGAACTATGAGGGTAAGCCCTGCTTTATGACACCCGTTTACTCAACCGCAGGGCCGGGTCAAGGCGGATGTTGCTACCTAAGCAGCAAACGCAAGCTGAGGCTTGGCGTTTATTTTTTGTTTCCGGCTCTTTAACGTGGCTCCGGAGACCACGGCTCGCTTCTTTCACCTCGACGACTGACGTCGAAACCAATCACCCCCTCGTTTTCACGGCCGCCATGGCCGCGGTAGAAGTGTAGTGGGAGGGAAACCCCTCCCACCCTCAGGGGCGACTCAACCCAGTTTTTCAGAGTGGCGAGCGGCCCGAGCGATATCTCGTTCCGCGTCGCGCTTGGCCAACGCCTGGCGCTGATCTTGTTGCTTGCGACCTCTGGCCAGTCCGATCTCGACCTTGGCGTGACCCTCTTTGAAGTACAGCTTGAGAGGGACGATGGTCAGCGACTGGGTAGCCACCTTTCGCTTCCACTGTTCCAGTTCGCGGCGATGAACGAGGAGCTTGCGCTTTCGATCCGGATCGTGGCTGCCAAATCCGACGGCGTAGCTCCACGGGGGAACGTGCATCTGAAAGATCCACAGTTCCCCGTCGTCCACTCGGGCGTAACTTCCGGCGATCTGAGCCGTCCCTTCTCGCAACGACTTCACCTCGGAACCGACCAGGACGATGCCGCACTCCAGGGTTTCGAGGATCTCGAAGTCGTGTCGAGCGCGGCGATTGGTGGCCACGACCTTGTCGTTGCCCGCGGCTTCGCGTTTCTGGGCCCTGCGACCTTGAATCTGCTTGGCTCGTGCCATCAGTTCAGCGTAGTGAGGTGACCGAGAGCGTGAAAAGTGGTCGCTAGGGTGAGCACGTGCTGACACTGTCTTCGACGCAGCGAGACGCGATTCTCGCCACCTGCATCCGCGCGTTGCCCAACGAAGGTTGCGGGCTGCTTCTGGGATCCGCCGAGGGCATCGTCACCGACGTCGTTCCCAGCGAGAACATGGCCGACTCCGCGAAGATCTACGAGATCGATCCGGCGGTCCTTCTCGCCACGTTTCGCCGAGTCGATCGCGAGGGCTCGACCATGCTGGGCGTCTTTCACTCCCACACGCACTCCGAGGCCTATCCGAGCCCGACCGATGTGCGCCAAGCCCCCGACCCGTCCTGGCGCTACGTGGTGGCGTCGCTGGCTCGCACCCCCGCCGACCTACGAAGCTTTCGCATCGTAGACGGCCTGGTCAGCGAGGAGTCGCTCTCGATAGAGGGCTGAGTAGGGCCGAAAATTCTGGTCACGAGGCCACCGCCAGCCTGTAATGTTGACTCAGCAGGTCAGGAATTAACCGAGAGTTGAAAGAGGAGTCCATGTCGGCCGTACTACGAATCCCCACTGTTCTTCGTCCCGTCATGGGAGGCGAGAGTGTCATCGCGGTTGAGGGCACCACGGTGGGCGAAGTCCTCTTAGGTCTGACTACCACGTACCCGGCCATCAAGGGCCAACTGCTGAACGACGACGGAACCCTGCACCGATTTCTCAACGTCTACGTCAATGACGACGACGTGAGGTATCTCGGTGGCGTAGAAGCGTCGGTGCGCAACAACGACGAGATCACCCTGCTCCCCGCCGTCGCGGGTGGCGCTTTGTAGTGGCGAGGTACGCCTCCGTCCTTGAACTCATCGGACGTACGCCCGTGGTGGACGTCAGTTCCCTTTCACCCCAGGAGAACGTCACCCTGCTCGCCAAGCTCGAGGGTCGCAATCCCGCCGGCTCGGTGAAAGACCGCGTGGCCATCTCGCTCGTCGAGGCGGCCGAGCGCGATGGCCTGCTCACACCCGGCGCCCCCGACCAGGTCCTCATCGAGCCGTCCTCCGGGAACACCGGGATCGCCCTGGCGATGGTCTGTCGTCTGCGCGGCTACCACCTGAAGGTGGTCCTGCCCACGAACGTCTCACCCGAGCGTCGTCAACTGCTGTTGGCCTTCGGGGCCGAGATCATTGACTCGCCCGGCGGCGAGGGATCAAACGGTGCGGTGCGACTGGCGCAACGACTGAGCGTCGAGAACCCCGAGTGGGTCTTTCTCTATCAGTACGCGAATCCCGCGAATCCGCTGGCCCACTACGAGACGACGGGTCCGGAGATTCTGAGCGACGTTCCCGAGATCACGCACTTCGTCGCCGGACTTGGAACGTCGGGCACGCTGATGGGAGTGGGCCGCTATCTCAAAGAGCGCCGTCCCGAGGTGCAGATCTGGGCGGTGGAACCGCCGAGCGGCGAGATGGTGGATGGTCTGCGCAACCTCGAGGATGGCTACGTGCCTCCCATCTTCACGGATAATCACGGTGAGACTCTCCTCGACCGGAAGGTCATCGTTCGACCTCGCGAGTCCATTGAGTGGACGCGACGTCTCACTGAGGTCGGACTCTTCAGCGGTCTCTCCTCCGGCGCGGCGATGGCGGGTGCGGTGCGATGCGCCGCGAGCGTCCCCGACGGTGAGACGGCCACGATCGTGACGATCATTGCCGACGACGGCTGGAAGTACTTGTCGACCGGAGCGTGGAGCGACGACCTGGACGACGTGGTCGAGCGCGCCAAGACGACCATCTACTTCTAAGGCCCGAGGCCGTCGCCTCGTCGGCTAGCGTTGCGACGCACTTTGCGTGCGACTAGAGGAGGCACCATGTCCGCACTTCGTGTCGACGGACGCGCGAACGATGAGGCTCGACCTCTTTCCTTTGAACGGGACTTCACTGAGATGGCGGCCGGCTCGGTTCTGGTGAGCTTCGGTCGCACCCGCGTGCTCTGCACGGCCTCGGTGGACAGCGATGTGCCTCGGTGGCTAAAGGGCAAAGGCCGCGGCTGGGTGAGCGCCGAGTACTCGATGCTGCCCGGTTCCACGCCCGAGCGCGCCTCGCGCGAAGCGGCCAAGGGCAAGCAGTCCGGTCGCACCCAGGAGATCCAACGGCTGATCGGCCGCTCGCTGCGGAGCGTCACCAACCTTGAGCGTCTGGCGGATCTGCAGATCCTGGTTGACTGCGACGTCCTTCAGGCCGACGGGGGAACCCGCACCGCCTCGATCTGCGGCGGCTACGTGGCCCTGCACGACGCCGTCACCCGTCTCGTTCTAGCCGGCACCATCTCGGAGCACGCGCTGAGCGACTCCGTGGCGGCGATCTCGGTCGGCATGGTGGGTGGCGTCGCCATGCTGGACTTGCCCTACGAAGAAGACGTCCGCGCCGACACTGACATGAACGTCGTAATGACGGGATCAGGCACGTTTGTCGAGGTGCAGGGGACCGCGGAACGCCAGGCTTTCGACCGTGCCGAGCTCGATCAACTCTTGGATTTGGCGGCGCTGGGAATCTCGCGCATCAACGAAGTGCAGCGCGCGGTTCTGGCCACGCCTCCCGCGCTTCGTACGCCGTGACGACGCTCGTTCTCGCCACCGCCAATCCGCACAAGACCGAGGAGATACGCCAGGTTCTCTCCGACTTTGATATCGAGCTGCTTGCGCGACCCGACGACGTTCCCGACGTCGACGAGACGGCCGACACTCTGGAAGGAAACGCACTCCTGAAGGCGCGCGCGTTGGCGTCCGCGACCGGGGTGCCCGCCCTCGCGGACGACACGGGACTGTTCATCGACGCCCTAGGCGGCGCGCCCGGGGTGCATAGCGCGCGCTACGCCGGTGACGGCGCCACGTTCGAGGACAACGTGGACAAAGTGCTGGCGCAGCTCGAGGACGTGAGTCCCCCCGAGCGCACGGCGCGCTTTCGCACGGTGGTCGCACTGGCGAACCCGGATGGCACGTCATGGTGGGTGGAGGGCGTGCTGGAAGGAACAATTCTGCCTGGTCGAACTGGTCAGCACGGTTTCGGCTACGACCCGATCTTCGCGCCCGTCGATGGCGGCGGTCGTTCGCTCGCCGAGCTGAGCGCCGACGAGAAGAACGCCCTCTCGCATCGCGGCCACGCTCTGCGCGCGTTCGCGAAGAAGCTCGCACGTCCCTAGGGCGATTGCGAAGTGTTCACCCGTAGGGTGGGAGAGTGATGGACCGAGAGTTGGCGATGTTCCCGCTGGGGATGGTGATCTATCCCCATCAGACGGTCGGACTCTGCGTCTTTGAGCCTCGCTATCGCCAACTCCTCTTCGACGTGGAGACAGAGCGTCGCTTCGGCACGTGTCTCATCGAACGAGGATCGGACGTCGGCGGTTATGACGAGCGCACCTCGGTGGGGACGTTGGTCGAGATTCTTGGATCGCACCGCTTGAGTAACGGTCAGACCTTGATCGTGGTCGAAGGCCTGGAGTGTTTTGAGGTCGACGAGTGGCTGGAGGACGAGCCGTACCCTCGAGCCCTGGTGGGGCAGCGTTGCTGTGACGACGTGGCGATCGAGGGCGGACTACTCAAGTCGACCGAGTCCGCGGTGCGGGCGTTACGAGCCCTGCAGAGCGAGATCTTCGCTGATCAGTGCTTGCAGCGAGACTGCGCCATGGACTCGGATATTCGCATCCGCAGCTGGCAACTCTGCGCCCTGACTCCGATGTCGGTGCTCGATCAGTTCAAGGTGCTGAGCTTGAGCAATCCGAACGACCGCCTTCGCCTGGTGGCCGAGATCTGCTGTGAGCGCTACGGCGACTATCAGCGCATGCTGGCCGTCGACGAACTGCGCGCCCCGCTGATCTAACGGAGTTCTAACAGGTCCACGACAAAGATCAGCGTCTCGTGGGGCGCGATGACGCCGCCCGCGCCGCGATCGCCGTACCCGAGGCTCGAGGGGATGACGAGGCGCCGGCGTCCGCCCACCTTCATGCCAACGACACCTTCGTCCCACCCTTTGATGACTTGTCCCGCGCCCAGGCGAAAACTGAAGGGCTCGTTTCGATTCCACGAGGCGTCGAACTCTTCGCCGCTCGTCACGCCCACGCCCACGTAGTGGACGACGGCGGTCTGACCGGGGGTGGCTTCGTCGCCCTCACCCACGACAATCTCTTCGATGAGTAGGTCTTCAGGTGCCGGCCCGAAATGGGGGTCGACGAGTGGTTTCTCGGTCATGCCCGCGAGCCTTAGTAGCGCCGAGCGCGCCCGCCGCCCACGACGCGAACGTTCTTCGCTTCGCGGCCCTTGGGACCTTGCGCCTCTTCGAAGGTGATCTTTTGGCCCTGGCTCAGGGACTTAAAGCCGTCTCCCACGATGCTGGAGAAGTGAATAAAGAGGTCGTCGCCCTTGTCGTCGCTGGCGAACCCAAAGCCCTTGGAGTCATTGAAGAAGCTGACCACCGCCTCTTTGCCGCGGGGCCGCGAGGCGTTCTCGCCACGCACGGGCTGATTCTCGCGGCGCTCGAAGCCTCGCGCCGGACGCGGGGCGCTGTCGCTCGGACGGTGCTCACGACGACTGGAGGAGACTCGCTCACGCGCGTCACGAGGTTCACGAGGTTCACGAGTCGGGCGGGAGTCACGAGGTTCGCGGCGCTCGAAGCTACGAGGGGCTCGCTCGCGTGGGGAGTCGGCGCGACGCTTGGGCGCGTCGTCCAGTCGCTCCGCCGCCACAGCGTCGTCGACGGCGCCGAGGCGAATGGCCGGGGCGTCTTCGCGAAGCTCGATCGAGGGGCTGATGCCGAGGGCTCGCTGCAGTCGCTTCACTTGGCCGATGACGTCTTCGCCAACCAAGGAGATGACCGCACCAGTCGCGCCGGCTCGGCCCGTTCGTCCTGAGCGGTGCAGGTAGTCAGTCGCCTGCGCCGGCGGGTCGTAGTGGACGACGACGGGTAGTAAGTCGATGTGAATGCCACGCGCGGCGACGTCGGTGGCGACGAGGACTTGGATCTGTCCGCTCTTGACGCTGCGAAGTGCTCGTTCGCGCTGGGCCTGGGTGCGGTCACCGTGCAGCGGGACGGCGGAGATGCCGCGTTCGCCGAGCTGGCGGGCCAGACGATCGGCGCCGTGCTTGGTGCGCGTAAAGATGATGGCCCGCTCGTAGGTCTCGATGATGTCGGCCGTGAAGTCGGGTCGGCGGTCGCGCGGAACTCGCCAAAAGTAGTGATCAACGTCACTGGGCGCTTCGTCGCCCACGACGTCGTGAATGGCGGCGTCGTGGGTGAACTCTCGCACCAAGGACGAGACGTCGGGACCAAGGGTGGCCGAGAACAACATGACGTGCCGATCGGACGACGTGGCGGCCACGATGCGACGAACCGCGGGGAGGAATCCCATGTCGGCCATACGATCGGCTTCGTCGACGACAACGGTCGCGACGTCACTGAGGTCAAGACCACGCTGTTCGAGCATGTCCTCCAGTCGTCCCGGGCAGGCCACCACGACGTCGACGCCGAAGTTGAGGGCCTTGCGCGCAACGTTGTACGAGGTACCGCCGTAGATGCAGATGACGCGACGACCGCGGTCCTCAGTCAGCTGGGCGATCTCTTTTTGGACCTGCGCCGCGAGTTCGCGCGTGGGAACGAGTACCAACGCGGTGGGCTTTCGGGGCCGGGCTTTGGTCAGATTGGCGAGGAGGGGAAGGGCGAAGGCGAGGGTCTTGCCCGAACCGGTAATGGCCTTTCCCACGATGTCGCGACCCTCCAGGGCGTCGGGAATCGCCGCCTCTTGAATGGGGAAAGCCTCGGTAATCCCGCGGGCGCGCAAGCGCTCCACGAGGCGTGAGGGCACGCCGAGATCGGCAAAAGATACAGACATGAAACTCCTACGAGTTGAGGTGAGCCCAACTCGCAGAAATAGTCGAATCGGTCTCTATCGCGAGATGCGACGAAACAGCGTTTTCCATCTTAGCAGACGGCGCCATATCTCCATCACCACCGTGAAATTCGTGCGGGCGGAGGGACTCGAACCCACACTCCGAAGAACTGGTACCTAAAACCAGCGCGTCTGCCAATTCCGCCACGCCCGCGAGTCACTCCACTCTACGCCGTGATAAGGGAGTATCGAGGGTGCTACACGGTAGATTGGTCGCATGATCTACTCCCAATTGGCCGAAGGATACGGCGCGAATGACCTTAATCAGCGTCTCTTACGCGAGCGGATCGTGTTTTTGGGATCGCAAGTGGACCAGAGCACGGCGAACCGCATCTGCGCTGAACTCCTTCTCCTAGAAGCCGAGGACCGCGACAAGGACATCAGCATCTACATCAACTCACCGGGCGGATCGGTGACCGACGGTTTCGCCATCTACGACACCATGCAGTACGTCAACTGCGACGTGCGAACCATTTGCATCGGGATGGCTGCGTCGATGGGACAGTTTCTCCTCAGCGCCGGCGCCCCCGGCAAGCGGCTGTCGCTGCCGCACAGTCGAATCTTGATGCACCAGCCCTCCATGGGTGGCATGCAGGGTCAGGCGTCCGACATCGCGATCCAGGCCGAGCAGATCATCTACATGAAGAAGACCCTCGCCGAGCGCACCGCCTTTCACACCGGCCAGACCGTCGAGCGGATCGAGATCGACTCCGACCGCGATCGTTGGTTCACCGCCCACGAGGCACTGGACTACGGCTTCATCGACGCGGTCATCGAGCGTTCGGCTATTCGCCAAGGCGTCTAGTGAACGAAGCCCCCTTGGTGGGCCAACAACATCGTTCGCTCGACGACACCCCGGTACGCGTCGTCAGCGCGCGTCCCACGCTGTCGACCCGACTCAAGAATCTCTGGTCACGCCGAGAGTTATTGCTGGGGCTTATCTGGTCTGACATCCGCATCAAGTACAAGAACTCGACGCTCGGTATCTTCTGGTCGATGCTGTCACCGGCGTTCACGCTCGGTGTGTACTACCTCGTGTTCTCGGTGTTCCTACGAAACGGCATTCCCAATTTTGTGATCTACCTCTTCTCGGGTCTCGTGGTCTGGAACATGTTCCAGAACTCGATTAACACGGCCACCGGCGTCATCGTGGACCGCGCCGCGCTGGTCAAGAAGGTCTCTTTCCCTCGAGAGATTCTGGCGCTCTCCAACGTGGGGGCGGCCGTGGTCTACTTCGTCGTGCAACTGGCGGTTCTGATCATTTTCGTTGCGGCCGTCGGACACGCGCCGGCGTGGCACTTCATCTTGATTCTTCCGATCTCCTTTTTGTCGCTGTACTTCTTCACGTCCGCGCTGGCCATGGTGATGTCGGCCATCAACGTCTATCTACGCGACATGAAGCATCTCATGGAGGTGCTGCTGCAGCTGTGGTTCTGGCTCACGCCGGTGGTGTACTCCTATGAGCACTCCATCGCCCCGCACCTCTCGCGTCACGGTCTTTCCATCGTCTACTTCCTTAATCCCATCACCTTGATCGTGGTGACCTTTCAGCGAGTCTTTTACGTGGGCACCGTGGTGAAGTCGACGGTGGCGCCCTACCCGATGATCAACATCCTGCCGACCTGGAGCTTCGATAAGTTCTTGGAACTCAACCTGGCGCTCTTCGCCGTGACGGTCGTACTCTTCTTCGTCGCCGAGGCCATCTTCGGCCGCCTCGAGGGGAACTTCGAGTCGGAGCTCTGATGGTCGCCGTCATTGACGTCCAAGACGTCTCGAAGTCCTTCAAGATCCACCACGAGCGCAACCAGTCCCTCAAGGAACGTCTCTTGCACCCGCGCACCGGTTCGACGGAGATGTTTCACGCCCTCAACAACATCAGCTTCACGGTAGGCCAGGGCGAGACCGTGGGCATCGTGGGACATAACGGCTCGGGAAAGTCCACGTTGCTCAAATGTATCTGCGGTGTTCTCAAGCCGACGTCGGGAGAGATCCTGCTGCGAGGCTCGCTGGCGGCTCTTCTTGAGTTGGGCGCGGGGTTCCAAACGGAGCTCTCGGGACGCGACAACGTCTATCTCTACGGCGCGATGTTGGGATTCTCCAAGAAGATGGTCGACGCCATCTTCGACGAGGTCGTGGACTTCAGCGAGATCGAACAGTTCATCGATACTCAGGTCAAGTTCTACTCGAGCGGCATGTACGTGCGCCTGGCCTTCGCGGTGGCGGTGAACGTGGACCCCGATATTTTGGTGGTCGACGAGGTACTCGCCGTCGGCGACGAGCGCTTTCAGGCGAAGTGCGTTGATCGCATACAGCGCTTTCGAGAAGAGGGTCGCACCATCCTCTTCGTCACGCACAACGCCGACCAGGTCCGCGCCCTCTGCGATCGCGCGGTGGTGCTCGACAGTGGCGATATGATCGCCGACGGTCCCACGCAGGACTCCCTACGAATCTTTCGCGAGCACCTCATGAAAGACGCCGTGGCCCATGACAGCGCGCAACTGCTGGGCACCATCACCATCGACTCCGTGACCACCCCCGAAGGGTCCTTTGACATCAAGAGTGGCTCGAGCCTTCACCTCGACGCCACCGTCACCTCGCAGACGGCCTACAGCGGAAACTTCGTCATCGAACTCTTCACTCGTGGCGGGCTTCTCGTCAGTCGTAGTGATGCACAAGGCTCTCCGGTCAACCTTTTGCCGGGACGCAACGTCATCGGCATCGATCTCGCCCAGGTCCCCCTATTGGACGGGATCTACGACCTCAACGTGGGAGTCCTCGACCATCACGGGCACACCGTGATCGCCTGGAGCGAGAAGGCCGCTTCGATTCAGGTCACCTACGACGGTCGAGAGGGCGGCATCGTAGAACTGGGCGCCTCTATTCGTCAGCAGTAGGAGAGGCGACTTCGTCGTTCGAGAGGCGCGGGAACTGTCGCAGTGCTCCGAAGGGACCGAGGCGCCCGACGTTGAAGGGAAAGTCCGCCGCGCGAAGGAGGCGCCGATCGCCGCGCGAGTTGCCGTAGGCGTACAGCGTGACCTCGCTATCCCCAAAGCGGGCTGCGGTCCACTCGGCGAGCCGCCGCGCTTTTTCTCGGCCGCGACAGTTCTTACCCAGGTAACTGCCTGTGAGGGTTCCACGGGCGTCGAGAGCCAGGCGAGTTCCAAGGCCACCGTCGGCGTCGAACATCTCGACCACCACGTCGACGTAGACCTGGGGTGAGGCTGAGACAATGACGACGTCGTGGCCTTCGCGCAAGTGACGACGCAGGCGCTCGATCACCTTCGCTCGACCGTGCTCTTCAAAGTGCCCCAGTGCAAACTCGCGCGATCTCTCGCGCACGTCGTTCACCTCCAGGCCGCGAAGTAGTCGACCGAAGAGGCGTTCTTTCGCGCGGTCGGCCCAGCGACCGCTGCGGATCGCGCCCACCAGGAGGGGGAGGGCGAGGCGGGCCCCCGCCGCGTACGTCGCCCGGGATCCGCGCAGGTAGCGCAGCCACTTAAAGACGCTGCCTCCGTCGCTGAGCGTGCCGTCGAGGTCAAAGGCCGCCACGATCGGCGTGTTGTCTGTCGTCACGCCACCAGTCTCACAGGACGTCGTGGGAACGGCGCGTGAATAACCTACAAAGCCAAGTGGTATTTGCGAGATTCAAAAAATGGGCCGCTAAGGTGTGCGCGTGCGGTCGAGTGACTGACACTGCTGGCAAGGAGCGATCATGGCAATTCGATTGGGCGACGTCGCCCCCGACTTCACCGCGGAGACCACCGAAGGAACTCTTAACTTCTATGAGTATCTCGGCGACGACTGGGGAATTCTCTTCTCCCACCCCAAGGACTTCACGCCCGTGTGCACCACGGAGCTCGGAGCTTTCTCTGCGCGCAAGGGCGAGTTCGACAAGCGCGGCACCAAGTTGATTGCGGTCTCGGTCGACAGTGTCGAGTCCCACCATCGCTGGAAGAAGGACGTTGATGAAGTGCAGGGCTCGGAACTGAACTTTCCCCTCATTGGCGATGAGGAGCACAAGGTTGCGGACCTGTACGACATGATCCACCCGAACGCCAGCGACACGCTGACGGTTCGGAGCGTCTTTATCATTGCTCCCGACAAGAAAGTCAAGTTGACTCTGACCTACCCGGCCTCGGTGGGACGCAACGTTGACGAGATCGTTCGCGTGCTGGACTCTTTGCAGCTGTCGTCAAAGTTCCCCGTCTCTACACCCGTTGACTGGAAGGACGGCGACGAAGTCATCATCGCCCCGGCCGTCACCGACGATGAGGCCAAGGAGAAGTTTCCCAAGGGCTTTCGCAAGGTGAAGGACTACCTGCGCTTCACGCCTCAGCCGAACAAATAAGTCTGCCTCGCAAGAGCGGTCGCTTTCGGGCGGCCGCTCTTGCCTCAATACGCGACACGGCGACGCGAGTTACGCCTGGGCGCTGAGTTGATCGACGATGGTGCTGCGAAGTTCTCGCTTTAGCAATTTGCCCTGGGGGTTGCGCGGCAAGGCTTGAGACGAGAAGATGATTCGCGTCGGGACTTCAAACTTGGCGAGCCGCGTCGCCACGTGGCGAGAGATCTCCTCGGCCTCGATGACGCGACCGGGACGAAGGACGACGACCGCCGCGACTTCTTCACCCAAGGTGGGGTGGGGAACTCCAATTACGGCGCAGTCCGCCACATCGGGGTGTTCGAAGATAGCCGCCTCGACGATGACCGAGTACACGTTCTCACCGCCTCGGATGATCATGTCTTTCGCTCGATCGACGATGTAGATGAACCCCTCGTCGTCGATTCGTGCGATGTCGCCGGAGTGCAGCCAGCCGTTGGTGAAGGCCTTGGCCGTGGCGTCGGGTTTGTTCCAGTAGCCGCGAATGACGTTGGGCCCCTTGATCCAAAGTTCACCGACCACGTCGGGACCGCGCGGGAGTTCCTCGCCGGGCTCGAGGCCCTCGTAGCCCTCGGGCACGATCGCCACTTCATTCACCGGGTACGCCGGTCCGCAGCTGTCGGGTTTGGCCACGTAGTCCGGGCCCGAGTTGCCGCTGATGCCCGCCGACGTCTCGGTCAACCCGTAGCCGTTGCTCGGCTGACCGAGAGGAAAGAGTTCGCGGAGTCGTCGCACCAACTCCGGTGGCGCGGGCGCCCCTCCGTAGGAGATGCTCTTGACGCTGGACGTGTCGTATTTTTTGAAGTCCGGGTGATCGATGATCTGCATGGCGACCGTCGGCACGCCGCCGATCGACGTGATTCGTTCGCTCTCGATGACCTTCAGGGCCTTGCCGGCGTCGAAGTGGTGCATCATGACGATCTTGCCGCCGACGGCCGTGGTCGGTACGAGGACCGCGTGACAGCCCGTCGCGTGGAAGAAGGGAATACTGAGCAGCCCCGCGTTCTGCGGGCTATCGACGCCCGGAGTGCTGGGCGCACCGAAGCGCAGATTCGAGCGCTGGGCGGAGAAGGCCAGATTCATGAAGTTCGTGATGATGTTGCGATGAGAGCCGACCGCCCCTTTTGGGTGTCCGGTCGTTCCCGACGTATAGAGCATGGTGGCGTCGTCGTCGGCCTCGAGCCTGATGTCCGGAGGTGCGGCGTCGGGGCTGACCGGGCCGAGGAAGTCTCGAAAAGAGATGAGGCGAATGCGAGCGTCGGGTTCACCCACGCGGGCGTCGCGTCCCGGCTCTTCGCTCATGACGACGGAGGTTCTCAGGTCGCGCAGCTCGTTCAGACGAGGACGGATCCGATCGAGTCGCTCCTCGTCCACGAACAACACGGACGCTCCCGAATCGTGCAAGCCGTAGATCAACTCGTCGGTGGTCCACCAGGCGTTGAGGGGAACGACGACCGCCCCCGTAATCACCGATCCCCAAAAGGCGATGACCCACTCCGGCAGGTTTCTAGCGGCGATGGCGACGCGATCGCCCGTGGTGACGCCATCTTCGACGAGGCGATGCGCGAGCGTGGCCGCGAGACGGTAGTGCTCCTCGAAGGTGACGTGCTGGTCCTCGTACACGAGAAAATCCTTCGCCCCGTGGAACAACGAGAGGTCGAGGATCTCGCGAAGGGTCGCGGGAGCATTTTTCCAGACCGTTAAGTCAAGTCCGTTGACAACGGCGCGCTCCGTTTCGAACATCTGCCCGGGAGCCGTCATGCGAGTCGTCGCTTCCGCGAGCGTCAGTTGCTCGTCACTCATGGCCGATGAGGCTACTTCGTCTCTTCGATCGGCTGAAAGAGGGTGTCGCGGTAGTGCACCAGTTCGTTGATGGACTCTCGAATGTCATCGAGGGCTCGGTGGGCCGAGTCTTTCTCGCTCGCCCCGGCGACCGCGCTGGGGTACCACCGTCGAGCCAGCTCCTTGATGGTGGAGACGTCGACGTTGCGGTAGTGGAAGTACGACTCGAGTTCGGGCATGTACTCCTGTAAGAACCTCCGGTCGGTGCCGATGGAGTTTCCACAGAGCGGCACGGTGCCCGGTTCGACGTTCTCGGATTTGAGAAAGTCCAGGGTCGCGCGCTGCGCGTCCTCGACGGTGATCGTGGAGGCGATGATCTGGGGCAGCAGGCCCGACTTGGTGTGCATCTCGGTGACATACGAGCCCATCTGAGCGAGCTGCTCCTCCGAAGCGTGGATCACGAGGTCCGGCCCCTCGGCAACGACATTGAGGTGGTCGTCGGTGAGCAACGTGGCGATCTCGACGATGACGTGACGCTCGGGCTCCAGGCCCGTCATCTCCAGATCCATCCACACCAGCACAGTGCGACACTACTTAACGAGCGACCTCTCGAGGCGTGTGTAGCCTTCGCGCTATGGAAATCTTCGCCAAATTGCTTCATCCCGACGCCGTCGCGCCCCGCTACGCGAACGAGGGCGACGCCGGTTGCGACCTCGTGGCCGTGGAACCGGCGACCCTTCGTGCGGGCGGCGGGCGAGCCCTGATAGCGACGGGTCTGGTCGTGGCCATTCCGGAGGGATTCGGCGGGTTCGTGTTGCCGCGCAGCGGACTCGCCTCTCGCCACGGCGTCACGTGCGCGAACGCGCCCGGCCTCATTGACCCCGGGTATCGCGGAGAGGTCAAGGTCGCGCTGGTGAACCTCGACCCCGAGAGTGACTACCACATCGAAAAGGGCGACCGCATTGCCCAGCTGGTCGTGCTGTCCGTGGAGGCAGCAGAGTTTTCGGTGGTGGACGAGCTACCGAGCGCGTCGCGTGGCGAAGGTGGCTTTGGCAGTAGCGGACGATGACCAAGTTTCTTGATCCTTTGGACAGCGCCTTCATCCTGCTGGAGACTCCCGGCACGTCCATGAATATTGGCGCCGTGATCGAACTCGACCCCGACGACGTCAGCGACCCCCAGGAGCGCTTCGACACCATTCGGCGCAACATCGCCGACAGAATCCACGAGATCCCCGTCTTGAGCCAACGAGTTGTCCGTGCCCCGTTCGACATGACGTGGCCCATCTTGATCCAGGACGAGAAGTTCGACCTCGATCGACACGTCGTGCGCGTCGCGCTTCCCACGCCCGGCTCTCGCGCACAACTCGACGCGATGATCGCGGAGTTTCTGTCGCGCACCCTCTCACCGCAGCGCCCCCTGTGGCAACTTCTGGTGATCGAAGGACTCGACGATGGACGAACGGTCCTCGTACTAAAGGCCCACCACGCGCTGGCTGACGGCGTCTCGTTCGCCGAGACCTTCGCCAGCCTCTTCGACATCTCGCCCGAGGTTCGACCTCCCGCACCCCGCCGGATCGACGACGAGCAGGACGAGACCGTCACCACCTCGCTCGGGCTCTTGCGCGAGGGTCTCGGTAAGATCCGCCGACGGCCCGCTCTGGTCGCGGAGAACATCGCCTCCTGGGGGGCTCGTCTCTATGAGATAGCGCGCGCCTTCGTGAGCGTCGTATCCCTGCACGGCCGCCGTCACGCGACGCCGGATCAGCCCTCGATCTTCGAGGCGCGAGAAACGTCGCTGAACGGAGCGGCGGGCATCGAAAAGGCCTACCTGCGTGCGCGAGTCCCCTTGGCCGATGTCAAGCGGGCCGCCAAGGCGCGTGGCGCGACGGTCACTGACTTCGTGATCGCGACCACCGGCGGAGCGCTCAAGCGACTGCTTGATGCACGAGGTGAAGTCCTCACGCGAGACCTGATCGCCTTTGTGCCGATTAACGTTCGCGGCGAAGGCGACACCGCGGACCTCGGCAATCAGATCTCGGGAATGCTCGTGGCCCTGCACACCGACATCGACGACGCCGAGGAGAGGCTGCGCGCCATCTCGAGCGACGCGCTAAAGACGGTGGGCGAGCAGCGCGTCCATCGGGCAAAAATCTTTCAAGATACGCCCCGCGTTCTCGGGCCGACTCTTCTCTCCCTGGGCGGCAAGTTCATCGCGGCCTTCAACCTCTTCGATCGAATTCCGATGGCGAATGTCATGATCTCCTCGGTGGCCGGACCACCGATACCGCTATGGCTGAGCGGTCGTCACGTGGCCTCGGCCACTCCCTTTGGTCCCCTGGTCGGTGCGTTCTCTCTCAACGTCACGGTCCTTGGATTCGGCGAAAACTTAGAGTTCGGACTGTTCGCCTGCGCCGATCGATTTGATGATCTGGTGCAGCTGCGCGACTACGTCGTCGAAGAGGCGAGCGCCTTCATCGACGCCACATCGTCCTAGGACGGCTTGGCTCGCGCGGGTGGGTCGGCTACAATCGATGTACCACGCGGACGTAGCTCAGTTGGTAGAGCGCGACCTTGCCAAGGTCGAGGTCGCCGGTTCGAGCCCGGTCGTCCGCTCCAGAGGAACCATGCGGAACTTTTCGCGCGTGGCGGCCTACATTTCATGGAGAACCGCAATCACTGGTGCTAGTCGCCGAGGAGAGTGTCGATGTCGAGTGGGGCCATCTCGCGAATCGTCGCCATGGCGGTACTGGCCTCGCTAGCCTCGGCCGCGGGGTGGTCCTTGGGCGCCGGTGCGGACTCGGTGGGCACCGGTGTCATTACCGGTCGCGTGGTCGAGTGCGACCCCGTCCCGGTGGTGAGCGCTCCGGGTTTTCCGGCCCCGACTCCTACACCGTCGTCGGTGATTTTGGTCCGCCGTCACGTGGCCTACGCCAGCGAGGTGATTAGCTTTCCCGCGAAAGAGCCGTGGATCGGGGCATTCTCTTTTACGGTGCCGGCGGGACGTTACGAGATCATCTCGACGTATCAGGGGTATATCCGCTGGGTCTCGGTGAGACCGGACAGTTCCACGGACGTGACGCTCGGCTCACTTATCTGTCCGGAGTGACCCGGTCGCGTTAGCGAGGTTTCCAGTCGGCGCTCGAGGGGTCCCGTAAGGCCGCCCGCGCGAGATCGTTGTACTGATGAAGGTCGAAGGGCGGCGCCTCGTCCTCGTCGAAGCGCGGCTGCGGGGTAAGGACGATCAGTCGGCGCTGGTCGTGCACGGCCCACTGGCCATCGGTATCAATCGCCGAACTCGCGAGAGTGGGTGCGTCAGTCTCGGGTACTTCGGCGACGAACGCGGTGAAGGACGTTCCTCCCGTGTGATCAGCCACAAAGCTGAGGCACCCTGAGCTGGGGAGGTACGAACCGGCCACGGCCATCGAGAACGAGGCGGCGGCCAACTGATCTTGGCCGATCGGCCCGGTCGCGACCTCGTGGGTGGCGTCAAAGGCGTCGGCCAGGGTGACGGCTAACTGGGCCAGGTTCGTGGTGGGCTCGAAGGGTACTTCGTTGTCACCGAGGCGCGAGGGCGCGCCAAAGACGCCGAAGGTGGGGGAGTTACGAAAGACGAGCGTCTCGAGAAAACCGGTGCCGTACGTCGTGGCGACCTCCACCACGTGGCACTGGGAGAGATCGTCGACCCGCTGCATTGACTCCAGGGCAATATCGAAGCGATCGCTAGAGCGATCGCTCGCCACGTCGAGGAAGTTCGTGCGAAGTAGGTCAAGGTTCTCACCTAGCGAGCGAGCCACGAAGAGGGCGGCCTTCAGCCACGACTCCCAGGGCACTTCTCTCTCGGGCAGCAGAGCAAAGGAACTCACTGCTTCGACCACGAGTCCGAGGGAGGCGCCGCGACGCGCTTGGAGGGTTCGACGCGGGGCGAAGAGGCGCAGGGTGTCCGTCTCCTCTTCGGAGAGGGCGCGTCGGAACTCCTCGCGCTCTCGTGGGTCCAGGACCGACGCGCTACGCACCAGGGCGCCCACGGAGTCGTCGTTGGTGTCGACGCGAAAGCGCACCAGTTCTCCGGCGCCGACATCGTAGGAGTGGGCGGACAGCTCCTCCGCCAAGGTGCGAGGGTTCGCGTGAAAACTCACGGTGAGGACTGTCTTGGCGTCGTCGACGCGGTGATGACCACCTCGTCACCCTACGGCCCTCGGCGAGCATTCCTTGAAACGACCATCGTCAGTCGGCGCTACTGTCGCGACGGTGTCCGTAGTGTTGGGGTGGGAGGTGGTCATGATTCATCCGGCGTTTGAGCCGTATCTTCGCCAGGCCCGCGAACATCCCGAGCCCTCTCCCTGGAGCGTGAGTGCGGACGAGCGGCGCCGAGCCTTCCGCGTGGAAGCCCAAGCCGTTCGCGGCGAGTTGGCTCCCATGTCTCGGGTGGAAGATCGCTCCTTAGAACTAGAGGGACGAACGCTCGGCTCGCGCCTCTACGTCCCACTCACGGAAGCGTCGGCGGCATTGATTGTGTACTTTCACGGTGGCGGCTTCGTCGTCGGAGACCTTGACACTCACGATTGGCTCTGTCGCCGACTCGCTTTCGATACCGGCGTTCGACTGCTGGCGATCGACTACCGCCTCGCCCCGGAGCATCCGTTCCCGGCCGCCCTCGACGACGCGACCGACGCGGTGCGTTACGTGGCGGAGCGGCGTCACGAGTTTGGGGCAGACGACGCGGCCATCATTGTCATGGGCGATTCCGCGGGAGCCAACTTAGTCTCCGTGGCGGCACGACAGCTCCGCGACGGCGGCGTGGAAATCGCCGCCCAGGTACTCATCTATCCGACGCTCGGTCCGGATCTGGTGACCGACTCCGCGCACCGATTCGGGTCGGGCTACCTCTTGGATCTTGAGAGCCTCCGTTACGACTATTCGCTCTATCTCAATGGCTTTGTCGACCACACCGACCCCCGCGTGACTCCGCTGCTCTGTGACGACCTGTCGGGCGTCGCTCCGGCCGTCGTGGTGGTCGCTGAGTGCGATCCCTTGCGCGACGAGGGTGTGGCCTACGCCGGTCTGCTCGAGCACTTCGGCGTGTCCGTCGAGCTTCTCGAAGCGGAGGAGATGGTGCACGGATTCTTAGAGTTGGGTGGCGTGGTGCCCGACGCCCTCGCGATCCTGGACGATCTGGCCTCGCACGTACACCGTCTGGTCGAAGCAGCGACGTGAACGTTCTGTTCATCACACTGGATCAGTTTCGCGGGGACGCTTACGGAGCCGCCGGCCACCCCCTGGTGTCAACCCCGACCCTCGATCGCATCGCGCGCGAGGGGGTTCGCTTAGAGCGTCACTACTCCCAAGCCGCGCCCTGTGCTCCGGGGCGTGCCGCTTTGTTCACCGGCATGTATCAAATGAACAATCGCGTGGTGGCGAACGGAACGCCCTTGGCGAGCAGCCTCGACAACCTCGCGTTCGTGGCGCGTCGCGCGGGATACGACCCCACTCTCTTTGGCTACACCGATCAGGGGATCGATCCCTACCGGGCCAACGGCTCCGACGACCCACGTCTCGACGACTATGACGGGATCCTGCCGGGGCTCTCCGTGGGCCTCTATCTCCCCGAGAGTCAGGCCGGCTGGTCGCAGTACTTGCGCGCGAAGGGCTACGACGTGCAGGGGAACTGGCAGAGCTTGCTCTACGGCGAACCAGCGCGACCGGCCGAAGACTCCCTCAGCGGATTTCTCACCACGCGATTCCTGCAGTGGCTAGAGCACGAAGAGGGTGACTGGTTTGCACATCTGAGCTACCTGCGACCTCACCCGCCTTACGCGGCGGCCGGGGAGTTCTCGACCCGCTACGACCCCGCGGACGTGGCCCTACCGATCGCACCCGTCGAGGCCAGCGAGCGTCACCCGTTGCACGAGGTCGCTCTATCGTCGACCCAGGCCGCGGCCCCCACCGACGAGGACGCCCTTCGCGCGCTCCGCGCTCAGTACTACGGCATGATCTCCGAGGTCGACTTTCAACTGGGACGAATCGTGCGGGCTCTCGAAGAACGAGGGGAGTGGCGTGACACGCTGGTCGTCGTCACGGCGGACCACGGTGACCAACTCGGCGACCACGGCCTCATCGAAAAGTTGGGCTTCTTCCCCCAGAGCTACCACATCATCGGGCTGTGGAGAGACCCTCGGGTGCCCGGTGGACGCTCCGTCTCCCACTTCACCGAGAACGTCGACCTCCTGCCCACTCTGGCCAGCGCCCTCGGCGTGGAACGGCCCGTGCAGTGCGACGGGCGCTCCCTCGAGCCACTCTTCGCGGGCGAGGACGTGAAGTGGCGAGAAGCGGCGCACTACGAGTGGGACAGTCGCTTCATATTTTTAGGGGCCTCCCAGTCCGCCCCGAGTTGGACGTTGGCGCGATGCAACCTCGCGGTGTCGGTGGGCGAGGATCTGGCCTACGTGCAGTTCGGCGACGGCTCGTTTCGCTGCTTCGACCTGGCTCTCGATCCGACCTGGCGAACGGAGTGCCACGACGGCGATCGTGTGTTGCACGCCGCCCAAGAGCAGTTGCTGTGGCGCCAGCGTCACCTCCGGCACGAACTCACCGACATGTTGTTAACCCCGGACCGGCGCGGCTACTGGCCGAGCGACCTGAACTACAGCGCCCTAGCGGAATCCGTTCTGTAGGGTTTTGAGCAAGAGCTCGAACGTGGCCTCGCGGTCGGCGGCGAAGTTGATGCCCTGGAGTTCGAGCGAGACGTAGCCGTGGCAGGCCGACCAGATGACCTGGGCTGCGTCACGGGCCGTGGAGCGATCGAAGAGACCGAGAGCCTGACAGCGCTCGACGTTCACGACCAAGGTCTCGTAGGTCTGGGCCGCGATCTGAGAGGCCTGCTGGGAGGGTTCGAAGTTTCTGAATCGGTGCATGAACATGACCGTGTACAGACCGTGGTTCTCGAGGGCGAACTTTCGATACCCGCGACCGGCGCTCACGAGATCCGCCTCGGCGTCCCTCGACTCGAAGGTGATGGCGCGGCGTAAGGTATCGAAGCCCTCGATCCATAAGGCCTCCAAGACCCCGTTGACGCCGTCGAAGTGGTTGTAGATAGCCATCGGCGCAACGCCGGCGCGCTGGGCGATGGCCCGCACCGTGAATCCGTCGGGACCCTCCCCATCAAGGATGGCGAGCGCGGCTCGCAGCACGTCAGGTCCGATCTGGTTCGAGGGTGTTCGGGTGGTTCGCTCCATACTTGACAAGTATAGAACATTGTTCTACAGTAATAGAACATTGTTCTATTGGAGGTTGAAAGTGCCTACATCTCTTCACGATCGCCGCTGGTGGGTGCTCGGGGTTCTCTGCGTAGTGGTTCTCATCGTCGTAATAGACAACACGATCGTGAACGTGGCGCTGCCAGTCTTCTCCAAGGATCTGCACGCCTCGAACTCGTCACTGCAGTGGATCGTCGACGCCTACTCGCTGCCCTTCGCGGCTCTACTCCTGGCCGGGGGAGGCCTCTCGGATCGATTGGGCCGCAAACGGGTAATGCAAGTCGGCCTCGGCGCCTTTGGCGCCTTCTCGCTCATGGCCGCCTTCTCGACGAGCGTGGCGACGTTGCTAGTGGCGCGTGCACTCATGGGCGCCTCGGCCGCCTTCATCTTTCCCGCCACCTTGTCGACCGTGACGATTACCTTTGACGATCTCAACGAGCGGGCCAAAGCCTTCGGCGTCTGGGGCGCGGCGGCGGGTGCCGCGATCGCCATCGGCCCGGTCGTGGGCGGCGCCCTGCTCGTCCACTTTTGGTACGGCTCGATCTTCTTAATTAACGCGCCCCTCGTGGTTCTGGCGGTGGTCGCGTCGGCCTTCGTTGTTCCGGAGTCCAAGAGCCCACAGCGCCGGCGCTTCGATCTCGGGGGACTGGTTCTGGGAACGACCGGCGTCGCGACGCTGACCCTCGCCATCATCGAGGGTCCCTCGTGGGGTTGGCGCAGCGTGAGCACGCTGTCGGTGTTTCTGATCGCCGCTCTCTCCCTCGCCTCCTTCGTTCTCTATGAACTGCGTCGTGAAGGGCCGCTACTCGACGTGCGTATCTTCGCCAATCGAAGTTTCTCCGCCGGAGCGGGAGCCATCGCCATCAACTATTTCTGTCTGCTCGGCTTCATCTTTCTCATCACCCAGTACTTCCAACTGATTCGCGGCTACTCGGCGTTGTCGGCGGGCGTGCACACCTTGCCCTTCGCCGCGGTGGTGATGGTGGCTACGCCCTTGAGCGCGGTGGCTGCACTTAAGTTCGGCGCGCGATATGTGGTGTCGGCCGGTCTGCTCATTGTGGCGGGAGCCCTCGCCTGGGGCGACGTGGTGAGCGCCCACGCGGCGTACTTCGGTCCCGTGATCGGACTCATGGTCATCTTGGCCCTCGGTTTCTCCCTGGTGAACGCCCCATCGACCGCCTCTCTCATGAGCACGCTGGCCCCTGAACAGATCGGGGCGGGCGCCGCCGTCAACGAGACCACGCGTGAACTCGCGGGAACCATGGGCGTGGCCGTTATCGGTTCTGTCTTTTCTTCCCTCTTCGGACCGGCCGTGAAGCGGGCGTTGAGCCCGTACCTTTCTCACGGCCTCTCGAGCGCCCAACTTCGAGTGGCCGTCAGCTCGACGCACGCCGCCCAGCTCACGGTCGCGCACTTTCCTCTCGCGCTTCAACCAGGGCTCAACGCCCAAGTGACCGACGCTTTTATGGACGGTCTGCATCGAGGGTGCCTCGTCGGCGCGGCGGTCGCCGTCGTGGCGGCCGTCCTCGTTCTGACCCGACTACCCCTGACGCCGTCGACCCAAGAAGTCGGCCCTCTCGCGCATGCCTCGTTGCCCCGCGACGTGAGGTCGGTTTCGCGTTGACATCTGGTATCAATGATCCCTAAGCGAGTCCGCGGTGGAGCAGAGAGAGATTGAATCAGTTGGTGCAGCGGATGTCACTCTTTCGTCGCTGTGTGCTCCTGGCGGGAGTTACCTCGCTGCTCGTCAGCTCGACGGCCCTCGCGGGGGCGACCAGCGTCTACGCGAGGTTCGACGCCGCCGACGCGCGCCTGGTGCCGACCGCGCTTCGCGGCGTGACCTGGCAGATCGCCACCGACGCGTCCTACCCTCCAGACGAGTGGATGAGTGGAACCAAGATGGTGGGCCTGGACGTCTCGCTGATGAGAGCCGTGGCGGCGACCTTGGGAGTTAAGTTCGTCGAAAATGACGTCACCTTCTCGGCCATCATCGCCGGGATCAAGAGCGGCAAGTATCAGATCGGCAACTCATCCTTTACTGACACCAAATCATTGGAAAAGTCTGTCAACTTCGTCGACTATTTCAAGGCCGGTGAAGGGGTCTACGCCGACAGTGGTTCCCCGGCGTCCTTTCGCTCGCTCTCGGACCTCTGTGGACTCACGCTCGCGGTGGTGGCGAACAGCCCGGAACAGGCTACGGCGAATGGAGAGGCCGCTACGTGTCCGGCCAACGAGGCACTGGACGTCCACGTTTCTCGCACCGAGGCCGAGGCCGAGGCCGCGGTCCTGTCCGGCGAGGCCCAAGAGGCGCTGGTTGACAGCCAGGTCGCCGGGTATCTCGTCTCCATCTCCAAGGGACGATTGGAGTTGGTGGGCACGACGTACCAGCCCGCGCCCTACGGCCTGGCCACCGCAAAGACGGCGACGGGAGAGGCCCTGGCCCTGGCCCTGCGCGCGGCCCTGCGCACGTTGGTGGCTAATGGCACGTATCGAGAGATTCTTCGCCAGTGGGGAGTGGCGCAAGGAGCACTGACGTCCAGCATGATCGTGATCAACGGCGCCATTTTCTAGCTCCCCGTTCGCCTCGTCACGACGTGCCAGCTGAACCTCTCTAAGGTCTTCTCGTGACCTGGGATCTCGATCCAACGAATATCGGCACCGGACTACCTCTAGAGGGCGTACGGGTACTCGATCTCTCGCGGGTCTTGGCCGGGCCTCTGTGCGCGATGGTGGCCGGAGATCTCGGCGCGGACGTCATCAAGGTGGAGAGTCCCGAGGGGGACCCCGTTCGGGCCATGGCCCCGCCCTCCTTCGGCGACGACGCGACGTACTACCTCTCGGTGAATCGCCATCGACGCAACATCGTGGCGGACCTTCGCGACGAGGACGACTTTCGCCGCCTGGGCGAGCTCGTCAGGGTCGCCGACGCCGTGATCGAGAACTACCTGCCCCGTCAGTACGAATCCCTGCGCATCGATCGATTGAGGGCACTTAACCCGGAGTGCGTATGGGTGAGCATCACTCCCGCGAGCGAAGGCGGCCCCCTCGCCAATCTTCCCTCCTTCGACCTCCTGGCGCAGGCGCGTTCGGGACTCATGGGGGTGACCGGTGACGCCGAGGGGACGCCGAGCAAAGTGGGGGCGCCCATCGCCGACGTGGTGACAGGACTCTATGGGGCTATTGGTCTCGTGAGCGGCCTTTTCGCTCGGGCGCGGGGACGCCGGGGAGGGCACTACGAAGCGCCGCTGTTGGAGTCGGCGATGAGCGCTTTAATCAACCAGGCCCAGGGCTTTCTCTCGACGGGGGTGAATCCCGAACGCCTCGGCAACGATCATCCGAGCATCGCACCCTACGGTCCGGTCAAGACCGCCGACGGCTATGTGCTTCTCGCCATTGGCACGGACGCCCAGTACGAATCGCTCGTGAACGCCTTGGGCGACTCGCGACTGTTAGAGGGATCGCAGTGGGCGACCAACGCCGCTCGCGTCACGGCGCGTACGGCGCTCGGCGAGATCCTGGAGGAGATTTTCGTGGGACAGCCGACGGGCGAGTGGTTGCGACGTCTCGCAGCCGCCGGGGTTCCGAGCGCTCCAATTCTCGACGTGCAAGGTGCCTTCGCTCAAGAGCAGATCACTCAGGGCGACTTCGTCGGCACCATGTCGACCCCGGGCGGTGAGACCCGAGCCATGAAGACGCCGTTACGTCTCGACGGACAGCGTCCCGGGATTCGTCGAGGCCCCCGGGCACTCGGCGAGGACACCGACGAACTCCTTCGAGACGTCGAGCGCTAAGGGCGAAACGGGTCCCCGCGAAAGGTATCGATCGTCGTGAACTCTTCGACCGCGCGGCGCGAGAGTGTCGTGCGACGACTCTCGGGGTAACCGAGAACGACCACGGCGGCCACGATCGTGGTGTCGGGAAGTTCCAGTATCTCTCGCAGACGCGGTTCGTTGCGCGTGCCGACGGTCGTGAGCACGCCCCCTAGGCCCCGCTCGTGCGCGGCGAGCAGGATGCTCCAGACAAAGGGATAGATGCTGGCGCCGCCCACGAGGTGGTAACGATCGAGGTCGCGGTCCGTCGCGGCCAGCGCGGCTAGGTCGGCCGTAACCACCAGCATCACCGGCACCGACGCCAGAGTCTCGGCGAATCCGTCGGGGGCCGAGCGCGCCTCCGCCGCGAGGCGCTGGGACGCGGCGGCCAGGCGGTCCTCTTCGCTGGCGAGGGGAGAGAAGGGGATGACTCCCGCCAGCACGTGAGCCACGTAGTCGTGCCAGGCGTCGAGGTAGGCCTCGGCGACGTCGTGGCGACGACGGGGATCCTTCACCACGATGACGCGCCAGGACTGTCGGTTCCCTCCGGAGGGCGCAAAGCGCGCGTCGTCGAGGACGGAGTAGAGAACGTCGTCCGTTACCGGTTCCTCGAGAAAGCGGCGAACGGACCCGGTCGTTCTCAATCCGGCGCGCAACTCCATCACGTCACCCTAAGCGAGCGGTCGGAGAGTCACGTGTCGCGACGGTTGAAGACGCTCGCGCCGACGGCGAAGAGCACCACGACGTAGGCCGCGAGGACGAGAAGCGACGTGGTTGCCCCAAAGTCATTGGGCACGCTCGCTGTCGAGATCATGGCGTGGCCCATCTCGGAGGGGAAGAAACGTTGCATGTCGTTCTGCCAGCTGGTGGGAAGAAAGAGCGCGATGATGGGAATGATCAAGAGAACCGACACGAACACGCTGATGCACGCGGCGCTTTGACGAAGGATCAGTCCCAGCGAAAAGGCCAGGACGGACAGGAGGGTGAGGTAGAGGCCCGCGAAAAAGACGGCCCGCAGGACACTGGAGTTTGACAGGGACGCGGTCGGCACCACGCCGGAAAAGATGGCCTGTCCCATGGAGAACGTCGCGAAGCTCGCCACCTCGCCAACCACGAACATCGACGCGACGAGCACGATGAGTTTGCCCGTCGCCAACTCATAGCGCCTTGGCACGGCCGTCAGGGTGGTGCGAATTGATCCGGTGGAGAACTCGCTGGTGACAAAGAGTGATCCGATAACCCCTACGGCGAACTGTGCAAAGAGGATGCCGACGAGGCTGGTTGAGACGGGGTCGAAGGTGGCGCGCTGCAGGGGGGTGACCACGTTCCAGTGGACTCGCGTGAGCACCGTCACGAGCGCGCCGAGACCGAGTGTCAGAACGAAGGTGACGGCGACGCCGACGATGGTCGAGCGAACGGTGCGGAACTTGATCCACTCCGAGCGAACGATCGACCACAGGGAGACATCATGACTCACGGCGTACCCCCGTCGAGCCGTACTCCACCGCGTCCGAAGTTAAGTCCATGAAGACTTCCTCCAACGACGCACGCTGGGGGGTCAACTCGTAGAGGACGACACCCGCGTCAAAAGCGACCTGTCCCACCTGCTCCGCGCTGAGGTCGCTCACGCTAAGGCCGCCGTCGTTGAGTTCCGTCACCGCGGCCTGCTTGGCTCGCAGGGCGGCGAGTAGTTGTGGGGGCTTGTTGGCGCGGACCAAGACGGTGCCCTTGGCGGTCGCCGTGAGAGCGTCGATGGACCCCTGGGTGATGAACTTGCCCCGTCCGATCACGATGATTTGATCGGCGGTGACGGCCATCTCGCTCATGAGGTGCGAGGAGACAAAGACCGTTCGACCCTCGTTGGCTAGCGAGCGAAAGAAGTCACGTATCCAGCGAATCCCCTCGGGGTCGAGGCCGTTGACCGGTTCGTCGAAGAGCAGAACCTCGGGGTCGCCGAGGAGCGCCGCGGCGATGCCCAAGCGTTGACTCATACCGAGTGAAAAGTTTCCGACCTTCTTGGTAGCGACCGAGGTGATGCCGACGAACTCGAGCACCTCGTCGACGCGAGAGAAGGGAATGCGGTTCGAGGCCGCCAGCGCTCGAAGATGATTGCGCGCGCTGCGACCGGGATGAACCGCCTTGGCGTCGAGGAGTGCGCCGACCTCGTGCAGCGGATCACGCAACTCGACGTAGCGCTTGCCTTTGACCGTCGCTCGGCCCTTCGTGGGTCGATCAAGGCCGAGGATGATGCGCATGGTGGTCGACTTACCCGATCCGTTCGGTCCGAGAAACCCGGTAACCACGCCCGGGAGAACCTCAAAGTCGAGGTCGTCGACGGCGAGCGTGTCCTGGTAGCGCTTGGTGAGGTGTTCGACTTTGATCATGTTCCGCTACGAATCTAGTGAACGAGGCGCCGTCAACTTTGCGAGCGACGCCGCAGAGTCCCGCGTCGGTGATCTCTGCCCTACAGCGTGGAGAGGCGAGCGATGGTCTCCTCCGCTTCGCTCACCATCCGTCGAACGATCTCTCCTGCGGGGAGCACCTCTCGGATCGCTCCTACGGCCTGACCGGCGGGGTAGCCCTCTCGTCGGGGGTCGACTCCTTCAGTGTGTTCGTCGCCGCCGAGATGAAAGGTTCCCTCGCGGTGCGAGACGAAGAGTTGCTCCGGGAACTTCTTTAAGAGCGACGGGTCGCTCTCGTATCGTTCGGTCGTCTCATTTTTGATCGCGCGCATGGTCTTGCCACTGAAGGCCCTCGAAATGACGGTGCCGTCTTCGCGCGCCTCGAGAATGCTTTCTCGATACCCCGGGAGGGCTCGAGCCTCGGGCGTGGCGATAAAGCGAGTGCCGACCCAGACGCCGTCGGCGCCGAGGGCCAAAGCGGCGGCGAGACCACGGCCGTCGAACACGCCGCCCGCCGCGACGACGGGAATAGAAGCGCCCACGGCGTCGACGATCAGCGGGACGAGCGGAAACGTAGCCACGGTGCCGGTGTGTCCACCCGCTTCGGTTCCTTGCGCCACGACCACGTCACAACCGGCGTCCAGGGCGCGCTTCGCGTGATCGACCTTGCCGCACATCGAAACGACCAAGACGTGGTGACGGTGACAGAGATCGATGACGTGGGTCGGCACGCCGAGACCGGCGACGAATGTACTGGCGCCGCCTTCGATGAGCAGCTCCACGTTTTTGCTCAGACTCTCGGGAAACGCCGTGAGAAGATCGACGCCAAAGGGGAACGACGTTAGTGCTTTGGTGGCGGCGATCTCCGCGGCCAACTGCTCACTCGACATCGTCGAGGCGCCGAGGCATCCGTAACCCCCCGCGTTCGAGACAGCCGCCGCCAGTGTGCTGTAGGAGACGCCACCCATCCCCGCCAGCATCACGGGATACTCGATACCTAACAGTGTGGTGAGGCGCGTCTTCATAGTCCTCGCATCAACCTACTCACGCGCAACACTACGTTCGTGGCGCACGACGCTCGCCCACCCGGTCGCGCAGAAGTGACCGCAGGGCTGGCGCGCCGGCCTTCAGCACGGCGAGGCACTCGTCAAAGTCGTCGTCGTCGCCGTAGTAGGGATCAGCGACGTCGAGGTCGGGCGCCTCTTCGAAGAGGTCGCGCCACAGGACGACTTCGCTCCCGGGCCGGCGAAGTCGTTCACGCACGTCAAAACGGTGTTCGCGAGTCATGACCAGGATGAGATCCTGGGCATCGAGGTAGTCCGAAGCGGCGTAGACGCCGAGCGAGCCCGCTAGGTCATAGCCAGCCCGGTCCAAGGCGCGTCGGGCCCGAGGATCCATGGGGTCGCCGACGTGCCAGCGGGCGGTGCCGGCGCTCGTCACGCTGACCCGTTCGCTCAGTGAGGGATCCTCGGCAACCAGGTGTTTGACGAGAACCTCGGCCATGGGGGATCGACAGATGTTCCCGGTACAGATTGCCGCCACCTGAAACCTCGGACTTACCACGTTCCTCCTAGAGAATTTTTACATTCCGGTCACCCAAAACGCCGCGCGCGACGTGCGAATGTTAGGCGCAGAAAGATAAAGTACGTTTAGGTCGAGCGGAAGGAGACGCGATGCCCTTATCGGAGCACGAGCAGCGGATCCTGGCCGAACTGGAGGAGTCGCTGTCCAAACAGGACCCCCGTTTCGCTAAAAACGTTCGCGAGACCAATATCTACTCTCACAGCGGACGTCGCGTGCGATGGGGGGTCGCCGGCTTTGTCGCCGGTTTGGTGATACTCGTGCTCTGCTTTTCTGACTCCGTACTCCTCGGGCTCGCCGGCGTAGCCCTCATGTTTGTTTCCGCCGTTGTAGTTGAGCGGAATGCTCGCCTTTTAGGGCGCGCGTCATGGCAGGACATCACTCGTTCTGGCCAGGGCGACGACGCCCAAGCGAACTACGGTCCTCGTACCAGTTCGCTCCGCGACTGGTTGTCGCGTCATCGCCATAAAAGCGAATGATCCATACCGGAGGCGCGCGCGGCGCGTCTCCGTGTCTTGCGATTGACATCGGTGCGAGCAAGTTCGAAGCCGCGATCGTAGAACCGAACGGTTCTATCGTTGGTCGGCGACGCATCGAGGTCTCCCAGCACGCTGACGAGCTCTTCGACGCGCTGGTCTCCTTGGCGCGTGACACGCTCGACGGCGGCGAGGTGGAGGTGATCGGCGTGGGGTGCGCCGGTCCGATGGCGCGAGGCGGTGAGACTGTGTCACCACTCAACATTCCCGCGTGGCGAGAGTTCCCACTTCGTTCGTCTCTTCGAGACGCGATAGGCGTGGATGTTTTTATCGACGGCGACGCGCGTGCACTGGCGCTAGCCGAGGGCGTCTTTGGAGGAGCGAAGGACATCCCCTCGTATCTTTCGATGGTGGTCTCGACGGGAGTGGGCGGGGGCATAGTCCTCAACGGCGAGTTGCTGGACGGTGAGACCGGCAACGCCGGTCACATCGGTCATCTGAACGTGGTGAGAGACGGGGCACTCTGTTCGTGCGGCGCGTACGGCTGTCTTGAAGCAGAAGTGTCGGGTCGCGCGATCGAAGAGCGCACGGGGAGATCTGCCGATCGGGCCGATCACGCGACGAGGCTTCGCACGGCGGAACTGGTCGGACGGGCCGTGGGCACTCTGAGTTCAGTCCTTGACTTTCGACACTGCTTTATAGCCGGATCGGTGGCGCTCGGATACGGCGATGAGTTCTTTAGCGAAGCGAACAAGGCCGCTCGATCGGTGGCCATGATGTCCTACTCCCACGACGTGGAGATACGCCGGTCGTTACTCGGTGCCGACGGGCCTTTGTTGGGAGCGGCGTTGGTGGGTTGGCGAGGGCCGGCGTGAGCGGGATCGACCTTCGAGAGATGACACGATACCTCTGGCGCCACCCGTCCAAGGTGCCTGTCGTGATGCGAGCGGGGTGGCGCCTTCGCGCGCAAGGCTGGTGGAGGCGCGCACCCTTCGTGCCCGTACCGGGCAAGTCGTATTGGAACTTTCGCTTGATCACGGCGACGGGTTCGACCTCGGCAGTACTGAGCGCTCGCGAGGTCGTCGAAGCGGCTACGTGGTCACTTCGCCAACGAGTTGAAAGGTAGATGAACGTGGGGCGTGTGCTGTTACTCAACGCGACCTTTGAGCCGTTGCAACTCGTCTCCGAACGCCGGGCCGTCGTACTGATGCTGGCGGGACGGGCCGAGCCCATCGCCATGCCTGACGAGCCCATGGTCTGTCGTTCGTCGAGCATCGTGATCGAGATACCGGCGATCGTCCGCTTGCACGACATGGTGAGGCTACCGACCAAAATCAGAACGCCGCCGCTCACGCGTCGCTCGTTGCTGCTTCGTGACAGTTACCGCTGCGCGTACTGTCTTGAGCACGCCGACACCATCGATCACGTGGTGCCTCGTTCACGAGGCGGCCGACACGAGTGGACCAACGTGGTCGCGGCGTGCCGACGCCACAATATGCAAAAGGGCGACCGTCTTCTAGAGGAGATCGGTTGGCGCATGCACTTCGAACCCCGCGTGCCTGACGGCCCGTGGTGGCGCTGGCGTCACGTGCCGGATCCCGATCCCCTGTGGGCGCCGTACCTGCCTCGGGCCTCGTGATCGAGGTACGAGACCTCTACGACTACAGCGACATCCGGGGTCTGACCGAAGCGACCATGTTGGTGGCGCACGCGGGGCGCCCGACATTAGTGCTCGGAGGGAGTCAGTCCGTCGACGTGCTGCGCTCTGCGTCGCTCCCCTCGGTCTCGTTGCGTCGGCGACGAGGCGGTGGGGGACTGGTGCTCTTGCGGCCGTCGGACGTCTGGGTTGATTGGTGGATTCCCACAGACGATCCGCGCTGGGCTCGGGACGTTCACGTCAGCTCCGCCAGGGCGGGCGCCTGGTGGGCGACCACCCTGCGTGGCGTCGTCGAGGGCGACGTCAGCGTGCACGTGGGCTCGTTGTCCGGCGAGCCCGCCTATCGTCTCGTCTGTTTTGCCGGACTTGGCCCGGGGGAAGTCCTCGTCGACGGCCGCAAAGCCGTAGGTCTAACTCAGTGGCGAGTGCGCGAGGGAGTTTTTGTCTCGACCGTCCTACCGAGTCAACAGACGCGTGACGTGCTGGACTATTTGACGGTCGTGCCCGAGGGACTGGCCGTGGCACTTGATCATCACGACCTCTCTTCGCTCCAGCTCGACGACGCGTTCGCGTTGGTAGATCGACTCGCCGAACTCAGCGGTCCTTGGGATCGAAGAGACATTCTTCTCCCGGACTAACCACACCCTTACGAACAAGTGATCGCCTTGCGTCGCACGGCACTCTCGTCGACGCGAAGCCGACCCAAAAATCGATCAAAAGTGTCGCGATTTGGTGAGAGGTGGCGAACAGTGGTGTAATGTGTCACGAAGTGGGGGATAGTGGTGATCCCGCGGGAGGACATGGGATGCTCGGGTTCGTCGGTCAGTTTCAGCACTCGCTGGACGCGAAAGGTCGACTCATCCTGCCCGCCAAGTTTCGCGTCGAGTTTGAGCGGGGCGGTCACCTGAGCCCGAACACCGAAGGGTGTGTGGCGCTGTGGACGCCAGGGGAGTTCTCTCGTCAGATGGATGAACGACTTCAGATGAGTCGAACGGGCGGTTCCTCAGAACGACAACAGGTTCGATACTGGTCGGCGAACTCCTCCGACGTGGAGTTTGACAAGCAAGGCCGTTTTGCGTTGCCCGCAGCAATTCGTGAGTACGGCCAGCTCTCCGGGGACGTGCTGATCGTGGGTGCGATTGACCACGTCGAACTGTGGAACCCGACGACCTACGTGGAGAAGGTGGACGTCGCCGAAGAGATCTTTAAGCAGGGCAGTGACTAGTGACAGGAGCAACGCAGCAGTACCGGCCGCGGACCACGCGCAGCCTGACAATCGTGACAGCGACGCGGGATTCCTCCTCCGCCCTCTCGCCCGTTGTCCCGATTGACAGGCTGCGGATGGCCCGAGACAGTTACCACGACCCCGTACTCGCGAATGAGATCGTCGAGATATTCGCCAGCTTGCCCGCTGGCGTGGTGATCGACGCGACGTTGGGAGGCGCGGGACACGCTGTCGCCCTCTTGCAAGCCGCGCCGCAGCTTCGGGTGCTTGGCATCGACCGTGACCCTGATGCTCGTGCGGTAGCGAACGCACGACTGCTCGCTTTCGGTGATCGGTCACGCGTGGTGGCGGCCACGTTTGGCGACCTCCGAGAGGTAGTGCAAGAAAACGCAGACTTCATTGCTGGCGCGAACCTGGTCGGCGTTTTCATGGATCTAGGAGTCTCGTCGCATCAACTCGACGAGTCCTCGCGCGGATTTTCCTTTCGTGCCGATGCTCCTCTCGATATGAGGATGGATCCGACGAAAGGCGAGACGGCCGCTCAGTATCTCGCCCGCGTCGATCAGCACGAGTTTGTCCGGCTCTTACGCGACAACGGCGAGACCAGATTTGCCGGCTCGATCGCCAAATCGGTTCTCGAACGTCAACCACAAACAACGAAGGAACTCAGTGAAGCGGTCGAGCGCGCCGTCCCCATGGCCGCACGCCGACGTGGCCACGTGGCCACGAGGGTCTTCCAAGCGCTCCGCGTGGCGGTCAACGATGAAGAAGAGCAGCTCCGTGAGGGGCTGAGCGCCGGACTCGACGAACTCGTGGTCGGTGGAGTGATGGCCGTCATCTCGTATCACTCGGGAGAAGACCGAGTCGTCAAGGCGTACTTTGCCGAACAAAAGAGCGGGGGATGCCAATGTTCGCCGGATCTGGGATGCGTCTGCGGTGCCATCCAGCGCGTCACAGTCTTTAAGGCCAGTGCCCAACTGGCTACACCGAGTGAGACCGCGCTCAATCCTCGGGCTCGCGCCGCGCGTCTTCGCGCGGTACGAAAGGTGGCGCCGTGAGCGTCATAAGTTTTCCGCGCCGCGCTGAACCACGTCGTCCTGTCGCGCGTCCGGTCTCGACGCGTCCGGCGTCGCACCGTGCGAGGGCACCGCGACGGGGCGTCGCGGTTCAGCGTTGGCGCGGTACCCCCTCCTCTCGAAAAGCGGCGGTCGTCGTCGTTCTGGCCCTCTCGCTGTCGCTGGCCGGATCGATGGTCGAAGCCAACCGTCAGATTGAGATCCACCAACTGCAGAGTCAACTGCTCCAAGAGCAGTCGGCGTACGCCGTGCAAGTGGGCTCGCTGACCAATCTTTCCGCGCCAAGTCAAATCGCGACACAGGCGGGAGCGTTGCACTTGGTGGACCCCACCACCGTTACGCAAATTCCCTCTACGTCACTTGATGCGCCTCTGCCGCTACCGAAGTTCTTGGGTTATGCACCGGCGACATCAAGGACTATTCGGTGAGCGTTCATCAGACTTCGACCCACAGTCGTACCCAAGTTCGCCGTGAGGTCGTCCGTAAAAAGTCACTCGGTCCGCGTCGGCTCCTCCTGCTTCGCGCGACGTTGGCCGCGGCGTTCTGTGCACTGGGCGCGCGACTGGTGTACTTACAAGTCATCGACCACGCTCACTACGCGGCGATGTCGGTGGAGCAGGTAAAAGAGAATATTGTCACGACCGCGCTTCGCGGAGGTATCTACGACCGCTACGGGGAGACGCTGGCGGTGTCGCGACCGACGTCCTTGGTCATCGCCGACGACTTCCAAATACGACACCCCTCGCGCGAAGCGCTCGCCATGTCGCCGTTGATCCACGTGCCGGTGTCCACGCTGACCACGCTTCTCTCTAAGAAGAGTGGCTACGTCGTGTTGAATAGCTCCCTCGATCTAAGTGACGGGCACAAGGTCTCCTCGTTGATGTTCCCGGGCATCGTGGTGGAGGACTCCTCGGTTCGCACGTACCCCGACGGCACCTTGGCGACGTCCGTGCTCGGGAGTGTCAGCGCGAGCGGCTCGGGGACGACGGGCCTGGAGTATGAGTATCAACATCTCCTCGCGGGCCAGACCGGCATCACCCGAGCCTTCGTCTCGGCCTCAGGCGTTAACCTTCCCGCGTCGCACTCGACGGTGGTGAAAAGGGCGCAGCCCGGCGTGGGACTTGAGCTCACGCTGGACTCATCCTTGCAGTACGTGACGGAGCGGGATCTCGCGCGACAGTTGAAGATGGAAGACGGACTGACCGGGCTCGCGGTCGTCATGGACGTCAAGACGGGCGAGATCCTGGCCGACGCGTCCCTGGTAAACACCAAGACCCAAGCGGGAGCGCTCGGCCCCATACCGTCGTGGGGCAAGAGCGTGGGGTACGACGGAATCGATCAGACGATCAACAACTTGCCCTTTTCTCAGGCGTACGAACCAGGGTCGGTCTTCAAGGTAGTCACGTTCTCCGCGGCGCTACAAGATGGGCTGATTACGCCCGACACCGTGTTTCCCGTCCCCAACTCGGTAGTCGTGGGGGGCCGCTACTTCCACGACGCCGAAAACCACGGCCTGGAACACTTGACTGCCACCGAAGTGCTGGCTCAGTCGTCCAACATCGGCACGTACGAAATCGGTCGGCAGGTAGGCGAAACGGGGATCTTGTCTCAGGTCGAGCGGATGGGATTCGGCTCAGCCACGGATATCAGTTTCCCCGACCAGACACCCGGACTGTTGGTGGACGCCAGTGACTGGTACGCGAGCGATCAAGTCGCCCTGCCCATTGGACAGGTGGATGCGGTTCCGGCCATCCAGGTGCTCGACGCGTACAACGCCATCGCGAATGACGGGGTCTTCGTGGAACCAAAGTTGGTGCGCGGCTACGTCTACGCCAACGGCGCGCTCAAAGCGACCCCCCCGAGCGCGACCCACGAAGTTCTCTCTCCGACCGTTGACGCGACGATGGTCAAGATGCTTGAACAGGTGGTGCTGGACGGAACCGGCACCAACGCAATCATCCCGGGCTACAGCGTCGCGGGGAAGACCGGCACGGCGACGATCCCCCTTCCCGGACAAGACAAGCTGACGAACGACTACAACGCCAGCTTCGTCGGGTTCGCCCCGGCGAACGATCCGGTCTTGTCGATGATCGTGGTTATCCAGCGCCCCCTGAACGACATCTACGGGGGAGCGGTCTCGGCGCCCGTGTTCCAAGAAGTCATGTCCTACGCACTTCACCACTACGGCATTCCTTCCAACGGAGCGGTCCAAAAGCCTCTCACCGGTGCGGCGGCCAGTATCTCCTCGGACGTGACGTGATGCAACTCGGCGACATCCTGGACGACCTCGCGCTGGACGTGGCGACGAGCAGTCTCGAGATCACGCGCGTGGAGAACGATTCGCGACTCTGCGAGCCGGGCACGCTCTTTTTTGCGATGCCGGGAACGCACCAACACGGTGCCGCCTTCGCTCGCGACGCCGTGTCTCGCGGTGCGAGCTGCGTGGTAACGGACGAGCGGCTCACGCTCGACGCGCCGGTCGTCGTCGTACCCTCAAGCCAGCTCGCCGTACTCTTGGCGCACGCCAGCGCCACGATCGTGGGTCACCCCGAGGCGCGGGTCAAGTTAGTCGGCGTCACCGGGACGAACGGGAAGACCAGCGTGAGCGGCATCGTGTCGTCGTTAGCGGCCGCCCTTTCGTGGAACGCGGCGAGTATCGGCACGCTGACGGGCGAACGAACGACGCCGGCGGCGCCCGAACTCTATCGATCCCTGGCCACTCTCGTGGACGGTTTTGATCCAGCGAAGACGAAGGCGCTGGTCGCCCTCGAGGTCTCCAGCCACGCCCTGGAACAACACCGCGTGGACGGCCTTCGATTTTGCGTAGCCGCCTTCACCAATTTGAGTCATGACCACTTGGACTATCACGGCACGATGGAGCAGTACTTCGAAGCGAAAGCATCGCTCTTCACCAACGAGTACGCCAAGCGGGCGGTCATCTGGATGGATGACGAGTACGGCCAACGGCTCGCCGAGTTAACGGCCCTGCCAGTCACTCCGGTCTCGCGCCGCGACGCGGACGAGGTCGTCTCCACTCTTCGAGGCTCAACTTTCTTTTGGCGAGGACGCTTAGTGAACTCTCCGCTCGTCGGTGACTACAACGTGGACAACGCCCTCATAGCCATGGCCATCATGAGCACGCTCGGAGCGGCCGACGATCATGTGGCGGCCGCCATGGCGGAGGTCTCGTCGGTACCGGGACGCTTTGAGGTTCTCCACGGACGGGGCGTGACGGTGGTGGTGGACTACGCCCACACCCCGCACGGCTTGCAGCGGCTGTTGAGCGACGTTCGCCGCCTCCAACCCGAGGGACAACTTCTGACAGTCTTCGGTGCCGGGGGAGATCGAGATCGATCGAAACGGCCCGAAATGGGGCGGGTGGCTTCTGCTATCTCCGATATAACCGTCGTGACCTCGGATAACCCGAGGTCCGAGAGGCCAGATGCCATCATTGATGAGGTGATGTCGGGAGTCGGATCGCAGGCCGAAGTCCTCCGAGAAGCCGACCGCCGGGGCGCGATCACTCTGGCTCTCGATCTTGCGCGGTCGGGCGACGTGGTTGTCATCGCCGGAAAAGGACACGAGACGACTCAGACCATCGGGGATCGGGTCCTCCCCTTTGACGACCGCGTGGTTGCCAGGCAACTCCTACGGGTGGGTGGCGCGTGCTGAGTCTGATGGAGTCGGGTGGCGTGGGCTTTCTCCTCGCGCTCCTGTTCACCCCTTTGTGGATGCGCTTCGTGGAGGCTCGGTCCTTCGGCCACCAGGTCAGCGAGTACGTCTCTACGCACCAACACAAGTCGGGCATTCCCACGATGGGCGGAGTCGTCATCGTCTTCGCGGCGGTGATGGGTTACGCCATGGGCCACATCGGTACCTCGGTCGTCTTCACTCGTTCGGGAATCCTGGTGGTGCTCGTCACGGTGGCGTCGGCCCTCTTAGGCTTCCTCGACGATTTCTTAGCAATACGCAACGAACGGAACCTGGGGCTCAACAAGCGCGGAAAATTCGTCGGGCAGCTGGTCATCGCCGTCGTCTTCGCCGTCTTGGCCATCAACTGGGTTCACACGTCAAGCGACCTCTCCTTCACCAGATTCTCGCTACCCGGATGGAACTTGACCGCCGCCGGATGGATCGTTCTCGCGGTCTTCGTCATCGTGGGCACCTCGAACGCCGTAAATCTGACTGACGGGCTCGACGGGTTGGCCGCCGGTTCGTCGACCTTCTGTTTCGGCGTGCTCGCCATCATCGGTTACTGGCAGTTTCGCCACTTCGACATCTACCGGCTGCACGCCGCACTGGACCTGGCGCTCTTCGCCGTCGGACTGGTCGGCGCCTGCCTCGGGTTCCTGTGGTGGAACGCTCCACCCGCGCGCATCATCATGGGTGACACCGGTGCGTTGGCGATCGGCACCGCGCTAGCGGCGCTCTGCCTGTTGATGAACCTTGACCTTCTCCTCGTCATCATTGGCGGACTGTTCGTGGCGGAGACGGCGTCGGTGATACTGCAGGTCTTCAGCTATCGAGTCTTCGGGCGCCGGATCTTTCGCATCGCGCCCTTTCATCATCACTTTGAGTTCGGTGGCTGGCCCGAGACGACCGTCTTGATTCGCTTCTGGATCCTGGCGGGGCTGCTGGCCATGCTCGGTCTGGGCATCTTCTACGGCGATTTCTTGAAGATTGCGAAGGTGGTCTAGTCATGTCGACTCGCGACGATTACCGCGTGGTGCCCACCCGCCAGCGAGTAGGCGGATGGGTCCACCCCTTGCCGCGCGGGAACGCGGCGGGGCGCGTCCTGCTGCTCGTCACCACGGCCCTCGTTATCTTCGGGACGATTTTCGTGGCCTCGGCCAGTGAGGGTCAATCAGCGGCCAATGGCGGCTCGGCCTTTTCGATCATGGTGCACGACGTGGCCTATCTGTGCCTGGGCGTCTTTGCGCTCTACGGTGCGTCACGGGTTCGACTCGAACGGCTGGTCAAGAGCGCCCCTCTTCTTATATCGGTGGGGTTTGGCTTGCTGCTCGCGGTGAAGGCCGTCGGGGTGAGCGCCAACGGAGGGAAGCGGTGGTTGGACCTTCGCGTCATTGACCTTCAACCGAGCGAGCTCTTCAAACTCTGTTGCGTACTCTTTATCGCCTGGCTGGTCCAACACCATCACGACGAGCTCAACCACTGGGTCCAACTGGCCATGTGGACGTTGCCGGTATCTCTCGGCTGTGGACTGATCGTCTTGGAGCCCGATATCGGAACGGCGACCGTGGTCCTCGTCATCGTGGTGGCGATGCTGGCGGTCGCCGGTCTGTCGCGGCGACTGCTGTGTTCGGTCGTGGGGCTCGCGGGTGTGGCGGTCGGCGGGTACTTACTCGCCAAGCCGTACTCGGCGAAGCGATTCTTCTCCTTTCTTCATCCCAACTCCAACCTGTTGGGAAGCGGTTATCAACTCCTCCAGTCCAAGATCGGTCTCGGCGCCGGGGGAGCAACCGGCCTCGGGCTTGGCCACTCGCGAGAGAAGTGGGGACTGCTGCCTAACCCGCACACTGATTTCATCTTTACGATCGTCGGCGAGGAACTCGGTCTGATCGGAACGCTGGCGGTGCTCGCCCTCTTCATCGCTTTCTTGATGGCCGCGGTGCGGATCGCCCAGCAGTGTTCCAATCAGGTGTACCGGCTGGTGGCCGTCGGGATCACCACCTGGATCGCGGTCGAGGCGCTCATCAATATTGCGTCCGTCGTCGGGTGGTGGGCCGTGACGGGCGTGCCGCTGCCTTTCTTTTCGTACGGTGGCACCGCGCTCATTACTGAACTCGCGGCGGTCGGCCTGCTCTATAACATCGCGCACGACCGTAGTCGCACGGGTGATTTGACGATTCGTGAGTATCGCTTGACCAGCTTTCGCGAGACGCTGCCCCGTGCTCGGCCGACACGACCGCAGGAGCGTCGCGGGGTGACTCGCCCGAACCCCCAGGAGTACTAGTGCCCGGTCCTGTCGTCATCACCGGCGGCGGAACGGGTGGCCACGTCTTTCCCATGCAGGCCATCGCCGAAGCGCTCTGCGTCCAGGGCCTCGAGCCTCACGATCTGCGTTACGTCGGTAGTCGCCGGGGCCAAGAAGGCGTGTTGCTCGCCACGAGCGGAATCTCTCTCACGCTGCTACCCGGCCGAGGGCTGCGCCGCTCGTGGCGCGCCCGGGATGTAGTGGCCAACGCCGTGTCGGCCCTCGGCCTGGTGGTCGGTGTGGTGAAAGCGCTATCTCTCGTGCGACGGTGGCGCCCGTCGGTTGTCGTCTCGGTCGGGGGGTACGCGGCCTTCGCCGTCTCGATCGCGGCGGTCTGTTGGCGCGTACCGCTCGTACTCGTCGAGTTTGACGCCACTCCGGGCGCGGTGCATCGCTACGTCGCTCGATTCGCCGTGAAGCGTTGTTGCGCTTTTGCTTCCTCGGGCGACAACGTGGTCGTGACCGGCGCACCACTTCGTCAATCGATCGAAGAGATCGATCGCGCGAGTGGCGCGCGGCGCGAGGCCAAGGCCCGTCTCTCGCCACCGATCGATCGCGACCGCTTGGTGGTCGTCGTGATGACCGGCTCGCTCGGCTCGGGGCGCGTGAACGCGGCCGTTCACGATCTCGCCGACCGGTGGTCCGCTCGCCGCGATCGCACCCTCGTGCACGTCACCGGGCGACGCGACTACGTGGAGTACCTTGCCCTGAAGCCCCTCAGCGAGGGGCTGGACTATCGCGTGGTGGCCTTCGCCGACATGGAGGAGCTCTGGCAAGTTGCCGACGTGGCGATCTGTCGAGCGGGCGCTATTACCGTGGCCGAGCTCACGGCCCTGGCCGTGCCGTCGATACTGGTGCCCCTGCCCGGCGCTCCGCACGATCACCAGTCGAAGAACGCCCAACAGGTCGTACGGGCCGGCGGCGCGGTGCTGATTCGCGATAGTGACTGCACCGGCGCGACGCTGGCCGAGACCCTTGATGAGATCATGACACCATCGACGCTCGACACCATGACCGAGGGCGCGGGGTCGTTGGCGCACCGTGGCGCGGCCGGAGCCATTGCCCGCGTGGTTCTTGACGTGGGAGGCGCCAGGTGAGTGCGCTGGACGTCGGCCGTCGTATTCACGTCGTGGGCGTGGCGGGAGCGGGGATGAGCGGTCTCGCTATCCTGCTCGCGGAACGGGGCGCGATCGTCAGCGGGAGCGACCTGGTCGACGGCGAGATATTTGAGCAGCTGCGCGCGCGTCGCGTCACCACGTTCGTCGGGCACGACGCCCGACACGTTGAAGGTGCGGACGTGGTGTTGTGGTCGCCCGCAGTCGCGCCCGACAACGTCGAACTCGTCGCTGCTCGCGCGGCCGGTGCCGAACTCCTTTCGCGCGCGCAGGTCTTTCGCGAACTGGCCGCCACGTCGCGCGTCATAGGGCTCACCGGGACGCACGGCAAAACGACGGCCACGTCGATGATGGTCCAGGTCTCACTCGCCGCGGGTCGCGATGATGGTTGGTTGGTGGGGGCACCGGTGCTCGGAGTGGGGGCCAACGGGCACTGGGGACACGACGATCTCGTCGTTGAAGTCGACGAGAGCTACGGGACCTTTAGCGAGCTTCGGCCCTACGCGTTGGGACTTCTCAACGTGGAAGCCGATCACCTCGACCACTACGGAACCCTCCAGGACCTGGAGGCGGCCTTTCGCGATCTCTTGGAACGAACCACGGGTCCGGTCGTCGTGTGGGGAGACGACGCGGGTGCTCGACGAGTGCTGAGCGGTGTCTCGCGCGACGTGGTGAAGGTCGGCCTCTCGAGCCGTGCGCCCTGGAAGGTGAGCGAGGTAGCGCTGGAGCGCAGAAGCTCCTCCTTTCGCCTGCGCGGACCGAGCGAGATGATCGACGTGAGCTTGCGGGTGACGGGCGCCCACAACGTGGCGAACGCCGCCGTCGTCGCCGTCTTGGCTCGCGCCTTGGGTGTGGATCGTGACGCCGTCGCGCGCGGCCTGTCGAACTTCGTGGGAGCACCGCGCCGCTACCAGTATCGAGGAGCCTGGCGCGGTGTCGACATCTACGAGGACTACGGCCACTTGCCCGGAGAGATCGCGGCCGTGCTCGCCACGACGCGGGCCGCCGGGTACGAGAGGCCGACGGTGGTGTTCCAACCCCATCGCGTCACGCGGACCCTGGCCCTGGTCAATCAGTTCGCCACCGCCTTCGAAGGAGCGCGCCACGTCATCGTGACAGACCTCTACCTGGCGGGCGAAGCGAACCCCGACGCGGTCACGGGGGAGATCGTGGCCAACGCGTTGATTCGCCAGGACCCCTCGCTGGACACGCTCTACTGCGGCGATCTCGCCCTCGTGGCGGAGCTGCTCGAGCATCTCGTCGCCGACAGTGACGTAATTCTTTTCTTGGGCGCCGGCGATGTCGGTTCGGTCATCGCCACGCTGCCGGGCGGCCTGACGTGAGCGTCGCGACCCTCGTCGCTCGTGGGGGAGAGCGCGTCGTGGAGCACGCGCCGCTTGGTGCCCGCACGACGTATCGCGTGGGAGGTACCGCCCGCGTGTGGGTGACCCTCTCGTCGCTGGGCGATCTCGAGGAGTTAGGTGGGCTGATGGTGGCCACCGGACTTCCGTGGGTCATCGTGGGCAACGGTTCGAATCTCTTGGTGGAAGATGGCGAGCGCCCCGTGCTGGCGGTGCACCTCGACGGGGACTTCAACGACCTCGCGTGGCGTGAGGAGGGCGAGGACGTTCTGGTCGAGGCCGGCGGCGGACTGGACCTACCGGTCGCGGCGCGGCGACTGGCGGGCGCGGGGATTGTCGGATTCGAGTGGGCCGTCGGCGTGCCGGGGACCTTCGGGGGCGCCGTCGCTATGAACGCGGGCGGACACGGTTCCGACATGGCGGCCAGCCTGGACCACGTCGAACTATGGGACGGTGGCGTGAGGAGAGCGTCCAACGAGCAACTCGCTCTCGGATATCGCACGAGTGCGATCAAGAGCGGGGAGGTAGTCCTCTCGGCCACGCTGCGTCTGCAGCGCGGCGACGCCGAAGAGGCGCAAGAACGAGTGCGCGAGATCGTTCACTGGCGCCGCGAGAACCAGCCGGGCGGGGCCAACGGCGGCAGCGTCTTTACCAACCCGCCGGACGATCACGCGGCCCGTCTCATCGAGGCGGCGGGGTGCAAGGGGCTTCGTCACGGGAGTGCCCAGGTCAGCGAGAAGCACGCCAACTTCATTCAAGCGGACGTCGAGGGACGGGCCAACGACGTTTATGAGCTGATGAACATCGTGCGAGAACGCGTCGAGGCGAACAGTGGCGTCACGCTCGTCAGTGAGCATCGTTTCGTCGGCTTTGGAGTAACCCCGTGAGTCGCCGCGCTGAGAGCACGGCCACGGCGGAGCGAAGGCGAGGTTCGCCGCGTGACACTCCGCCAGAGTCGCCACGCGCACGCGGGGGGCGAGCGCGCGGCGGGCGGCGCCTGACCACGTGGCTCGTGAGCATCGGGGTGGTGGTCACGGGCCTGGTCTTTGCCGGCCAGTGGGTCTTGCATCAGTCGTACTTTCGCGTTCAGCACGTCACGTTCGTGGGACTGCGTCACGAGGGCGTCGTGGACGTCTTGGCGGCCTCGGGGCTCGCCCAGCACCCGAGCATGCTGGGTCTAAACGACGCCACCATTGCACACAACCTGTCGCGCTTTCCCTGGATCAACTCCGTCGAGGTGACCAAGCATTGGCCCAACACCGTCGTAGTGACGGTGCACGAAAGCGTGGCCGTGGCCGTGGCCTTCTCAAGTTCCCATCATCTCTACTTCGTCGACGGCCAGGGGCGGGCGTTGGGCGCGGCGCCCCCGAACGTGAACTTGCCCACCCTCGAGTATCTCGATCCGACGTCCCCGACGTGGCCCTACCAACGCGCCGGCCGTGGCGCCGCGTACGTCGCCAGTCAGCTACCTCGCGCCTTTACGACTCAGGTGTCGACGATTACCGACGACGCCAAAGGCTCTATCGCGCTGCACCTGACGACGCCCGTGACATTTATTTTGGGACCTCCCACCAA
This sequence comes from uncultured Acidimicrobiaceae bacterium, assembly GCA_963849705.1. Lineage (GTDB taxonomy): Bacteria > Actinomycetota > Acidimicrobiia > Acidimicrobiales > RAAP-2 > RAAP-2. The sequence continues at coordinate 433,431 of CAWKII010000004.1, read as the reverse complement.
CCTGCACGCGAAGTTCGTAGCGATCGCGTCAGTCATTGCGCATAGCACTCTGGTTCCCGGAGATGTGGTGGACGTCACGGTTCCCGACGAGTTGGCCGTGACACCTCCGTCATGACGAGAAATGCCAAGCATTTGACCGGTATTGGGTCTCTGACTAGCCTTCAATGACTGTTCGCCACGCCGCCCCCGCGAAGGCGGTAACAATAGAAGAGATAGCCAAGGGGAGCCCATGAGTCTCAATCAGAGCAACTACCACGCCGTGATCAAGGTCATTGGCGTTGGTGGTGGTGGTGCGAACGCCGTTAACCGAATGATCACCTCTGGTTTGAAAAACATCGAGTTCATCGCCGCCAATACCGACGCGCAAGCGTTGTTGCTCTCCGAGGCCGATCTTAAAATCGACATTGGTCGCCAGCTCACCCGGGGCCTGGGAGCGGGCAGTGACCCCGAAGTCGGTCGTCAAGCCGCCGAAGACCACCGCGCCGAGATTGAAGAGGCGCTCAAAGACACGGACATGGTCTTCATCACGGCGGGCGAGGGCGGTGGCACGGGCACGGGCGCGGCCCCCGTCGTAGCGGAGATCGCCCGGTCGCTCGGAATTCTGACCATCGGCGTGGTCACCCGGCCCTTCTCGTTCGAGGGAAAGCGCCGGGCGACCCAGGCCGAGAAGGGTATCCAATCTCTGCGCGACAAGGTCGACACGCTCATCGTCATCCCGAATGACCGACTGCTCTCGGTCACCGCTCCCGATACCTCGATGCTCGACGCCTTCAAGATCGCCGATGACGTCCTGCTGTCGGCCGTTCGCGGCGTGACGGACCTTATTACCGTGCCCGGACTGATCAACACCGACTTCGCCGACGTCAACACCGTCATGCGTAACGCGGGAACGGCGATCATGGGTGTGGGAAGCTCCACCGGTGAAGGCCGGGCCGTCAACGCCGCGCGCGCCGCGATCACCTCGCCCCTGCTCGAAGCCTCCATCGACGGGGCGCGCGGGATCTTGATGAACATCGTCGGGGGACCCGGCGTCACCCTCAACGAGGTCACGCAGGCGGCGGAGATCATCCACTCGGTGGCGCACCCCGACGCGAACATCATCTTCGGCAGTGTGATCGACGACTCCATTGGCGAGACGGTCCGCGTGACGGTAATCGCGGCCGGCTTCGACGCGAATGCCCCGAAGGCAACCGTGACGGTCGAACCCTCTATGACCGAAGGTCCGCGCAGTGACATCTTCACTTCGACGAGCGATGACTTCTTCGACGTCGGTGGCGATGACGACCTTCCCAGCTTCCTCCGCTGATCACGAACTTCTAGAGCGCGTCGACGCGAATCTAGCTCGACTGCGCGAGCGCATTGCCTCCACGGGCCGAGACTCGAACAGCGTTCGGGTGGTCGCCGTGACGAAAACCTTTTCTCTGCGCGAGGTGCGCGCGGCCTACGAACTTGGTCTACGCGATATCGGCGAGAACTACGTGGACGAACTCTGCACCAAGCGCGCCGCGGCCGCGGACCTCGACCTCGACTGGCACTTCTTGGGTGCGCTGCAGAGTAACAAGATCGCTCGCGCCGCCGCGTGCGCCGAACTCTTGAGCGGCGTGACGCGAGCCCGCGAGATCGACGTGATCGCCAAGGTCTCGCCCGGCCACCACGTGGACGTGCAGGTCGACTTCACCGGCGAAGGACAACGTAACGGCGCGCCGCCACACGAGGTGGCAGAACTGGTGGCTCACGCGCGGGCTTGCTCGCTCTTCGTACGCGGCTTGATGGTGGTCGCCCCGCGCGGGGAGGACGCGACGCGCGAGGCCTTTCGCCGCACGAGAGATCTGGCCGACGAACTGGGGCTCGTCGAGCGATCCATGGGGATGAGCGACGATATCGAGATCGCTTGTGAACTCGGTAGCACCGAGGTGCGCGTGGGGCGCGCACTCTTTGGGGCGCGAGTGTCCTGAGGCGGCCTGGCCTAACATGGCTTTAGGCGCATCTGCCAAGGAGAGGTAAATGAAAGAAAAGTTGCGAGGATTTCTCGGGTTTCTCGGGCTCGTCGAGGACGAGTACAGCGAGTACGGCCCGAGTAACGCCCCTCGACCCTTCTCCGAGCAGTCCGAAGAGTTCGAACCGGAGTGGACCCCCACCCCCGCCCCCGCCGCTCGCGTCTTTCCCACGCAGCCGGCGAACCCGTCACCGTTTCGAGCCTCGCCTCGCGCGTCGGCACCCGGGCCCGTGACGGCCAAGTCGCGTCCGAGCGCGCCTATTTCGCTGAACAGCGGCATGAACGGCGTCTCGCGAGTGCGACCGATCGCCAATCCCAACGCCGGTCGCGCCATGTCGCCGTTCAATCAAGAGCGTGACGTCGCCGTCGTCTCCCCGGACAACTACGACGACTCTCGGCGCATCACGGACCTCTTGCGGTCGAATCGCGCGGTCGTCTTAACCACCCTTGACGTCGATCAGGGTCTCGCGCGCCGACTGGTGGACTTCACGGCCGGCACGGCGTACGCGCTAAACGCCAAGGTCGAGATGCTTATTCGCGGGGTGTACCTGGTGAGTCCCCAGGGCCTGCACCTCGGTCCCGAGATGAAAGAGCGTCTGCGCGCTGGTAACTACCACGCTTACGATCAGGCATGAGATTCGTCCACGACCTGATTACCCTGTACATCTGGATTCTCATCATCGCCGCCCTCCTCAGTTGGGTGCCGACGACGAATCCCCACGGTGGACTGGCGAGCACGAAGCATCTCCTCGCGCGACTCACCGAGCCGGTGCTGCGGCCCCTTCGATCGATCCTGCCGCGACCGAACTTTGGCGGCGTCGGTATCGACCTTTCGGTGATCGTCGCCGTCCTCCTTCTCGAGTTCATTAACGTCATCATTTAGTGACGGTTAGTTCTTCACTGTGTGAAGTCGAGGGCGGTAGGGTGGCGTAATGGACAGCACGGACAACGCACACTCGGCGCTTGACGCCATCGACACCGTCGCCTTTAAGGTCGGCCTGAAGGGGTACAACGTCGACGAGGTCGACGAGTTCTTGGAACGTCTGTCGGTGGAGGTTCGCCAGCTCAAGGACCTCGCTCAGCAACAGCGCCAACAACTGCGACAGGCGGCCGAACGTATCAGCCAGCTCGACTCTCGCGGCGCCACCGGTCCCGTGCCGGCCGCTCCGCCCGCCGCGCCGTCGGCGCCGGCGATCCGTACCGGGGGCTCGGCCGGAGCCGAACAGATCACCTCGATGATCGCCATGGCGCAACGTTTCATCGATCAAGCCCAAGAAGACGCCGAAGCGAAGGCTCGCGAGTTTACGGCCGCGGCACAAGATCGGGCCCGCGAAATCGTTAACGAGGCGCGCAGCCGCGCCGAAGATGAAGTGAATCGCCTTAACGGACTGAAGCAGCGCTTGAGCGAAGATGTCGACACCCTGGCCCATCAGCTTCAGGCCGAGCGCACTCGCATTAACCAGGTGCTGGCGGAGTTCACCCACTGGGTACAGACCTCGCTGCAGGCGGGCCCAGCCAAGGCTCCCGCCTCCCCGTCGACGGCCGCCTCTCCGGCGCCTTCGTCCTCGCCGCCTCCACGACCTCTCCAGACACCCCCGCCGGCGCCCGCTCCGACGCAGTCCCCGCCGACGATCGGTCAAGTCCTCAAATTCGAGCAATCTTCTCGCGACGATCGTTAGCAAAGCGCTCGCTGACTGCTAGGGTCGGCGGGCACTTGTTCTAAGGAACGCGAGGAGAAGCATGGCGTCGAACGCAAAGATCACCACCAAAGGCCCGTCAAAGAAGGTGGTCGCGAAGAAAGCCGTCGCCAAGGCCTCGAAAAAGGCGCCCGCCAAGAAGACGGCGGCGAAGAAGGCCCCGGTGAAGAAGACCGTGGCGAAGAAGGCCACTGCGAAGAAGAAGCCGACCGTGACCGCCGCCCAGAAAGCCGCCGTCGTGAAGAAAGCCAAGGCCGCCGCCGCCGAGAAGGCCAAGAAGGAGCGAGAGGCCAAGGCCAAGGCCGCCGCGCAGAAGGCGCTGGCGCGCCAAAAAGCCCTCGACGCCGCCAAGGCCAAGAAGGAGCGAGAGGCCAAGGCCCGCGTCGCGGCGAAAATGAAGGCCGCGGAGATGAAGGCCCGCGCCCTGGCCGCCGCTAAGGCCAAGAAGGAGCGAGAGGCTAAGGCCAAGATCGCGGCCAAGGAGCGAGAGGTCGCGAAGAAGGCCCGAGAAAAGGCCGCCGTCGAAGCGAAGAAGCAACGAGAGATTGACGCGAAGCGAAAGGCCATCGAGGCCGAGAAGCTCAGAAAGCTGCGCGAGATTGAGCGACGTGACGCCGAGGAGCGAAAGCGCCAAGAACGTCGCGAGGCCGAGGAGAAGAAGCGCGTGGAGGCTCTCGAGCGCAAGATGCACTCCAAGCCCTACGCCGAGGACACGGAGTTCTTGGACGAACTGCGCCAGCTCCTGACCGAGACCCGTGAAGCGACGAGGGCGCAGATCGCCGTGAGCGAGTCCCAGGCCGACGAGATGCTGGTGGACCGCGAGCGACTGGAGTACGACGACGAAGACGGCAGCAGCGTCGCGTCTGACATTCAGCGCGACCAGTTGAAGGAGTTCGCGACCGCCCTTCGTCTGAAGGTCGACGAGATCGACGTGGCGCTGGCGCGACTCGATGACGGCAGCTACGGGCGCTGTGACGAGTGCTATGAGCCGATTTCTCAGCCGAGGTTGCGCGCGCAGTTGCCGGTATTCACCTGCGTGTCGTGCCGCGCCAGCGTTTAACGTTTCGTCTCAACTTCGCCGTGCTCTCGGTGGCCCTCGGGGTCACCGTGATCGACGCCGTGACCAAGTACTGGGCTCGACGCTCTCTGGCGCACCGCGCGCAGCACGTGGTGGGGCCGCTGTGGTTGAAGTTGCAGTACAACTCAGGCGTCTCGTTTTCGATTGACCGTTCACTGCCGCTCGTGACGACGATCGCCACCGTCGTGATCGCGGTGGTCGTGGTGGTAGTGGGACTGCGGGCTAATTACGGCAGTCCGAGCATTGGCTTCGGGCTTTTGATCGGCGGCGGCGTTGCCAACGTGATCGACCGCCTCGCGGCCACGCCTCACGAGGTCACCGACTTCATTGCCGTGGGATCGTTCCCCGTCTTTAACGCGGCCGACGTTGCCATCACCCTCGGTTTTCTCGTGTTGATCGCCGCGGCGATCCGTGGCGAGAGGTTGTTGGCTAGGTGAGTGACGCGCAGGGCCCCGACGCCTTCGACGGCGAGATGTTGGACGTGGTGGTGCCCGCGTCGCTGAACGAGCTTCGCGTTGATCGAGTGATCGCCCTCTTAACGGGTCTCTCGCGTGCCGAGGCGCATCACGCCATCGCGAGCGGTGCCGTCTCCATTGACGACCAGGTCGTGGGAAAGCCCTCGACGTTGCTCCTGGAGGGACAACACCTGGCAGCGGTGTTGCCGTCTCGAGCCAGTGACGCTGTCCTTCCCGACGACTCGGTGGACGTCGATGTGGTCCTCGACGAGGTTGACTTTGCTGTCGTCAATAAAGCGGCGGGCCAGGTGGTCCATCCCGGAGCGGGACAGCGAACGGGCACCTTGATCGCCGGGCTGCTCGCCCGCTATCCGCAGATGGCCGAGCTGAGTGCCGCCGGACTCTGCGACCCGCAGCGGCCGGGAATCGTTCATCGCCTCGATAAGGGAACATCGGGACTTCTCGTCGTCGCAAAAACGCCCGAAGGCTTCGTGTCGTTGAGCCGCCAACTCTCCGAACGGGTGATGGAACGCACCTACGTGGGTCTGGCCCAGGGTCTGGTCAGCGAGGAGCGAGGTGTGGTGGACGCGCCGATCGGCCGTTCGACGCGCACGCCTACGTTGATGGCCGTTCGATCGGGAGGTCGGCCCGCTCGCACCGGCTACCGGGTGCTGGCTCGCCTTGACTCCGTCCCCGCCACGACGCTGTTGTCGCTTCGACTAGAGACGGGTCGAACTCACCAGATCAGGGTTCACTTGGCCTCGATTGGCCACCCCATCGTTAATGATCTGCGCTACGGTCATCGCCGCGACACGCGCCTGGGGGAGGAGCGATTCTTCCTGCACTCCGCCGCGCTGTCGTTTTCTCATCCCCGTAGCGGCGAGTGGGTGCGTACCCACGCGCCGCTACCGGATGATCTGGCCGCTCTGCTGCCTCCCAACATCGAAGGCGTCGAGTACTAAGCGACCTCGTGGGCGGCGAGCACGTTGGAGTCGTCGCGCAACATGGCGAGAGCCTCGTCTTCGGCACGGCGCACGCGGCGCACGCCGATATCCATCTTGGTCGCGGTGGCCTGCAGGGACAGGGGGGTCGCACCGTTGAGGCCAAAGCGAAGCGTGAGAACGTCGCGCTGGAGATCGCTCAACTTCGAGAGAGCTCCGTGCAACTGGTCGTTCATCATGGTCTGTTCGATGTCGCCGACCCAGTCGTGCTGACTCGGGGCTACGAGATCACCCAGCGTGGTGGCCGAGTCGGAACTCGCCGGCTGATCCAAACTGGCGGTGACGCCCGCGAGGCCCTTTAGGTTCTCGCGCTCGGCCTTCGACATGCCGGTCGCTTCGGTCAGCTCGTCGTCGGTGGGCTTACGCGCCAACAACGACGTCAACTCGGCCGTCGTCGCCTCTAGGCGCTGCAACTGCTCTCCGACTTCGAGAGGAATGCGAATGGTCCGTCCGTGCTGCTGCACGGCTCGCTGAAGTGCCTGACGGATCCACCAGGTGGCGTAGGTCGAGAACTTAAACCCGCGCTCCCAATCGAACTTCTCGACGGCCCGCAACAGTCCGAAGGTTCCTTCTTGGACGAGGTCGACCATCTCGACGCCGCGGTCCTGGTAGCGACGGGCCCAGTGAAGGACGAGGCGGAGGTTGGCCGCCACCATCTGCTTTTTGGCCTCTTCGTCACCGGCGGTGACTCGCTTGGCGAGCTCGACTTGCTCGTCATAGTTGGGCATGGGGTAGCGATCTAGGTCACGCATGAGAAGTCCCAACATGTCGTTGGTATTCACGGCGGAACGGCGGGGGGTCGTATTCACGGCATCTCCTTGTCTTGGGGGACCAAAGTCGATGCGTCCTGGGCGGGGTATTTCTCCTATGGGCGCCTTACTAATTTACCACGAGGTAAAACGGTTTTCAAGCCCCCCGGACTACGTCCAGACTATCTCGGATTTAGCCGCTGTGGGTTCGCGCCACCGGTTTGCCGCCCCGAGCCTGGCTGACCATGTCCGCCAGCGTAAAACTCGACAGATGCTCACGCATATGGTTCCCGACGTCGGCCCACACCCCGAGCAGAACGCACTGGCCCTCGTGATCGCAGGCCCCGTCCTGGTGGGGTTCGCCAAAGTCGCCCGCGTTAATAGGGCCATCCACGGCGGCCACGATCTCGGCCAGGGTGATCGCCTCGGCGGGCCGCGCCAAGACGTAGCCACCCCCCACTCCTCGCTTGGAGCGCACCAGACCCACGCCCTTCAAGCTGAGCAGAATCTGCTCGAGGTAGGGCTGGGGGAGTCCGGTGCGTTCGGCTAGGTCGCGAACAGAGGTGGGGGTCGCGTAGTTGTCGCGCAGGGCCAGGCTCAAAAGGGCGCGGCTGGCGTAGTCCCCCCGGGTGGATACTCTCACGGCGCCATCCTATCGACGCGAGGTGAGTTCATCAGGGGTCATAGCCGGGCGGGGGATTTGTCTGACACACTGCTTCTATGAGCGATGCGACCAACGACGACGTGACCGTCGACCCCGACCAAGTTCTCTCGCCCGGCGAGACTGAACCAAAAGAGGAGGAGGCGTCCTCGGACTACATCAGCCAGCCCGCCAAGGTCATGCGCATCGGCTCGATGGTGAAGCAACTCCTCGAAGAGGCGCGCAGCGCACCACTCGATGAAGCCGGTCGCACTCGGCTTCGCGAGATCTACGACACCAGCGTTCACGAGCTCTCCGACGCACTCTCTCCTGACCTGGCCCAAGAGTTGAGTCGCATGGCCATTCCCTTTAGCGCTGACGTTCCCTCTGAGTCTGAACTTCGCATCGCTCAAGCGCAACTGGTGGGCTGGCTGGAAGGCCTCTTTCACGGGATACAGGCCTCGCTCTTCGCCCAACAGGCGGCGGCCGCGGCACAACTGGAAAAGATGCGCGACCGCTCTCTCGCCCCGGGCGCTCGAGAGCCTCGCGCCGGTACGTATCTCTAGGAGTTGCGCGGGGGTGATCGCCGAGGGACTAGCCTGCAAATCCCATCCGTGTAGTTTGCGCGAGGTTCGACAGAAAGGGTGTAGTTGATGGCTGAGGGCTTCGTCCATCTGCACAACCACACTGAATACTCGATGCTGGACGGCGCCGCGCGCGTGGAAGATATGGTCCTCGCCGCCAAGGCCGACGGCCAGCGCGCCATTGCCATCACTGATCACGGCAATCTCTATGGTGTCATCGACTTTTACGAAGCCTGCCGCAAGCACGAGGTCACGCCGATCATCGGCCTGGAGGCCTACATGGCGGCGAACTCGCGTTTCGACCGGCCGCCGCGTCGAGGAAAGATGGACGATACCGGAGGCGACACCGAAGGCGGCCAGAAGCTCTATCACCACTTGACCCTCCTCGCCGTGACCAACGAGGGCTACCGAAATCTCCGGGTGCTCTCCTCGATGGCCTTTCTCGAGGGCTACTACTACAAGCCCCGTCTCGACTGGGACCTCTTGGAGCGAAACGCGGGCGGCCTCATCGCGACGTCGGGCTGCCTTGGGGGAGTGGTGCTGCAGGCCCTGCTGCAAGGCGATCACCAAAAAGCTCTCGAACTCGCGGCGCGGCTACAGACCATCTTCGGTCGCGAGAACTTCTTCATCGAGCTCCAAGATCACGGCATGGCTTCCCAGCATCGAACGAACCCGCAGCTTCTTCGCATCGCCGAAGAGTTACGCGCCCCGCTGCTGGCCACCAACGACCTGCACTACGTACGTCCGGAGGACTCCGAGATGCACGACGCTCTTCTTTGCATCGGCACCGGTTCGCGCGTCGCGGATCCGGACCGGTTTCGATTTGAGAGCGACCAGCACTATCTCAAGTCCGCCGCGGAGATGCGCTACCTCTTCCGGGAACTTCCCCAGGCCTGTGACAACACTCTGTTGATCGCCGAAAGGGCCGACGTCACCATCGACTTCGATAACGATGGGCTACCGGAGTTCCCTCTGCCCCTCGAGTTCGCGAGCGAGTCGCACAAAGAAGGCGCGACGCGGTACTTACGGGAACTGACCTACCGGGGCGCCGCCGAGCGTTACGGCGAAACGTTGACGGAGGAAGTTCGCGCGCGCTTGGACTACGAGCTCGGGGTCATTGCCGACATGGGATTCTCCGACTACTTCTTGGTGGTGTGGGATCTCATTCGTCACGCCCGCGAAGAGGGCATTCGCGTCGGTCCGGGACGGGGATCGTCGGCCGGCTGCTGCGTGGCCTACTGCTTACGTATCGTGGACCTCGACCCGCTGCGCTACGGGCTGATCTTCGAACGCTTTCTCAACCCCGGCCGGCGCCAGATGCCCGACATCGACATGGACTTCGACGAACGCTACCGGGGCGACATGATCCGCTACGCGGCCGAACGCTACGGCTCCGATCACGTGGCTCAGATCGTGACCTTCTCCACGATCAAGGCTCGCGCCGCCGTGCGCGACGCCGCGCGTGTGTTGGGCTATCCACCGCAGCTCGGTGACAAGATCGCCAAGGCCATGCCGCCGCTCATTATGGGACAGGACCTTCCCCTGGCCGCCTGTTTCGCCCCCCTCGCGGGATACGAGTCGCGTTACGGCGAAGCGGCCGAACTGCGCGCGCTCTACGGCAGCGACGGCGAGGTCAAGCACGTCGTCGACGTGGCGAAGGGCTTCGTCGACAAGCGGCGACAGGACGGCATCCACGCGGCCGCTGTCGTGATCACCAAGGAACCACTGCTGGAGTACGTGCCCATCCAGCGAAAGAGTGGGCCGAACGGCTCGAGTGAGAACGCGCCCATCGTCACCCAGTACGAAGCCACGGCGATCGAGAAGCTGGGTCTGTTGAAGATGGACTTCTTAGGGCTACGGAACTTGGCCATCATCGAGCGCGCACTCGAGCACATCAAACGTCGACACGGCGTCGACGTGGACATTGATCGTGTTCCCCTTGACGACCCCAAGGTCTTTGAGATGCTGCGACTGGGCAACTCGATCGGCATCTTCCAACTCGAGGGCGACAAGATGCGTCAACTGATGCGCCGCCTGGCGCCCACGAGCTTTGACGACATCGCCGCCCTCAACGCGCTGTACCGCCCAGGGCCACTGAGCGAGAACGTGCACAACGACTACGCCGATCGAAAGAATCTGCGCCAAAGCGTCAGTTACGACCATCACGATCTGGAAGAAGTGCTCTCCGACACCTTCGGCCTGATGATCTATCAAGAGGACATCATGCGCGTGGCCACCACCGTGGCGGGCTTCTCGATGACCGAGGCGGACGACCTGCGCAAGGCCTGCTCGAAGAAGATTCGAGAGATGATTCGCGCCCAGCGAGCAAAGTTCGTGAACGGCGCGGAGCGCCAGGGCTACGGCCGCGCACTGGGCGACGCCATCTTCGACAAGATCGAACCGTTCGCCGACTACGCCTTTCCGAAGGGTCACGCCTACGGCTACGCCCTGATCGGGTACCAGAACGCCTGGCTCAAGGCGAACTACCCGGTGGAGTACATGGCCGCGCTGTTGACCTCCTTTCGCGAGGATAAGGACAAAGCCGCGCTCTATCTGAACGAGGCGCGCCTGATGGGCATCACCGTCGGCGTACCGGACGTGAATGAGTCCTTCGCCGAGTACGCCCCGTCCCTCAAAGCGGAGAACACGATTCTCTTTGGCCTGGCGGCCGTTCGCAACGTGGGCGAAGCGCTGGTGGAAAAGATTGTGCGAGAGCGCGAAAGTAAGGGGCCTTTCGAGAGCATCTTCGACTTCGTGCGCCGGGTCGATCCCATGGTCTTAAACCGGCGCACCATGGAGTCCCTCATCAAAGCCGGAGCTTTTGACTCCCTCGGGGTGCGCCGGCTGGCCTTTTTGTTGAAGGTCGATGAGATCGTCGAGGTGACGCTCAGTCGTCGCAAGGATCTCTCCCTCGGCATCACCACACTCTTCGCCGCCTTCGGCGACGGGGCCGATAACGACTGGGAAGGTACCGAAGTCGCCCTCTCGGACATCGAGTTTGAACCTTCCGTGAAACTCGATTTCGAACGCGAGATGCTCGGAACGTACTTGTCAGACCATCCGCTGAACGAGGTCGCCGACAGTCTGGCAAATCGCGTAGACGGTACCGTGCTGTCCATTCGAGAGCGTTCGGAAGAACTGTCCCAAAGCCACCAAGCCGTGACGGTCGGTGGCATCTTGAGTGAAGTACAGATTCGCCAAACCAAAGCCAATCGACCCTACGCCCGCGTCGTCCTGGAAGACCTCAGTGGATCGATGGAGATCAACTTCTCCGTGGCAGCCTTTGAGAAGTTCAGTGGCTTTCTGTCGAAGGACAGCATCGTCGTGATCAAGGTTCGTTTGAGCGACAACGACGAGGAACTTCGCTTCAGCGCGGTTGACGTGGAGCGATTTCGAGCTGAGTCGGTGAATGTCGAACTTCGCCTCTCATTTCAACCCGAGGACCTAACCCAGCGCTCAATTGCGACGTTGCGAGAGATTCTCACGCGATATCCCGGGCCCTCGCCGGTGATCGTAGATACGGGTTCAACCGGAAAGGTCTTTAAGCTCGGCCCGGCCTTTAATGTGAACATTGCGCGAGTTGTCGCCGATCTTCGCTCAGAATTTGGCTTAAACGTCATCAAGGCCTAGGCCCGTTTGAGGGGGTGTGAAACTCCCGTAGAATGGTGTCCATGGCAATGACGGTCACCACAAAAGATACGACTGCCCTTAGTGACGCTGAGCTCGCCGAAATGGCTGACCTCTGCGTTGACCGAGAGCCCAACTTCGATATTGGCTTCTTGTCCAAGCAGCGAGAGGAGTGGGTACTCGTGACCCACGCGCGCGAAGGCAACAAACTCCGCGGCTACTCCTTTTGCACCTTGGAGAGGATCGGGGGCACACCGTCGCTACTGGTGGGACTCCTGCTGGTGGACCGTAACGCCAAGTCCGATCAGACCTTGAAGACGATCCTGCACGATCAGTTCCGTCGAGCGCTGCTCGCTTTCCCTGATGAGGACGTTCTCCTCGGCGCGCGACTGACGTCGCCCGACGGCTATCGCGCCTTCACGGGTCTCGACGACGTGGTGCCGCGCCTGGGGTATCGTCCGACCGGCGAGGACCGCGCGTGGGGCCGGCGACTGGCCAAGCGCTTCGGCTCGGAGAAGTCCATCGACGACAAGACGTTCGTGATGACCGTCAGCCCGGGACCGGTGGGCGGTTTGGATTACGTGGCGAGCAAGGGTGTGATTCCCGAGGGCGCGGACAGTTTCTTCAAGGGCCTCAAGCCCGAAAAGGGACAGCGCTTGGTGGTCTTTGGGTGGGCCATGGCGGAGTCGCTGGCCACGGGAAAACTGCCGAAGTAGTTTTTCAGCCGCGCGGCAGTAGCCCGGTGCAACTCTTGTAGCAGTGTCCATCGAGGGGCCGTGAGAGCGTCGTCAGCACGTACGTCGGTCGAAACCCCAGTGCGGTGGCGAGATCTTTGCCCGCCAGCGACGTTCGTCGGGTCGCTTCGATTGTGCGAATCGCGTGCGTGTCCTCACAGAGCAACCACACGTCGTCGCCGAACCACCCGAAGCGAACCCAGGTGGAGCCGTCGTCCGGTCGGCGCAGTAGTTGCGGTCCGCGGTCGGCCGCGATGAGAGCCACGCTGGGGCGTTCGCCACGGAACTCCCAGTACGGAGCGCTCGGCCCGCGAAAGCCAAAGAGGGGACCGTCGGCCGGGCTGGCTAGCTGCTCAAGCCACCCGCGTACTCGTCGCCCTCGGTACGTGCCCACGCGGCGCGGCAAGTCGGCCAGGGTGACCGCCTCGGGTTGGGCTAAGTCGTCGCGTTCAATGTTCTCGGCCAGGTCGCCTTCGACAACGTCAAACGCGGCCAGGTCGGTCTCAATGTGGGCGGGCCACGGCACCCGCCAGCGCACGATCGCCTGACTCGCGAGGTCTACCACGGTCGTGGACTCGTGCGTGGAACCGAGCACGAGCCCGTGGACCGTCGCGCCGCTCGAGAGATCGACCGACGTCCGCTGGGGCATGTGATGAACGAGCCGTTTGGTCGCGCGAGCGGCGGGATCGCGACTTAGGAGGGCCACGCGGTGAGACTTTCTCGTAGCTCGGCGACGAGGGCCGACGCCGAGTCGACGGGGAGGCGACAGACTCCACCACGACAGACGTAGGCCAGCCCTTGGCGGCGCCCTTGGAGAAGGGGCGACGTTCCCACGCCAGTGATCAATACGGTGCGCGGCATCGACTTCGATCGTACGTGATCGGCCAGTACACCCTGATCACCGGGAATAACAATCTCGACGCCGTCGAGGGCGAAACCGGCCGCCGCGACCAGATCCGGGACTGCAACGGGGTGCGAGATGAGAAGCGACCCGGCCAGATCGACCAGTCGCTGGGCCACGACCAGCAACTCACTCTCGCCGCGGCAGAGGGCCAGACGAGCGAGTGAGCGCGTCGCCACGGCGTGAGCGGACGGCGTCGCCCCGTCAAAGATCTCCTTGGGACGCGTCGGGAGGTCGACCACCAAGTTGCTTTGACTAAAGATTCCGCGACCGACGCGAGGGGAGGACGGCGTCGGCACCGGCCCGTCCCAGTGGTGCTCCAGCAAGTAGCGCGCCAGACGTCGCGCTTCGTCGAGCCACTGATCGTCTCCACTTAGTTCGAAGGCGTCAACGTGAGCATCGATGAGCCAGGCGATGTCGCTCGCCGTGGCCTGGGCACGACGATGAGCCGTGCGCCACCAGACGCCGTCGTCAAAGTGCGACGCCCTCAGTTCCGCGAGGAGTTCAACTCCGCGTTCCTCGAAGTCGCTGTGCCCACTTCGAACAAAGGCCGAGGCCAGCATGGCATTCCATTCGAGGATCACTTTGTCGTCTCGGCTGGGTTGAACGCGCCGATTGCGATGCTCAATGAGTTTCTCGTGCGCGAGGGCCAGTGCGTCGGGCGTGGTGAAGGGCTCGCCCTCGGCGAGACGGGGAATGGATCGGCCCTCAAAGGCGCCGGGGCTTTCGATACGCCAGCGGCGAAGAGCCCGAGCAACGAGTTTCTCGCTCTCCTCGCCGAGGGTGGAGGCGACCTCTTCGGGCGACCAGGTGATGTGCGACCCTTCCGCACCGTCGGCATCGGCGTCGAGCGACGCGGCGTACCCGTGGGGTAGGCGCAGGCGACGAACCACGAAGCCCAGCGTGTCCAGGGCTACCTCGCGCCAGTCCTCTCGACCCCACGCGCGCGCCGCGTCGAGGTAACAGCGCGCGAGCAGCGCCTGGTCGCAGAGCATCTTCTCAAAGTGGGGTACGTGCCACTCGCCGTCCACGCTGTAGCGAGCGAACCCTCCGCCGAAGTGGTCGTACAGCCCGCGTCTCGCCATGGCGTCCAAGGTGATCTCCACGGCTCCCCGCGACGCATCGTCCTCGAACTCCAGGAGCGCCTCGACGTAGCTAGGTCGCGGGAACTTCGGCGCATCGCCGAATCCTCCGTCGACGTCGAAGCGCTCCAGGAGTTCACGACGCAGCGTCTCTCGTACAGTCACCAGGTCGATCGACTCCGTCACGGGCGCGAGGTGATCCACGAAACTCACCTCGCGCGAGAGGGTCCGGCTGAGTTCCGCGGCTTGAGCTTCGACGGCCTCGCGCTTCGTGCTCCACGCTTCGTGCAGGGCCAGAAGAAGACGATCGAATCCCACCTGTCCACCGCGATCGTGCGGCGGGTAGTACGTCCCGGCCATGAACGGGCGTCCGTCGGGGAGAAGGAACACGGACATGGGCCAGCCCCCGTGGCCCGAGACGAGCTGGGTAGCGGCCATGTACAGGGCGTCGACGTCGGGCCGCTCTTCGCGATCGACCTTGATGGGCACGAAATACTCGTTCAACAGCGCGGCGATCTCGTCATTCTCGAAGGACTCGTGCGCCATGACGTGACACCAGTGGCAGGCGGCGTATCCCACCGAAAGAAAAATCGGACGATCGGAGAACGACGCTTCTTCGAGCGCATCCGCTCCCCACGTACGCCACTGAACGGGATTATCGGCGTGGTCCAGCAAATAAGAAGAACCGAGTTGGCTCTTCATGTCTCGTAGCAGCGGCATGGTAAATCCTCGAAGCGACCTTACCGTCACTGGTTCGCGAACGATCATCTATTACGAAACGCGCGGGCGGTGCTCCCACTCGTCGCGACGAATCGCCATGATCACCTCGTCGGTCCACTCACCCTTGACGAACTCATTTTCAACGAGGTGAGCCTCTTGATGAAAGCCGGACTTCTCCAGGGATCGAATCGAGGCGGTATTTCGTCCGTCGCAGCGTCCCACCACGCGATGGAGGTGGTAGACGTCGAAGGCGAGGGTGAGCAGCGCCCCGTATATTTCCACGGCGTAGCCCCGCCCGTGAAAGTCCGGGTGCAGCGAACCGCCGACCTCCCCCTGGCGGTGCTCGTCCTCTTTCCAGTGCAGCATGAAGTCTCCGATAACGCCGTTCTCATCACGGCGTTCGATCGCCACGTTGATGATGTTGTCGTGTCCCAGCGACTCCGTTCGTTCGACCCGACTGGTCAGCACGGCGAGTGTCTCTCCACGATCGCGGGGTTCCCAGTAGAGATAGCGACAGACGTCCTCCCGCTCGAAGATCAAGGCAAGATCATCGAGATCGTTAAGCCTCGGTCTCCGTAACGTCAGCCGAGATGTCACGACGGGGGTAGGAAGTTGCGCCACGCTACGTTTCTAGCGCTCCCTCGTGGCCCGATGGCGCGCGGGCGGTGGGTCTCGGGAACAAAAGAAGCGTCACTACGGCGCCACTGGCCGCGCCGATGATCTGACCGGCCACGTAGACGGCCAGTGAGCCGGGTGCGATGCCGGTGAAGCTGTTGGTGAATGCCCGCGCCACTGACACCGCGGGATTAGCGAACGTGGCCGACGAGGTCGCAAAGCACGCGGCAAAGATGTAGAGACCTACCGAGGACGCGCTCAGCGCATGTCGGCCGCTGCGTTGGAGCGCGAAGACGAGCAAGATGAGTCCCGCGGTGGCGACGATCTCGGAGAAGAAGTGCGGCGCGCTCGCACGACGTTGCGTGGACCACGAAATCCACTCAGAGCCGAACATCAAATTGGCCACGATCGTTCCAGTGATGCACCCGAGGAATTGAAACGGGAGGTAGCACGCAGCGCGGAGCCACGACGACGTACCAAACCACGCGTCGACCAGCGAGACCAGCGGGTTGAGGTGGGCTCCCGACACCGGTCCGAAGATGTTGATGATCACAAAGAGCCCGGCGCCGATGGAGAGGGCGTTCTCGAGAAGTTCCAACCCGACGTTGCCCGGCGAGAGCCTTTGTGCGGCGTATCCCGATCCGACCACCACAACCATCAACATGGCGCACCCGAGATACTCGCCCACGAGGGCTCTCCAGGTCACCGGGTGGCCCTTGACACCAACACGGGTGGGCCTTAATCCGATCCTCGAACTACGACGCTCTTTGCGAGAACCGCCGCCTTCGACCGCGGTCATCCGCTGGGAAGGTCAGTTGGTCCGCGAAGGATGGGCCGAGTTGACTCTGATGGGCAACAGCGGCTCCTCACCTGTTCAGTGTATTCGAATCGATCCTTTAATCCATGGGATCGAAGTAAGTAGCCTCATGGAGCGTGTACCCGGGGTGTCAAGAGTGCGAGATCGGAATGGTGTTATGACAGAGCCTGTTCGTTGGGGGATCATCAGTACCGGGGGGATCGCACACACGTTCGTCAACGACCTGCAATTCACCGAGGGCAATATCGCCGTCGCGGTGGGGTCACGGTCGAAGGAGTCAGCCGCCGCCTTCGCGGACAAGTTCCACATCGCTGGGCGCTACTCCTCGTACGAAGAGTTGGTGAAGGATCCCGACGTGGACGTCGTGTACATCGGGACTCCTCATCCGATGCACTTTGAGAACACCAAACTGGCCTTGGAGAACGGGAAACCCGTTCTGGTGGAGAAGGCGTTCACCATGACCGAGCGCGAGGCGAGTGAACTCGTGGAGCTGGCGTCGTCGCGGGATCTCTTCCTGATGGAAGCCATGTGGACCAGGTGCCTTCCCCACATCGCCGTCGTGAAGGAGTTGATCTCTGACGGCGAGCTCGGCGAGATCGTGGCGGTCGAAGCGGACCACGGGCAGTACTTCGACTACGACCCTTCGTCGAGATGGTTCAATCCGGAACTGGGGGGAGGCGCCCTGCTAGATCTCGGCGTGTATCCGGTCTCCTTCGCCTCCATGCTTCTCGGCGAGCCCGCCTCGATGCTGCGAATGATCGACTACGCACCGACGGGCGTTGACCAGCAGATGTCCATCATCTTTGGCTACGGAGGGGGAGAGCAGGCGTACCTCAATACCACAACGCGCGCCAAGACTCCTACGACCGCCACCATCTCCGGTACCAAAGCTCGAATTGAAATCGATGGGGATTTCTACGCCCCCTCAGCGTTTTCGCTGAAGACCCGTGATGGTTCGGTTCGGCGATTCGAGTTCTCCACGCAAGGGCGGGGCCTTCATTACGAAGCCACGGAGGTCGCTCGCTGCTTACGCCAAGGGCTAAAGGAAAGCCCCCTCATGCCGCTGGCAGAATCCGTTTCGATCATGCGAACAATGGAAAAACTCCTCTCACCGTAGCAACGACCCGTCGATGAGCCACCGATTGGAACGCGCACCAGGTGGTTGGCGACGGTCGCTCTAGTACGCAGGTGAGGACGCCGAGAGGGTGCTTTGTCCGAGTCAATCCGCGAGTTTCCTTACGAAGCGAGCGAATCCACCGTCAACTTTTAACGGCTGAGGAATATCGAGGTGGTGTACTGTGCCGGACGAGTGACCATGCTATCTTCACTTGTCGACATCGCATTTCACCGGATGTTCACTTAGATGTAAATTGAAATCGGCATTGTATTGATGCCTCTAATTGGTTGGGGGATTATGAAATTCAAAACAGGAAGAGCTCTTGCCTGCGCTGCATTGATTGGCGGCATGGCCGTCGCATTGGTGCCAGGCGTGAGTTCTGCGGCTACGAAGACGGTATCGGACGCAACGTTCAATCCGAACTTCACGACAATGAAGTACCTGAAGAGCGTTGTGGCCAAGGGCAAGGGCAGCATTGCTGTCATCCTTCCGGACACTGTCTCTTCGGCTCGATGGGTGGACTACGACGCTCCTGCCTTCAAAAAGGCATTCCTAGCGGCGGGGCTGAAGCCCAATCAGTTCATCATTCAGAACGGTCACGGCAGCCCGCAAGAGCAGCTCACCGACGCCCAAGGTGACATCGCCAAGGGAGCCAAGGTTCTTATCTTGACGTCGCTTGACAGTTCGTCCGGAGCAATCATTGAGGCCTACGCTCAGTCTCGCGGAGTGAAAGTCATCGACTACGACCGTTTGACGCTTGGTGGAGACCGCGCATACTACGTGAGCTTCAACAACGTCTCGGTTGGAACGCTGATTGGCCAGGGGATGGTTTCGTGCATCTCCGCGTGGAAAGTCGCGAGCCCCGACGTCTTCGTTATGAAGGGTGCGCCCACTGACAACAACGCGACGTTGTTTGCCGAGGGCTACGACGCCGTTCTAAACGCCGCTGGCTACAACACCACCTCGGGCTCCTCGAACACGGTAAATGAGAGCGTTGGAACATGGACGCCGTCGCAGGCGCTCACTGACTTCGAGGGCGCCTACTCGGCGAACCCGAAGATCAACGCGGTCCTGACGCCTAACGACGAGAACGCTGCGCCGATCATTAGCTACCTGCAGTCGAAAGGTCTGAAGCCGCAGACGATTCCCTTTACGGGTCAAGACGCCACGCCGGTGGGCATCCAGAACATCATCTCTGGCTACCAGTGCGGTACGGTCTTCAAGCCGTCTTACATCGAGGCTCAAGCTACGGCCGCGTTGGCAATCTACCTTCGCGCGCACGTGAAGCCACCAGCGGGAATCATCAACGGCAAGACCACGGACTCGGGTGCGACTATCTCGTCGCTGAAGAACGTTCCTTCGGTTCTGTTGACTCCGCTGTGGGAGACGGCCTCGACCATCGAGTCGCAGGTCATCGCTTCGAAGCAAGTGACCGTTTCGGAGGTGTGCACAAACACGTCTCCCACGGTTGCGGGCGACACGAGTATTCCGACCTACGCGGCGGACTGCGCGACGTACGGCATTAAGTAACTCCGAGAATGGCTGACGTCCCCGAGTCACCGATTACCCTCTCGCCCAATATTGGGCTTGAGGCGAAACGTGACTCGGGGCCGTCGGTATCGGCGGAAGCTCCGCTTCTCGGTCTTCGCGGGATTACGAAGCACTTCGGTCCGGTGGAAGCACTGCGTTACTGCGATCTTGATATACCCGCGGGGGTGGTCACCGCCCTCATTGGAGACAACGGCGCTGGGAAGTCGACGCTAATCAAGACGATCGCGGGGATCTACCCTCCCAGCAGCGGACAGATGTTTTGGGAGGGTAAGGAAGTTCACATCCATACCCCGCGTGAGGCTGACGAACTCGGCATCACCACCGTGTACCAGGACCTCGCTCTGTGCGACAACCTCGATATCGTCCAGAACATGTATCTCGGGCACGAGGTAACGAAGGTCGGGCTGTTAAACGAGATCTCCATGGAGCTCGAGACCAAGAAACTTCTTAACGATCTCTCTGTCTTCACCGTGCAGTCGGTCCGCCAGCTCGTCGGATCGCTGTCGGGCGGTCAACGCCAGGCGATCGCTGTCGCTCGAGCGGTAATGCGCGACGCCAAGTTGGTGATTATGGACGAACCGACGGCCGCGCTGGGCGTATCGCAGACTCGACTCGTGCTGGATTTGATTCAAACACTCGCGGGACGGGGCATCGCAGTTCTGGTCATCTCGCACAACCTCACTGATGTGTTCGCGGTGGCCGATCGGATTGCGGTGTTGCACCTCGGCACGTTGATCAGCAGCGGTCCCGCGTCGGACTACGACACGGCGAGCGCCGTTGACTTGATTACTACTGGTGGGACGACGAGGACTCATTCTTCCCTGTCTTCCACCTCCTAACTGCAGGGAAAGGTTCGGCACTCGTGTCAGACACAGCCGTGGCACCCGCCAGCCCCGAAGGCGGCGGCTCTCCATCTCCAGCGAGCGTTCTCAAATCGCGGATTAAAGAACTGCGTCGAGGTGACACGGGAATGTTGCCCATCATCGTGGGCCTCCTCATTCTCGGGGCCTACTTCGAGATCCGGAGTTCTACTTTTCTTTCGGCCGGAAACCTTACCAACCTCTTCATTCAGTCGACCGTTTTCATCCTTTTGGGTATGGCCGAGATTTGGCTACTCCTGCTCGGTGACATTGACTTATCGGCGGGATGGATTGCCGCCGTTGGTGCCGCCATCGGCTCGATCCTCTTGGACCTCAATTTCCAGTGGCCGTGGTGGGCCGCGCTCCTAGTCGCCATGGGTGCCACGACGGCGATCGGGACCCTTCAAGGTTTCATCACGATCGCGTTGAAGGTGCCGTCTTTCATCATCACCTTGGGCGGTTCGCTCTTTTGGGAGGGTATCGCCATCTACCTCATCGACGGACAAAACAACGGCGGCTCGATTGAGATTAAGGAGAAGGTTCTTTACGGGATCGTCAATATAAATATGTCAACGACGGCCACGTGGATAGTCAGCATCGTGGCCGCCGCAGGAATGTCGTTTCTCGTGTTCAACAAGGACCGCGCTCGACGCTCCAGTGGTCTCGACAGCGTGACCATCTATGAGACCTTCATCAAGATCGCGGCGCTTTTCGGCCTCGCCATCGTTCTCATTTTGATCTTCAACACGAACCGTGGAACGTTCATCGTTCTAGAGGGCATGCCGTACGCCATACCCCTGGTGGTCGTGGTGCTGGGGCTCTATAGCTTCATCTTGTCTCGTACGAAGCCCGGCCGTTATCTCTACGCCATCGGCGGTAACGTCGAAGCCGCTCGTCGATCCGGTGTGTCTGTCAACGGTTATCGCCTGCTCGCCTTCGCCCTCTCGGGATTGACCGCGGGTATCGCTGGCTTGGTCTACGCCTCGCAACTAGGTGGAATATCGGACGCCATTCCCGGTGGCACGCTCGTGCTCTACGCCGTGGCCGCTGCCGTGATCGGCGGGACGAGCCTCTTTGGCGGACGAGGTCGCATGATCAACGCGCTCATTGGCGGACTGGTGATCGCCACGATTTACAACGGGATGGCGCTCATCCAACTCAGTGCGTCCGTGGAGCTGATGGTTCAAGGTGTCGTTCTCATCGCGGCCATCGCGATCGACTCCATTGCCCGGCGAGGTGCGGCCAAAATAGGTGGAATGTAAGTTCGCTGGCCGGCGCGCCGAGAAAAGGCGTGACGGTTAGGGCCTTCACTGGTGGTGACGTTGGGCCAGCGAACGGTAGCGCTCACGTAACTCTGTTGACTGTGAGGCGGTGATTCTTGGCTCGGTCACGATGACGGTGTTTTCGTTGCGGGCCCACATTGCGCCAACCTGATCGGGACTCGTTTCGTTCAGCACCGCGGCGGCTTGGGCGGCCGCGCCGACGGCGACTCGATCGATGGCCGGGTCGAGCGTGAGGACCTGGTTCATGGAGAGGTCGGCGAGCACCTGGCGATAGAGGGCGGAACGCGCCCCGCCTCCTACGGCGAGCCATCGTCCGTTGGTGGCGACGCCGCAGCGTTCAAGAGCGTCGACACCGCCGAGGAGGCCCCCCACCACGCCTTCCACGGACGCCCGGACGATATCGGCGATGGTCGTTGTTGTTCGCAGTCCGCTCAATGTACCCGTCGCATGAGGTAGCAGCGGAGTCCTCTCGCCGTCCAGGTACGGGATGAGTACGACGCCGTTGGATCCTGGGGGAGAGAGGGCTCCGATTCGATCAAGGTCGCTGGCCTTCCCCCCGGCCAGACCCACAGCCCATTCCGTCACTTTGGTGGCGTTGAGAGTGCACACGAGAGGGAGAAAACGTCCCGCCGCGTCGGCGAATCCCGCCACCTCACCCTGGGCGTCGTTCGACGGTGTCGTCGACGAGGTGAACACGGTTCCGCTGGTGCCAAAGGAGAACGCCAGGTCTCCGACCCCAAGTCCCAAGGCCAGCGCGGCCCCCATGTTGTCACCTGTTCCTGGCCCGACCGCGGCCCCGCGAATCATCGTCGCGGCCTGGCCCGCGACCTCGTTGGGCCCGAGGATGGAAGGAAGCCACTCGGGCTCGGCGCCCACGAGCGAGAGCAGCCCCTCGTCGACTTCACCGGAACGGGGAGACCACCATCCGGTTCCCGAGGCGTCACCCCGGTCGCCGACGGCTCGCGGGGGACATCCTAAGAGTTGCCAGGTCAACCACTCGTGGGGCAAGAGAACTCGACGTATCAAGTGAAAGGCCTCGGGGTGCGTGTCTCGCAGCCAGGCCAGTTTGGTGATCGTGAATGAGGGAGTGAGGACGCTGCCGCACCTCTTCGCCCATTCGTCGGCTCCCAGGCGACGAGTGAGTTCTTCGGACTGCGGAGAAGACTCCGCGTCGTTCCAAAGTTTCGCCGGATGGACCGGATCACCGTTGCCGTCGAGGGCGACCAGACCATGCTGTTGCGCTGCTATCGAGACCGCCTTGACGGAACGCGTTATTGGTCCACACGCCGACCACGCCTTGGAGAGCGCTCGCCACCACGCCAGGGGATCTTGTTCGCTGCGTGGAGGAGCGGTGGCGGGGTGGCGCGCGGTCGCCGAGGCGACAATCGATCCGTCGTCACCCTCAACGATGACGACCTTCGTGCTCTTGGTCGACGAATCGACCCCCGCGACCAGGGTCACGTCAGGGTAGTTGCTACCGGACGCCGAGCAGCAACTCGGTCACCAGTTGGTCGAGCTTCTCGTGGCCGTACTGGGTTCGCCCCAGAGCGCCTTCGTCGAGCGAGGCGACGTAGGCGCGCAGGGCCGAGGCCGAGCCGTCGCCCACGGTGGTGGGCGTGGACAGGTCGGGCACGCGAGCCACCGCCAGAGCAGCCTGGATCTCTTTGTCGGTGTCGAATCGTGCAGCCTTTTCTTTCAAGATGAGGTACGTGCGAATACAGCCGCGAGCGAAGTCCCAGACTCCGTCGGGTCCTTCGGTTCGATAGGGGTGAGCGTCGAAGTGGCGCATGCCTTCGTAGCCATAGGTCTCCAACAACTGAACGAGGTAGAAGGCCTCTTTGACTTCCTCGCTTCCGAACCGGAAGTCCTGGTCAAAACGGCCGATTCTCTGGGCGTTGAGGTCGATGTGAAAGAGCTTGCCCGCCCACAGTGCCTGGGCCACCCCGTGGTGGAACGAGAGGCCGCTCATTGTTTCGTGGGCGAACTCGGGGTTTACGCCGACTCGCTCGGGCGAGTCGAGACTCTCGATAAAGGCCAGCGCGTGACCCACGGTCGGAAGCAGGATGTCGCCTCGAGGCTCGTTGGGCTTGGGTTCGAGCGCGATGCGAACGTTGTAACGGCGCTCTTCGATGTAGGCGGTCATGGCGTTGATCGCCTCGGCGTAGCGGTCCAGCGCTTCGGCGACCGGCTTGGCGGCGTGTGCCTCCGTTCCTTCTCGTCCCCCCCACAACACGAAGATGTTGGCGCCTAGTTCCGCCCCAAGGTCGATGGCATCCAGGGCCTTGGCGAGGGCGAAGCGTCGAACGTCGGGGTCGTTCGCGGTCAGCGCGCCCTCCTTGAAGATGGGTCGCGTGAAGAGATTCACCGTCGTCATCGGGACCTTCAGCCCCGTGCTGTCTAACGCCGCGCGAAAGCGCTTGATCAGGGCCTCGCGCTCCGCGGCGGACGAGCCCGCGGGCACCAAGTCGTTGTCGTGCAGGGTGACGCCGTAGGCGCCGATGTCGGCGAGGTGGTGAACGATGTCTACGGGATCGAGCGGTTCGCGGACTTCGACGCCGAAGGGGTCGCGGCCGGGGTTGCCGACCGTCCAGAGACCGAACGTAAAACGATCGTTGGGTGTGGGTTCGTACGTAGATGTCATCGTGAGGTCACTTTCATTGGTGCGCGTCTGGCTGACAACCCTAAAAGTGAAGCGTAAAAGTGACTCGAGTCCCCAACCAGAGGTCGATAAGCGAACGCTAACAGTCCAGGCAATGACCTGCAACTAAGAGACGGTGGCCGCGAACTGCGCTCGCGGCGCCTAGTGAAGATGGACAAGCGCGTGGCGTTGAACTTTGCCGTTGCTCGTGCGTGGGATGGCAACGACGTAGCGGATCTCTTTTGGCTTGGCCCACGGTCCGATTCGCTCGGCGGCCACGGAACGAATCTCGTCGTCGTGATTTCCACCATCGCCCACGACGAGGGCCACGATTCGCTGGCCCCACTCGGGATCCTCGACGCCGGTAATAGCGATGTCGAGAACGCCCTCGAGGGGAAGAAGCGCCGCCTCTAGATCTTCGGGCCACAGCTTCTCTCCTCCGGTCGTAATCACGAACCCCAGTCGCCCGTGCACGTGGACGCGTCCATCTTGGACATCCCCTCCATCACCGGTAGGGAACCAGTCGTCGCGTCCGTCGGGTCCTGCGAGGAAAGGACGTGGCGCGTCTCGATAGGACCGAAAGAGAGTGGGAGTTCGCACGCAGAGTTCCCCCTTGACCGAGACCACGTCGACCCCGGGCAGTGGGACGCCGTCGTAGATCACACCGGAACCGGTCTCGGTCATGCCCCAGGTGGCGATCACGTTGTCGGGACGCGTCGCCGGTGGTCGCGCACCACCTAGCAAGACGCGGTAGTAGCCACTCACGTCGAAGCGGGCTAGTTGCGTGCGAACGATGGACACGTGTGTCGCTCCTTCGCTGGGTCCGAGGTCCACCCGATCGGGGTCACCCCAACGAAGTTCGGCGTCGCTCAAGATCGCGCGAAGTAAGACGGCGAGCCCTCCGATGTGGTTGGCCGGGAGGCAGGGGAACCAGATCGGGGGAGTATCGCCGCGCAACGTTCGCTGCGTGAGCTCCGCGCTCGCTCGTAGCGCGTCCCAGGTCAGTTCGGCGGCTTTTGGCGCGCCGCTCGAGCCCGAGGTCAGCATCACCAGACCCACGTCGTGGTCCACCTCGCGACCTCCGGGCCATGGGTGTCGACCGTCACCGTCGAGGACCGACGTCGCTCCCAGGGCATCAAGATCTTCGCGTCGGCGCCGCGGGGAGAGCCGCTGATCGAGAACGCAGAAGGCTTGATCCGTGTCAACGCACTCTCGGAGGGCTGCTTCCAGCGATGGTCCCAACGGGAGGTCCAGCGCGAGGAGAGATGACACGTAGAGAGATTAGGACGGAGTGACGTGAGGTCGGGTACTAAACATGAGAGTCATGGCGTCACTTCGACACGAGCGAAGAATTGCCGCGGGCGCTGACGTCGTCTGGAGCGTCATCACCCGGCCCGAGTCGATCGTGGAGTGGTTTCCCGGGGTGGTGTCGTGCACCCTGGAGGGCAATCTTCGAACGGTTATCTTGGCCACGGGGCTCGAGATGCCCGAGGAGATTCTCCTCAACGATCGCCTGCAGCGACGCTTCGCCTACCGCATTACGTCACCGCTCTATCGTTTCCACTTCGCCACTATCGATGTGATCGAACTCGGGCCCAAGGACTCGCTGTGCGTCTACTCCACCAGTGCCGAGCCCGACACGCTCGCCTTGCTGGTCGCCGGCGGCACGGTGGGCGCGCTCGAACAGATCAAGATATTCGCCGAGGCACGAGAACAGGAGTAACGACATGGGTCGCAAGATTCTCTTCATCACTACCGACCAGCAGCGCTACGACACTCTCGGCGTGAACGGGGGCAACTTGTCGCGTACGCCGGTGCTCGACCGCCTTGCGTCGGACGGCATTCGTTACGAGCGATGCCAACCGACGTCCGTGGTCTGCATGCCCTCTCGCGCCTCGATGCTCACGGGCCAGTACCCCTCGACGCACGGCGCGTGGATGAACGGCGTAGCGCTGCCCATTGACGCCCCTTCAGTCGCCGAAAGTCTTCACGACCTGGGGTACGCCACTGCTCTGATCGGCAAGGCCCACTTCGAACCGTTTATGGACCCCTTCGGCCGCTTCGCAGAGAACGCTCTCGCCAATTTGGGCGTGCCGACCATCGAGCAGCCGTGGTTCGACGGACGTCGCGGCGTGCACCGCGGGTTTGACTATCTCGAGTTCGCGACGCACGGCGTGATGGGGCCGCTGCACTACGCCAAGTGGATGCGCAGCCAGCATCCCGAATCGCTCGCGGGCTTTTACAGCGTGGTGGACGGTGACCTCAACGTCAACGCCGCGGGCGGCGGCGACACCGGAGCGCCGCAAGTCAAGTTCAACGACGTGCCGCGCGAGTGGTATCACACCGACTGGGTGGCCGATCGAACCATTGAGTGGCTGGCGGGCCAAGATGACGAGTGCGACTGGTTCTGCTGGATGAGTTTCCCCGACCCCCATCACCCGTGGGACCCACCCTCGTCGGAACGTCACCGCGTGAACTGGCGCGACGTTCCTCTTCCCACGAACTATCCCGAGAGCGCGGCGTTGCGCGAGTCGATCTTGGACGAGAAGGCTCGTCACTGGCGAGCCTGGTACGACGGACGCGTCGTGTCGAACTATGAGGCTCCGGCCAAGTGGGTGCCCGCCACGTTGACGGCCGATCAGGTGCGAGAGGTCAACGCGCTCAATGCCATCGAGGTCGAACTGATTGACGAGGCGATCGGACGGGTGCTTTCGTCGATTGAGAGCAAGGGCTGGACCCCTGACGTCGACGTGATCTTCACCTCCGATCACGGCGAGCTTCAGGGCGACTTCGGACTGCTCTTCAAGGGTCCCTATCACGTCGATGGACTGATGCGTCTTCCCTTGATTTGGCGTCCCGCGCCGTCGACCAACCCCGTCCCGTCCGTCATTCATGCGCCCGTGAGCTTGGTCTCGCTGGCTGCCACCTTTCTGCACGTCGCCGGTGCCCCCACCCCTTGGTGGGCGGAGGGCGACGCGCTACCCGTCTCGGATGAGGACGCGTCTGATCGCCACTTTGAAGCGACCGCCACCGAGTGGGACTCCGCTCTGTTTGGGATCGACGTTCACGTGCGATCGATGGTCACGTCGCGCTATCTCTATAGCGAGTACTTGCCCGGCACGATGCACGACGGATCGGAAGGGGAGTTGTACGACCTCGACGACGATCCCCTCCAGCGCGCGAATCGCTTCGCCGATCCGGACTTGTTCCCCGTTCGAGCGGAGCTGTCGGAACGGTTGCGCGTGCACGCCGATCGTCCCGGAGAGCGCGCCACGCCCGGAGTGCTGGTGGCGCCGGTGTGAGGACGTAACGCAGAGGGGCGGTAGCGTAGCGACATGGCAACTACCGTTATTTCGGGCTCTCCGCCTGATCCCCTGGAGGAGTTTCGTTCTCAGCCGTTGCCCGCGTGGCGCCAAAATGGCTTATATCGCGACATCGTGTACGAGGTCGCCGACGGTATTGCGCGCATCACCATTAACCGACCCGAGGTGCGCAACGCCTTTCGCCCTCAGACTCTCTTTGAGCTCGCTCGCGCCTTCGAGACCGCGCGCGACGACGTCTCCGTCGGCGTCATCGTCTTAACCGGCGCGGGCTCGGACGCCTTCTGCTCGGGAG
The DNA here is from genome assembly GCA_963849705.1 of uncultured Acidimicrobiaceae bacterium. Taxonomy (GTDB): domain Bacteria; phylum Actinomycetota; class Acidimicrobiia; order Acidimicrobiales; family RAAP-2; genus RAAP-2. The sequence goes on along the minus strand of CAWKII010000004.1, from coordinate 405,671 downwards.
GCGACCAGCGCATTCGAGGTGACGATGGCTACATGGGTGACGACGACGTCGCCGAACACGGTGTGGGCCGACTGAACGTCTTGGACCTGCAGATCCAGATTCGGCGTCTGCCCAAGCCCGTCATCGCTCAGATCGCGGGATACGCCATTGGTGGCGGACACATTCTGCACTTGGTCTGCGACCTGTCTCTGGCAGCGGACAACGCTCGGTTCGGCCAGACCGGACCGCGGGTGGGCTCCTTTGACGGAGGGTACGGTTCGTCCCTCCTCGCGCGAACCATTGGGCTGAAGCGGGCTAAAGAGGTCTGGTTTCTCTGTCGACAGTACGACGCCGCTCAGGCGCTCGAGTGGGGCCTGGTCAACACGGTCGTGCCGCTAGACGACCTCGAGAAAGAGACCGTGGCGTGGTGCCGTCAGATCCTCACCCTCTCACCAATCGCCCTTCGAATGCTCAAGGCTGGCTTTAACGCGGCCGACGACGGTCTGGCTGGCGTGCAGCAACTCGCCGGAGACGCCACCATGTTGTTCTACATGTCTGAAGAGGGACAAGAAGGTCGTAACGCCTACCTAGAGCGGCGACCACCGGACTTCTCGAAGTTTCCCAAGCGTCCATGACCGACGCCCTCGGGCCGTTTCGGCGCTGGGTCCTCGCGGCACGTCCGCGGACTCTGGCGGCCGCGGGCGTGCCCGTGGTGGTCGGTGCGCTGCTCGTTCGCCCGGCGAACCTCAACTGGCTCAACGCCGCACTCTGCTTGGTGATCGCACTGTCGCTGCAGATCGCGACCAACTACGCCAATGACTACTCCGACGGCGTGCGTGGCACCGACGAGATCCGCGTCGGCCCCTTTCGACTGACGGCGTCGAAGTTGGTCGCAGCGACTCGAGTGCGTGACGCGGCGTTCGGCGGCTTCGCACTCGCCTGCGTCGCCGGACTGTGGTTGGCGTCGCGGACCTCGTGGTGGTTGGTGGTAATCGGAGCGACCGCTGTTCTGGCCGGATGGTTCTACACCGGGGGACCGAAGCCCTACGGGTACTACGGATTTGGTGAGCTCTTCGTCTTTGTGTACTTCGGACTCGTGGCCACCGTGGGGACGGCCTATACGCAGCACCTCGTCATTCCCTCGAGGGCGTGGTGGTTAGGCGTGGCCACGGGCTTCATGGCCTGTGCCCTGTTGGAGGCGAATAATCTGCGCGACGTCGACGGCGATCGGGCCGCGGGCAAGAAGACGCTCGCCGCGCGACTCGGCAGAGAGCGCGCGTCATGGCTCTACGCCGCGTGTGTGCTCGGCGTCGTCATCGGTGCCGTGGGCGCGAAACAGATCGCCGTAGCGCTGGTGGCCGTGGTCGTCTATATCCCCGGGCTTCGCTTCGCGTTCTCCAAGCGCTCGGGACGTGAGTTGCTCGGCCTGTTGAAGTACTCCGCGCGCGCGCAACTCCAACTCGGAGCCCTCCTCGCGGTGCTGCTGGCGCTGAACGCCTACTGGGGCTGAATGTCGGCCACGAGTTGAGCGACGAGGTGAGGTCGTTCCAGGTGGGCCGCGTGACCGCAGTTCGCCACGACAGCAGACGACGAGCGGGTGAGCGCGTCCTGGAGGCGACGGGCCTCGAGGACGAACTTCGTATCGCTCCCGCCGGCCAGCGCCAGCGAGGGGCGGTCGAATGTGCGGAGCGCCTCGCCGAGCCACTGCTGGGTACCGGTACCCGCGAGACGAAGGGACATGGCGAGACCTTTCGCGTCACGACTGCGGGACTGGCGCTCTTGAGCGTCGCGGGGGAGTGACGCGAACATCGGTTGTGCGAGCCACTCCTCTAAGAAGGCGTCCGCGCCGATCTCCTCGACGTGATCGGCCAGGGCCTCATCGCGCGCTCGGCGCACTCGACGCTCCGCCTCGTCACGAATACCCAGGGTCGCACTTAAGAGGACCAAGTGGGAGAGTCGTTCGGGGTAGCGGCGAGCGACGTGCAGGGCCACGCGTCCCCCGAAGGAGTAGCCGCCCAATATAAACGGCTCACTCGGGAGTACCTCGACGAGCAGGTCAGCGGTCTCGTCCAGCGACGCGGCGACGGAGGCGTTCTCTCCGTGCCCGGGCAGGTCGATGGTCAGCAACTCGTGGGTTCCTGCCAGAATGGACAGGAATTCGTGCGCGGAGTTCTTGGACTGGGTGAAGCCGTGGAGCCACACCAGTACCGGACCTGAGCCAACGCGTTCTAAACCGAGGAGCGACATTGTCACGTAGCGTACCGACCGCCAGCGAGGCCCAGGCTACGTTTGCGGCGACGCTGTTCGATGAGTGGGCGCACCTGGGACTGCGCGATGTGGTTCTCTCTCCCGGTTCGCGATCAACCCCTCTCGCGGTCGCGGCGTCGCAACGAACGGAGTTGCGTGTGCACGTGCGACTCGACGAGAGAAGCGCCGGGTTCTTTGCCATTGGCCGGGCGCTCGCGACGAGCACGCCCGTGGCCGTCGTCGTGACCAGTGGCACGGCGGCGGCCGAGCTGCACGCCTGCGTCGCAGAAGCCGACCTGGCGTTCGTGCCGCTGATCGTCGTCACCGCCGACCGTCCGCCCGAGTTACACGGCGTCGGCGCGCCGCAGGTCATCGACCAACACGAACTGTACGGAGGAATGGTGAGGTCCTTCGAGGAGCCGGGAGTTGCTCAGGTCGAGCACGCAATGACGTGGCGACCGCTGGCGCGTCGTCTCTGGGGTAGCGCGGTCGGAGCCGCAGATCTAGCCGGTCCGGTGCACTTGAACGCCGCGTTCGTAGAGCCCCTGGTGGGCGCGCCGTTCGCACTTCCTCCGCGGAGAGACCGCGACAGTATCGTGTCCCCTCAGCCGCTCTGGTCGACGCCTTTGGAGTTGAACCTCTCAGGACAGCGCGTACTGTGCGTGGTCGGGCGCGGCGCAGGGGCCAACGTCATCGATCACGCAACGTCGCTCAACTGGGTGGTGTTGGGCGACGCCACCGCCCAAGGATCGCTGGCCCACTTCGACTCCCTGCTTCGCAGCGACGACTTCGTCGAAAGGGCGCGACCCGACGTGGTCGTGCGACTGGGCGGTCTGCCCGCGTCCAAGGTGCTGGGAGAACGACTCCGCGAGTGGAAGGCTCGAACGATCGCTTTCGATGGCGCCGGCTTCGTGTCGGATCCCGATCGACTGGTGGAAGAGACCTTCGCCGGGCTTCCGATGATCGCTGCCGACCAGTCGGCGGACCCGTCCTACTGGACTCTCTGGGATGACGCGTCCACCGCGGTGGAGGAGTGGCTGGTCGGGCTCGACAAAACCGGCGCGCTGAATGAGCCGCTGGTGGCTCGCGCCGTCGTCGCCGCCGCCAGTATCGAGCACGTGGCGTTGGTGGTGGGCTCGTCCATGCCCGTGCGTGACGTGGAGTGGTGGGGCGCATCTCGTCAGAGTGCGACGTACGCCAACCGTGGCGTCAACGGGATCGACGGCGTGGTGTCGACGATCTTGGGCGTCGGCGCGCGATCACGAGTGCTCGGTCTGATCGGTGACCTCACGATGTTGCACGACGTTTCGGGGCTGATGGACGGCCTCGGACCGGGAGGCGGCGTGGGGGTGCTCGTGGTCGTGGATAACCACGGCGGCGGGATCTTCTCGTTCCTGCCCCAAGCCGATGTCCTGGAACGCGAGTCGTTCGAACTGCTCTTCGCGACGCCTCGCCCTCACGACTTAGAAGCGATCGCCCTCGCCTTCGGGCACGACACCAGCTCGGTCTCGACTCTAGAAGAGCTGCGAAGCGCCCTCGAAAAAGGCCTCTCCCGCGAGGGGCTGAGCGTCATCATCGCTCGCGTGCCCACGCGCGTCGAGAACGTTCGCGTGCACGACGAGTGGAATGAGCACGTGGCTTCGTTGCTCAGCGCGGAGGACCAGTGATCGCCACACTGCCGGCCTCGTTGTTCCTCGCCATCCCTTTGGCCATCGCGGCGGGACTGGTCTCGTTTGTGTCGCCGTGCGTACTTCCGCTCTTGCCGGGCTATCTCGCGTTTCTGACCGGTGCGACGGGTAGCGTCGAGAAGAAATCGGCAGCCGGTCGCGCATTCATCGGTTCGATCGCCTTCGTCCTGGGCTTCTCGCTCGTGTTCGTCAGTATCGGCGCTCTCTTCGGTGAGTTCGGTTCGGCACTGCACAGTCACGAGCAGTTGCTGGAGCGAGTCTTCGGCGTCGTCACCATCGCGCTCGGACTGTTCTTCGCGGGATGGTGGCCCGCCTCCTGGCTGCAACAAGAGCGACGAGTTCATCACCTGCCACGAGCCACCGTGCTGGGGGCGGCGGCGTTGGGGTTCACCTTCGGGCTCGGTTGGACGCCGTGCATCGGGCCCACGTTGGGCGCGATTTTGCTACTCGCGGCGTCGAACACTGGTGCCACGGCGCTGCGCGGTTCCATCCTCGTCTTGTTCTACTGCTTCGGACTCGGCATTCCCTTCGTCGTGGCGGCGCTGGCCACTGAGTGGATGGCCACCGCGTCGACGTGGCTACGTCGACACGCCAGGGTCATCGGCATGGTGGGCGGCGTCCTGCTCATCGCCATCGGCGTCTGTGAAGTGGTGGGTTGGTGGCACTCCTTCGTCGTCTGGCTACAGGTGCACGTTCCCGCGGGCCACGAGTTCCTCTGACGTGAGCCTCGTACACTAGGACGATGAAACTCGAAGAAGATTGGCGTTTTCGGGGCCTCGTTCACCAGGTCACCGATCAGGCGATCTTGGCCCTCATCAACGCGGGCACGGTGACGGCCTACGTGGGCTTTGACCCCACGGCGCCGTCGCTGCATCTCGGTTCTCTGCTGCCTTTATGCAATCTTCGTCGCCTCCAACTGGCGGGGAACTGTCCGATCGCCCTGGCCGGCGGGGGCACGGGCCTGGTCGGGGACCCGAGTTTTAAGGACACCGAGCGCCCGCTCTTGACCCTGGAGCAACTCAACGCCAACCTCGACGGTATTCGCGAGCAGATGTCGAGGTTCTTAGACTTCACCCCGAGTGCCGGGAGGGCGCAGGCCAAACTTCTCAATAACGCCGATTGGCTGACGACGATCTCCTTGACGGACTTCCTGCGCGACGTGGGCAAGCACTTCACCGTCAACCAGATGATGGCGAAGGAGTCGGTCAAGAGTCGACTCGACCGCGACGACGTGGGACTTTCTTTCACGGAGTTTGCCTACATGCTGTTGCAGGCCTACGACTTCTTGCGACTCAATCTCGATCACGGCTGCACGCTGCAGATGGGTGGCTCGGACCAGTGGGGCAACATCACCATGGGCACGGAACTCGTGCGCAAGCAGACCGGTGAGACGGCCTACGGCCTCACCTCGCCGTTACTGCTGCGCGCCGACGGCACCAAGTTCGGCAAGTCCGAAGGCGGAGAGAACATCTGGCTCGACCCGCGACGCACGTCGCCGTTCAAGATGTACCAGTACCTCGTGAACAGTGACGACGTGATCGTTCCTCAACTCCTCCGCTTCTTTACCTTCCTCGATCACGAGACGATTCGTAGTCTTGACGAGGCCACGGCCCGCCAACCCGAAGAGCGTCAAGCTCAACGTGCCCTGGCCGTCGCCGTTGTCACCATGGTCCACGGTGAGGAGGCGGCCACCAAGGCTCGGCGGGCCAGTGAAGCTCTCTTTACGACGTCGATCGCGGAGTGGGACGAGGCGACGTTGCTCGACGTCTTAGAGGACGCTCCTACGCTCAAGTGGTCGCGTGAACTTCTCGTCGATGGCGTCGATCCGGTTGACCTGCTGGCCCGGAGCGAACTGGCCAAATCCAGGGCCGAGGCGCGGCGCTTCCTCGAGCAGGGTGGCGTCTATCTGAACAACCAGCGCCTCAACGCCGACTCGCGAATCGCACTGGCCGATGCCCTCCACGGACGCTACCTGCTACTGCGCCGGGGTTCGCGTCAGCAGTGCCTTGTGGTCGTCGAGTGATCAAAGTAGTGGGCGTGTTGTTGATCGCCGGTCTTGTGTTGAGTGCCTGCGGGACGGTGAGCGTGACGACGGCGATGTCGAAGTGGGTCAGTCAGAGCAGCTACGTGGCCAACAATCACACCTTGCTAAACGACGCGCGTCACTCGGCTGACGCGTTGCGCAACGGGTCGCTGACCGGTCTCGATCTCCACACGGTGTGTGCGGTGCTGTACCTCGAATCGGAGCAGGCCAACTCCGCGTTGCCCACGCCCGATCGCCAGGCGACCACCCTGCTCGCAGAGGCCTACGACAACCTGGGCGCGGGGGCCAACGTCTGTTACGACGCCGCCCACAACGCCGCGAAACGAGACCGCGCGCTTCAATACTTGACGCGGGGCGTCGCCCAACTGTCCGAAGCGTCGGCGCGTATCGCGAGCGACACGTCGAGCTAATTACTCGGTGGTCGAAGGTCGATCTCGAGTCGCAGAATGCCGTCCTCCAGAGTGGCCGTCGCGTCACCGAGCATGGCGAAGTCTTGGAAGTCGGTCTTGGCGGCTTCGATGAAGCGAAGACGTTCGGGTCCTTCGACCGGCGGGAGCCCCCGGCGTTTCACCGCCTCGGCGCGCTCTCGAAAGCGCAGAATCATCTCCTGGGGGTCAAAGGCTTGGCTCACAAGCAAATGCTAGGGGCATTGTGACGGACCCGACTTGGTAGTATGGATACTCAACTCAGGCTTTTTTGGGTTGTGGTCGCCGCCAGGTATTGGCCCGCGACCAGTGAGGAGTTGACGTGAAAAAGGGCCGCCATCGCCGTTTTGTAGAAGCCCGAGAGCTCAAGCGGTCCACGGGTCCTCGTGCTACCACCTGTGCCGAGTGCAGTGCCGCTCCTGATGACGTGCACGCCGAGTGGTGTCTGGCGGAGGAGGATCGTTACGACGAGATCCTGGGCTCGCTTCCACGGACCTCGTTTAACGAAGAGGATCCCCTCGCCGCAGAGGGTTAAGCCTTCTTTCGCAGCACCGGGTGAGCCAGTCGGGTGGCCTTCGGCCGGGTGGCTCGTTGGTCCATGTAGGCCCGCAGCCGGTTGTACACCGTTGTGCCCACCATGGCGGTGAGTTCTTCGCGCATGGAGTCCACGACTCTCGTCTTGCCCACGAACGCCGACGCCGACTCGGTGCACCACCAGTGAAACTCCGCGCCACCCGGTCCCCAGTCGCGTCGGTCCCACTGCGAGATTCTGGTGATGACGTGACCGTCGTCTTGCACCTCGTCGTCTCGACGTAGGGGTAGTTGCCAACAGACCTCGGGCTTGAGGGGAATGTAGCTTTCCTTGTTGTCGATGGCCATCACGTGCAGAGCGCAGCCGGGTCCCCGCTCGAAGTCGGGACGATTCAAGAAGATGCAGGCGTCCTGGACCAGGCGAGTGACGATCTCCCCGCTCTTTTTCACCCGCGTGGTGCCGTTCTTGCCCTTGGACTTGAACTGCCACTGCTCGGCGGTGAGCCGCTTGGCGGCCTTTTCCACGCGGCGTTGATCCTTCTCGTCGGTGAAGTGGGCCCCGTAACTGCAGCAACCTTGGACGAGCTCGGGCGTTGGCCCGGTGAGTACGCCCTGGCAGCCGTTGCCAAAGATGCAGGTCCAGTTGCTTTCGAGGAAGGTGACGTCGAACATCCACGTGCGCTCGCGCTTCGTGTCTTCGAAACTCACCCACTCGTGCGCGTCACTGGGAATAGATGCCACAGGGAAAACTTAGTAGGCGTGACGCGCCCGTAAAGGCACCTCTAGACTTCGCACATGACTTCCATCGACACCTTTGACGTGCTGACCATGACCGATGATGCGCGCAACGTCGTGCTCGACGCGCTCAGCGGTGAGACGTCGAGCGACTCGTTGGCGCTGTGGATCGAAGTGACGGGCACGAGGGGCGCGGGCTACACCTACGACCTCTACTTTTCCGAACTCAACCTGGCGCCGAGCGACGCCGCCGTCGGGCGTGACGGAGAGGTGACCATCGTGGTGCCGGCCGCGAGCATCGATCGATTGAAGGGCAGTCGACTCGAGTTTCAGAGCGACGGCGGTGGCGGATTGGTGCTCGTGAATCCGAACAGCCCCACTCCCGAAGAGGCCAACCCGGGCCTGCCCGCCGAGATCCTGGCCTACGGTATTGCGGGGCCCACGGCGCTCGTGGCGCTGGATGTCCTGGAAGATCAGGTTAATCCCGCTATCGCTTCTCACGGCGGTCGCGCGGACCTGGTGGCCTTGGACGAAGAGAAGAAGGTCGCCTACATCAAGCTCTCGGGCGGCTGCCAAGGCTGCGCCATGAGTCGCATGACCTTGTCGCAAGGAATCGAGACCATGTTGAAAGAGTCGATCCCTGAACTGACGGGCGTACTGGACGTTACCGATCACGCCTCGGGTGAGAATCCCTTCTACTCAAAGGAGTAGGGTCCCCGGGCCTTCTAGAATCGGACAATGTTGCGCTTCCTCACTGCGGGTGAGAGTCACGGTCCTTCTCTCAGCGTCATCGTCGAAGGCCTGCCGTCGGGACTGTCGATTCGAGAGGACGAACTCGCCGACGAACTAGCCCGTCGTCGACTCGGGTATGGTCGTGGCCCGCGCATGCGCTTCGAGCGCGACGAACTTCGACTGATCGGCGGTGTGCGACACGGCCGCACGCTGGGATCGCCGGTGGCGGTAGAGATCATGAACTCCGAGTGGCCCAAGTGGCAAGAGGAGATGTCCGCGGCGCCCGGAACGCCAGGCAAGAAGTTAACGGCGCCTCGGCCCGGCCACGCCGACCTCGCCGGAATGCAGAAGTACGCCTTTGATGACGCTCGTGACGTCCTAGAGCGCGCGAGCGCGAGGGAGACTGCGGCGCGCGTGGTGGCCGGTCGACTGGCGAAGGCGCTGCTCGCGACCATTGGCGTCTCGATCGTCAGCCACGTTGTTCGCATCGGCGAAGTCGCGTCGAGCGGCGCGCGACCCCTGCCCCAGGATCTTGACGCGGTGGACGAGAGTGAGGTGCGGTGCTTTGACTCCTCGGCCGAAGCGGCCATGATTAAAGAGATCAAAGCGGCCGCCAAGGTCGGCGATTCCCTGGGAGGGGCCGTCGAGGTGGTCGCGTACGGAGTGCCGGTCGGACTCGGTAGCCACGTTCACTGGGACCGAAAACTTGACGGACTCCTGGCGGGCGCCTTGATGAGCATTCAAGCAGTCAAAGCGGTAGAGATCGGAGACGGAGTGACCCAGGCCGCTCAGCGCGGCAGCGTGGCGCACGACGCCATCGCCGCGGACTCTTCGTATGTGATCGGTGGCGGATACGTGCGACGAACCAATCACGCCGGAGGTCTCGAAGGCGGTATCTCCTCCGGCGCCCCTATCGTCGCCACGGTGGCCATGAAGCCTCTATCGACGCTGAATCGCCCGGTTCTCGAAACGGTGGACCTGGCGACGGGGGAGTCCACTATCTCCTTTAAGGAACGCACCGACGTGACCGCGGTGCCGGCGCTTGGAGTCGTCGCGGAAGCCATGATGGCCCTCGTCGTCGCGAACGAAGCCCTTCGAAAGTTCGGCGGTGACTCCGTCGAGGAGTTCGTGCGTAACCATGACGCGTACGTCGCGCACCTCGGCTCCACGGCGTCAGCCGCTTCGACGGACTAACGGTGGCCCGTCTGGTGTTGGTGGGGCTACCGGGGACGGGGAAGACGACACTCGCTCGAGCGCTCGGCGAGCATTGGAGTTGCGCCGTCATAGACACCGACGAGGCCATCGCTCTCAACGTCGGCGTCTCCGCCGCCCAATATCTACGCGAGAACGGCGAGGCCGTGTTCCGCGAACGTGAACTCGAGGCACTTCGCGAGGCCCTGGCCAGTGACGCCGTGGTTGCGACTGGAGCCGGGGTGGTAACGACCCCGGAGGCCCGAAACCTGATGGAGGGGGAGTTCACGCTCTGGCTCGACAGCGACGACGGCACGTTGCTGCGCCGAGTGGGTGACGGCGAGCGTCCCTTGCTGGGCGGCGATCACGCCGCGGCGCTGAAAGACCTTCGTCAAAGGCGAGAGTCCTGGTACCGGGCCAGTGCCCGGGCGCGCGTCGACACGTCGGGCTCGCTCGAAGACGCCGTGCAACTGGTCCTTCAAACGGTTGAAGGTCTTCCAGCGTGAACATCACGGTAGAACTGCAGGAGCGAAGTTACGACGTCGTGGTGGAAGAGGGCGCACGGAACGTTCTCGCCGAACTCGTCGCACGACGGGCGCCGCAGGCAAAGTGTGCCGTCGTGGTGACGTCGGCCGCACTCACCCCGCAGCCCTGGTTCGACTACTCCACTGGTATCGAACAGTTTGTCGTCACGGTGCCCGACGGTGAGTCGGCCAAGACCATCGGCGCGTTGGAGCAACTTCTGAACTCGATGGCCGAGCATCGCCTCTCGCGCGACGACGTGGTGGTGGGGGTAGGCGGTGGAGCCGTCACGGACCTCGCGGGCTTCGCGGCGGCGTGCTACCTGCGCGGCGTCCCCCTGGTCCAGGCGCCCACCTCGCTGGTGGGACAAGTTGACGCCGCGATCGGCGGCAAGACCGGCATCAACATTCCCGCTGGAAAGAATCTCGTGGGTGCGTTTTACCAACCCTTGGGCGTGCTCTGCGATACGTCTGTCTTGTCTACGCTGCCCGATCGTGAGCGCCGTAACGGTCTGGGCGAAGTCGCTAAGTGCTGGCTCCTCGAGGGTCGCGACGCGACCGGCGTCGCGACCGCGCCCTTGAGTGAGCTCATTGAACTATCGGTGCGACTCAAGGCGACCATCGTGGCGGGTGACGAACGAGAGGGAGATTCGCGCGTTCTGCTGAACTACGGTCACACCTTGGCTCACGCGCTCGAGGCGGTGGCGCTCGCTGAGAATCCGGACGAACTTCGTCACGGAGAGGCCGTCGCCGTCGGACTGGCCTTTGCGGCACGACTGGCGCGCACGCTCGGACGCGTTGGGGACGATGTCGTCGACACGCACGACGCCGTCCTGGATGGGTTTGGGCTCGACCGCCGACTGAAGGAGTACGTCGACGTCGACACGTTGCTCATCTTCATGACTCACGACAAGAAGGCCCGACACGATCTGAGTTTCGTCTTAGACGGTCCTCGCGGCTACGAGTTAGTCCGTGGCGTCGAACCGTCGGTCGTTCGTCGAACCCTCGAACTCTTCAAAGGAGAATCATGAGCGGCGTCATCTTGCTGTTGTCCGGACCGAATCTCGACCAACTAGGAGAGCGGAGTCCCGAGATCTATGGGACCACGACGTTGGCCGAGCACGTGGCGAACTTCACGACCCGGGCCGCCGAGGCCGGGTTCGTCGTACGCGACGTGCAATCAAACTTTGAGGGGGACCTCATTGAAGCGATACGTGACGCGAGGGGAGAGGCGGTGGCCATCGTCGTGAACGCCGGTGCTCTCACTCACACGTCCTGGGCCCTGGCGGACGCCTTGGCGAGCTTTGACGGGGTGAAGGTCGAGGTACATCTCTCGAATCCCGCGGCCCGCGAGCCCTACCGACACGTGAGCACCTTGGCCGGAGTGGTGAACGGCTCGATCGCGGGGTTTGGTCCCCTGAGTTACGACCTCGCCTTGGACGCCGTGCGCTACATGCTGGGCGCCGCCTCGTAGGGCTCGAAGGCGGATTGCCTAGAATGGTGAACGCACTAATCGCGAAAGGCATCTGGGCCTATGGCCGCCATCTCAACTTCGGACATTAAAAACGGCATCACCATCAAGATCGACGACGGCCTCTTCACCGTGATGGAGTTCCAACACGTCAAGCCCGGCAAGGGCGGCGCCTTCGTGCGGACGAAACTCCGCAACGCCCGTAGCGGGGCGGTCATCGAGCGAACGTACCGTTCGGATGAGCGCCTAGAACAGGCCATCATCGACAAACGCGACACCCAGTATCTCTACCGAGACGGTGACGACTACATCTTCATGGACCAGGTCAACTTTGATCAGGTCCCCGTCTCTTCGAAGAGTCTCGGCGAGGCGACGAACTTCCTGAAGGAGACGGGCAAGGCGATGTTGATCTCCCACGACGACGAGATCATCGGCGTGGAGTTGCCCGCGTCCGTGGAACTCACCATTACCCAGACGGAACCCGGGGTCCAGGGGGACCGCGTCTCGGGCGCACGCAAGCCGGCCACCCTCGAAACGGGCTACGTGGTACAGGTACCGCTCTTTGTCGGTCCGGGTGAGATCATCAAGGTCGACACTCGCACCGGCGAGTACATGACCCGAGCGTAGTGAGTGAACTAGGGCGTCACCGTCACCGCGCTCGCGAGAGGGCCCTTGAGATCTTCTACGAGTCGGCGATCAAGGGGCGTCCGGTGGTGGTCATCTTGACGGAGTTAAATACTCGGCCCGATGAGTACACGCTCGCACTTCTCACGTCGGCTGAGGCCAATCAAGCTCGGGCCCACGAACTCATCAGCACGTACTCCATCGACTGGCCACTTGATCGCATCGCAATGGTCGATCGCCTGATCATGACGTTGGCCGTGGGCGAGATGCTGCTGGAGAACCACCCTCCTCACGCGGTTATTCTGGACGAAGCCGTGGAGTTGGCGAAAGTGTATTCAACCGACGGTTCGTCATCATTTGTCAACGGCGTCCTGTCGTCCATCGCGGAGACGGTTCTCGACTAGAGGGAAGGAGCTCCGGATGCCGGGGATGTTCAAGAGCAACGTCTCGGTCGACAATCCGCTAGTGGTCTCGCTTTTCCACCACAGTGTGTACGTCACGAGCGTCTATTGGATCATTGCCATCGCTCTGGTCGCGCTGCTCGGCGCGACGTTGCTGCGTCGACTGAACACCTTCAACCTCTCGAGCGATGGTCTCGCCGAGCCGCGCGCCAGAACGTACTTGCGCCTGGCCTTCGGGACCATTTGGGTGATCGACGGTATCTTGCAGTTTCAACCGGGGATGCCCCTCGGACTCGCCAACGATGTCGTACGACCGACGATCGCCGGGGCGCCGACCTGGCTTCACCCGCTGATGTACTCCAGCATCCATCTTTGGAACGCTCACCCCATCGCGTTGGCCACCGGAACGGCCTGGATTCAGATGGGGATCGGGCTGGGGCTGATCGTCTCAAACGCCTCCGTAGGACGTCTCATCGCGGTCGCCGGTGCGGGCTGGGCTTTCCTCATTTGGGTGGTGGGGAACGGCTTCGGGGGAGCCTTCGCTTCAGGCAGTTCCATTCTCTTCGGGTGGCCCGGTGCCACCTTCTTCTACTTCGTCGCCATGGCGTGGATCGCTCTGCCGCCTCGATACTTCGCTCGGCACTTCTCTCACTTCACCTTGCGACTGGTCGCCATCGTCCTCGGCGTCGCCGCGATTTTGCAGGTTCTTCCGTCGGCGGGGTTCTGGCACGGCGGCAACAACAACGCCCTGACGAGCATGGCGAGAACCATGACCTCGACCGCGCAGCCTCATCCCTTGGCCTGGTTTGTGAATCGGGTCGGCGACGTCGCGGGCACCCTCGGTGGGGGATTCAACGTCATCGTGGTGCTGTGGTTAGTTATTTGCGCCGTTGGTCTCTGGTACGCGAGCACGCACGCGGTGAACTGGCCCGCCTACGCGGTGGCCGTGGGCGCGGTGTTCTTTTGGGTGGTCGGCGAGGACGTGCCGATCTTTGGTGGACTAGCCACCGACATCAACTCCCTGGTGCCTCTGGCGGTACTGGTCCTCTGCGCCCGGCCACAACTTCGAACGGCCTCGCCACTGCCTCGCCGACTGCCTGAGGAGTTTCGCTCCAGTTCTGGAGCCGTCGTCGCCGCCTTCGCCGTCGCCATGGTCGCCTTCTCGGTGGTGTCCATGGGAGTGGCGTCGCTGTCGGCCGCGGAACCGACCCTGTTCGTGGCGCAGAACGGCACGGCGGCCGCGGTCAATACGAAGGCTCCCGTTTTTACCCTGACGGACCAGTACGACCGGCCGTTCCGCCTCGAAGAACACAAAGGCCGTTACACCCTGCTGACCTTTCTCGATCCGGTCTGCTGGACGGACTGTCCACTACTCGCCGCTCAGCTACGACAGGTGCGATCCGAGTGGCCGGCGAACACGCCTCTTGACATCGTGGTGGTGGCGGCCAATCCGTTACATCAAACGATCGCCAACGTGCGACATTTCATCTACATCCATCACCTCAAGGGAATGAAGAACTTTTACTTCGTCACCGGTAAGACGAGTGCGACCCGCAAGGTCTGGAACGAATACGGGATTAGTGTGACGAATGAACCGGGAGATCTTATGAGCATCCACTCGGACTACATGTTCATCATCAAGCCGTCGGGCCGGCTTCGATGGATCATTCCCGATGAGCCTCTCGACAACGTGGCCGGTCAACGTTCGGCCGAGAGCGAGCTGATGAACCTCCTCGGCCAAGCCGGCCTGCACTAATGCTGTCTCCGCTGGGGGTCATCGCGATTCTCGGTGCCATCGCGTCGATGCTCGCGTACTCTCGACGACCCGGGCGGTCGCGGCGTATCGACTTTCAGTTCCTGCTCTCGCTCGTGACCTTTGGCCTGCTGTGGTTCGCGACTGGTTCGAACTTCGCTCGCGAGGGGATGATGAGTCTGCCGATTCACATGATCTGTCACATTTTGGTCATGTTCATCGTCCCCATGGGTATCGTCGGATCAAGTTTCATTCGTTCGCTGTGGTGGATTCTCGATACGCCGACTCGTCGGCGGCTTCTCACCTGGTGGTATCGCGAGAGGACGTGGCGCGCTCCGACCTGGCTCTTCCACCCGCTCACCGCCGCGCTTGTGCTCAACGTCGTGATGGTCGCAGCCCATACTCCCGCCGTTTTCGACTTTGTCATGGGACGTGCCTGGGCCATGGAGTGGCTGATGGAGCCGGCCTTTCTCTTCTCGGGACTCTTCTTCTTCCACTTCCTCATCCCTTCGCCACCTCGAAAGAATCACGTCAAGATTCGCTACCAGTTCGCGATGGTGTTAGTGACCGTGGTCGAGATGTTCTTTCTCGCGATGGCCATGTCGATATTCACCTCGACGTCCTGGTACACGGTGATGACGCCGGGACACGGCATGGCGATGATGCCCGGCATGGCGAGAACCGCGGCGGCCGCGTTCAGTCAGCAGCGACTGGCGGCGGGAATCTTGTGGATCTGTGGCGACTTCTGGGCCGGACCGATTCTCATCTTGATCCTTCACCGTCTCATCGTGCGCGACGGGTCCGTCTTTCGAGCCCTCGAGCGTCAGTCGTCTCGCCTCTCGGGGGTCACGGGCTGATCGAGGTGGTGAACCGACGCAAGATACGCGTTCCACTCGGCCAGGCGAGGGTCGTCGGGATCGTGCGTGGCTCTTTGCTTGGGCACCTCTAGGCCGCGCTCCTGGCGCAACATCTTTCGCCACATATATATGGCGTACACACCAAAGAGTGGCCACTCAAAGACGTAGGCCCAGGAGAGTTCGTTGCCTCCCAGGGCTCGAAACATTTCGATGATGAACGCGGGGATGCAAATCAGTTCTGCCAGAACGAGACCAAGGTGGATCCTGAAAATATTCTTATGATTTTCGGACACATCGCTGACTTTAGTTCCCGCCCTAATGGAACTTCCGGTACGTTGGGGGCATCGGAGTTTCGTGAGTCTCATCACGGCTTTTATAAAAATGGTCGAAAGGGAGGGCATGGACCGGTCTAAATCGCTCGGCGTCGCCCTGGCGTCAGTGCTGCTCGGGGGAGGCGCGTTGGCGTTGGGAGGTTTTGTTCTCGCTAGCAGTACGCCCCATCAAAAAGCCCTCCACTGCGTTGAAAGTTCAACGCAAGCGCACACCTGCTCGGTGACCCTGAGCACGTTCCCGGACTCGCTCGAGGGAGTCCATGGGGCCAACGGTGGTCCCCACCCTGACTGGGTGACCTACTCGAACGACAACGTGGTGGTTCCCGCGAACACGACGGTCGACATGACGATCGACCAGTACGACAGTGGCGGCAACGTCAACAACCAGTTCTTCGACAACGTGGTGGGCACCATTGGTGGCACGGACACGGTGAACGGGAAAGTCGAAACTCACGTCGCCCTGGGCGACGTCGGTCACACGTTCACCCTGCGTGGCATTCCGGGCAATGGCAAGACCCTCTTCGTGTCGGTCCCGCTCCCGCAAAACTACGGTACGAAGTTTCCGGTGAAGATAGGTGGCGGGGCGTATCCTAAGCCGATCGTCGTGAAGTTCTCCTTCAAGACCGGCGGTCCGGCGGTCTACGAGTTCAACTGCGAGTTTCCCTGTGGCGGATCTCGTGAAGGCAACGGCTTCGGCGAAGCGATGTCGTCCTTTGGTTACATGTCCGGCACGATTACGGTTAATTAGGGAGCGATCGTGGATACCTCACCAAAGAAGTCGCTGCGAAGTTTTTATTGGTTGTGGGGCATCTTGACGGCCGTGGGCGTTGGGCTGTCGTTGTGGCTGCCGAGGCGCTACATGCCCGAGGCCATGAGCAACGACGCCCACCTGACGATGACGACCATGATCCTCTTCAGTGTGTGCGCCGCGCCGGTCGCCTCGGGTGTGTACGCGGGCGCTCTACACATCCTCAGGCATTATCGCTATCGAGGAGAGGGCGTACCGCCGCCGGCTCCTCCGATTCGCGAGAACACGAAGCTCTTGGTCTCGTGGCTCACCGCGTCGGCGATTCTCACGGTCTTCGTGTTGGTGTGGGGCCTTGGGGCTCTGGCGGCGGAGAACAACTCCTCCTCGGCGAATCCGCTGATCGTCAACGTCACGGGCCAACAGTGGATATGGACCTTCTCGTACCCCGGAACCCACGTGGTCTCGAACGAGCTGTATCTCCCGGAGAATCGTGAAGTGGAGTTTCGGGTGACCTCCGAAGACGTGACGCACGGCTTCTGGATAGTGAACATGGGCCTACAGGTCGACGCCAACCCCGGCACCATCACGACGATTCACACCACGCCGGACCGATTGGGCGTCTTTGAGGTGCGCTGTGAGCAGTTCTGCGGGCTCAACCACGCCTTCATGGACGCGATTGGCTACGTCGTCTCACCCCAGAAGTTCTCTAGTTGGCTGGCCGCGCAGCCAGCGCGAGCGTAGGAGGCACCATGACAACAACACTGGAGCATGCGGCAACCACTGCTCAGCCCAAGGGTGGGGGACTAGCTCGCCACCAGAACTTCGCCACCGCGATTGTTGGAGGCGTGGTCTTGGCGTGGGTCGGTTGGTTCCTCGGACGGCACCTCTTCTACAGCGGCAGCGACAACTGGGGCGACCAGGTAACCGTCATGACGCTCCTCGGCTGGATGCTGGGCTTTTGGATTGGCATCGGAGCGTTCAACGCTCCCTTCCAGTGGCTCTTAGGGCGCGACAACACCCGCGAGGACCACCTGTACTACGCCGGCGACAAGCAGGGTCGAATGCGGTACTGGAAGTACACGACGGACCACAAGGTGGTTGGCGTTCAGTACATCATGGTGACGATGGGCCTGTTGGCGGTGGGCGGCGTTCTGGCCATGGCCATCCGGACCGAGTTGATCACCCCCGGGACGCACTTCGTCAACCAGCAGGTGTACAACAGCTTTATCGCAATCCACGGAATGGTCATGATCTTGGCCTTGATCGTGGCGGTGGCGGGACCGTGGGGTAACTTCGTCATGCCCATCATGATCGGCGCGCGGGACATGGCCTTTCCACGCCTCAACGCGTTGAGCCTCTGGACGCTCGTGAGTGCCGCGGTGGTGCTCGTGGGAACGCTGTTCGTCGGTGGGCTTCCGGTGGGCTGGGTGGCGCTGGGCACCATCTCCGACCAAGCGGGACCGGGCATGGACTTCTTTGCGATGGCCATTGTCATCTTCACCGTCTCGACGACCGTAGCCAGCGTCAATCTCATTACCACGGTGATCACGATGAGAACCAAAGGCATGACGTTGGATCGGCTTCCGATATTCGTCTGGGGAACGATAATTACGGCGGCGCTCGCGCTCTACGCCTTCCCCTTCTTCTTCATCGCGGAGGCCAACCAGATCTTTGACCGCACCGTCTCCACCAGTTTCTACGTGGCGGCCGGTGGCGGTACTAGTTGGCTGCAGGCCAACCTCTTCTGGTTGATGGGTCACCCCGAGGTCTACGTGATCTTGATTCCGGCGATCGCGGCGCTCTTCGAGATCTCGTCCACCATGGCCCGTAAACCGGTCTTCAGCTATCGAACGGCGGTAGGGGCGATGGTCGCTCTCTCGGGCCTCTCAGCGGTGGTGTGGGCGCACCACATGTTCACCTCGGGCTGGGCGCCCTCACTCGGTGGGCCCTTCATGGTCACCACGGAGCTCATCTCTATTCCGACGGGCATTTTCTTCTTAGTGTTGGTAGGCACCTTGTGGCGCGGCAACGTCTGGATGAGACTTCCCACGGTCTGGATGTTCGGCTTCATCTTTAACTTCATCATTGGTGGCGTGACCGGTATCTATCTCTCGGACGTCCCACTCGATGAGCAGTTGCACGGCACGATGTTCGTGACCGCGCACTTCCACTACATCTTCGTGGGTTCCGTCCTCTTTGGCGCGATCGCCGCTCTGGCGTACTGGTTCCCCAAGGTGTCGGGCCGCTATCTCAACGAGTCTCTCGGCCGCGTCTCCTTCTGGCTCGTGTTTATTGGGGTGCAACTGACCTTCGGGGCGATGTTCCTCTCGGGGCTGAAGGGTATGCCCCGTCGCGACGCGTCGTACAGCCTTGCCTTTGAGCACACCAACTTCATCTCGACGATCGGCGCCTACACCATCATGTCGGGCATGTTGGTGCTCTTGGGTGCCGTCATCACGTCATGGCGAAGCGGCGAGCCGTCAGGTCCGAACCCGTGGCACGCCAACACGCTCGAGTGGCAGGTACCGACGCCGCCGCCGCTTGAGAACTTTGACGTGTTGCCGGTGATCACGCAGGACCCCTATCACTACGACGAGGCGACGGTGAGCGCATGAGCATCGACAGTCCACCACTGGATGAGACCCACGGACACGGCGAGGCCCACCACGACCCACCCGAGAAGGTTGACGGGCGAGAACGCCTCGGCGTCTGGCTCTTCATCGGCGCTGACGTCGTCACCGTAGGCGCCCTCCTCTTCACCTATCTCTATCTGCGCGCGGTCGACACGTCCGGTCACTGGATGAGCATGTGGGGATACAAGGGCAGCCTGCACACCTACCAGTACTGGGATAACGCCGCCAGCAACGGGACCTTGAAGAACCCCACCTTGATTCACGTGGGCACGGTGTCCTCGGGGATGCAGTGGCTGGTCTGTGCTCTCACGGTCGTGAGTGCTGCGGTGATCTGGTACGGCGAAAAGGGACTGCGCACGAATAAGAACGCCAAATCCTTCTCGAGCCTCGCCATTCTGGCGACGGTAATTGCGCTGATCGGAATAGTTTTTTCGGCAGTGCTGCTGCACGGCCTACCCCAGATCTTCGTGGCGATTAACGACTCCCTCACCATGTCCTACACGACCTACGACTCCGCGATGTTAGCGATCCTCAGCTCCACCATCTTCCACCTGGCCGTGCTGGCCTTCTTGGGTCTGGGCCTCGCGATTCGCGCGGCGCGCGGGGTGGTGAGTGGCGACCGCTGGTATCAGGTCCGTCTAGTGCGATTTTTCTGGGTGTGGGTGGCGATCTCCTCGGTAGTGGCGACGCTCATTACGACTACGATTACATCGGTTCACTAAGACAACAGCTTTCGAGATGCCCTCAGGGGAGTCTTGAGAGTGTCGTGAAACGGGTCCCGTGAGGCTCGTACGACAGGAGAGAGATGGAACACGATGGCGAGCGTCGAGCGCGAGAACGCGATCTGGCGTTCGCGGCCAAGAGCCAACTTCTCACGGGTGACGAGGTTGCTCGGGCGCTGAAGCGCATGGCCCACGAGATTGTCGAACGCAACCCCGACAGTGGCGAACTCTCTCTTATCGGACTTCAATCCGGTGGCGTACCCTTCGCGCGACGTCTGACGTCGCTGCTCGGCGACATTCTGGGCGAGCCTCCGGCGCTGGGAATTCTCGACGTGTCCTTCTACCGTGACGACGTTTCGCTCAACCCGCTGCCGGCCTCGTTCAGCACCACCATCGATCACGACTTGACGGGACGAACCGTCGTGGTCGTTGACGACGTTCTCTTCACCGGGCGCACGATCCGCGCCGCCCTAAACGCGCTCTCGGACTGGGGACGCCCTGGATCGGTGCAGCTAGCGGTCATGATCGATCGGGGACACCGCGAACTGCCTATTCGTCCGGACTTCGTAGGAAAGAATCTTCCCACCTCTAGGGACGAGGCCATACTGGCCACCCTCGAGGGCGTGTGGATTGGCACGAAAGGCGAGCCCCAGTGAACTCGCTTCGAGGCGAGAGCCTCCTTTCCCTCGAGGACCTATCGCGCGAGGCGATCGTCGAAGTCCTCGATACGGCCGAAACCTTCGTCGAAGTGAATCAGCGAACGATCAAGAAGGTTCCGGCTCTCAAGGGTCGCGTCGTGGCGTCGCTCTTCTTTGAAGAGTCCACCCGCACGCGGCTCAGCTTCGAAACCGCCGCCAAGCGACTGAGCGCAGACGTTCTTTCACTGGCCATCGCGTCGAGCAGCGTGAAGAAGGGCGAGTCACTGCGTGACACCATCGCCACGGTGGACGCCCTCGGCATCGACGCCGTCGTGATGCGTCATCACTCCAGCGGTGCGGCGTTACAGGTGAGCCGCTACGTGCCCCACGTGCGAGTGATCAACGGTGGAGACGGGCAGCACCAGCATCCGACCCAGGGACTGTTAGACGCCTTCACGATTCGACAGATTCTGGCCGAGCGCGAAGGAACCCGGGGACCAGAAAGTGGCGCCGAACTCTTTCGCGGACTCAAGATCTTGATCGTGGGCGACCTGCGCCACAGTCGCGTGGCGCGTAGCGACGTCAGTGCCTACGTGACCCTCGGCGCCGACGTGCGCGTCGCGGCCCCGGGAACCTTGTTGCCCGACGATCTCACCAATTGGCCCGTCACCGTCGCCGATGATTTTGATGAGGCGTTAGCGTGGGCCGACGTGGTCGGCCTGCTGCGGCTTCAACAAGAGCGAGGGACCGGCTCGTTCGTTCCGACGCTGCATGAGTTCACGGCCACCTACGGACTTACCATCGAACGCGCCCGACGTCTCGAACCCTCGACGATCATCATGCACCCCGGTCCCATCAATCGCGGCGTGGAGATCGACTCTCGAGTGGCTGATCTTCCCTCGACGGTCATCGATCGCCAAGTAACCAACGGCGTGCCCATCCGCATGGCCGTGCTCTACCTGAGCGTGGCGGGAACGAAAGAGTCGAAATGAGGCACATTCTCTTACGTCACGGCCTGGTCGTCGGCAAGACGACGGCGCGCGTCGCCGACGTCTTGATTGAGGACGGGGTGATTCGTGAGATCGCCGACGGCGTGACGACCCCCGCGGGGGCGACGGTGATCGACGTCGAAGGTTGCTGGGTCGGTCCGGGGTTCGTGGACCTGCACGCCCATCTTCGCGAACCCGGACGAGAGGAGGCCGAGACCGTCGAGTCGGCCGCCCGCGCGGCCGCCATCGGCGGCTACAGCGCGATCGTGGCCATGCCCAATACCGAGCCGGCGCTGGACACCCCGGCGCTGGTGGCCTACGTGTTGGCGCGAGGCGCGACGACGCCGATCGACGTGGCGGTGGCGGGGGCCATCACCCAGGGACGTCGCGGAGAGCTGCTGGCGCCCATGGCGGAGATGGCGGCCTTGGGCGTGCGACTGTTTACCGACGATGGAGTGGGCGTCCAGAACCCGTCGGTCATGCGACGGGCCCTCACCTACGCCAAGCCCCTGGGCGTGCGACTGGCTCAGCACTGTGAAGACGAAGCGCTCGCCGCGGGGGGAGTGATGAATGAGGGCGCGCTGAGCAGCCGCTTGGGGCTCGCCGGGAGGCCCGCCTTGGCCGAGGAGTTGATGGTGATGCGCGACCTCGAGCTCGTTCGACTGACCGGCTGCCCGCTGCACTTCTTGCACCTGTCGACCGCTCGCTCACTCGCGATGGTGCTCGTCGCACGAGGAGAGGGGCTCCCGGTCAGTTGCGAAGTGGCCCCGCATCACTTCACGCTGGATGAGAGCGCCCTGTCGAACTTCGATCCGATCTTCAAGGTTCATCCACCACTTCGTGCGACGAAGGACGTCGAGGCGCTTCGGGTGGGCCTCGCTCGCGGTGACGTCGATGCTGTCGCCACGGACCACGCCCCCCACGCCCCCGAGCTGAAGGACCTTCCCTTCGACGAAGCTCCGGCGGGCATGCTGGGACTGGAGCAGGCGGCTTCGCTGACCTACGAAGCGTTGGGGGGTGCCGAGGCGGATCCGCTCACCTTCTTCGCGGTGCTGAGTCGCGGACCCGCTCGGATCGCGCAGCTTCGCGCCGAGGACGCGCCTCCGCACCACGGCGCTCACGGCGCGGCGATGGTCGAAGGGGAGGACGCCAACGTTGTCGTCTTCGACCCCGCGCAGCGTTGGACGGTGTCGCGTGACCTCCTGCACAGTCGGGCCGTGAACACCCCCTACGACGGGCGAGCGATGACGGGACGAGTGCGATCGCTCATCGCCAAGGGCTCCTTGGTAGTCACGGAGGGAGATCTCACGTGAGTCGGACCTTCGCCACCCTGACGCTGGTTGACGGCGCGACCTTCGAGGGCTACGCCGCGGGGTACCTACCCCCGTCGGGCGTGACGTCGGGTGAGTTCGTCTTCAACACCGCGCTGAGCGGATATCAAGAGGTCATCACCGACCCCAGTTACGCCGGACAGATCATCTCCTTCACCTACCCTCATATCGGCAACTACGGCGTCACGCCGCTGGACGACGAAGCGGAGCGACCGCGGTGCCAGGGGGTGGTGGTGCGCGAGCTGAGCGACCTTCCCTCGAACTGGCGCTCGCGAGGCGGGCTCGAGAACTTCCTACGAGACCACGAGATTCCCGCGATCGTCGGGGTCGACACGCGGCGCCTGACGCGGTACCTGCGCGCACACGGCGCGTTGCCCGGCGCTTTCGGTCACGCCGACACCGACGCGGTGCGGCGCGCGGCGAGCGAGGCGCGCGGCACGGACGGCGGCGACTTCGTCTCCGGGGTGAGCACGCGCGAGGCCTACTCCCGCGGGGCGGGCGATCTCCACGTGGTGGCCCTGGACTACGGCGTCAAGGCCACGATGGTACGAGAGCTCGCCCGGAGGTTTCGCGTCACCGTCGTGCCGGCCAGTACCAGTGCGGACCAGATCCTCGACTACCGGCCAGACGGTGTCTTCTTATCCAACGGGCCCGGAGACCCCGCGGCCCTGGGCGCGCAGGTCGCAGTCCTCGAGTCGATCGTGGGCCGGGTTCCCGTCTTTGGCATCTGTCTTGGTCACCAACTCTTGGCCGACGCCCTGGGCGGCTCCACCTTCAAGCTGCCCTTCGGGCATCACGGGTCGAACCACCCGGTGCAGGATCTCTCGACCGGCCGCATCGAGATCACCGCGCAGAATCACAACTACGCGGTGACGCCCGACTCGTTAGAGCGCGCCGTGGTCAGTCACCTCAACCTGAACGACGGGGTCATTGAGGGCATCAGCGCTCCGGGGGAGCGCTGCTTCTCGGTTCAGTACCACCCCGAGGCCGGTCCCGGCCCCCACGACGCGCGCTATCTCTTCGAGCGCTTCGAGAGTTTGCTTCGCACGAACTCACTGGAGGAGCGTTAGTGCCGCGCCGCGACGATATCTCCAGCATCCTGGTGATCGGCTCGGGTCCCATCGTCATCGGTCAGGCGTGCGAGTTCGACTACTCCGGCACCCAGGCCTGTCAGGTGTTGCGGGCCGAGGGCTATCGCGTGGTTCTGGTGAACTCCAACCCGGCGACGATCATGACCGATCCCGCCACGGCCGACGCGACCTACGTCGAACCCCTCGACGCGGACGTGCTGGTCGACATCCTCGAACGAGAACGACCCGACGCCTTGTTACCCACCCTGGGCGGGCAGACCGCCCTCAACCTGACGATGGAGTTGGTACGCCGCGGAGAGCTGGAACGCCTCGGTGTCGAAGTGATTGGCGCGAGACCCGACGCCATCGCGACGGCCGAAGACCGCGAGCGGTTTAAAGAAGCGATGGCCGAGATTGGCCTCGCCGTGCCGGAGTCGGGCTTCGCGCACTCGGTGGAGGAGGCGTTAGGAATCGCGCAGGCCATTGGCTGGCCCATCATCATTCGACCGAGTTACATCTTGGGCGGAGCGGGCACCGGAATCGCCCACGACGACGACGAGTTGGTGCGCCTGGCCGGTGAAGGCATCGCCGCGTCACCGATCGGCGAGATTTTGGTGGAGAAGTCGATCGCCGGGTGGAAGGAGTTCGAGTTAGAGGTGATGCGCGACCGGGCGGATAACTGCGTGGTGATCTGTAGCATCGAGAACTTCGACCCCATGGGGGTGCACACCGGCGACTCCATCACGGTGGCGCCCCAACAGACGCTCTCTGACGTCGAGTACCAAGAGATGCGCGATGACGCGTTTCGGATTCTGCGTCGCGTGGGGGTGGAAACGGGCGGCTCCAACGTTCAGTTCGCCGTGAACCCCGCCACGGGCGAGCGACTGGTGATCGAGATGAATCCTCGCGTCTCACGGTCGAGCGCGCTGGCCTCCAAAGCGACGGGTTTTCCCATCGCCAAGATCGCGGCCCGTTTGGCCGTCGGTTACACGCTGAACGAGATTCGCAACGACATTACCCAGGTGACGCCGGCTGGTTTCGAACCGGTCATTGACTACGTGGTGACCAAGATTCCACGCTGGGCTTTCGAAAAGCTCCCCGGTTCGTCGCCCTTCCTCGGCACGCGGATGCAGTCGGTGGGTGAGGTCATGGCCATCGGTCGCAACTTCGCCGAGTCACTGCAAAAGGCCGTCCGCTCGCTCGAACAGGGTCGGGCCGGATTCGCCCTCGGGCTGAACTCGGAGTTCGCGTCCTTTGACGAGCACACCCTCTGGCAGCGCTGCGTGGTGGCCACACCGGAACGGCTGTTCGCGCTCTACGAAGTGCTGCGACGCGGCGCGAGCGTAGAACGGGTTGCCGCGCGAACTCGGATCGACCCGTGGTTTATCCACCAGCTCTCAGAGATCGTCGAACGAGAAAGAGAACTCTCCGGGGCCGACCTGTCGTCGTTCGACTCGCGTTCGTGGCGTCGTTACAAGCAGTGGGGATTCTCCGACGAGCAGATCGCGCACGCCGCGGGTTCAACGAGCGCACGGGTGCGCGCCTGGCGCGTGGCCCAGGGCGTCGCGACGACCTTCAAGACGGTCGACACTTGCGCCGCGGAGTTTGAGGCGTCCACGCCGTATCACTACAGCACCTACGAGGACACCAGCGAAGTGGAGTCCTCGACGCGCGATCGGGTCATTATTCTCGGCTCCGGTCCTAACCGCATCGGGCAGGGCATCGAGTTCGACTACTGCTGCGTGCACGCCTCGATGGCCCTGCGCGAGCTCGGCTACGAAACGGTCATGGTGAACTGCAACCCTGAGACCGTCTCGACGGACTACTCCACGTCCGATCGTCTCTACTTCGAGCCGCTAACTCCCGAGGACGTCGCCGAGGTCATCGCGGCCGAAACGGCCGCCTGTACCGGCGGCGCGACGCTCAAGGGCGTGATCGTCGCTCTCGGAGGGCAGACGCCACTCAAGCTCTCGCATTCGCTCGACCCGACGCTCGTCCTAGGCACCCCGGTCGCTGCCATCGACGCGGCCGAAGACCGTCAGCAGTGGTCGGCCATCTGTTCGTCCTTGGGACTGGCTCAGCCTCCCGGTGACGTGGCCATGACGTTGGACGACGCGCGCGACATCGTACGCCGAGTCGGTTTTCCGGTCTTGATTCGGCCGAGCTACGTGCTCGGCGGGCGGGCCATGGAGATCGTCTACGACGACGCGTCGCTCGAGCGGGTGATGAAGGACCTCACCAGCGTGCACGGTTCCCTGGCCCGAGAGGGCGGCGTCTCTCAGAGCCGACCGATCCTCATTGACAGCTTCTTAGAAGACGCCACCGAAGTGGACGTGGACGCCATTCGCGACGGCGAGGGCGACGTCTACGTGGCGGGGGTGATGGAACACGTCGAAGAGGCGGGCGTGCACTCGGGAGACTCGGCCTGCGCCTTGCCACCCCAGTCCCTCAGCCCGGCGACGATCGCGACACTGCACGCACACACCGCTCAGATCGCTCACGCGCTCGGAGTGGTGGGACTGATCAACGTGCAGTACGCGGTAAAGAATGAGAAGGTCTTCGTCCTGGAGGCGAATCCTCGGGCCAGTCGCACCGTGCCGTTCGTGGCCAAAGCCACCGGCGTGCCGGTAGCCCAAGTCGCGGTGCGCGTCATGATGGGCCACTCTCTCGCCTCGATGCGGCGAGAAGGAACGGTGCCGAACGCGACGCCCGTGCCGACGTACGTATCCGTGAAGGAGGCGGTCTTGCCCTTCAGCCGTTTTCCCGGCGTCGACACCGTCCTTGGACCAGAGATGCGCTCCACCGGCGAGGTCATGGGTATCGGCGAGAGCTTCGGGATCGCCTTCGCCAAGTCCCAACTGGCGGCCGGCACTCGACTGCCCGACTCGGGACAGGTCTTTTTCTCCCTGGCCGATCGCGACAAGGTGGCGGGGCTCGAGTTGGCTCGCGAGTTGTCACGGCTCGGATTCAAACTCGCCGCCACCGTCGGGACGGCCGGCTTCTTGCGCTCCCATGAGGTCAGCGTGGACACCTTGGTCGGCAAGGTCGGCCTCGGCGATCTCGCGATCGACGCGATCAAGCTGATTACCTCGGGCCAAGTGCAGATGGTCGTGAACACGCCCTCGGGTTCGAGCGCCCACTCCGACGGCGCGGAGATTCGCACCGCCTGCGTGGGTCACGGGGTGGCCTGCGTCACCACGCTCAGCGCAGGATTCGCGGCTGCCAAGGGCATCGCCGACACACGGGCGCAGGGCTGGCGCGTCCACACCCTCCAGGAGTTGCACGCGTGACCAGTCTCGCCACCAGCGTCGCGTCGGTACCACTGCGTGCCCCCGTCTTAACGGCCTCGGGCACGGCCGGTTACGGCGACGAACTCGCCGCGTACGGCGACCTGCGAGACTTGGGGGCCGTCGTCACGAAATCGCTCGCCTCCTTTGCCTGGCCGGGCAACCCCGCCCCTCGAGTCGCCTCGTCGGGCGTGCACATGGTGAACGCGGTCGGTCTGGCGGGACCCGGGGTGAGCGCGTGGCGAGAGAAGGACCTGCCCGCACTCGAGGCCACCGGCGCGGCGGTCGTCGCGTCGATCTGGGGCCGCAGCGTCCAGGAGTTCTCGGACGCCGCCGCGTTGCTGCGCGGAGCCCAGGTGATGGCGGTCGAAGTCAACGCGAGTTGCCCGAATCTGGAGAATCGACGGGAGATCTTCGCTCACTCGCCCGCCGCGATCGCCGAGGTCGTCGAGGCGGCCACCGTCGCCGGCGTGGCGCGGTGGGCAAAACTCAGCCCCAATACGCCCCAACTGCTCGAGGTAGCGCGAGCCGCCTTGGATGCCGGAGCGGAGGCGTTGGTGCTGGTCAATACGGTTCTCGGACTGGTTATCGACATCGAGGCACGCCGCCCCACCCTGGGCAATATCGGAGGGGGAGTGAGCGGACCGGGCATCTTGCCCATCTCCCTGCGTGCGATCTACGAGTGTCGTGAGGCCTTTCCCGACGCGGCGATCGTTGGCGTGGGCGGGGTGAGTCGAGGCGAAGACGCCGTCGCCATGTTGATGGCCGGCGCCAACGCCGTGGAAGTGGGCACGGCGACGTTCGCCGACCCGCGCGCCCCGTGGCGCGTGCAGCGCGAGTTGGAGAAGTGGATGACGAGCCACGGGGTCGCCACTGTCTCTGAACTGATAGGAGCCGCTCATGGCTGACTCGTTCGGCGTCCAACTACAAGAGCGCATCAAAGAGTCCGGCCCGCTCTGTGTCGGTGTCGATCCCAGCAGCGCGCTCCTCGCGGCGTGGGATCGTCCCGACAACGCCGACGGACTGGAGTTCTTCGCGCTCGCGGTGCTCGAGGCGGTGACCGGAGTCGTCAGCGTCATCAAGCCCCAGGTCGCGTTTTTTGAACGATTTGGGTCGGCCGGATTTCGTGTGCTCGAACGACTCATCGTCGACGCGCACGACGCCCAGATCATGGTGATCGCCGACGCCAAGCGCGGCGACTTCGCGCTCACCAACGAAGGGTACGCCCAGGCGTGGCTGCGCGATGACTCGCCCCTGTGCGTCGACGCCGTGACCGCCAGCCCCTACCTCGGGGTCAGTGCCCTCGAACCTCTCTTTGACGCGGCTCGCGCCAGCGGACGAGGAGTGTTCGTGCTCGCCGCCACGTCCAATGATGACGGCCGAGTGATTCAACAAGCGACGACGGCCGAGGGCGATCGCGTAGAGGACGTGGTGATGGAGAGCGTGGCCCGGTTGAACCACCGCGAGGCCGGGCTGGGATCCGTGGGCGTGGTGTTAGGGGCCACTCGATCGGCGCCGCGTTTCGATCTCACCACTTTGGCCGGGCCTTACCTCGTGCCCGGCCTCGGCGCGCAGGGCGCCGGAGCGGCCGACGTGGCCCGACTCTTTGAGCGCTGCGAAGAGGGGACGGTGCTGGCGAGCGTCTCGCGAGATATCTTGCGAACCGGGCCCGAGCGCCAGGCCTTGCGCGACGCCGCACAACGTTGGCGCGACGATCTGGTGGCGGCACTCTAGACGGTCCATCCTTGGCGGAGTAGTCTGACCAACGTGACACCGACACCACCCACCTTGTCGCAGGAGCAGCGAGTGGAAGCGTCGCGACTGGCGGTGGCGAATCGTCGGCGTCGCGCGGAAGTAAAGCGACTGGTGAAGTCGGGGGAGCTCTCCCTCGATGAGCTCTTCGCTCTCGCGGCGCACGAAGAGTGCGTGGCCCAGATGCGGGCCTACGACCTCATTAGTGCGCTGCCGGCCATTGGCGAAGTGAAGGCCGAGCGCATCATGAAGAGCGCTTCGATCGCCAAGACGCGTCGCATTCGTGGACTGGGTCCCAAGCAGCGCGCCGAACTGTTTCGAGCCCTTGTCCGCTGAGCCGTTAGTCGTCATCTTCATTGGCCCCGGGGGAGTGGGCAAAGGAACGCTGGCCCGCCGACTGGTGGAGTCCGACGACTCGTTGTGGTTGAGCAAAAGTTGGACCACGCGTGAGCGCCGTCCCAGCGAGACGGGCGACGAGTACCACTTCGTCGATCGAGCAACCTTTAAAAGAGCCATCGCCGAAGGCGCCTTTCTCGAGTGGGCCGAGTTTCACGGCAACCTCTACGGGACGCCCCTGCCGCACTCTCCCGACGGGTGTGACGTGCTCTTAGAGATCGAGGTTCAAGGTGCCGAACAGGTACTGAAGAAAGAGCCGTCGGCCGTCGTGTTCTTGATACTGCCGCCGTCGATGGAGCGGCTCGAAGAGCGACTGCGCCAGCGTGGCGACGACGACGAACACGTCGAGGACCGCTTAAAGAGTGCTCCCGCCGAGCTCGAAAAGGGCCACGAACTGGCCTCGTACGTGGTGGTAAACGACGACCTGGAGCGAGCGAGTGAGGAAATCCTCTCTATACTGGAAGGACTTCGCCGAACTCGGCGCGGCCCCTCATCAAAGGACTAAACACCATGGCCGAACGCCCAACGCTCGTCGACCCGCCCATCGAGAACCTGCTCGAGAAGGTGGGCGACTCTAAGTTCACGCTGGTGGCCGTCACCGCCATACGTGCCCGCGAGATCAACGAGTACTACAACGGACTCGGTTCGGGCCACGGTGCGCTGATTCCGCCCCAGGTGACCTCCCTCTCCAACAAATCGCTCTCCCTCGCCATGGAAGAGTTGTACGAAGGCAAGTTGCTCTTCCACCGACCCACGGTAGACGAGCTCGAGATGGAGCGACTGCAGGCCGAAGCGGCCGAGCAGGCTCGCCAGGACGCCAACAGTGACCTGGACGCCTTCACCGATGCCCTCCGCGACGCCTAGTTCGTCGACACCTCGCATTGTCCTCGGCGTTGCGGGCGGCATCGCCGCCTACAAGTCAGTCGAACTTCTCCGCCTCCTAAGGGACCAGGGCTATCACGTCGCGTGCGTTCTCACGCCCGACGCCACCCGTTTTGTCGGGGCCGTGACCTTTTCCGCGTTGGCCAGCGAGCCGACGCGTACCAGTCTCTACAACGACCCCACCACGCCCATTCCTCACACCTACCTCGGTACCGGGGCGACGGTGGTCGTGGTGGCGCCCGCGACGGCGCACCTCATCGCCCGCTACGCCACCGGTCTCGCCGACGATCTCTTGACGGCCACGCTGCTCGCGACGCGCGCGCCGGTGTTGATCTGTCCGGCCATGCACACTGAGATGTGGGAGCAGCCCTCGGTGCAGGAGAACCTCGCCACGCTGCGTCGGCGGGGTGTCATGATTCTCGAACCAGACACGGGTCCTCTGGCCGGCGGCGACGAGGGAGCCGGCCGGCTTCCTGAGCCCGAAGCGATCGCCGAACTCGTCGTCAAGATCGTCGACGGGTACCGGGGAGTGCTGAGCGGTCGGCGCGTCTTGGTCAGCGCCGGCGGTACGCGCGAGGCGATTGATCCCGTTCGGGTCATCTCCAATCGCTCGTCCGGACGACAGGGCTACGCGCTCGCGGAGGTTGCCGCGCGTCTGGGAGCCGACGTGACGCTCGTCTCGACCGTCTCCACACCGCTGGCCCTGGACGTGGCTCAGATCATCGAGGTCGTCAACGTCGAGAGCGCGGCCGAGATGCACGACGCCATGCTCCAACGTTCGAAGGAGAGCGACGTGGTCGTCATGGCCGCGGCCGTCGCGGACTTCACGGTGGTCCCTTCGACGGTGAAGCTCAAGAAACGCAACGGCCTCCCGGAGCTTCAGTTCATGCCCACTGCCGACATCGTGAGCGACCTGGTCGCCGAGCGACACGTGGGTCAACTCATCGTCGGATTCGCCGCCGAGACGACGGACGTCTTGGACAACGCCGCGGCGAAACTGAAAGAGAAGGACGTCGATCTACTCGTCGTGAACGACGTGGCGGCACCGGGCGTGGGCTTCGGTCACTCGACCAATGAGGTGGTTCTCCTCTCTCGCCACGGTGAGCCCGAGAGGGTCTCGTTGCGCTCAAAAGAAGCCGTCGCCTATGAGATCTTGGCTAGGGTGGCTGCATCGTTACCTCAAGGAGCCCCATGAACGATCGGACCCTCTTCACGTCGGAGTCGGTGACCGAAGGCCACCCGGACAAGATCGCCGACCAGGTTTCCGACAGCGTGCTCGACGCCATTTTGACCCAGGATCCCTACGCTCGGGTGGCCTGTGAGACGCTGCTGACGACAGGCCTGTGCGTCGTCGCGGGAGAGATCACGACGAGCGCGGTGGTGGATATCAGCGCCATCGCTCGGAGGACCATCTTGGACATCGGCTACGACGATGGGGCCAAGGGATTCGACGGGAAGAACTGTGCGGTGCTGGTCTCGCTCGACGCGCAGAGCCCCGACATCGCTGGAGGAGTGGACGTCGCGCTCGAGATGCGAAGTGGTAGCGCCGGGGAAGACGAGTTGAACGCTCTGGGGGCGGGAGACCAGGGCATGATGTTCGGCTACGCCTGCAGCGACAACGACGACTACATGCCTCTTCCGATCTGGCTGGCCCATCGACTCTCGATGCGGCTCTCCCAGGTGCGACGTTCCGGCCAGGTGCCCTACCTGCGTCCCGACGGCAAGACCCAGGTGACGGTGACCTACGAAGACGGCCGGCCCGTCGGCATCGACACGGTATTGGTCTCTACGCAGCACGAAGACGGCTACGACCACGAGACGATTCACCGCGACGTCTTAGAGCACGTCATTCGCCCGATGCTCCCGAGCGACCTCGACACGAGTTCGACGCGGGTGTTCGTGAACCCGTCGGGGAATTTCGTCCTAGGCGGACCCCACGCCGACACCGGTCTGACGGGTCGAAAGATCATGGTGGACACCTACGGCGGCATGGCCCGACACGGCGGCGGGGCCTTCTCCGGAAAAGACCCTTCCAAGGTTGACCGCTCGGCGGCCTACGCCGCGCGCTGGGTCGCCAAGCACGTGGTCGCCTCCGGCGCCTCTGAACGATGCGAAGTACAGGTGGCCTACGCCATCGGTGTCGCCCGTCCGGTGTCGCTGCTCATCGAGACGTTTGGCACCGAGCGCGTCGATCGCCAAAAGATCGCCAAGGCCGTTGACGCCCTCTTTGACCTGCGCCCGGCGGCCATTATTCGAGACCTCGACTTGCGCCGACCGATCTACCAACGAACGGCGGCGTATGGCCACTTCGGTCGCGCCGATCTCGGATTTACCTGGGAGCAGACGCCGCGCCTCGATGACCTTCGCCGGGAACTGTCACTGACCGAGTGACCGCCCGCGCGGTACGCATCATCACCGAGATCGGCGCCGTCGATCGACCGTTCGACTACGCGCTTGACGACTCGAGCGCGCGCGCCCACCTCGGCGACCGGGTTCGCGTGGACTTCAATCACCGCTCGGTGCGGGGTTGGGTGACTGACGAGGCTCCCTATTCTGCCGAGTTGAAGATCGTCAAAAAATGGCTCGGCTTCGGCCCTCCGGCGTCGATGCTCGATCTGTTGAAGTGGGCGAGCGAGCGCTGGTACGGATCGTGGTCGCGCTTCCTTCTCAGTGCGTCGTCGTCGCGACTGGTGCACGAACTTCCCGTGGCGCCCGCGGCGCGGCCGCTGAGCGACAGCGTGCGCCAGGCCGCGTGGACGGTCGAGCCCGGCGTGATTCAACTTGCCCCCACCACCGACCCGTTGGCGCTCGTTCTCGGGGCCTACGACGTCACGCGTGAGGCGCCGGGCTCGCTGCTCGTCCTCGTCCCGAACGAACGCTGGGCCGCTCGACTCCGAGGCCGATTGGAACAACGCGGATGCGCCGTCGCGGCGAACGATGAACAGTGGGACCGCGCTCGAGCCGGCTGGCCCGTCGTGGTGGGCGCCCGAGGTTCCGCCCTCGCGCCGGTGCCTCAGGTGGCGGGGGCCGTCGTCATCGACGCCGATGACGAGGCGTATCGTTCAAGCGCCGCGCCCACCTGGGAGGCCGTGTCGGTACTGCGCGAGCGTTGTCGCCGCGACGGGGCGCCGCTGTGGTGTACGTCGATGCTGCCTTCGCCGTCGTTGCTGGACGATGGCGGGTACGTCACGGGGCCTGACTTCATCGCGGGCTGGCCACGAGTGGAAGTGGTGGACCAGCGCGCCCGAGATCCCCATGAGGGGGTTCTCTCGCGTCGGGCCCTGGAGTTGGCCCGGCGCGCCCTGGACGGCGACGAGGCGGTCGCCGTCGTGGTGATACTCCAGCGACTGGGCACCGGTCGACTGCTGGTGTGTTCGAGTTGTGGCGAGTTGGCCCGGTGCGCGACGTGCGCTCAAGCGGAAGAAGAGGTGGCCGAGTGCCTCTCGTGCGCCGAGAGGCACGAGAGCCGGGCGCGGTTTTGTCGAGAGTGCGGATCCACGAAACTTAAACGAGTGAGAGTCGGCGTCACCACGTTGGCTCGTGACGTCTCCGCGCAACTCCATCAACCGGTCAGTGAGATCACGGCGGCGCTCGATCCTTCTATGACGCTCTCACGTGTCGTGGTCGGCACGGAGGCGACCTGGCAACGAGTACGTCGATGCGGCGTCGTCATCTTCGTGGACTTCGATCAGTACCTCTTGGCGCCGCGAGAGTCGGCCCGACGGGCGGCCGTGCACGCGGTGGGCAGGGCCGCGCGACTGGTGGGCTCGCGTCGCGACGGTCGCGGACAGGTCGTTCTCCAGACGCGACGTGGTGAGGACACGGTGGTCCGTGCGCTCGTCGAGGCGCGATTCGACGAGGTCATCGCCGACGACGTCGCGACCGCCCGGCTCCTCGGGCTGTCGCCCTACGGGGCGAGCGCGGAGGTGTCGGGCGAAGGAGCGTCGGACTTCGTCGCCGGCGTTCGCGACGCGCCGTCAGTCAGCGTCGAGGAGATCACCACGGGTTTTCTCGTGCGCGCGCCCGACGTCGTAACTCTGTCTCGCGCACTGGAGAACGCCCCTCGACCGTCGGCGAAGTTTCGCGTCGCCGTGCACTAGGCCCGCTCGTCGACGCTCGGGTCGGGGGCAATTTATGCCCCACGGTAAAGTGAGTCGGTGAGCACACTGCCGATTCGCACGTACGGGGATCCCGTCCTCGGTACGCCGACGACCAACGTCGAGAACATCGATGCGAAGATCGCCGCGTTGGCCGCGTCCATGATCGAGACCATGCACGAGGCGCCCGGTGTAGGGCTCGCGGCGAATCAGGTGGGCGTCCAAAAACGGATGTTCGTGTACGACAAGGGCGAGGGTCCACACGTCGTGGTGAACCCGGTCATCGTCGAGACCTCGGGCGAGTGGACCTACGAGGAGGGCTGTCTCTCGGTGCCCGGACTTAGTTGGGAGATCGTTCGACCCAACGCCGTTCACCTGCGGGGCTACGACCTGGATGGCAACGAGCTCGACATCGAGACCGACGAGTACCAAGGCCGAATCTTTCAGCACGAGTGCGACCACCTCGATGGCGTGCTATTGATCGAACGACTCAGCGACGAGCAAAAGAAGGACGCGAAGAAGCTCCTGCGCAAGCGGCGACTCTCTTTTCTGCGCGACGACCACGACGGACTCAAGCAACTGCTTGGCGAGTAGATGCGCCTCGTATTCCTCGGCACGCCCGAGGCCGCCGTACCCTCGCTCCGCGCACTGGTGGAGGCGGGCCACGACGTGGTGCTGGTCATTACGCGACCGGACCGGCGCCGCGGACGCGGGAGTGCGCTCAGCCCCAGCCCGGTGAAGGTCGCCGCCACTCAACTCGGCTTGGCCGTTAGCCACCGTCTCGGCGACGTCAACGACATCCGGGTGGAGCGTGGCGTCGTCGTGGCCTACGGCGCGATCATTCCGCAACTCGTGCTGGACAGAGTGCCGATGCTGAATGTTCACTTCTCGCTGCTGCCTCGCTGGCGAGGGGCCGCGCCGGTGCAGCGCGCCATTCTCGCCGGCGATGAAGAGACGGGCGTGTCCATCATCTCTCTCGAAGCAACGCTCGATACGGGGCCGATCCACGAGGTGCGTCGCGTGCCAGTCGAGAACAAGACCGCGCACGAGTTAATCAGTGAGCTCTCGCGTGTCGGCGCGTCGGCGTTGATCGAGGTCTTGTCGACGCCCGACTTGCTCGCTCATCCCCACGCCCAGGTCGGCGAAGCCACCTACGCGGAGAAGATCACGAAGGAGACGCTGCACGTGAGCCCGGCACTGTCGGCGGAGACGGCGCTGCGCATTGTTCGTCTCGGGGGTGCCTACTTCTTCGTCGCGGGCAGGCGCGTGGCCGTGCTGTCGGCGCGCGCGAGTGCAGATCACGTTCCCCAAGGCTTCATGGCGTTACGTGGAGACGAAGTTGTCGTCGGGTCTCACCAGGACTCCTGGCTGCTCGAAGCGGTGCGCCCGGAAGGTTCAAAGACGATGACCGCGAGAGCGTGGTGGCGGGGTCTGCGAGTGGTCGCGAGCGAGGTTGAGTGGTCGTAGGGCCAGATGAGAGGGCCTAGGCTGCTGTCGTGACGGAGATAGCGGCTGGCCCGCCGGGCGAGATTCGCATCGCCCCGTCCATCCTCTCGGCCGATTTTGGCCAACTCGGCCTGGACGTCAAAGAGGTCGATCCCGAAACCGACTGGCTGCACGTCGACGTCATGGACGGGCACTTCGTGCCCAACGTGTCACTCGGCCCGCCGGTCGTGAAGTCGCTGCGACACTACAGCGATCGCTTCTTTGACTGTCATCTCATGATGAGCGAGCCCGGCCGCTACTTAGAGGCCTTCCGCAGGGTGGGGGCGAACGGGTGCACCGTGCACGTCGAGGTCGGCCGTACCGCGGCGCTCATTGACGACATGCGTTCGCTCGGCCTTAGAGTCGGCCTCGCTGCCAACCCCGACACCCCCTTTCACGCCGTCGCACCGTTTCTCGGCGACATCGATCTGCTGTTGCTCATGACCGTCTTCCCGGGCTTCGGTGGTCAGGCCTTCATCGAAGACGTCTTGGAGAAGGTGGAGAGCGCTCGGCGCGAGATCGAGCGCAACGACCTGGCGCTCGATCTCGAAGTCGACGGGGGCATTGACGTCTTGACCGCCACGCGAGCGGTGCGCGCGGGGGCCAACGTCTTGGTCGCCGGTTCGGCGATCTTTGGTCAGTCAGAACCCCTCACGGCCGCTCGCGCCCTGCGCGCCGCGGCCCTGGACGGACTCTCATGAAGTTCTCTCTCAGCGAGCTCATGTCGATGGCCATGGCCGAAGGCGAGAAGGCTCGACTTCACGCGCCGCCCAACCCCTGGGTGGGGGCGCTGCTCGTTGATCCGCGCGGGGTGATCGTGGGAGAGGGTCACACGCAGGCGCCGGGCGAGTCGCACGCCGAGGTGGAGGCGCTTCGCCGCGCCGGGGCGAACGCGCGCGGCGCCACCATGATCGTCACGTTGGAGCCGTGTTGCCACACCGGGCGAACGGGTCCTTGCGTCGAGGCCATTCTCGAAGCCGGGGTCGCTCGCGTGGTGGTGGGCATGATCGACCCCGATCCTCGCGTCTCGGGCCAGGGCGTCGAACTTCTCAAAGCCTCGGGGGTCGACGTCGAAGTTGGTGTCGAGGGGGACGAAGTGCGCGCCCAGCTCGCTCCCTACGTGTGGCACCGCGTCACCGGCCGGCCCTTCGTGGTGGTGAAGGTCGCCAGCACCCTCGACGGTGCCGTGGCCATGGGTGACGGCACCAGCCAGTGGATCACCAGCGCCGACGCCCGCCGCGACGCGCACGTGCTGCGCGCGCAGAGCCAGGCCATCTTGGTCGGTGCTCGAACAGTGCGCAGTGACGACCCCGCGTTAACCGCGCGGCTCGACAACATCGTGCTCGAACCCCTGCGCGTGGTGCTGGGCCACGCTCCCGAGGACGCCCGCGTTCGACCGTGCTTGGAGATGTCGGGCGATCTCGACGCGGTCCTCGACGAACTCGGCGCTCGCCACGTCTTACAGCTCCTCGTCGAAGGCGGGCCGACTACCGCCGCGGCGTTCTTCGAGCACGGGTTGGTGAATCACGTGGTCTGGTACGTGGCGCCGGCCTTCGCCGGCGACGAGGGGACGCTGTCGGCACTGCACGGGCTTTCGACCCCTACGATGGAAGCCTTACGGCGCGGTCGGATCGTCGATGTGAAGCGCGTCGGCGAGGATATACGCATTGACGTGGAGGTCTAATGGCGCTGTCGACGATTGAAGACGCGGTCGAACAGTTGCGCCGCGGTGGCATGGTCGTGGTGGTGGACGATGAGGACCGTGAGAACGAGGGCGACCTCATCATGGCCGCCGAGGACGTGACTCCCGAGGCGATGGCGTTCTTTCTTGAGTACACCTCGGGCGTGTTCTGCGTGCCGCTAGAGAGCTCGCGCGCCGACGAGTTGGATCTTCCCTTGATGGTGATCGCCAACACCGAGTCCCAGCGGACGGCCTTTACGGTCTCGGTTGACTATCGCCACGGCACGACGACCGGAATCTCAGCCAGCGATCGCGCGGCCACCGTGCGTGCTCTGGTCGACCCCGCGACGCGCGCCACCGACCTCAACCGGCCCGGCCACATCTTTCCGTTGCGCTACCGCCCGGGTGGGGTGCTGCGGCGGGCGGGCCACACCGAAGCGACGGTCGACCTCTGTCGCCTCGCCGGCAAGTTCCCCTCGGGTGTCTTGTGCGAGGTGGTGACGGCCGACAAGTCGGACATGGCGAGACTGCCCGAGTTGGAGACGTTCGCCGAACAACACGGTTTGCCGATCGTGACCATCGCCGATCTCATTCGTTATCGCCGACAGAACGAGAAACTGGTGAAGCACGTGGCCGAGGCGTCGCTGCCCACCGAGTGGGGGACGTTCCAGGCCCACGTCTTTGAGAGCCTCCTCGACGGTGAGCAACACCTCGCCATGGTCTACGGAGACGTTCGCGACGTTCCCGAGGTGCTGGTGCGCGTGCACTCGGAGTGCTTGACGGGCGACGCCCTCGGGTCGCTGCGTTGTGACTGTGGTCCCCAGCTGCACACCGCGCTGGCCAAGGTGGCCGCTGAAGGATCGGGTGTGGTGGTCTATCTGCGCAATCACGAAGGTCGAGGCATCGGCCTGGGTCACAAGATTCGCGCCTACGCCCTCCAAGAAGAGGGCCACGACACCGTCGACGCGAACTTGGTGCAGGGTCTTCCCGTCGACTCTCGCGAGTACGGGATCGGCGCTCAGATCCTGGTTGAACTCGGCGTCACCTCTATGCGCCTGCTCACCAATAACCCCACCAAGCGCGGTGGTCTGGAAGGCTTCGGACTCAACATCGTCGAACGGGTTCCCTTGGAGAGTCAGCCCACCTCGTTCAATATCGAGTACCTGCGGACCAAGCGAGAACGAATGGGCCATCTGCTCGAGGGGCTCGATGACGTCGAGTGACGAGATCGCCTTTCACGACGAGGTTCTCGAGACGTTGCGTTCACGGGTGGGTGAGTCGCTCGAACCGGCGATCGTAGGGCGAGGCCTCCGCGTCGCTCTCGTCTGCGCGCGTTTCAACGGCGCGATCACTACTCGTCTCCTTGACGGTGCTCTGGACGCCCTGGCGCAAGCCGGCGTGGAGCGACGTGACGTCTCACTCGCCTGGGTGCCCGGAGCGTTCGAGATACCCCTCGCGGCCCTGGCCTACGCCGACGCCGATCGCCCCTACGACGCGGTCATCACGTTGGGCGCGGTCATTCGCGGCGACACCGGGCACTACGAGCTAGTGGCCGGAGAGTGCGCGCGCGGCGTCCAAGACGTGCAACTCAGCACCCGCGTGCCCGTGATCTTCGGAGTGCTCACGACGAACACGGTCGAGCAAGCTCTGGAGCGTTCGCAGCCCGACGAGACGAACAAGGGTCGCGAAGCGGCGCTGAGCGCGCTCGCCATGGTGAGTGTCCTTCGCCAGGGCACTCTCGCTCCCTCGTGATCGTCGAGGGCGTCGTCGAGTCGTTCGACGAGCGCAGGGGCGACGGGTTCGTGGTCAGTGACACGGGCGAACGGCTGTACTTTCACTGCGTCAGCATTCTTGACGGCACACGCGAGATTGCCGTTGCGCAACGAGTTCGAGCCACGCGACACGTGGGGCACGTTGGCCGCGACGAAGTCATTGAGGTGGAGAAGGTGCCAACCGACGCGCAGTAGGCGCTGGACGGCCCGCGGCGCGGGATCCTTTGCTGGTGAGCGACGTTTAGGGTTTGACGGGTTGACTGCCGAGCGCGGTCAGGGCCGAACTCCGGGCGGAGGCCGCCTGGATGATGGCGGTCTCCATGGCCTGCTGGGCGGCGCTGCGCTGCGCGGCGCTGGTCGCGACGGAGAGGCTCTCCTGGTACGTGGAATGCGCGCTGTTGACCGCGGCGCGAAAGGTGAGTTGGATGGCCTGTCGTGATTCACGATAGGCCACGATCTCCCGGTCGTAGATGCGCATGGCCTTGGACTGCGTACCGGGCGTCGATCCCGCCGAGGCCCACACGGGTGTCGACAAGCCCAGCGCGCCCATAATGCTAAGGGCGACAACTGCTCGCACCACAACTGATCTCATAGGCCCCAATGTACTTTTGGAACGTAAGAAAGTGCTGTGAACAAACTGTCGAATCCATGAGAATCTCCGTCGAATACCCTCACCCACGACCCTCGGCGCACCCAGTACGCTCACCCTATGGCGGTACGACCGTGACGACTATTCTCATCATCGACGACGAGCCCGGGGTGCGGGACCTGCTTCAGGACGCGCTCAGTAACGCCGGATACCAGGTGCAGTGCGCCGTCAACGGCGCCGACGGCTTGGACCAGCTTCGCCGGCGCAGCGCCGATCTCTGTGTGGTCGATATCAACATGCCCACCATGAATGGCTTTGAGTTCTTAGAGAAGCTGCGCGAACACGACACCAAGACGCCGGTCTTGATGCTGACGGCGCGCGACAGCGAGGTCGACGTCGAGCGCGGGCTGCGCGTGGGCGCCGACGACTACGTGAAAAAGCCCTTCAGCCTCGAAGAGCTTCTCTTGCGCGTGGCGGCGATACTTCGCCGGACCAGCGGAGAGGTGATGGACGAGCAGATCTTTACCTGCGGGCCCCTCACCATGAACATCGATCGACACGTCGTCACGGTGGACGGCAACGAGGTCGACTTGTCGGCAACCGAGTTTCGTCTGCTCGAGGTACTGCTCGAGCACCAGGATCGGGTGGTCACTCGCGAACAGCTTCTACGCGACGTGTGGAACATCGACTTCGACTCCGAAACCTCCGTCCTCGACACCTACATCTCGTACGTGCGACGCAAGATCCATCACGGCGACTTCGCTCCGATAACCACGATTCGCGGCGTGGGCTTTAAGTTGGTGGACCAGGCCGCTCGCAAGTGAGGATTGCTACACGCCTTACCCTCCTTTTCGTACTCCTCACCCTGCTGGTGGCACTCACCATTGGCTGGTTCGCCGTCGACATGAGTTCGCGAGCGCAGTACGCGACCCTTGATAGTTCCATCAACGCCGTTGTCAACAGTGGACTGACGAATCACAACGAGGCCCTGAGCGACGCGCTCTACGTCGTTCAGCGCAACCAGTACGACCTGACGTTGGACGTGGTCTTTCCCTCGGGGGTCATTACCCGGGTCAGCACGCCCAACGACCCACTCCGACGAAAACCGACGCTCGCCGACGTGAAGAACTCCCTGAACAGCGTCACCTCCGAGGGAAACCTCCCGGGCTACGTGATTCGCTCTCTCAACGTGGGCGGGGGAGACTATCTGGTGGTGGCCGGATCGACGGCGGGCATTCAGAAGCAGAATCAGCACCTCGCCCTTCTCGTGGCGAGCGCG
Organism: uncultured Acidimicrobiaceae bacterium; assembly: GCA_963849705.1. Lineage (GTDB taxonomy): Bacteria > Actinomycetota > Acidimicrobiia > Acidimicrobiales > RAAP-2 > RAAP-2. The sequence continues at coordinate 364,789 of CAWKII010000004.1, read as the reverse complement.
GCGTTGGTGGTGGCCCTGATTGGACTGGTACTGGCTCGAGAGGTGATGCGTCGGGACCTTCGATCAATGGAACGGCTCATCGACTACGCGGGCGACGTCGCCGGTGGCGGCGACACGGGTCCCGCACCCCCGAGCGAGGGGAGTCGCGACATACGAGAACTCCGGGGGGCCCTGGTCTACGTGGTGGACGCCCTTCAAGAGCGGATCGCCTTCGAGGCACAGAACGCGAACGCCATGCAGCAGTTCATCGACGACGCGTCGCACGAACTGAGGACCCCCTTGACGGTCGTGAAGGGGTACAACGAGTTACTGGCGAGCGGCACGGCCAGCCCGGAGCAACAGGCCCGGGCGGTCTCGCGAGTGCAGCGCGAGGTTGATCGCATGGAGTCGCTCGTGCGTGATCTTCTCCTCCTGGCCGAAGTGCGCGAAGCGCCCCAGCACCCCGAGCAGTCCGTCAACTTGAGCGAGCTGGTCACCACCAGTGTGTCGGACTTCGCCTTCGAGCATCCCGAGCGGCCGCTGTCGAGTGAGGTAGCCCTTGACGTCACCGTCACGGCCCGGGCGGAGTACGTGGACCGATTGCTGCGAAACGCTCTCACTAACGTGGTGCGCCATACTCCCGACGACGCCCCCGTGCGAGTCACCCTCACCAAGAGGGCGAAGTGGGCCGTGCTGGTCGTCGAAGACGGTGGTCCCGGCCTCCCCGTGTACGGTGTGCGACCCCTGCGTTTTCAGCGCTTCGACGAGTCACGCTCTCGTGACACGGGAGGCTCGGGGCTCGGCATGAGCATCATGGCCGACGTGGCCGAGTCCTTGGGAGGATCGATGACGACCGAAGCGAGCGCCCTCGGCGGGCTACGGCTGCGCTTTGAGTTGCCCCTCTCGGGGTGACTAGTTGGTCGACGCGACGGCGCGAACGTAGGCCTGCTGCAGTTCCGCCAGGGCGCTGCGATAGAGGTCGACGTGTTCGCCCAGACGCTCGCCGCCCGCGTTCACCATGGCCGCGACGGTGTCAATGACGAGCTGTGCGGCCGACAGGTTCGGCGGCGAGTCGGCCAGGCGCAGTGCGGCCAACTGCAGCAAGACGAAGAGGTGATTGCCGAGAATCGTCTCGACCGGGGTGTCGCGAAGGTACGCCGCCTCGTGGGCTTCGTCGAACTCCGCGGACGACTCTTGACTACTCACGCGAACCAACGTAGTGGGTGGAGCCACGCGTCGGCCCCTCGTCCACGCCTCGGGGTCCCCGGTGCCTACCCGCCGGGGTTGCTGCCAGGGTTGCCGCCGGGAGGACCGTTCGGCGGGACGCCGCCGGGGTAGCCACCGGCCGGTGCGTACTGGGGAGCGCCGGAGTGCGGAGAAGCCGGACGGCGGCCTATCGCAATGCCGCTGCCGGCCATGGCGTAGAAGGAAAAGAGTCCCGCCACCGTCAGGGCGGCGAGGACGCTCCAGCTGAGCAGAGCCGTAAGTTTCGAGAGCACCCACGTGGCGAGCAGCGCGATGAGGCCCAGGGCGGGGAGATAGAAACGAATGAGGTGGACGGTGTCGGAGACGCCGCCGGGTCCGTGTCCGGCCATCTGGGCCGTCCAGGTGTAGGTGAAGTAGACGATCCACAGGACGAGCCATCCGGCGGCGAGCGCGCTCGCGACCGCCAGGTCGCGTAAAGCGTCGTGTCGAGTAGGCGACGTCGTCGCGCGCCGTCGAACCCAGCGCGCGCCAATGGAGATGACGGCGATCGCCGCCAGAGTCCACAGCGGCATCGAACTGAGGAGTTGAGTTGGCATGAGTTTGAGGTTGGGCCAGAAGGCGGAGAAGGAGAACGTGATCTCGCCGGCGTCGTAACCGGTGGACGTGGCGGACCCGTAGGCCCAGGCGTTAAAGGCGAGGTCGACGGCGCCGAAGAGAACGGCGGAGGCGAGCCAGGTCGCCATCATGGCCACGCTGAAACGCGCCCGGCGATAGAAGACAACGACCGCCACGAGGGCGACGGCTAGTTCCACGACGTCGGTGTATCGAACGAAGACCGCGCCTTCCAGGGCGAGGAAACTCGCGAGCCCGACGAGGAGACGTCGACGAGGCGCGGCGCTCGTCTCGAGAGAAGTCCAGAGCAGGCCGCCGGCGCCGGCGGCGATCAAGGAGGCGTCGGTAAAGGTGGGCATCGTCGCGCGCCAGGCGAAGACCAACGCGGCGCCCGAGAAGCAGTACGCCCAGACGGCGTACGTACCGGCCCAGCGCCCGAGCCACGCTCGCGCCCCGACGTAGAGCCCCACGCAGGCGAGGCCGCCGTAGAAGAGGGGAGCCAGACGAAGAACCTTCGCCATATAGAAAGGGACGGCGAAGAAGGGGTACCCGGGGTTTTTCTCACTGATCCACTTGCCCGACGCCAGGTGATGCCACTGTTCGATGCCGCCCTCGCCGTGTCGAGAGAGGAAGGCTTCGAGCGCCCGGAACTGGGCGTTGCTGAGGAGGAGATGGCCCTGGGAGAGCGCGACGATCGAGGCGCGGTACGCGTAGTCGTCGGGTTCCAGCAGGGCGGTCGCGTGGCTGAGGACCAGGGCGCAGAAGCCCAAGAACCCGAGGACAGCCACCACCACCTCGCCGCGTCGCCACCACATCGTGGTGGGAGGAGCGGGCGTGGGTTGGACGTCTCTCAGGAGTGGCGTGACCGTCTTGTTCATCTCGGCGAGGTTAGAGAATCACGCTAATGGAATGGCGTCGTGGCGATAAAGCGTCCGTAAGAATACGCCGGACCGGGCCGCGCTAGTCGTCTGGTATCGTAGTAAGGCAGTTCAGCAAGCGAGGTTGGCAGTGCCAACGTCCACCTGGCCACTTCAGTGCGTCCAGGTTCCCGGGAGTTTTGCGCCTCGCTTGCCGTGGCGACACCATAGCGGTGTCGTACAGAGCAAGGAGAGAACTATCGCAACAGTGCCTGGAGACCACCGCGTCAACGAACGGATACGTGTTGAGACCGTCCGACTGATCGACCAAGACGGTAATCAGCGGGGGGTAATGCCCACACGAGACGCGTTGGCGTTGGCAAAAAGCCTCGATTTGGATCTGGTGGAGATTGCGCCGACCGCGCAGCCACCGGTGTGTCGAATCATGGATTACGGCAAGTTCAAATTCGACGAGGCCCAAAAAGCCAAGGAGTCGCGTCGAAAGACCCTCAACGTGGGTGTCAAGGAGATGAAGTACCGTCCGAAGATCGGAGCCGGTGACTTCGACACCAAGACGCGCCTCGTGGAGAAGTTCTTGAGCGAAGGTCACAAGGTCAAGGTCACCATCATGTTCCGCGGTCGCGAGTCCGCCCACCCCGAGTTGGGAAAGAAGATTCTCGATCGAATTGTCGAGAAGCTCGAGGATGTGGCCAAGGTGGAGTCGGCGCCCAAACTTGATGGGCGCAACATGATCATGGTGCTCGGTCCGGAGAAGAAGTCCAAACCGAAGAGCACCGAAGGTTCGAAGGTTGTAGCGGTTCACGAAGTAGCGCCATCAGGTGCGGAAGTTTCGATTGAGGAGGGCTGAAATGCCAAAGATGAAGACGGACAGTGGCGCGAAGAAGCGCATCAAAGTGACCGGCAGCGGAAAGTTGCGACGTCGCAAGGCCTTCCGTGGTCACCTGATGGAGAAGAAGTCGTCGGTGCGGTCTCGCCGCCTGGGGCGCGAGACCGATATCGCGCCCGGCCAAGAGAAGCACGTCAAGCGCATGCTGGGCCTGTAGAGAGTTCGAGAAGAAAGAGGTAGCACCATGGCACGAGTAAAGAGGGCGGTCAACGCCAAAAAGCATCACAAGGCGATTCTGGAAGAGGCGAAGGGCTACTACGGCGATCGCAGCCGGACCTTTCGCAGCGCTAACCAGGCCGTACAACACTCGGGCGTCTACGCCTTTCGCGACCGACGGGCGCGCAAGGGTGAGATGCGCAAACTCTGGATTCAGCGCATCAACGCGGGCACTCGCCAGCACGGCATGAGCTACAGCCGCTTCATCGCGGGACTCAACGCGGCCGGTATCGAGGTCGACCGACGCATGTTGGCTGATCTGGCCGTGAACGACGCGAACGCCTTTGGCGCCATCGTCGCTCAGGCCGGCGCCGCACTGACGAAGTAGGCCGGCGATCGAGGCACTGGGGTCTTCACACCAACGGGTGCGTCGACTCCGGCGCTTGATTCAAAAACGCACGCTGCGCTGGAGTGAGGGCGTGTGCGTCATCGAGGGGCCGGACCTGGTTCGCGCCGCCCTCGACGCGTCGAGTGAGTTCGAAGCGATCTACGTGGACGTTGACGCGTCCAAGGATGAGGCCCTGCGCGCCCTGGTGGCCGACGCCTCGTCGCGGGGCGTTCGCGTGTTTTCGCTGGCGGCCGGGGTGCTGGATCGCTTAGCCGACACCACGACGCCCCAGCCGATCGTGGCGGCCGTTCGTCTGCCGCTTCGTGATCTTGCGGGGGTGCCCTCGGACGGTCTGGTCCTTGTCTTGCACGACGTCCGCGACCCGGGCAACGCGGGGACCCTTATTCGCTCGGCCGATGCCGCGGGGGCGAAGGGCGTGATCTTCAGCGGTTCCTCGGTCGACCCGGTGAACCCCAAGACGCTGCGATCCACCGCGGGCTCCATCTTTCACGTGCCGGTGGCCGTGGCTTCCCTGGAAGACGCCGTGACGTCGCTCCGCTCGCGCGGCGCGTGCGTGCTGGCGAGCGTCGTGCGCGGGGGAACGAGCCTGCGCGAGGTGGACTTCACCCAGCCGACGGCCGTGGTGATTGGCAACGAAGCCCGTGGACTTTCGAGTGAGGCGATCGCTCTCTGCGACGGCACCGTCACCATCGACATGGCCGGCGCCAACGAGTCACTGAACGCGGGCGTGGCCGGTTCGCTGATCGCTTTTGAAGCGCTCTGGCAGCGTCAAGACACGACTAAGCCGTCGACACCCCCTAGCCTTTAGACGACATGACCACCTCGCCGCTCGCTCACCTGGATGAGCAGACCCAAGAACTTCTCGGCACCGTCGAGGCCATCGCCTCCTTGGACGACTTGGTGGAAGCGGAGCCCTCACTCACCGGAAAGCGATCGATTCTGTCGACGCTGCAAAAGTCTCTGGGATCTCTCGCCCCCGACGATCGACGCAGCGCGGGCGCGCAACTCCAAGAGGCCCGCCGGGTGGTCGAGGCGGCCGTCGCCGAACGCCGCTCGGTTCTGGAGCGTGAGGCGCGGGAGAGACAGCTCGAGAGCGATCGGCTGGACCTAGGCGACGTGGTCGATCACAACGTGTCCCACCCGCTCTCGCTCGGCCATCCCGGACTGATCGCCATCACGCAGCGCGAACTCGAAGACGTCTTTGTGGGCATGGGCTTCACGGTCGCCGACGGGCCCGAAGTCGAGAGCGACTGGTACAACTTCGAGGCGCTCAACATTCCTCCGGCCCACCCCGCCCGAGGCATGTGGGACACGTTCTACGTCGACCTCGGCGACCCGGAGACCGTAGTGCTGCGCACGCACACGTCGCCCACGCAGATTCACCTCATGGAAGAGGCCGTGCAGAATAACTCGCTGCCGATTCACTCCGTCATGCCCGGGCGTTGCTACCGCCGCGACACTCCCGACGCGAGCCACCTGTACTCCTTTCATCAGATTGAAGGTCTCGTGGTGGACCGGGGCATTACCTTCGCCGACTTAGCGGGCGTCATCGAAACGTTCACGCGTGCCTACTTCGGACCGGACATCACTTCGCGCCTGCGCCCGGCCTACTTCCCCTTCACCGAGCCTTCGGCCGAGTTCGAAGTGACGTGCACGATCTGTCGAGGCGCGGGATGCCGCACGTGTTCGCACACCGGCTGGATCGAACTCGGTGGCAGCGGCGTGCTCGACCCGGCCGTGCTCGACGCGGTCGGTATCGACGCCAACGAGTGGAGCGGCTTCGCCTTCGGCTTCGGCATCGATCGCTGCGCGCAGATGCGACACCAGATCAGCGATATGCGTGCACTCATCGAAAACGACGTGCGGTTCTTGGAGCAGATCTCATGAAGATCTCGCTCGCGTGGCTGCGCGAGTTCGTCGACCTTCCCGAGTCGGCCGAAGACCTTCGCGATGTCTTAGACGACCTGGGTCTCGTGGTCGAAGGCATCGATCACGTGGGCGAAGGGCTGGACGACGTCGTCGTGGCGCGCATCGACGACGTTCGTGCGATTAAGGGCGCCGATCGCGTGCGTCTCGTCACCGTCGACGCGGGTCAGGGACCTCTCGAGATCGTCTGTGGCGCGACCAATTTTGAGGTCGGGAACTACGTGCCACTGGCTCCCGTGGGCGCCGTGCTTCCCGGGGGCTTCGAGATCACCGAACGAACCATGCGTGGCGTCACGTCGCACGGCATGTTGTGCTCGTCGCGTGAACTACACCTGAGTGACGACCACGAGGGCCTCATGATCCTGGATCAACTCACCAACGCACCGGTCGGTGAGGGCCTCCTCGAGGCCTTATCGATCACGCCGGACTCTATCTTCGACATCTCGATTGAAGGTAATCGTCCCGACGCCTGGTCCGTCGAGGGGGTGGCTCGCGATCTCGCGACCCGCTTGCGGCGCCCCCTGAAGAGTCCCTCGGTGGCGACCCCCAACTCCACAACGGCAAGCGACACCTTCGCGGGCGCCGGCATCGACGCGCCCGACCTGTGTGGACGCCTCACGGTATCGGTCCTGCGGCGCGTGGTGGTCGCTCCGTCGCCGCCCTGGATGGCCCAACGCCTCATGAACGCCGGCATGCGACCGATCTCCAATGTCGTGGATGCGTCGAACTACGTAATGCTCGAACTGGGACAGCCCACTCACCCCTACGACGCAGCGAAAGTGGCACGCCACACCCTGAGCGCTCGGCGCGCGCGACCTGGTGAGAGCTTGATCACTTTGGACGGGGTCGAGCGATCTCTCGCCCGCAGCGGTCGCGGGCTCGGCGATACCGGCGAGGACTGCGTCATCGTTGACGGTGACGACACGGTGCTCGGTCTCGCGGGCATCATGGGCGGTGCGGCGAGTGAGATCAGCGAGGGGACGACCGACGTCCTCTTAGAGGCCGCCTTCTTCGATCCCATGGCCATTGCGCGCTCGTCCAAACGACACGGCCTGCGCAGCGAAGCGTCCAATCGTTTCGAGCGCGGCGTCGATCCGAATCTGGGACTTCGCGCCGCGGCGCGCTACGTAGAAGTGCTGCGCGCCAGCGTGCCCGACCTTGAGTGGCTGAGCGACCCGCTCGACGTTCGCGGGGTTATACCGACGCCCCCCACCATCGCGCTCGCGCAGAGCGACGTCGAACGACTCCTCGGAGTTCGTATTCCTCTCGAGGACATCTCGGCGATCCTGAGCGGCCTCGAGTTTTCGTTGAAGGCGAAGGGAGACGTCCTGAGCGTCACCGCCCCCAGTCGGCGACTCGACGTACGCGAGGGGAGTCCCGGACGCGCGGACGTCATCGAAGAGGTGGCCCGGCTCTACGGGTACCGGCGACTTCCCCGACACTCTCCGTCGTGGCCCGAGCACGGAGCACTCACCGCCCGTCAGCAGTTTCGCCGCCACGTTCGCGACGTGATGGTCGACCTGGGCATGCTGGAAGCCTGGACTCCCTCACTCGGCAGCGACGCTGACTTCGACCTCCTCCATCCCGGTGGGGCCCGTGTTCGCATTACCAATCCCTTCGCCGCGGACGAGTCGGTACTTCGCGCCACGATGATCACCGGTCTGGTGCGCGCGTGGACCAAGAACTACGAGCGCGGTGTCGGCGATGTCGTCCTGGGTGAGTTTGGTGTGGTCTTTCACCACCCCAGCCTGGTATCGACGCCGCGCCTGGCTCGAGGTGGCGCGGGGGGCACGTTGATGTTGGAGCTGCCGACGGAGAACGAGCGTCTCACCGTCGTGTTTGGCCGAGCCGACGACGACGCCACGAGCGCCGTGGCCTCGTGGCGGATCCTGAGTCGACGCCTAGGGCTCGATGACGTTGTGATTCGCGCGACCAGCGAAGCGCCGGCGGGACTGCACCCGACGAGATCGGCGGCCCTGGTCGATCGGGCGTCGGGTGCGCTACTCGGCTACGTGGGGGAAGTGGACGGCGAACTGGTTCGCGCACTCACGGCCGCCACGGGTACGCGACGCCTGGGGCTGCTCGATCTCGACCTGGACGCGCTGGCCGATCCCGCGCTCGCCACCAGAGTTCCCGACGCGGTCAAAGTGCCAAGCCGATACCCCAGCGCGATCATCGACCTCGCCTTCGTCACGCCGCGTCACGTGAACGCGGGTGACCTGGCCCACGCCTTGCGGGGCGCTGATGATCTAGTCGAGTCGGTCGCGCTCTTTGACGTCTACCAAGGGTCAATCCTCCCGGAGGGCACGCGGAGTCTGGCCTTTACGGTGCGACTCGGTTCGGACCAGCGCACGCTGAGCGACGACGAGATCACCCAGAGCCGAGCTGGTCTGATTGCGACGGCCGCCTCACTCGGCGCCACGCTGCGATAGCCATGTCGGATGCGGCGGTGGTGGAGTTCGTGCCCCTTGGCCCGGTGGGACGTCGATTTCGCGAGGAGTACGTGGTGCGTCTCGGGGACGTCGACGAGCGAGGTCTGCTTCGATTGGACGCCGTCGCTCGATTTTTACAGGACGTCGGCACCGACGACTGGATCGATACGGGGGTGCAGTCCGACGTCACCTGGGTGGTGCGGCGCACCTCTCTTCGACTCGTCGAGGGCGGTCGGTGGCCGCGCTACCTCGATCACGTGACGCTCACCACGTGGTGCGGGGGCACCGGCGCCGCCTGGGCCGAACGAAGGACGAACTTCGAGTACGCGGGCGATCTGTCGCTAGAGACGGTCGCTTTGTGGGTGTCGGTGGACGCGACCGGGCACCCGGTGCGAATGCGAGAGAGTTTCTTTGACGTCTACGGTGAACCGGCGCGAGAGAGGAAGGTCTCTGGTCGCGTCACGACGCCCGCGGTGCCCGAGACGGCGCGGGTGCGACCGTGGCCCCTTCGTGACTCGGATCTCGACATCATCCAACACGTCAACAACGCCGCGGTCTGGCAGGCGGTGAGTGAGATCGTGAAGTCGCCGGTGCGAGAGGTGAGTGTGACGCATCACGCGTCCCTCGAGCGCTCCGACGAGGTGCTCCTCCATGACGTCCCCGGAGCACTTTGGTTGACGGTCGCCGGCGTCGTTACGGTGTCGGCGCAATTTCAGGAGTTATAGGCAGCGACTCGCGAGGCTTGCTCGTGGCGATCACGCAGCCCACGATGACGAGGGGGAAGCCCACCACGATGCCGGCGGTGAGCGGCTCGTGGAGTCCGACGATGCCGAGCACGACGGCGATCGCGGTATTGAAGTAGGTCACCACTACCGCGCGCGTCGCGCCGACTTCTCTGATGAGCTGGAAGAAGAGAAGGAACGCCGCGACCGTGCACACGACGGATAGAACGGCCACGCAACTCCACGTCTCCCCTGAGACGTGATGGGGCCAATGGGTGAGCGACCAGGGGATCCAACCAAGCGCCACGATCGCGGTCGCTCCCATCACCACGGTCGGCCCGTCGACGTCTTTTAGCTTCGTGGCCAGAATGAGCGGCCCGAGGGTGTAGCCGATGCACACCAACAACATGAAGCTGATCCACTTGAGGTTGCCGCCATGAACGTCGAGTCCGACGAGGAAGGCCACGCCGGTCGCGCCGATGGCGAGGCCGAGGTAGCGACGCGGCGTGATGTGGTCCTCGGTTCGTCGAATACGTTGAGCGACGACCGACAGCAGCGGCACGCCACAGATCAGAAGGCTGGTGAGCGAGCTCGTGATGTGCTGCTCGGCGGTCGACATCAAGAACCACGGGACGCCAAACTCGACCACGCCAAAGATGGCGATCCAACCAAGGTTCTCTTTGAGAGCGCGCAACTGACCCCGGGCGATGACGATGGGCGCGAGAAGAAGGGCGGCGGGTCCGGTTCGAAGGAACACGAGGACGCCGGGATCCAGTTCGCGCACGGCCACGCGGATGAGGAGGTACGGCAAGCCCCAGATCACGGCCATTGCGAGAAAGTACGCCCAGCCGCGTCGAGACATGGCCAAAGTGTAACGGAGGGGAAAGGAAGTTGCACTTTTAGTCCTTTGTGTGCATAAAATGGCATATGCGCGTGGGTGTGATGGGAGCGACCGGCTACGCCGGGTCCGAGATACTGCGCCTCGCCCTGTCGCACCCCGACCTCGACGTCGTGCTCGCCAGCGGCTCCTCGAGCGTGGGAAAGCGTCTTGTCGATCACGTGCCGGCGCTGGCGGCTGGGTACCCCGAGCTCGTCGTGGAGGAGTCTTCGGCGGTCTTCTCGCGCGACCTGGACGTGGTGTTCCTCGCCTTGCCCCACGGAGAGAGCCAAACGTTCGTGCCGCAACTCATCGACCAAGGAGTTCAGGTCGTCGATCTCGGCGCGGACTTTCGACTGCGCAGCGCCGAGGAGTACGAGCGATGGTACGGACACGAGCACCGAGCCGCACCCCTTCTCTCACGGGCCGTGTACGGACTGGTGGAGCGTCACCGCGACGAACTTGCCAGCACGTCACTCATCGCCGTACCGGGCTGTTATCCGACGGCCAGCATCCTGGCTCTTGGACCGTTCATTGACGCGGGAGCCATCGCGCGCGACGAGATTGTGGTCAACGCGCTGAGCGGCGCGTCGGGGGCCGGACGGGCTACTAGTGATCGCTTGCACTTCTCTCGTCTGTCGGGCAACGCTGAGGCGTACGGACTCTTGACCCATCGACACACGCCCGAGATGCAACAAGAGCTGGGCGCCACCCTTCTCTTTACTCCTCATCTCGTGCCCGTGAGTCGCGGCATGCTGGTGAGCGCGTACGGCCGCCTCACTTCCTCCGCGTTTACGACGGACGACGCCGTGGCGCTACTGCGCGCGACGTACGCCGACGACCCTTTCGTGGTCGTGACGGACGACGCGCCGACGCTAAAGGACCCCCTCGGTAGCAACCTCTGCTTCGTCAGTGTGCGCGTCGATGAGCGAACCGGGTGGCTCCTCGCCATGAGCTCACTCGACAACTTGGGCAAGGGAGCCGCCGGGCAGGCAATTCAGGCCTGGAACGTGGCCACCGGACGCGACGAAACCCTGGGGCTACCACTCGCCGGAGTGACGCCGTGAACAGTGTCGTCGTCAAGGTGGGCGGGCACGCCCTGGACTCCCTGGACCCCGGCTCGGAGGTATTGGTGGCGCTCGCTCTCGACGTCGTGTCGTTGACGAGCGAGGGGATCCACGTGGCGATCGTTCACGGGGGCGGGCCGCAGATCCAGGCTCTTCTCGATGCGCTCGGGCGCGAGAGCCTCTTTCTCGAGGGGCTGCGCGTCACTGACGCTGAGACCATGGAGTACGTGGCCATGGGTCTTAGTCAGGTAAATCTCCATCTGGTCGCCGCGTTGAACGCGGCCGGGCTGGCCAGTGTCGGCCTGTCGGGCGTCGACCGCTCGTCACTGCGCTCCAGCGCACTGGGCGCGCCGTGGGGTCGAGCCGGTGCGGCCCCGACAGTCGATGTCGAGCTCACTCAGCTCCTCTGGCGCCACGGTCTCACCCCGGTCATCAGCCCACTGGCCGTGGATGAGTGTGGGGGACTGGTCAACTGCAACGCCGACAGCGTCGCGGGAGCACTCGCCGGAGCACTCGACGCGACGACGCTGGTGATGTTGAGTGACGTCGAACAGCTGCGCCGCGACGCCCTCGACGAGTCGAGTGCTCTGGCGCGCGTGACGGGCGCGCAGGTTCGACAACTCATCGACGGCGGCGCGGTGAAAGACGGCATGCGCCCCAAGATGATCGCCGCCTTGGACGCCCTGGAGGGGGGAGCGCGCCGGGTATTGGTGGCGAAGGGAACCAGGCCGCACGCGCTGCGCGACGTGCTGAACGACACGTCCACCTACACCGAGGTGGTTCGATGACCCGTCACTTCACTACCGTCGACGAACTGGGCGACAAGGTACTCGACGGCGAGCAGTCGCGGGCGTGGCGCCCAGTCTTTCATTGCCGATCGGCGATACTCGGAGTTCTTCGAGGGATCAAAGGAGAGTTATGACCAAGACCCAACGACAGCACCGCATTGGTGAACTGATAGATCACGACGTGATCTCGACGGCGGCGCAGATCGTCGCGCGACTGCACGAGGAGGGTATCGCCGCGACGCAAGCGACGGTCACGCGCGATCTGCAAGAGCTGGGCACGGTGAAGGTGCGCGACGAAAACGGAACGCGGCGCATCGTGCTGGCCGCGTCACCGAAGTTGGCGCCCGCACCGCTCGATCACCTGCGCCGCATGATGGGCGAGTGGGTCGTGTCGGTCGACAGCTCGCTCAATCTGGTCGTGGTGCGCACGCCACCGGGCTGCGCGCACGTGGTGGCGTCGGCTCTTGACCGCAGCGCCTTTCGCGGGGTGCTGGGCTCGGTCGCCGGTGACGACACGATTCTCGTCATCGCGGCCGAAGAGCACGGCGGCGAGGCGCTGGCCAATGAGTTTCGCGCGTTGGCGGGCTTGAGCGGACCCTCCGGGTCCATGGCGAAGGGGCGAGGACGATGACCAAGCGAGTGGTATTGGCCTACAGCGGGGGGCTGGACACCTCGGTGGCGATTCGCTGGATGATTCAAGAGTGGGGCGTCGAGATCATCGCCGTCCTGGTCGACGTGGGACAGGACCCGAGTAGTTCAGAGAGTTTCGACGACCTCAAGGCCCGCGCCGTGGCGGCCGGTGCGTTGGAGTGCGTCGTGGTGGACGCCCGACGTGAGATGGCTGAAGAGTTCTGCGCGAAGGCGATCGCCGCGAACGCCCTCTACGAAGGAAAGTATCCCTTGGTCTCGGCCCTTTCCCGGCCGGTCATCGTGCGTCACTTGGTGGATCAGGCCCGCAAGTTCAACGCTCAAGCCGTGGCCCACGGCTGCACCGGCAAGGGAAACGACCAAGTGCGCTTCGAAGTCGGCACGCACGCCCTCGCCCCCGAGTTAGAGGTGTTAGCCCCGGCGCGCAACTGGGGGATGACCAGGGCCGACTCGGTGGACTTCGCCGAGAAGTGGGAGATCCCGATCAAAGCGACCAAGGAGAAGATCTACTCCATCGACGAGAACCTTTGGGGACGCGCGATCGAGTGCGGGGCCATCGAAGACCCGTGGGCGCCTCCGCCCGATGAGCCCTACACGTTGACGCGAGTCACCTCTCTCGAACCAGTGGAAGTGACGGTGAGCTTCAAAGAAGGTGTGCCGACGGAGCTCGACGGGGTGGCGATGGACCTGGCGGAGTTGATCGCGGTGCTCAACGCGCGTGCGGGATCGACCGGCTTTGGTCGCCTCGACATGGTGGAAAATCGCCGGGTGGGCATCAAGAGCCGTGAGCTCTACGAGTGTCCCGCCGCGTTGGCCTTGATTGCGGCCCACGCCGACTTAGAAGACATGGTGCTCGAGCGAGATCTGGCCCACGAAAAGTCGCGACTCTCGATTCGATGGGCCGAACTCGTTTACGACGGTATGTGGTTCTCTCCCCTGAAAGAAGCCCTCGACTCGTTCGTGAGTGAGTCCCAGCGCCACGTCACCGGTGACGTACGACTCCGATTTGAGGCGCCGGGGCTGATGCGCATCGTGGGGCGACGAAGCCCGGCCGCACTGTACGACTACGGTCTCGCGACCTACGACGCGGCGGACACCTTTCGCCACAGCGACTCCGAGGGCTTCGTGCGTATCTACGGCCTCGGGGTGAAGACCTGGGCGCAACGCCAGGGCGCTAAGAACGCCACGCCCCCGTCGCCATGACCCTGTGGAGCGGGCGGTTCTCGTCGCCGATGAGTCAAGCGCTGTGGGACCTCTCGGAAAGCTACTCCTTCGATCACGTGCTCTTTAGCTACGACATCGCCGGCTCGAAGGCGCACGTCGAAGGTCTGGCCCGGGCGAGGCTTCTTCGCGAGGAGGAAGCAACGACGTTGCTCGCGACCCTCGATCAGATCAACGCCGAGTTTGCCGGGGGCACCTTTGTACGGGCCGCCAACGACGAGGACGTGCACATGGCGATCGAGCGTCGCGCTACGGAGCTGGTGGGTGACGTCGGGGCCAAGATCCATACCTCGCGAAGTCGCAACGATCAGGTGGCCACCGCGCTGCGTCTCTATACGCGCGACGCCACGATCGCCGTCGCAGAAGCGGTGCTGGAGTTGGTGGCGGCGTTAGACGAGATCGCTGAGCGCGAGGCCGCGGCGTACTTACCCGGTTACACCCACCTCCAGCGCGCCCAGCCGGTGCTGTTGAGCCACCACCTTCGGGCGCACTCTTTCGCGCTGCTGCGTGACGTGGACCGTCTCTTGGACGCACGCGACCGTCTCAACGTCTCGCCGTTGGGCGCCGGCGCCCTGGCGGGTACCTCTCTGGGCATTGACCCGAACGCGACGGCGAAGCGCCTCGGCTTTCGCGAGGCCTTCGCGAACTCACTAGACGCCGTGAGCGATCGCGACTTCGTAGCCGAGACGCTCTTTGACATCGCGCTGCTGGGGGTGCATCTCTCTCGTATGGGAGAGGAGCTGGTGCTGTGGACCACGGCCGAGTTCAACTTCGCGTCGCTCGGTGACGACTTCACGACCGGATCATCGATGTTGCCCCAGAAGAAGAACAGTGACGTGGCTGAGTTGGCGCGCGCCAAGAGTGGTCGCTTGGTCGGCAACCTCACGAGCCTGCTCGTCACCTTGAAGGGCCTTCCCTTGTCGTACAACCGCGACCTACAAGAGGACAAAGAACCTCTCTTCGACTCGGTGCGACAGATTGGACTCGTTCTTCGCGCCCTGACCGGGGCCTACGAGTCGATGACCTTTCATCGAGAGGTCGCCCAGCGGGCCGCGGACGATGAGTTTCTCGTGGCTACCGACTTAGCCGAAGTCCTCGTCGAGTCCGGCGTGCCCTTTCGCCAGGCCCATGAGCGCGTGGGCAGGCTGGTGGCTGAGGCCCTCGCCTCGGGCCGCACGCTTCGTGCGGTGGCCGAGGAGAGTCCTGACTCGGAACGATTCCACGGGCTCTTCGACGCGGGATCGTCACTAGCGAGGCGGCGATCGCCGGGCGCGTCGGGACCTCTGGCGAGCGCCGTTCAGGCCGAGCGCCTGCGTCGCAGCGTGCAAGAGATGCGCGACCGTCTCTGATTAGTCCCTGTCACAGTCATCGACCAGAGTGGCCGAGTGGGTGAACGAGAACTCTACGGAGAGAGATCATGACTGAGCGACTGCTAACTCCGTCGAAGATCTCGGCGTGGCTCGGCTGTGGCCACTATCTCTCGCTCTCCCAACAAGTGGAGTCGGGACTTCTTTCGCCTCGGCCCACGGCCACCAGCGAGCTGGCGGAGATTCTCATCGAGAAAGGGGTCGTGCACGAGTCGAACTGCCTCGAGGAGTTCGAAGCGATGGGCAAGACCATCTACGAAGTTCCCGGTCGAAACGCCCAGGAGTCCTTTCACGACTGGGTCGCGCGAGTCGGTAATCCGATGGAGAAAGACTTCGACGTTATCTATCAGATGCCCTTCGTGAACAACGGAATTCGAGGCATCGCGGACTTCTTGGTCCGCGTCGAGGCGCCCGAGCACGGCTTCGCGCACTTCGAACCCGTCGACGCCAAGCTCACCAGATCGAGCGGGAAACCGGGCCACGTTCTTCAGCTGTGCTTCTACGCCGAAGCGATGACCGAACTACTCGGGGCGCCGCCGAAGTCGATGCGAATCTGGCTGGGGTCGGGTCGCGCGGAGGAACTGCTCGTCGAGGAGTTCTTGCCGTATTGGCGACGACTGCGACGCCAACTGGTCGTCCTTCTAGAAGCTGACGCGTCAAAACTCGTCACGAAGCCCCGCCCGTGCGCTACGTGTGAGTACTGCGAGTTTCAAGGGCACTGCGAGGAGCAGTGGCGCTCTGAGGACTCGTTGGCCTTCGTGGCGAACGCTCGCGATGAGGAGCGAGAGGCCCTGGAAGCCGGGGGAGTGGCCACGGTGGTGGCCCTCGCCACTCGAGAGGGGACCGTGGCGGAGTTGCGCGCGGAGAAGTTCGAACGCCTCCACCGTCAGGCCGCCCTTCAAGTGGCGTCGCGCGAACGCCCGCTATCACCTCCGGCCTTTGAACTGGTCGAGGCCGCCGAGGATCCGGTCTACGGGCACGGATTCGAACTGCTGCCCGAGCCCCACGACGGCGACGTGTTCTTCGATTTCGAGGGGGACCCGTTCTGGACGCCCGAACGGGATCTGATGTTTCTGGCCGGTCTCTACTACCAAGACGAAGAAGGCGAGTGGATCTACGACCAGCGCTGGGCGCACTCGCACGACGAGCAGGCCGCCATGATCAAAGGATTGGTCGACTTCTTCGCGGAGCGTCACCAGCGCTACCCCCTCGCGCACGTGTACCACTACAACCACACCGAGCGCTCCACTATCGAACGACTCACCCGGGACATCGACGATGAGAACCTCTTCGCCAACCTCGTCCTGGCCGGACTCTTCGTCGACCTCTACACCGTGGCGAGGAACGCGGTGCGCGTGGGCACCGAGTCTTACGGTCTCAAGCATCTCGAACATCTGGTCGACTTCGTCCGCACGGCTCACATCGAAGGTGGCGCCGGAGCCGTCGTGAACTACGAGGAGTGGATGACCTCGCACGACGACGCGCTACTCGCCGAGATCGCCCTCTACAACCGTGACGACGTGGTCGCGACCAAAGCCGTGCGGGACTGGCTGGTCGAGCAGAGGCCGGCCGGCGTCGCGTGGCGCGAGGCCGTTCTCACGCACGACGAGTACGAGCTCGACACGGACGAGCTGGTAGAGGGGCTCCACCGATTCGATGAGTCGTCGCCGGAGTATCTGTTGGGTGACCTGTTGAACTACTGGCGACGCGAACGCTCAGCCGACGTCACCCCGAAATACGTGGCGCTCAACGGAGATTTTTCTGCCCTCTTTGAGAACCTCGACTTCATCGCGAATCTGGAGTTCTTGCGCTTCGAAGAGCCGACGGGTCGCGAGCGATCTCGTCGGATGGTGCTCACCTGGCCCGAGCAGACCGTGGACCACGCCTTCGAGGGCGACGTCTTGTTTTCGGGAGCGGGCGTGCCCTACGGGAGGGCCACCATCACCTCGATCGATGTCGAGGCGCGCGAGGTGAAGATTCGCTGGGGTGTGTCCCAAGAAGCAGTCGGCGGCGTACCGGCCGCCCTCACGCGCGATAAGTACTTCGCCCCGCACCACAAGTTGTCCGCTCTTAAGGATCTCGCGCGACAAGTCCTCGAGCCCGCCGTGCACGGAGAGCCCGATCGGCTGGCCCTGTCGCTTCTCGCCGGCGAGGCGCCTCGCTTCGTCGAAGGAGGCGGCCCAAGAGGGGGAGTGTTTGTGGACGACCTGGACTCGGTCTACTCGTGGGTCGACGATCTTGACGAAAGCTTCGTCGCCTTCCAAGGACCTCCGGGAACGGGCAAGACATACAGCGGTTCGCACATCATTCGCCACCTCATCGCGGACGGCAAACGGGTGGGCGTCGTAGCCATGAGCCACCCCGCCATCGACAACCTCATGCAGGCGACGTTCGACGAGTTCGAGAAAGAGGGCGATCAAGAGGCGCTGCGCACGTTGCGCTGGCAAGAAGAGGGCGAAGACGCCGCCCTCTCCTTCGCTACGTACTCCAAGAACAAAAGAGATCTCGAGTCCGGTGAGTACAACCTCATCGGTGGCACCGCGTGGATGTGGGCCAACCCCACCATGCGTCAGTCGCCGGTCGACGTGTTGTTGGTGGACGAAGCGGGACAGTTGGCGCTGGCCGACGCGGTGGCCGCCGCGAACGGCGCGCGCAACATGATTTTGCTAGGCGACCCTTTGCAGTTGAGCCAGGTCGCCAAAGCGGAGCACCCCGGTGACGCCGGCAACAGCGTCTTGCAACACGTGTTGGGGACGCACTTGACGATCCCCAACACGAAGGGCGTCTTCATCGCCAAGACCTGGCGAATGCACCCCGACGTCTGCGCCTTCATCTCTCGCCAGATTTACGAAGGGCGACTCACTAGTGAGGTGAGTTGCGCCACGCAGGGAACGTCGTTTGGTACGGGGCTGCGCTGGCTGGAGGCGACGCACGAACACCGCTCGACCGAGTCCCCAGAAGAGGCCGAGCTGGTAGCTCGCCAGATCGACGCCATGATCGCGACGCCCTGGACCGACCGCGAGGGACGCGTCCGTGATCTCACGTCGCGGGACTTCATGGTGGTTGCCCCCTACAACGACCAGGTCAATCTGCTGCGACGGCGCTTTGAGAGCGATCCGCGTCTCGCCGGGGTCCAGGTCGGTACGGTGGACAAGTTCCAGGGTCGTGAGGCCCCGGTCGTCTTTTTCACCATGACGACCTCGTCCGCGGCCGACATGCCCCGAGGCCCCGAGTTCCTTTTTTCGCGTAATCGGCTGAACGTGGCGGTCTCGCGGGCGCGCTGTCTGGCTTATCTGGTCTGCACCGAAGCCCTCCTTAACTCTCGCGCCGCGGACATCGAGGACATGCGCCTCATCTCGACGCTCAGCGCCTTCGTCGAGTACGCGGCCGAGCACGCCTGAGCGCTAGGGGATGTGAAGGGCTTCACTTTTAGCTCTCCCTCCCTTCACCACCGGGGGTGAACGCGGCGTGACGAAAAACCCCCATCCAGCGTCACGGTGGACGTATCAAAACTGCTAACATGGTCTTCCTGCTCGAAGCGAGCCGTGGCCCGGGACTTGCGTCTCGAAGTCACTCGCTGGTAGGGTAGGCATCCCCGTCACTGGGCTTATTTAGTGGCGGATTCAAGGGGGAAACCCCTTGATGGTGTACATCGCACCTCCGACTTCGGTCGCGTGTGTTGTCGCTCCTTGAAAACGGAAGAACGAGAGCCAAAAGCCAGTACGGGCGACGATGGACTGATCTAACAGGACGCGTCGTTCGTCAAAGAAGTATTGCAGTAGGCAGAGGTCGCACCCCGTGTGATCTCTGTTGTCAGATGAGTATTAGAGTCACTCGTCTGGCTCTCTGTTTTCTTAGAGAACTTCGGTTCTTGAAGTGAACTTGATGGAGAGTTTGATTCTGGCTCAGAATGAACGCTGGCGGCGTGCTTAACACATGCAAGTCGAACGGAATACAAGGGAGCTTGCTCCTGAAATATTTAGTGGCGAACGGGTGAGTATCACGTGAGCAACCTGCCCCGAAGATTGGGATAACACCGGGAAACCGGTGCTAATACCGAATACCCTCACTGTGTCGCATGACACGATGAGGAAATGTTTTTCGCTTCGGGAGGGGCTCGCGGTCCATCAGCTTGTTGGCGGGGTAACGGCCCACCAAGGCTACGACGGATAGCTGGTCTGAGAGGACGATCAGCCACACTGGAACTGAGACACGGTCCAGACTCCTACGGGAGGCAGCAGTGGGGAATCTTGCGCAATGGGCGAAAGCCTGACGCAGCAACGCCGCGTGAGGGACGAAGGCTTTCTGAGTTGTAAACCTCTTTCGACAGGAACGATTGTGACGGTACCTGTAGAAGAAGCACCGGCCAACTATGTGCCAGCAGCCGCGGTGATACATAGGGTGCAAGCGTTATTCGGATTTATTGGGCGTAAAGAGCTCGTAGGCGGTTCATCAAGTCGGGTGTTAAACCCCCAGGCTCAACCTGGGGCCGCCACCCGAAACTGATGTGACTAGAGTTTGGTAGGGGATCACGGAATTCCTGGTGTAGCGGTGGAATGCGCAGATATCAGGAGGAACACCAGTAGCGAAGGCGGTGATCTGGGCCAATACTGACGCTGAGGAGCGAAAGCGTGGGGAGCGAACAGGATTAGATACCCTGGTAGTCCACGCCGTAAACGGTGGGCACTAGGTGTGGGGACTTTTCAACGGTTTCCGCGCCGCAGCTAACGCATTAAGTGCCCCGCCTGGGGAGTACGGTCGCAAGACTAAAACTCAAAGAAATTGACGGGGGCCCGCACAAGCAGCGGAGCATGTGGCTTAATTCGATGCAACGCGAAAAACCTTACCTAGATTTGACATGCTGGGAAAAGCCACAGAGATGTGGTGTCCTTCGGGGCCCAGCACAGGTGGTGCATGGCTGTCGTCAGCTCGTGTCGTGAGATGTTGGGTTAAGTCCCGCAACGAGCGCAACCCTTGTTCTATGTTGCCAGCACGTAATGGTGGGGACTCGTAGAAGACTGCCGGGGTCAACTCGGAGGAAGGTGGGGACGACGTCAAGTCATCATGCCCCTTACGTCTAGGGCTGCACACATGCTACAATGGGCGGTACAGAGGGCTGCTAAACCGCGAGGTGGAGCCAATCCCTAAAACCGCTCTCAGTTCAGATTGCAGGCTGCAACTCGCCTGCATGAAGTTGGAGTTGCTAGTAATCCCGGATCAGCACTGCCGGGGTGAATACGTTCCCGGGCCTTGTACACACCGCCCGTCAAACCACGAAAGTTGGCAACACCCGAAGCCGGTGGCCTAACCGCAAGGAAGGAGCCGTCGAAGGTGGGGTCAGTGATTGGGGTTAAGTCGTAACAAGGTAGCCGTACCGGAAGGTGCGGCTGGATCACCTCCTTTCTAAGGAGCACATCTGTCCACAAGGGACAGACAGCTACCGAGTTGAATGCTGGTTAGTCGGCTGTGTGGTTTAGCCACCGCGAAATATCCCTTACTTCGGTATCGGTGATTCGGTCAGGTGACGGCCATCCAGGCTGACTCTCGTCTTCCGTTTTGGAGGGGCGACCCCTTCGAATGATGCCCCCACCTTTGGTGGCGGGCCGCTCATTCCCCGACGTTCCTAGGCGACCTGAGGTCTAAGTCGCTAGGTGTAGAGCGTCGGTGCGCTGATCTTTGAGAATTCTAGAACGAGCACGAGCATCTATATTTTTAAAAATATCAATTTCTCCAAGCTACAAAGAGTCAACGGTGAATGCCTTGGCGTCTAAAGCCGATGAAGGACGTGGGTGACTGCGATAAACCATGGGGAGCTGTCTACCGAGCTGTGATCCATGGGTGTCCGAATGGGAAAACCTTGCACCCGTCATGGGGTGCAACTCCCGCCTGAATATATAGGGCGGGTAGAGGGAACCGGGTGAATTGAAACATCTCAGTAACCCGAGGAGAGGAAAACAAAAGTGACTCCCTGAGTAGCGGCGAGCGAAACGGGAAGAGCCTAAACCGAGCTGGTGTTAAAGCACTGGGCGTTGCCAGTTCGGGGTTGTGGGATTTACTAGAAGGAACCAGCAATCTTCACAGAGTTACAAAATCGATTCGTAGCAGAAGTACCTGGAAAGGTACGCCAAAGAGGGTAACGGCCCCGTACGCGAAACGATGAGATCTCTGAGTGAACTCCCGAGTAACGCCGGATCCGGGAAAGCCGGCGTGAATCTGTCAGGACCATCTGATAAGGCTAAGTACTCATAGACGACCGATAGTGAACAAGTACCGTGAGGGAAAGGTGAAAAGTACCCCGGGAGGGGAGTGAAATAGAACCTGAAACCGTTGATTTACAATCAGTTAGAGAGTCGTCACAGCGTTACGACGCTGTGGCCTCGATAGCGTGCCTTTTGAAGAATGAGCCAGCGAGTTGTGGTACGTGGCGAGGTTAACCCGGGAGGGGTAGCCGAAGCGAAAGCGAGTCTTAATAGGGCGATCAGTCGCGTGCTGCAGACCCGAAGCCGAGTGAGCTTGCCATGGGCAGGTTGAAGCGGGGGTAAAACCCCGTGGAGGACCGAACCCACCTCAGTTGAAAATGAGGGGGATGACCTGTGGTAAGGGGTGAAAGGCCAATCAAACTCGGTGATAGCTGGTTCTCCCCGAAATGCATTTAGGTGCAGCGTCAGTCGTTCAGCATCGGAGGTAGAGCACTGGATGGGCTAGGGGGCCTACAAGCTTACTGACCCCAACCAAACTCCGAATGCCGATGCTCCAGAGACTGGCAGTGAGACCACGGGGGATGAGCTTCGTTGGTCGAGAGGGAAACAGCCCAGATCTTCAGCTAAGGCCCCAAATTCTGGACTAAGTGGAAAACGATGTGAGAACGCTCAGACAGCCAGAAGGTTGGCTTAGAAGCAGCCATCCTTTAAAGAGTGCGTAATAGCTCACTGGTCGAGTGGTCTTGCGCGGATAATGTAACGGGGCTCAAGTCCAGAGCCGAAGCTAAGAATTGCGTCGTATATGACGTAGTGGTAGGGGAGCGTCGAACCTGCTGTGAAGCGGAGGTGTAAACCTACGTGGAGCGCGTTCGAGTGAGAATGCTGGTATGAGTAGCGAGAGAGGGGTGAGAAACCCCTCCGCCGTAAGCCCAAGGGTTCCTGGGGAAGGCTAATCCCCCCAGGGTCAGTCGGGAGCTAAGGCGAGGCCGAAAGGCGTAGTCGATGCACAACAGGTTGATATTCCTGTACCACCGTGTCCACGCCCATTCCAATGTGGGGGTACTAAGGGGCTGACCTTCGGGTCGAACCGACCAGCCCCGCGGCGGAAAGCGAAGGAGGGACGGAGGAGGATAGGTGAGCCCAGGCGTTGGTTGTCCTGGGGTAAGTGTGTAGGGCGAGGTGTAGGCAAATCCGCACCTCACGTGCCTGAGACACGATGCCGAGCCAACAGGCGAAGTCACTGATTCCATGCTCCCAAGAAAATCTTCTAGCGAGTTGACACGGTGCCCGTACCCCAAACCGACACAGGTGGGCGGGTAGAGAATACCAAGGCGATCGGGAGAACTGTAGTTAAGGAACTCGGCAAAATGCATCCGTAACTTCGGGAGAAGGATGGCCTTACTAGCGTGTAGGACTTCGCGTCCGAAGCGCGAGAAGGTCGCAGAGAATTGTGGGAAGCGACTGTTTACCAAAAACACAGGAGCGTGCTAAGTCGTAAGACGCCGTATACGCTCTGACGCCTGCCCGGTGCTGGAAGGTTACGGGGATCGGTTAGCCGTAAGGCGAAGCTGAGAACCTAAGCCCCAGTAAACGGCGGCCGTAACTATAACGGTCCTAAGGTAGCGAAATTCCTTGTCGGGTAAGTTCCGACCTGCACGAATGGCGTAACGACTTCCCAACTGTCTCAACTACAGACCCGGCGAAATTGAAGTACGAGTAAAGATGCTCGTTAGCTGCATCAGGACGGAAAGACCCCGTGCACCTTTACTACAACTTGATGTTGGGTTTTGGTTCAGTTTGTGTAGGATAGCTGGGAGACTTTGAAGCGTTGGCGCTAGTCAGCGTGGAGTCAATGTTGAAATACCAGCCTTTCTGCGCCGGAACCCTAACCTTGGTCCGTAATCCGGATCAGGAACAGCGTCAGGCGGGTAGTTTGACTGGGGCGGTCGCCTCCTAAAATGTAACGGAGGCGCCCAAAGGTTCTCTCAGGCTGGTTGGCAATCAGCTGTTGAGTGCAATGACACAAGAGAGCTTGACTGCGAGACTTACAGGTCGAGCAGGTACGAAAGTAGGGCATAGTGATCCGGCGGTTGCTTGTGGAAGCGCCGTCGCTCAACGGATAAAAGGTACGCCGGGGATAACAGGCTTATCTTCCCCAAGAGTCCATATCGACGGGAAGGTTTGGCACCTCGATGTCGGCTCGTCGCATCCTGGGGCTGAAGCCGGTCCCAAGGGTTGGGCTGTTCGCCCATTAAAGCGGTACGCGAGCTGGGTTCAGAACGTCGTGAGACAGTTCGGTCCCTATCCGATGCAGCCGTAAGAGATTTGAGAAAGGTTGTCCCTAGTACGAGAGGACCGGGACGAACGCAGCTCTCGTGTGACAGTTGTCCTGCCAAGGGCATGGCTGTTTTGCGACCTGCGGGTGGGATAAGCGCTGAAAGCATCTAAGTGCGAAGCCCGTTTCAAGATTAAATCTCTCACTGGGTTAACCAGGTAAGGCCCGTGGCCAGACGACCACGTTGATAGGCCGGAAGTGTAAGGGCGGTAACGCCTTCAGCTGACCGGTACTAATCGGCCGAGGGCTTGGAGTTTGATGCTCGTGCTCGTTCTAGGACGCTCAAGGAGCCGGCTCGCCGGTTCGGGCTACGAAAGTAGCCGAGCGCCAATGATTTCCGGTGGTTATGGCGGTGGAGATATACCTGTTCCCATTCCGAACACAGCAGTCAAGCCCACCAGCGCCGATGGTACTTAGGGGTTCCTCCTTGGGAGAGTAGGTCGCCGCCGGGATTTCTTGAAACGCCCCCTCGAAAGAGGGGGCGTTTCGCATTACGCGCGATATGGACAGATCGGACGCGCGGCGGACAGGATGAGATCATGAGGCGATCACTTCAATGGACCCTCGGCACGGCTCTCGTTACGCTCACCCTCGTCGTGCCGCTGGCGGGAGTGGAGGTCGGCGGCGCGTCGTCGCACGCGGCGAGCGAGCAGCCCGCGCTACTCGCTCGCGCGGGCACCTCCAGTGAGGTGTACGTCGTCGCGACGACAGGATGCGGCGGCCCGAAGTGCGCGAGCCTATATCGCACGACGGTCGGCGTCTCTCACTTCAACCACGTCACGATGCCTCCCGTCATGGCCGAGAGCAGTGCCGTGACCGGCACGACGCTCGTAAAGCTCATCTTTGCGAACGAGAGTGACGGGTACGCGGAAGTGGGGAAGGCCTACCCCCTCAAGCTCTACGTGACCTTCGATGGCGCGCGCACCTGGCGCCAAGTGGCGTTGCCGTCGAAATCGGATCTCCTCAATCTTGACGTGACATCGAACCTCGTCTATGCCACCACGGCGCAGTGTCCGGTCAAGAATGGGAACTGCACGACGTACCGAGTGTGGCGTTCGTCGCTCACGGTTCATCACTGGACCGAGTTGCCTGCGCTCTGGACGACCGGAACGGGACCGAAGGACACCTACTACGGACCCGACGTGTCCGCTCTTGGCCACACGGTCTGGGAACTGGAGACTGGGTTCCAAAAGATCACGTTGTGGACCTCGCACAACGAAGGACGTACGTTCTCACGAGTGAACGCGCCCGATCTCGTGAGCGTTGCGGGATGCGATCTGACGCCCGCCTCGTCGAGCGACCTCTGGGCCGAGTGCCCCACTGGAATGGAGGTCGCGTTTCTTGACTCGCACGACGGGGGTGAACAGTGGCATCACATCTCACAGGGGGTCTTCTCGGGCACGGGGGGAGGGGACTTCGATCCGATCTCGTCCCGCGTGGCGTACCTGGACTACGGCCTAGTGAGCATCAGAGGCATGAATCTCTTTCGCATCAGCGAAGGGGGTCTTCATCCAACGGCGGTGGACAATCTCAAATGCACGAACGTTTCGCTTCTCTTTACGAGTGAAAATGACGGACTGGCCGACTGCTCCAAGAACTACACGGCGGATCAACTCGAGCGCACTTTCGACGGGGGAACCGCCTGGCAGGTGGTGTCTCTTCCTTAGGAGTGAAGATGACTCATTCACAATGAAGCAACTACAAAGTTGAAAATCGCAGAGTCTTTCCTCTGAGAGTCATGTGAATAGGGATTTCGTAACGCAATGTTAAACAGATTGTCGGCGTTTTGTGAAAGTGCTTCGTTACCATTGCTACAGGGGTTAGTTGCTTTATCACGGCCTATTGAGTACTCAGAGGAGTCTTCCCATGAATAATTCTATTCGCGTCGGTGCTAGTCGCCGTTCTATAGCGTCAAGGGCGAAGTCCCTCGTCGGAGTTGGGCTGGGTGCCGCTCTACTGCTCGCCGGTGTCACTCTCGTCGGCGTACTGCCCGCTTCGGCTGCGGCAACGCTTTCCTTCACGAGTCCCCCTTCATCGGTGGCGGCAAACACTGGGACGACGTTCACGGTGGCGTTTTCAGCTGCCGTGTCTGGCGACACGATCACGCTTTCTTCGACAAATTGCACTCTCGCTCCGAGCGGCAATCTCGTGTACACGACGTCTGGAACTTCGGGGAATGCAACGTTTACGAGCATCATTCTGAGCGCTGCCAGCACTGGTTCGTGTGCGTTGGTGGCCACGGACGCCCCTACGGGTGGAACGGCAAATGCGACTGTGGCAGTGACTGCCGCGGCGGCGCACCAGATTGTCTTTACAACGGAACCTGCGGCAACGACCCCGGCCAACACCGCGGTGCCGTTCACGGTCAAGTTGGAAGACACCTACGGCGATCTCGAGACCGCTGCCACGAACTCGGTTGCTGTTACGTCTTCGTGCACGCTGGCTGGAGCGACACCGGTAAGTGAAGTCGGCGGCGTAGCGTCATTTACGACGGTGAGTTTTAGTTCGGTGGGACCGTGTTACATCACTGCCACGGACGCCACCGCGGGATTTGCTGCGCTTAGCTCGCTCGTTACCGTGACCGGTGGCACTCCCGCGAAGCTCGCCTTTACAACCGCTCCTCCCGCCACCGTTGCAACCACCGGCACCGTCGTTACGACGTTCAAAGTTTCTGTTGAAGACTCTGCTGGCAATGTGGACACCGCTGGCACAGGTTCGACTGACATCGTTTCGATCAGTTCATCCTGCCTCGCTGCGGCCGTTCCCGTCACCGCCGTTGCTGGTGTAGCCACGTTCTCGACAGTTGAGTTTGCGACGACGGGTGCCTGCGTTCTTACCGCGACGGACACTTCGCGCGTCATCGCAGCCGCCACCGCGAATGTTCAAGTAGGAACGCCTCAGGCTGCGATCACTATTACGAGCACGTCGGGGTACTTAGACTCGCCGCTCACGCTCGTCGTGACCGGAGGATCAGGAACTGGTGCGGTGACCTTTACCGTGACCAATGGAACGGCCACTGGCTGCACCATCACTAATGGCGTGCTTTCCGCCACTGCTGGCGGTACTTGCATCGTGACCGCTACCAAGGCCGCTGTCGCGCCGTACGCGACGGGCGCCTCAGCTGCTACGACCGTGACTATCTCTTCGGCGCCAAAGGCGCTTCGAGTGGTCGGATCCGTGACGAAGGGCAAGAAGTCCACCATCACCGTTACGGGTTACAACTTCTCAGGTCGCCCCAAGCTGACGAGTAACGTCGCCGGCTTTAAGGCGACCGTGACTCGCGACTCGGGCAAGACACTTACCGTCGTGATCACCGTCACCGGTTCAACCAAGCCCGGCGTGAAAGTTTTGGCTATGGCCTTCTCCAATGGGAAGCGCGCCTCGGTGAAGTACAGCCTGCGAGGCTAGAACCCTTGTGAGCGAGACCCCGGTCGCCTTCGGGTGACCGGGGTTTTTCGCGTTAAGAGGAAAGCTGTTTCAGGAAAAAATGAACATCTCCATCGCGTCGGCGAACCCATTGTCGTCGTTGCTCTGTGTTGAGTACGTGGCCTGCTCTTTTACCGCCGTCGAGGCGTTGCCCATGGCAATACTGACGCCCGATCGCTCGAACATCGACACGTCGTTACCCATGTCGCCGATGCTGGCAATCTCTTCTCGATCAAGACCGTACTTGCGGGCCAAGAACTCCACCACGTTGCCCTTGGTGGCGTCGCGGTGGGTGACGTCGAGGTAGTAGGTCTGCGAGGTGGTGGCCGAGACGTCTCTCGAGAACTGGTCTCGGAGCACCGTGGTGGCCTTGGTGATCGCCGCGGAGTTATCGCAAACGCCGACGATCTTCACGATGCCGCCGCGAACTCCGTCGAAGTTGGCGATCTGCCGTGGCCAAAATTGGCACACCTCCGCCTCGTGGGCGACGTGAGGTCCGTTGAGATCTAAGACGAACCACTCAGTTCCCTGGTAGACCCAAACGTTGAGGTCCTGGGCCAAGAGCACGTTGATAATAAGGCCCACGTCAGCGTCATCGATGGTCAGTTCTTGAAGTATGTGAAGTTCTTCGTCGGTGATCTGTCCGCCATTGAATCCACTGAGCGGCGTCGTGAGACCGAGCGGCTCGATCAACATCTTGAGTCCCTTGGGCGGTCGGGCGCTCGTCACGGCAAAGAGGATGCCTTCCTCGCGAAGACGCGTCACCGCGGCGACCGCTTCTGGCGTCAACTCCTTCTTCGTGGTGACGAGCGTGCCATCCACGTCGGCCAGGACCAGACGGATGTCGGGGGTCACTCCGGCAGTGTCCAACGGTGCGGCGCGACGACGTCGGCGACGGACTGCGGTCCCCAGGTGCCCGTGTCGTACGTTTCGATGGGCCTCGGACGTTCCAGTAACGGCGCGGCGACTTCCCACAGGCGCTCGATGCCGTCGGATCGGGTGAAGAGGGCCTGGTTCCCCAACATGACTTCGAGGAGGAGGCGCTCGTACGCCTCGAGTCGGTTCCTCTCCTGGAAGGACTCGCGGTAGTAGAAGTTCATACGCGCACGTTCGAGCGTCATCTCCGGTCCGGGCTGCTTCACCAGGAAGTCGGCGTGGATCGACCCGGGGTCTTTGAAGTCAATGATCAGTTTGTCGGCGTCGGGGTGGTGACCGTCCTTCTGGTCGGGAAAGATCTCCATCACCGGTTCTCGCAGGCCAATGGTAATGATCTGGCGGCTCTCGGCCAGGCACTTCCCGGTGCGCAGGTAGAAGGGCACGCCCATCCAGCGTGAGTTGTCGACCCAGGCGCGCAGCGCGATGAAGGTCTCGGTGGTGGAGTCGGGCGCCACGCCGGGCTCGTCCAGGTAGCCGACGTACTGGCCTCGTAGTACGGTGACCGGGTCCAGTACGCGCAGCGACTCAAAGACCTTGTTGATCTCGTTGCGCAGCGGCTTGGCCGTCAGGGAGGTCGGTTGTTCCATGGCCAAGATGCCGAGCACCTGGAAGAGGTGGGTGACGACCATGTCGCGAAACGCCCCGGTCTCTTCGTAGAAGCTGCCGCGGCCCTCGATGGAGAGGGTCTCGGGGACGTCGATCTGGACGTAGCGCACGTGACGACGAGTCCAGAGTGGTTCGAAGAGCTCGTTGGCGAATCGAAGCGCCAGGATGTTGTCGATCGATTCCTTGCCGAGAAAGTGATCGATGCGAAAGATCTGGGACTCGTCAAAGTACTCTTCGAGGTCGGCGTTGAGCTTCTGGGCGGACGCCAGATCCGTGCCGAAAGGCTTCTCGCAGATCACCCGGGCGTTTTGATTGAGACCCTTCGTTCCGAGCAGGCGGATGACGTCGTGCATAGCGTCGGGCGGAATGGCCAGGTGGAAGAGCCGGCGAACGAGGCCGCCGATGGCCTTCTCGGCTTCCGCCACCACGGCGCTCAGACCCTGGACGCCGTCGTCGGGGTCGATGGCGAAGCTGAGACACTTGGCGAAGTCTTCCCACTCCTTGCCGTCTGGTTTATCGGAGGCGAACTCGGTGATGGCGTCAAAGGCGTACGTGCGGAACTGGTCGTCAGTCATGAGCGACGACGGACGGCCGCATCCCACGACGCGGTAGCGCTCCGGCAAGAGGCCGGCGACCGAGAGGTGATAGAGACCGGGCAGGATCTTCCTTCGGGCAAGGTCACCGGTGATGCCGAAGATGACGATGACGTGGTTATCGGGCTTCGGGCGCGTATTCACGGGGGAATGGGTACTCACTCGGTATCTTCCTTTATAAGTGAGCGATTCTACTCACGAGGGTAAGGCGGCTCGATCGGCCATGACCAGTGACGCGGAGGCGTCGACGCGCCCAGCGGGTATGGAAGTGTCGCCGTCGAGCAACCGGGCCAGAGCGTCGACTTTGTCCTCGCCGCTGACGAGCCAGAGCAATTGATCGGCGCGGTCAAGGGCGGGGTAGGTGAGCGTCATGCGCTGGGTGCCCTGGTACGGACCGCTGAGCGACACCAATCGGTCGGTGACCTGAAGCACCGGATCGTTCGGGACGAGCGAAGCGCAGTGGCCGTCGGGACCAAGACCGAGGTGGATGAGAGCAAAGCGCTCGGGAATCTTCTCGGCGTATTGGCGGGCCGCCTCCTCGAGATCCGGTTGGTCCACGTCCATGGCCTCAACCGTGACGGGGGTTGATCGGAGGGCTTCACGGATGTGCTTTAAGTTGCGCGAGTCGTCGTCGACTGGCACCACGCGCTCGTCCACCTGGTAGATCGTCGTGTGGTCCCAGGCGACCTCGTCGCGGGAGAGTTGGGCGAGCATCTGCCAGGGGCTTCTTCCCCCGCTGAGAGCGAAGGTAAAGGGATGGTTCATCGAGTCGTGGCCGCGACTGAGCTGCGCTACGAAAACTGCCGCCGCCGCCGCCAGTTCCTCGGCACTCTCATAGACGCGCACGTCATGACGCACTACGACGACCTCTCGGCGTGTCCGCCGAAGCCCGCCCGCATGGCGGAGAGCACCTTGGCGGTAAAGACCCCTTCGCCCCGTGACTCAAATCGCTGCCAGAGCGAGGCGCTGATGACCGGCGCGGGCACCGACTCATTGATGGCCGCTTCGATGGTCCAGCGCGCTTCGCCCGAGTCCGAGACGTGTCCGCTGTACTCATCAAGGTCGGGCGACTTGGACAACGCGTCGGCCGTCAGATCGATGAGCCACGAACTGATCACCGAACCGTGTCGCCAGACCTCGGCCACGTCGGCCAGGTTGAACTCGTACTGGTAGTACTGGGCGTCCTTGATCGGGGAGGTCTCGGCGTCGGCCACGCTCTGGGTCTTGCCGACGTCGGCGTGCTTCAAGATACTGAGACCCTCGCCGATCGCGGCCATCATCCCGTACTCGATGCCGTTGTGGACCATCTTGACGAAGTGGCCCGCGCCGTTGGGCCCGCAGTGCAGATAGCCCTCGTTGGCCGTGCTGTTCGCGGGACGCCCCGGGGTGGGAGAACGGCGGTCGTCGCCGGGGGCGATGGACTTAAAGATCGGATCGAGCCACGCGACGACCTCGTCTTCGCCTCCGATCATGAGGCTGTAGCCCCGCTCCAGTCCCCAGACGCCCCCGCTTGTCCCGCAGTCCACGTAGTGCAGCTGGCGCTCGGCGAGTTGCCGGGCGCGATCGACGTCGTCTTGGTAGTAGGAGTTGCCTCCGTCGATCACCACGTCGCCGGGCTCGAGGAACTCGATCAGTTCATTGAGGGCGTCCTGGGTGACGGCCGCGGGCAACATCATCCAGATGGCGCGAGGCGTCTCCATCTTGGTCGCCATGTCCTGGTACGACGACGCTCCCACAATGCGATCGCCGGCCAGGGTGCTGACCGCTTGGGGGTTGACGTCGTAGACCACGCAGTGGTGACCCTGGTTGACCAGGCGGCGCACGATGTTGCCACCCATGCGCCCGAGTCCGACCATCCCTAGCTGCATGGGTTTCGACGTCGTCATGTGTGTTGTCCATTCTCTTTGAGCGATCGATAGCGCGTGATGAGTGCGTTGGTGGAGGAGTCGTGCTGGAGTTCGCCGGGAGCATCGTTCGACAACTCAGGAATGATATTGACAGCTAGCTGCTTGCCGAGTTCGACGCCCCACTGGTCGAAGGAGTCGATCTTCCAGATCGTGCCCTGGACGAAGACCGAGTGCTCGTAAAGGGCGATGAGCGAACCGAGGAGCCGCGGGGTGAGTTCCTCGGCGAGCAGCACGTTCGAAGGGCGATTGCCCTCCATGACCCGGTGCTTGAGAGCGCGCTCGTCGGCACCCTCGGCACGCAACTCGACTTCGGTCTTGCCAAAGGCCAGGGCCTCGGCTTGAGCGAAGATATTGGACATCAAGATGTCATGGTGTTCCCCGAGTGGATTCAGACTTCGTGCGAATCCGATGAAGTCGACGGGAACCTTGGTCGTACCTTGATGGATGAGTTGATAGAAACTGTGCTGTCCGTTCGTGCCCGGCTCTCCCCAGTAGATAGGGCCGGTCTCGTAGGTCACTCGCTCTCCGCTGAGGGTCACGTGCTTGCCGTTGGACTCCATGGTGAGCTGTTGCAAGTAGGCCGGCAGTCGGTGAAGGTACTGGTCGTAGGGCATGACTCCGACGGTGGAGAAGCCCAAGAAGTCTCTATTCCACACGGCTAAGAGGCCGTGCAGCACCGGCAGATTCTCCTCGAAGGGCGCGGTGCGGAAATGGTCGTCGAGCGCGTGAAACCCCGCCAGCATCTCATCGAAGTGGTGGGGACCGATGGCGATCATGGTGGACAGTCCAATGGCACTCTCCATCGAGTAGCGGCCACCGACCCAGTCCCAAAAGACGAACATGTTGGCCACGTCGATCCCGAAGGCGGCCACCTTCTCGGCGTTGGTGGAGACGGCCACGAAGTGCTTGGCGATGGCCGCCTCGTCGCGGAGGCGATCGAGCAGCCACGTTCGAGCGGAGTGGGCGTTCGTCAGCGTCTCGAGAGTGCCGAACGTCTTGGAGGAGATAATGAAGAGCGTCTCGTCGGCCTCGAGGTCGCGCACGGCCTCCACGAAATCCGTGGCGTCGACGTTGGAGACGAATCGAAAGGTCAGGTCGCGCCGCGAGTAGTGGCGGAGCGCTTCGTAGGCCATCACGGGGCCCAGGTCCGAGCCTCCGATGCCGATGTTCACGATGTTCTTGAGGGGCTTGCCCGTGTGGCCTCGCCACTCGCCACTGCGCACGGCCTGCGCGAAGTGGGACATCTGATCGAGGACGCGGTGCACGTCGGCGACGACGTCAACGCCATCCACCACCAAGGTCTCGTCCCTCGGCATTCGAAGGGCCACGTGGAGGACCGCGCGATTCTCCGAGACGTTGATGTGTTCACCCGCGAACATGGCGTCGCGCCGCTGCGCGACGTTGGACTCGCGAGCGAGCTCGAGGAGGAGTCGCAGAGTCTCCTCGGTCACGAGTTGTTTGGCGTAATCAAAGTAGAGACCCTCGGCCTCGAGATGGAATCGCTCGCCGCGACGGGGGTCCTGGTCGAAGAGTTCGCGCAGATGAAGAGACTTGACATCCGTGCTGTGCGACGTGAGGGAGGTCCAACTGGGACGTTCCGCACGAGGGTCAAAGGTCATAGGGTCGTTCACTCCTCCCTCAACCTAGCGCGGTGAATCTCTAATTCTCTCCGTGTCGCAGCGAGTTCACGCAGAGTTCTTGGCGGTGAAGCGGCGCCGCTGACGTGCTCGAGCATCGCCGTCGATCCGCTCGCGCGCGGGCAGCGCCCGGTATCTGACCGGGCGCTGGCGAGAGAGACGAGGGAGTGACGCGTGTGAGTCAATGGGGAGAACGAGGCCCCGTGTGATCCGACTATTTTTAGAAGCAGTCTCGTAAGCCCTACGGCAACGGACGAGGTAGTTCACGGTTGGGAGAGAGAATGACGCAGGGCCAGGTGAAGCCGCTGAAGCCACACCACGAGCGCCGCCAGCGCGACCCCGAACGTACCAAGCTGGAGATCTTGGCCGTGGCGACCCAGGAGTTTGCCGACCGGGGCTTCGCCGGGGCGCGGGTCGACGAGATCGCCGCTCAGACGCGCACCACCAAGCGCATGATCTACTACTACTTCGGCTCCAAGGAGCTTCTCTACATCGCCGCGCTCGAGAAGGCCTACGAAGCCATTCGCATCACCGAGCAGAGCGTCGATATCGATAACCTCGATCCCGTCGCGGCCGTTCGCAAGCTGGCCGAGCTCACCTTCGACCGCCACGAAGCGAATCCGAACTTCAGCCGACTCGTCAGCCACGAGAACATGCAGCGCGCTCAGTTCATCACGGCCGGGGGAGGCTTCCCTGGGCTTGACCGACCGGTGATCAAGATGCTGCAGTACGCCCTCGAACAGGGTCGAAGCTCCGGCGTCTTTCGCCGCGACATTGACGTCTTCGACGTGCACATGCTGATTAGCTCGTTCTGCTTCTTCCGTATCAACAACCAGTACACGTTCAAGGCCAACTTCGGCCGGAACCTCGTCGAGCCGGCGCGACGCTCGATGTACCGTCAGATGATCGGCGACGTGGTGGTCCAGTATCTCACCAGCGCTCCGTCCTGACCTCTAGAGAGTCGCTTCGGCGGAGGCGTCTAACTGCGTCTGCAGGTCGCCCAAGATCGAGTAGCAGTCCAGCACCGAGGCGATGGACGAGTTGGGCTGATCGTGTTCGGTGATGGCCCGGAAGAACTCTCGGTCCTGTAGTTCGATGCCGTCGAGCGAGACCGCGACCTGAGAGACGTCGATCGGCTCATCGTTGCCGGTCGTGAGGTCGTCGTAGCGCGCGAGATACGTACCGTGGTCGCAGATGTAGCGAAAAAAGGTGCCGAAGGGTCCCTCGTTGTTGAAACTGAGCGATAGAGAGCACAGTGCGCCGCTTCGACTCTTGAGCTGAATCGACATATCCATGGGGATCCCGAGGTCGGGGTGCGTCGGTCCGGCGAGCACGTTGGCCACCTCTATCGGCTCGCCACACTGGTAGGCGAAGAGGTCGACCGTGTGGGCGGCGTGATGCCACAGGAGATTGTCCGTCCAACTGCGCGCCCGACCGAGCGCGTTGGTGTTGGTGCGCCGGAAGAAATACGTCTGGACGTCCATCTGCTGGACGTGTAAGGCTCCGCTTGCCGTGCGCTGGTGAATCCATTGGTGCGAAGGGTTGAAGCGTCGCGTGTGGCCGACCATGCAGACGCGGTCCGTCTCGCTGGCCACGCGTGCCACCGCTTGCGCGTCCTCCCAGCTATCGGCCAAGGGGATCTCCACCATGACGTGCTTGCCGGCCTCGAGCGTGGCGATGCTCTGTGCCGCGTGAAGCTGCGTGGGGGTGCAGAGAAGGACGGCGTCCACGTCGGGGGAGTCGAGGACGTCACGTAGCTCCACGCTGGCCATCGAGGCCCCGTAGGCGTCCGCCACCTCGCGAGCCTGTTCCATCGTACGACTGACGACGGCGACGACCTCCACGTCGTCGATGCGGGCCAAGGCGTCGAGATGTTTTATGCCGAACGCGCCCGCGCCGGCCACGGCCACGCGAGTCGCTCTCACGGCGACTCAGACGCGTCGAGAATGAGGTGACCCACAGCCGTGTTGGAGGCGGGGACGTGGTAGAAGCGGTGCAGGGGCGCGGCGTTCTCACCCATCGCGCCGCGCATAATGAGCCACATCACCAGTTCGATGCCCTCCGAGCCGGCCTCGCGAAGGTACTCGATGTGCGGAATGCTGCGCAGCTGGTCGACGTTCTCGGTCATGTTGTCCAAAAACGCGTTGTCCCAGGGCTGGTTGATGAGTCCCGCGCGAGGACCTTGGAGTTGGTGGCTCATGCCGCCGGTACCCCAGACCTGCACGTTCAGGTCTTCCTCGTAACTCTCGATGGCTCGACGAAGGGCGAGTCCCAGTTTGTAGCAGCGCTCTCCGGTGGGTGGTGGGTACTGAATGACGTTGACCGCCAAGGGGATCACCTTGACGGGCCACTCGTCTGGCTGTCCGAACATCAAAGAGAGCGGGACCGTGAGGCCGTGGTCCACGGTCATCTGATTGATGACCGTCATGTCGAATTCGTCCAGGATTAACGACTGGGCGAGGTGACACGCCAGGTCCGAGTGTCCCACGACTGTCGGCACGGGCCGGGGTCCGAACCCTTCGTCGGCGATGGGGAACTCGTCGGCGCAGCCGATGGCGAAGGTGGGGATGATCTCCAGCGAGAAGGCCGAGGCGTGGTCGTTGTAGACGAGAACAACGACGTCGGGCTGTTCGGCGGCGATCCACTTTTTCGACCACTCGTACCCCTCGAAGAGGGGCGCCCAGT
Organism: uncultured Acidimicrobiaceae bacterium; assembly: GCA_963849705.1. Classification (GTDB taxonomy): domain Bacteria; phylum Actinomycetota; class Acidimicrobiia; order Acidimicrobiales; family RAAP-2; genus RAAP-2. Next base: position 329,290 of record CAWKII010000004.1, on the reverse strand, counting down.
ACTCGGTGTCGGTCTTGGCGAGGTCGATCGCCGCGCCGATGGCCGGCACGTGGCTGGTGGTCACTCCGGCCGTCACGCGCGCCATCTCAGCGACCGTCCTTCTTCGATCGAACGCCGTAGGGCGAGCGACCTCCGTGGAGCATCATCGCCGCGTAGTCCTCGGGTGACATCCCGGTCATGGAGGCGGCGGCGTTTTGAAAGCTAATGCCGTCGGAGGAGAAGATCTTGGCGAGAAAGTAGATGTTCCCGCCGTTGGCGATCATGGCGTTGTAGTCACGATCGAGCACCGCCTGTTTCTGGGCCGGGGTCAGCTCCCACTCATCGAGGTACGCCGGTTCATTGGCCTTGAACCGCTCTCGATTTTCCGGCTTCATCAGACTCATGCAGAACTGGTTGAGATGGAAACCTTGGTGCGACCGGGCCGCGGTGAACACGGTGGTCCCGGGAATGTCGTCGAACTCAGAGTTGTCGGCCATGGCTTAAGTCTCCTCCCAATAGAGACGAGTGGGGTTCTCCACTAGAAGTTTCTGTTGCAGGTCGCTAGTCAGGGCCACCTGGGGGATGAAATCGACAATCTTGCCGTCGTCGGGCATGAAACCCTTGAGGTTGGGATGGGGCCAGTCGGTTCCCCACAGGACGCGATCGGGGAACGATTCGATCACTCGGCGAGCAAACGGCACGGTGTCACGAAAGTCGGGCGGGCCACTCACCGAGAGCCGTTCGGGGCAGGTGACCTTACACCAGACGTTCCGGTGCTCGTCCAGCAGTCGAAGAAAGCGTCCGAACTCGGGACCGTCCACGGACTTCGTCACGTCGGGTCGGCCCATGTGGTCAACGACCACTCGCGTCTCTAGCGAGGTGAAGAAGTCCCACCGGTCGTTGAGGTCGGCCGCTTCGAAGTAGACAACCACGTGCCAGCCGAGCGGGGCGATCTTCTCCACGATCCTGTAGTAGTACTCATCGGGCTCGGGATCGACGAGGCGGCGAACGTAGTTGAAGCGGACCCCGCGAACGCCGAGGTCGTGCATGTCGCGCAACTCCGCCGCAGAGACGTCGGGACGGACGGAGGCCACCCCGCGGCATCGCTCGGGCGAGGAGGCCAGCACGTCGAGCATGGCCGCGTTGTCGTTGCCGTGACAGGTGGCCTGCACCACCACGTTCTTGCTGACGCCGAGGAAGTCGCGCAGGTGAAAGAGGTCCTCCTTGCTGGCGTCACAGGGCGTGTACTTTCGCTCGGGGGCGAAGGGAAAGAGTGCGCCGGGTCCAAACACGTGGCAGTGCGCGTCGACGGTGCCCTCGGGCAGGTGGAACTTGGGCTTAGAAGGGTGAGGGTCGAAGACCAGCCAGTCGGCGTCCATGACGAAGGTCGTGCTCACGACGCCGCCTGCGCGGCCAGCGCTCGGTCGAGCCGGGGAAACACGGTGCGGGCGTTCTCTGAGTAGACGGCGCGGCGTTGATCGTCGTTCAGATCGGCCGCGTCGACGTAGCGTTTGGTGTCATCGAAGTAGAAGCCCGTCCTTGGATCCACGCCGCGCACCGCGCCTAACATCTCAGAGCCGAAGAGGATGTTTTTCGTGTCGATCACGTCGACCAGGAGATCAATGCCCGGTTGGTGGTAGACGCAGGTATCAAAGAAGACGTTGTTCATGAGGTGTTCGTCGAGCGCTGGCTTGTTCAGCATGTCGGCGAGACCGCGGAATCGTCCCCAGTGATACGGCACCGCGCCGCCGCCGTGAGGAACGATGAGTCGCAGTTGGGGAAAGTCGGAGAAAAGATCGCCTTGTAGGAGTTGCATGAAGGCCGTGGTGTCGGCGTTGAGGTAGTACGCGCCAGTGGTGTGAAAGTTCGGATTACAACTGCCCGAGACGTGAATCATGGCCGGCACGTCGAGCTCCACCATCTTTTCGTACAGTGGGTACCAGAAGCGATCAGTCAACGCCGGTCCGTCCCACCACCCGCCGGTCGGGTCGGGATTGAGGTTCAGCCCGACGAATCCCAACTCGAGCACGCAGCGCTCCAGTTCTTGTAACGAGCGTCGAAGAGGAGCACCGGGCGACTGGGGCAACTGGCAGACGCCGATGAAGGAGTCGGGGAAAAGCGTGACCACGCGGTAGATGAGATCGTTGCAGGCCCGCGACCACGCCTCGCTCACTGACTCATCGCCGAGGTGGTGCTCCATGACCGAGGCTCGAGGAGAAAAGATGGTCATGTCGGCGCCGCGTTCTTTGAGGAGGCGAAGCTGATTCTCCTCAATCGACGCCACGATCTCCTCGTCGGAGATCGAGGGGTACGCGGGGACCGCCTCTCCCGCCTCGTAGGCCGCAAGCTGGCTCTGTCGCCAGACGCCGTGTTGCGCGGGAGCGGTCGTGTAGTGACCGTGGCAGTCGATGATCACGATCGGGGCCACCGCGAGTTCGGCACGAAGACGTCGCCACGCATCAATAGTCGCGCGGTGCGCAGCAGGGCGGCGGATTCGACCCGCACGCCGCCGTCGACGGAGACGCGCAAGGTGACGCTGAAGTAGCCCGTGGGGTGTTCAACGTCGAGGGTGATCTCGCCCGGTGAGGGGTCGATGCCGGTGACCTCGTTGGCGACGGATCCGGGCAGGAGGCACGCGGTGGCGACGGAGACGGCGCCGAAGACGCCGATGGCCTCGTGGACTTTCTTCGGAATGAACGTCCTCGTCGTCACGGCACCGCCGCCCTTCGCCGGCGCGAGGAGAGACATCTTGGGCACGGTCTTGTTTGCCACGTCTCCCAGATTCATGAGGGGCCCGGCGGCGAGACGGATTCGCTCGACCTTCTCACGGGCGAACGCGTTGGACTCGATCTCCGCGGGCTCCTCGTAACCGCTCAGCCCGACGTCGTCGGCGCGAAGACACACCACCGGCATGCCGTTATCGATGCAAGTCACTCGGACGCCGTCGATGACGTCGACGACGTGGCCGGTGGGCAGCAGAGCGCCGCAGCTCGACCCGGCAATGTCTAGAAACTCGAGCGGTATCGGGGCGCTCGTGCCGGGCACGCCATCGATGTGCGCGGTTCCGTCATAGTTCACCTGTCCACCAGGCGTCTCCACGCGAGCGACGGCCAGCGTCTCGGTGTTCTCCATCCAAATGGTGACCTCGGTGACCCCGTCGCGCGCACTCACCAGTCCTTCTTCTATGGCGAAGGGACCGACGCCAGCCAGAAGATTCCCGCAGTTTTGGTTGTCGGACACCTCCGCTCGATCGGGCCAGACCTGGAGAAAGAGGTAGTCAATATCCGCGTCCTCACGCTGGGAACGTTGGATCACCGCCACCTTGGAGGTCAGCGGGTGGCCGCCGCCCATCCCGTCAATCTCGCGAACGTCCGGCGCGCCCATGGCGGCGAGCAAGACCGCGTCGCGCGTGGTCACGTCGCTCGGTAAGTCTCTCGCGTGGAAGTAGAGGCCCTTCGAGGTTCCGCCTCGAATCACCGAGCAGGGGATAGCGCGCTGAGAACTCACTTCCACCCTTCATCGACATAGCGGAGTCCTTGCTCGGCTAGTCGCTCGCGCATCGCGTAGATATCGAGACCGAGTTCGCCCGAGGCGAGACGAGCGCGTTTGTCGGACTCGTTGTCCTCTCGTTGCTGGGAGGCTTTGAGGACAAGCTCCGCTTCTTCGCGACGAACGACGACAACCCCGTCATCGTCGGCGACGATCACGTCGCCGGGGCGGATGTACGCGCCGGCGCACACGAGGGGAGTCTGGACGTTGCCGGGCGTCTCCTTCACCGTTCCCTGGGCGGAGACGGTCTTGGACCACACCGGAAACTGCATGGTCGTGAGCTCGGCAATGTCGCGAACACCGGCGTCAATCACCAGACCTCGCACTCCGTGCGAGCGAGCGCTCGTGGCCAGGAGCTCCCCGAAGTACCCGTCGTCACAAGGGCTGGTGGGGCTGACGACCAAGAGATCACCGGGCCGGGCTTGCTCCATCGCCACGTGCAGGGACCAGTTGTCACCCGGCGCCACCTCGCAGGTGAGAGCGTTTCCCGCCACGCGTACGGGACGGTAGATCGGGCGAAGGCGCGAGTGGAGTAGGCCTTTGCGGCCCTGGGCCTCATGGATCGTCGCCACGCCGAAGGCGCCGAGGGCGTTCACCAGTTCGGCGTCGGTTCGAGGTGTGTTTCTGACGACGACTGCCATGACATCCTCCAGGTACGCACGGCGCAGTACCACTGTCGATGGTGGCGTCGCGCGCTGATACTACGGTGTAATTAACTGAACAGTACACTATACCTTCGGCCGTACGGAAGCCTACAAATGGGGCAATCTAGTGACGCCGGTAAAAGGGGAGGGTTGTGACGGAACTGCGCACTCAGGTCGTGATCGTGGGCGCGGGCCCCGCGGGCCTCTTCCTCGGTCACCTCTTGCAACAAGCCGGTATCGACAACGTCGTCCTGGAACGTCGAAGCCGCGAGTACGTAGAGCGCCGCGTGCGGGCCGGCGTGATCGAACACGGCGTCGCCAATACGCTCGACGACACCGGCGCGGGTGAACGAATGCGTCGCGAAGGACTCCTTCACCACGGCGTGGAGTTTCGCTTCGACCACGCGTCGCACCGCGTGGCGCTGAGCGAGTTGACCAACGGAAAAACGATCACGGTGTATGGCCAGCAAGAGCTCGTGAAAGATCTCATCGCGTTGCGAGTGGGCTCGGGTGGAGAGCTTCTTTTCGACTCCGAGGCCTCCCAGGTCAGTGACTTGAACGGTGATCGCGCCATCGTCGAGGGGACGGGACCGCAGGGACCGTTTCGCATCACCGCTGACTTCGTGGCGGGCTGCGACGGAAGTTTCGGGGTGGCTCACCAGTCCTTGCCCGCGGCGCTGGTGCGTCGTTACGAACGAACGTACCCCTTTGCCTGGCTGGGTGTCTTGGCCGAAGCGCCCCCGACGTCGGAAGAGCTGATCTACTGTCGCCACCAGCGCGGTTTCGCCTTGTGCTCGATGCGTTCTCCGACGATCAGTCGTTTGTACCTCGGCGTCGCGCCGAGCGAGAACCTCGACGAGTGGTCCGATGATCGCATCTGGGAGGAGCTCAACCTCCGACTGGCCACCGAGTCGTCCTCGGAGATCAGTGTGGGCCCGATCATCGAGCGCTCCCTTACCGCCATGCGCAGCGTGGTCGTCGCGCCGATGCGTAGCGGACGTCTCGTCACGGCCGGCGACGCCGCGCACATCGTTCCTCCGACCGGGGCGAAGGGCATGAATCTCGCTCTCGCCGACATCCGTCTGATGGCCCCCGCGTTGATCGAGAGTCTCACCACGCGTCGCGACGATCTGCTCAACTCGTACAGCTCGGACTGTCTCGCGCGGGTGTGGCGAGCCGAAGAGTTCTCCAACTATATGACCCAGATGCTGCACCCTCGTGACGACGACGAGTTCGAAAACGAAGTGCAGACAGCGCGGCTTCGCCAGATGGTCTCCTCGACGGAGGCCTCCACCGTCTTCGCCCGTAACTACACCGACCTCAACACCCTCTAGAAGGGGTACTCGGGCATCTCGCTCTGTGCGGTGACCCACTGGGTCTCGGTATACGCGTCGAGATTCGACTGTCCACCCATGCGCGAGCCGTTGCCGGAGCTGCCGACGCCGCCGAAGGGAATCACGGCCTCGTCGGCCACGGTCTGGTCGTTGATATGAATGGCGCCCGTGGGAATACGACTCGCCAACTCCAGTGCCCGCAAGCCGTCGCCGGCCAGAATTCCCAGTGAGAGGCCGTACGGGCTCGCCGACGCCATGGCCACCGCCTCTTCTAAGGACTCGTAGGAAACGACGGGCGCCACGGGACCGAAAACCTCCTCGACGTAGGCCCGCGACGTGGTGGGCACGTCGCTGAGAACGGTCGGTCGATAGAACAGTTCCTCGAACGTCCCTCCCGCCAGCAAGGTCGCGCCGGCGCCCACCGTGTCGGTCACCATGGAGTGAACCCGGTCGCGCTGCTTGGCGTCGATCAGTGGACCGAGAGCGACTTGACCACTCTTCGGGTCGCCGACGGGGAGATGGTTCGCGTGCTCGGCTAACGACGCGGCGTACTCTTTGGCGATCGAGGCGTCAACGATGTGTCGGCCGGTGGTCATACAGATCTGCCCTTGGTGCATGAAGGATCCAAAGGCTCCCACCGAGACGGCCTTTTCGAGGTCAACATCGGCCATCACGATGAGGGCGGAGTTTCCACCGAGCTCCAGGTGCACGCGCTTGAGGTGCTGTGCGCCGAGGGCGCCCACGCTCCTCCCCGCGGCCGTCGAACCCGTGAAGGCGATAACGCGAACGTTCGAATCAACGACAATCGCCTCACCGACGTCGGCACCTCCGGGCAGCATCGACAAGAGACCCTCGGGCAGTCCGGCCTCTTCGAAGACGCGAGACAAAATAACGCCACCGGACACGACGGTGCGCGGGTCGGGTTTCAAGATGACGGCGTTGCCGAGGGCGAGCGCCGGCGCCACCGAGCGAATAGAGAGGATGAGGGGAAAGTTAAACGGCGAGATGACGCCGACGACCCCCGCCGGCACTCGTCGCGAGAAGCTGAGACGGGGCATCTCACTTCGCAGGACCTGTCCCGTGGGGTGTGAGGCCAGCGCGGCCGCCTCGAAGCACTCCTCGGCGGCGATGTGAATCTCGAGTCCGGCCTTGGGACCGATGCCGCCGGACTCGCGAACGATCCACCCCGACAGCTCGTCGGCGTGATCGAGGAAGAGTTGTCCGGCGCGACGCAGCACCGCGGCTCGTTCGGTGAAGGGACGATCGGCCCACGCTCCTTGGGCGGCACGTCCCGCCTCGGACGCGTCGGCGACGTCGTGCACGCTGGCCCGGCCACTTCGAGCCAGTTCCTCTCCCGTCGCGGGCTCGACCACGGGAGCGTCACCGGCACCGCCCGGGCGCCAGCCGTTGAGTAAGACATTTCCTTGCCACGACGCGCCGTCGAGAAAGGCCATATGTACCCCCTAGTTAAAAGATGCTTGTTTACTTATCACAGTTTTGGTAGTTTGCGCCTACGTCGCTCAGATCGGTTCTGAGACGATGCGCTCTTGGCCTCTCGTCGATGGGTGAAAAGAGGATGAAATGTACTTACGTGAGAACTGGTACGTCGCCGCCCTGAGCTCGGAACTCGACAATAGGCCTCTTTCTCGCCAGATCCTGGGAGAACACGTCGCCCTCTTTCGAAGCGAGAGTGGTCGCGTGGTGGCTCTCGCGGACCAGTGTCCCCATCGTGGGTATCCACTGTCACTCGGCACGGTGGTGGGGGAGTCGTTGGTGTGCGGATATCACGGTTTTACCTTTGACTGCGCGGGAACTTGCATCGCCGTGCCGGGACAGGATCGGATTCCGAGCAGCGCCAGCGCCCGGCGCTACGAGACGGTGGAGCAGGGTCTGTGGGTGTGGATCTGGATGGGTCACGGTTCCCCCGACGCCTCAAAACTCCCGAGCACCCCGTGGCTGGTCGACAGCGCAAACTGGTCGGCCGTGTCGGGAGTAGCGAAGATCTCTTCCTCCTTCGAGCTGCTGGTCGACAATTTGATGGATCTCTCGCACGAGACGTATCTGCATAGCGGGTCTATCGGTACCCCGGAGGTGGCGTCGACTCCGATTGAAGTCGAATTGGACGACGAGGGCGACGTCGTACGGGTCTATCGGCACATGAACGCCGTGGAGTGCCCGCCGTTCTATTCGCGCACCACCGGACTAGAGGGAAAGGTGGACCGGTGGCAGGACATTGAGTACTCACCACCCGGGTACTACCTCTTACACGCGCGAATCGCCCCGGTCAACCAGCCTCCTCTGGCAAACGGGGACGACGCCCACGGCTTTCACATGAAGATCTTCTACGGGTTGACGCCCTCGACCGAGACGACGGTGTACGACTTTTGGGCCCTGGCGCGAGACTTCTGCGTGGGGGATGACGAGATCGATAGGTTCCTCGAAAAGATGCAGAGGGGTGTCGTGCAAGAAGACGTGGACGCCCTTAATGTCTTGCAAAGTCGGGTCGACGAGAAGCGCGAGATCAGCGAGGTCAGCATCAAGATCGATCGGGGCGGCTTGGCGGCGCGGCGGGTCCTCGCCGCCATGAAGGAGAAGGCGTCAGTGAGTCGACCGGGGCTGGTCGCTGAGAAATTGTGAGCGGCGGGGCCGGCCGGCCTGTTATGTACGAAATAGTGTGTTAAGAATTGGTCAAACTTATTTGAGGGGGAGAGTTATGAGTGATGAAGATCACAGCGGTGGGGGAACGAACGAACTAACCATTCCCGGCTGGGGCAGCGTGGAGTTCGGTCGTCGCCTCGGTCTAAAGGCATTGGGGGCAACCGCGGCGGTCGGGGGACTCGCCGCACTGACGAAAGCGTCGGCCGCCTCCGCAGCGACAAAGTCGCACACCATAAAGATTGGCTACGTCACTCCGAAGACCGGCTCACTGGCCGACTTTGCCGGGCCGGACAGCTATGTCTTGAGCTTGATCAAAGCGTCGGGTGTGTACTCCAAGGGCATGACGATTGGCGGAACGAAGTACAAGTTCGAGATCACCGTAAAGGACAGCCAGTCCAACCCCTCGGTCGCGAGTCAGGTCACCACGCAGTTAATCCAATCAACCGGCGTTGACATCATCGTCACAAGCTCCGCGCCCGAGACGACGATCCCGGTGAGCGCCGTCTGCGAGGCGGCCGGCATCCCGTGCCTGTCGACGGTCTGCCCGTGGGAAGCGTGGTGGACCGGTGTGAGCCCGTCGAACTCCATTGGCCAGACCGGCAACGCGGTGGGTTCGACGCCAAAGTACTGCGCGATGTTCTTCTTCGGGATTCCTGAGTTCGTCGAGACCTTCCTGCCAATGTGGGTGAGGATTCAAAAGCGACTGAACGCGAACTTCGTCTACGCGGCGATGTTCCCGAACGACTCCGACGGCAACGCCTTCGCCGCCGCGTGGCCTCCCACGTTGAACGCCATCAGCGGGGCGCAGGGCAACGGGACCTGGACCGAGGTGTTCGGTGGGGCCTACACCGACCTGTCGACGGACTACACGTCCATGATCGAGACGTTCAAGACCGGCTCGGGTGGTCAGACATGCGACTTTTTCGTGAACTGCCCACTGCCTCCCGACTTCAATACTTTTTGGAAGCAGGCGTCCGAGCAAGGGTTTCAGCCCAAGTTGGCGACGGTGGCGAAGGTCATGTTGTTTCCCACCGACGTCTACGCGCTCGGCTCTTTGTCGAACAACATCGCCACGGACGCCTGGTGGACACCGAACGCCCCGTATAAGTCGTCTCTCACCGGCCTGACGGCCCAGGACTTCGCCGCGAAGTACCAGGTCGTCACGAAGGGCCAGTGGGTCCAGTCGATGGGTTCGACTTACGCGCTCTTCGAGATCGTGATCGAAGCGTTGAAGAAGGTGAAGAATCCTCACGATCGTCAAGCCGTCGCGGGCGCTCTCCAGGAGGTCAACTACGTAGGGATGAACGGGGCACTCAACTTTGCGGCCTCGACGAACCCCGCCAAGGGTATCGGCATCATCAAGCCCGTCGGCATCCAGTGGAAGCCCGGTTCGACGGAGTTGGTCGGTCACAAGAAGTGGCCGTGGTCGCCGTACGTGGTCGACAACACCTTGAATCCCCACATACCGTTGCAGGCCTCGCTCGAGCCGACGAACGCCTAGGGCCTCCTTCATCGATGCCCTTGCTCCAGTTGGAAGGCGTCTCGAAACGCTTCGGCCGCGTTGTGGTAGCCGAGCAGGTGACCTTCCAACTGGACGAAGGCACCTCGCTCGGCGTTGTCGGTCCTAACGGCGCCGGCAAGACCTCGCTCTTTGGGATGATCTCAGGCGACATTCGACCCGACGCGGGCACGATCCGCTTCGACGGCCGCTCGCTCGGATCCATGAAGGTCGCTCAACGATGTCGGGCGGGTATCGGACGCACCTATCAGATACCCCAGCCCTTCGAGCACATGACCGTCTTTGAGAACGCGCTGCTCGCGGCTCAACAGGGCGCGCGCCAACGGGGAGTAGAGAGCTACGAGCTGGCGTACACGTCCATTGAGCGTTCGGGGTTGGCCGAGCTGTCGAATCGTCGTGCGGGCACACTCGGCCTTTTGCACCGCAAGCGACTGGAGCTCGCGCGGGCGCTCGCCACGCGCCCTCGACTCCTGCTGCTGGACGAGATCGCGGGCGGATTGACGGACTTAGAGGTTGTGGAACTGACCGACGTGATCAGGTCCATCCAGTGCGACGGCGTCACCATCGTGTGGATCGAGCACGTCGTGCGCGCGCTCTTATCCACGGTCGATCGCCTGCTCTGCCTCGCCAATGGGGAGATCGTGGCTGACGGGGAGCCTCGTCAGGTCCTCGCTTCGGAGGCCGTGCGTCGGGTCTACCTTGGCGGCGCCATCATCAACGAGACAATCGACACGTGAGCGACCCATCCCTCCCCCCCACCGCGACAACGCTCGCGGTCGAGCACCTGACTGTCCATCACGGCCAGCTCCGCGCGGTGGACGACGTCTCTTTGTACGTGAACGCGGGCGAGGTACTAGCCATCATCGGAGCCAACGGAGCGGGAAAGTCAACGTTGCTTCGCACGATTGCCGGACTTCACCAACCTTCCTCGGGCGCCATCTCCTTTAACGGCGAGGACATCTCGAAGCGGCCCACGCACCGGCGCGTGCGCTTGGGAATCTCGCTCGTGCCCGAGGGCCGGCGTCTGTTCAGTTCGATGACCCTGGAGGAAAACCTTCGCGTGGGTGCACACCGCGCCGCGCCCGGCCCCTTTGACTTCGACGCGATCTACGCGCTTTTCCCCTGGATGGTCGATCGCCGTCGTCACAAGGTCTTTCAGTTCTCGGGCGGCGAGCAGCAGGCGGTGGCGATCAGTCGGGCACTGGTCGCCAACCCGAAGGTGCTTTTGCTCGACGAAGTCTCCTTGGGCCTCGCCCCCATTGTGATCGAGCGTCTCTACGAGGTGATTCCGGACATCGTGAGCCACGGCATCGGGGTGCTGCTCGTGGAACAGGACGTGTCGCAAGGTCTTCGCGTCGCGAACCGCGTTCTCTGCCTCCTAGAGGGCCGCGTGTCGCTCGAGGGTACTCCCGACACGCTGAGCGCGAAAGAGATTGAAGAGGCCTACTTCGGCTCCGAGCTACACGCGGTCGAACAAGGGGAGCCGTCATGACCTGGGCCAACGTGATCATCCAGGGTGTCTTGCTCGGAGGCTTCTACGCCCTCTTCGCTTGCGGCCTCTCGTTGATGTTCGGGGTCATGAAGGTAATCAACCTCGCCCACGGCGACATGGCCGTGGTGGCCGCCTACGCCGCCGTCTTCCTCGTCCCGCACCTTCACGTCGCCCAGATCTGGGCCTTCGTCGTGGTCGTTCCTCTCTTCGCGCTGGTCGGTTACGTACTCCAGAGAACTCTCCTGCAGAAGGCCATCGATCGTGACGCCTTCACCACCCTGCTCGTTACGTTCGGCCTGTCCGTGGTTATCGAGAACCTTCTGCTCGAGATCTACAGCGCCAACGGGCAGTCCGTCAACATCGGGGCGCTGATCGCCAAATCCTGGCAAGTGAACTCAGTCATCTACGTGTCGTACATCTCTCTCGTCGTGCTCGGCGTCGCCGTCGCGGTGTTGGGCGCGCTGCAGCTCTTCTTGTCGCGCACCTCAACGGGCCGGTTGATTAGGGCGGTCTCTGATGATCGCGAGGCCGCTCAGATCTGTGGGGCCAACTACAAGCACGTCTTTGGAATAGCGGCCTCGATCGCCTTTGCCACCGTCGCTCTGGCGGGCATCTCCTTTGGCATGATGACCGAGTTCGCCCCCACGTCGGGCGGAGTCAATTTGCTCTTCGCCTTTGAGGCGGTAGTGATCGGCGGCATCGGCTCGCTCTGGGGCACGCTGGTGGGCGGCGTGGCGCTTGGTATCGCCCAGCAGTTCGGCGCTCACATCAACCCGGCGTACCAGGTGCTCGCGGGCAACATCTTGTTTCTCGCGGTCCTGGTGGTTCGTCCGCAGGGCCTCTTCGGCCGCAAGGGGGCGATGTCATGAGCCCGGTGCGCCTTTCGCACGATGAACTCGTTGTCGAGCGCTCGAACTTCTCGCCGATCTACCTCGTGGTGGGCACGGCCGTCATCGTGGCCTTTTTCACCGCCGCGCCGTGGATCCTGGCGGCCTCGTGGGTGTCGATCCTTTCGAACTTCTTCATTCTCGTCATCATGGCCACCATGTGGAACCTCCTGGCGGGCTACGCCGGCATGGTCTCCATCGGACAACAGGGCTTCGTCGGCTTGGGGGCCTACGCCACCTTGTACTTTGCGATCAAGGGCATGAACCCCTTCGTGGCAGTTCCCTTCGCGGTGCTCGTCTGCGCGGCCCTCGCCTTTCCCATTACGTATTTGTTGTTTCGACTGCGCGGTGGATACTTCGCGGTGGCCACGTGGGTGGTGGCCGACAGCGCCATGCTGATCATCCTCTCGATCTCCTTGCTCGGAGGTGGCACCGGTCGTTACTTACCGGGACTGACGAACCTGAGTCCCAGTGAACTTGACCACGACACCTATCTGGCGACGTGGTTCGTTGCGCTCCTGGTCGTCGTCGCCACCTACTTCTTGCTGCGCAGTCGACTCGGTCTCGTACTCTCATCGCTGCGAGACAACGAGCAGGCGTCGCGAAGTTCGGGTTCGAAGGTCACGTCCACGAGGCGCTGGATCTACATCATCGCCGCGGCCGGATGCGGAGCCGCGGGGGCGGTCCTCGCCATCAGCCAGCCGTTCGTTCAGCCGACCAACGCCTTCAGCTTGAACTGGGCGGCCGAGATGCTCTTCGCGTCGATGATTGGTGGCCTGGGGACGATTGAAGGCCCCATCCTCGGGTGCGTCATCTTCTTCGTCCTGCAGCAGTCGCTGCAGAACCTCGGGGCGTGGTACCTGATCATCTTCGGTACTCTCGCGGTCGTCGTCGCAATTTGGCAGCCGCGAGGTCTCTGGGGGGCGATTCGCGAACAGTTCCACTTTGAGTTACTTCCCGTCGGTTACCGGGTGCGCGTTCACTCTCCGAGTTCGATGCGACCCTGGCGTCGTGGTCGCGGTTCGAGGTCCAATGAGGTGAGCATCGTGACGGTCGATGAGTCCCCGGTCACGAACGGGTAGGTCAAGGCTGCCCCTCACCCGCAGGTCTCCCTCGTCGTGGCGACCGCGCCGCACTAGCCCGTCAGGTTGCGAATACAACGCCCCAACAGTTTTTGAAGCTTCACCACGTCCTTGGCGTGGATGCCGTGGAACATGGTGTCTTCGAGTTGGTCGACCGCGCCGTCACAGGCTTCAAGTCGGGCGCGGCCGTGTTTCGTGAGGTGTATCCGTAAGACCCGGAGGTTGGATTCGTCAGCCTGGCGCTTGATGTAGCCCATTCGTTCCAGCTCGGCGACCGTCTGATTAGCCGACTGGGGCTTGATGAAAGACCGAACCGCCAGTTGAGCCGACGACATGCCAGGCCTTGCGCGCAACACGCTGAGAGCGGTGTACTGGGCCGTGGTGAGTCCGTTCTCCCGGCATATCTGGTCGAGGCGTTGACGCACCGCCGACTCGAGCCGCTTCACGGTGTACGTAACTCTTGGCGCTGAGATCTCCGTCATTTCCTTACTCCCACTTGAGGCGGCTAGAGCCCGGTCGACCCGCGATGCGTCTCTCGTTCCCGCAGGAGAGAATCGCCTCGACGGCCTGGGATTCCTCGGCAGGCCACGCCGTCATATATCAGGCTACCTGATACAGTTCCTCTCGGTGACAGTACGAACCCTCGACAGAGGGCGAGGACGTAATGACGCGATCTGGCTCTCGAGGACGAGGGGTGCTGCGACATGAGAAATCGAAAGGACCACACATGACAGGAGATCCACAGGCCCACGGCCGCGCTCGAACGCTCGGCGAGTGGAGCACGGTGACTGCTGAGGTCGACGAGAGCGGAATCGCCTGGGCGACACTGAATCGACCTGAGAAGCGCAACGCCATGAACCCCACGCTCAATCTGGAGATGCTGGAGGTTCTCGATGCGGTCGAAGCCGACGACGAGGCGAGGGTACTCGTGCTCACGGGAGCGGGGGAGTCCTTCTCCGCGGGCATGGACCTCAAGGAGTACTTCCGCGAAGTGGACGCTCATGGACCGATAGCGCGAATTCGATCTCGACGAGCGTCCAACGAGTGGCAGTATCGACGTCTCATGTTCTTCGCGAAGCCCACCATCGCGATGGTGAACGGTTGGTGCTTCGGCGGCGCCTTTACACCTCTGGTGGCGTGCGACCTCGCGATCGCCGCCGACGAGGCCGTGTTCGGTCTCTCCGAGGTGAACTGGGGCATTCCACCCGGGTCCGTCGTGTCACGATCCCTGGCCGAGATGATTCCGGCGCGTGACGCTCTTATGTACATCATGACGGGCAAGACCTTTTCTGGCGTAGAGGCGGCCAAGATGCGCCTCGTGAACGAGTCGGTTCCCTTGGCGCAACTTCGCGAACGCACGACCGAGCTGGCGCGACACTTGACGACGATGAACCGAACGGTCTTAGAGGCCGCGAAGACTGGATTCAAGCGGGCGCGCTCGATGGAGTGGGAGGTGTCCGAGGAGTACCTGTACGCGAAGTTGGACCAGTCGATAGCCAATGATCCCGATCACGGAAGAGACTCGGGAATGAGTCAATTCCTCGATGAGAAGTCCTTCAAGCCCGGACTAGGCGCGTACCGGCATGACTGACGCGTCGTGGCCGGCACGGCCACGCGTATCCCAGGACTCCGTGCGCCGCCTGCTTCGACCACGTTCCGTCGCCGTCGTGGGCGCGTCTGACGTTCCGAGTTCCATCGGGGGCGCGCCCCTGGCCCTGCTGGAGCGCTTTGGCTACGCCGGCGAGGTTCACCTGGTGAGCCGTTCGCGAGACGAGGTGAGAGGCCGTCCCTGCGTCTCGTCGATTGACGAACTCCCCGAAGGCGTCGACGCCGCCATTTTGGCGATACCGAAGTCGGGCGTGGCCGAAGCGATCGAGGCGTGTGGCCGAAGGGGAGTAGGAGGAGTGATCGTCTTCTCCTCCGGGTACGCCGAGACCGATGCGGAGGGCGCTAGTGAACAACTCTCGATGGCGCGAACCGCGATCGAGTACGACCTCGCTCTTGGGGGGCCGAACTGTCTGGGGCTCGTGAACTTCGTCGACCGCGTCCCGTTGACCTTTGGCGACGCCTCACCGAACCGGCGCGAACGAGGACCGGGCCTCGCGATCCTCGCCCAGAGTGGCGCCATGTCGCTCTCACTCACGTACGCGGCCATGGCCCAAGACATCACCGTGAGCTTCACGGTCTCGACGGGCAACGAAGCGGTACTCAGCGTTGAGGACTACCTGGAGGCGATCCTGGGCGAGGGATCCACCAAGGTCGTCGCTTTGCTAGTCGAGCAGATTCGCAGACCCGAGGAGTTCCTGAGGCTCTCACGAGAGGCGCGGGAGAGAGATGTTTCGCTCTGCGTCGTGCACCTCGGACGGGACGTTCGCGCCCGCGCCGCGTCCGTCTCGCACACCGGGGCGATCGCGGGGGACCAGGACTACGTACGGGCGGCGCTGCGCCGTGAGGGGGTCTTGTTCATCGACTCCCTCGACGAACTCATCGACACGGCGAACGTCATGGTTAAGTGCCCGCCCCTTCGCCACGCGGGCACCGCCCTCGTCACCGACTCGGGTGCGGCCAAGACGTTCGCGCTCGACGTCAGTCACGAACTCGGCCTCTCGATGCCGGAGTTGAGAGAGGCCACGTGCGAGAAGCTGCGAGCCGAGATCCCGGCGTTCGCGGTGGCCAGCAACCCCGCCGACATCACGGCGATGGGGCTCAACGATCCCAGCCTCTACGCCAGGGTGGCCGCCGTACTGCTCGGCGCGGATGAAATTGGCTGTCTCGTTCTCTCGGTGATGCCCGGCTCTGAGGAACAAGGCAGAGACCAGATTGACGCGTTGCTGCCCACGCTGGTGAAGGCTGACAAACCCGTGGTGTACGCGATCATGGGTGGGGAGTCGCCGTTACCGCCAGCCAACAGACTCAAGATCCTTGACGCGGGCTTACCCCTGTTTCGCTCGCCCGAACGAGCTCTGACTGCGGTGAGGAATCTCGCGCGATCCGCGCAACTCGTTCGTGACGCCCGCCGCCGGAGCTCCCCGCCGGAGCTCCCCGCCACCAACCTCGGAGCTCTCTCGGCGCTGAACGAGCACCGCGCGAAGAAGATCCTGTCGCGGATGGGAGTGCCAGCACCGCACGGCGAAATCGCCAGGGACGTCAACGAGGCTCGAGCAGCGGCCCGCAGGATCGGTTTCCCCGTGGTACTCAAGGTCTCCTCCGCGATGATCACGCACAAGAGCGACGTCGGGGGCGTGGCCTTCGTCGCTGATGAGACTCAGCTCTACGACCAGTACGCGAAGATTCTGTCCGATGTCGCCGCCGCTCGACCAGAGGTCACGATTGACGGAGTTCTCGTCGAACAGGCCCTGGGACCTGGAATCGAGATGATCGTGAGCGCTCATCGTGATTCGGCGTGGGGAGAGTTTGTCCTGGTAGGGCTCGGCGGTGTCTGGACGGAGCTGCTAAAGGACGTCGTGGTGATCTCCGCCCTGGCAGACCGGGTGGAGGTGGAGTCGTCCCTCTCCTCGCTGCGCGGCTTCGACGTGTTCAGTGGTGTGCGGGGCGAGGAGGCTGCGGACCTCGACGCCCTGGTGGACGTCATTATGACCGTCGGCGGCCTCCTTCGCGCGACACCGGCGATCGGCGAAATTGAGATCAATCCGCTGCGGGTATTCCCCCGGGGCGGCGGTGCGGTGGCGCTCGATGCCGTGATCGTAACGAACGCGTAGACGACGCGCGTTCTGAGAGAAGGCCCCGCCGCGTCAAGACCCTCAGCGAGGGACGGTTGACGAAATCCGCCAGGAGCAACGGTAGACTGGCACGTGACCGCAACCAATCCCTCTCGACGGCGCGCGCCCACGCGGAGTAAGCCGGGATCCTTCCCCGCGCGCGCGTCATCATCCCGGGGCGCTAAAGGCGGCGCTGGCCAGGCGAAATCAACGCCTGCTCGAGGTCAACGTTCCGACGAGGGGACGCGCCGTTCCCCACGACCCCCTGACTCTCGACGGAGCGACCAACGCTCCACCACAAAGGGTGACGATCGTTTATCGTCGAGCACCCCGGACCGCGCGCGACGAGACGTTTCCGCACGGGGTGGGCGTCCTGCGCGGCGAACGAGCGACGAAAGTCGTCCCCGGCGGTCTTCGTCGTCACGCGACGCGGGTCGCGAGCGTCGCCCTCGCGACTCCCGCGACGACGACGGTGCTGAGCGAAGCGCTCGTCCGAATCAAAGGTCGGGCGAGGCGCGCCCCAAGCACCCCGGCTCGCCACGAGGTGCCGCGCCAAGGTCGTCGACGTCGCGGGTCGCTCCGCGCGCGCCACGCGAACTCACGCCCGAGCAGCGAAAGCGCAAAGTCGCTGGCGAGCACGCGCGCGAGAAAGGGTGGGGCAGCGTCGCACGCAAGGGCGCCGTCAACATCACGAGCACCGGACAGGAACTGGGCGACGCCAAGAGCCGAGCGCGGACGCCCGATCCACTGGGAGACTTTGTAGCGGTCGATCGGCCGGCTCCGCGCAAAGCGGCGGCCGAGAAGACGAAAAATCGAGCGAAGTACGCGTTACCCGGCGACGTCTCCGCTGACGTACGCAAAGCCTTCATCGGCACTGCGTACATGCGTGAGAAAATGGTGAGCACCCTGACGCGGGCGGCCGAAGCCTACGACCGTAAGCGCTACGAAGAGGCGCTGCGCCTGGGTCGTATCGTGGCCGACGCGACGCCGGGCGTGGCGGCGGTACGAGAGCTGACGGGCCTGGCCGCCTACCGCGCCGATCGTTGGGCGATGTCCAGGATTCACCTGCGGGCCTACTTCACCATCTCGGGAGACCCGGAACACCTGCCGCTCGTTATGGACGCCGACCGGGCCAATCACAAGTATCGCGCGGTGGAGAAGACCTTCGCCGAGCTACAAGAGAGCGAGCCGTCTCCCGAAGTGTTGGCCGAAGGGCGAATCGTGATGGCGGCCACCTGGGCCGACCAACGAAAGTATGAAGAGGCGATCGATCTGTTAACGCGCGCGGGTGCGGCCAAGAATCTTCGCAACCCGTCGTATCGCCACGTGCGGCTCTGGTACGCGTTAGCCGACGTCTACGACCGGGCGGGCGACACCACCGCAGCCCGGGAGCTCTTCTCCAGGGTCGTCCTCGCCGAACCCGACGCCTACGACGCGGCGGCTCGACTAAGCGAACTGGGCTCCAGCGTGCCTCGCAAGAATCGAAAGCGACGGGTGACTCCGACGTCCAAGAAGAAAGTCGACTGACCGGCGTCGGGTTCTTGACCTTACGAGGTCATTCCGCCCAGGCCGACCAGGGATCGGGCGTGTTCAATCTCGCCCATGTGGCGCAAGGCGTGTTGATAGATCCAACACTCCAAGGCGTCACTACGGCTAATGCCGTTCTCCCCGCCGACGCGCGCGGAGAAGGTGTTGGCGATGAGGGGGCCGTACGGCACGTGTAGTAGAACGTCGTTCAAGGTGTCCGGGTCCACTCCGGCGACGTACTCCTCCGTCGCTCGAAAGACCTGCGACTGAAACTGGCGGAACTCGTCGTAGTTCCCGATCCGTTGCGCCATCATCTCCTCGACGGTTCTCTCCTTGCCGTGATCGGCGATGACCAGCCCGAGGCGCTCGGCCCAGTGTTCGTTGAACTGAGGAGTGGGGCCCCCGATGAATACCAGGGCGCTGTCTTCCATGAGGAGTTGATGGACGAGCGAAAAGGCAATGGGCAAGGTCGAAGGGTGCGTGACGGTATTGACCTGATCCAGTGTCATGGTGGCGCAGGCGTCGTCGTAGAGCGAGTGCACCGCTCGAAGGCGCCGAAGGAGAGACGAACGGTAATCGGCATCCACGTCGTTACCCTACCGATCAGGAGAAGACGAGTATCGGAACATCGCAGTTCCGTGGTTTTGAGCGATGAAGTGACCTTGTAACATTCCGGCATGGACACTGCCGCACTCTTAGGCGACGACGCGTCGTCACTGCTCGACCACAAGGCCACGGCCTTCCCGAAGGAACTGCTCACGCTGCCCGGGCCGTCATTCCTCGATGACGTCTTTACGTGGAGCGACCGTTCCCCCGCCGTGTTGCGCAACCTCGGTACCTTGTACAACCACGGCCGACTCGCGGGGACGGGCTACCTCTCGATCCTGCCCGTCGATCAAGGCATCGAACACTCCGCCGCCGCGAGTTTTGCCCCCAATCCTGAGTACTTCGACCCGGCTCGACTCTGCGATTTGGCGCTCGCGGGCAACTGCAACGCGATCGCCACGACCCTGGGCAACCTGGGCATCATCTCGCGGCGCTACGTGCACCGTATTCCCTTCATCGTGAAGATCAATCACAACGATCTTCTCCGTTATCCCAACACGTACGACCAACAGATGTTCGCCTCGGTCCAACAGGCCGTCGACCTGGGGGCCATGGGCGTGGGGGCCACCGTCTACTTTGGTTCTCCCGACTCGGTCCATCAGATCGAGGAAGTACGCGCGGCCTTCGCAGAAGCGCACCGCCAGGGGCTCTTCACCGTGCTGTGGTGCTACCTACGCAACGACGCCTTCGTTACCGGGGGGGTCGACTACCAGCTCAGCGCCGATTTAACGGGCCAGGGCAACCACCTCGGCGTCACGATCGAGGCGGACATCATCAAACAGAAGCAACCGATCAATAACGGCGGCTACAACGCCGTGAAGTTCGGCAAGACCGATCCGAGGGTATATAGCGAACTGACGACCGACAACCCCATTGACTTAACGAGATGGCAGGTCGTGAACTGTTACGCCGGGCGCATCGGTCTCATTAACTCAGGCGGTGAGTCCAAGGGCGACAACGACCTCGCGTCGGCGGTGCGTACGGCGGTCATCAACAAGCGAGCCGGGGGACAGGGCCTCATCCTTGGACGTAAAGCGTTCCAGCGTCCGATTGATGACGGCGCCGCCATCATGCACGCGGTCCAAGATGTCTATCTCGATCAGTCCATCACGGTGGCCTAGTAATACGCTTCATTCGTGGGTGAGAGCGAGAGCGTCGACGCGGGATGGTTGACGTGGCCCAACGCCATCACCCTGGCGCGTCTTGCTTTGTTGCCCGTCTTCTTCTGGCTGGTCTTCGCCACGAACCATCGCGCGATCGCTGCGTGGCTTCTCGGCGTTCTAGGCGCCACGGACTGGATTGACGGCTTCGTCGCGCGTCGATTTCACCAGGTGTCCAACGTCGGAAAGATTCTCGACCCCACGGCCGATCGCATCCTGGTCATCGGCGGTCTTCTCGCCGTGGCCATCGTGGGTGCCGTGCCGTGGTGGTTCGCCATAGCGACCTTGGTGAGAGAAATCATCGTGTCGAGCTTGACGCTCGTACTGGCCGCCTTAGGGGCGGCGCGGATCAACGTCCTGTGGTGGGGCAAAGTCTCCACGTTCGCCCTGATGACAACGTTCCCTCTATTTCTCTTGACCTCGAACCCTCACCACGCCCCCTTGCAGACGTGGCAACACGACGCGCGTGACGCTTGCTGGGTTATCGGAATTCTGGGGCTGACGCTGTCGTGGATCGTGTTGTTTGGCTACGTCAAGCCAGCGCTGCAGGCGCTGAGGGACGGGCGCCGAGCGCGGCGAATCTTGTAAGTTGGCTCGCATGCAGATACCAAGCGAACTTCGTTACTCCAGCGATCATGAGTGGGCCAAGAACGAAGGGGACCACGTGCGGGTGGGCATCACTGACTACGCGCAAGATGCCCTCGGCGATGTCGTCTTCGTGGACCTGCCGAAGGTGGGCAGCACCGTCGTCGTCGGTGGCGTCATCGGTGAGGTCGAGTCGACGAAGTCCGTCTCGGAGATCTACGCGCCGGTCGCCGGAACGATCAGCGCGGTGAACGACTCACTCACCGGTTCGCCCGAAAATGTCAACAGTGACCCGTACGGCGAGGGTTGGATATGCGAGATCGCCGTCGCGTCGAGCGACGACTATGACGCGTTGCTTGACGCCTCGAGTTACGAAGCAATCACGACGAACTAGCCCCGACGGGTATTTCGAAAGTTAACTAGTGTGAGGTCGTGAACTGCCGTCGCTGTGGAGAGATCCTTAACGCCAACGCGAACTTTTGTTGGTCGTGCGGGGCACCACAGCACGAGTCCTCCTCACCGGAAACCATCGCCGTTCCGGTGGTGAGCGCGCCGGACTCCATGCATCCCGACGCCAACCGTGGTCCCGCGGGTGAACACCGTGACGAACTCGTGATCGCCGCGGGACCCCAAGCGGGCACCAGGATCGAATTGACCAGCGACGTGGTCTCGGTCGGCCGACACGAAGCGAGCGCCCTCCTGCTCGACGATGTCTCGGTCTCTCGTCATCACGCCGTCTTTACCCGTACGGCGAGCGGGCGCATTACCCTGCGTGACCTGAACTCACTCAACGGCACCTACGTCAACGGAAAACGCGTCGAAGAGACGACCCTGCACTCGGCTGATGAAGTTCAGATCGGCAAATTTAAATTGGTTTTTTGGGAGGCGACACAATGAGCTCGAATCAGGGCGTCATGCGAATCGGCGAAGTGCACGCACAACTTCGTAAGGACTTTCCCGACGTGGAGCTATCGAAGATTCGCTATTACGAAGATAAGGGCCTGGTTCAGCCCAGCAGAAGCCGTAAGGGATATCGTCTCTACTCCGAGCGCGACGTCGCCTGTCTGCGAGAAGCTATCCGTCTCGCTCAAGAAGAGTTCGTCCCGCTGCGCGTAGTTCGTCTACGCCTTATCGAACAAGGACTGTTATCGGCACCCACCGTGACGACGAACACTCGCCAAGCCGCCCGCGACGCGGCCCCGGCGGTTATCAGTGCACCGGCGCCGATCCCCGCGCCCACGCCTCGTCCGGTGTTGAGTGTGGTGGAGTCGGCCGCACGTGACGACGCGAGTGCTCCGGTGAAGGAGTACTTCACGGCGAACGAGCTTTTGGCGACAACGGGACTACGACCCGAAGAGTTCAACCAGATTCAGGCCCTCGGCCTGGTGACGCCGATGGTTGTCGGCGGCGAGACGGTGTATGGGGCCTTGGACGTACGCGTCGCGGCGCACTCGAGAGCGTTGCTGGCGCGCGGTGTGGACATTCGCCTTCTGGGATCACTTCGTCGTATCGCGGAGCGCGAAGTCGGCGTCATCGACGACCTCACGGCACCCCTGCGACAGCTCGGCGCGGAGCACACACGCGCGGAGGTGAAGGCCATCACGAGCGACGTCGCACGCGAGGTCGCGGCCCTGCGCAGTGTCCTCTTAGAGCGCGAACTGAACTTGTACCTGCGGGACTAGACGTTTTTTCGGGGTTCTAGTCGGTCTAGGCTGGCCCCATGATTGAGGTCGTTCTTCGCGCGGTTCGCGTCGACGTCGGCAGTTCAACGCCCTTGCTGCTCCTAGAGGAGGTCGCCGGCGAACGGGTGCTTCCCATCTTCATCGGTGCTCCCGAAGCGGCGGCGATCGCTTACGCCTTACAAGGCGTGGAGTCACCTCGTCCGATGTCGCACGACCTCTTGGGACACGTCATCGGGGCGCTGGGAGCGCAACTGTTCTCCGTAGAGATCACGGAGTTGATTGACAACACCTTCTACGCGAACCTGCGCCTCGTACGAGGGAACGAAGAAGTGGTCGTCAGTTCGCGACCGAGCGACGCCGTGGCGCTCGCTCTTCGTGTCGGTGCGCCGATTCTGGTGAGCGACGACCTCATGGCCTCAGAAGGCAGGGTGATGGAGTTGGCCTACGACGAGGACGACGAGGAGTACGTCGAACTCGACTCCCCCAACGAGGCCGACCTCGTGGAGCAGCTGCGTGAGTTTCTCGAACAGGTGCGCCCCGAGGACTTTGGCGCGTGAGGCGAGGTCTCATCGCGGTTGCCATCATTGTCGCCTTTGTCGCCATCTTCGCCTTGAGTCGTCACGTGATTGGCTCCAGCACGACCACGACGACGAGCACCACGACGACGAGCAGTACCACGACGTCGAGCACAACCAGCACTACCCTGGCCAGCGCGAACTGCGTCGCGAGTGATTTCAGTGGCGCGTACAACGAAGGTGAAGGAGCGGCCGGCACGATCTACGCGAGCGTGACTCTTACCAAAACCACTCCCGGAACGTGCACCCTCAAGGGGTGGCCGATTCTCACACTGCAAGACCGCCTGGGCGCCGTCTTGAAATCGACGGGCGTCGACGTGCCGTCGTCGACGAGTGGGTTTCAGTTTCTGACACCGTCGCAGGCAAACGTCGCACCCAAGACCCTGACGCTGTCACTGAACGGCACCACCACGTTTTCGTTGGCGTACTCCGACGTGCAGTCGGGCACCACGGCTTGCGAGAGCGCGGTGACGATCAGCGTGCAGTTTGTCGCCGGAGGAGCAGCCCTCCCGGTGACGCCGACTTACGCCGTGCAACCCTGCAACAACGGCCAGATCTGGCTCAGCCCCTTTTACTAGAGCGAGACGTCGCCACCAACCACGCTCACGAGAATGCGCCCGCGGGTCGCGCCGTGGCGAATGGCGTCGAGGCCTTCGCTCACGTTCTCCAGCGACAGAACACGATCGACGAGGGTCGAGAAGTGGACCGAGGCCGCGATCTCGCCGAGAGCCCTCCATACGCGATCGCGCGTGTCGCCCGTCGCTTCGACCGCGTCAATACCCACCAGCGCGTTGGCCCGAGTGATGAACGGGTAGACGGTGGTGTCGAGTTCCGCGCTGGCGACCAGACCGCTGGCGGCGACCGCTGCGCCGTAGCGAAGAGAGCGAAGTATCTCATTCAAGGTGGGGCCGCCCACGCAGTCGATCGCGCCGTCCCAGAGTTCGCTCCCCAGTACCCGGTCGGGGCGGTCGCTGATGTCGTCGCGCCCTATGACGTCGGTGGCGCCCCGTTCGAGCAGCCAGGCGCGCGCCCCCTCCGTTCCCGTTGACGCCACCGCCCGGTAGCCGCGCACCGAGAGATACGTCACCGACTGGGAGCCGACACCCCCGGTCGCACCGGTGACCAGGACTCGTGCTCCGGCCAGGAGCCCGCGATCTTCGAGCGCCAACACACTCGCCATCGCCGTGAAGCCGGCGGTACCGATAATCATGGCGTCACGCGTGGAGATCTCCGCGGGCAGCTTCGAGAGGTAGCGGGCGGGTGCGTAGACGAACTCGGCGAAACCTCCGTCGCGCGCGACGCCGAGGGAGCCTCCGTGCACGGCCACGCGCTCCCCGGGACGGAACGCTGCGTCGGACGACTCCACCACGAGGCCGGCGGCGTCGACCCCGGCGACCAGCGAGTTGACCCGTCTGACCCGGCTCGCGGCACTGGCGACCATGGCGTCTTTGAAGTTGATGCCCGAGTAGTCGACTCGTACGAGGACGTCTCGCGCGTCGACGGGGGAGGGCTCGACATCACGAACGCCCAGGGCGAGTTGTCCCTCGTTCTCACTGACGACAAAGGCTCGCATCTCGTAACACTACGCAGGACGCTCTGTGCTGCTTCACCACGTACCATCTCCAGGGTGCCTCGCGTTCAACTCAACGGCCATCCGACCTGGGTGGTTCTCCCGAAGAAGAAAGGCCGGACGGTCGTCTTTCTTCACGGCGGGCTGAGCAGCAGCGCCAGTCTGCTTCGCGTGCTCGGCCCGCGACTCTCGAAGCGCTTCGCCGTGGCGGCGTTTGATCGACGCGGACACGGACGAACGGCGGACACGACCGCACCCTTCAGCTACGACGACATGGCGCTCGAGACGATGGCCTTTCTTACGTACCTCGGCCGGCGCGTTCACCTCGTCGGGCACAGCGACGGCGCCAATGTTGCGTTGCTGGTGGCGCTCGCGCGACCGGATCTCCTCCATCGCGTGGTGTTGGTGGGGGCGAACTATCACTTCGAAGGCCTGATGCCGATGGAGGACTTCACCCCACAGAGCCCCGACTTCGTGCAGTTCGCTCTCGACTTCGCCGCGCGCTCTCCCGACGGCATCGATCACGCGGCCGAAGTGGTGGAGAAGTCTCTACGCCTCATCAAGACTCAACCGACCCTGACGGTCGAGGACCTGGGGGCGATGAGCGTGCCCGCGCTCGTCATGGCGGGCGACGACGACGTCGCTCGGCTGAGCCACACCATCTCGTTGTACGAGTCGATGCCCGGGGCCCAACTGGCCATCTTGCCGGGCACGTCACACGCCGTGCTGAAAGAGCGCTCGAAGGAGAGCGCGCGTCTCATCGAGGAGTTCCTCGTCGGCCCCGCCGAGCCCGTTACACAGTTTCCGATCCGCCGGGCCAAGACGGCGAGTGAGTAAGAGCGCCTCGAAGACACCCGCTCAGTACACTTAGGCTCATGTTGGCGCGTTTAGACACGGCTCGCGGCAACGTCATGGCCCGCTGGAACGCGCTTCACCCACTGGACCGCGACGGACTGCTCTACGCGGTGGCGGCCGTGTTCGCCCTCGTCCTGGCTCTGACCTCCACGCAAGGGGCCCAGTGGCAGTGGGGCTATCTCGCTCTCGGCCCGTACGCCTTGGCGGCGCTTGTCGCCTTCGTGCTGGCGAAGCGTCTGGTCCGGCGTGAGCACCTCGCGCGAATAGTGCTTCTCGTAGTGGTGATCTTTGGCGCGGTGTTCGTCCCCCTGGGTCTCGAAGCCCACTGGCGCCACGCCCAGCCGGAGGTGGGAGTCATCTCTCGCGCCGGTCAGCTCCTCAGTAAGGGTAAGGATCCCTATCGGACCTACGACCGTCACGGCCACTTGATCAACGAGATAAAAGGGCTGCCCGCCTTCGAGTCGTTCTTTCCGTACTTTCCCTTGATGGGAGTTTTCGGCCTTCCTTCGGCCGCTACTCATGAGAGCAAAGGGCTCACGGACGCACGCCTGGTCATGACTCTCATGACGTTGATCACCAGCGCGATTGCTCTGTCGTTGCTACGACTATCGAAAGATCAGAAGATCCGCGTCGCGCAGGTTCTCATCGCTCTGCCGACGGGGGCTCTGTTTCTCTCCACCGGCGGCGACGACATGCCGATATTGGCTCTCTCACTGCTCGGCGTGGCGGCGTTGCAGCGTCGTCAGTCCAACCTCGCGGGTATCAGTCTGGGTCTCGCCGCGGCCATGAAGTTAACCGCCTGGCCCATGGCCGCGGGAGCGTTACTGGTCGCGAGAAATGAACGGGGCCGCTCGACCTGGAAGCGAGTGCTGGCGTGGATCGGATCCATTGTCGTCGTGACGACGGTACCTTTCATCTTTCGAGCACCCGCGGCGTTCATGTCCAACGTCTTTGCCTTCCCCCTCGGTCTCGCGGGTATCACCTCTCCGGCGGCGAGCGCGTTGCCCGGGCATCTCTTGACCACCTGGGAGCCGGCTCTCGGGCACGTTCTCGCCCCGTTGGCCTTTCTCGTCGGTGGGTACTTTGCGGCTCGGTACATGCGCCAACATTGGCCCTTGACGTTGTCCCAGCTCTTGGCTCTGCTCAGCGTGGTCTTCGTCGTGGCGATGTGCGTGGCGACGGCCACCCGAGTGGGCTACGTGATCTATCCGATCAACTTCGCCCTGTGGTCATCGATGACGCACGACCGCGTCCCGACGAAGCCTGAGCTGGTGAGCCAGGTCGGCTAGACGGTCTCAGAGTTCTGATAGATCTGGAACGTCCAGTCGACGCTCGTGGAGGTCGACTTGTTGACCGTGACGCCGACTTCCCAGTAGAAGCCGTCGCTGCCTGCCTTTTGAAACAACGACTGAGGATCGCCGTTGCTGGCCCCGTGGGAAAAGAGGCTCCAACCGCGCGCTTGAAGTTGTTCGTTGAAGAAAGAGATCAACGCCGACGAGTTCGTGCTCGCCGTCGCCATTGGCTGCTCGCAGGAGAACTCTCCCGCGCCTAGGTCGGGGGTCCTTTCACCCGCTCTGGTCACGGTGTTCACGGGCACCACGAAGGCGTCGGCGATGTCGGAGGGGACCTCCTCTGTTTGCAGGCAGTACTGCAGTTTTGCTCCCGGCGTGGCGTCGGCCTGGAGGCCTCCCACAATCACCGGAAGAGTGGTCGTCTCTTTGGCCACCACGCCCTTGTTGGTGATGAGGTTGACGACCATAAAGGTCCCGAGCATGAGGACCGCAATACCCAAAATTGAGAGGGCCGGCCAGAGGCTGGTCGTGGTGGTGACGGGGGGTTGGGGAGGAGAGGGGTGATCACTCACTCACCCCATCCTAAATGGTCGATTGGTCCACGCCCCCCGCCCAATCGCCACGTGGACGCACTGATCAGCGCGGCTAACACGAACGACTTCGCGTCACGCGTCGCGTCGTTCACAGTGCGACCGAGCGCCAATCCAGCGGCGAGCGCCGAGGAGAGCGAACAACCTGTTCCATGGTCGTTCGAGGTGTCGACACGCAGCGCATCAAAGACCACGAGCCCTTCGTCGCTCACGAGGAGGTCGGGCGCGTCAGCTTCACGCGAAGTGGCGAGCGGGTGTCCTCCTTTGACGAGCACGTAGCGCGGACCCATGGCCAGAACACGTCGTGCGAGCTGTTCAACGTCGTCGAGGGATTTGACATCGCCAAAGTCGACCTCACAGAGGACGGCGGCTTCGCGAAGGTTCGGGGTGACTACTTCGGCGAAGGGAAAGAGCGCCTCACGATACGCGTCCACGCCTCCTTCTTCCATAAGGACCTGGCCGCTCGTGGACACGAGAACCGGGTCGACCACCAGATGAGCGAGCAGTCCCTCACGGGCGAGGCTGCTCACCCGTTCGACCGAGACCGCCTGGGCCAGCATGCCGGTTTTCACCGCCTTGACGTCGAAGTCGCCGCACACGACGCGAATCTGGGCTTCGATAATGTCGGGGGAGAGCGCCACCACGTCAAAGACGCCGCGCGTGTTCTGCGCCGTGATCGCGGTGATCGCGGTGGTGGCGTGCACACCAAAGGCGTTGAAGCTACGAATGTCAGCCTGGATACCCGCACCACCGCCCGAGTCCGAACCGGCAATCGATAACGCGGTCAGGGGTTGCACGTTGCAACCCTAGTGAGCAGACCTCCTCGCTACGCTGGGGTCGTGGAAGAGCAGTTTCAAGTCGGATCGTTCTCCTCCGACTCTCGACTTGTCGTGGGAACCGGGGGATTTCGCGCCCTCGATGTCCT
Source organism: uncultured Acidimicrobiaceae bacterium (assembly GCA_963849705.1). Classification (GTDB taxonomy): domain Bacteria; phylum Actinomycetota; class Acidimicrobiia; order Acidimicrobiales; family RAAP-2; genus RAAP-2. Next base: position 301,060 of record CAWKII010000004.1, on the reverse strand, counting down.
CGAGGCATCGATTCTCGCGTCGGGTTCATCTATCGCCACGGTGGCGCTTCGCCGTGTTGACCCCCACGTGGAAGGCTCCATCTACGACCTATTGCTGCGACTAAACGTGACGTTGCTACCCAATACGGCGGGCTGTTACAGCGCGGAAGAGGCCATAAAAGTGGCGGAGTTGGCGAGGGAGGCCTTCTCCACTTCGCTGGTCAAACTCGAAGTGATCGGGGACGATCTGACGCTCTTGCCCGATACCACCGAGACCTTGATCGCCGCAGAAGAACTCGTGCGGCGCGGCTTCGAAGTCTGGGCGTACACGTCGGATGATCTGATCGTGGCCCAACGTTTGGAGCAGGTCGGATGCGTGGCGGTAATGCCCCTCGGGTCTCCGATCGGATCGGGACTCGGCATCAGAAACCCCCACGCACTCTCGCTCATCACCGAACGCGTCGAGGTGCCCGTGTTGCTCGACGCCGGTGTCGGTACGGCCTCGGACGCGGCACTGGCGATGGAACTCGGTTGCGACGGCGTCTTGGCGGCGTCCGCGATGAACCGCGCCCTCGAGCCCGTTCTGATGGCCGAGGCACTGAAACAGGCGGTGCGCGCTGGGTTTTTAGCCCGACGAGCGGGGCGGATCCCCACTCGACTTCACGCCGAAGCCTCCTCGCCGTCTCTCGGTCGACCCGATCTTTTTGCGGGCTAGTCGATAAGTAACTACACTCGTGTAGTCCATCGAGATAGTCTGGTCAAGCCTCGGTCGGGAGGGACTTCGTATGACAGACACGGCAACTTTTGGCTTTAGCGGACCGACGGTGTGTCGCCTGACGGGCGTCACGTACCGCCAGTTGGACTACTGGGCGCGCACGGGTCTGGTCACGCCTTCCATCACCCCCGCCACGGGAAGTGGCTCCAAGCGCGCGTACTCCTACGGAGACGTGCTCGAAGTCAAGGTTATTAAATCTCTTTTGAGTTCGGGTGTTTCCCTCTCGCGCGCTCGACAGGCCGTTGAGTGCCTGCGCCAATCATTAGGCGCCGATCTCGCCGCCAGCAGCTTGGTGCTCTCTGACTCCGGCTCCGTGCTCGCCCACGACGACGGTGAACTCGTCGACCTCTTGCGCGGTGGTCAGGGTGTCTTCAACATTGTTCCTTTGGCGAAAGTGGTCGCCGAGCTTCGGACCACCCTCAGCCAGTCAGAGCTTGCTACGTCGGAGAAGGGGGCCGCCACGGCGTGAGCTCATCGACGCGGAGCGACGACTCTCGTCGTCGCCACCCGAGCGTGGTACCCAGCGCGGTTCAGTCTTTTGCCCATCCCAGCGAGCAACTCTTCTCCCAGCTACTAACCCTCTACGGCCATCAGTGGGTCTATGAACCGCTGGAGTTTCCTCTGGCCTGGGACGACAAGGGCAGTCCGACCCGAGGCTTTCGACCGGACTTCTTTCTTCCCGAGAAGCGCCTCTTCATCGAGTTGACGGTGTTGGACCAACGGCTCGTGACGAAGAAGAATCAGAAGGTTCGTCGTTTTCGCTCGCTCTATCCCGAGATTCCTCTTCTCGTTGTCTACCAGCGTGACTACAACTATCTGTTGCGCCTTCACGATCTGCACCGAGACGACGGGAGGGCTGCTTGATGGCGACGAGCGAAGATCGACGGCCGTTTCTCTACGACCTCCACGTCGAGCTGGGCGCCAAGATCGTGCCCTTTGGCGGCTGGGAGATGCCACTGCAGTACTCGACGGGTACCGTCACTGAACACCTGGCCTGTCGTAACGACGCGGTGGTCTTTGACGTCAGCCACTTAGGCACCGTGCGCTGTGACGGCGCGGGAATGTTCGATGCGCTGCAGGCGACGCTGACCAACGATCTCCAGAAGATCTCTGCGGGCCGCGCGCAGTACACGCATCTGCTCAACGACGACGGATTCGTGGTGGACGACATCATCGTCTGGTGGGTCGGCGACGATCAGTTTGACGTCATGCCCAACGCCTCTAACACCTCGGGAGTCACCTCCGCGCTGCCCGGCGTGGACGTGACCTCGGAGCGCTGCGTGCTCGCGGTGCAGGGGCCGCGAGCTCGCCAAAAGGCCGAGGCGGTCGACCCCCGGTTCTCGGCCGTCGGACCGTTTCGCGTGGAACGATTCGAGTACGAAGGGGTGGAGGTCCGTGTGGCGGGAACGGGCTACACCGGTGAGGCGGGCTTTGAGATCGCCGCTCCTAACGAAGTAGCCGAGCGAATCTTTCGACGCCTCATCGCGGCGGACATACTTCCCGCCGGTCTGGGCGCGCGTGACACGTTGCGACTGGAAGCGGCGTTGCCTCTCTACGGACACGAGCTGAGTCTGACCTCGACGACGCTCGAAGCCGGCCTCGGCTGGGTGCTCGGCTGGCAGAAAGCGACGTTCCGAGGCAAGCCCGCGGTCGAGAAAGAACGTGAGCGGGGTGTGCGTCGGTTGCTCACCGGCGTCGCGGCCCGCGGTCGACAACCACTGCGCGAAGAGGGCGAGGTACTCGTCAACGGCAACGTCGTGGGGACCTTGACCTCTGGCAACTTTTCGCCAGTCTTGGAACACGGAATCGGCGTGGGCCTGCTGGAACCTGATCTGAAGCCCGGGCACGAAGCGCTCGTGCGCCTACGAGGTCGCGATATTCCCGCGACGATAACCTCGTTACCGTTCGTTCGAAAGGAGTCGTGAGTTGGCGGACTATCTGCCTCACACCGACGACGACGTCGACTCCATGTTGACGTTTCTCGGGATGGACTCCCTCGACGACCTCTTCGCCCACATACCGAGCGCCGTGCGACTCGCGGGCGGCTTGGAGATCGATCCGGGCATGAGCGAGCCGGACGTGGCGGCGATCTTCGCCGGGTACACGCGAGCCAACGCGGCCAAGGCGACGTCGATGACCTGTTTCGCCGGGGGTGGCGCCTACGACCACGAAGTGCCGCCCGTCGTCAAGATGCTCTCGAACCGTTCGGAGTTTGTGACGGCGTACACTCCCTATCAACCCGAAGTGGCCCAAGGCGTGCTGCAAGCCATCTTCGAGTATCAAACCCTCGTCTCGCGCCTGAGTGGACTTCCGATTCCCAACGCGTCGCTCTACGACGCCGCGACGGCGCTGGTCGAGGCGCTCAACATGGCGAGCGGGGCCACCGGTCGTCAAAAGATGATCGTCTCCTCGGGGGTTCACCCCCACTGGCGCCAAGTCGCTCGCACCTTCGCCAAAGGCACGGGACACGAGATCGTCGAAGTGCCCCTACGCGACGGCCTCACCGACTGGTCGAGTGTCGACGCCAGCGGGGCGGCCGCCATCGTCGCCGCCTACCCGAACTATCTCGGCGTACTGGAGGATCTGAGCGAGGCCAAGTCGTTGGCGCTGGCCAGTGACGCACTCTTCATCATCGGCGCCGATCCGGTCGCCGCAGGTGTACTGAAGACGGCGGGCCAGTGGGGAGCCGATGTCTTTGTCGGTGAAGGACAGGCGTTCGGTACGCCACTTTCTTTCGGCGGCCCGTACGTGGGGCTCTTCGCGTGCTCCGAGGCTCAGACGCGCCGCCTGCCCGGACGCATCGTCGGCGAGACGGTGGACTCCAGTGGACGACGGGCCTTCGTTACGACGTTGCGCGCTCGCGAACAAGACATCCGTCGAGAGAAGGCCACGTCGAACGTCTGCACGAACCAGACGTTGATGGCGGTGGCGGCGGCCATCCAACTCGGGTGGCTCGGGACCTACGGGCTGCGCGAAGTGGCCACCCGTTGCGCTCAGGGAGCGCACTATCTCTACGACGAGCTCCTGGGCGTCGATGGCGTCGAGGCCCTGACCGCCCAACCTTTCTTTCGTGAGTTCGCGATTCGCGTGTCCAAGCCGGCGAAGGAAGTTGTCGCTCTGATGGCCGAGCGCGACGTGCTGGCGGGCCTCTCGGTGGCCCAACTCACCAATGGTCCCGATCCCTCCGTTGAAGACGTCGAGAGCGTGCTCTTGGTGACCGTGACCGAGCGGCGCACCAAGGACGAGATCGACCAGTACGTCGATGCTCTTCGCGAGGTTCTCAAATCATGACCTCCCCACTTCCCGGAGGTCGCGCGGCCTCGGCGCCGCTGATGGGGCACGAGACGGAGCCCACTCTCTTTGAGATGTCGGTTCCGTCTCGCTCGGCCTATCAACTTCGCACGACGGGCGTTCCGGCGACGCCGCTCGAGGAACTCCTACCGAGCGCCCACTTGAATGACGAGGTGGTGGCGATCGCCGAAGTGTCAGAGCGCGACTTAGTCGGACACTTCACTCGCCTCTCGCACCGCCAGTACTCCGTCGACCTCGGCATGTACCCGCTTGGTTCGTGCACCATGAAGTACAACCCAAAGTTCTGTGACGCCGTGGCGGCCGACCCTGGTCTCAACTCCGTTCACCCCGGCGCTCCGGCGTCGCTCTGCCAGGGCTGGCTGGAGATCATGGTCACCCTCGAAGAGAAACTCTGTGCGATCACCGGTATGAGCGCAGCCACCCTCCAGCCCGCGGCCGGCGCCGCGGGAGAGCTCACGGGACTTCTTCTCATGCGGGCGTATCACGAGTCACGAAACGACGAGCGTCACCGCGTTCTCATTCCCGACTCCGCGCACGGCACGAACCCGGCCTCGGTCACCCTCGGCGGCTACGAGGTCACCACGGTGCCCTCGAACGACCGAGGACTCGTGGACTTACGCGCGCTAAAGGCGGCCCTCGGACCTGACGTGGCGGGCATTATGTTGACGAACCCGAACACGGTAGGCCTCTTTGAGGAGGAGATTGTCGAGATCGCCGAAGCGGTGCACGACGTCGGTGGACTGCTGTACTACGACGGCGCCAACCTGAACGCCATCTTGGGCGCCGTGCGCCCGGGCGACATGGGCTTTGACATCGTGCACATGAATCTGCACAAGACCTTCGCTACCCCCCACGGTGGGGGAGGGCCGGGCGCGGGTCCGGTTGCGGTGGCCGCCCACCTGGTGGAGTTCTTGCCGGGGCCTCAGGCGGCTCGCGTCGGTGACGGGCGTTTCGAGTGGTCGACACCGCCGCGCTCCATTGGCCGCGTCCACGGCTGGCAGGGCAACGCGCTGGTCTTGGCGCGAGCGTTGGCCTACATCGACGTGCACGGGGGCGACGGGTTGACCCGGGTCTCACAGCACGCGGTCCTGAACGCCAACTGGCTACGCCACCGCTTGCGAGCAATACTGCCGGCAGCCTACGACCGCGTCTGCATGCACGAGTGCACGTTGACGGCGAGTCCGCTCAAAGCGAAGTATGGCGTTCGCGGTCTGGACGTCGCCAAGGCTCTTCTGGACGAGGGTTTCCACTCACCGACCGTCTACTTCCCGTTGATCGTCGAAGAGGCCCTCATGTTCGAGCCGACCGAGACCGAGAGCGTCCAGACGCTCGAAGCGCTCGCGCAAGCGATCGAACGCATCGCCCAGCGCGCGCAGGACGATCCCGACGAGTTGCATAGTGCGCCCCAGCACACCCCGGTGTCACGACTGGACGAAGCCCGTGCCGCACGCCAACTAATCGCCACCGCGGACGCCCAGAAGTAACTCGTCGCGTCACCCGTCCAGGAGTGCTGACCCTCGCGGATAACGTGAGTAGCGCCGTACGAAAAGACTGAGATCCCCGCCATGCCCGCACCGTCACTCATCGAGCGCGCGCTGGCGCGCTGGCGAATTGATATGAAGCCCGCGCGTGAGCAACCCTCAGAAGGTCGTTTTCTCGCGGTGTCGGTGCTCGCCATCGTCGCGTCGCTCGCCGCCGATGCCGCGATCGTGACGATCGCCGAGCACCTCAACCCCGCGATCAAGAACTACTCTCACTTTCGCTTTAGCGACTATGGAACTCTTACCGTCGTAGGCGTCTTCTGCGCGTGCGTGGCGTGGTCGGTCGTGCGGCATGTCTCGTCGTCACCGCGTTGGGTGTTCTTTCGACTGGCCATCCTGGTCACCCTGGTCCTGTGGATCCCTGACCTCTACCTCCTGAGCAAGCACGAGCCCACCAGCGCGGTCGCGGTGTTAATGATCATGCACCTCGCCGTTGCCCTCGTTACCTACAACGTGTTGGTTCGTTGGGGCTCCGCATCGCAGGTACGCACCGCCCACCCCTCGTTGCCCGATGAGGTCGACGCCTTCCTCGCCGCTCACAACGCGACGATCGTCGACGAGCCGTCGGCCTCCCTGCATCGCTCGATCTTCGTCGCCATGATGGTGGGTGTGGCCGCCGAATTCATTGTCGGTGGGGTGGAACTGTTTTACGTGCCCCTGAATCGACCGTCCGGTTGGCTCGCTCATCACGGTGAAGGGGTCTACGTCGTTCACGCCTTGTGGGGCGCTGCTCTGGGTTGTGGCGCGCTGTGGGTGCTCTCGAGGGCCCTCATTACTCCGGGGCTCGTGCAAGTTGACCGTACCGCCGCCGTCGGAGGATTCCTCGGCGTGGCGGTGGCCGCCATCGGCGGCGTGATGTCGTACGAACGCTCGCTGCGCGTCTACGCCATCGCGTTGATGTTCCTCGGCGCAGCGGTGGCGTTCTTCTGCTACCTCCTACCGTTGATCGAGGGCTCCACGAGCTCTGGTGGAACGCCACCGTCGTCTCACGGTGGACACCACGGCGCTGACTCTAGCTAGCTCTCCTCCGACCCGAAGGTCTCGTCGTGAATTCGCGTTTGGACCAGTCGCAAGAGACGAGCTAACTCCAGCTGCTCGCTTTTGCTGAGGGCGCTCACGGCCAGCGACTCTCGCTTGTTGAACTCCGGGAAGACGGACTCAATGAGGCGAAGTCCGACTCTCGTCAGACCGATGGACACTCGACGACGGTCATCGCGGTGGGGGACTCGGCGAATCAACTTGCGCGCTTGGAGCGTTTTCATGACACCCGTGAGGGTGCCTTTGGTGATCCCCGCTTCGGCCGCCACGTGGCCCGTCTCTTGATCGCCCCAGATCCACAGCACCCATAGCACGGTGAAGGCGACCCAACTGAGCTCGTAGTCCGCGAGCAGGGTCCGTTCCATGTGGTTGCGAACCACTGATCCCGTTCGGTAGATGTTCGACACCGCACTCATGGCCGTGAAGTCCAGTTCGTGGCCCAAGAGGCGGGCGCGAATATCTTGCTCGGCCTGGGAGACCACGGTGGCTTCGGGGCTAGCGATGCGACGCGACACGCTTACTCCGACAACGTCAGTCCACCATTAAAGGTGGACCCGACCGATCGAAAGTAACCGCCAAGGATCTCCCGAGGGGCGAGCGCTGAGAGTTCCTCGCTGGGTGAGTCGAAGAGTTCCAGGGTGGCCGAGCCCCCGTAGGCGGGTCCGAGTTCGACGTTGACGCCGCTCATCGTGACGACCTCGCTGAGGGAGTCGCGGTCGTCCAACTCGATGCGGGGGAACCAGCGATGATGCAACATGGCGTGAGCGTTCACGAAGCCGTTGGTGTCGCTCTCGCCCTGGAGTGCGACGGTCGCTTGGGCTAGACGTCGGTCGTTCGCGGCGAGCGTCATGCCGAAGGTCCCACCCCTTTCGAGGCGCGGCCCGGCCCGGCCCTGGGTCACCGGTCGCGTCTGATGGATTGAGCCGAGCTTCTTGGGATAACCCTGGAGATACCCCCTGACCAGGGCGAAGTCTTTGTCGACCCAGATAAAGAGGCAGCGGCTGTAGAGACGGCCGTCGTAACGACAACGAACGACCACGTAGGCCTCTTTGTACTGCGCGCGCACGGGATCCAGCAGTTCCGCGCCGTCGTCGCCGCAGCTCTGCCAGTCCGCCCAGATGAACGCGACGGCCCCCGGATCTTCATCCTCGAAAGCGAGCGACACGCCATCAGGCAACAACGAGGCGATAGCCGAGGGATCTGTTCGATACTCGACGGTCAACAAGTCGCCCGAGTAGTGCCAGGGGAGCGGCGGAAGAAGAGACGCTCGACCACTCGAGGTGCGAGGAAAGGGAACACCGCGCAGGGTCACGCCGTACCCGTCCAGCCCTCTGACGGTCGATCGAACCACACGTGAACCTGTCCGGTGCCGATCGAGTTCTCGTAGTTCGAGTAGAGCCGTCCCGGCGCGACGCAGGACCGACCTCCGAGAGCGGCCACCATCATCTGGTAGTGCCCGAAGCGGCCTTCGGGCTTGACCTTGGCGAACTCCGCAAAGTTGTCGACCACTCGCGCATGATCGCCGACGAGCCAGGCGTCAATGACGTCGTGATCGGCTCGGCGAGCCTCCTCGGAGAAAATGTGCTCTTCGTCGGCGGCCTCGTGTTGGCGTAGCGTGCGAAGCGGGTGGAAGGTGTGGCTGAGGGCGCCCGAACCAATGAGGATCACCCGCCGGTCGCTCTGCTCGACGGCTTCAGCTATCAAAGAGCCCACCAGCGCGAAGTCGCGGGGTTCGGCGGTCTGACAGGTGCTCACCGAGATCCAAGCCTCATCACCCTGGAGGAACGAGAAGAAGTTGGTCGTGGCGTAGGTGATCGGTAGGTGCTCGTTGTCGATCGGTGTAATCCAGCACTCAGGCGTAGCCTCGGCGAGTTCGCCCACCAGTTTGGCGAAGGCCGGATCGCCTTTGACGTCGTAGGGGACGCCGGACATGCCGCGGGGTAGCTCGTCGGAGGTAAAGAATCCGAGACGGCGCTCGGCCGAGGTGATGACGAACTCCACCGTGGTGAACCAGTGGCTGTCAAAGACAATGACGAGGTCGGGCCGTAGAACGTCGAAGACCTCTCGTCGTAGCTGATGCAGTCCGCTGTAGAGAGTGCTCTCGCGACCGTGATTCAGCTCGCGACGAACGTCGTCGGGCAACACGATGGTCGGCACGTGGGCCAAAAAGCTGGCTCCAATAATCTCACCCATGCGTCGTATCTTCTTTCACCTGGTAGGTCTTTAAGTCGCTGTAGAAGTCGAGGGCGTAGTCGCCGCCCTCTCGACCGATCCCACTGATCCCGGTGCCGCCGAAGGGCGCGGAGAGGTCGCGAACCAAGAAGCAGTTGACCCAGATGGTGCCGGCTCGCACGGCCAGGCCGAATCGGTCGGCCTTCTTCTGATCGGTCGTGAAGACCATGGCCGAAAGACCGTAGGCGGTCGAGTTCGCCAGAGCGATCGCCTCGTCTTCGCGCTCGAAGGTTTGGATAGTAAGGACGGGGCCAAACACCTCGTTTTGCACGATCTCTGCGTCGTTGGAGCGCGGCTCGATCAACGTCGGCTCGAACCACAGACCATCGCGGCGAAGTCGCTCACCCCCGAACACCAAGGTGTCGCCGCTCGAGAGCGAGCGCTCGACGAATCCCTGAACGCGCGCCAGATGATCGGGATGGATGAGAGGCGAAATGGTAGTGACGTGATCGCGGCTGTCGCCCAAGACGTGCCGTTCGGTGGCGCTGGTGAAGCGGTCCAGGAACTCATCGCGGACGCTCTCTTCGACAAGCAGACGGGTGCCCGCGAGGCAGACCTGTCCGGCGTCGTCGAACATGGTGGACGCCTTTTCGGCTGCGAGATCGAGGTCGGCGTCGGCGAACACCACGAAGGGGCCCTTCCCCCCGAGTTCGGCGGTGAAGGGCACCAGGTTCTTTGCGGCGGCCACGCCGATGGCGCGTCCCGTGGAGGGAGACCCGGTAAAGGAGATCCGTCGAACTCGCGGGTCACTCACCAGGGCGGCACCGGCCTCGTCTCCGAACCCCTGCACCAAGTTGAACACCCCGGGAGGAAAGTCGGCCTCGAGAACGAGGTCCATCAAGAGAGAGCAGCTCAAGGGAGACCACTCGGCGGGTTTCAGGATCACGGTATTGCCCGCCGCGAGAGCCGGGGCGCACTTCCACGTCGACAGCATGAACGGCGCGTTCCACGGGGTAATCACGACGGTGGGACCGGCCGGCATGCGCAGCACCGTGTTATGCGTGCCGTTCGACGCCCAGCGACGAGGTTCGTAGCGTTCGGCCAGATCGGCGTAGGCCCGGAAGTTTCGTGCGCCGCGAGCGATCACGCGCTCGCGAAGGCTGGTCTCTAGCATCGCCATGTCGAGACACTCGACGATGGCCAGTCGCTCCACGTTGTCTTCGATGAGATCGGCCAGGCGGCGAAGGTAGTGTCCGCGTTCTTTCACGTGCCGCGCGGACCAGTCGGGAAAGGCGTCGCGGGCCGCGCTGATCGCCAGATCTGCCTCGAGCGACGTACCTCGCGACACGTCGGCCAGCTTGAGCGACCACTCCAAAGGAGAACGATCTTCGAAGGTCGTGGCCGAGGAGACGCGCTCGTTGTTGATGAAGTGGCCCGTGGCCACGTCGATGCCGCCCACGTTGACGCGCTCTTCGCTCATGACTCGTACCTCGGATGCACGTGAGGGTAGGGGAGCGCGGTTCGCTCGGTGGGGTCCGGGCGACGTTGACCCCGGAACTCCCAGTCGCCGCCGAGCGCTGTCGAGAGGACCTCTTCGCTGGCCGTGGGCTGCGCTCCCACCTCGTCGCTCACGGGATCGGGCGAGGCCACGACGTGATTGGTCAGCGTGCCTAGTCCTTCGACCTCGACGCTCACCACGTCGCCGGGCTCCACGGGGCGCGAGTACGCGGGCGTCCCCGACAGAATGACGTCACCGGGCACGAGAGTTATGAGACGCGCCACGTCGGTGACGAGGTAGTGCATGTCCCAGGCCATCTCTTCGGTCGAGCCGTCTTGTCGCACCACGCCGTTGACGGTAGTGCGCATGGCTTTGTCGCGAAAATCCCACGCAGTGACGAGCCCTGGCCCCAGGGGACAGAGCGTGTCGGCCCCCTTCACCCGCAGCATCGAGCCCGCGTCGGTGTCGCGAAAGTCGTGAAGCCCGAAGTCGTTGGCGACGGTGTAACCGGCGATGTAGTACGGAGCGTCGGCCATCTTGATGTTGCGTGTCGTTCGCCCGATGACGATGCCGATCTCACCTTCGTAGTTCAAGTAGTGGCAGTTGGCCGGACGTACGACGGCGCCCCCGTGCGAATTGAGCGCGGAGACGGGCTTTTGAAACCACGTCGGCGCCGGCGGCAGTCCGATCTGGAACTCACGCACTCGCGAGACGTGATTGAGGTGACAGCACAGAATCTTCGTCGGGGAGACCGGGGGAAGATGGACGGCGGTCGCCGCCTCAACGCGTCGACCGTCGGCGGCGACCAAGGTGTCGGCGTCGCGCACGACGTCAACAATGTTGCCATCGAGGAGAATACGGCGATACTCCACGGAGCCTCCGAAAATCGTTTGCAATCAAATGATCTACTCACTTTACAAACGATGCCACACGAGGCGTGCTACTTTCGCCAAAGTTGGCCTAGGAGGCATTATGGCAAGTTCCCTCGATCGCGTACGCGTTCTCTGGCCGGACCATCTGGGCTTGGCCCGCGGGAAGTACATCCCCGCCAGCCTCGCCGCGAAAGGCACGCGACACTGCACCGGCACGTGGGCACTGGCCTACGACCGCACCATGACGCCCGAGACCACGGGGAGCTACTGGAACGAGGGACTGCCCGACTTCGACGCGGTCTATGCGGAGAGCGATCTTCGCCCCGGCTGGGAGGAGAACACCCAAGTCGTCGTGGCCCACCTCGAGCGAGAGGGCGTTCCCTTTGCGGTGTCGCCGCGCAACGCGCTTCGTCGGGCCGTCGACGACTGGCGCTCCTTGGGCTACGAGGCCCACGTGGGGGTGGAGCTTGAGGCCTACGTCTTCGTCCCCGACGGCGACGGCGGCTGGCGGCCGATGGAGACTCCCGGTGCCTTCGTGTACGGCACGGGTCCCGCCGTAGACCCACACGGTCTGATCGACGCCATCTGGGCCGCCTGCGCGCTGGCCGAGATACCTCTAGAGTCAGTGAACTCCGAGTACGACACTCCGCAGTTCGAGTTCACCCTGCACTACCGCGACGCTCTTAGCGCGGCCGACGACACCTTCTTGTTCAAAGTCCTCGCTCGCGAAGTGGCCCAACGGCTTGGGCTGCTCTTGACCTTCATGGGAAAGCCCCTGAGCGATCGTGGCGGTTCGGGACTGCACGTCAACTTCTCCTTCACCGATGCCAAGGGCACGAACGCGATCAACGACGACACCAAAGCCGACGGAGTTTCTGAACTCGCCAAGAACTCCATCGGTGGCCTCGTGCAACATCATCGTTCTCTCGCCGGACTGCTGGCGCCGACCGTCAACGCCTACAAGCGGCTACGACCTGCCTCGCTCTCTGGGTACTGGGCCAACTGGGGCTACGACCACCGCGGGTCGACGGTGCGTGTTCCAGCCGAACGCGGCGTCGGCGCCCGCCTGGAACACCGGCTGAGCGACGGCGCCGCGGTCGTGCACACCGCGATCGCGGCGGTTCTGCAGGCGTCGCGTCTCGGTGTGATGGACAAAGCCGACCCCGGTCCCGCTGAGGGCGGAAACGGGCTGGACACCATTGACGCCACGGTCGGCGTCCCGCCTTCTCTCTCCGACGCGCTCGACGCGCTCGAAGCCGATCACGCCCTCGTCGAGGCGGTCGGAAGCGACCTGGTGGCTCAGCACGTAGCGGTGAAGAGGTCCGAGTGGGAACGCTATAGCGCGGCGACAACGGACTGGGAGATTCGCGAGTACCTGGCTTTTCTCTAACGCCAGGTCACTCGGATCGGCAGGGTTTTCATGCCGCTGATGAAATTGGAGCGAAGAAGCTCGGGCTCGGACACCAGTTCCACGTGACTCCAGCGTCGGGCGATCTCTTCAAACAGGACGCGGATCTCGAGCCGGGCCAGATGAGCCCCCAGACAGAGGTGAGGGCTGTGAAGTCCAAAGGCCATATGGTCGTTGGGGGAGCGAGCCGGATTAAACACGTGCGGGGAGGCAAAATGCTCCTCGTCAAAATTGGCCGACGCGTACCAGAGCACGACCTTGTCACCGGCGTGCAGCGTCTTGCCCCGAAGTTCCGTGTCGACCGTGAGTGTTCGTCGAAAGTGCATCGTGACGGTCGTCCAGCGAAGCATCTCTTCGACGAGGCCCTTGCGCTCGTCGAGGGTCATCTCGGGAATCCGCGAGAACAACTCGGGTCGCTCGATGAGGGCGAGCATTCCACCGGTCATGGTGTAGCGCGTGGTGTCGTTGCCGGCGGCCACCATGAGGGTGAAGAAGTTCTTCAATGCCAGATCGTCGAGCGTCTCGCCGTCGGCCGTCGGTTCGAGCAGGGCACTCAGAATGTCGTGCGTCGCGGTAAGACGGCGATCTTCGAGTGCCTGAGTGGCGTACTCAAACAGCTCGAGGGCGACGGGGGAGCGAAAGGGGAGTAGTCGGTAGGCGGAGGTGTCGACTTGATCGACGACGTACTCGGTGAAGTCCGGGTCCGAGTTGCCGATCAGGGCATCGCCGCGTAAGACGAGCCAGTTTAGATCCTCGTCGGGCAACCCGAGAAGCCGACCCAACATCCGCATGGGCAACTCGCGAGCGATGAGTTGGACAAAGTTGAACTCCCGCTGTCCCTCGAGAGAGTCGAGGACCTCGACCGCCAGAGTGCGAACGGCCTCTTCGTACTCGTTGACGTTCTTCGGAGCGAAGGGCCGGCTGACAAGGCGCCGCAGTCGCGTGTGCTCCGGCGCGTCCATCTCCATCAGCGTGCGTCGGGCCTCGGTCTCTTCGGGGTCCATGTCTTCTAGACGGATGCCGAACCGGCTGGAGAACACGTCCGTGTTGCGGCTGGCGAAGAGGACGTCATCGTACTTGGTGAGACTCCAAAAGCCCCGGCCGCCGTCGGGTTCTTCCGTCCAATGAACGGGATCAGTTTCGCGCAAGTAGGCGAACGTGTCGCGAGGAACACCGGCCACGTAGGTGTCGTGCGACGCGATGTCAACTTCTGGTCTCGCCACTGGGTCTCCCGGGGATGTTTGTTACCAAACGGTTTTCTCATTACAGCACAGTTACCACGGTCCGCGTAGAATCTGCCTATGGCTCGTCCCCTTATCGGCATCTCCGGTCGCCGTTGGCCCGCCACCGCCTTGGGGAGTAATGTCCCGGCCGCGATGAACGACCTGGAGTTCGATCTTCACTTCTCCGACTACCCGCGTTCGGTGGCCTTAGCGGGGGGCTTACCCGTGGAGTTGACCCGTGACGCCGACGCCGACGAGATGGTCGCACACCTTGACGGACTCGTCCTCACCGGGGGCGCGGACGTGGAGCCCGAACACTACGACCAGGAGCCGGACATCAACCTGGGTGCGACGGAGCCCGATCGTGACGCCTGGGAGATGGCACTTCTTAGCGCTGCTCGCGCTAAAGACATTCCGATTTTGGCCATCTGTCGAGGTTTACAGCTGGTCAACGTGGTGTTCGGAGGAAGCCTCCGCCAACACGTCGAGCTCGAAGACGGCGCTGGACATCCACAGTGGGACGTCGACGGGCACCAGACAACTCACCAGGTGAGTCTCGTCGAGGGCACCGTGACCTCAGCCCTGTTTCCCCACGAAATCGGCGTCAACTCTCTTCATCACCAGGTAGTGGAAGAAGTGGGGGAGGGGCTCATCGTCTCCGCAAAAGCAAGCGATGGCGAAGTCGAAGGGCTGGAGACGCCTGACGGCAAGATCTTGGCGGTCCAGTGGCATCCCGAACTCTTAAAGAAACCGGATCCCACCTTCGTCTGGCTGGTCGACGAAGCGAGCAAGCGGCTCTCTCAGTAAGAACACTTGACGCAGGTCGTTTGACCCCTTACGGTTGTCGGTCAACGATGTCAGGGGACGTCGCGATAAGGCGGGGGATCAATGGCGAAGGGCGACGAGCAGCGAACGACACTCGGCGGGAAACACAAGCTGACGCTCATCGATACGATCGCCCAGTCGGTCGGCTTGATGGGCCCGGTCTTTTCCATTGCCTTCCTGGTCCCTCTAGTCGTCGGAATCACGGCCGCCACGGGAACGGGAGCCGGTAACGCTGCGTCGCTGGCCGTTCTCATCGCCGCCGTCGGCGTGGTCGGTCTCGGCTGGATCATCGCCGAGTACACGAGAAAGATTCAGGCCGCGGGCTCGCTGTACGACTACGTCACCGACGGACTCGGTGGGCGAGTCGGCTCCGCCGCCGGATGGCTGTACTACGCGGGCATGATCGCCCTGGGCGCAGGCATACTGCCGATGATCGGTGGAACCATTCACGACACCATTCAAAGCGAGTTCAACCGAGCGCCCTTTGGCTACTTCGTGTGGGACGTCCTGTTGTTCCTCTTGGTCGGGACGATTATCTACCTGGGCGTCGCCTTGTCGACGCGGGTGCAGCTCACCCTCGCCCTGATCTCGGTCACCGTCGTGCTGGTGTTCTCGGTCTACGTGATCATCAAGAGCGGCGGCATCCATCACATCGGGGAGGGGTTCTCGGTAAGCAGCTCACCTTCGCACTGGAAAGGCATCTTCTTCGGCGTGCTCTACGGTGTCCTGCTCTTTACGGGATTCGAAACGTCGGCCAACCTAGCCGAGGAGACGAATCGACCGGAGCGAAACATTCCTCGCGCCGTGCTGACCTCGGTCATCGTCATCGGCGTCTTCTACATCATCGGTTCGTTCGCCCAGGTTTCGGGGTTCCACTTCAATCTGGGCGCGCTGGGCAAGAACGCGGGTGCACCACTGTTCACATTGGCCGGACCTACGAGCATGGGTGGTTTTGCCGGCGTGGGCATTCGACGCCTCATTGAACTGGTGGTCATCTTCGACATGATCGCGGTTCTGATCGGATGTGCGGTGTCCGCGTCGCGCGGCGTCTTCGCCTTGGCGCGCGATGGTCGTATGCCTCGAATCCTCACCAAAATTTCGAGTCGAGGAACTCCCTCGGGGGCCAGCGCCTTCGTGCTCTTCATCTACGCCGTCATCATCGTGCTCGTGGCGACAACCACCGCGTTCGCCATACCCCAGCTGCCGGAGTACGTGTCGATGTTCTCCTGGATGTCCACCTTCGGTGGATTTGCCATCGCGGTGATCTATCTCTTTATCGCCGTGGGAGCCCTCCGAGGGCTTCGAGGCAAGGGCAAGACGTGGCAGCTGTATCTCGCCTGCTTGGTCGGGGGACTGGTAACGGCGGCCGCCATCTACGGCGCCATCTACAAGGTCACCGCTCCGACGGTGTGGGCGCCGTACGCGGGCGTTTCTCTCCTCGTGGTGGGTCTGGTCGTGTCACTCTTGATGCCCAAGGCCTCGCGAGGCATCGCGGACTTCTCCGGGCTCTCGGAAGCCGAACAAGGCAATATCAAGATCTAGCGGCCGCTAGTGGGCCAATGACGTCCCCAGGAGAAACAACCCCGCGCACGCCAGTGGGGTAGTGGTGACCAGGGCGAGAGAGAAACCCCAGTGGTGTTCGCGCTGAAGGATCGCCGGGATCGCGAAGGCCGAAGAGAACGTAGTCAATCCCCCGCAGAATCCGGTGATGACGATGTCGCGTACGTGTTGATCGGCGCTGCCGACGAGCCGGTACGCACAGTATCCAGCAATGCCGCACCCCAGGGCGTTCGCCGCGACGGTGGCCCACGGCCGGTTGGTGGGATGGTGGCGCCTCACCGCATACTCCATCAAGTACCGCACAAGACACCCGCCGGCGCCCACCAGGGAAATCAAAAACAGGGTCATCGCGCGTGCCTCACCAGGCCGAGCCACGCCCCGAGGACTCCGCTCAGGATCGTGCCTACGGCGATAAAAACGCCTCCGCTAGGGCTGACGTGCCAGATGGCGGCTAGATCGACGAAGAGGCCGGAGTACGAGGTGAAACCGCCGAAGAAGCCGGTGATGATGAGCACTCGCATGCGGTCGTTCGGATCGCGTCGACGCAGAGGCCCTCGCAGGAGTCGCGTGGCAGCGACGACGCCGACAAAGTTGATTCCGAGTAGCACCCAGGGAATCTCGTGCGGCCAGAAGACAGCACTCGAGGGCGCCGGTAAGTGCTCCCAGCCGCTCACGAGTGCCCGCAAGAACGTGCCGACAAACCCGCCAGCGATGCAAGATGACAATGCCATTACAAATTCGCGCGGCTTTAGGGTAGTGTGCGCGCTCATCGGTGATTAAAAGCTATCGAACACTCGCTCAAGAGCAGGGAATTACAAGGAAATCGAACGCGGATGTCCGATGCAGTGCGTTTCTTTCGAACTTTACATAACGAACATTATCGGCGTTACTCTCCCTTAATCCTGTTATAGTTATTTCATGCGTCGGGTCCTAGCAGCTGCTGTATTTGTGGCGGTAAGCCTGGGGTTCTACACGCTTCCAACAGGGGCTGACCTGGTAATTCCCTCGAATGTCGTGCTGTCCTTTGACTTCTCCGACAACTCGCTGCCGGCCTCGATGAGTACGGGACCGAATAACGAGAACCCCTTCAACGTGATCGCCGACGTCGTTCCCCAGAACACCGGCGGCGTGATTCGCATGGTCGCCATAGCGCCGGCGGACTCCACGGTTAACAACCTGGTCTGCAGTTTCCAGCCGGTCCAGCAGGGCGAGGTTGAGTGCGCCTTCGACTTCACCGCCGATGGCGTCTGGACGGTCAAGGCACAGTACGCGACCGACACCAAGTCCGGTGTCTCGTCGGTATCTAGTACGTCGCTGCGCGTCACCAACTAAGCGTGGGCTCTACGGAGCCGCTTCGATTCCGGGTGGTCTGGGGTGACTTCTCTCACGGCATGACCCAGGAGTTGGTCGACGCCTACGACGTTGACGAGGCGCTCGTGATTGCTCACGAACGTCGCCCGGACCTGGAGCGACCGAGGACGGCCTTCGTCGTCGACGGCACTGACTGACGTACACTTCGGCCCATGACTTCACTCTTTGACGTGTCCAACAAGATCGTTTTGGTGACCGGGGGCTCGCGTGGAATCGGCGAGATGATCGCTCGAGGCTTCGTCGAGGCCGGTGCCGTCGTCTACATATCCTCGCGCAAGGCCGAGGTCGGTGAGGCGCTGGCAGAAGAACTATCGGCGATGGGACCGTGTACGTCACTTCCAGCCGACCTCTCACAAGAGTCCGAGTGCCAACGTCTCGCTAACGAACTCATTGAGCGTGAGGCTCATCTCGACGTCCTGGTCAACAACGCCGGCGCCACCTGGGGGGCGCCCATGGCCGAGTACGACGACAGCGCTTTTGAGCGCGTGCTGGCCCTGAACGTCAAAGGAGTCTTCCACATGACGAAGTTTCTTCGGCCCCTCTTGGAAGTAACGGGCACTCAGGAGAGTCCGTCGCGCGTGATCAACATTGGATCCATAGACGGTCTTCGCGCCCCGGCGATGGAGACGTACGCCTACTCGGCCTCCAAGGCCGCGGTGCATCAGCTGACTCGTCACCTGGCGAAGTACCTGGCGCCGAAGATCACCGTGAACGCCATTGCGCCCGGGCCGTTCGAGTCCAAGATGATGCACGCCACTCTCGAGGCCTACGGTGAGGCGATCGCCTCCGCGGCTCCGATGAAACGCATCGGTCAACCGTCCGACATGGCCGGAGCGGCGATCTTCCTGGCCTCGCCCGCCGCCAGTTACATCACCGGAGCGATCCTGCCCGTCGACGGCGGTATCGCCACGCTGGCTTAGCTGGAAGGCTCGTGGCCTAACGTCACCTCGAGGGTGAGATGCTTCGTCCCTCTCACCAGGTGGACGGTGATCTGCTGGCCGGGATGCAGTGCCGAGATCACCTGGGTAACGTCCTGAGCACTCTCGATCGTCGTCTTGTTGATGCCCACGATGATGTCGCCTTGTTTAATCCCCGCTGCGGCGGCGCCCGTGCCGGAGATCACGCTGATGACAACGGCGCCGGTCGACACCGAGAAGTTGTACTCCTCTTGGAGCGAAGTCGAGTTCGACTCGATCTCTACTCCGATGAAGGCGCCGTGATTGACCACGCTCTCCCCCGCCATCAGGGTGGGCAACAGAGACTCGATGGTCGCTACGGGAATGGCGAAGCCAATGTTTTGGGAGTTCTCACCATCGGACAGCGTGCCGGCGACGGCCGTGTTCATCCCGATGACGTCACCGCTCGAATCCAACAGTGGACCGCCCGAGTTTCCGGGATTGATCGCGGCGTCGGTTTGAATCATGTTGTCTAACGTCTCGGTGGAGGTGTCGGTGCCGGCCGTCACCGTACGGCCGAGGGCTGAGACGATCCCCTGCGTGACGGTGGGTGTACCCGCCGCGAGCCCCAACGCGTTGCCGATGGCCACGACCGCGTCTCCCGTCTCCAGGGCATTGGAGTTACCGAACGTCACCGGCACGAGATTGGACGCGTTGTCGATGCGAATGAGGGCCACGTCGTCCACGGGATTGGTGCCGACCAAAGTGGCTGGAAGACTCTTCGTCGTACCACTGCGCGTCACGGTGATGGTCCCGCCGTTGACGGCCGCGGCGATGACGTGGTTGTTCGTCACGACCAGTCCACGTTTGGAGATGATCATGCCCGTGCCCTGGTCCTCTTCGCCATTTCCCTTCACGTCGATACTCACGATGGAAGGCAAGGAGCGTTGTACCAGCTTGGGGATACTCACACCGTTGGGCAGTATGGCGGCCCCGGGCGCCGTTCCCACTTCGTTGATCGAGAGAGAGGCGCCATTTTTCGAACTCGGCGCGGCGTAGTGACCGGCGAGCGCGCCCACCAGCGCCGCTACCAGTAGTAGCGACAGTCGATTAGTCCAGAGCGAGCGCGTGGCGCGCGACTGCGACGAGAGCGGAGCTTCGTCGACCCGTGGCGCTGCGGGCACCGCCGCGGGCGGTTCGATGTCGGCGCCGTGATGCGACTCGTGCGACGGAGGTAACGACTGCGGAGTTTCCGACTCGGTCGATTCATGCGGCTCTCCCGAGGACACTTCTGGCGAGGAACTAGTGGGATCGTTGTCGGGCGCGTCGGAAGGTGTGTCACTCACGGAGCCATGCTACGCAAAGGAATTTAAAGTTGATCTAAATACCGCCGAAATGTTCGCGCTTGTCTGAGCGAGTAGATTAGAGCCCTATGTCTCGACGCATTGAGATCGAAATAACCAGTTTGAATGGCGATGTGGCGACCTGGCGTGCGGCCGGCGCGAAGTTGCCGAAAGGGGTTTTGCAAGCCTCCCTCGTGCCGGGTGGACCGGTCATCGGTAGCGTCTATCGCGCCGATATCGAGCAGTACATGGAGGGAATCGAAGTCCTCTCCGTCATGGCGCCCAAGACCGCTTCGCCCCTCGACCCCAAGCACGAGCGTCTTGAACTCATCACCGAGCCGAAAAAGGGTCCGGACGTCGTCGTCACGTACGCGGCGAAGGGTCGTGGTCCGCGCCGCGACGGTGATAGCCGCGACGCGGGAGCGCGTCCCGGTACGAAGCGCCCGACCTCGAGGCGAGAGCCCAAGGACGCTGGTACCAAAGGCGAACGGCCGCCACGGGGGCCTCGAAGCGACCGAAGCGAGTCATCTGCGCGACCCGAGCGACCGAGTCGAGGTCCGCGCAGCGAGAAGCCGACGGAAGGTGGCCCCCGTCCCGAGCGCACCGCGCGAGGACCGCGGAGTGACCGTCCTGGCCGCCCCGATCGCCCGGCGCGCGGCGAGCGACCGAGCGGCCCACAACAGCCTCCGCTGACCACCATTCACCGAAACGCTCTTCTGGCAACTCTCTCTCCCGAACAGTTGCCGGTCGCGGAACAGTTGTTGCGAGGAGGCGTACCCGCGGTTCGCGCGGCGGTCGAACTTCAAAACAAGAACGCCTCGGCGCAGGGTCGACCCACCGTCGATCCCACCACGATCGAGCGCATCGCCGAAGAGCTGCGCAACAAGACGAACCTGGCCCTGTGGAAGGACCGCGCCGCCGGCGCGATCGGTGCGGGGCGCGAGTTGCGTCTACGCGATCTGCGTGCCGTCGTCACGTCGGCCAAGACCGTTACGTTAGACGAAGAGGCGCGCGCACAATTAAAGGAGCTTCAGGTTTCACTGACGGCTCGAGTTGAGCATCTGCGCACGCAGTGGAACGAGAAGCTAGAGGCAGCAATAGCGGCGAAGAATGTGAAGGAAGCACTCGGATTGGTGGCGCGACCACCGGACATGTCGACCCGCCTCAGCGCCGACGCGGCGTCTCGCGTAGTGACGTTGGTGTCGGAGTCCCTCAACGCCGAACAAGACCCGAAGACTTGGAACGAAATCGTGGAACTCACCGCGGACACCTCGATACGCCGCAACGTGAAGCCCGTCGGTATTCCGAGCGACGACGCCAGCCGAGCGGTGGCGGTCCACAACGCCGGTGCTATTCCGGAGCTGGCGAAACTACTGGGTATGAAGGTTCCGCCTCCTCCCCCACCGACCAGGATCGTTCGGCGCCCGGCTACGCGCCGCGCATCGTAAGCAGTCTCGCCTTCCAGCCGAGAGACTCATAGAGCGATTTCATCGCTCGATCTCCCGGTAGCGCGTAGGCGTCCACGGGAGCGGAGTCACCGCTCAGGAGAACCCGAACCAGCGTGGTCGCTATCTTCTGGCGCCGAAAACCATGCTCCACGTAAATCGCTTCCACGACGCCGGCGCGACAGAGGCCAAAGGCCCGGAGAGTTCCGTCTACGTCGACTCTCCACAGCGACGACGAGGCAACAACGTTGTTTAAGAGTTCCTCCTCGGGAGTCGCGCCACAGAGGGTCTCGATGAGCGCCGGGCCGCCGCGCTTGTTCAGAACATCGCGGTGGGCGTGATCCCAGAGCGACTGGAGTTCAGGTGTGACGGCCGTCACGAGTGAAACGTTCAAGCCGAGCCGAGACTCTTAGACGCAGTCACGACAGAGCATGGCTGACTTATCGGCCAACTGGCTCGTCTTTTTGAGAAGACGGCACGACTTGCATCGAAACTCGTCGTCCTGCTTTGGCAGTATGGCCTCCGTCGTGTCGAGAGTGGGATCGATCTCGAGAGGGGCCTCGTCGTCATCTTCGGGCACCGAGGTGCGCAGAATCGTCTCCGCCAGCACTTCATCGAGGGCGAGCTCGACATCGGCGTCATCAACCACGTCGTCGTCGTCCTCCACCACCGCAACGGCGGCGGTCACGATGTCATCGTCTTCGGCTAGGTCGACAACGATCACGTCATCAACATCATCAGCCTCGTCGTCGTCGATCTCGTCGACCACTTCTTCGAGCTCTTCTTCGCTTACGATCTCCTCGTCGAAACCGTCCGCGAGTTCCTCTTCGTCAAAAACTTCGTCGTTATCTACTTCACTTGCCATAAATTCCTCTTCTGTAGCGCAGGCATTGTAAGGCCTTTTTGGCACTGCGTGCGCCATTTATGCCTAAAGAGTCAATAAATCTGTGAATACCTATCGATTCAGTCGGTTTCTCTCCGCAGCCCGCTCGGCCTCTAGCCGTTCCAGGTCGGTATCGGAGTAGTCCACGTAGGACATCGCGTTGCTAATTGAGGTGTGACCAGCGACTTCGCCGATCAGACGCGCCATTTCCTGGGCGATTCTGCGATAACTCGGATGGCCCTGGGGACCGGAGCGAAGTTCAATGACGTGCATCGCCTCGCGGGCGTTCATCTGCATCACGTAGCGGATGCGAAAGGCCAGTGCCACGCAGTATTGAGCCTGCTCGGGGAACTCGCCTCTCACGTCGTCAAAGAGTTCGGCGGAACGCAACAACGACTCTTGGTACGGATGGGTCAGCCCGGCGTCGGCCACAACCTCCGGCACGTCGAAGCCCAGGTCGACGGTCAGGGGCTGCCACTCGATGGTGAGCATCCGATGGCGCTGCAGGTCGCGAAAGGCCCCGTAGTCGCTCACGATCTCGAAGCGATAGTCGGTTCGCTCGAACGCCCGTCCCGGTCGATGACGGCGGTTGCCTCGCGCGCCGACGTAGCTCGCGAACACCTCGGCGCGCTCGGAGTCGCTCATTGACTCGACGCGCTGTTCGGCCTGATAGTGGGACATCGTGGAGTTGGCGAAGACGATCGCTTCGAGGACGCGGCGCTCACCGTCGGGGTCGAAGTCGATGAGGCGCACGTCCTCTCCCACCTCGGGGACCGCGTCGCTGGCGTGAAGCTCGCGCAACACCTGGCGCGTAGCACTGCGCGAGTCGCTGAGGTAGCGCGTCCAGGCGACTCCACGTTCGGGAACGTCGAGTCGCTTGAGGAACGAGGGAATTACCTTGTTCAGTTCATCGAGCATCATCTGGGAGTACTCGCGCACTTCGGGCAGAGGGTGTGCGCGCATGCGCAGAATCAGCGCCTCGTACGCTTGGCCGGAGGCGTAGATGCCCAAATTAGAAAGGGCGCTGGCCGGCAGCAAGCCCCGTAGACCGTCGAGGGCCTTCGCTCGAATCGCCTGTCGGTACACGAAGTCGGTGTCCTCGGGCGTTTTGGGATACTTCGCCGCCAGCCACTCGGTCAGCTCCGGTAGGAGTTCTTTGTACGTATCGAACATCCGATCCATCTCGCCGATGTAGCGAGCCCCGAAACGCGACTCCAGCAGATCGTTGTCGCGGTAGAAGCGATAGAGACCGTTACCGAGTCGTCGGTCGTAGCCGAGGTACCTCGTGGACTGTTCGAGGTAACTCATGAGACGGCCTCGCTCGAGGACTTTCGTGAGAAGATTGCTCGCCTGCTCACAGGCCAGATGGACGCCGCCGAGTTGGGCGACCGAGTCGTCGCCGTACTCGTAGAAGATCTTTTGATAGAGATCATCCGCGCGGCCGAGTCCTACGGTCGCGTCGACGGAGGCGTCGCCGTCGAGGTCCAGATCCCCCACGAACTCATCGAGAAAAAGGCGGCGCAGGCTCTTGGAGGAGCGCGAGTAACGCGCGAACAGCGCACCCTTGACGACTTCAGGCAGGTTGACCAGGGCAAAGACGGGACCCTGCAGATTGGTGAAGTACCGGCGCAGGACCGACACTTCGGCGTCGGTGAAGTCTTCTTCGACGTAGGGGTGCATGGAGTTACGAGATTAGAGGGGAATCTAACGGGAGGGGTGGACGCTGGAGGCGCCGGCCACCACGCTACGCAAAACCGCGTCCCGGGCGAGCGAGGCCACGTCGGCCACGTCACTTTGGAGGGTCATTCGAGCCAGTTGTTCACAGAGATCGGCCACCTGTTTGGCGTTTCGCACGAAATCCCCGGGCGAGGTCTGACCGATCTCGGCGTCCGCCAGATCCAACACGGTGCCGAGGGTCACTCCCCGGGCCCAGGCCGCCAGCACCGTCGCAAAGTGCCCGTCGGGCTCTTTGAAGTGGGGAACCTTGTATCGCTCTTCGACCTCACGAATGGTGGCGCTGATGACCGTGATCTCGCTCAATCGCTCGCTGATGCTTAGGCGCCGTTCTGAGCCCAGTCGATCGTGGTGGACTCGCTTCTTCTTGGTCGACACGTGTCGCGCGGCGTTAATGGAGCGCGTGGAGCGCTTCGACTCGTACACAAAGCACGACAAGAGGCCCGCCAGCTCCGAGGGCTCGAGACCGTCAAAGACGCCCGCGTTGAGACACTCGGCGATCAAGAGATCGCACTCGTGATAGATCGAGCGCAGGAGTTGGCCCTGCGGGTTGAGGGACCACTCCTTGGCGTACCCGAGCTCTTCTAAGACGTGAAAGCGCGCCACCATCTGGTCGGTCAAGGGACGGCGGTTACCCGAGGGGCGCCGATCGTTCTCGAACTGAGCAAAGGAGCGCCGGACCACGTCGAGAGCGGTGTCGTAGTCAAAGTGGTTGACCAGGTTGGCCGTGAAGTTGTACGTGGGGCGAAACGAAGAGTGCAGGTCGGCCGGCGGCGCCAGAGCGATGCGCCCGACGTCATGAAGGGAGAGGTCGCTCGAGAAACAGGCAATCGCGTGACCTTCGTCGTCGAGACCGCGTCGGCCCGCTCGGCCCGTCATCTGGGCGAACTCCGCGCTGGTGAGGAACTGGCGTCCGGCGTCGGAGTACTTGGTGAAGCGCTCGAGGGCCACCGAGCGCGCCGGCATGTTCACCCCCAGCGCCAGGGTCTCGGTCGCGAAGACCACCGACAGCAAGTTTCTCTCAAAGCAGGTCTCGACGATCTCACGAAACGCGGGCACCATCCCGGCGTGGTGCATGGTGACCCCTCGGCGAAGGGCGTCGATGAAGTCGGCGTACTCGAGCGCCTGAAGGTCGTCGGCGGAGAAATCGAGGAGGCGAGCCTCGGCGATCATCTCGATCTCGCGACGCTCTTCGGGTGAGGTGAAGATGAGACCGTCGCGGCGCAGCTGGTGAACGGCGTCGTCGCAGGCGGCTCGGGAGAAGATGAAGACAATTACCGGAAGCAGGTCCTCTCGTTCGAGAGCTTGCATGAGCGCCGAACGTCGCGGGGCGTAGTACGGAGGTGGTGGTGCGCTCGACTTCGGTCCTTGCCACTTCACGCCCGGGCGAAACCGGCGCGAGGACTTCATCAGATTGTCGATGCGACGAGCGTCGTTCGAGAGCCGCGCTCCGTCGAGAAGATCGTGAATCTCGGCCAGCGGTTGACCGCGCTTCATTACCGCGACGTGATTGTGGAGTTGGATCGGCCGCGTCTTTTCCACCACGATCTCTGTCGGTCCGCGCACTTGGGCGAACCACTCCCCGAGAAAGTCCGCGTTGCCGATGGTGGCCGAGAGAGCCACGAAGCGAACTGCGGACGGAGTCAAGATGAGAACCTCTTCCCAAACGCCGCCTCGAAAGGGATCTTGGAGATAGTGAACCTCATCTAAGACCACCAGACCGAGCGTCGTCAGTTGATCCGACTCAGTGAGCAACATATTGCGCAGCACCTCGGTTGTCATGACCACGATGGGTGCGCTGCGGTTGATCGACGTGTCGCCCGTCAGCAACCCGACGCGAGACGATCCGTAGAGCTCTGACAACTCGTGGTACTTCTGATTCGAGAGTGCCTTGAGGGGGGTCGTGTAGAAGGTCCTTTGCTCTCGATCCAGCTCTCGACCGATGGCGTAGTTGGCCACCAGCGTCTTGCCCGACCCGGTCGGGGCACTGACGAGGACGTTCACTCTCCGATCGACAGCCTCGATGGCGTCGAGTTGAAATCGATCGAGTCCAAAGCCGAGGGCGTCAATGAACCGACTGCGATAGTCGATCACGCTCACTTGTGCAGCAACTTACCCACACCGATGGCGCCAAAGTAGAAGACCACCAGCGGAGCGGCCAACGCCAGCATGGAGAGCGGGTCGCTGCTCGGCGTTATCACGGCGGCGACGATCACGATGATGATGGTGGCGTATCGCCAGCTCTTGAGAAGCCGCTTGGGTGTTACCACGTTGATCAGTTCGAGCGCCACGAGTACCACGGGAAAGAGAAACGCCACGCCGAAAATAAAGAGCATGAGTAAGAACAACGTGAGGTACTGGTTGGGGTTGTACTCCGTCAACAAAGTCTTGCCGCCAATGTCCTCGAGCCAGCGAATGGCCTGAGCGAAACTGAAGTACGCGAGGACCATGCCCGCCGAGAAGAAGAAGAGCGAGGCGGCGACGAAGGGAATCGCGTAGCGACGCTCCCGGGCCTTCAAACCGGGAGTAATGAAGCGCCACACCTCCCAGAGAATGACGGGCGAGGAGATCACCACCCCCGAGAACAGAGCGATCTTCACGCGCAAGTTCAATCCATCGAGTGGGTTCGTGACGAGGAACTTGCAGTGCCGCGGGCTGGCCGCGCAGTAGGGATTCTGCAGGATCGACAAGAGGTGGGTGTAGAAGATGAAGCCCAGCACCGCGATGGTGGAGACGCAGACGGCGATGATTAAGAAACGCTGGCGTAGTTCGGCGAGATGCTCGCCCAACGTCATACCGCTTTCGGCGCGACTAAATCTGGACATGACGGCTTAGTTGAGTGACGGATCGAAGGGCGGCGAGTTGTCGTCGGCGCGCGGGGTATTGGGCAGCGGGGGCGACGTCAGGAGTGGTGGGGACCCCGACGCCTCGGAGGGAGCGGCACTGGCGGGAGACGTCGCGGCGGCGTCGGCGCTCTCTTTGGCGTCCACGCGGTCCGACAGCTGATTGAGCAGGCTCACCGGGCTTCGAACGATGCGGGCAATTTCGCTGGTGCTGGGCAGGTCCGGAATGGCTTCGCGGACTTCGGACTCCATGCGCTCTTGAAGGCGTTTGAGCGCCCGCCAGCTCGACCCCAGTCGGTGGGCAATCTCGGGAAGTTTGTCAGGGCCCATGAGCAGCATGATGACGGCCGCAATCACGAGGAGTTTTGCCGGACTCAAACTGATCACGAACCCATTGTAGGGCTGGTGATATAGATGATTCGGGGTCGGGACGGGTCAAACGGCGGTGAAACCGGCCCTCGTCTCCCCGGGGCCGGTGGCCCTAGCCGTGGCGTTCCAGCGAAGCCAGGAGTTTCTGAAAACGCTCGTCCGTGCTCTTGAAAGGGTCTTTCAGAAGAACCGTTCGCTGCATCTCGTCGTTCAACTTGAGGTGGACCCAATCCACCGTGTAGTCGCGCCGCCACTGCTTGGCGGCCTGTATGAAGGTGCCGCGCATGTGCGCACGCGTCGTGGGTGGCGGTGTCGTCGTGGCGCGCTCGATCTGATCGTCCGTCACCATTCGCTCGAAGTGGCCCTTCGATGAGCGTCGGTAGAACAGCCCGCGATCGAGATTGGTGTCGTGAAAGAGGAGGTCGATCAGGGCAATCTTCGGGTCACTCAACTCGACGCCACTTCGCTCACGCTCGCGATCGATGATCTGGAGTTTGGCGATCCAGTCCACCCGATCGGCCAACCCCATGGGATCGCTGCGATACTGCTCGATCACTTCTCGCCACAAGCGCACCGCGTGCACCTGATCGGCCGGCAGATCTCGGACCTCGACGAACTTCTCCGCGCGCTCGCACAGATCCTCTTGTATCTCCAGAGCCGTCAAGTCTCGGCCGTTCATCAACTTGACCGGCTCTTTACTCCAGAGGTCATAGGAGATGTCACGCAGCGCGTTGATGGGCGACGCCATGGCGTAGTCGCGTAACTGAACGATGTCGTCTTCGATCATGGCCAGCACCACCGACGCCGTGCCCACTTTCAGGTAGGTGGCGAACTCACTCATGTTGGAGTCCCCCACGATGACGTGAAGCCGGCGGAACTTCTCGGGATCGGCGTGGGGTTCGTCACGCGTGTTGATGATTGGCCGACTTCTCGTCGTGGCCGACGAGATGGCTTCCCAGATGTGTTCGGCGCGTTGGCTCATGGAGTACGCGGTGCCCTTGGCGTTGGTGACAACCTTCCCGGCGCCGGTAAAGATCTGTCGGCTGATGAGAAAGGGAATGAAGACGCTCTCCAAACGACTTAAGTCCTCGATGCGCTCAATGCAGTAGTTCTCGTGGCAGCCATAGGAGTTGCCCGTCGAATCAGTGTTGTTCTTGAAGAGGTAGATATCGCCGCGAATGCCTTCATCGCTCAGTTGCGCTTGGGCGTAACCGACGAGTTCGCGCAGAATCGATTCGCCCGCTTTGTCTTGAGCTACCAGATCGCTCAAGGAGTCGCACTCCGCCGTGGCGTACTCGGGGTGGCTACCTACATCGAGGTAGAGACGGCTGCCGTTCTCTAAAAAGACATTCGACGAGCGGCCCCAGGCCACGACCTTACGGAACAGGAACCGAGAGACTTCGTCAGGACTGAGGCGACGTTGACCGCGCAGCGAGAACGTAATGCCGTACTCCGTTTCGATGCCGTAGATTCTGCGCAGCATGACGTCTCTCGAGCCGCCCTAGCTCAACATCTCCTTTATCTGTTCGTCGGTGAGTCGCAAGAATGTTCGCCGGACTCCTCGATCCTCGAGGATGCACACTTCTAGCTCCTCGGCCGGTAGAACTCGGTCAGGCCCGGCCAGGGCGGTCGCCGCGTTCTTCAGCGTCGTGGCGAGCGACTCGATCGACTCTTCGGTGAGGGCGAAGCGATCACGAATCGTCTCGGCGTCTCCTCCCAGAACGGCGAAATGTTGCTCGTCGGAGATGGTGCCCTCGTAGGCCACCCGGTAGAGCTTGGTCGGTCGTAGGGCGTTGCCGAGCTGAGCGACGAGGATCTCCACCTCCAGCGGCTTTTGACCCTCAGTAAACATGTCACCCAGGTGTTGGGCGTAGTAGTTGGCGAGGGCGCGGGCGTCGACGTCTTCACGAGAGTACGTGAAACCGGTCGAGTCAGCCCAGCGGATGCCCGCCTCACGCAAGCGGTCGAACTCGTTGTAGCGGCCCACACCGGCGAAAGCGATCCGGTCGTAGACCTCCGAGATCTTGTTGAGCGAGGCCGAGGGGTTTTCGGCCACCATCACCACGCCCTTGTCGTACATGGCCGCTATCAACGAACGGCCTCGCGCGATCCCCTTTTGAGCGAACTCCGCTCGATCCTTGATCAGTTGCTCGGGAGAGACGTAGAAGTAGTTCGTCATCGAAGCGTCCCTCCGGCGACACCGCGAGACTCCGTACGGCGTTCGTTGATGAGTCGAAAACGCTCCCCCACCTCGGCGCTGGGAAGTTCTTGAAACCCGTCGGCACTCACGGTGATCATCATGGGAAAGATGTTGCGCACGAAGTCCGGTCCCCCGGTCCCCGGGTCGTTATCGCCGGCTTCATAGAGGGCCAGTGCGCCGAGGTCGAGCGCCTCTTCGCGCTCGAGGTTCTCACGAAATCCCAGGCGCAGCGTTCCTTCCGCGAACGGCGAGCCCGATCCGATCGTGGCGAAGTCGAGGCGCTCGTAGCATCCGCCCGCTCCGTCGTATTCGAAGATGCGCCCTTCGAGGTGGCTGTCGTCCCATCCGGCCAGCAAGGGTACAACCGTGAGGGGCGAGGTGAGGTTGTTTCGCTGCACGATCGGCGAGAGATAGTTGGCCTTGCCCTCCAGACTGAGTGCCGAGTCGGTCATCTTCTCGTAGTGCTCAAAGGAGAGCTGTGCGAGTTTCAGAAGCTCCATGCCCCGCGCGGCGCTGCCCGAGATGGCGAGCGCCGTGAAGCGGTCGGCCGGTTCGATCTTTCGCACGTCCCGACTGGCGATGTAGTTCCCCGTCGCTTGTCGATCTCCCACCATCACCACGCCGGCGTTGAAGCGTACGGCGATCACCGTGGTCGCGTGGGGCGCCTCGCTCGCGGAGCCGTTCACCTCCGTGGTCAGCCCCGCCCCTTCGGCAAAGTGCCAGAACGAGGGTCCGGGATCGCCGTGCGCGCTAAAGAGCGGCAACCCCACGTTTACTCGCCGCCTTTTTGCACGTAATTACGTACAAACTCCTCGGCGTTCTCCTCAAGAACTTCGTCGATCTCGTCGAGCAAGTCGTCTAGGTCGGCCTTGAGCTGGTCGCCCTTGGTCGCGTCAACCGAGACCTCTTCGGTGGTCTCCGCGGCGCGCTCACTGCGCTGCTTTTGAATTCGCTCTCGTTCGCTCATACTTCTGTTCTACCTGTCTAATGCGTCAAGAAGTTCACTTGCCGTCGCACTTGTTTCTAGCAACTCTGAGGTCAGCGCATGTGTACCCCTCAAAGGGTCCAGCATTGGCACTCGCTGCAACGGCCCGTCGCCGAGATCGAACACCACTGAATCCCAGTTGGCGGCGACGATCTGCTCGGGGTATCGGGCCACGCACTGACCTCGAAAATAGGCCCGCGTACTGGCGGGAGGATTGTGAACGGCTTCACGAACTTCGCCCTCCGGGCAGATGACTCGCAGTCCAACGCGCTGAGCCAGGGAGTGCGAGGGTCGCAGATCGTGATACTGCAAATCAATGGCGCGCAGCTTCGCGTCGTGCGGGCCGAGGTCGTAGCGCCGTTGATAGCCCTCTACGATGCGCAGCTTCGCCACCCAGTCCACGCGATCGGCGACCGCGTCGCGATCATCGCGCACGCCATCGAGCATCTCTCGCCACTGGCCGAGGATCGTGGCCACCTCCTCTTCACCGCCGACCGCCTCGGCACCCGTGCGCTCCACGTAGGAGCGCGCCAGGGTCCACAACTCCTCTTGAAAGTCCCACGCGCTCCTCGACCTCTCGTCGTCACAGACCACCGTCTCGCGCAGCGAGAGGTCCATGGCGAACGCCCGTACCGCGTGGACCGGTGAGCGCGGCATGGAGGGAAAACCGTCGGGGCCGAACTCCTCTAAGGCCGCCAGCAGCAGTGCCGTAGAGCCGAGTTTGACGAAGGTGGCGACCTGGCTCATGTTGGCGTCACCGATAATGACGTGAAGTCGGCGAAAACGCTCCGCATCACTATGAGGCTCGTCGCGCGTATTAATGATGGGACGCTTCAGGGTGGTTTCGAGACCCACCACCTCTTCGAAAAACTCCGCTCGCTGGGAGAGTTGGAAGGGCGGTGCTTTATCAAGGGCCGCCTCGGTCTCGGCGCCTACCTTGCCGGCGCCCACCACAATCTGGCGAGAGACAAAGTGCGGCACCATGGCCCGTATGAGGTGGGCGAAGTCAACGTCGCGACGTACGAGGTAGTTCTCGTGCGTGCCATAAGAGTTTCCCTTGCCGTCGGAGTTGTTCTTATAGAGCGTGATGAACTGATGAACGTCCAGAGAGTCGTTGGCAACGGCCAGGGCGCGACGCATAATCTCCTCGCCCGCCACGTCGTAGAGCGTGGCTTCTAAGGGCGTGCGACACTCCGGCGAGGAGTACTCGGGGTGGGCGTGGTCGACGTAGAGGCGCGCGCCATTCGTCAGGACGGTGTTGGCCAGGTGAGTTTCGACTACGGGGGCGAAGGAGGTGAGATCGACGCGGCCGCGCGCGTCCATGTCGGGGGTCTCGCCGTCGAAGTCCCAGTTGATCCGGGTGCGACCCTGCTGAGCGTAGGCGTTGACGATGATGCTCGACGACGTAATGGGGTCGTAGTCCGGGCCACCGGCGATGCCGTACTCCGTCTCGATGCCGAGTACCTTCGCAATCGCGTTCGAGTTAGAGATACTGCCCCGTACCCACGTGCTGGATCGAACGACCACCCTTCACGTCGTCTTCGTCTCGGTTGATCAACACGCGAATGAAGATGATCCGTTCACCCTTCTTGCCCGAGATCCGGGCCCAGTCGTCGGGGTTCGTCGTGTTCGGAAGGTCCTCGTTCTCTCGGAACTCCTGGCGAATCGACTCGAAGAGATCCTCTTTTCGAAGTCCCCGGCTCTGGTTGGCGATCTCGCGCTTCACCGCGATCTTCTTGGCCCGGCGCACGATGTTCTCGATCATGGCCCCTGACGCGAAGTCCTTAAAGTAGAGGATCTCCTTGTCGCCACCCTGGTAGGTCACTTCCAGGAAACGATTCTCGTCGTCGATGCGGTACATGTGAGTGACGGTCTCTTCGATCATCGCTTGAATAGCCTTCGACCTATCTCCCCCACCGAGTTCGAACACCGTGTTGTCGTCCAGCGGTAGCTCGACGTGCAGGTAGCGCGAGAAGATCTGGGCCGCGGCGTCCGCGTCGGGTCGCTCAATGCGTATCTTGACGTCGAGGCGCCCGGGGCGCAGAATCGCCGGGTCGATCAAGTCTTCGCGGTTCGTCGCCCCGATCACGATGACGTCGCGCAAGGACTCCACGCCATCAATCTCCGCGAGGAGCTGCGGCACGATGGTGGACTCCATGTCCGAGCTGATACCCGTGCCTCGGGTTCGAAACAGAGAGTCCATTTCGTCAAAGAACACGATCACCGGGACGCCCTCTTCGGCCTTCTCCCGGGCTCGCTGAAACACCACGCGTATCTGACGTTCCGTTTCGCCCACGTACTTATTCAGCAACTCGGGACCTTTGATGTTCAAAAAGTACGAACGAACGTTGCGGTTACCCGTGAGCTCGGCCACTTTCTGTGACAGGGAGTTGGCCACCGCCTTGGCGATGAGGGTCTTGCCGCACCCCGGGGGGCCGTAGAGCAGGATCCCCTTGGGCGCCGGCAGGTCGTAGTCGTGAAAGAGGGCGCGGTGCAGGTAGGGAAGTTCGACGGCGTCGGTAATCGCTTCGATCTGAGCGTCCAATCCGCCCACGTCGGCGTACGTGATGTCCGGCACCTCTTCGAGAACGAGTTCCTCGGCCTCTTGGCGAATGAGTTTCTCCGTCAGCAAGTTCGAACGGAGATCGAGTAAGAGGGCGTCGCCCGTTCGCAACTTCACTGAGCGCAGAGCCTCGGCTAACTCCACCACGCGCTCCTCATCGGCGCGTCCGTACACGAGTACCCGACGTTCGTCGAGGACCTCTTTGACGGTGACGACCTCGCCCTGCCCGTCGGAGTCCCGTACGCCGATGACGGTGAAGGATTCGTTGAGAACGACCTCGTCGCCGCGGGCGATCTGGGCGGGGTCGAGTCCCGGGTGCAGGGCCACGCGCATCTTTCGCCCGGAGGCGAAGATATCGACCGAGCCGTCCTCGTTGAAGCCCGTGAAAGTTCCATAGACCGCCGGAGGCTGAGTGAGTTTCTCAACTTCGTCGCGCAGCGCGGCGATCTGATCGCGAGTCTGCTGGATCGTGATCGTCAATTTTTCGTTATTCGAACGACTCTGCGAGAGCTGGCCACGAGCCTCGAGCAGTTTCTCTTCGAGAATCTCAATGCGTCGATTGGCCTGTTCTATCTCGCTTTGCGTTGAGTCGCGCGCCGAGGCCGCGCCGAGCGTCTCGTCGTGCTCGGAACTCGAAGAGTCGCTATATCCTCGGGACCGGTCCATATTGCCACCCTAGGGGAGTCGAGCCAACACGTGAAGGTCACGGGAATCGTCTCTCCCCTACTAGAGTAACTAGACGAATTAGGCCACGGAGGACATAGGAATGAAGGTTTGGATCGACCAAGACCTCTGTACAGGGGACGGACTCTGCGAAGAGATCTGCCCCTCAGTCTTCACGCTCCTCGACGATGGCCTCGCCTACGTGAAGCAAGGCGGCGACGTTCTGAGCAATCCCGGTGGTGCGGACGGTGTGGCCATGGTGCCCGCTGAGTTTGAAGACGCCGTGCGTGAGGCCTCCGAAGAGTGCCCCGGCGAGTGCATCTTCATCGAGAAGGACTAGGCGCTCTCCACACGCCCGACGAGTCGCCGGGCCGACGTAAGAAATCCCGTGTGCGCCACCATCCGGTGGTCGGGACGCACGGATCGCCCATCGATGTGCCAGGTTCGACGCAAGATCTCCACGGTCTCTTCGAGTCCAAAAGAGTTCTGGGCCAGCGCCTCTCGAAGCAACTGCGTCTGATTAATCGTGGGGAGGTACGCCAGCAATATGCCCCCGGGTCGCAGCGCCGCTTCGGCGTGCTTGACCACGTCCCAGGGTTCGGGCATATCGAGAATGACGCGATCGAGGTCGACCTCGTCGATGCCCAGGGTGACGTCGCGAATCTGGACGCTGTAGTCGACGTCAGCTCCGAGAAAGTCGTGCACGTTCCTGATCGCGTGCTGGGCGAAGTCCTCTCGAATCTCGTACGCCGTGATGGAGGCACCCGCGCGCAAGAGGGTCATCGACAACGCACCCGATCCGACGCCCGCTTCGAGGACTCGCATCCCCGGGCCGACGTCGGCCTGCATGAGAATCGTGCCGAGGTCCTTGGGGTAGATGACCTGTGCGCCGCGGGGCATCTTCAGCACCACGTCGGAGAGAGTGGGACGCAACACCAAGAAGGAACGCTCGGTGCTGGACTTGATCAGAGAGCCCTCGCTCGCCCCGATGACGTCATCGTGTTGAACAATCCCGGCGTGCGTGTGAAAGGCCGAGCCTTCTGTGAGGGTGATGAGATAGTGCCGGTCTTTAGCGTCGATGAGCATGACGCGCTCCCCCACGCCGAGTTCGGTGCGACTCACGAACTCACGCTCTTCGCGCGCCGCCCTGCATTCGCGGCCCGCGAG
Organism: uncultured Acidimicrobiaceae bacterium; assembly: GCA_963849705.1. Classification (GTDB taxonomy): domain Bacteria; phylum Actinomycetota; class Acidimicrobiia; order Acidimicrobiales; family RAAP-2; genus RAAP-2. Next base: position 266,395 of record CAWKII010000004.1, on the reverse strand, counting down.
TCGACAAATCGAAAGAGAACCACCGCCAGCAACAGTCCGAGCCACTTGGGCGACTTCTGGGCCCAGGCGCGTCCAAGCAGGCCGGCGATGACGATGCGAAACAGCCGTCGGCGCACCTAGGACTTCTTTCGAGAGCGCCGCCCGCGAATCCAGCCCCAGACGTATCCGGTCATGACGCCACCAACTCCCACGGCCGCGACGGCCGGCTTGGACGACGAGAGAGAGTGGCCAACCTGGAGTTCGTCGGGAAGCAGAGAACGCAGTCGGGCTTCGAGCTCACGTCGCGTAGAACTGAGCTCTCTCATTTGGGCGCCTTTAGTCGACGTTTCGCGGTGCCGCTCACCACGCGCCAGGCCGTGAGGGCCATCACGATGAGGCAGAGAACCGCCACGATGACGTAGGGCAACCAGGACAGAGAGCCGTCCAGGACAGGAAACTGCCACTGCAGGTAACGAAGCGACCCGATGAGAAAGAGCACGGCGCCAAAGCCGACGAAGAGGCTGCCGAGCGAACCCCAGAGCACGAAGCGGCCGAGGTCTTTGATGGGCTTGATCGTCTCCTCTTTGACGTACCGGATGGCGATGTCCTTGAGCTCGTCGAGGTCACGTTGCAGCGACGCCCCCCGTAGAAAGCGGCGCCAGGACAGGTTCTTCACAGCGCCAGCCTAATGGGATTGGACGGCCTCATTCTTTTGGGTGATGCTGTCTCCGAGCCACCGACCGGTGAGCACTGTGTCAGCCTGAGCATCGAGCTCTAAGAGTAGATGGTGCCCCGGTCGTTTGGTGAGGACAGCGGAGAAGGCTGGAGGGGTGTCGTGCTTCGAGCACTGTTCCATTAGGTCGCCACCGTTGCCTCGGGGCTCTACTCAGAGCGCTCTCTGATCAGATAGGAGGAGCTAGCGGTGGCGAGGAGTTCGTCGTCTTGGTTGGTAATCTTCGCCTCCACGAACGAGATCACTCGGCCGGCCTTCAATACCGTCGCCACGCAGGTGAGAACGTCTCCGGTCGTCGCAGAGCGAAGGAAGGTCACCTTCATCTCGGTGTTGGCCACGCTCACGCGACGCTCCCCGACCGCCGTGACGGCCGAGGCGCCCATGGCGGAGTCCATCACGGCTGCGAGGAAGCCCCCCTGAATGACGCCCGCGGGGTTGAGAAAACGCTCGTCGACGCGTGCGCGCCACGTGGTCACGCCCGGCGTCGATTTGTCCGTGCAGATCAGTCCGAGCGTGAGGTCGCAGTTGGGAGGAATCTGGAGTGCCACGTGGCGAGGTTACTCTCGAGCCCGCTTCGCAACCGGGCTCGATTCGGTACTGTCTAAGGCATGACCGACCCCCTGTTTCCCGGCGCCAGCGACCTCGAGGGTCGTGTCATTCGAGAAGTAATGGCCGTGGCCATGGACGCTCCCGCCAAGGCCAACTCCGGCCACAGTGGCACCGCTATGGCCCTGGCCCCGCTAGGGGTGATGCTGTGGTCGCGCATCCTTCGACACGACCCGACCGATCCCCAGTGGAGCGACCGTGACCGTTTTATCTTGAGCAACGGTCACTGCTGCATCCTTCAATACGCCCTAGCTCACGAGTTCGGGTACGACCTCAGCGTCGAGGACCTGAAGGATTTTCGCCAGGCCCACTCAAAGACCCCCGGCCACCCCGAGCGCGGCGTCGCCCCGACGGTCGAAGTCACGACGGGGCCCTTGGGCCAGGGCATCTCCAACAGCGTGGGCATGGCCATCGCCGAAAGCATTCTGCGCGCTGACTACGGCGAAGACCTCGTTAATCACCGCACCTGGGTCTTCGCGGGGGACGGCTGCTTTGAAGAAGGCATCAGCCACGAGTCGGCCAGCCTGGCCGGGGCTCTCGGACTCGATCGTCTCACCCTCTTCTACGACGACAATCACATCACCATCGACGGCGCGACGGAACTCGCGCTGCGCGACGACCCCGCCGAACGCTTCGCCGCCTACGGCTGGCACGTCATCAACGTCGGCGACCAGGCTAACAACCTCGACGTCCTGGAGGAGGCCACTCGCGCGGCGATCGCCGAAACGTCTCGCCCCTCGCTCATCATTGTGCGCTCGCACATCGGCTGGCCCTCGCCCACCTTGATGGATACCAAAGAGGCGCACGGCACCCCGTTCCCTCCCGAGGCGATCAGCGAGGTCAAGAAGATTCTCGGCGTTCCCGACGAAGCCTTCGTCTTCGACCCCGATAATCAGCGGGATCTGCTCGAACTCATCGCACCGCAGCGGGCCGAACGCACGGCGTGGGAAGCGCGGCTCCTCGCCGCGGGAGAAAAAGGAGTGCGTCTCCTCGAACAGTTGGACACGAACGGGGTGGCCAACGTCGCTACCAAGGCCGAGCCCTACGAGGGCGGCACGATGGTAGCTACCCGAAAGGCCATGCAGCGGGCTATGGACGCCTACGGTCCCCAAACTCCCGGCCTTACCGCGGGCTCGGCCGACCTTACGGGCAATACCGGCGTCGAGTTGAAGTACTCGTCCATCCACAACGCAGGCAACCCCGCCGGACGCCAGTTCCACTACGGCATCCGAGAGTTCGCCATGAACGGCAATATGGTGGGCCAGGCCTGTCACGGCGGGCTTCGTCCGGTCGGATCGACCTTCTTCGTCTTTAGCGACTACGGCCGTGGAGCAATACGGTTAGCGTCTCTTAGCCACGCCGGCGTGCTCTTTGTTTTCACGCACGATTCGGTGGGAGTCGGCGAAGACGGTCCGACTCACGAACCGATCGAACAGCTCATGTCCCTGCGCGCAATGCCCAACCTGCACGTCGTGCGACCGAGTGATGCGAATGAGACCCTCGACCTCGTCGAGGAGTTTCTCTCCACCAAAGAGCCACCCACGACGGCGCTCATTTTGTCCCGCCAAGATATTCCCGTCCTGAGCGGGAGCGACGCCGCCGCCAGCGCGGCGGGCGCGCGCAAAGGCGGCTACGTCGTGCGAGAGAACGCGGACGCCCTGTTCACCCTAGTGGCGACGGGTTCTGAACTCGGGGTCGTTCTGGCGGCGGCCGACGAACTCGGCGCCAAGGGCGTGGTCACGCGAGTGGTGGCCCTGCCGTGTTGGAAGTGCTTCGACGCTCAGCCCCTCGAGTACCGAACCCAGGTGCTTCGACGATCGATTCCCTCGGTCTCTCTCGAAGCTGGGGCCACGATCGGCTGGTCCCACTACGTGGACCAGTCGATCGGGATCGACAGTTTCGGAATGTCGGCACCTGGAAAAGTCGTGTTCGAGTACTTCGGCATTGTTCCCGCGACCGTGGTTGCCCACGTCGAACGAGTACTAAGTGAGGGTATATGACCAACCTGAATGTCCTGTACGACGACTACGGCCAGAGCCCGTGGATCGACAACATCCGCCGCGACTGGCTGAACGATGGGACGCTGGCCAAGTTCGTCAACGAAGGCGTCCGAGGCGTGACCTCGAATCCGTCGATCTTCGCCAAGGCGCTGGCCACCTCGTCGGCCTACGACGAGGCGATTTTGCAGTCCCACGACGACAGCCCCGAGGCGCTCTTTGAGACGTTGGCCGTCGCTGACGTGCAAGACGCTTGTGACGTCTTGCTGGCGGTCCACGAACGCTCCCAGGTCGACTTTGCGGCCGGATCGCGCCGCTACCTGGACGGTTTCGTCTCGTTAGAAGTATCGCCGCGGCTGGCCCACGACACCGACGGCACCATCGCCGCGGCCAAACGACTCGCGGCGAGGGTCGATCGGCCCAACGTCATGATCAAGATTCCCGCCACCATCGAAGGTCTGCCTGCCATTCGCGCCGTTTTGGGTAGCGGCATCAACGTCAACGTGACACTCATCTTCTCTCTTACTCGCTATCACGACGTCATCACCGCCTGGTCGCAGGGACTTCACGACGCTTACAACTCCGGTCTCGACGTCTCCTCCATTGCCAGCGTGGCCTCGTTCTTCGTCTCGCGCGTTGACGTCGCCGTGGACGCTCTCCTACCCGAAGGGGATTCGCGTCGCGGAACGACCGCGAACGCCCAAGTGGCCGCCGCCTACGAGCTCTATCGCGCGCGAATGAAGGACGACGCCATCACGGAGCTCCTCGGGCGAGGAGCCCAGATACAGCGGCCGCTCTGGGCGTCCACCTCGACGAAGAATCCCACCTACGACGACCTGCTGTATGTCGACACCATCGTCGCCGACGAGACCGTCAATACCATGCCCGACGGCACTCTGGCCGACACCCTCGACCACGCCAACTTCGCCGCCTCGGTGCTGTTGAACGAGGACACGGCCCACAAGACCGCCGCCTTGTTGGACCACCTGTCTCCCGACGTCTCTCTCGACAAAGTGACCGAGCAACTAGAGGTCGACGGGGTGGCCGCCTTCGCCACGTCGTACGAGGAACTGCTCGCGACCGTGGCCTCCAAGATGCACACCGCGAAGTAGCGGCGCCCCTAGCGACACCGGCTGCGCGTCTCGGGGAATCTGAGTCATAGGATGCTCGCATGACGACCCTCCGAAGTTCTGAGTATCGCATCGACCTGCTCACCGCGTCGGCGGAGTCTCTGGCTGGTGAGGCCTTCGCTACGGCCCGCGCCACGACGGGGTACGTCGTGACCTACTCGCCGAAGGTCTTCATCCCTCTAACCAAGCTCTGTCGTGATCGATGCGGCTACTGCACCTTTGCTCAAGCCCCGGCCCACCTCACGGCGCCGTATCTCAGCCTGGACGAAGTCATGGACATCGCCGTAGCCGGACGGGACGCAGGCTGCACGGAGGCCCTGTTCACCCTCGGCGAACGACCGGAGTTGCGCTACGACGAGGCGGCCCGCTGGCTGGCGGCGCGCGGCTATCGATCCACCGTCGACTACGTGGCGACCGCCGCCCAGATGGTCTTGGAGAGCACGGGCCTCTTGCCCCACGCCAACGCCGGCGCCCTCTATCGACACGAACTAGAGCAACTTCGAGGAGTCAGCGCCTCCCAGGGCATGATGCTCGAGGTCTTGGCCGACGTTCCCGCCCATCGACTGGCCCCGGACAAAGAGCCCCAGCGCCGTCTCGACACCCTGCGGTTCGCCGGAGAGCTCAAGATTCCCTTCACCACCGGGCTGCTGGTGGGCATCGGCGAAACTCGCGAGGACCGACTCACCACCCTCCAGGCGATCTCTGACTCTCACCACGAGTTTGGGCACGTCCAAGAAGTCATCATCCAAAACTTCCTTCCCAAAGCCCGCACCGCCATGGCCCACTCCCCCGCCGCGAGCGACGAGGAGTTTCACTGGACTATCGCCGCGGCGCGTCTCGTCTTGCCCGACGACATCCGCCTTCAGGCCCCGCCGAATCTCAGTGATGATCCGGCGCGTCTCTTGGACTTCGGCATCGACGACTTTGGCGGCGTCTCGCCGGTGACGTCTGATCACGTCAACCCCGAACGCGCGTGGCCGGCCATCGCCACGCTGAGCGAACAGTCCGAGAAACGGGGCTTTCACCTGGCTCCACGCCTCACGGTGTACCCGGCCTACGTCCGCGAGGGAACGGAGTTCCTAGACGAGAAGGTTCGACCGTTCGTTCTGGCTCAAGCAGACTCCCTGTTTCTCGCGCGCGCCGATGAGTGGTACTCGGGCACGGATCACACTCCGCCGGCTCCCCCCACCTCCTCACATCGCACCAGCGCCGTGAGCGATCTTCTCTCGCGCTACACCCCGGGCGACGACCTCTCGCGTGAAGAGCTCATCACCTTGTTTTCTGCGCGAGGCGGTGACTATAACGCCGTCGTCGCTCTCGCCGATGACGTGCGACGAGAGCTCGTGGGAGACCCGATCAGCTTCGTCATTAATCGCAACATCAACTACACCAACGTCTGCACTTTCAAGTGCCGCTTCTGCGCCTTTTCCAAAGGTCCGCTCTCGTTGAACCTGCGCGGCGATCCCTATCTTTTGACGCTAGAAGAGATCAGCGAACGCGTTCGTGAGGCCGAGGAGCGCGGCGCTACCGAGGTGTGCCTGCAGGGTGGCATCCACCCCAAGTTCGATGGTGACTACTACATCGACGTGATCGCCGCTGTGCGTGCCGGCTCGCCCACCATTCACATCCACGCCTTCAGCGCGCTGGAAGTGTTCGAGGGCGCCCGACGCTCGGAACAAGACCTGGCCACCTATTTGACGCGCCTGAAGGACGCGGGACTCAAGACCCTGCCGGGTACCGCCGCGGAGATCCTTGATGATGATGTCCGCGCCGTGCTCTGTCCCGACAAGATCAACAGCGATCAGTGGCTTGAGGTGCACCGCACCGCTCACTCGGTCGGCCTCCACTCGAACATCACCATCATGTTTGGCGCTATCGAAGGCCCCCACAGTTGGGCTACTCACCTGCTGCGAACCCGCGATCTCCAAAAAGAGACGGGCGGATTCACCGAGTTTGTGCCGTTGCCCTTCGTGCACATGGCCACGCCGCTGTTTCTGCGCGGGCGTTCCCGCAAGGGGCCGACCTTCCGAGAGGCTGTCCTCATGCACGCCGTCGCGCGCCTGCACTACGCCACGTTGATCGACAACATTCAGGTCAGCTGGGTCAAGATGGGCGTCGAGGGGTCTCGTCGCATCTTGGCCGCGGGCGCCAACGACCTCGGCGGGACGTTGATGGACGAGAACATCTCACGCGCCGCGGGAGCGACCCACGGTCAGGAGATGGACGTGAACGCCCTCGAAGAGCTGGTCGCCCCGCTCGGTCGGCCCCTGCACCAACGCACCACCCTGTACCAAACGCTCTAGCGATGTCCACGCTCATCGAATCCCTTCTCGACGACTTGGCCGAAGATACGGCGATGTCGCCCGAGCGTCGCGATCTTCTCCGCGACCTGCTGGCTCGCGTGGTGATGGTCGCCGAAGCAGACGCCGACTCCGACGACTTGCGCGTGGCGGTCACCGCCGTCGATGAGCTATTGGAAGCGTTCATGCTGTTCGAACGTTTTCATGATCGCAAGAAGCTGACCATCTTCGGATCGGCCCGTACGAAGGTCGACAGTCCGCTCTTTGAGATGACCCGCGAACTGGCTCGGGCCATGGCCGAGCGAGATTGGATCGTCGTCACCGGGGCCGGACCGGGCATCATGGAGGCCTCCTCCATGGGCGCCGGCAAGGAGAACACGCTGGGCGTCAACATCAAGCTGCCCTTCGAACAGAACGCCAACGCCTACATCGACGCCAAGACGAACCTGGTAACGATGAAGTACTTTTTCACGCGAAAGGTGGCCCTCACGCGGCCCTCGATCGCCTTCGTGGTGTTGCCCGGCGGGCTCGGCACCATGGACGAGCTCTTCGAAGTCCTGACCCTCCTTGACACCGGCAAGACCACTCCCGCGCCGGTCGTGCTGCTCGACACCCCCGACGGTCTCTTTTGGACTCAGTGGATGATCTTCGTCGATGAGGGCATCGTGCGCAACAACTATCTCGGGGGCGGCGACATGTCGCTCGTGCGCTTCGTCACCTCCGTCGGCGACGCCGTCGATGAGATCGAGACGTTCTACTCCAACTACGAGGCCTTCGCCGTTGACGGCGATCGGGGACTCATGACACTGCGGCGGGCCCCGACCCCCCGCCAACTTGACGAGCTGCGCGCCAAGGTTCCCATGTTCAACGAGGGACTGGGGTACCGCATGGACGACGACACGACCCTGTCGTTCAACTTTGATGGGCGCAACTACCTCTACCTACGTCGCGTCATCGATGAGGTCAATAGCTGGACCGACTAGCCGTCGACCTCGTCGTCACGGTGACGTCGCAACAGGTGCTCGGCTTTTTGCAGGCTGCGCCGAACCTTCCACAGCTCCCGCTCTAGCTCCTTGGCGTTCTCGGCGTCGTCGCCACGCAGTTGCGCCCGCACGGCGTCGAAGATGGCGTCGGCGATACGCCGTTCGAGATCGGCTACCTCGTCGGCCAGGTCGTCAAAGGACTCCACTACTCGACAACCACGACCCCGAGTTCCCCCTCGGCGTACTGAGCGCGCAGCACCTTCTTGTCAAACTTACCCACGCTGGTCTTCGGGATGGACTCGACAAACGTCCAGCGTTCGGGCAGCCACCACTTGACGACTCGCTCGGCCAGGTACTCGCGTAGCTCCTCCACGCTCACCGTGGCGTCCGGCTGCAAGACCACGCAACACAGGGGCCGCTCTTGCCACTTGGGGTCGGGAACGGCGATGACCGCCGCTTCGAACACGTCCGGATGGGCCATCATGGTCACTTCCAGCTCGACCGAACTGATCCACTCCCCGCCCGACTTAATGACGTCTTTGGTGCGGTCGCTCACGACCATGTACCCTTCGCCGTCGATCGTGCCGATGTCGCCCGTGCGCAGCCAGCCGTCACGGAACTTCTCGGGGTCATCCACGCCAAAGTAGGAGGCAGTGATCCAGGGTCCGCGAATCTCGAACTCCCCCACTGTCTTGCCGTCGCGGGGCAGCACCGTGCCGTCATCGGCCGTCACGCGCACTTCGACGCCGGCCACCACCCGTCCGGCCTTGACGCGGTACTCGATCTCCATCTCCGGCGGCGTGCCGGCTGGCGGAATGGAGACGGCGGCCAACGGACTGGTCTCGGTCATTCCCCACCCCTGGATCATGTCGACGCCGTAGACGTCGCGAAAGGTGTCGATCATGAAACGCGGCACGGCGGAGCCTCCCGCCAGGATGGCCCGCAGGCTCGACAGGTCGGTCTCGGGAGTCTCTTCGGCGACGCGCAGCACGTCGTTCCAGATGGTGGGCACCCCCAAGGAGATCGTGGGACGAAGCTCTCGGATCATCTTGATGATGGGTCCGCCCTGGAGGAACATCTGGGGCATGATGAGTTCCACGCCCGCGAAGAAGGACGTGTATACGCAGCCCCAGGCGTTGACGTGAAACATAGGCACGATGAGCAGGCAGCGGTCTTTTTCGCACAGTCCGATGGAGTTGGCGGACGTTGAGGCCATCGAGTGCAGCCAGGTGGAACGGTGCGAGTACACGACGCCCTTGGGGTTACCCGTGGTACCCGAGGTGTAACACATGATCGCCGCGTCCTTCTCGTCGAGCTCGGGCCAGACATATCCCGGGCGTTCGGCGCCCACCACGTCGTCGTAGTCCAGCGTCTCTCCGAGAATGCCGGTCGGCTCCTCGCCGTGGAGGATGATCGTCTTGACGAGAGGAATCTGGTCGCGAACTCTAGCGAAGAGCGGCGCCAGCGACGCGTCCACGATCACGATCTCGTCTTCGGCGTGATTGATGATGTAGGCCAACTGCTCGGGAAAGAGCCGAATGTTGAGCGTGTGCAAGACGGCCCCCATGCTCGGCACGGCGAGGTACGCCTCCATGTGGGCCTGGTTGTTCCACATGAACGTCGCGACCCGGTCGCCTTGTTTCACGCCGAGTTTGGTCAGCGCCGCGGCGAGTTGTTCCGCGCGCTTGGAGATCTCAAAGAACGTGGCCTCGTCCACGCCGTCGGGTGTGACGGTGAAGATCTTCTTGTCGGCGTAGATGGACTCGCCGTGTCGAATAATGCCGCTGATCAACAGGGGGCTGTCCTGCATCGTGCTCTTCATGGTCTCCCTCACCTCACCGCTGGCTCGATGCTACAAAATTCGCCCGTCCCCCCTGGTTACCAGGAGAGAGAGTACGGCCCCACGGGAGCAGGAAGAGGGCTAGGACGCTCTGAAAGGAAGGTGTCGATGGCGGCCGCGGCACTGCGGCCTTCGGCGATGGCCCACACGATCAGGCTCTGTCCTCGTACGGCGTCCCCGCAGGCGAAGAGGGCGTCGTCGTTCGCCACTCCCTGAACGCGCCACTCGTCGTCCACTAACAGAGTCGCCCGGGGAGTAAGTTGACTCTCCGGCGAGACTCCCAGCGCCACCACCTCGGGTCCGAGAAAGCCCGCGGCGATCAGTACCAGGTCGGCGGGCAGTTCGAGGGACTCACCACTGAGATGGTCGATCAAGACCAGCGACTCGACGCAATCACCGCCTCGAAACTCCAAGGTCTCACTGGAGAAGCGGCGCTCGCCTCCCTCGGCGTGGGCCGAGGTGGTCTTGTAGAGGCGCGGCATCGTGGGCCACGGCTCCTCCGGCGATCGTGTGTCCGGCGGGCGGTCCATGATCTCAATCTGTACGACGGAGGCCGCGCCCTGGCGGTGCACGGTGCCCAAGCAGTCCGCCCCGGTGTCCCCGCCGCCCAAAATGACGACGTGACGGCCCGCGGCACTGAGTTCGGGTTCGCTGTTGGTGGCCACCGCACGATTGGAGGCTTCGAGGTAGGTCATGGCCGGATAGATGCCGCGAAGATCGGACCCGGGAACGGGGATGAGTCGTGGTCGCGTGGAACCGAGCGCCAACAAGACGGCGTCGAAGTCGCGGTGAAGTTGCGCCAAGGGTAGGCCGTCCTCACCGACGCCGACGCCGGGAAAGAACTCCACCCCCGCTTGGCGCATCACGGCGAGACGTCGGTCGAGTACTCGTTTCTCCATCTTGAACTCGGGTATGCCGTAGCGAAGGAGGCCCCCGATCGCGTCGCTGCGCTCAAAGACGCTCACCGCGTGTCCGACGCTGCGCAGTTGCGCGGCCGCCGCTAGGCCGGCCGGACCGGACCCGACGACCGCGACGCGTCTGCCACTCTCGCTCGGCGTCGCCCGCGACACCGCGACGCCGCTCGCGAAGGCGTGTTCGGCCACCTCGTACTCCAGGCGCTCGATGGTGACCGGATCGCTGTTGATGCCGAGAACGCACGCTGATTCGCACGGGGCGGGACAGAGTCTCCCCGTGAACTCAGGAAAGTTGTTCGTGGCGAAGAGCTGCTCCGCCGCGTGCTCCCAGTGCTGATGGTAGGCCGCGTCATTGAAGGCCGGTATCCGGTTGCCGAGGGGACAGCCCTGCATACAGAAGGGGATGCCGCAGTCCATGCATCGCGATCCCTGGGCCGCGATCTCCTCGTCACTCTGGGCCAAGTAGACCTCGTGCCAGTCGCGCAGTCGCACCGCCACCGGACGGTACTGCGGACCCTGTCGGGCCACGTCGAGGAAGCCGGTGACCTTACCCACCCTTGGCCTCGTCGCGTATACGCTGATACTCCGAGGTCTCGATCCGCACGAAGTTCATGCGCTCCTGGCGCCAGTTCTGAAGAATCCTCTGCGCCTTCTTCGATCCCGTCTCCGCCACGAATCGATCCAGCAGACCGCGCAGGCGTTCGTCATCGTCCAACTCGAGCAGCTCGATCTCGTAGACCCCCGCGCTCAGATGATCGTGCACGGTGACCTCGGGGTCATAGAGGTAGAGCGTGCCGCCCGACATACCGGCCGCGAGGTTTCGCCCGACCCCGCCAAGAATGACTACCACTCCACCGGTCATGTACTCCGCGGCGTGATCACCGGTTCCCTCCACGATGATGGTGGCGCCAGAGTTGCGAACGCCGCAGCGCTCGCCCACCACGCCACTGATGAAGATCTCGCCTCCCGTGGCGCCGTAGCCGATGACGTTCCCCGCGATGATGTTGCGATCGCTCTCGAAGGTCGCGTCGTCGTCGGGGCGAATCACGAGACGCCCGCCCGAGAGCCCCTTGCCGGCGTAGTCGTTCGTGTCTCCGCGCAGGCGCAGGGTGACGCCGGCGGGCACGAACGCGCCGAGGCTCTGACCGGCGGAGCCGACGAGGTCGATCTCGATGAGATCATCGCGCAGGGTGCGTGCGCCGAGAGAGCGAGTAATGGCACTGCCCGTCAGCGTCCCTACCGCGCGGTTGACGTTGAGCACGCGCGTCGCGAAGCGATAGGGCAGGTCTTTTCGGGCCGCGTCCACGGCCTCGTCGAGGAAGAGCCAGTCCAGCGCCCCGTCGAGGCCGTGCTCTTGCTTGATGCTCTGGCGGCGCTGATCGGGCTCCACGTGAGCCAATAAGGGGCTCAGATCGAGATCACTCCACTCCGTGCTCTGAGTATTCACGCGCAGCTTCGACACGTCGCCAATCAGTTCATCGAGGGTTCGCGCGCCGAGCAGTGCCAGATACTCTCTCACCTCTTCGGCGATGAACTCAAAGAAGTTTTCGACGAACTCGGGGCGACCCGTGAAGCGCTCACGGAGCTGGGGGTTCTGCGTCGCTATGCCGACCGGACAAGTATCGAGGTGGCAGACGCGCATCATGATGCAGCCCGAGACGACGAGAGGTGCGCTGGCGAAGCCGAACTCTTCCGCCCCGAGCAAGGCCGCCACGATCACGTCCCGGCCCGTTTTGAGTTGCCCGTCGGTTTGTAGAACGACGCGGCTGCGCAGACCGTTCGCGGCCAGGGTCTGATGGGTCTCAGCCAGACCCAACTCCCACGGGGTGCCGGCGTGCTTGAGAGAGGTCAGCGGCGCCGCCCCCGTGCCACCGTCGTGGCCCGAGATCAAGATGACGTCGGCGTGCGCTTTCGCCACACCCGCGGCGATCGTTCCGACACCTTGTTCGCTGACCAGCTTGACGTGCACCCGCGCCTGATCGTTGGCGGACTTGAGGTCGTAGATGAGCTGCGCCAAGTCTTCGATCGAGTAGATGTCGTGGTGAGGCGGCGGCGAGATCAGACCGACGCCGGGTGTTGAGTGGCGGGTCTTGGCGATCCAGGGGTAGACCTTGGCGCCGGGCAGCTGCCCACCTTCGCCGGGCTTGGCGCCCTGGGCCATCTTGATCTGCAGGTCGTCGGCGTTCACCAGGTACCGACTGGTGACGCCGAATCGACCCGAGGCCACTTGTTTGATCGCCGAGCGCGTGTTGTGACGAGGGTCGGACGTGTCGAAGCGACTTTCGTCTTCGCCGCCCTCGCCGGTATTCGACTTGCCGCCCAAGCGGTTCATGGCGATGGCCAACGTGGTGTGGGCCTCTTCGGAGATCGACCCGTAGGACATGGCTCCCGTGTTGAAGCGCTTGATGATAGAGGCGGCTCCTTCGACCTCCTCGAGCGGCAGGGGCGTGGCGCTGGGTACGAGCGACAACAAGGACCGTAAGGTCAGCTGCTGATCGCTCTGATCGTCGACCAGCGAGGTGTACTCCTTGAAGAGGTCGAAGCGCTTCTGGCGTGTGGCGTGTTGCAGCTTCTGTACCGTTCGCGGATTGAAGAGATGAAGCTCACCGTCGCGACGCCACTGGTACTCCCCGCGGTTCGTGATCTCGACGGGCTGACCGGCCTCGGGGTAGAAGGCGCTGGCGTGCCACGTGAGTACGTCGTGGGCGATTCGCTCGAGCGTGGCCCCGCCGACTCGAGAGTGAAAGCCCGGAAAGTATCGCACGAGAACGTCATCGGACAGACCCACCGGCTCGAAGAGCTGGGAACCGACGTAGCTCGCCACGGTACTCACACCCATCTTCGACATGACCTTCACCACGCCCTTGTTGAGGGTCTTGCCGTACTGGTAACGCGCTTCGAAGGCACTCAACGAGGTGAGTTCACCCTCGTCGATCAGCGCATCGATGGATTCGTACGCCAGATACGGACAGACGGCCGACGCGCCAAAGCCCAAGAGAAGGGCCACGTGATGCACTTCTCGCACGTCACCGGCCTCAATGATCAAAGCGGCGCTGGTGCGCAGATGTTCATCGACCAATCGATGGTGAACGGCCGACGCTAGAAGGAGGCTCGGGATCGCGGCGTGCGACGCGGAGTTCCCGCGATCGCTCAGAATGACGACGTTTACACCTGAGCGGACCTTCGCCACCACGTCGTTGGTTACCTGCTCGAGGGCGAGGGCCAGACGGTCCGCGGCACTGCCCGGCCCGTGCGCGGGGAAGAGGCCGTCGATGGCGGCGGTGCGAAAGCCGACCACTCCCGGGTATTCGTCGACGTAGCGAATCTTTTGAAGTTCGGCCACGCTCAGCACGGGCGACGCCAGCACGATCTGGTGACAGTGCTCCTCGCTCTCGCTGAGGAGATTCTCTTCCCCGCCGATCACCACGCGCGTCGAGGTGACGAGCTCTTCGCGGATCGCGTCGAGAGGAGGGTTCGTCACTTGCGCGAAGAGTTGGGTGAAGTAGTCAAAGATCGATCGCGGCATCGTCGAGAGAACCGGCAGCCGCGTGTCAGAACCCATGGATCCGATGGGCTCATCCCCCACCTGGGCCATATGGCGAATGATCAGACGCAGGTCCTCTTCGGAGTAACCGAAGCTCTTCTGCTGGCGAAGAATCGAACCGTACGAGGGGGTGAGCGACGCCGGGGCTTCGAAGGCGTCGAGGGAGATCTGGTGACGCTCGAGCCACTCCTCGTAGGGCTGGGCCGCGGAGAGCGTGGTTTTCAACTCGTCGTCGTCGATGATGCGACCTTGTTCCACGTCGACCAAGAACACCCGCCCCGGTTGCAGACGACCTTTGCGCTCGATGTTGGACGGCTCGATGGGTAGTACGCCCACCTCGCTGGCGAGAATCACCCGATGGTCCTTCGTGACCCAGTAGCGCGCCGGCCGCAGGCCATTGCGGTCGAGCACGGCCCCGGCCACCGTGCCGTCACAGAAGGTCACCGAGGCCGGACCATCCCAGGGCTCCATGAGACCGGCGTGATAGCGATAAAAGGCCCGACGCGCGGGCGTCATGACCGTCGAGCGCTCCCACGCCTCAGGAATCATCATGAGCACGGCGTGCGGCAAGGAACGACCCGAGTTCACCAGCAGTTCCACGACCTCGTCAAAGCTGGCCGAGTCACTCATATCGGGCGTGATGATGGGCGTCAACGAGCTAACGGGCAGCGGTAGTTTGTCGCTTTCCAAAGTCGTCTCGCGGGCCGTCATCCAGTTGCGATTACCCCGGACGGTATTGATCTCGCCGTTGTGGGCGATGTAGCGAAACGGCTGAGCGAGATCCCAGCGCGGCAGCACGTTCGTCGAGAAACGGCTGTGCACCACCGCGATGGCCGAGATCAGGCGATCATCGCGGAGATCATTGAAATACAGGCGCAGTTGCGGAGATGACAACATGCCCTTATAGATCAGGACCTTGGACGAGCAGGAGGCGGCGTAGATGTTCATCCGGTGCTCGATCACTTTTCTCGCACAGAAGAGGGCCCGCTCCAAGTCGATTTCTTCTCGGCCCTTCGCTCGAACGAGGAGCTGCTGAACAAAACGGGGCTCCGACGCACGCGAGGTGGCTCCGAGGATCGAGGAGTCCACGGGCACGTCTCGCCAGGCCCGCGTGGCGAGACCGACGCGCGAGAAGATTTCACCGGTCTGCTGACGCACCGTGTCGAGATCCATGGACCGTGGAATCATCCAGTGGGCAATCCCGTACTGACCGCGCTCGGGCAAGCTCTCGCCGAAGACCGAGCGGAGGAACGAGTCGGGCAGCTGGATCAAGATCCCCGCGCCGTCGCCGGAGTCAACGTCGGAACCCGTCGCACCACGGTGTTCTAAGTTCTCCAGAATCGTCAACGCGTCGCACACCGTCGCGTTAGTGGGGTTCCCGGTGAGGTCCGCCACCATGCCGACGCCGCAGGCGTCGTGTTCGTAGGCGGGGTCGTAAAGGTTCTTGGTCATGTGCGTGGCTTTCGGGGCGACGCTGACCCAAAAGAATTATATCTAACCTTCGTTCCCGTCTGTCGCCCTACGCTTAATCCGTGACTTCAACCCCCGGTGACGCACTCGTCGTAGGCGGGGGAATTATCGGTGCCACGAGTGCCTTTCGTCTGGCTCGAGCGGGCTGGCGCGTCACGCTCTTTGACCCCGAACCCGGCTCGGGTGCGTCGTACGCCGCCGCCGGCATGATCGCACCCTCGGCGGAGATCGCCCCCGGAGAAGAGGAGAACTACCGCCTCCAACGCGGCGCTCTCAGCGCGTGGCGTGACCTCGCCCGGTCTTTGGAGGACGTGATCAACGAGACCCTCACCATCGTCGAGCACGGCACGCTGCTGGTGGGCTTTGACGCGAGCGATCGCCGCCTAGTGGCCCAGTTTGAAACGGTGGCCGCGACGTACGGGGTGCGTCCGCTGCGCGTCACTCGAGCGAGTCACCCCGACTTCTTCCAAGGGGTCTCCGCACGAGTCTCGGAGGGGCTGTATCTCCACGGTGACGCGTGGCTCGACCCCGATGAAGCCATGGCGCTCCTAACGTCGGCTCACGCGGCCCTGGGGGTCAGCGTCGTGCGAGAAGAGGTGGTGCTCGCCGGCGTCGAGGAGTCGCACGTCGAGGTGACGACGACGGAACGACGCGAGCGCGGCGATATCGGAGTACTCGCTACGGGCGCGCGAGCGCTGCCGGGCGGGGTGGCTCAGCGTGCCGGCCACGTGGTTCGACCGGTGCGCGGGATGACGGTGCGCGTACAGGGCGTCGATCGATCAGAACAGCCCACCCTCAGAGCGTTTGTCCGGGGACGACCTCTGTACCTGGTGAGTCGACCGGGCGGCTACAGCGTTCTCGGTGCGTCCTCGGACGAACAGCGCGAGCTCGCTGTGGAGGTGGGTGAGTTGCAGCGACTGCTTCGCGACGCACTCGACCTCGTTCCCTCACTGGAGAGCGCGGCCCTCGTCGAAACCCGTCAAGGTCTCCGTCCGGCGAGCAGGACGCTGACGCCCTTCTGTGAAGTGATCGAAGGACGATGGGCGTGGCTCTGCGGCCACTACCGACACGGCGTGACCCTGGCGCCCCTGGCCGCCAACGAAGCGCTCTCCTTCGCGGAGAGTGTGGCGTGATACGCGTGAACGGCGTCGACGATGCCTTTCACGACGAGAGCGTGGACGCTCTGTTGGCGCGTCGGGGCATCGACGCACGAGGTGTGGCGGTGGCCCTCGACGGCGAAATCGTCCCCCGCTCCGCGTGGACGAGCACCCTGGTTCCCGATCACAGCCGCGTGGAAATTGTGACGGCCGCCGCCGGGGGTTGAGTCGTCGGCGAGGACCCGAGCAGTTAGTTCCGTATCGGCGTACGGCTAGGATTTATCCTTCACGGGCTGTGGCTTAGTTTGGTCTAGAGCGCTCGGCTGGGGGCCGAGAGATCGGGAGTTCAAATCTCCCCAGCCCGACCACGGAGACGGCCCTCACGGATTGTCGTGAATGGGCCAGGCGAAACGACCCATCTCGACCGGTGCGTCGCCCTTCTTCACGAGGTACTCAGAAAAGCTCCTGAGCCACTCTCGGTACCAGGTTCGCATGACGGCGTTGACCCGGGGCGAGGGGATGAGCCCAATCTCGGGGAACTTTGCCAACATCACCTCGAATATTTCGAGACTGGCTTCGGCGTCCGCCGAGGCACTGTGGGCGTCGTCCAAAATGACCCCGTACTGACCACAGAGATCACTGAGTCGCCTAGGTCCCTTGCGCCACTTGTCGAAGTGGCGATCGAGAATCAAGATGTCCATGACGGGCCCCACCGGTCCGCGTTCCTCTAGTGAAGGACGGCCCAATCGGCGACAGAGCGAGTCGACCATGGTGAGGTCGTAACTCACATTCATTCCCACGATGACGCCGCCGTCTCCCCAAAGAGTCATCAGCGTGTGAGCCAGGTGCTCCACCACGACTCCCAGTTCTGGCGCGTCCGCCACCATGAGGTCGGTAACCCCGTGAATGGCAGACGCTTCCGGGGGAATCGCCACTCCGGGATTGACGAGGCCGCCCTCCCTCGACACGTGAAGACCTCGCTCGTCATGTCGATGCTCCACAAACCCGTAGGAGACCGGCGAGTCCAAGAAAGAACTAATGCCCGTGGTCTCTAGATCGAAACCTACGTAGGTGGCCTCTGTCCATAACTGCACTTCACTCAGGCTACCGAGCAGGTGTCCAGAAATCGTGGATCAACGTCAGCCCCGACACCCGCTAGACCGTGTTCAGCGTGGTGGAGAATCGGAGTTGATCCAAGTCGTTAAACCGCGTGATTCTCGAGTCGTCCGAGTCGTTCAATTGACGTCACGATCGAGTCGCCCGGTTGAAGAAACACCGGCGGCCGTTGGCCCTGCCCCACCCCGTGAGGAGTGCCCGTGAAGATGAGGTCTCCCGGACGAAGCTCCACGACGCCGCTCAGATAACTGACCACTTCGGCCACGCTGAACACCATGTCACTGGTGTTGGAGTCCTGATACTGCGTTCCGTTCACGCTGCAGCGAATGGCCAAATCGTTAGGGTCGTCCACCTCGTCGGAGGTGGTGAGCCACGGCCCTACCGGCGCAAAGTTTCGATACGACTTGCCAAGAGAGAACTGAGGAAGGGCTCCTCGCATCTGCAAGGTCCGCTCCGAGAAGTCTTGACCGACGCAGTAGCCAGCCACGACTCCTGGCGCCTCATCGACCGAGACGCCGCGGGCCTTGCTGCCGATAACTACCACCAGCTCCGCTTCGAAGTCGGTCGTGGAACTGGGAAGGGGCACCTCCTCATTAGGTCCACACAACGAGGACGCGAACTTGGTGAAGATCATCGGTTCACCCGGCATGACGAGACCCATCTCGTCGGCGTGGTGACGATAGTTCAGACCCACGGCGAAGATCTGCTGAGGACTCACCACGACCGGACCCAACCTCGCGTCCCCCAAGAGCTCGTCGGGTGTCATGTGGTCGGTGGGCGCGGGCGCGGCGTGGGCGAACCACGTGCGAATCTTGTCGAGTTGGTAGACGCACTTGTCGACGGAACTTGAGAAGGCGCCCTGGGAACTGGTGGCCAGGTCGATAAGACCGGCCTCGGTAACGATGGTGGCCCTTCCGGCCAAGTTGGCAATACGCATCGCGTGAGGGAACTTTCGATAGAGAGCGCGCGCTCGGGGGTTTGAGCATTTTACGGCATCGCTCCGATCCCCTCGTTCCTCGGCGGGCGCGTGTAACGGGACGCAGAGCCAAGATTCGACGCGGCGGGCACGTCGCTTGAACGCCGTGCCGGTAGAATTGCCGGTCAAAGGCCGGGGTGAGAGCCGGCGTTCGCGCGGTTAGAACCCGCGAAACACGCCACACCGAGAGAGGGTGATTCCAGCCGCAGGTTGGACACAGTATGGAGAAGAAGGACCCCTTCGTCTTACGCCACCTCGCCGAAGTTCAGCCAGAACTGTGGTGGTTGGACTCCGATCCCCTAGAGCCCGAGTCCCATCCCGCCCTCATCGGTGATCTCGGCGCCGATCTCTGCGTCGTGGGGGCGGGCTACACGGGACTGTGGACGGCTCTCTTAGCCAAGGAGCGCGACCCCCAGCGTGAAGTGATCGTCGTCGAACAGTACGAGACGGGCGCCGGAGCGTCGGGACGCAACGGAGGCTTCTGCAGCGCCTCACTCACACACGGCTTTAGCAATGGCATGAATCGATTCGCCTCCGAGATGCCCGTCATCGAACGTCTCGCTCGCGAAAACCTCAATGAGATCGAAGCCACCGTCGAGCGCTACGGCATTGAGTGTGACTGGGAGCGCACCGGCGAGCTGCGCGTAGCGGTCGCCCCGTGGCAGTTCACCGGCATGATCGAAGAGGCCCGACTGCGCAACGAGATGGGTGATCACGTCGAAGTCCTGGACCGAGAGCAAGTGCGGGCTCGCATTCACTCCCCCTTGTACGAAGGCGCGTTATTCGACCACGACGGCAACGCCCTGGTCGACCCGGCGCGACTGGTCTGGGGACTCGAGCGAGCCTGCCTCTCGCTCGGCGTCACGATCTTCGAAAACTCCAAAGTCGATTGGCTCGAAGACGTCGAAGGCGGCATTCGCGTCCACGCCCCCTACGGCGCTGTCACGGCCGCCAAAGTGGCGCTCGCCACCAACGTCTTTCCCTCTCTCATCCGTCAGGCCCGCAAGTACGTCGTGGCCGTGTACGACTTCGCCCTGGTGACCGAGCCACTGAGCGATCAACAGTTGGAGAGCATCGGGTGGAAGGGGCGCGAAGGGGTCGCGGACTCGGGTAACCAGTTCCACTACTACCGACTGACCAAGGACAACTCCATTCTCTGGGGTGGGTACGACACCATCTACAACTTTCGCGGAAGGGGCCAGCGTAATTTCGAGTTCAACGCCGACACCTACGCCAAGCTCGCCAGTCACTTCCTCAAGACCTTTCCTCAACTCGCTGGCCTTAAGTTCACACACGCCTGGGGCGGAGCGATCGACACGTGCACCCGCTTCTCCCCCTTCTGGGGCACCGCCCATCGTGGCAAGGCCGCCTACGTCATGGGCTACACCGGGCTGGGCGTAGCCTCGACTCGATTTGGCGCGTCGGTCATGCTCGACCTCTTAGACGGCCACGACACCGAGCGCACGCGGCTCACCATGGTTCGAAAGAAGCCCGTGCCCTTTCCGCCCGAGCCGTTTCGCTGGATCTTCATCCGCGTGACGCAGTGGTCGTTGCAGCGCGCCGACGACCGCGAAGGCCGACGAAACCTCTGGCTACGGCTCCTCGCGCTCTTTAACTTGGGCTTCGACTCGTAGGCTCCTCCCGAGAGTCGAACATGGCTTTACTCTTCGGTGCCGTCACCCTCGGCCATCAAGACCGCGATGGAGTTGACGACCGTCGGGTCCATCAGCGTCGTCACGTCACCGAGGGGACGGTTCTCGGCTACGTCGCGCAGTAGTCGACGCATGATCTTGCCCGAGCGGGTCTTGGGCAACTCCGGAGTCAAAATGATCTGGCGGGGCTTGGCGATGGGACTGATGACCTTGGCCACGTGATCGCGAAGAGCCGAGATGGTCGCGGCCTGGTCCTTCTGCGCGTCATCGGCCGACAGCTTCAGCGTCACGAAAGCGACGATCGCCTGGCCCGTGGTCGCGTCTGTCGCGCCGACCACGGCGGCCTCGGCCACCGCGGGAAAGCCCACCAGGGCGTGCTCCACTTCGGTCGTGGAGAGTCGGTGTCCCGAGATGTTCATCACGTCGTCGATGCGTCCAAGCAACCAGAGGTCACCGTCCTCGTCCTTCTTCGCTCCGTCGCCCGCAAAGTAGACGCCGGGAAAACGAGCCCAGTACGTCTCTTTGAATCGCTCGGGGTCGCCGTAGATGCCTCTCGTCATCGCGGGCCACGGCTTGGAAATGACCAGATAGCCCCCTTCGCCGTTGCCCACGGAGTTGCCCTCGTTGTCGACGACGTCGACCGAGATGCCGGGCAGCGCCTTCATGGCCGCACCGGGCTTGGTGGCGGTAATACCCGGAAGCGGGGAGATCATGATGGCGCCGGTCTCGGTCTGCCACCACGTGTCCACGATCGGGCAGCGGTTGCCGCCAACGAACTCGCGGTACCACATCCAAGCCTCGGGATTGATGGGCTCGCCCACCGTACCGAGCAGGCGCAAGCTCGACAGGTCGTGACCGCTCGGATGTTCGTGGCCCCACTTCATCAAGGTGCGAATGGTGGTCGGCGCCGTGTAGAGGATCGAGACTTTGTTCTCCTCGATGATCTTCCACCATCGATCACGTCCTCCGGAGTCAGGCAGGCCTTCGTACATGACCGAGGTCACCCCGTTGATCAGCGGACCGTAGACGATGTAACTGTGTCCGGTGATCCACCCAATGTCGGCCGCCGTCCAACAGACGTCCGTGTCGGGCTTCACGTCGAAGATGTTGTAGTAGGTGGTGGCCGCCTGGGTCAGGTATCCCCCGGTGGTGTGGAAGATGCCCTTGGGCTTCGCGGTCGTTCCCGAGGTGTACATGATGATCATCGTGTTCTCGGAGTCGAAGGACTCCGGCGCGTGCGTGTCGCTCTGGGGGTCGACGAGTTCGTGCCACCAGTGATCGCGTCCTTCGGTCCACTCCACGTCGCCCCCGGTGCGACGAACCACGAGTACCGAGCGCACGTTCGGGCAACTCTTCAAGGCCTCGTCGACCGCGGGCTTCAGCGGCGCCGCCGCCCCCCGGCGAAACGCGCCGTCGGCCGTCACCACGATCTGACAGTCCGAGTCGAGAATACGACTGGAGAGCGAGTCGGCGGAAAATCCCGCGAAGATCACCGAGTGCACCGCCCCGAGGCGCACGACCGCCAACATGGTGACGACGGCTTCGGGAATCATTGGCATGTACACCGCTACGCGGTCACCCTGCTTGACGCCCAACTCGGTGAGCGCGTTCGCCGCCTTGGCCACCATCTTTTGCAGTTCGCCGTAGGTGATCGTACGCGACTCGCCTTCGGCGTCCGCGACCCAGTGGTAGGCCACCTTGTCGCCTTTACCGGCCTCGACGTGTCGGTCAACACAGTTGTATGAGGCGTTCAGCGTGCCGTCGCTAAACCACTTGGCGAAGGGCAGGTCCCACTCGAGGGTCTTGGTGGGACTCTTCGTCCACGTCAGTCGTTCGGCCTGCTGACGCCAGTAGGCGACCGGGTCGGCGTCCGCCTCAGCGTAGATCGAAGGTTGAGCGTTCGCCTGCTCAGCGAACTCTTTGGTCGGCGGAAAACTCCGCGTCTCGTCCAACCACGCTTCAAGTCTTGCTTCACTCATTACTTCCCCCGCTCTAGATGTTGTCGTCACTGCTATTAAAGACACTCGGCGGACTGCACACGCCGACTCACGATGAGAGTAGTTCGGTTACTCCCGTAGATGCCAACAGCGCCCGAACCTTTCGGCACGGGCGCTGTTGGCGGTTGGGTCCGGTGGCGAGCCACCAGTGACCCCTACGTTAGCCTCGCGGACCTACCGGAAGCACAACTTTGCCGTGCGTGGAGTTGATGACTCCCGCCGCCGAGGCGTACCAAGCAGCAGCAGCCGTGGCGATACCGGTCCAACCACCGATGTGCGTCATGGTCGTGTGGCCCGATCCCCAAGCACCAATGGTCAGGAAAATGAAGGTGATCGACAGCAACACGAAGACCGTCAGCACCGCGCTGTTCACCTTCGTCGCGGCGACCGTCATGTACAGGGTGAAGATCGTCCAGCTCAGTAGGAAGATTCCCACCGAGTCGGCTCCGCCACCGGGAATGCCAAACTTCTCGATCGCGTAGAAGGCTAGCCAGAACGCGCCGTATGACGAGAAGGCCAACGCCGCGAACGTGTTCTTACGTACGAATTCCCACATACCTGCGAGCAGCTGCGTACTACCTCCGTAGAAGAACGCCAGAGCGAGCGCCGGCAAGACACCCGCACCCTTCCAAATATTGGCGTTCGCGCTACTGAGGCAGAACGTGGTCATGGCGAACGCCGCTAGTCCTAAAGGACCCGGGTCCGCTACTTTCTCATCGGCCATGTAATTCCCCCCAATTAAGGATCACTTGGAACCACCGCGATGGTGGTCCGTAGATGATTTAACACCAACGAAACGTGTAATGCTTGCTTTAACGGAGCATTCACGTGACGCGTTTCACAAAAGCTTGTGACTTACTTGCTAGTAACGTCGGCAATGAACCACGATTCGCTCCCTGTGAAAGAGAGCGCAATTTCTCAGGAAAGCTCGCTAGTCGAGCGCGTTTCGAAACGTACGAAGAAAAGTCTCCACGTCGCCCGGCGACGCCCCCTCCAGGATGATCTTTACCAGCGCCGATCCCACGATGACCCCGTCGCTGAAGACCGCCGTCTCTCGGGCCTGAGCGGGCGTGCTCACGCCGATCCCGACGTAGGCCGGCAGATCGCTCACCTGGCGCAACTCGCCCACCACGCGCTCGCCTTCCCCCTGATCAGTGGCGGCACCGGTCACCGCCATGCGGGCCGAGGCGTAGATGAACCCTTGCGATAGCGCCGCGACCTGGCGCATGCGCGACGGCGGCGTCGAGGGGGCGACCAGAAAAATCGTCGCGATGTCGCTATCATCGCACGCCGCACGCCACTCGTCGGACTCCTCTAAAGAGAGGTCCGGGACGATCGCGCCGCTCACTCCCACGTCGTGAAGCCGATCGGCCGTTCGACGAAGCCCGTAGTGCAAAAAAATGTTGTAGTACGTCATGGCCACGAGCGGTATCTCGCTCTCGAGCGAGGCGAGCTCTTGACAGATCGACTCAAACGTCGTTCCTCGTTCCAGGGCGCGAAGTCCGGCCTCTTGAATCACGACACCGTCCATCATGGGGTCGGAAAAAGGAATACCGATCTCGATGGCGTCGGCTCCGCCGAGCACCGCCGCTTCGACGTGCTGCGTCCAGTCCGGTGTCGCACCGGCGACGAGGTACGGCACGAGCGCCTTGCGACCACTCTCGCGGATCGATCGCAGGGTGACCTCTAACGTCTTCACGACTCGTCCATCAGCATCGCTCGCACCTGAGCCACGTCTTTATCCCCGCGCCCCGAGAGGTTCACCAGCACCGTGGATCCGCTCGCCAACAGGCCGCCCGCCTCGCGCGCCATCCACGCCAGCGCGTGAGCGGTCTCCAACGCCGGAATGATTCCCTCGCTCTCGCTGAGAAGACGCATGGCGCTAATAACCTCGTCGTCGCCAACAGCCACGTACTCGGCCCGGCCGGTGTCGGCCAGGTGGGCGTGTTCTGGTCCGATGCCGGGGTAGTCCAGACCGGCCGAGATGGAGTGCGCCTCTTCGATCTGGCCGAACTCGTCTTGAAGGATCAACGAACGCATTCCGTGCAGAACCCCCGGCGATCCGCTTCTGACAGCCGCTCCCCCGGCCGCTTCGACTCCGTAGAGCCGGGCCGAGGTATCGGCAAAGCCCGCGAAGACGCCCGCCGCGTTCGAGCCGCCCCCGACGCAGGCCACCACCGCGTCGGGCACCTCGACGCCCAGTTCTTTCAACTGCCACGCCGCCTCGGTGCCGATCACGCGCTGAAACTCACGCACCATCCACGGAAAGGGATGAGGTCCCATGACCGAGCCGAGGCAGTAGTGCGTATCGGCGACACAGGTCACCCACTCACGCATTGCTTCATTGACCGCGTCCTTTAAAGTCTTGGACCCCGACGTCACCGGTATGACGGTGGCGCCGAGTAACTCCATTCGAAACACGTTGAGTTCCTGACGCTTCGTGTCCACCTCCCCCATGAACACCGTGCAGCCCAGACCCAGTCGCGCGGCCGCCGTCGCGGTGGCCACGCCGTGCTGACCCGCCCCGGTCTCGGCGATCACGCGCGTCTTGCCCATCCGCTGGGTCAACAGCGTCTGGCCCATCACGTTGTTGATCTTGTGCGAGCCGGTGTGGGCTAAATCTTCTCGCTTGGCGAAGATGCGTAGTCCCAGCCTTTCGGAGAGCCGCGGCAGCGGCGTCACGGGCGTGGGGCGCCCGGCGAACTCGCGAAGCGTTTGGTGATACAGCGCGACGAACTCCTCGTCGGCCCAGGCGTCGCGAAAGGCCTCTTCCAGCTCGACACACGCGGGCATCAGAGCTTCGGGAACAAAGCGTCCGCCGAACCCACCGAAACGTCCGCGTCCGTCGGGTTCGCCCATGGCCGTGATCGCGTCCACTTCAGTCCTTTCTGCCCGCGAACGCGGCACGCGCGTTAGCGATGAATCGCTCGACCAGGTCGTGATCCTTCGTGCCCGGCTTACTCTCGACGCCACTCGACGTGTCAACGCCCGTCACCTGCGACGTGTCGATGAGGTTCGCCACGTTGCGCGGGGTCAGTCCCCCGGCGGCGACGACCGGGACCGAGAACGCGCGACGCTTCAGATGGTCGGGGGAATAAGTCTGGCCCGATCCGGGCCGCGGGCCGTCGATGAGCACCGCGTCGACAGAGGACTCGTCAAAGGTGAGGAACTCGGGCTCATCGACACTCAAAGCCTTCATGATCAGAACGGGTCGCTCGCGAAGCGCACGCAGAAGCGAGCTACTCAGCGCCCCATGAACTTGGACGACGTCCGCCCCGAGAGCGTCGACGTGCTCCACGATGAAGTCATCGTCGTTGTGGCGAAAGACCGCACATCGAAGAAGGTCGCCCTTGGTAGCGTCAGCGATGACGCGTGCCTCATCCAAGGTGAGCTGGCGTGGGGACGCCGCCAAGATGAGCCCCAGGGCGCTCGCCCCGGCGCTCACGATGAACTTGGCGTCGTCAAGCGACGTCACGCCGCAGATCTTGACAAAACCCTGAGCGATCGACTTAGGCACGTTGACTACTGGGCACCAAGGTGAAGGCCTTGACCGTGGCGCTGGGATCGGGTGCGGTGACAAACGCCTCGCCCACCAACACGGCGTCGAAGCCCGCCTGCGCCGCGCGTTCCACGTCGGCCACACTCGTTAGACCCGATTCGCACACCGTGATGCAGTCGCGCGGAAGCACCTCAAGAACCTTCACCGCGTGCTCGGGGTCGACGTCGAAGGTCTGGAGGTTTCGCTGGTTGATCCCGACCAGTCGGGCCCCACAGTCGACCGCCCGCTTCGCCTCGTTGGTGTCGTGCACTTCGACCAACGCGTCAATGCCGCACTGTTCCGAGAGCTCCATGAACGACACCAGCTCCTCGTCGCTGAGGGCGGCGACGATCAAGAGTGCGGCGCCCGCCCCCGCGTCCACCGCGTCGAGAATGTCGTTCTCACTGACCGTGAAATCCTTGCGAAGAAGCGGCAGCTCAACCGCCTTGTGCACTCGCGAGAGCTCCTCGAGAGATCCTTCAAAGAACTCCCGGTCGGTGAGCACCGAGAGGGCACTCGCGCCCGCGTCTCGGTAGATGCGCGCCATCTCCACCGCGTCGAGGGCGGGTGCGAGTAGGCCCTTCGAGGGCGAGCGGCGTTTGATCTCCGCGATGACCTTGACGAAAGGGGAAGAGCCTTGGCGCAGGACGAGGACGAAGGACGTGCCGAGATAGCGAACCCCTTCGAGACGAGCGCGCCAGTCGCGCTCGTCCAACGCGGCACGTTGGCGATGACTCGCGAGAATGGTGTCAAGGTACGTGGTGGCCATCTAGAAATCGTAGTTGTGACGCTCGGCTCGACGCCCAGGGCTATCGTGTCGCTATGTCGGAAGCCACTTGGGTGACGTCACCGTGAGTTCTTTCGCGCTCGACGTTCTCAACCCCCTCGTGCGTGGAACGTCGCTCGAACGCGACGAAGCGCGCGCCGCGCTGATAGAGATCCTCGAGGGTCGAGTGGACGCTGTCCTCATCGCGAGCTTCCTCACGGCGATCACGGCCAAGGGCGAAACACTCGACGAGATGACCGGATTCATTGACGCCATGATCGCTACCGCGACGACGTTTTCCGTCGGTCCCGAGGCCATCGACGTGGTGGGCACCGGCGGCGACCAGCTGCACAGCGTCAACGTCTCCACCATGGCCGCCTTGGCCGTCGCGGGATGCGGCGTGCCGGTCGCCAAGCACGGCAACCGGGCCGCGTCGTCCTCGGTCGGATCCGCGGACGTGTTAGAAGCGCTCGGTGTACGCCTGGACGTGGGCGAAGAGGTCGTACGTGCCTGCCTCGTTGAGGCGGGAATCGGCTTTCTGTACGCACCGGTCTATCACCACGCCCTCGGGTATCTCGGCCCCATTCGACGTCAACTGGGTTTTCGCACCGTGTTCAATATCCTCGGACCGCTGGCCAATCCCGCACTCGTCCAGCGAACGCTCGTCGGCGTCGCGCAGTTACCTCTGCTGGCGACTATGGCGGGTGTTCTGGCCGCGCGCGGTGTTCACTACGCCATCTTGGTGAACTCCGACGACGGACTGGACGA
Source organism: uncultured Acidimicrobiaceae bacterium (assembly GCA_963849705.1). Classification (GTDB taxonomy): domain Bacteria; phylum Actinomycetota; class Acidimicrobiia; order Acidimicrobiales; family RAAP-2; genus RAAP-2. The sequence goes on along the minus strand of CAWKII010000004.1, from coordinate 238,989 downwards.
ACTCTCGCTCGGCTCGCCGTCCACCCTTCACGTGGTGACCCCCGAGGAGCACCGCGTCGAGCGGGTAGACGCGAGCGAGGAGTTGGGAGTGCGCCACGAGGCGGCCAGCATCCGCGGAGGCGATACCGCACAGAACGTGCGTGTGGTCCACTCCTTTCTGGCCGGCGAACCCGGAGCCGTCTTCGACGTGGTGTGCGCGAACGCAGCGCTGGCGCTCATGGTGGCCGGACGGGCCACGTCACTACGCGACGGTTTCGACCAGGCCCGCACCAGCGTGACCGAGGGCCGCGCCGCGCTCGCCCTCGAGCGTCTCATCGCGGTCTCTAATAGCTAGAGTCTGCGCAACTCTTCGCGATAGCGTCGCGCGTTCGCCGCGTAGAGAGCCGCGGACGCGAGGGCCACGGCCTCGTCACAGGAGTCCAGTTTGATCGAGGCCGGTACGCCGAGCGCCATGGCGTTCATCGGTACTTCCATCTTGTTTCGAACCACGGCTCCCGCCCCCACGGTCGCCCCGCTCTGCACCACCGCTTGGTGCAACACAATGGACCCGCTGCCGACCAGTGCTCGGTCGTGGATCACACAACCCTCTAAGTGAGCGAGGTGCCCGATCACGCAGTCATCGCCGATGACGGTGGGATACTCGTCCACCGCGTGGACCACGGTGCCGTCTTGGATCGACGTGCGCTCTCCGATGATGATGGTGCCGTAGTCGCCACGAAGCACGGCCGTCGGCCAGATCGAAGAGTCCGCGCCGATGCGCACGTCGCCGATAACGACGGCGTCGGGGTGAACGTAGGCGTCCTCGTGAATCTGGGGCACACGATCGCCTAGCGCGTAGATGGGCACGTCGAACCTCCTAGTGGACTATCCAAGAAATTAACTGATAGATCCGCCAACCGAGATAGATGATCGACGCCACGATGAAGAACCGCCAGCGCCACGGGACCCCCTGGTGAATGGAGGGCGCCGCGATCTCGTGGCCGCAGACTTCGCAGACATCACCCTCTTCGGGGCGATCACAGTTCTCGCACCAGTTGGCCACTACTCGACTCGAACGCGAACCCGAATCGGCGAGGCCCCCAACTCAAATCGTTCGCGGAGGCTCCTTTCGACGTAGCGCAGATACGTCGGAGGCAGGCGGCCGGCGATGAAGAGGGTGAAGGTGGGAGGCTCGGTGGCGCCCTGGACCGCGTAACGGATCTTGCCCGTGGGCGCGGGCTGCTTGATCTGCAGGTCGCGAATGGCCCGGTTGAGCGCGCCGGTCGGCACCCGCTTGGCGTAGTCGATCGCCGCGTTCGAGAGGGCGGGAAGAAGCCGGTGGACGCCTTTGCCCGAGAGGGCGGTCGTCTTGATCACCGGGGCGTCGCCTAAGAACGCCAGCTTGTCGCCGACCGTCGCCAAGACCGCGTCGCGCATGTCAACGGGCACCAACTCCCACTTATTGAGAACGACGATCGCGGGACAGCCTGAGGCTGAGATGCGCTCGGCCAGCCGCTGATCCTGCCCGGTGGCGCCTTCGGTGGCGTCGATGACGAGAATGGCGATGTCGGCGCGATCGAGCGCGTCGAGACTGCGCAACACCGAGTAGGTTTCCAGGCCGGCCTCGGTGCGGGCGCGCTTTCGCATGCCCGCCGTGTCGATAAAGCGGATCAGGCCCGCGCTGGTGTCGACCACGGTGTCGATCGCGTCGCGCGTCGTGCCGGGCATGTCGTGGACGACCGAGCGCTCCTCGCCGATGAGCTGGTTGAACAACGTGGACTTACCCACGTTGGGCCGACCCACGATGGCCACGCGCAACGCGCCGTCGTCGTTCTCATCCACCTCAGGAGACGGCGTCGCCTCTTCCAGTCGATCGACGATGTGGTCGAGCAGGTCTCCCGCGCCGCGACCGTGCTGGGCGCTAACCATAAAGGGATCGCCCACCCCGAGAGAGAGAAACTCCCAACTCGCGGCTTCGTGATGTTGGTCATCGACTTTGTTCACCACCAGGGTGACGGGGCGACCACTTTTGCGAACCCAGCGCGCGGCCTTGGAGTCCTCGTCCACCGGTCCGGTGGCACCGTCCACGACCAACAGCACCACGTCGGCGGAGGCGAGAGCAGCCTCCGCCTGCTGGGAGACCTTGTCCTCGAGGCTGTCCCCCGACTCGAGCCACCCCCCGGTGTCCACCACGTCGAAGGCCACGCCACGCCACTCGACCTCCACGGCTTTTCGGTCGCGGGTCACGCCACGCTGCTCCTCGACGACGGCGATACGTTTACCGGCCAAACGATTCACGAGTGAGCTCTTGCCCACGTTGGGACGACCCACGATGACGACCTGGGGTTTCTTCACGATCGACCCGCGCTGACGAGAAGGACGCTTTCCAGGGTCTCGCGAAGATCGCGCCCCGTGGTCGGCACGCTCATCACGGGTCGCGATAGGTCCTCGAGTGACAGGCCGTCCAAGAAGCGTCCTTCCGAGAGGCAGACGTCGGGAACGAGGCACACGCGAGACTCGTCGATCTGACTCAACGCCGCCTGGAGGTCTTGGCCCGTTATCAGTCCGGCCACCTTGATGTTCCCTCCGAAGTAGCGGTTCTTTACGGCCCTCACCTCGACCTCGGCGAATCCGTGCTCGTCGAAGAGGCTGCGAAGGATGGGCGCCGCGTACTCGCCGGTCAGAACCGTGACGTTCTCTCCCGTGAGATGCGGAACGCCCTGCGTCCGAGGAGCCCGGTAACCGATGGCCGGTGCGCCGTCGACGGACTGAAAGAATCCCGAGCCGAGTTTGGCCATGGGGCTGCGCTCGGCGAAACTCTCCACGAAGGCGGCTACCAGCCCCACGCCGTTCTCCGCCTCGTCCAGACTCTCGAAGCTCTCGGTTCCCGGGGGTTGAAGACCGCCCACCAGATAGAACTCATCGCTGGCGAAGACTTTGGCACGCCCGAGAAGCTCACGAGTGAGACGTTGGAACCGTTCGGCGAGCGCAACGACCACGCGGGCTTCGTGGGGCTCGTGAGGGCGCATCGACTCCTCTCGTGAGAGATCACTGACGCCCACGGGCACCAGCGCCACCGAGGCGAGTTCGGGGTAGAGCGAGAGCACGTCGTAGAGCGTCCGTTCGAGCTCGTGGCCGTCGTTGACCCCGGGACAGACGACGACCTGTCCGTGCACTTCAATCCCGGCTCGCAGGAGTTCTCGCAGCCAGCGCAGACTCGTCGCGCCGCGAGGATTGCGCAGCATCGACGCGCGCAGCTCCGGATTCGTCGTGTGAATCGAGACGTACAGCGGCGAGAGCCCCTCGTCGAGAACTCGTTCGAGGTCGAACTCAGTGAATCGGGTCAGCGTGGTGTAGTTGCCGTAGAGAAACGACAGGCGAAAGTCGTCGTCCTTCACGTAGAGCGAGCGGCGCATGCCCTTGGGGAGTTGATAGATGAAACAGAAGGTGCAGTGGTTGTCACAGGTACGAATCCGATCAAACACCGCGGAGTCGATGCCGAGTCCGAGAGGTTGGCCCTCGCTCTTAGAGACCGTCACCTTGCGCGACAGCGCTTCGCCCTCGCGGCGAACGACCAAGGAGACGAGAGAGCCGTCGATGAGCTGCTGGTACTCGATGATGTCGGTCGGCTCTTTGCCGTTGATGCTGACCAACTCGTCGCCCACCATGAGGTCGACGCCCGAGGCCGGAGAGTCCGGCGAAATGGAAGAAATACGGGCTCCGGACACCTCCACAGCCTAGAGACTGCGGAAACTCTTCACTTACTAGGCTGAGTGCGTGAGAGTTGAGCGAGTCGTCCTCGCAGCACCCCGGGGGTTTTGCGCCGGCGTCGAAAAGGCTATTAAGGCACTCGACTGGATGACGCGGGTCTTCGAGCCGCCGGTCTACTGCTACCACGAGATCGTTCACAACCAGTTCGTGGTCGAGTACTTCAAGTCCCTGGGCGTCGTCTTCATCAACGACGTCACGACCGTCCCGCCGGGCGCGCCCGTCATGCTGAGTGCCCACGGATCTCCCCCCGAGGTCATCGAGGCGGCCCGCGCCACCGGCGGCACCGTGGTCGATGCCGTCTGTCCTCTCGTCACCAAGGTCCATCACGAACTCAAGGTTCGTGCCAAAAAGGGCTACACGGTGCTCTACGTCGGTCACGAGGGTCACGAAGAGGCCATCGGCACCATGGCCGTGGCCCCCGAAGCGGTGCACCTCATTCAAGAGCGCTCCGACATTGACGCTCTGGCCGGTCACGAGGGGCCGGTCGCGCTTCTCAGCCAGACCACGTTGAGCATGGACGAGTGGCAGGACCTTCGCGAGTACGCCGGGGTCGTCTTTCCCGACATCTGGATGCCGAGTCGCGGCGACCTCTGTTTCGCCACCACGAATCGACAGGCGGCCCTCCAAGAGGTCGCCGTGGGAGCCGGCACGGTCATCGTGATTGGTTCGGAGAACTCGTCCAACACCATGGCGCTCACCAAGGTGGCCGAGGCCGCGGGGTGCCCTCGCGTGCTGCGAGTAAATCGGGCCTCGGAGTTGCCCGACGACCTCGAGGGAGTGGTTGCGGTAACGGCCGGAGCGTCGGCGCCGGAGTCGCTCGTTAACGAAGTCTTGAGCGTCCTCAATCCGAGTGACGGCGTGACCGTTAAGTCGGTCATCGTCGAGGACGAGTACTTCCCCCCTCCGCCCGAGCTGCGCGAAATGTTAAAGGCCATCTCCGCCCTCGCCGATCTCGTGCTACAGACGCCTCACTCCTCGAAATTCGACGGCCAAGCGGACCGTGAGTACACCGCGGCCCAAGTGCTGGCCAGCGTCAGTCGCTAGGCCGAAAAAGGGTCGCCGGGTAGTATTGCAAGGTGAGTTCCTTTCCCAGCATGGACGTCTCGACCCGCGAGCAGTGGATGGAGATCGTCGAAAGGACCATGGAAGCTCAGCCCCGTGTGGCGCGCGGACTCCTCGACATGGTGAAAGGGCTGAGCGCCATCACGGACGGCTTTTCCGTTGATCAGATGCAGCACGCGCTGCAGACCGCGACGCGGGCCGAGCGTGACGGAGCCGACGAAGAGGTCATCGTCGCCTCCCTCCTCCACGACGTGGGCAAGTTGATTTCGGTGCCGAATCATCCGAAAATCGCCGCCGAGATCTTGAAGCCCTACGTGCGCCACGAGGTCTACTGCATGGTCTCGTTCCATCAAGACTTCCAGGGCCGCTACTACTACGAACACCTGGGCATGGACCCCAACTTGCGCGAGCAGCATCGTGGACAGCCCTGGTATGAGTTGGCCGAGCGCTTCGCCGATCACTGGGACCAAAAGGCCTTTGATCCCACCTACGAGACCGAGTCACTGGAGCACTTCGAACCGATGGTGAATAGCGTCTTTGCTCAGGCCCATTCGATCTAAGGAGTTGTGATGTCGAACGTGGACCTCGAAAAGCGGCGCTTGGCGCGACTACGCGGGCTCGCGATCTCTCAAGCGATGGAGCGCTTCAACGCGGACTACCCCGGGTTTGTCCCCGAAGAGACCGTGGCCTCGATCTGCGCCTACGAAGAAGAGGGCAACATCGGCGACGTCCTGGCCAAGATGCCCGCCGACATCGACGGCAAGAGATACACCACCTTGGTGGTGGTGGATGGTGGAGATGATCGCACCGCCGAGATCGCTCGCTCCTATCCCGACGTCAAGGTCATCGAGTTTCCCGTCAACCTCGGCCACGGCGTCGCGCTACAGGTCACGTACCGCTACTGCATCGACAACGGCGTCTCCTACGTCGTCACCCTCGACGCCGACGGCCAGAACGACCCCTCGGAGATTCCGCAGATCTTGAAGCCTCTTCTCACCGACCAGGCCGACTTCGTGGTGGCCAGTCGCGTGCTGGGTGAAGACAAGACCTCCGACGTGGTGCGAAAGAGCGGCGTGCGTTTCTTCTCCTTCGTGATGAACCGCATGACCGGCGCCAACCTCACCGACACGTCGACGGGGTATCGCGCCCTGCGCGTCACGATGTTGGCCGACGTCATCGATCGATTGACGCAGGAGCAGTACCAAACCTCGGAGCTGCTAATCACCTGCCTGAAGCGCGGATGGCGCGCCACCGAGGTGCCGACCGTGTGGTACCCGCGCGCCTCCGGCACGACCAAGAAGGGCAAGAACTGGCTCTTCGGCTTTCGCTACGCCCGCGTGGTCTTTGGCACGTGGTGGCGCGAGCGCTAATCAGCGCTCGAGGGCGCGGCTCTCGTCGTAGACCTGTTGCAGGGCGCGCTGAAGCTCCAGCGTCTTTTCGGCAACCGCCGAACGCGACACTCGCCCTTCACGAGCGGGGGGCGCCAGGGGGGCGCCCACCACGATGTAGATCCTGGCGAATCGCGGAAACTTCCTTCCCACGGGCATAGCCTTCTCGCTGCCGGCGATGCCGACGGGCACCACCATGGCACCCGTGCGCGCGGCGACGAACATCGCTCCATCGTGCAGCGCTTCAATCGTGGCGCCACTCTTTCGTGTTCCTTCGGGAAAGAGCACCAGGGCCTGACCGCGGCGCAACACTTCCTCGGCGAGACGCATCGACTCGCGGTCCGCTCCGTCGCGATGCACCGGAAAGGCGCCGAGGCGTGTCAGGATCGCGCCGAACAGAGACGACTTGTACAGCCCGTCCTTCGCCATGAAGAAGACCTTGCGCGGCGACATAAACAGCGTGAAGGCGAAGTCGACGTTCGAGCGATGACTCGGCGCGATGAGAACGGGACCCGTCAGGGGAATATTCTCCACTCCCACCACGGTCGGGCGAAAGAGCAGTTTGGCGAGACCGCCCACCAAGGCCGCCGCGAGACGGTAGAGGGGCGTCTTGTTGGGGTTTAGGACAAGATCTGGTGCTTCAGCCATTGCACGATCTCCCTGACGGCCTCATCCACGCTGCGTCCCGTTGTGTCTAGCACGAGCGCGTCATCGGCCTGGCGCAACGGCGACGCCTCGCGCGTGGTGTCGGCGACGTCGCGACGCTCTACCGAGTCCTTCCCTTCGGCCCCGCGGCGGCGAACCCGCTCCTCCAGCGAGGCCGTGAGATACACCTTCAAGGTGGCGCGGGGAAAGACGACGGTCGTGATGTCGCGTCCCTCGACCACCGTGCCGAGCGACTGCGCGGCGGCGAACTCTCGCTGACGGCGCACCATCTGCGCGCGCACCAGCGGGTTGGCGGCCACGATCGATACCCCGTCGTTCACGTCGTCTCGACGCAGCTCGTCTTGCACGTCGCGGCCGTTCACCGTGACGCGCGGAAGCGTGGTGAGAGTGAGTCCCCGGGCGAGCTCGCCCATCTTGGCTTCGTCCGTCAGATCGACGCCGCGCGCGAGGGCCTCGACGGTCACCGCCCGATACATCGCGCCGGTATCGAGGAAGGACCACCCCAGGGCTTCGGCCAGGGCGCGAGCGACGCTCGACTTGCCCGATCCGGCGGGACCGTCGATGGCGATGACCTGGTCGCTCACCCCAGTAACGCTAAGTCGCGAAAGAAGTTCGGATAACTCGACGACACCGTGTGGGCGCCTTCGATGGTGCAGCCCTGTCCGGCGACGCCGGCCACCGCGCTGGCCATCACCATGCGATGATCGAGCGAGGCGCTGATGGTGAAGTCAAGAAATTTCTCCGCGGCGCCAACGCCTTCAACGTAGAAGTCGTCGCCCTGCGACCACGCGCGACAACCCAGGCGCTGCGCGAGCGAGAGCGAACCGGCGAAGCGGTCCGACTCCTTGAGACGCAACTCCCCCATGGCGCGAAAGGCGCTGACGCCGGTGGCGGCACACGCCGCCACCGTGAGCACGGGAACCTCATCGACCGAGGGGACCTCGTAGGCGTGGATCTCGGTGGCGAAGAGCGTCGAGCTCTTGGACTCCAGCGCGTGAAACTCCCCGTGCTCGACGAGGCGCACCGCGGCGCCCATGCGAGCGAGCACGCCCACGAAACCCACCCGCTCCTTCGAGGCCTCGACGCTCAGCACTTCGAGAGTCGCGTCACGGTGCACGGCGCCCAGGACAGCGAAGAACGCCGCTTGGGAGGGATCTCCCGGCACGAACCAGTCGTGGCGTCGCGGGCGCCCCGGCTCGATGGTCACCACTCGACCGTCACCCTGGTTCTCGCTCGACACGGTGACGCCGGCCGCTCGCAGCATCTCCTCGGTGGTCGCGCGGGTCCGCACGTCCTCGCGAACGGTCGTCGGGCGATCCGCGCAGAGGCCGGCGAGGAGGACCGCGGACTTGACCTGCGCGCTGGCCACCGGAACGTGGTAGTCGAGGCCCGTCAGTCGACCCGTCGTCTCTACGACGAGGGGCGCCGTCAGCGAGGCTCCCTCCCCTCGCACGACCGCGCCCATCAGTCCGAGCGGCACCGCGACGCGGTCCATCGGGCGTTGGGAGAGCGACTCGTCGCCGACCAGGCGGTGCGTGCCCGCGATCGTCGACACCAGACCGGTCATGAGTCGCATGGTGGTCCCCGAGTTCCCACAGTCCAGGGGCGCCGCGCTCGCCCGCAACCCGTCGGTGGGGCCGCTCAGGTGAGCGACACCGTCGTGGTCCACGCGAGTAGCCCCTAGCTGCTGGACGATCACGCTGGTCGACGCGACGTCGTGGCCGGGCGAGAGTCCCGTGATCGTGCTCTCGCCGTCGGCCAACGCACTGAGCATCAGGGCGCGATGCGACGTGCTCTTATCGCCCGGCACGCGCAGGGATCCTCTAAGGTGCGCCCTCGGCTCGACGCGCTCGACGTCGCTCACTCGCGGCCCACCTGGAAGCCGCGCTCGCTCAGAGTTCGACTGAAGAGGTCGGCCTGCTGGGCGTCCACGGCCAGTAGCAACGTTCCGCTCGATCCTTCGATCCCGTGGGCGATCTCGATGTCGTAGATGTTGACGAGCATCTCCGACGCGGCCATCGTGACCGCGGCCAGCACGCCTGGTTGGTCACTGACGGCGACGCGCAGATAGGCCAAGTGCTCCGAGTCCAGGGCCCGACCGGGTAGTTGTCGCCGGGCCGAGGCGGCGTTCACCAAGTCGGCGGCGATCGTCGCGTGGTCGTCGCCGATGAGCGCGGCGCGCAGCGCGGCGAGTCGTCCCTCCAAGGCCTCGAGGGACTGCGAGATGGCCTCTCGGTTCTCGAAGAGCACGTCCGGCCACATCGTCGGGTCCCCGGCGGCTACGCGAGTCATGTCCCGAAATCCTCCGGCCGCGAGCTGTAACAGCACCGCGTCTTGTTCCGCCACGCGACTCGCTTCGTTCATGAGTGCTCCCGCCAGGAGGTGAGGAACGTGGCTCGCGACGGCCACGAGACGATCGTGATCGTCGGCTCGCACCGCCACCACGTTCGCTCCGAGCTCACGCAAGAACCCGTGCAGCGCGGTATAGGTCTCGGGTCTGGTGGCCGAGGTGGGAGTGAGGACCCAGGTGCACTCGCGAAAGAGGTCGGCGCGCGCGCCCGCGAGGCCGCGAAGCTCCGACCCGGCCATGGGGTGGCCGGCCAAGAAGCGCGGATCCGACACCTCCGCGACGATGGCGCTCTTGACGCCGGCCACGTCGGTGACGATCACGGTGCTCTTGGTGACGCGCGCCAGGACGTCAGTGGCCACGCTCGCCACGACGCCCGCCGGCGTGGCGATGACCACGAGATCCACGTCCTCGCCGAGCTCTGTGTCGGAGATCACCCCGGCCGTACGCGCCGCCTCGACGACGCGGTCATCGAGGTCCGTCCCGGAGACGGACCATCCCGACTCCGCCAGGGCGAGCGCGACGGAGGAACCAATGAGTCCGAGCCCCACGACGTGGGCTCGGCGACTACTCGGGGAGGTCATCGCGAAGGGTCTGGGCGCCGCGAAGATACACGTGGCGCAGTTCGTCGCGAGCGCGCTCGGTGTAGGCGTGCATCAAGACGCGCACGGTCAAGGGCTTCGCGCCGGGAACGTCGATCTCACTGGCACAAAGGAGAGGCACGTCGCCAAAGCCCACCCCGCGCGCGGCGGTGGCGGGAAAAGTGGCGTTGAGGTCAGGGGTGGTGGTAAAGAGAACGCTCACCACGTCATCGTGACTCACGTCGTTTCTTTGGAGCATCTCCAGGAGTAGTTCCTGGGTGACGTCGGTGATCTCCTGCGCAGTGTTAGCGACACACGATGACGCGCCGCGAAGACCGCGGACCATGGGCGAACTCATGAAGGCATCGTAGAGGCCAGCTCGTCGGTCATCCCTACGGCCTCCATGAGTCGACGTACCTCGTTGAGTGACAGTTGACGATACGAACCCGGCGTGAGCGTGGCGTCCTGGAGTGGACCGATGCGGGTGCGCACGAGACGCGTGACTTCATGACCGACGGCCGCGCACATGCGACGGACCTGGCGATTTCGCCCCTCGTGGATGACAATGCGCAAGAGTCCCTCCGAGACGCGCGAGACCTGTGCGACGGCCGTCACCCCGTCGTCCAACTCCACGCCCTCTCTCAGTCGGCGCAACGCTCCAGGTGACGGATCGCCCTCCACGCGCGCCAGGTACTCCTTCGCGATCCCCGAACTCGGATGGGTCAACAGGTGGGCCAAGCGACCGTCGTTGGTCAAGATCAACAGGCCCTCGGTGTTCATGTCCAGTCGACCGACGGGAAAGATCCTCACCGGCGACTCCACGAGGTCCAACACCGTGGTTCGACCCTGGGGGTCGGACGCCGTCGTGACGACGCCGTCGGGCTTGTTCAAGAGAAAGTAGACCTTGCTCTGCGACGTGGGCGCCATGTTGCCGTCGACGCAGATGATCTGCACCTCGGGATTCACGCGGTTGCCGAGCTCGGCCACGCGTCCGTCGACCGTGACCCGTCCTTGGACGATCAAGATCTCGCACGAACGCCGCGAGCCGTAGCCGGCGCGAGCGAGGGTCTTCTGCAGCCGTTCGCCCTCGTCCAACTACGACACCTCGGAGTCATCAAAACGCGAGGCCATCTCCTCGGCCAGCGCGTTGGCGGTCTCGACCGGGGGCATGAACTCTTCGATCGGCGGCAGGTCATCGAGTGTGGCCAGTCCCATGCGATCGAGAAAGAGTTCCGTCGTGCCGTAGAGGATGGGCTGTCCCGGACCGGGGGCCCGCCCCAGTTCCTCGATGTAGCCGCGCTGCTCCAAGAGACGCACCACGCCGTCGACGTTGACTCCGCGCAGCGCGGTGATCTGAGCCCGCGAGACCGGTTGACGATAGGCGATGATCGCGAGCGACTCCAGGGCCGCCGACGACAGACGGTGCGAGACGTCGCGGTTAGCAAACTTCGTCACCCAGGAAGCCACCTCCGGCGCGGACTGCATGACCCACCCGCTCGCTAACTCCGCCACCTGAAATCCGCGACGCTGATCTTGAAACTCGCGACGTAGGAGACGCAGCGTCGCGGTCACCGTCTCGGCGTCCGTCTCCACCACGTCAGCCAGCTCCTCCGCCGAGATCGGCTCCAGGGCCACGGTCAACATCGCCTCGAGCTTCTGCTCGAGCGAGAGCTCATCCCTCATAGCTGTCCACTCCTCCAATGTCGAGACCCATGGTCGAGTCAATCCACTCGATCTGAACGTCGCCGAACGTGCTGCCCTGGCCTAGAGCGACGTGGCCGAGCTTGCACAGCTCCAAGATCGCGAGAAAGTGAACGATGATCTCGATGCGTGTGGTGAGTCCTTCGGTCAGGCGGCGAAAAGAGAGTCGCCCCATCATGGGAAGGCGCTGCGAGAGCGCGGCGACGGTTTCGGCCACGGTGACCGCGTCCACCGTGACGTGGTGTAGACGTACGACACGCACCGGCTTCTCCTCGATGCCGCGCAGGTAGGCCAGCGCCAGTTGTGCCGTGGTGACCCCAGCCAACAGATCGGGCGGCTCGACCTCAAAGCCGTCGTTGACACCGCGCAGCCGAGGAAAGGACCGGCTCGCGCGCTCGAAGAGTGAGACGAAGGCGTCGGCCAGCGCCGCGTAGGTGCGCAGTTCGAGGAGTCGAGCCAACAAGACATCGCGCTCCTCCCAGCCCACGAACTCTTCATCGGGCTCACCGGCGTCGCGACCAGGTAAAAGACGCTGACTCTTCATCTCGAGCAGAACTGCGCCGATCAAGAGAAACTCCGACAACTCGTCCATGGAGAGCGTCGTCGACTCGTCACGCAGTACCGCAACGAAGGCGTCGACCAGTGGGGCCAGCGGCACGTCGAGCACGTCGACTTCGTGACTCGATATCAGCTGCAGCAGCAGTTCTACGGGGCCGGAAAAGGACGGCGTCGTCACGACGAAGGTCACCCGACAACTCTACCGGGTGTCCCGTGAAGCCTCCTCTAACATTGGACGATGAAGATACTCTCCGGCATGCAACCCTCGGGGCCTCTGCACCTGGGTAACTACCTCGGGGCGCTGCGTCAGTGGGTGCAGGCCCAGAACGCCGACGCCTACTACTGCGTCGTGGACCTGCACGCCCTCACGTTGCAGATCGCGCCCGAGGAGCTGCGCGCGAACACCACCGACCTGCTGGCCTCCTACCTCGCCGCCGGCCTGGACCCGGACGTCTGCACGATCTTCGTCCAGAGTCACGTGCCCTATCACGCCCAGCTGAACTGGCTCTTGGAGTGTGTCGCTACCTACGGAGAACTCTCGCGCATGGTGGCCTTCAAGGAGAAGTCGGAACGTCAAGAGGGCTACCGCGTCGGACTTCTGACCTACCCCGTCTTGATGGCGGCCGACATCTTGCTCTACGAGAGTGAGGAGGTGCCCGTCGGTGACGATCAACGCCAACACCTCGAGTTGACCCGCGACGTCGCCGAACGATTTAACAACCGCTTCGGCCCGACCTTCCACGTTCCGGTCGGAGTGCAGCCCCCCGTCGCCGCTCGGGTCATGGACTTACAAGACCCCTACCGCAAGATGAGCAAGTCCCTGGCGAGCCCCCTCGGCACGCTCTACATGTTCGACTCGTCCCAAGCCATCGAGAAGAAGATCGCCAAAGCCGTCACCGACACCGACGGGGAGATGCGCTTCGACTGGGACGAGAAGCCCGGTCTCTCTAACCTGTTGGAGATCTACTCGAGTCTGAGCGGTGAGACGCCCGAGGAAGTGGCCAGCCGTTACTCGCGCTACGGGGAACTGAAGAAGGACCTGTCCGCGCTCTTGATTGAGACGCTCGCGCCGCTCAAGGTGCGCTACGAAGACCTCCTGGCGTCACCCGAAGACCTGTACAAGGTGGCCTCGCGCGGGGCGGACAAGGCCTCCGTGCTCGCGGGGTCGGTCTATCGCCGCGCGGCGGCCGCGATGGGACTTACTTAGAGAGCAGTCCTAACCACCAGTTCTCCAAGTCGGGCAGGAGGTTTGTTCCGATGTGAAAGAAGGTGAAGTCGAGGATGATGAAGAGAAAGAAGAAGGGCAGCGCGCGCTGACGGAAGTGGTAATAGCGCGGGAGACTCTTGGTCGGGAGGAACCGCTCGATGACGGCCGAGCCGTCGAGGGGCGGTATCGGCAAGAGGTTAAAGACGGCCAGCACCAAGTTCACCAGTCCCAAGGCCGCGAAAATGAGCAACTGGTTGTAACTCTTGCTCACGTGTATGGCGAACTCACAGAGCGCGAAGCCGACGGCCGAGAGAACGACGTTGACGGCCGGCCCGGCGAGAGCCACCCACACGGCCTGTCGCCGCGGGTTACGAAGTCGCGAAATATTCACGGGCACCGGCTTGGCGTAGCCGAACGCCGGCAGCCCCGAGATGATAAGAAGAGCCGGCATGAGAATCGTGCCGAAGAGGTCGACGTGGCGCAGTGGATTAAGGGACAGGCGGTGCTGGTCCTTGGCCGTCGAGTCCCCAAAGTAGTTGGCCACGTACCCGTGACTCACTTCGTGCAGCGTCACCGACGGTATCAACCAGATGAAGTAGAACCATTCGTACATCGTGAACTACCTCTTAGTCGTGCGCCCGTGGGTGGGCGTGGTGATACTCGCGTTGCAGCGTCGTGACGGACACCGCTGTGTACAGCTGCGTGGTCGCGATAGAGGCGTGACCCAACAACTCCTGCACCACTCTAATGTCCGCCCCGTGAGCCAGCATGTGAGTCGCGCAACTGTGACGAAAGACGTGCGCGCTGATGCGACCGCGATCGATCCCGACGTTCAGTGCGCGTCGGTGAATCACCAGGTCGATACCTTGTCGCGTCAGCGCACCGGAGCGAGCGTTTAAGAAGAGCTTCGTCGCACGCTTCGACGGCGCCAACGAGGGACGTCCCCCCGGAGCCAGGTACTCGCGCAGCGCGCGGTCCAAGGACGTGCCAATGGGAACGAGACGCTGTTTGTTGCCCTTCCCGGTCACGAGAATCAGCTCCTCGTCAAAGTCCAGGTCGGAGAGATCGAGATTCGCCACCTCGCTGACTCGTGCCCCGGTCCCGTACAGGAGTTCGAGCAGCGCTCGGTCGCGACGATCGATCGGCGTGATGGCCGCGATGGAGTCCAACAGCGCGACGATCTCCGCCTCACCGAGAGGTTTGGGAAGGGTCCGTCCTCGCCGACCGCCCTTCAGTCGGGCCGTCGGGTCAGTGACCAGGTAGCCCTCGTCGACGAGGTACGCGAAGAACCCCCGGGCCGCGGCCACGGCGCGGGCCACGGTACTCGGAGAGCGCGACAGTCGCGCTTCGTTGTAGTGGCGCTCGAGCTCTTCCTCGCTGACGTCGCTAATCGTCGCGCCCCGTTCGCGAGCCCACTCCAACAGCGCCGCAAGGTCGCGACGATAGGCCTCGATCGTCGCGCGGCTACGACCCTTTTCGATGGTGAGCCACTGCAGATACTCTTCGAGCTCGGCGCTAGGACTGGTCAAAGAACGTCCCGAAGACCCGGTGCAGCGCGATGGCCGTCGTCGAATCAACGGCCGAGGCGCTCGCGAACGCCTCGCGAATCTCTTCGGGCGCCAGCCAATGGATCGTCGAACTGCGTTCTTCGGGTCCGGCGGGCGCTCGCTCGCCCTGGGTCAGATCGCGCGCCTCGTAGATGATCATTACCTGAGTCGTCCAGCCCGGAGAGTTCATGAAACGCCCGAGCAGCGTCCACTCCTTCGCCTCGAAACCCAACTCTTCGAGGAGTTCGCGTTTCGCTGTCTCTAACGGTTCCTCATCGGGGATGTCGCGGGTGCCGGCCGGAATCTCGAGGAGGAACTCGTCAAAGGTGGAGCGATACTGACGGATAAATCCCACTTCTCCCGCTGCGTTAATGGGAAGTATCGCCACCGCCCCCGGGTGGACCGCCACGTCACGGCGGAACTTCGTCTTTCCGTTTCTGATCGTGCGCCGCTCCACGTCAAAGACGTGTGAGCGAAAAACCACGTCAGCTCCTTCAACTTCGAAGGAGTCGCTCACAACGTGCTGTCGACCGTCGAGGGATCGATGATGTGAGGCTCGCGACCCTCGGCGCGTGCGTCCGCCGCCTTGATCAGCCCCAAGAAGAGGGGGTGGGGGCGATCGGGACGTGACTTGAACTCGGGGTGGGCCTGGGTGCCTACGAAGAACGTGTGCCCCGGCAGTTCCACGAACTCCACCAAGCGACCGTCGGGAGAGTTACCCGAGCAGCGAAGCCCCGCGGCCTCGAACTGCTCGCGGTAGCGAGCGTTGAACTCGTAGCGGTGGCGGTGGCGCTCCGAGACGACCGTCGTGCCGTACAGTTCGGCCACCTGAGAGCCTTCGTCCAACATGGCCGGCCACGCGCCCAGGCGCATGGTGCCCCCCAGGTCGGTCACGTCCATCTGCTCGGCCAACAAGGAGATCACCGGGGCCGACGAACTGTGAGTGAACTCCGTCGATTGAGCGTCGCTCAGGCCCAGTACGTGGCGGGCAAACTCGATGACCTGGATCTGCATCCCGAGGCAGATGCCCAAGTAGGGAATGTCGTTCTCGCGGGCGATCCGGGCGGTGGCGATCATGCCTTCGATGCCACGTTCCCCGAACCCCCCCGGCACGATGATTCCGTCGAGCTGGCCGAGTCGATCGGCGTCGAGTTCAGACGGTACCCGCTCGGCTTCGAACCACTCGATATTCGTCTTCGCCCCAATCGCGAACCCCGCGTGACGGATCGACTCGCCCACGCTCAAGTACGCGTCGGGCATGGTGACGTACTTTCCAATAATCCCGATGCGCAGGTTCCTCGAGGTGTTGTGCACGCGCCGCACCACGCTTTCCCATGGGGCGAGGTCGATCGGGTGCTCGTCGACGTCGATATTCAGGGCGTCACAGACAATGGTGTCGAGGCCCTCGTGATGCAGCGTGATGGGAATGTCGTAGATGCTCTCTTCATCAACGGCCGAGATCACAGCACTGACGGGCACGTCGCACAAGAGGGAGATCTTCCGCTTCAAACTGTCCGAGATCGGCTGATCGCTGCGACAGACGATGACGTCCGGTTGAATACCTCGTGAGCGCAACTCGGTGACGGAGTGCTGGGTCGGCTTCGTCTTCTGTTCACCCGACGGAGCGAGATAGGGCACCAGGGTGAGGTGGACGTAACAGACGTTGTTGCGCCCCGCGTCTCGACGAAACTGGCGAATCGACTCGATAAAGGGCACAATCTCGATGTCACCGACCGTGCCACCGATCTCCACGATGACCACGTCCGCGCCTAAGGTTCCCTGGCGTCGAATCCGCTCCTTGATTTCGTCGGTGACGTGAGGGATGACCTGCACCGTCTTGCCCAGGTAGTCGCCCCGACGCTCTTTGGCGATGACGTTGGAGTAGATCGAACCCGTCGTGGTGTTGGAGATTTTAGAGAGCGACTCGTCAATAAATCGCTCGTAGTGCCCGAGGTCAAGATCCGTCTCGCCCCCGTCGTCCGTGACGAAGACTTCGCCGTGCTCGCCGGGGTTCATAGTGCCCGGATCGACGTTGAGATACGGGTCGAGTTTGCACATCGTGACCTTGAGACCACGCGATTTCAGCAGTCGCCCGAGCGAGGAGGCCGTGAGACCCTTTCCGAGCGAACTCGACACCCCGCCCGTAACAAAGACGTACTTTGTCATCGCAAAACTGCGCTTCTCACGGAACAACATCCTAGCGAGAAAACACTCCCGTGGTACGAACCTAGAAAGAGTTTTCGAGCAATTGTTGCGCGAGAGCGCGCGATTCGTCCGTTCTTTCGTCGCCGGCCAACATTCGTGCGATCTCCAACACTCGCTGGTCCCGGGTGAGAGAGTGCACCACCGTACGAGTCACTCCGTCTCGGACCGATTTCTCAATCACGAAGTGATGGTCCGCCTTGGCGGCCACCGACGCGAGATGAGTTATGGCCAGCACCTGTTGGTGGCGACCCACTTCGGCCAGACACTCCCCTATCTGCTGGGCGACTTGCCCTCCGAGGCCAGCGTCAATCTCATCGAAGATCGCCACCACGTCTCGATTCGCCGTCTCTAATGAGACCGCGAGAAGAACGCGACTGAGCTCTCCTCCACTGGCCACGAGTGACAACGGGCCTTCGCCGAGACCGGGATTGGGAGCGAAGAGAATCTGCACGTCGGACCCGTCATCACCGTCCACGACGAAGCGCAAGGTGGCGTTCTCCATGGCCACTCGCGCCAACTGCGTGGACACGGCTCGCGTCAGGGCGCTGCTGGCCTCCTCGCGGTCGCGACGGGCGCGTTCGGCGAGGAGACCTTCGCGAACTCCTAGGTCACGTAGTTCCTGATCAAGGCCACTTCGGCGAGCTTCGCTCTGAGTCAACAGCTGAAGACGGCTCTGGAGTTCACTCTGCATCACCAGCGCCGCGTCCAGGGTGCCTCCGTACTTTCGCGCTATCTGCTGCAAGAGAGCGACGCGCTCTTCTAACTCGCCGATTCGTTGGGGATCGAAGGCATCAGGGTCCCCCAGCGAGGTGAGTTCATGGACCGCTTCACGAGACTGAATAAGTGCGTCGCGAAGGATCTGTCGAGGTGCGTCATAGGCATCGCCCTCGGGCAGGTGGCTCAATGCCTCCGCGAAACGCTGCAGGACAGCGTCGTCTCCGTCGCCGTCGAAATCGCGCAGGGCCTCACCGAGCGCGGCCTGGCCGTCTCGAAGGGTGGTGAGGCGCGTGAGTTCTTCCAGGGTCTCGGTCAGTTCCCCAGACGAGAGGATCGCCGCGTGCTCGAGCTCCTTTAGCTGAAATCGTAGAAAGTCCATCTCTCGCTCGCGGCTCTCGTCGTCCCCGCCCACGTCGTCGCGCAGTCGCCGCGCTTCACTCATCAAACGACGCACCTCACTGAGTTCGTTCACGTCCACGCGACCGAACTCGTCGACCAGACGCAGTGCTTCCCCCTTTCGGCGCAGAGCCAGGGAGTCATGTTGACCGTGAATCACTACCAACTCCTCGGCGAGCGCCCTCTGCGCCTCGGCGCTGGATGGTGCGCCGTTCACCGAGCTTCGAAGCCGTCCCGCCGCGGTGACGTCGCGGGAGAGGACGAGTTCTTCCGCCTCGCCACGGAGGAAGAGGGCCACGGCGCGAGTGTCATCGCCAAGGGCGTGACGCGATGCGCCCGAGTCATCCCCTAAAGCGAGAGCCAGCGCGCCCAAGAGCAGGGTCTTTCCCGCTCCGGTCTCGCCGGTGAGTACGTTGAACCCCTCGCCAAACTCCAGGCGGGCCTCGTCGATAACCCCGAGACTCTGCGCGTACAACTCGACGAGTCGTGCCTTAGGCATGACCCTCTCGGAGGCTGCGTCGCAGCCGGGTGGCTAAGTCAAAGCGTTGCGTCGCGACGAGATGGACGGGGGTCGGGCTTTGACGAACTTCCACGTACTGTCCCGGCTCAAGGGCACCAATGGTTCTCCCGTCGGCCACCAGGAGGGCGGGCTTGTCATCCACCTGTAGGCGAATCACGTTGTCCACGGGTACGACGATGGATCGATCGATGGTGAAGTGGGGTGCGATGGGAGTGAGAATCATTAGGGCCAAGGAGGCGTCAACTACCGGCCCTCCGGCGGAGAAGTTGTAGCCCGTGCTCCCGGTGGGGGTGGCCACCATGACCCCATCTGCGGAGTAGGTCAGATACTCCTCTTCGTTCACAAACGTCTTGACTCTCACCATGTGTCCAGCGCTCGCTCGCTCGACGACCACTTCATTCAGCGCGAACTCCTCCAGGTCCACCTCCGAGAGCGTGATCGCCAGCGCGAGGCGTTCGGAGACCGAGTCGCTCGTCAGAGCCCATTTCACGTTTTCGACGACGTCGTAGGAGGGCACATTTAACAGGAAGCCCACTTGCCCTAGATTGACCGCGATCACGCGTGCCCCCGCGTGGTGAGCGAGGCGAGCCGACTTGAGAAACGTCCCATCGCCACCGAGGCTCACCACCAGTGTGGACGAGTCCAAGGACGGCGGGTCATGCGAGTCAAGCAGGTACAGGGTGGACGTCACTCCGCCACTGCTGAGTTCTTCACCGACGGCGTGCGCCAAGGCGACCGCGTCGAGGCGATTAGAGAAGGCGGTGAAAAGTAACTGGGACACGTGTGACCTCGACCTTATGGTAGTTACAAAGGTCGACCACCTCGCGTGTCAACGAAGGTGTACCGACCCCGTCGAGTATTATCGACTGACGGTAAAAATGGTGTGCCGGGAAGACTGGTCGGCGTCAGGGAGTTCCTCGATGGCCATTTTTAGTTCGTTCGGATCCGCACCGGACCGCCTGCGTCCCTCGGGGTCGCCGTGAGCACCACCCGCAAGCGACTACCGGGTTGGCGTCGAGAGGCGTTACGCACCACGCTCTGGTTCGTTCCAGCCGTCCTCATCCTTGTCGCCATTGTCGTGTTCATCGTTACCTTCGCACTGGACGTGGGTGCCTACAACCACCACTTTCAGCTCCCCTTCTGGCTGCGCGTCGGAACGGCGAACGCCGGACGTGACATTCTCATCGCTATCGCCGCCGCCATTATCACCACGGTGGGCGTCGTCTTTTCGATCACCATCCTCGCGTTGACGTTGGCGTCCCAGCAGATGGGCCCGCGAATGATGCGCAACTTCGTTCGCGACCGGGGCAATCAGGTGACCCTGGGCGTCTTCGTGGCCACCTTCGTCTACTCGGTACTCGCGCTCGGGTCCATCTCCAGCTACCCACACCCAAACTTTGTTCCCCACCTCTGTGTGGCCGTCTCTGAGGCGCTACTGCTCGTCGACGTGGTCGTGCTCATCTATTTCATCAATCACATCGCCAGTTCCATCCAACTTCCCGAGGTCATCGCCAGTATCGCGCGCGACTTAGAAAGCGCTGTGAACGCCGAGTACCCAGCTCTCGACGACGCGCATTCCCTCAGTGCGCGACAAGAGGTCGGCCGCCAACAGAGTCCCGAAGAACTCTTGGCCATCATCGAACAGCGCGGTGGTGCGGTGCTGGCGGCCAAGAGTGGCTACCTCCAGTTCGTGGGCTACGCCAAGTTGACCAAAATCGCCCAACTGTTGGACGCCACGATCCGACTCGATTATCGTCCGGGACACTTCATCGTGGCCGGAGATCCGATCGCCAAGGTCTTTCCCCAGGGCGCGGCGCAGCAAGTGGAACGAGCCATGGGCAGGGCCCACATCACCGGTCCGCATCGCACCCTGATGCAGGACCCGCTCTTCGCCATTGACCAGCTGGTGGAGATAGCGATACGCGCTCTCTCGCCCGCCGTCAACGACACGTTTACCGCCTTGACCTGTCTGGACTGGTTGTCGGCGGGACTCAGCCAGATCTCGCAACGAAAACTCTCGGTCAACGTCTTTCGCGACGAGGAGGGACGAATTCGTCTGATAGGCGCCGGCTGGACCTATGAGCACATCGTCAATCGCGCCTACGACAAGATCCGCCAGGCGGCCGTCGGCATGCCGGCCGTGCTCATTCGGCTTCTGGACAACATCGCCGTGGTCGCGATCTCGACCGTGTCGACGTCACAACGCGAGGTCCTGATGCGTCAGGCCGAGATGGTCTTAAAGAGCGCCGAGGAGTCCGTTCGCGACGAAAACGACCTCTACGACGTGAGAGTGCGTTACGACCGGGCGTTCGTAGCCCTTCATCGCCACGGTGACGCGATCGAATCGATGTAACGCCCTCGCTACGAGGAAGCGACAGCTCCCTTGACGCGCCGCAGAGGTGGGACGGTCTTGGGAGGCGTGCGTCGGGGCGGTAAAGCCGCCAACAGATCGCTAGTGGCACGCGCGACCACGGCCACGGCTTCCTCAAACGCCCGGTGCGTCGCTTGGGACGTCTGAGTGACTCCACTCACTTTTCGAACGAACTGGCGGGCGGCGGCTTCAATCTCCTCCGAAGTCGCTTTCGGTTCGATTCCGCGCAAGGTTGTGATATTTCGACACATAGCCCAAGATTAGGGCCGGACTATCGAGGGAAGCGGGTGAAGCGAATCCGCGGAAGCTACGGGTTATGGCTCTTCTCCACGAGGATCAGTATCCCGCCCGCTCGCACCCCGTCAGCGGCCATGGCCTCGGCGGCGGCCTCCGAACCAAGAGCGTTCTGAAAGGTGTCGAGATCGGGCGCTTCGACGATCAGCCCGACGCGATGCGTTTCTACCTGCTCGACAAACGTTCGGGCGGTGATTCCGAGGGGACCGAGAAACTTCTCCCGCTGGTTTGACGCCAGCCACCGGTCGACGTCATCTACCTCGTGGATCACGAGAATCGTTACCATTCGATTTCCCCGCTTTCGGTTTCGCTATCGTGCGCGAATCACTTTCATTGACGATGCGACCATACTGCGGGCCTCGGCCACTGTCGAAGGGCCCCAGTGAGGGCAGTTCACTGGCCCGAGAGATCGGGCGAGAAACGGGCACTTTTGGGGGTTTTCCTGGCCTTCTGATTGAGCAATACGACAAATCTCCTATTTGTATATTCCCAGGTCACCGGCCACTTCCCGTTCATATATTTACTTTGTGGTCACGTTTTAGTCACGCTCCACCCTAGGCTGTCCAAGGCAGCATCAAATGCCCTTTGCCACCCCACAGAGCTGTGGAACAGGTGACCAACCAATCCGCACCATTGGGTGAAGCACGTTCATTTCACTAGATGAGTCAACGGGCCGTACCGGGACAACCTCCCGGCCGGTTTCGTGTGCGGGCCAAGGAGAGAGCCGTGCGAAGAGCAATTTTCGCCATGCTGGTATCGACCGTAGTGCCCCTCGTCCTCGTGGCGCCCCTGGCCTCGGCGGCGGTGGCGAGTCGCTCGCCGAAGACGGTGGTGCGCCGCGACCTCGTCGCGACCGCCGCGTCGAGGGCCCTCGCCGCAGAAGCGCTGGTGAGAGGTCAAACGATCCACTCCCTACTAGTGGCGTGGCAGCGAGTCGCCATCTGCGAGGTCAACGGCAACTGGTCCATGATCGGCCCCGTGTACTCCGGAATCGGATTCTCCAACGCGACCTGGGTCCAGTACGGCGGGGACCACTTCGCTCCCCTGGCGGGCGAGGCTACGCGCGATCAACAGATCCTCGTGGGCATGAGAGTCACCGGAGGTCAAATACCCGACCAGGATGGATGCAACCCCGGAGGTTGGTAGTAAGGCCCCTCTAGGCGATCAACGATCTGTTAGCGAGTCCTACATAACGTCGGTGTCGGTCTTATCCTCGCCGCCCATGTCGTCTTCGTCATCTGGGTCGTCCTCGATGTCATCTTCGTCGACCTCGTCCTCGGCGCCAGCGTCCATGGGATCGAGCTTGTCGGAACCACCCATGTCCTCGGCGTCCATGGCGTCTTCGCCGCCTACAACGCTGGTGCCCTCTTCTTCTGAATTCTCCATAACTCTCCTTTGTTCGACAGTGTCGGTAGAACGTACTTCGTTGAAAGTGGAATGTCCGTGCTTAGGCGCGCCGACCCCGCTGTTCCAGAAGGAACCTCCGAGCCCACCACGCACCGAGAGCGAGCACATCGTAGTGCTCTGGGTGAAGTCGTGCTAGAACTTTTCACCCGCCTGTCCCGTCCAGAGACCCCCGCTCACTAGGGGGTGATGGTGACGCCCTCGCCGGTCGCCAGAAGTTCGACCCACGTCTGTCCCGGGTTGAGATCGATGATCTTTCCAGCCAGGTTCCTATAGACAGCGGGGTGATAGAGGTTCGGGCGAGACCAGGTACCGTGCTGAACCACGCCGCCAGAAAAGACTTCCACGGGACCACGCCCCACCAGTTGCGCGTACGAGTCAATGACGCCAGCACCGCCCACGTAGTCAACGGTCATCACGATCACGTTCTTGGGCGAGATCTGCACTCCGTTGGCGGTGACGTCCGGTGCCCCGAAGAGAGAGCGTTTCCAGGATCTACTCACCGTGTCCCAGTTATACGTCACCGCAAAACCGTTTTCGAAGTTGACCACGAAAGACGAGACCGTGGGACCGTGGGGGCTCTCCCCGGCCGGCAGATACGAAAAGAGAGCGGGAGGCGGGCGGGGCTTACCGTCCTTCGCCATGAGGAGTTGGGCGTTGGCGAAGAGATTATGAGGGGCGGGGCGCTTGGGATCTCGAAACATGGCGTCGCCCGCGTTGGCCTCGTCGTAAATCTTGACCGGGGCCGTCGCGATGCTTCTGAGCGCGTACTCCGCTCCCCCCGAGCAGGCGAAAATGCCCCCCACGGGAAAGACGATCTCGCGGTCCGTTCGCCGAACGGACCGAACGGGGCCGACCACGCTCGGGACGTGGGAGTTAAAGATCGCCGCCAACCGGGTGATGCCACCTTCGACGATCTCCTCGTAGACGACGTCAGCGTCCTGCACCCCGTACTGAGGCATGGCTTGGGGCGTGTTGTCGATCTTGATGGTGAGTGCGGAGCGGTCTTTCGTAGAGTGGGTCGGATCAGGCAGGCCGGTCAAGGGAGCCACAGAGACTTTTGGTGGCTTGGTGGTCGTAGTGGTCGGGAGCGTCGTCGACGTCGACGAAGTCGTGGTCGTGGTCGTGGTCGACGAGCCGGCCATCGCCACCGGCGCACCCGCGAAGGCGGACCCGACGCCGATGATCACCGCCATAGTCAGTGTGCGACGCATCAGAGCAACTTACTTCGCTCCCCTTGGTGAAGGCTGCGGGCCGGACAAGGAAGAGAAAGAGGGCCTTAACCAGCCTTCGGCGAGAGTGCCGTGTGCGCCAAAAAGTCGGCCTGGGGAGTCGACAGATCTATCCCGGGTTGAGTGGTTAGTCTGAGCGAAGGATCCTCGAATCAAAGGCAGGCCGCATGAGTGACGACGCAATCAAGGAAATGAACAACTGGAACGCCTCCATCATCGAGGAGTTTCGAGGAAACCACGGCGTCGTGGGCGGAATGTTCGAGGGAGCTCCGGTCTTGCTTCTGCACACGAAGGGCGCACGTAGTGGAGTCGAGCGGGTGAATCCCATGATGTATCTACCCGAAGAGGGAGCGCTCTACGTCTTCGCGTCCAAGGCGGGTGCGCCCAGCCATCCCGACTGGTACTACAACCTCGTCGCCACTCCCGAGGTCAGCGTCGAACTCGGCGACGAGACCTTCCTCGCGAAGGCCACGCCCGTGGGGCGCGAGGAGCGCGACCGAATCTACGCCATACAGGCCAGCAGCTTTCCCAACTTCGCCGAGTACGAGGCCAAGACGACCCGAGTAATTCCCGTCGTGAAGTTAGAGCGCCTCTAGCTCCCAAGAAGTGGCTTGACGTTCGAGGAAGCTACGAAGTCGTGGGCGTAACGACAACGCCGACGTCACCGTAGGGGATGCGATGACGCTTCACGATGCCGCCCACGGCCCCCAGAAACTTGGTCACGTTCCACATCACTCCGTACTTCGCTCGAACCTTGCTCTTGATCGCTAGATACTCTGGTCCCGAAACCACGACGGCGGTGGCGTCTTCGACAGTGGTGCCCGGCGTCACTCGACCCCTCACGTCGCAGGGCTGAACCGTCACACGTTGGGTGTGGCGAAGTCTCTTGTACTTTCCGGACCCGGAACTCGTCGTAAAACCAACTCGTCCATCATCGAGGGGAACTACCCACACGGGAGTAGCGATCGGCGTGCCGTCGCGCCGATACGTCGTCAACAGCATGTTCTTTCCGTCGCCCAGCGCCATAATCGAGATCGTACTGGAAGAGGCCGTGACTGGAAAGCTAGGCGACGCGGTTACGACGCGTCGGTGCGGCACACTCGCGACAGAGCACGACGGAAGATCGTGTTTCGCTGCCGGGATCAGGTGCGCGAAGAATCCGAATTACTCCGTTCGAACGACACGTCTTCTGGTGCCAGCACGCGCGTCGGGCGCACTTGCACGCCCCGCTCGCCGGGGTACGGGTGGCGGTAATCCGAGCCGGTTCTCCCATTGACGGTAAACCAAGAAGATTACCCACTACTGTCTCCTCAGGTCGGTTCGATCACAATTTTACCCCCGGTCACGAGGTAATCCGCGCATGGTCAGCGTCCCCTCGCGACTCCAGTGACACCACATAAGACACAACTGCGCCGCGTGGTGACTCCACACTGGTGTCCCACGCCACGGACTTTTTGTACACACAATGTCCAAAACTCGCCCCATCGAGTCGTAGCCTCGGTTCGTGGCACTGCGGTTGAGTGAGGGAGATTCGAGATGTCGAGTTTGCAGGGACCTTCCGGCCTAGTCGCTCCATCACGGCGACGAGGGGAACACGGCGTGGCCATGGTGTCGACCCTCGTCACCATCATTGTCCTGGGGGTGATCGCGGGCGTCGTCGTGTCCGAGAGCTCGCACTCTAAGCCCAGCACCAGTCTGAGCGGCTCCACCACCACGTCAACTTCTCCACAAAGCATCGGAACGGACGCGCAGCTGGCGGCCGTATCGGGTTGCCAGGCGAACTTCGCTATCATCGCGGCCGCAATTCAGACCTACAGCGCAGAGACCGGTTCGCCGCCTCCCGCGGGCGCGGCGTGGGCCACGTCGTCAGCCAACGGCGGGCCCATCCTTCAGTCGTGGCCCACCGACCCTGCGTACTACTCCATCACATGGAATGGCGTTAGCGAGATCGTCACTCCTAAGAAGGGCGTGGCTTCGCACGGATCAATGGGTACCAGCTCGCCGCCAACGGGCTGTTACGCCGCCTAGAACATCGCGCAGATAGTCAATCGAACATCTCCACGATCCCGCCGGACGCTCGTCCGACTGGGATGTCGCCACGAGTCCTTACAGTGAACTGCTAGAACTCGTCGTCGGGAGGCAACGTGGATAAAAAGTGGTGGACACTTTTGGTCGTCTGCGCGGCGACGTTCATGCTCCTGCTCGACGTCACCATCGTCATCGTGGCGCTGCCCGAGATTCAGCGGGGCCTTCACGCGAGCTTCTCTGACGTCCAGTGGGTCATCGACGCGTACGCGCTGACCCTCGCCTCACTCCTACTAACAGCGGGCACCCTGGCCGACCGGTACGGGCGTCGACTGCTCTTCATCATTGGACTGAGCATCTTCACCTTGGGATCCCTGCTGTGCGGGTTCGCCCAGTCTCCGTTGATGCTCACACTCTCGAGGAGTGCCCAAGGTGTGGGCGGGGCCATTCTCTTCGCGACCTCACTCGCCCTACTCGCCCACAGTTTTCGTGGCAAAGATCGAGGCGTCGCCTTTGGCGTCTGGGGAGCGATCACCGGTGTCGCCGTCGCGCTCGGTCCCATTCTCGGCGGAGTGATCACGAGCGGCATCAGTTGGCGCGGTATTTTCCTCGTCAACATTCCCGTCGGGATCGCCGCTCTCATCATCACCGTCATGAAAGTCGACGAGTCGCGCACCCCCCAGGCGTCTCGACCCGACTGGGCCGGATTCGTCATTCTGACGGTGGGCCTCGTCACCCTGGTCTACGGACTGATCCGAGCGAGTGAAACCACCTGGGGAAACGTGGGTGTCATTGTCTGTCTGGCCGTCGCCGTCGTTTTGTGCGGCGTGTTCGTCGTCGTCGAACGCCGCAGCGCTCATCCCATGTTCGATTTGAGTCTCTTTCGCATCCCGACCTTCTCGGGAGGCCTGGTCGCGGCCTTCGCCATGAACGGGTCACTCTTTTCGATGTTGCTCTACATCGTCCTGTACCTTCAGAACGACCTCGGCTACTCGGCCCTCGCCACCGGTGCGCGGCTCCTCGTGACCAGTGCCGGCACTCTCGTCGCGGCCACCATTGCGGGTCGGCTGAGCAGTCACATGCCCGTGCGCTGGCTGATTGGTCCGGGCCTCGCCCTCGTGGGGATCGGCCTCTTTCTCATGTCCGGCGTCAACGCCAGCACGTCGTGGACGCACCTCATCCCGGGCTTCATCGTCGCGGGCGTGGGAGCGGGAATGGTGAACCCACCGCTCGCTTCGACCGCCGTGGGAGTCGTGACGCCCGACCGTTCGGGAATGGCCTCCGGCGTCAACACCACCTTTCGCCAGATCGGTATCGCCGTCGGCATCGCCGTCTACGCGACGATATTTTCAACCGAGTTACAAAAGGGACTGGGCCGCTCACTGGACCACGTCAAGGCCGTCGGCAATACGGCCGTGTCGTGGAATCTTCACCAGGTTGTCACCCTGGTGAAAGAGGGCGAGGCCGCTCAAGTCATTAAGAGCACTCCCCCGGCCTATCGCCCTCAACTCATTCACGCACTGCAGACGAGTTTTACGGGCGCCCTCAACGACCTCTTCGTCGCGAGTGGCACCCTGGCCCTGGCGGGTGCGGTCTTAGCCGTGATATTCATTCGTCCGAAAGACTTCGTCGCGCAACATCAAGTGGGCTCGTCCCACTAGGTGTCCGAACAGACGTTCATCCGGTCCCTGCGGGCGACGTTCGCCGGAGTCTCAGCGGTACCTCAGAGAGGGAAGCTATGACCGAATGGAACGACGTACCAAAAGAACTGGCCGCCATCACGCTCTTCGTCGACGATCTCGAGCCGACTTCCCGGTTCTACCAAGAGGTCTTCGGTCTTGCGATGCACTGGAGTGACGAGAACTCCGCGGTTTTCCTCTTCGGCGACACCATGATCAACCTGCTTCGGGTAGACCGGGCGCCCTCGCTCATCCAACCGGCCGTGGTGGCGCCCAAGTCGAGCGGATCGCGATTCCAATTCACCATCGGCGTCGATGACGTCGACGCGACGTGCGAGGAACTTCAGCGTCGAGGCGTCACACTTTTGAACGGCCCGATGGATCGACCCTGGGGTATTCGAACGGCGAGCTTTCTCGATCCGGCCGGCCACATCTGGGAGATCGCCACGTAGCTCAGCGCCTTCATCTCGCGTGTTGTCCGCGCGTTGCCTTCAGTTGTTCGGCGCCTTTATCGGTGACCCGGACGACGAGTCCCTCACCATTGAGGAGCGACCGTTCGACGTAGCCCCGGTCGCTGGCCTCTTCCCACACGGGCAGTCTGGGACACGAGGTGCGCCACGCGTCCATCACCTCCACGTAGGGACGTGGTGTCGGACCCAGCCACTCCAAGAGGTCCAGAATAAGATCGTCAACGTTGTTGCTCATTGCGGTTCTCTAAAACAGTAACTCCGCGTCGCAGCACGCGAAGCGTTGTCACCGCCGTTCATGTTCAACGGCCTCTAGCCCCCACGTTCATGGTGATATCCACCACGTCGCCGAGTTCAAGTCCCTCCGCCCTTCGCACGGACGTTCGGATCGGGACCAGATACCCTCCGTCTTTCGGAAACAGCGACGTCTCCCACGTCGTCGCCCCGATGCGTGTCGACACAGGGATGACGCCCCAGCCATAGGTGACCAGCGCGGCCACTGCACGCAGTTCTTCGCTCTCCTTTTTTGGCACGGTCACGAAATGAAACGGCGAGGGTCCCCTCCAATACCAGATCTCTCCACTAAAGGCGAGGCGCATGCGCGAACATTACCAACGCAGCCTCGAACAGTCGCCCTGGCGCGATACACCTCGACACTAAAGTTCCGCCATGGCCGAGTACATCGGAATCGAGCTTCAGGACTCTCGCTTTGAACGCGTCGACCTGACCGGTTCACAGTTTCGATCCTGTGATTTGAGCCAGGTGGAGTTTCGCTCGGTGGATATGACCGGGGTGACGATGCGAAGTGTGGACCTCGTTAACGTCAGCGTCGATGGATCGATTGAGAACTTGACGATCAACGGGGTCGATGTAGGCCCGTTGGTGGAGGCCGAACTCAACCGGCGCTACCCGCTGCGAGCCAAGATGCGTCCCACGGCACCCGAGGGATTTCTCGAGGCGTGGGACGTGATCGAAGAGCTCTGGACTGAGACGGTGGAACGAGCTCGCCACATGGCGCCGGCGACCCTCCACGAGTCGGTCAACGGAGAGTGGTCTTTTATCGAAACGTTGCGTCACCTGGTCTTCGCGACCGACTCCTGGCTGCTCCGGGCGATACTCGGCGAGCCTTCACCCTGGGATCCGCTCGGTCTGCCCTGGGACGAAATGCCCGACACGATCGACGTGCCGCGGGACCGTTCGCTGCATCCCTCCTTGGACGACGTCCTGGAGCTTCGCCGAGATCGCATGGGCCGAGTTCGCCACTACCTGGAGAGCCTTGACGAGACGTCACTGCACGCCCTCACCACGCCAGTGGAGGCGCCCGGATGGCCCCCACCCCAAAGCTTCGAAGTGCGAAGGTGTCTTCTGATCATTCTCAACGAAGAGTGGGAGCATCGTCGATACGCCGAGCGCGACTTCGACGTTCTTGACTCGACGTAGGTCGTGATCACCCCCGTTTGGACGGCACGTCCGGCTCCGTGCGGTTACCTCGCACTCATTTTGCGTCGCAAGAGTTGATTTCGGCGTGGTCGCGTCGTAGGTGGAACCATCCGAACCCGGAGTGAACCGCGCCGTACTTCCGCGCCCGTTGACTAGCCGTGGCCCAGATGCCACTTGGCGCACGTGTCGCACTTGTACACGCCCATGGGCGCAGCGCCGTGGGCCGCCTGGCGTTGCGCCTGAGCCTCGGCGTCGCTTCGACTCGCGTATCCCTTCTTGGGTTGTCCCCTCTGCGTGGTGTGAGAACGCGGTCCGCGTTTGAGGGACGTTCCCTTACTCCTATTTGGGTCTCCGTATCGGCCCGACCAGTAGAAGACCAGTGAGACGAGCGCCGCGAGAACAGCGACCACGATGATGACTGCCATGCCTTCGCAGCCTAGGTGGCACGAAAAGCGGCCCGAGACGGGTTACGGGTGACGGTAACGTCGAGGGGCATGCGCAGAGGGTCTAACGACGAACCGTCTCGAATCGACGTTCAAAAAATCATCGCCGGAACGCTCCTCGCCATCTTGGTGATCGGCGGCGTTGCCTTCTACCTGAACCGACCGACACACCGGGTCGAGCATCTCTCACAACTGATCCGCCAGACGCGGCCGTGGTGTTCCAGTTACCACTTGACCGACCAGCACACCGACACCAGTCGCGCCAGCCTGGTGGCGCTCGCCCACTCCGGCTCACCGCACTGGGAAACCAGCGGAACGTCGGCCGTGGCGTTCTGTTCGAAAAGCCCGAAGTCTGCAATGAGGCTGGTTATTCTCATCTTCCCCACGTCCGACGACGAAAACCAGTGGCTCACCAGCGACACGACGGCGCAGTATGAGATCATCGGTGACTCATATCCCCTGCCCGTCTTCGTGGGGCTCGGGTGGGTGGCCGTACTGGGGTGGAACGGCAATCGAGAGGCAAGGGCGCTGACCTCGCTGTCGAGAGCCCTCAAAACCGACTATCGCTTCAGCCAATTCGGCACTGTCAGTTGGTAGCCGAACCGCCACTTCCTCTCGCCGGGAAAGAGAACCCAAGAGCCACGGCTAACTCGTGCGCTTCATCGTGCGACAGTCCGTCGTGGTCGCCGCTCCGTAAGGCGCGGTGACCACGACGGTTGACGAATCGTTCTAGTTCATCCTCATGTACAACGTGGACCGTGTCACCGCGGGATCGGCGATATACGCCTGGGTGACTCCATCGATGAACTCAACAAAGCTCATGTCCGCGGTCAACTTTTGCTGGGCCGCCTCGTAGGCGTCGATGGTGTCATAGCCGGCCAGCCAGCTCACCGCGCCGTAAGGGCCGGTCTCACCCGCGAGGAAGGCCGTCGAAACACCCGTGCTCTGCTCCGCCCTTTGGGCAATCTCCACGCCGCTCATCATTCCTCGACCAAGGTTTCCCGGCGCACACACCGCGCTGACGGTTGAGGCGTACTTGGCGACCGCACTTCCCCCGGAGCCTTCGTAGACGATTTGAAACAAGGTGTCGTCTATCGCACCTTCGACAAACGCTTGGCCCTCCGCGGCCAGTCCGAGGTACTTCGCGTCGCCCATCAGCGCCGTGAGACCCTTTTCCAGTGAACTGAGGTCGGACCACCTCGACGTCCACGACGTGGTGCCCACGCCCGGCGACAGGACGTTGGACCAGACTCCCACCTCGACACCGAGTCCCTCGGCCGCGGCGTTTCCGATGTCGACGCTCCACTTCTGAGCATCCAGGCCCCTGACGGTGGTCCGCCTTACGAATAGATACATGACTCCCCCTTCTTGGCGGCGACACGCCGCCGACGATGGGGGAATCTATATCAAATATTTTTGCCGCGCTCGAGAGCCCTCGAACACGAGGTACCAATATGGTGACGTGTTGTTGAACAATGAAGATTCGTACGCAGTCCCTGGTCGAGGTGACCACAATTGTCGATTCGACGAGTGAGATCAGGCTTCACCGATCGAGCGTGAGACTAATCGGGCAGTGGTCGCTTCCTAGTACGTCCGGGTGAATGTCGGCCGCGATGACACGCCCTACGAGGCTGGGTGAGACCAAGAAATAGTCGATCCGCCATCCCACGTTGCGCGCTCGAGCGTTGGCGAAATGCGACCACCACGAGTAGTACCCGTTGCCTTGGTGGAAGAGCCGAAACGTATCAACAAAGCCCGCGTCCAGAAAGTTCTGGAAACCCTCGCGCTCCTCGTCGGTGAAGCCCTTCTTACCGAAATTCGATTTCGGGTTGGCCAAGTCGTCGGGCGTGTGCGCCACATTCAAGTCACCGCCGAAGATGACGGGCTTCGTACTCTCGAGACCCTTGACGTAGTGGAGAAACGCCGGATCCCACTGCGTGTATCGAAGCGACAGTCTCCCCAGGTCTTCCTTCGCGTTGGGGGTATAGACATTCACCACATAGAAATCCCTAAACTCCGCCGTCAGCACCCGGCCCTCGTTTCGCGGATCGCCGAACGCGTCGCCGACTACTCCGAAGTGGTCACTCGACTCTGGGGGCAGACCCGGCGTCACGCTGAGGGGCTCGGTCTTAGAGAAGATCGCCGTGCCCGAGTAGCCCTTCTTTTCGGCCGAGTTCCAATGTTCGATATACCCCGCGGCCTCAACATCGGACTGGGACTGCGCGGCTTTGGTCTCTTGGAGGCAGAGAATGTCGGGCTGGAGTTTCTCGAGGAACGGGGTGAACAGACCCTTCTTCGAGACGGCTCGTATGCCATTCACGTTCCACGAGACCAGTCGCACCTTGGGAAATGTAGCAAACCGGTCCTCGCCTACGAGACCCTTTCCGTCGACCATGATCACCACTCACATGACCACGCCTCTCGTCAGTCAAGAAGGTATCGCTCCTTGGCGGTGTCGACGTGCTGTTGAAACCGAGTGATCTTCCCGTTGTCGAGCGTCCATACGTGGGCCATCTTGACCTCGGCGGGTTCGCCAGATCCCGCGCGGTTCCAGGTATAAGTACCGAGGGCCACCACGGTGTCGTCCTCGGCGACCAACTGATCGACGCTGACAGAGAAGTTGTCGCCGATCTCGCCCACGCGCATAAACACACCGTTGACGATCGCCTCTGGACCCACGAACGTCCCGTCGTACAACGGCCATCCCTCCGCCTCGGTCCACTCGATCTGAGGGTCCATCGCGGCGAGAACAGCCGGCACGTCGCCGGTTGAGAAACTCCCGTACGCCGCTTCGATGATCTCTTTGTTAGTGGGCATGTCACTCCTCATAGTTGATGGTGGTGCGCAGCCTTGCACCAGCGGGCGCGGATAGCAATTGGCTGTCATCGTTTTGCTGGCGACGGGCGCCGTCGCCCCGAGTAAGGTCGGCCACTGAGAAGAGTGACCACTCATCTCTACGTGCTCACTTGATCGCCGACGCGATCACTGTTCGCGCCCGTTAATCCCGTTGATACATCAGGAGCATCGATGTCAGTGACTCACCGTACCGTCCACACCAATGGGATCGACATGCACATCGCCGAAGCGGGCGAGGGACCCGTCGTTCTCCTCTTGCACGGATTCCCTGAATCGTGGTACTCCTATCGCCATCAACTCGAGGCCCTCTCGAGCGCCGGCTATCACGCAGTGGCCCCCGATCAACGCGGCTACGGAGGTACCGATTCCCCCAAAGAAATCGATAAATACACGCAGCTCCATCTGGTGGGTGACCTGGTGGGGCTGCTCGACGTTCTGGGCGAGCACGAGTGCGTGGTCGTCGGGCACGACTGGGGATCGCCAGTGGCGGCCCACCTCGGGGTGTTGCGCCCCGATCTCGTGCGGGGCGTGGCGCTGCTCAGCGTTCCCTACGTACCGCGAGGTGACGTCGACTCCCTGACGGCCCTTACCCGGCGCCTGGGACCGAACAACTACCAAGTGCGGTTCCAAGAACCCGGCGTCGCGGAAGCGGCGATCGAAGCGGACCTCCGCGGCACTCTGCTTCGAGCCCTGTACGGCCTCTCGGGCGACGCACCGCCGATCGCGGACCCTGGACTATCCGAACCCCCGATGGCTCCCCCGGCCGGTTCATTGCCTGAATGGCTGACCGAGGACGACGTCGACTACCTCGTCGGTCAGTTCGAGCGATCGGGGCTTCGTGGTCCCTTGAATTGGTACAGGAACTCAGCGGCGAACTGGGAGCTCATGGCGCCGTGGCACCACGCCCCACTTCTCCCGCCCTCCCTATTTATTGGCGGCGCCCGCGACATTGTCTATCGCTGGTCCGGAATATCCGACCTCGTTCCGATGCTCCGGGAGTTGTCGATGCCGAACTTGACCAAAGCGGTTGTGCTCGAAGGTTGCGGTCACTGGACCCAGCAAGAGCGGCCCGGCGAGGTCAACGAACTCCTCCTTGAGTTTCTCGACGGACTATTTTCTTAGTGTTTGGTGACCCATGGACGGAAGGAGCACCGGGACGTTTGACCTTGATGCATATCTCGCGCGCATTCAACTGAAGGGAGATCTCAGCCTTCCTGAGATCCATCGCCGTCACGTCCACGCGATACCTTTTGAAAACCTGGACTCGTACGGCGGCCAGGTCGTGACGTTGGACCTCGAGCAGGTGACCCAGAAGATAGTGGACCGCCGTCGAGGCGGATACTGCTTCGAACACAATTTACTCTTCAAGGCCGCGTGCGAGGCCCTAGGCGCCACCGTCGAGACGTACCTCGCGCGCGTGCGTTGGCGGGCTCCCGCGGGTGCGGTGCGACCCCGAGCCCACCTGGTGCTGGGAGTCGAAATGGACGGGTCGACGTGGCACGCTGACGTGGGTTTCGGCGCGGGAACTCCCTTGGACCCGATGCCGTTTGGACCCGGCGGGCCGTACGAGCAGTCGGGCTGGTTATTTCAAATTGTTGAAGACGGCGCGGATCTAGTCCTCCAGCGGTTTGACGACGGCGAGTGGGCTGACCTCTACGCCTTCTCCAAAGTACCTAGCCCGTTCGTCGACATCGAAACCAGCAACTGGTTCGTGAGTACGAATCCGAGTTCTCCGTTTGTCTCCGGCCTCATTGTCGCGCGTCGACCTGCGGACGGATCCGTCGAGACGCTCAGCGATTGGAGCGGCCAGTTGACGCTGACCGTCGAGACTGTCGACGGCGCGACGAAGTCTCCGGTCGACCCCGAGGAAGTTCCCCGCATGCTGGAGACTCGATTCGGGCTACTCGGTGTTGTGAGTGGTGATGACGGAAAACTAGTCCGAGTCGAGCAGCCGACGGCGCTTTAAATCCGCTGGTGGTGACGAGACCACCAGCTTGAGTTCTCCAGCAGCGAGGCCAGTTACGCCAACGTGTCGTCGTGAGCGGCCGTCAACGGTCCGCCGGCAGCACCGGTATTCACGACGCCGATGGGCTCGATGAGTACCGCGTGGACCTCGCCCTCGCTTCTAGGGCAGTGCTCGACACCTCGTGGGACAATAAAAAGCTGCCCTGGTCCCAGCGTCACCTCGCCTTCGTGCATCTGCACGGTGAGTTGGCCCGTGATAACGAGGAACAACTCGTCGGTGTCGTCGTGAGAGTGCCAAGTAAATTCGCCGTTGAGCTTGACGACCTTCACTTCGTAATCGTTGAGCTGAGCCACCGTCTTGGGCGACCACAGATCCGAGACAAGCGCGATCCTCTCCGCGAGGTCTACCGGTTTGAGAGCCACGTCCTCCAGTATCACTCCCAGCTAAAAGGGTTTCAAGCGGCCAATCATCACCCCTCACTCGGCTCAACGAGAGTGACAGCGAGGTCGGCCATTCGATGTCCGCTCGCCCAGAAGTGGAAGCAAGTCTTGCGGAGCGCCAAAGTCTGTGGTGCTACGAACCGCCCTGCTGCTGGCGCTTGGCGTGAGGAGGGCGGCTTCACATGCGCACCAGGGCTCGATGAAGATCACCCTGTCAACCACGCCCAGGGAGACACCCAGCGCGGTGACGATCACCGGTAAATTCACGTGCAAGCCTCTGAGTCTCTAGAACAACGCCTCCACCATCGTTATCGGTCGACTCGGCGTGCCTTCAATCGCGAGGACTACCCGTAAATGTGAGCGTGTTGTATCGATCCGTCTAGGACGCGGTAGACCACGACGGCGTGAATCTCTGACGGCATCCCGGGAAGCACAAAACCCGTCACATGCTCTTCGTCCACGACGACGGAGCCGAGCTCGATCCGGTGGCTGATCTCAGCTCGCAGGTCGGGACTCTGCTCAAATAATGCTGTGTATTGCGCCCGAATCTCGTCGCGACCCGACGCAAGTATTGAGCCGTCCGGTTGCACGACCTTGGCGTCTTCTGCGTAACAGTCCACGAAGGCGTCGATGTCTCGACGGTTGTAAGCGGCGATCTGTTGATCGATCACGTCACGCACTTCCGTCATCGGAACCTCCTTCGCCTGATGCACTCAACCCACGGTATCGAGAATCGGCGGCGCCGGCGCCGATTCAGTCGATAGCGCCGTCGCCGAGATGAAACCTCCCGAGTTACACTGATTTTCCGCTCACCTGGATCACGGACGTCGTCATGAAATACTCGCTCGAGCTCGCCTCTCAAATGTTGCGACGGACGCCGCTCGTCCTTGACGCGTTGATGTCTGGGCTCTCTGACGAATGGACATACCAAAGCGAGGGAGCTGAGGCGTGGACGCCGTATGAAGTGCTCGGACACATGACTTTCATCGAGGAGACCGATTGGATGGATCGGACTCGAATCATCCTCGAACACGGTACGGATCGGATCTTTGAACCTATTGATCGCGAGGCCGGGTTCGAGCGATATAGGAGTCAGAGCCTGCCCGCGCTACTAGAACGTTTTGCGCAGACGCGGGCCGCCAACCTTCTGTCGCTCGAGGCCCTGGTTTCGCCGGAGAATCTGGACTATCGCGGTATCCATCCCGACTTCGGAGAGGTGAGCCTTGACCAACTGCTCGCCACGTGGGTGGTTCACGATCTCAATCATCTCGGCCAAATTGTGAAAACGATGGCGAAGCAGTATACGGACGCCGTCGGACCCTGGCGCGCGTATCTTCCAATCATCGATGCCCCTTAACAGCACGCAACGACGAATGTTCCGAGACTGGGCGGTCCCAGATAGGCCGCCTTATTTCTTCTCTGCGCGGACGAGGTCGAACGCGCCAGTGATGACGCCCAGACTTAGCAGGGTTGATGACGTCGCGATGGGCTTCGTCGTGTTCTCTAGCATTTCGACCACCACGTACGTCTTGCCCGAACTATCGCGAGCGAGATAGCCAAGCGTCAACACGCCTGGTTCGGAGCCCCCTTTAAACCAAACGAGTGGCCAGGTTGACGTCTTCAGTTCGATGCCCCCGTTGTTAGTGCTGAGGATGGTGCCGATCGGACCGAGCCGCGGTTCGGTCTCGAGAGCGTTCAGCCCCGCGAAAGCTCGACAGATATCCTTCGGCGACGCGAACCACTCGATGGAGTTGATGTCCCGAGGAAGACTTGTGGACGTGATGGCGCCGGCGGGGACCTTGTCGACGGTCGTGTCTAGATAGTCCAGGCGCTTCGCCGGACTGAGGGAGAGATAGCGTTCGGCGAGAGTTGGAAAATCGTGCCACTTGAGGACGAACATCTCGGCGACGCTCAAAAAGGGCGCATCTAGCGACGCGTGTGAAGACCATTTCCGAACCTGCGCCTCAACGGAGCTGCGGCCAACCAACTCGAGCAGGATGTCGGCCGCAGTGTTGTCGCTCTCAGAGATCATCTCCGTGGCAGCTTCTTTGACGGTCAACGACGTCCCATCGGGGTCATTCTGCAATACGCCACTGCCACCGACCTTGATTGCTTTCGTAACCGTTACCTTTTGGTCCCAACTAATTCGGTGTTCCTGTACGGCGTTGGCGAGGGCGCCCAAAACGAACAGTTTGAACATCGAGCCGAGGGGCCGAGGAGTGTTGGCGTCCACCGTGTGTTCGTCCGTGCACGTCCCGTTGGAGTTGAGTTGGGCCGCCAGGAAACTGGCCTGCGGGGCCATCTTTTTGAGGTCCTTGTCGAGCTTCGTCCACGAGGACACCTTGGGAATCGGAATCGGTGCCGCCAAGGAGAAGTAGAGGCCTTCGATAAGGCCCTTGGCGTCAACGGCCAGTTGGAGGTTGAAGGTGATCGCGCCGATTGATACCACCGCGATAAGGGAGACCGCCGTGACGTCTTTCAGTTTCAACAGCGTCACTTTTGACCCGGTCGAGCCGAGGCTGGCCAGAGCGCTGCTTAATTGCGCAGCGGGTTCGGCTGCGATGAAGGCAGCGTCGAAGTGAGCGGCCTCCTGCTCTTTCGAAAGAGGCAGCAGTGAGGCAACGCCGAGCAACCACTTCAACTGTTTCCCCACCGGCGAGTTGGGTGTGTCCACGAGTGACGTCTTGTCTGCGAGAGTGGCGGGCGCAGCGCGATGACTGGTGGCGCTCGTGGGCGACGCGAGCAGAGCAAGGGCCAGAGTAAACACGACCGCCCCGGTGACACTCTGCCGCGCTAGGCGACGGCGTGTTGACATCTCCATGAAACGTCGCAATCTCATGACAGTCTCCTACACCGGCGCCAACAGTCGCACTTCAATGTATTCGCGCTGTGCCCGCCACACGTGGCGCGGCGCCATGAGCAGATTAAGTGACCCCACCTGAGCATGAGCGATACGGTGAATGCCGTGGATCTGCCGGAACTACTTGTCGCAGACGCTGGCGAATGGCGGAAGTGGTTGAGCGCCCATCACGCCGACTCACCAGGGGTCTGGCTGATACTGGCCAAGAAAGGAACGTCGGATCCGACGACCGTCTCGTATGACGAGGCGCTCGACGAAGCGATCTGCTTCGGCTGGATCGATGGTCAATTAGGGCGACGTGACACCGGCACGTTCCGGAGACGTTTCACCCCGCGAAACGCTCGCAGCCCGTGGTCGCAGCGAAACGCCGCCATCGCTGAACGGCTAATGGCCGCCGGCCGAATGCATCGCTTCGGCGAAGATCAGGTGCGCAATGCAAAAGCGGATGGTCGATGGGAGGCCGCCTACGCCGGGCAAGCGAGCATCGAAGTTCCGGGGGATCTTCTTGCAGCCCTTAGCACCAATCCCCGCGCGAAGTCGATGTTTGAGTCGCTCACCAGAACGAATCGGTACGCCATCCTCTACCGGCTCGGAAACGCCAAGAAACCTGAGACCCGCTCGAGACGCATTGATCAATTTGTCGAGATGTTGGCGCGAGGAGAGACCATCCACCCCCAAACTTCATGATCACCCAGGCCAACGATTCGCCGCTCTCGAGTCATGAAACTCCCTATCGGCGACCCGCCTCTCGCCCATCTCATGAAAGCAAGATGGTTCGGCCGTGGTAGGCCGAGGGAAGGGTCTCGAGCGGGAGGCACCCTTGGAGAAGGATTGAGGATCTGGTGTGGGAAAACTTCTAACCTACGTGAAACTGCGTCGCCGTAGCTACGCCATGTACGCAGTTGGTTGTGCAATCGCCTGGGCCGTTCTGCTAACCATCCTGGCGTCGACCGAGTCGATCCACCGCATGACTCTCATTTGGTGCATCTTCTTTGGCTGGATTATTGGTTGGGTTTCAGCAACGATTGCACGCTTCGTGTATCCGCCTCCCGCAAAGTGGCTGCGCGATCGGAACGAGAAGACCTAACTTTTCGTCGACGGCAAAGCCTTCCTGGCCCTCAAAGGTCTTGGGTGACGTAATTCACATTTAGCGGGCGGCGGCTGGAACACATTCGATCCAGCGCGAAGTATCGCCGATCTCGCTCTTCGAACGCGAACCCGTCGGGCTATCCCGTCGCCGAAATCGCGCTCGACCCGCTGAAGACAATCTGTCCTGAGGCGGACAGCTCGCTGGCGTCCGTGAGATCAACCGCGCCGCTGATAGATATGACCGGTGCCCAAACTCCAGCTTCGCTACCGTCTAGCCCGTCTTGAAACTCGACCGTGTTTGTGGATACCAAAGCACCGACCGAAATGTTCACGGGACAGGTAAAGACCGTCTCCGAGCCGGTCACATTTGCTTCATCTCCGGAAATGAGGAAGGGACCGGTACTCGAATTGTTCGACGAGCAGGG
The DNA here is from genome assembly GCA_963849705.1 of uncultured Acidimicrobiaceae bacterium. Classification (GTDB taxonomy): domain Bacteria; phylum Actinomycetota; class Acidimicrobiia; order Acidimicrobiales; family RAAP-2; genus RAAP-2. The sequence goes on along the minus strand of CAWKII010000004.1, from coordinate 199,353 downwards.
CTCCGTAATGCCGTCCGACTGCAAGCCCGGAATCGATACCGAGTTACTTGTATCGGGAATACTGCTTTGCGTCTGAGGTGGAGTGATCTGCACTTGAGCGGACCCGATTGTGACAACTATTCCCGCCGCCTGAATGGTCGTAGCCGAGACAGAAACCTGGTCCGCGGGCACGAAGAGAATCTGTGTGGGGTGTCCAGAGTTTGTGAGGCTCAGATATGCGACGCCGCTGCCACCCACGTGCAGTCCCAACGTCTTAACGGCCAACGACGCCTGCGACGCCTCAACGGAATTGTGCGTTTCCTCGAAGCACAACGGATCGCCACCCTTCAGCCCCTCACCATCAGGACCAGTGAGATCGCGCTCGAACAGTACGTCACCGATGGGAGCTTGGCCAATGGTCCCTCCGGTGTCGGCATCGCGTTGACGGGCGTAGGCGGTTGTCTGACAGAATCGACCCGGAAGATCCTCGACCCCGGACGCAGTCGGACTGCTCGAATTTAGCGTGGTACGGTCGCCGCCAATCGTCACCGTGACAGGTCCACATTTTGGCTTGATGTCAAAGACCGAATAGTCAACCACCGTCTCATCTGTCTTCCAACTTCGGATGCTGGCACCAATTCGCAGACCGCTACATTCGCTGGGCGCCGGGGTGTACGTGATCGTAAGCGTGCCGGCCCAGTCGCCCAGAACGCCGCCGTTGCACCCGCCTTTTTCGCCCACGCCTTCGACGCCAAGAGTGTGGGGCTCACCATTAGTTGGCCAGGCGACTGTGGCCGACGTCGAACCGTTGGCCGGAACGAATCCTGTTTCGGCGGCTTTCTTGCCGTCGACGAACAACAGCACCGCTACGTTCGAACAGTGCGTCGAAGCTGCCGTGTACACCACCGTGAGCGCCGACAACGAGTTGTACTCGCCCACGGGTGAAACGGAGCCGCAGAGTTGGCTGGTCTCCGTGCAACCTTGCTCGACGCTAATAACGACTTTCTTGGAACCGGTACTCGTGGCGCTCGATAGATGCAGATTCGATGACTGATGAATCGAAGGTGCTGTTACCGCTCCTCCGATTGTCGCCGGACACGTCGCGATGATCACAAATGTGGTAACTAGCGCGACGCGCAGTCGTCGATTAGCGGTGAACATCGCAACCACCTTTCGCGCCGAAGCAAGGCCACTAGGGAAAGCGTCGCGAGAATATTACGACCATTGTCGGAGACTCGAAGCGACAGATCTGGCACCATCCATTGCTGGCGCGGTCCTCGCGGGTTCGAAACGGACGTCATCCGGTAGTCGGAGAGCGGAATAATCGATAGTACGAGGATGTTCAGTTCTTGGCAGTCCTTCTGCGCCTATGGCGTGTAAGGGAGCGTTGTGGAGGTGGTGGTGGAGGTGGTGGTTCCGGTGAGCGGAGAAAGGCCAAGGCCTCGGCGCAATACGTTTCCGAGCATCTCAATTTTATGACCCTGCTGATTGCTGGACTTGGAGAAGCCTTTGATCGGAGATCCCCCTTGGCCGCCAATTGCCAGGACGTAACTAGCGCCTAACTCATCGGCATCTACAAATGCGGCCACTACTGATTGCAACTGTCCCCCGGATTCCCACCCGAGCATGTCTTCATCAAAGGCGCCTAGATCGTCGGCCTCTCTGAGATCAAACGTTGCTAGTTCGCGCAATGTCGACTTCTTGGTCAGCGCTTTCAGTTGTGATATCCACAGGGTTCCTGCCGCTGCCACAGTCTTTTCGCCGACCAAATAGCGCTCCCGGAAGATCTTCAAAGGCACCGGTCGGGGAACACCCAACAGAAACGTCTGCACTAGAAACGTAAAAGTCGCCCCTTCCTGAAAGAGGAATGCGTGGCCGGCGTTCGGATAGAGAACAAGGCGTGATCCGGGGATCTGGCTCGCAACCGCGCCGTCGTTGGCGGAGGCGTCGATGCGATCATCCGAACCATCGGCGATCAGAGAGGGAACGTCGATTCGCGCCGCTTCGTGGCCGGTGTGATCACGTCCGTCGAACCAAGCGAGAATGGCACTCGCCTGGTTCGCAATGACTGAGCTTGGCGCGGGCAGAGAGGAAGGGTAGGCGGCCAAGCTCCCGTCGAAAGCGGCAGCCGCAACCGCTTGATCGGCCGGAAAGAGGTCGGCCTGCGCCGCCGCCGCATTACTTCCCGTGAGTGCGGCGATGTCCTTTTGACTCGGTTGAATTGCAGCCCCAGTCCCCGGGTACGTGGCGCAGAGCACCAAACGATGAACTTGATGCGGGTGACGAATCGCTAGTGCTTGGGCGATCATGCTCCCCATCGACCATCCCAAGACATCGGGTGAACCGAGGCGCAGCGCCGTGATCAGGGCGCTGGTTTGGTCAGCCATGGCGTCGATGCTGAGTGGTCGAAGGGCTGCGGTGCCTCCGATTCCGGCGTTATCAAACATCACCACTTCGAAATGCTGCGCCAGTTCATCGACGAAGTGCGGGTCCCAGACTTCCATGGTTCCCGCGTAGCCCATGATGAGAACCAGCGGTGGTCCTTGACCAAAGATTCGGTAGCTAACGTCTCCGTCCGTGGTCGATATCACTTTGGCGGGAATATCGACTACCGACGTGGGAGTCGCCGGACTGGACGCCCCAGCGCACCCATCGCTGTTGAGAACTGCCACGGTCGCGACCAGCGTTATCGCGGGCACTATTCTCAGGAACTTGAGCACTGCGTCCGACGCTATCGGTCAACCGGGCCACTCGCTCGCAAAGGAGCTGAATCTTGTGTTTTTCGATGCGTGACCAACGCAGCGGCTCTGCCACCACGCACTAGCGATTACCGAATGAGCCGGTACATCGCCGAAGAAACTGACTACGTGGCAGATTCACGTTCGACGAACATCCAGCGATGTCCTTCCGGATCCTCAGCTCGATAGCGCTTTCCGTGCTCGGTCGACTCGACTTCGGTAAGAATTAACGCGCCGTGCTCCTTGGCTCGTGCGAAATGGGCGTCAACATCGTCGACAAGTACCAGGAGGCCGTCGACGAGATAGGGCACCTCCTGCCAGCGGGCGGACGCTTCGCAGTGACGGCGGTGAAGTGCCGGACCTTCGTAGGAGAGGCTCGGTGTTGCGAGCATGATGATTCCCGAACCCGCGCCGAGCTCGGCATGTTCGAGCCTTCCTTCGTCGGTGACCATGCGGACATGCTCAGTAAAACCGAACGCGGCGATGAGCCAATCGAGCGACTCGACGCCGTCACGGTACGCCATCATCGGAATGACATCATTCGACATAGGCGAGGTTTATCACAACGCAGATTGGATAGGTCGCCGGTGGATCCTGCGAGTGAGAACATTGCCTCAGCGGCGGGACCATACTGAAACAACTGCCGCGGCGTCCACTTCTATCTGACCTGAAAAGACTGCATGGCCCAGCCCTGATTGCACAAAGTGACTCCCTTTGGCATGGGCACGTAGAAAGTTGACCCCGGCCCGAACGTGGCGGTAACGCCCTTGACGGCAGTTTCCTGGCACCCTGACGGCGGAGTATTGCCAGGCGGGAAGAATTGCAGCTTGACCGTGGCAGTCCCACCCAACGCCGACAGAGTCACGTAGTCCGCGGAGGTGCCGTAGTCCCCCATGTACTGCGACGGCCAACCCACCTTGCGTCTCGTAGGACCGACAACCTTTTGAAGCTCGGGCGCTCCGTGCAGATAGCACGCGTGGTTGGAGCTGTTAGTGAAGTCCAGTATCTCTTTCCAGCCTCCCAGATCTCGTACCCGGTTGGACTCCGAAACGTGTACGGTGCCGGGTCGACAAACAGGGTTCCCTCGAAAAAGCCCCGGTGGCAATCCCGGAAGCGCCGTCCACGACGTCCCATTCAGTGTGCGAAATAGTTGGCCGTGCAGCTCGTCCAGCACCGCTCCCGATGAGCCGAAGGTGGCCAGCGACTCGGCCGCGCCACCGTCGTTCATGTTGGGATCTGAATCAAATGTCCACCGTCGACCTCCATCAACGCTGTACTCGAGACCACCGGCCGGGTTATAGACGGTCCCGTAGATGATGTGGTCACGTCTGTCGTACGAAAGGACGCTGGACGCGACTCCCGCATTGGTAAGTTCCGGCTCAGCGTGGACAATGTCACGAATGCTTGACCAGTTGGCGCCGCTGTTCGTCGTTTGCCAGAGACTCCCTGGCCCCTGACTCATACCCTCGTCCTGCCAGCAAGCAAGGAGCCAACGTGATGTGGATTCGGCGAGAAGTTGATTCACTTGAATCTTGCCGCAGGGATCAGGAATCTGTCGCCACGTGGCACCACCGTCGGTTGCTTCAAGAATGGTCGACGGACGTCTGAATCTCTGTCCATCAACGAATGCGTACGTTGTTGGACTTATTGCCGTCAGTGCTGGATACAACTGCGACAGTCCTGGCCAGATCGGGAAGGGCAACGTATGTGACTCATAAGGAGTCGCTGAACCCTTTTTGAAAAGGGACAGCCTTGCGGGGCAGCGCGAATCCTCGCCGTTGTGGCACAACGAGGTAACGACAGCCACGGTTGCGCCCGACACGGCGAACGCCTCGTCCACACCCGGTGCTCGCAACTTCGTCCAGTGCGAGCCCGCGTCAGCCGTGACCTGAACGTCACCGCCAGCTCCCTCTTGCTCACCGACGTAGCCAATAGAGGGCGTGACGAAGTCCACGAGTGGTGCTTGGTATGGGCCCGCCCCCTTAGTCGGGGGAAGCGGTACCCTAGGTCCGAGTCGCCAACGACTCCCCTGATCCGTCGTCCTTACCAAGAAAAATGGTTCAGTCGCGTGCTTCGAAGAACCTTCATAGGAATTCGACGCGATGCCATAGCCGAGGGACGGAGAGACGAAGTCAACCGAGTCAATCTGAGTACCCGTACCCAACGAGACATTGGTCAGCAGCGGCCACGACCTCGCTGCGCCAGTTGTCGTTGCCACGAGATTTGCGACTCCCGCGATCAGGACCACCGAGACAAAGACTCGCGCGCCTACTCTCCACATAGACGTGAGTCTTCCACCCCCAAAGCACCGCCACGACCGCAGTCCATCAACCTGCCGTTGGTGTTGTGGGTCTCACGCGATCAGAGATGGGTGTTGGAGATCCGAAGCAGCAGATCTGATACTAAGCATTGGCCGCTGATGCCCCGACGCGGCGCGATTAGGGTTAGCCAGTGAGGCCCGTTGATGCCAAAGTCCCGACGATTGAAGGGCCAAGCGCCCATAGATGGGTCGTACTGGCTGTGGTCTCTTTGTCGGCGCTGATCATCAATGTTGACAATACGATTCTGAACGTAGCGTTGCCCACGCTTGTGCGGCAACTGCACGCGACTTCAAGTGCGCTCCAATGGATCGTCGATTCCTACGCGATGGTGTTCGCGGGGTTGTTGCTGGTAGGCGGAAGTCTCGCCGATCGGTTCGGCCGCAAACGCTTCTTTCTTTTCGGGCTCATCGTATTCGCGGGCGGATCCATCGGCGCTGCACTTTCGGGTTCGGTGGATCTTCTCATCGCCTGGCGCGCGGTGATGGGCGTGGGAGCGGCACTCACGATCCCCGCGTCGCTGTCGATCGTCAATGACGTCTTTCGCGATCCAGGCGAACGTGCGAGGGCAATCGGCGCCTGGGGCGCGACAATCGGATTGGGCATCGCTATCGGACCAATCGCGGGCGGACTCTTGTTGTCTCGCTTTTGGTGGGGCTCCATTTTCCTCGTTAATGTGCCGGTGGTCGTTGTCGGCCTTCTTGGAGCGCTTCTCGTCGTGCCCGATTCGAGAAATCCAGCGGCCGCACGCCCGGATCCCGTAGGTGCGGTTCTCTCGATTGTTGGCCTAGGACTCCTGCTCTGGGCGATCATCGAAGGCCCGACTATGGGCTGGACTTCTGGGACCGTAATCGGAGTGTTGGTCGCCAGCCTTGTGGTACTCGGCTCTTTCGTTGGATGGGAGGCTCACAGTTCTCACCCGATGCTCAAAATCAGTCTCTTTTCGAATCGCCGATTCTCCATTGCGGCGCTTGGCGAGACCCTCGGAACATTTGGGCTCCTGGGAGCGTTGTTCATCCAAACGCAGTTCCTCCAGTTCGACCTCGGATATTCGCCACTGCAGGCGGGATTACGCATCTTGCCAATCGCCGCCACACTGGTCCTGGTCGCCGCGTTGTCGCCTTCCTTTGTTCGATTCATCGGTGTCAAATTCACGGTCGCCGCCGGTCTCGCGTCCATCGCTGGCGGTCTGTGGCAGGTCTCAGCGGCGTCCACGATTACGACCACGTACGGTCAAGTCGTACCCGGCCTGCTGCTGCTGGGTTTGGGGGCCGGCCTTTTACTCCCCACGGCAACCAACTCCGTGGTCGGCTCCCTTCCCCAAGGAGACTCGGGGATTGGCTCGGCAACCAACGCCGTGGCTCTCCAGGTCGGTGGTGCGCTTGGTGTCGCTGTGATTGGTAGCACTCTGGCGACGCGCTACCAGGGCCGCCTCGCGGTGTCGCTCATCGGCCGTCACCTTCCCTTAGCGGTCCGCAAAGAAATCTTGGGATCCTTAGGTGGAGGACTCGCTGTCGCTCGAAGTGTCGGTGGGGAGACTGGATCGCTGTTGGCTCGCGCTGCTCGAGAGGCGTTCGTGAGTGGAGTCGGTGTGTCCTTTGTCGTCGGCGCGATAGTAGCCATCGTCGGCGCCTTATTCATGATTGCGCTGCTGCCCTCAAATGTTGTCGAAAAGGGAAATTCGCAACAAGAACTAGTAACCAACCAACGCTGGCTTCAACGATGCCGTATTCGCCCTCGTGCGATCAGGGTTGTTCTGGAATTTAAGGTCCGCAGAAGCCTCCGTCGTCGCGGTCGCGTTCTCGGTTACGGCATGACGAGTCACGTTCTCGACGGTACGCTCGAGTTCAGACTCTGAACTAGTGTCAAACGTCCCGCAGCGAGAAGGCTCGCAATTTCGACGAGTGCGGTCCGAGTTTCCCAGCATCAATGTTTAAAGCCTTCAAACCCGGCGAAAGCACGATTGACAAGTAGACAAGTTCAGCTGAGAGCGAAAGGGGACGAGTAGTTCCTCTCAAGTCGAACGAGGCGTTCCCGACCTCGCGGGATCGCTCGTGCCGGAGGCTCGAAGCAACAAATCCGCTGCCAGGCATTGGCATCTCAAGTTCTCCTTGAACTTCGAGACATTGGATGTGGTGGGGTTTATGGTGAAGACGTTGGTCTTCAAAGAGTTCTTCAGCGACAGATGAACTGAGATAAGACCGCACCTACAGCGGTCGTGCCGCCAATTACGAAGACGCGTTGTTTCAAGCCCATCTCGTCACTTCGAAGCGGTGACGGACAATATCTGCAGTTGGCCATTATCAGTGACGGCCACGTTCGCGAATCCGATAATGGGTTCCTTCGCTCCGGAGCCGCGGACGGGCATGCCCGAAAGCGCCTTCTCAAGAGTCCCGCCGTCAGGAATCATGATGGGGGCGCACGCGGAGATCCAGATAATCCCCTCGTTGGGAGTGACCAACTGATTCAGTGTCGTCACGCCGGTCACGGTAGTGACGTGCTTGGCGGGAGTGTCGCCATAATGACTAAAGGTGAAATTCGGCACTAGTTGGCCAGCCCTATAGACGTGTAGGTACTTTGTGTCGCTGCCGTGCACGTTCCCGGTGTCGATATCGAGGCCTAGGGTGGACTCCATAGAGGTTCCGAGCGGCACATAGGTCTCGATAGTGTCTCCGTCGGGCACGTAGAAAAGACCGTTCGAGGTGTACCACAGGCCATGAGCAGAAATGACCGTCGCCGGCGGCACTTCATCGACATTGACGGGACGGCGGTCGTTGGCGCCGGCCCAGCTGTCAGGTACTCCGGGCAGATTCACTTTGCTCACCCACGCAATGGCGTTATTAATGCCAGTGGCGAACGATCCCGCCTTTTCCAACGGCGGGCGACTTGTTCCGGTGGGCACCCACCCGGTACCCGCACCGCCTCCGACAGGGCTTTTGCTGGGCCAGTCTGAAGGATCTACTGCGGCGCTTGGTACAGGACTGATCGCCAGGGTTGGTTCGCTGTCGACGGCGGCGATGACTTTTGACGTCAAATCCGCGGAGTCGGCGTCCCAGTCTCCCACCATGAGGTCGCAGTCGTCGTCTTCGTCATTGACGAGGGAGTCGACGTCCGTGGCATCCTGGTTGGGATCGACGCAACTGTCGATGATGAGCGTGAATTTTCCATCGACGGGTTCCCCGTATTGGTCCACTGAAACTGGGACTACCGTACCCGAGGAGGTCGTCGCCTTGAGGCCGACGTGGTAGATGCCGGTACCAGGAGAGTCAAAACTTAGCTGATACTCACACGGGGCGATCTTCTTTGCGGAGTCGAGATCGGCGTCCGTGAAGTTGTAAGCGACTTCTTCATCACAGTCTGCTTCCGGCGTCACATCAGACTTAAGGTTGACTTTCACGTCCGCCGACAACGCGTCTTTGCCCGGGGTTACGTCGCTCACCGACAGCGTGTCACTAACCGAACGTGTCCCTGTCAGAAAACCGATATCGTGTGTTTCGCCAGTTGAGGACACGGTAGTAGTAGGACCAGTGAACGTCTCTCCGTCAGGGGACATAGTGAGGCGGTAGAACTCGGTGGAGGATTGGCTGTAGTGGTACGCGAGAGTGGCGGTCCGGCCCGATGCGGTGCCTGACGTCAGAGTGATCACGCCGTTCAACTCCCCCGTAATAGTGTCTCCCCTCTGCACAAGATCGAAATACCCATTTACCGGACACACCGCGCGGGAGCACGTCAAAACAATTTTCCAAAACCCCGTCCAATTCGGAGTTTCGGCACCGACGGAGGGAGCCGCTATCACGATGATCTCGTACAGGCTCAGCGCGATAATCAATACGAGGCGTGCGATGGGCCTTCGACGGTCTCTCGCGAACGCCGGCCCTGGAAATTCATAAGGAGGAAATGGCACCGGGGCGACGGAAGATTCGATGAAGCCAAAATATAGTGCGCGGTCGCGAGCGGTGTCGGAGTTCCGAAATAACAGATCTGCTACCAAGCATTGGCGGCTACATTCCGCTCACCCGAGCGCTAGTTTTGGCAGAATCACGCATCACTTCGGCGATGGGGGCGGACGTGACTCTTCATATGGAGTCAGGGAAGCAAGAGTCGACTCAGGATCATCGACCCAATCGAGCGTGGCAGCTTTCAGTCGTTCTCGTCTCGGCTTCCATCATGTTGGGCGCAATCATCACACTCGTCGTGATTTGGTCTATCGGTGCTCGGCAAGCAACAGAACATCCGGTTCGCGCGGCGTTTGGGTCTCCCACCATGACGATCGTTGATCAACTTGGGACCGTCGACGTCGTCGTATTGATCACCAATACCAGTCAGGTTAAGCGGTCAACCACATGCGCTGTCATCGTGACCTCCGGACACGGATCAAACCAATATCGAGGTTCAGCTGCCTTTGACGCGACAATCAATCCGGGTGTGACAAGACGCTGGGTCAAAGTGGTCACCGACGTGTATTACGACGGCGACGCAACCGCTCCAATTGGATCGCGGTATCTGCCACTTCCTCAATATGCGCAGTTAGGCGACAACTCAACCATTGAATGCTCGTAACTATTGGGGCGCTGTCTCCGTCGCAGATTCGTTTTCAGGATTGCTCTTCGCCAAGTGTCGGAGACCCGAAGCAACAGATCTGCAGCCATGCACTGGCGGCTGGGTGGAGTTCCCTCAAATAGAAGAAGCAAGTGACACAATCTTCTTTATGCGTTTGTACCTTTCGTCATTTCGGATGGGAAACAGAACAGACCAACTGCTATCCATGATGGGCACGGGAAAGTCAGTCGCCGTGATAGCTAACGCTATCGATGCTGCTCCCGTCGATATCCGTCTCGGCGGGGTCAAGCGCGAATTCGACGCGCTCGAGGAACTCGGACTCAGCGCTGAGGAGTTAGATCTAAGGGACTACTTTTCCCAACCGGACAAGCTCACGAAGGCATTGCTCCGTTTTGATGCTGCTTGGCTTCGCGGTGGAAATACGTTCATGCTGCGTTACGCATTGTCAATGAGCCACGGCGATCGTGCACTCATCCAACTCTTGGAGAGAGACCAGATCGTCGTCGCTGGCTACAGCGCTGGATCGTGCGTTCTCGGCCCCGATCTGAAGGGACTTGAGCTTGTCGACAGTCCCGACGAAGTTACCGTGAGATACGGATCCGCTCCAATTTATGAGGGGATGCACGTCCTTCCATATGCGATCGCTCCTCACTTTCGCTCTCCTGAGCATCCGGAAACTGAAGCGATAGACAATTTGGTCGATTACTACTTGGATCACGGGGTCGCTTTTCGAACGCTCAAAGATGGAGAGGTTCTAGTCGTCAAAGGTCAATCTGCGGACCTGTTTGCATGAAAAAGCTCCGCAAAGGTGTGGGGACCGTCGTTTCAGAGAATCAACTCTTCGATCGCGCGTCGGCGTGGGTTCCGCTCTGCGGGCCGACGCCCACATTCTCGGACTGGTGAATTTCCGGTTGGTAGGCGTACCTGTCGACGGATTAGCCGGCGAATTCGATGCCGTCAATGTACGAAATACAGTTCGTGATGAAGTTTGCGATGTGCGCACGAGCTGAGGGAGGCGCGAAATGGGTCGGGTCGTCGTCATGAATCATCTGACCCTCGATGGGGTCATGCAAGGACCGGGGCGTCCCGACGAAGACCCCCGCGACGGATTCACGCTCGGCGGTTGGGGCCAACGCTCCGCAACGGCGGGTGACGCAGCTGGTAAGGCGATGGGCGAGCGAATGGCCGCCGGAGGCGGGCTTGCAGGATGGCTATTCGGACGACGTACTTACGAGGGACTACTCGCGCATTGGAACGCGACTGGTGGCCCGTTCAAGGAAGCTCTAAACAACACACCCAAATACATCGCCTCGACCACTCTCAGCGAGCCGCTCGTGTGGCCGAACTCAATGCTTCTCCAAGGTGACATTGCCAACGCCGTTCGTGAGCTCAAAGCACGTGTTGGAGGGGTTCTCGCGATCATGGGCAGTGGCGAACTGATCGGTTCGCTCATCGCCGCTGACCTGATCGATGAATACCTACTCATGATCCACCCGATCGTGCTAGGTAGCGGGCGGCGGCTATTTCCGAAGCAAGTGCACATGTCGCTCCAACTCGTTGAAAGCACTTCAACCGCCTCGGGCATCGTCATCTCCACTTATGAGCCGGCACAGTAATAAGAGAAGCTCGCAGCGCGATGACTCGTCGCCATGAAGCTTCGAGTTCGGAGCACAACCGAATCCCGTGACGCTTCAAGAGGTGGGGTTGAGCCAGGATGCAATTCTGTGGTGTCGGAGACCCGATTTTCACAATCTCCGACTGGCGGGTGGCGGAGTGGCAAGCGCTCCACTCCCGCGGCGTGGGTTGCGCGTGACAACATTCACGGCACCTACAAAATGCATCGATCAATTTGGTAAGGAGAAACTCCAGGGGTCACTGTCAAACGAACCACTCGGAGATTGTTAATATCGGAACCCGGAGCAACAGGTCTGCTATCAAACACTGGCGACTCACACCTCATCCGAACACAAGAAATCCCCGAAGGACTTCGTTCCTCGTGTCTCGCTTCTTCACAAAGCGTCGACGTTTCCTTTCCTTTGGTAGGCCGCTTCCGGGGACGCTAGGCAGGTCGTATTGCCGCAGAATTCGAGAAGCCCGGCCACTCATCTGCGATGATGGCCACCGTGAATGAGATCGAGGTTGTCGTCGCCCATAGTGAGCGTGCGACTCTGCGCATCGGCGATGTGTTCTTGAAGATCGATGCAGATCAAACCCGTACCGATACCGAGATCGAGGCGATGGGAATAGCCCCGGTTCCGACCCCGATGATTCTGTGGCGCAATTCCCCCGTGCTGGCGCTCGCCGCTCTCCCGGGGACCGCACTCGGCCACCTAGGCGAGCCGTCGGCTGCGTCGGCAGAGGCGTGGACTGCGGCCGGAACTGCCGTTCGGACGCTGCACGACGCACCGCTACCCCCATGGCCCGGTCGAACCGTAGATGAGTTCGCAACCCAGCTTGATGCCGAATGCGAGTGGCTCGTTGCGAACAAGCTTCTTCCGATAGATGTGGTCACGTTAAACCGCCGGTTTGCGAAGACAGCGCTTCGTCCTTGGTCGCCGGTGTTCATCCATGGCGACCTGCAGGTAGACCACGTCTTCGTAGCAGGAGAAGAAGTCACCGGGATTGTCGACTGGTCCGAGGCGTCACAAGGCGACGCACTTTTCGACCTCGCAACCCTCACGCTCGGACATCCGGAGCATCTTGATCACGTCGTCACCGGCTACGGCACCGATGTCGACCTCGACCTCATCCGCGCCTGGTGGTCGCTGCGTTGCCTGCTTAACGTCCGCTGGCTCATTGATCACGGGTTCGGCCCACTCGAGGATATGCCCGAAGTCGCCGTCCTAAGATCGACACGGTGAGCGCCATGAACCCGAGGCGCCCGTAAGTTTGCAGGCGAAACCGATTAAGCCCCTGACACCAACTACCGGCGCCATCCAACTCCGGTCTTACCGGTGAAAGACTGATGCCACTCCAGGCAGGTCACTGAAGGCACTCTGATCAGCGGTCACCACCGTGCGGTTCGACGACAGCGCGGTTGCCGCGATGATCAAGTCGTGAGCCCCTCTTGGACGACCCTGACGTCGAACCGCCACGAGAAGTTGAGAGTGAGCCTTCGCCACCTCGAGGTCATAGTCGATGATCGGGAGCGCCGCGACAATGTCATCGACCAAACCCTGGCGATTGAGTCTTGTTTGTGCCTTTGCCAATTCAACGCCAACTAAAAGCTCAGCCACCGAGATAGCAGCCACGGCGACATCGTCGTCATCGCCGATTGCATCGTTAAGACTTATGTCCGATCTGTCCGCATCAATGAGAAAGGTCGTGTCAAGAAGCAATCTGCTCAGAACCGATCCTCTGAGACCACCAGTTCTCGCACTTCCCTGATGGACTCCATCCAGTGAGCGTCGTTCGGGTGGCGCTTCAGCAGAGACTTTACGTCTGCACCTCGCCCCTTCGCTACGGGCTCAATTTGAGCGATCACTCGACCGCGCCGAGCAATAAGTATTCGCTCGCCCTTATGCTCCACGGCGTCAAGCAACTCAGCAAAGTTCCTGGCAGCCTCAGTAGCGCTGATCTCAGTCATAAAATCAGATTATCAGATATTTTGGTGTCGGAGACCCGAAACCACAGATCTGCAACCAAGCACTGGCGACTCGGTGCGAGTTGACTACTGATACACGTCGCGTCGGTGTCCAATAGTGACGACCACGATGAGGAGGACGCCGTCATTAATGGTGTAGATGATTCGATAGTCGCCCACCCTGAGCCGATATCCGGGACGCCCTCGCAGCGGTCGGGACGCGGGCGGACGCGGATCGTGAGCGAGCAACGCAATAGCGCCTTGAATGCGGGGCTGGACTACACGATCAATCTTTCGAAGCTCACGCAGAGCCGCTGGCCTGAACTCGATTTGATAGTCGCTCACGACCAGCCGAGATCGATCTTCACCTGCTCCCAAGGAATGTTGCTGCCCTCTTCGGCCATCGCGTTGTCAAACGCGACGACGTCTTGAGATTCTTCAAAAGCGTCGAGCATCTCGTCGTAGTGCGCAGGACTCACCACCACTGCGGCCCGATGTCCATAGTGCTCAAGAACGACCGGCTCCGATTGGGACATCTCCACAACTTCGGAGAGCCTTTCGCGAGCTTTGCTGACAGAGATTTTGCTCATGTCAGTATTGTACAAGACTAAGGCGTGATTTGTACAACATAGTGTCGGAGACCCGATCCAACAGATCTGCCACCAGGCATGACGGGCACATACATCCGGTGGATGTGTCCTAGTCCCTCGAGAATCGGTGAGGCCTCGTCCGTCGCATCAAAATTGACCCAGTCCGTGCACTGGGATCGATGGGATCGACCAACTTGTGATTGTGAACAATCCAGCGGCCGAAGATGAAGTTGAAATCGTCAGAAGAAGAAGTCATTCGCGGAAACTAACACCGCCTTGTCACACAGACTCCCGCGGGATCGATTCTGGTTGGTGTCGCACACTCGATGCGACAGATCTGTCGCCGTGCGCTGGCGCTTGCCTAGTTGATTGGGTTCCGATCAGCTTGGCAAGCCCTTATCCTCCATTTCCCACGCATGATCCAGCGTGTGATATGCGGTGTGTCGAATGAGGAACGGTAGTGGCCAGGTTCGCGCCATCTTGCCCTCCGAATGAAATTCTCGGATCGCCTCGCAGTAGTCGCCCCGAAATGCCCTTAATCCTCTGGCATCGGTGACTACCGACCCCTCTGGAACGCGCACTCCCACCTTCTTGCCCCAGTCCTGCTCGACGGCGAGCGTATGTCGAACAATACGATCTCGGTCACGTCCTCCGCCCCGCGGACCTTTTTGCATCTCCGGCGAGACGCGCGCCCGGACTTCGTCGAAGAACTTCCAGCTCGCCTGCATCAGGCTCAGTTCTCGTTCTAAATCAGTTTCGGACATCTTTCGTCCGTCGAAACTGGAAAATGCGAACGAGATACCCCAAAAATCAGTCGAACCAGTGCCTCGGTATCGTTCTACGATGTCGATGCCCTTAAGCGCCGCAAACTGTTCTTCCTTTCCGGCCAGTTTCGCCACTTTCGCGTACCGCGGTAGGTAGGTCAGCAACTTGTCTATTGCGGCATCTCCGGTCGCCGCGCCACGCTCCAAGCCGGGCCAGTCCGGAGCCACAGCAACACTTTTTTTCTCCTTCGGTCCAGCCTCCAGCACTATCCGAAGTTTGTTAACCACTTCATACCTCCGGACCATTTCTCGTACACCCAAATCCTATTTGTCGAGTCAATGAAGTTCGCGTTGAAACGACGGTAAAGAAGTCACTCGAATTTCGACTCAAACGAGGCTTTTAAGATCGAAGATCCCCAGTCCTCGACCGCTGGGTTCCGCTGTGTGACCCGAAGAAAGACTCTTTGAACGATGGTGGGCGTTCGAATGTCGAGATCGATTCCTCGGCGCATCATCATTGCCAGAGCGCCCAGCAAGCAGAACAGGCCTAAGAACGAAAACTCTAACGCGAGGACGCGCACGTTGTCGTTGATCACGTGCAGGATGATGGGCTGGCCAATGTGCTGACGTCCCACGTAGATGTGCATGAGCCGTGAGTGGTGCCGAATGGAGACCTTGCCACGAGACGGGTCGACTAACTTCCCGTTGGGGGTTCAAACGTCCCCGATGACCCGAGAGATCACAATGGTGTCGGAGACCCGAAGCAACGGATCTGCTACCAGGCACTGGCGGCTATGAGCCATCAGTTGATCCTCGGCAATGGTCCAGCCTCAATTGAAGTAACTGCAACCCGAAACGCTGAAAAGCAGATGTTGAAGTTTGCCGATATCTCATAGCCTTGACCGTTCGACGGGCGAGTGGGCAAGGTGACGTTAATTTCCTGAAGCGTGCATGAGGGTCCGTTGGTATCGCTTTGGTTCGCGGCATCCCCGTAGTCGATGCCAAATGATGCGGCAGAATCTGGCCGAAGGATCACGAGCCGAGGTTTCACCGTCCCGTACACGCCATTGTCTACGTCGGTCGTCACCGTGATGGGAGTCTTATTGACGTGCGCGGTTAGGAGTTGAAGGCGCGGATGGCCTTCAAGTGTGCAACTCGTCTTTCCCGTGTTGATGATGACAATCGGTATCCCGAGGTTGCCCGCAAACCCTCCCGGTCCCCATCCGGATGCGACCTCCAACTGGGAGTAAGCGCAAGTTCGAAGAGCCGGTGATGCGGAGGCAACTGTCGGCCAGTTAGCTCCGCCGACGCCAACGAATGCGAGAGGCGCGCATAGGCCGAGGAGGGCCAGCCGTCGAACGAGCGATCCGAAGAGTAACCTCGGTCGCTTCTCTCTATCTGGGATCCGGAACACTGGCTCAGGGTAATGCCCACCCCTGGCAGATTGGTGTCGGAGACCCGAAACCACAGATCTGCAACCAAGCACTGGCGACTCGGTGCGAGCTGACTACTGATACACGTCGCGTCGGTGTCCAATAGTGACGACCACGATGAGGAGGACGCCGTCATTAATGGTGTAGATGATTCGATAGTCGCCCACCTTGAGCCGATATCCGGGACGCCCTCGCAGCGGTCGGGACGCGGGCGGACGCGGATCGTGAGCGAGCAACGCAATAGCGCCTTGAATGCGGGGCTGGACTACACGATCAATCTTTCGAAGCTCACGCAGAGCCGCTGGCCTGAACTCGATTTGATAGTCGCTCACGACCAGCCGAGATCGATCTTCACCTGCTCCCAAGGAATGTTGCTGCCCTCTTCGGCCATCGCAGCGTCAAACGCGACGACGTCTTGAGATTCTTCAAAGGCGTCGAGCATCTCGTCGTAGTGCGTGGGACTCACCACCACTGCGGCCCGGCGTCCATAGTGCTCAAGGACGACGGGCTCCGACTGTGACATCTCCACAACTTCGGAGAGCCTTTCGCGAGCTTTGCTGACAGAGATTTTGCTCATGTCAGTATTGTACAAGACTCCGGCATGATTTGTACAACATAGTGTCGGAGACCCGAAGCAACAAATCTGCCACCAAACACTGGCGATTGGCATAATGAACGCCCCTACAGCCAAATAACGAGAGCGGCGACAGCCGCTGCTGCGATAAGCGCAGTGCCAAGGCAAACGAAGATCCAGATCACGACCGTGTAGACGGGAATACTGTCGCGCTCATAGCGCAGCGACCAGCGCACTAGGCGGGTCACAGGATCTGCGGAGGGATCGTCAGGGATTGGAGTGCGAATACTGCGAGCCATCCCTCGGCGCATCGTCATGGAGACGGCTCCGAGCAGACAAAACCCGCCACCAAGAGCAAGGCCCCAAGCAAGAGCGTAAGTTGCAGCGGCGGTGTCCGCGATCACCAACCAATGATTTCACGCGATAGCGTCCAAATCAGAGACCGAAGCAACAGACCTGCGATTGGGCACTGGCGATTGTTGTGAGCCGTGTAGGTCTCCGTCTGCGAGCCGACCTGCACAATCTCCTGCTGGCGGTTAGCTAGGTGGAACTCTGTGGACTCGGGTGAATACGTTTGACCGACTCAAACGGGACCTCTGTTATCGGTGCGCGGTAATTTGACGACCAGGAGTAGAAGCGTGGTTGCCGCTCTCAAGAACGCCGCAGCCCCTGGATCGCTCTCTAGTTGTTGGAGCGCACCCTGCCCGAAGTGCGGCCCACTCGGAGTGAGCATCGTGATTCTTCCTTGGCTATTCGGAAGATCGGGGAGTCGCGGTTCAGACCAGGGCCCAATTGTCTTGACTAACGCCGAACCAACTGTGAGCCACTGATTGACTGCGATTTGAATCTCCGCAAGTGACTGGTCTTCGACGACAACTGAACCTCCTGCAAAGTTCAGATAGCGGACGCCGCCATTCTCGTACGCAGCCAAAAGATCGTGACCGCCCGACGTTGGTACTTCGGCGACTACGCCGAGAACTTCCTTGGCGCGATCGCTGTCGGCGTTGATTCCGACTTTTCGCAAGAAGGTCCAGGCTTGGAGTGTGGCACGGGTATCAACATCCCGAGAAGTTGCAATCTCGCGCCACTGGTTGATCGCCTGATCGATTCTCCCAGCATCAAAACTCGCCTGCGCCTCGACAAACTTGTTCCAAGGATAAGGACTTTCAGAATTCACATGGGCAAGGAATTCTTGGTCGCCTGCATCACCGAAAATGAACTTGCGCAAGACGTCAGAACTGGAGGAGCTCTTCTTCTTGAACATGGAGACATCCTTGCATCAGTGGGGAAGGGTGCGCTCCCCATATCTCAGCATTCGCAAACTGCATCCCCTGAATCATTCGCGCGAACTGCAAGCGCACATTGGCGATTGAGCTAGTCGGAGATTGTTGGTGTCGGAGACCCGAAGCAATAGATCTGCTACCAGGCACTGGAGGCTCATCTGATCGGCAAACGGTCGGGCCCTCGCAGTGAAAGACTCCGTCAATGGATATAACGCCCGCAGTCATAATCGAGGAAATCGTGGATGGCCTTGCAATGGGAGGGCTAGGCCAGTCGTCGGTGAGCCTCCATTTTCAACGGACCGGTCCGGGATCCCTTCTCTTGGATTTCGGCGGGTCCCCCGTGTTATTTGTGCTGACAGTCGAAGCTGTAGTCCGTGGAGACACCAAATAGTCTCTTCCACCGTAGGACTGCGGCATCCGTGAGCGGAACTCGACAATGTCTGGCGTCTGCAGCAACGGTAATTTCGGTCAGGAACCTGGGTTTGCCCATCGAGGCGGTATTCGCGCAGTGTGGATCTGATGGACAGTCAACTCGGGGTGCGCTGCTATGTAAAAGATGAACCACGAGTTACGTCTCTCGATTGTGGAGACGTAACTCGTGGTTCTATCATGAGTTCGATTTCGAACGCACTCTCAGCAGCTTTTTTTTGATGCGGAAAGGGAAACTTGTGCCGCTTGAGCTGAATGTGAAACCCACAGACCGCTGTCCTGGTCCATTTGGCCCAATTCTATTGGGTCCTATTTCGGAGGTCAGACGTTGATCTCGTTCGAATTGAAGAATCCGACGATGCCTTCGCTTCCTGAGCAAGTGCTCTCCTTACTAGCTGTGAACCGTTTCACACGGTTTTCCGTTGTCGGCGAACCATGTGTTGCACAACTGACTTCCGTTTGCGAAATAGGACTCAACCGCGTAGTCATCGTAGCCGTATGCACCCGGCGGGACATTATCGAGCGGTCCCGTCGAATAAATCGAACCATTCACCCAGTCAACGGCAAACGTCTCCTGACCATTTACAAAGTAGGCGGTCGTGTTCCATTCGCTGACAAATAATCCTTGGCCGATGATGTTGATGCAAACTGCTTGATTGCATCCTTTTGCACTATCGGCATGTACGTATGTGTATCCGACAGTGTGCACCCCTCCGCTGGGTCCTGGCTCGTTTGGTGTGATGCCGAGAGCAGCCCCCTGGGCGAGCGTCATAAATTCAACACCTTGCTTCATGTGTGCGCTTGCTGCCCCGGCCGTCGAGTCCACCGCTGGAACCGTCACGATGAGCGCGCCAACAAGTGCACCAACCGTGCAAAGTATTCTCGCCGCTTTCACTTTATTATTGACGAACTTCATTGCCATCCAATTCTCCTTTATTGTTGTCGTTACCGGCTGAACATAGTTCGCCGAGATGTCGATTTGTGCGGAATGGAATTACATACTTTGAGCCATGAAAATGCTCACGTCGTATTGTCACCAGAAATTCGAGCTGCCGTTTCAACCGTGAGCGCTAAGGCATGTCTTGCGTGTCAAGTGCGTGTCAAGTGCATGTGGATGAGGACACGTTGTGCGTAATCCGTCCAGCATTCTCGACGATTGCATCGCTTTCAATACAACGTTGTATGCGCTGGTCGTTCCGGGTTTGAAGATGAACGACTGTCCAGTTCCTTCGCTGTCGGCGATTTTTAAGTTGAAGTTGATGCGCTGGGACCCAACCCAATTGCACTTTGGGGGTATGCGTCATTGCTGGCGCGGCAGGGGCATGAGAACAACCTTCACTCAAGCACTCGCCGTGGCGGTGTGGTCGTCCAGTACGACCACACCACCACGGGACCGGTAGCCCTTGGCGACGCGAAACAGTTACACCTATTTTCCCGCTTTCGGAAGGCTTCGAAGTCCGGATAGTAACGGGCGCTGCGAGTTGTCCCCGAAATCGTCGCGCGGCGCCTCTGTCAGACATCGGTGGCAGAAAGGGGTCGACTAGCTTCCTTGGTTAGCGATAGGTGTCTCGCCGGTTTCTCAGTGGCTTGAAGGACCTGCGGCTGCCCTTCGAAGAATTCGCCACAAGATGAAGAACCCGAGCGAGGTGGCGAAACAGAACGCCGAGGCCCAGTAGATGTTTCCGTTGTAGTGACCTGCAATTGCAAATCCGGTGCCGCTCAAAGCCATCAGTGTGGCAATCCTTGGAAAACGCCCGGACAACTTACGCATTTCGGCCGAACGAGACTTCGATGTTTGGGCTATTGATCCGTTCCGGAGCGCTTTCTTGACGGTGGCTTGATTCCAAGAGACAAGGACAAAGAGCAGCAGCGTAGACCCACCCAGGGCGATCAGCCAGTGGGAACCGACCAGAAACATGCAGGCAACAGTGATCAACTCGTAGCAATAAACGAATACTCGCAAGAGACGGCGCCGAAGACGCTTCTCGTCCGCGGTTAGCGGGACGAGACCAAGCAAGATGGTCATTTTGGACCTCGCTCCCGGTGCGTCGGTGCTCACGCCACCAACCGTAGGTGACAGGTAAGGCCTCGCCTTGATGACGTACAGAACATTTCATCAGATTTGACTTCTGATTCGTCCCAGGTAGGAGAAACCACCGTGCCCGAGACCGCCGGCGCGAAGCGCCCAGGCGGTCGATCCGGCCGACTAAGTGATCTTCAAAATCGTTGAATTTAGCAAAACGAAAGACAATTCTTGAATGACAATCAAAGTCTTGCTCCAATAACGGTCCAAAAGTGTGGCTCCTTCCTTAGAGAGCGAAAACATCGCTGCTCTGAAGGAGCACTACGAAGACCGTTGAAATTTGCCTAGCCCATGGAAATGGTCAGAAGCGGACTCCTGCGTCACTGACGTGTGCGAGAGTGTCGTGAGCGATGGACGTGACCTCTCGCGAGCTGCCTCCGTGCTCGTGGGAATCACCCTGCGGATAATGAAGACAGAGTTCAAAGAGGAGTCTCACGATGACGACCTACGCCTACGTCAGGGTGTCGACCGAGGACCAGGTGGAGTTCTCGCCCGATGCGCAAGCGAAACGGTGCAAGGATCTGGCCCGCCTTCGTGACTTGGGGCCCATTACCGTCTTGGCCGATGAGGGCTGGTCGGGCAAGAACCTTGAGCGTCCGAAGATGCGCGAACTCTTGGAACTCGTTACGGTCGGAAAAGTACGCGACCTCGTTATCTGGCGCTGGGATCGTCTCAGTCGAGATCAGGGCGATTTTGCCACGCTGGTAAAGCTCTTCGAGCGTCACGGCGTACGAGTGCACTCCGTCAACGAGGGCGACCTCGATCTCGCCAGTGCTTCGGGTCGAATGCAGATCGGTGTCCATGGCGTCTTCGCTCAGTACTACCGCGACCAGATCGTCGAGAACACGCGCATGGGCCAACGACAGGCCGCCGAGCAGGGCCGCTGGCTGAATCGCGCGCCCACCGGCTACGACATGCTCAACGGCAAGCTCGTACCGAACGAAATGGCGCCTCTGGTGAAGCGAATCTTTGCCTTACGAGCCGCGGGCGCGAGTTACCCCGTCGTCGCGGCCGACGTAGGCATCGAGTACTCAACCGCCCGCCACATCTCGCTCAATCGCGTGTATCTCGGTGAGGTGCGCCTCGGAGACACTTGGTTCAGGGGCATCCATCAGCCACTCGTCGACGAGGAGACGTTCAACGCAGCTCAGCGCGCCAACCCGACCGGCCAGCGCCGAAGTAGAGACGTCCTTTCGGGAAAGGTTCGTTGTGGACTCTGTGATCGAGTGGTCGGCGTTCACTACAACGAGCGCAAACAAGCGATCTTTCGCTGTCGGCACCGCGGTCAGGGCTGCGACCAGCCAGGTCGTTCGTCCAACGGTCTTCACCGCGCCACGGTCCTCGGTCTCCGAGTATTGGCGAACGACCTCGACCTTCAGTCGGCCATCCGCCACCAACTAACTGAACATCGCCGCGTAGAGCCGTCTGTCGGGCCCTCAGTGGCGTCTGTCATCGCATCCTTGCGCGTCAAGGAGCGAAAGCTCCTGGATCTCTATTACGCCGACAAGATCGATGCTGACGGCTTCGCGATCGAGCGTTTGCGATTGACTACTCAAATCGACGCTCTCGAGAGTGAGATCGCGAAAGCCGAGTTCGAGCGACTCGCCCGTGACGAAGCCGCCGAAAAGTTTGAAGAAGTCACTCAGATTCTCACGCGGCTTGATTTTGAAGAGATCTGGAAGCACGCCACGGCCAGCGAAAAGAAACTGTTGGTTGATGATCTGGTCGACGCGGTCAGAATATTCCCTGACCGATTGACCGTTCAGGTAGTCGGCGCTCCCCCGATTTTGATCACACTTGATGAGGTGGGACTACGTCCTGGTATCAAACCTGTTGGTGTCGGAGACGGGACTTGAACCCACACGCCCCTAAGGGCACCAGCCCCTCAAGCTGGCGCGTCTGCCTATTCCGCCACTCCGACGCGGCCTCCACTCTAGCCGCGAAGGATCAAAGGCTCCGTCGCTCAACTCGGAATCGTCGATGGCGTCATTGACCACGCAGGGACTTGGTCAATCAAACCGGGAAGCGTAAAGCTACTGTCCACCGGCGCGAGAGCATTAGCCCACACGACGAGTGAGGGCGCGGTAAAGAGCGGCCTGACCCAGTAGTCCGACATGATGAGTTGATCGAGTTTCAGCCACGTCGTTGACGCCGTCACCGGATTGAAAATCGCCGACGCCTCATCGAAGTACGTCGTCACTTCGGGAAGGCGCACACCACTGGGATAGGTGTCGGGGTACGCCGGCCCGGCCCACGAGCGAGCGGCGTAGGCCGGGGTCGTGGTGGTGGGTCTTGCGAAGAGCGCCACGTCGGCCCGGCCCAACGCCGCGGCGCTGGCCGCGGCGACTTCGCTCGGCTCCACCACGACTCTGGTCTTCACCCCGATACTGGCCCAGTCGCTGGTGACGATCTGCGCCACCGACTCATCGAGGTCGCTCGGCCCGATCGCCAGATGAACCACTAACGCGACGCCGGCGTCACTCAGCCAGCCTTTGGGGGACTTCACAAAGCCGTTCTCTTTCAGAATCGCCACGGCACAACTCACGCAGTCGGCGGTCCCGCCCGGCGTGGGAGACGTCGTGGTAGTGGTGGCCTGTCCCACCGGGTTCGTGCCGCTCCCGCCGGGATACTGGGCCTGGCCCTGGGAGTACAAGGAGGAGGCCGCCACCGACGGCGAGAACGTCACCGCGCCGAACTCTTTGTCGATCAGCGTCTGGCGTTCGATCGACCAGCTCAGGGCCTCTCGCATGAAGAGTTGCTCACCGAGCGGCGACTTCGGAGAAAACGTCAGCTCTTCGATGTTGCTCGACGATCCGATGTGCGTGTCGAGCGTCGGATGAGTGCTCAAGGCGACCAGGGTGGCGGGGCTGACGGCCAGGGTGTAGTCGAGGTACGCCTCACTGGCGCTCGTGGGATAGTGCTGCGAGTCGGTCACCACGATGCGACCGAAGCGGTTCGGATCGTTCGGCCAGGTCGGGTTCATCACCAGCACCACGCGACTGGTCGTGGCGCTCGAGACTTCGTAGGGTCCCAGCGACGCGCGCTCGAGGAGGTTGGAGAGCGAGCAGCTGAGCGGGGCGCCGACCTCGTCCATGTCGCGAAAGAGGAGGTCCCAGTCGGCGTAGGGCTTGGCGAAGACGGCGGTCACGGTGAGTTGGTTGGCCGACACGCTGAGTGACTTGATCGCTCGATACCCGTCGCTGGTGACGCTAGCCAGCGTCCTCGCCTGGTGCCACCACGCCACCAAGTCCTGGCCGTTGAACCACAACTTGTCGCTCCAGTACTGGTTGGCCCCAATGGTGTAGCGAACCGTCTCGGGCGAGAGCGAGGTCAACTCGGCCGACGAGATGGCCCCCCCTTCACCGACCAGCGTGCCGTTGAAGTTGGTAATGAAGGCGGAGGGCTGCGTGAGGTCGAGCAGGGCGTCGGTGGTGGGCGTCGCCTGCGCCGAGAGGTACGAGCAGCCATTGAAGGGTCCCGGCAGCGACAGGTTCAGGGTCGCGGCGTTCTCGTTGGTACTCGACGCCGGGAGAGCGCCGGAGAGGCCGACCGGGATGACAAAGGCCGCCAGCGTCGCCAGGGCCACGAGCAGCGCGCGCCCACGTCGACGCGAAGACATCTGCGCTACTGCAGGCGCAGGTCGAGGGCCAGCGTGGCGAAGGTAAAGACCAACGCGGTGGCCACCGTAATACGGTCGAGGTTACGCTCCACCACCGTTGAACCCGTCGCCGCGGCGCCCAACGAGCCGCCCATCAGGTCCGAGATGCCGCCACCGCGACCGGAGTGCAACAGGACGAGAAAGACCAATGCCACGGCCGAAACCGCCTCAATTGCGATGATTGCCCAGGTGAGCATTGGATCCTCCGATTAGCGCTTTACAGCGTAGCAGTCGTCACAGGCCCGCAAGATGGCATAGAACGACTCCGCCTTCAGTGACGCTCCCCCGACCAAGAACCCGCCCACGTGGCTCTCGCCCACCAGCGTGGCGGCGTTGTCGGGATTCACCGAGCCTCCGTAGAGAACTTGAGGCGCCTCGAAGGAGAGTGAGGTGAGAACGCCTCGTAGGAAGTCGGTCATCTCTTTGGCCTGTTCCGGTGAAGCGTTGACGCCCGTGCCAATGGCCCAGAGCGGCTCGTAGGCCACGGTGACCAAAGAGTGGAGGCTCGGGTCGAGTCCCTCGAGGGCGCTGCGAAGTTGGGACTCCACAAACTCCTTGTGCTGGTCGGCCTCGCGCAGGGCCAGCGTCTCGCCCACGCAGACCACGGCGTGAAGGCCCGCGCGCAGCACGCTCTGCGTGGTCAGCCGAACGATCTCGTCGGTCATGTGATAGCTGGTGCGCCGTTCCGAGTGCCCGACGATCACCCACCGCACGTTGAGGCGCGTCAACATCGAGGTGCTGATCTCTCCGGTGTGTGCACCGTTGTCGTTCGGATTGACGTGCTGGGCGCCGAGTGCGACGGAGAGGCGTTCGGAGTCCAGAATCGAACTCACCGTGCGCAGGTCCACGAAGGGCGGCGCCACCACCGCGTCGACGTGCTCGAGCGGGTGACTCTTCAACAGGACGCCGAGCTGTTGGACGAGGTGAAGGCCTTCGACGTAGTCGAGGTTCATCTTCCAGTTCCCGATCACCAGGGGGCGAATGCTCATCTAGTTCCCGGGACTCTCACGAAGGGCGCGTAGGCCGGGCAGGTCGCCGAGCTCTACCAGCTCCAACGACGCTCCCCCACCCGTGGAGACGAAGCTGACCTCGTCGCTCAGTCCGTACGAGGCCAGAGCCGCGACGCTGTCCCCACCGCCCACCACGCTGACGGCCGGTGAGGAGGCGATGGCCCGCGCGATCGCTTCGGTGCCCCCACCGAAGCGGGGATCTTCGAACACCCCCATCGGCCCGTTCCACAGAATGGTGCGCGCCGCGGCCAGGGCCGCCGTGAAGATCTCGATGGTGGTGGGGCCAATATCGAGGCCCATGAAGTCGTCGGGAATGTTCTCCTCGAAGTAGGCCGCGTCGTCAGGCCCGCCCTCGGGGCCAAACGGCGCGCCCGTCGCCAGCCCCAGCGCGTCGACCGGAATCAAGACGTTGCCGCCCTCTAACAGTTCCGCGCACGCGTCGACGTAGGAGCGGTCGAAGAGCGACGCGCCAACCAGGCGCCCTTCGGCCGCGGCGAAGGTGTAGGCCATGCCGCCACCCACGATCACCAGGTCGGCCTTCGCCGCCAGCACCTTCATGATGCCGAGTTTGTCCTTTACCTTCGCCCCACCGGTCACGGCCACGAAGGGACGCTCCGGAGCGTCCAACAAAGCGAGCAGCGTGGCGACTTCGCGCTGAAGGTTAGGCCCCGCCGCGCTCGGCACCAACGTGGGAGGCACCATGATCGAGGCGTGGGCGCGATGCGACGCGCCGAAGGCCTCGTTGACGTAGTAGTCAAACCCCTCGATCAGCGACGCGCCAAAGGCCGGGTCGTTGGCCTCCTCGCCGGGATGAAAACGCAGGTTCTCCAGCAACTCGACCGGCGAGCCGAGCGCGTGGAGGCAGCGTCGCAACGGCTCCACCGAAAAACGCTCATCCACCTGTCCCTTCGGACGACCGAAGTGGGTGCAGGCGACGACCGTGGCCCCGCGCTCGAGCAGTAGATCAAAAAGGGGCAGGGCCGCGCGCAGACGAAAGTCGTCGGTGACGCTGAGAACGCCGTCCACCTCGGCGACGGGTGCGTTGAAGTCCACGCGAACCAGCACTCGCTTGCCGGTTAGGTCTCCCCAGCGATCGAGGGACGGGAGGCTCACCACGCTAACGAGTGACGTGACGGGCTAAGTCAACGAGACGGTTCGAGTAACCCCACTCGTTGTCGTACCAGCCGAACACCTTCACCAGGGACTTCGACTCGTCGACGGGCTGGACCATGGTGAGGAGCGAGTCGAAGGTGCACGAGGCGGGACTGCCCACGATGTCCGACGAGACGATGGGCTCGTTGGTGTAGACCAGGTAGCCCTTGAGCGGGCCCTCGCTGGCGGCCGCCTGAAACGCGGCGTTGATCTCGTCCACGGTGGTCGAGCGCACCAGCGCGGTGAAGTCGGTGATGCTGCCGACCGGGACCGGCACGCGCAGCGACGTGCCATCGAGCCGGCCCTTCATGGAGGAGAGCACCAGGCTGGTGGCGCGCGCCGCGCCCGTCGAGGAGGGCACCACGTTGACGGCGGCGGCCCGCGCTCGTCGCAGGTCCTTGTGCGCCAGGTCGAGGAGGTTCTGATCGTTGGTGTACGCGTGCACCGTCGTCATCAGACCGGCGTCGACCCCCAGGGCGTCGTCCAAGACTTTGACCATGGGCACGAAGCAGTTGGTGGTGCACGAGGCGTTCGAGATGACGCGATCCTTCTGCGGGTCGAAGTCCTTCTCGTTCACGCCCATCACAAAGGTCGCGTCGGCGTCGCTCGACGGCGCGGAGATGATGACCAGTTTGGCCCCGGCCTCGAGGTGAGCTCCGGCGGCTTCGCGCGAGGTGAAGATCCCCGTCGACTCGATGACCACGTCGATGTCGAGCTCGCCCCAAGGAAGATCGGCCGGGTTGCGCTCGGCGTAGACCTTGATGACGGCGTCACCTACGTGCAGGGCGTTCTCGCCGACGCTCACGTCCAGATCGAGCACGCCCTGGGTGGAGTCGTACTTCAGAAGATGGGCGTTGGTCGCCGGGGGGACGAGGTCGTTAACCGCCACGATCTCCACGTCGGGATTCGCCAGGGCGGCCCGCAGAAAACCTCGTCCAATACGTCCAAATCCGTTAATCGCGACCCGTGTTGCCACTGGCGTCTCCTCTTATCGTCGGTCTTCTATCTTGACACTTCGCCCAGCACGGCCCCGGCCAATTTTTGCACATCGTGCACCAGGCCCCGTCGGTCCGAGAGGTCGCGCACGCGAGTGGCCACCGTGCACGGGTCCTCGGCGTAGCGCGAGCGCTCGTCGACCAGGACCAGGTCGGCGTTCACGCCGTGACGAAGAAGCGCGTCGACGTGGTCTTGGAGCACGAAGCCTTCCGTCTCGGGAATCTCCGCGTGAAGATTGGCGACGTAGATCTTCGTCGCTCGCGTGCCGGCCAGGGCCTGGGTGATGCCGGGCACCACGCAGGCGGCCAGCACACTGGTGAAGAGAGATCCCGGTCCGATCAAGATGACGTCGGCGCGCTCGATCGCTTCCACGGCCACGATCGGGGCGGCCGGGCTGGCGGGCTCGAGGCTGACCCGTCGAATGGTGGAGGAGGTCGCGACCTTAGTCTGTCCCCGGGTCGGCCCCTCCTCAGTTGAGGCCAACAACACCACTCCCTCGCTGCTCGCGGGCACGATGGTGCCTTTCACTCCCATCAGTTGGGCCAGCGCCGCGACGGACTCCTCTAAGTTGCCCGTCGCGTCCAGCAGTCCCACCAGAAGAAGATTCCCGACGGCGTGCCCGCTCAGCTCTCCGACGCTGAAGCGATGTTCGAAGGAAGCCGTTAGCGGGTTCTCGGGGTCGGCCAAGGCGACCAAGCACTTTCGTAGGTCTCCGACCGCGGCCACGTTGAGCAGGGCGCGCAGTCGACCGGTCGAGCCGCCGTCGTCGGCCACCGAGACGACGCCGGTGACGTCCTCGGAGATCAGTTTGAGGGCGCGCAAGGACACGGCGGTGCCGTGTCCCCCACCGACGGCGACGACCTTCATCGAGCGATGTCGCGGTGAAAGACGGCGCTTTCGATGCCCAGTCGCCGACGGATCTCCTCGGCCACGGCCACGCTGCGGTGTCGCCCACCGGTGCAGCCGATGGCGATCGAGAGGTAGGACTTGCCCTCTAGGGCGAAGGCCGGGATCTGCCACTCCAGAAGGCGCACCACGTCGTCGATGAAGTGCTGGGCCGGCTCTTGCTCTAGAACGTACTCGGCCACCGGGGCGTCGAGGCCGGTGAGGGGACGCAGCTCATCGATCCAGTGAGGGTTAGGCAGGAACCGACAGTCAAAGACGAGGTCCACGTCGCGCGGTATCCCGTAGGTGTAGCCGAAGGTGACCAGCGACACGCGCAGGGACTGGCGGCCGCTCGCGTCGCTAAAGGTCTCGACGATACGCCGGCGTAGCTGATTGGTGTTCATCGAGCCGGTGTCGATCACCAGGGCGGCCGCGTCGCGGATGCTCGATAGCAGCGCTCGCTCGCCGTCGATGGAGTCCGCCAACGTGGCCGCCTCAAAGGGGTGGCGGCGACGGTTGCCCTCAAAGCGGTGGATCAGCACCTCGTCGGGAGCGTCGAGGAAGAGAATCTTGGCGTTGTCGTGGCGGGCCTGAAGCTCTCGTTCCACGGCCAGCACCGCGTCGGGCTGTACGCCGCCGGAGCGACCCACGATGAAAGCGACCCCGGGGTAGTCGTGCGAGCCTTCGGCGACCAGTTCATCGACGCGCACCACGAGTTCGAGAGGCAGGTTATCGATGACGAACCAGCCGATGTCTTCGAGGGCGGCCGACACCGTCGAGCGACCGGCCCCCGACATGCCCGTCACCAGCAAGACTTCACTCATCGCGACTGCCCTTCGTGGGTCGTGGCGCACTCGGCGCCTGGAGATGATCGTAGAGCCTCGTCGCGACGTCACCGGGCAGCCAGCTGAGTGCCCGAAGCTCTTCTAACGTCGCTTGACGCAGCGCGTTCAACGACCCGTACGCGCCGAGAAGCCGATCGCGGCGCGCCGGGCCGAGGCCCTCGACGCCCTCCAGCGAAGAGGCCACCATGGACTTGCCGCGCTTGGATCGATGGAAGGTGATGGCGAAGCGATGCGCCTCGTCGCGCAGTCGCTGCACCAAGTACAGCGACTCCGAGCCGCGCTCTAAGACAATCGGCGTCGAGCTACCCGGGCGGTACAGTAACTCCTCTCGTTTGGCCAGGGCGGCGAACTCCACCAGTCCGGCGAGTTCCAGCGAGCGAGCGGCCTTTTCGGCCGCGTGCAGCTGCGGTAGTCCCCCGTCGATGATGATCAGATCGGGGCGGCGGAACTTGGTGGAGGCCTGATGGTCTTCCCAGTGGGTGAGACGTCGTCGCACCACCTCTTCCATGGCCGCTACGTCGTCGTTGCCGATCACCTCTTTCACGTTGAAGTGGCGATAGTCGCTCTTCAAGGGCAGCGCGTCTTCAAAGACGACCATGGAGCCGACGTAGTTCGTCCCCTGGAGGTGACTCATGTCGAAGCACTCGATGCGAAAGGGCGGCTGCTCGAGGTGTAAGGCCGCGCCCAACTCCTGGAGGGCGCGTGCGCGCACGTTGTGATCGGCCTGACGGCGAAGCGAGTCGCGTCCGATCACGGCGTGCGCGTCCTCTCGAGCCAACTCCACGGCCCGGCGGCGCTTGCCTCGTTGGGCGACCACCACCTCCACGGGCCGACCTCGAACCTCGCTCAGGTACTGCGTCACGAGCGGGGATGAGAAGTCCGCGCTCTCGAGCACCACCACGGGCGGCACGGACTCCGCGTCGAGGTAGAGATCGGTCAGCGCGTTCTCTAAGACTTCGCGATCGTCCTCTTCTAAGGAGCGATCGACCAAGTGCACCGTTCGCCCGACCACCCGCCCGAAGCGAACTCGAAATCGCACCAGGGCCGAGCGACTGCCTTCGTTGGCGATGGCGATGACGTCTAAGTTCGAGTGATCGTCCAGCACCACCGTTTGGGTGTTGGCGGCCCGCTCCAGGGCCGCCAGGCTGTCGCGCGCCTTGGCCGCCGCCTCATAGTGGGTGCTCGCCGACGCCTCGTCCATCTGGCGACGCAGCAGGTTGCGCAATTCTCGTACGTCGCCTTCGAAGAATCGGGCCCAGGACTGGACCAACTGCTGGTAACCGTCGGGGTCGATGGCGCCCACGCAGGGACCCGAGCACTTACCGATGTCATACAGCAGGCAGGGCCGGTTGATGCGCTGCTGGTAGTTGAACTTGTGCTTAGAGCACGAACGTAAGGGGAATGCCTCTAAGAGTTCGTCCATGGTCACACGCAGGGCCCGCACGTTGACGAAAGGGCCGAAGTAGCGCACCCCTTTGACGTGTTGTCCGCGCGTGACGTAGGGGGCGGCGAAGGGAGTGCGTGAGTCCAGGGCCACGAAGGGAAAGCTCTTGTCGTCTTTCAGGCGCATGTTGTAGCGGGGCTGATTCTCTTTGATCAACTCGTTCTCGAGGATCAGGGCGTCGACCTCGCTGGGCGTCACGATCCACTCCACGGACGTGGCCTCGTTCATCAGGAACTGGGTCTTCTCGCTCAGTCCCTCGCTGCGTTGGAAGTAACTCGAGAGGCGCTGAGCTAAGACGCGGGCCTTTCCCACGTAGATGATGGTGCCGCTCTCGTTGCGAAAGAGATAGCAACCGCTTTGACGAGGAATGCCGGAGGGCTTGGCCAGCATTAGAGGCGGCCGTTACCGGCCAACACCTCTTTCAGCACCGTGCCGGTCGCGGTAGTGAGCTGGGCGATCTCCTCCGGCGTACCCTCGCCCACCACCAATCCGCCGCGGCGCCCGCCCTCGGGTCCCAGGTCGATGACCCAGTCCGCCGTTTTGATGACGTCCAGGTTGTGTTCGATGACCAGCACCGTGTTGCCCTGATCGACCAGGCGGTGCAGTACCTGGAGCAGTCGACTTACGTCTTCGAAGTGCAGGCCGGTCGTCGGCTCGTCCAACACGTAGAGGGTGTGGCCCGTCGGTCGGCGCGCCAACTCCGTGGCCAGCTTCACCCGCTGGGCCTCACCCCCCGAGAGCGTCGGAGCCGGTTGACCGAGTCGCACGTAGCCCAGTCCCACGTCCATCAGGCTTTGGACGTGTCGCAAGATGAGCGGCTGACGGTCGAAGAACTCGAGCGCCTCGGCGATCGGCATGTTCAACACGTCGGCGATGGACTTGCCACGGTACTTGATCTCGAGGGTCTCGCGGTTGTAGCGAGCCCCGTCGCAGACGTCGCAGTTCACGTAGACGTCGGGCAAGAAGTGCATCTCGATCTTGATGGTGCCGTCCCCGGCGCACGCCTCGCAGCGCCCCCCCTTGACGTTGAACGAGAAGCGACCCTGCTGGTATCCGCGGATCTTCGACTCTTGGGTCTCGGCGAAGAGCTTGCGTATCTTGTCGAAGACTCCGGTGTAGGTCGCGGGGTTCGAACGAGGCGTGCGACCAATGGGCTGTTGGTCGACGGCTACCACCTTGTCGAGGTTCTTCACGCCCACAATGGTGTCGTGCTCGGCCGCTTTGGTCTTGGCCCGATTGATCTGGTGTTCGAGCGAGGCTAAGAGAATGGCGTTGATCAGTGACGACTTGCCCGACCCCGACACGCCGGTGACGGCTACGAAGTCACCCAGGGGAATATCGACCGTAATATCGCGCAGGTTGTTGGCCCGGGCGCCCTTGATGGTGAGTTTCTTTCCGTCACCCTCGCGCCGCGTAGCGGGCACCTCAATCGACCGGGCTCCCGAGAGGTACTGACCGGTCAAGGACCGCTTGTTCTTGAGCAGGGCCTCGTAGTTGCCGGCGTGCACCACCTCGCCGCCGAACTCGCCCGCCCCGGGGCCGATGTCCACAATGAAGTCGGCCATGCGAATGGTCTCTTCATCGTGCTCCACCACGATCACCGAGTTCCCTAAATCTCGGAGTCGCTCCAGCGTGGCGATGAGTCGTCGGTTGTCGCGCTGGTGCAGGCCGATCGACGGCTCGTCGAGAACGTAGAGCACGCCCACTAGGTAACTGCCAATCTGACTGGCCAAACGAATGCGCTGGGCTTCGCCTCCCGACAGGGTGGCCGAGGCTCGACTCAGCGTGAGATAGTCCAGGCCTACGTCCATCAAAAACGTCAGTCGTTCAACGATCTCCTTGATGACTTGGTGCGCGATGGTCTCTTCGCGGGCCGTCAGCGTGAGGCCACCGAAAAAGGCGATGGCTTCGTCGATGGTGAAGGAACTGACCTCGGCGATATTTCGTTCGTGCACCCGTACCGCCAGAACTTCCGGCTTCAGTCGCTGGCCCTTGCAGGTGGTGCACTCCACTTCGCGCATGTACTGTTCGGCCTGCTCGCGCGACCAGTCGCCGTCGGCCTCGTTGCGCTTACGCTCCAACCAGTCGACGATTCCGTTGTAAGACGTCTCGTAGGTGCGCACCCGTCCATAACGGTTCTTATATTTGACCGCGACCGACTTCGTCTCCACTCCGTACAGAACCAGTTTTCGGTCCTTGGCGCGCAACTTCTTCCAGGGCGTATCCACGCTGAAGCCGCCCAGCGTGGCGATGCCCGCGATGAGTCGCTCAAAGTACTTAAAGCGCGCTCCCGCCCACGGGGCCAGCGCGCCCTCGGCCAGGGACAGCGTCTCGTCGGGAACCACCAAATCGGGATCCACCTCAAAACGCGTCCCGAGCCCGGTGCACACCGGACAGGCACCGTAGGGCGAGTTAAAGGAGAAGTCGCGAGGAGCGAGTTCACTAAAACTGAGGCCGCAGTCGCTGCAGGCCATCTTCTCGGAGAACTGCACCATCTCCTCGGTATCGAGGAAGAGGAACTTCACCACCCCTTTGGTGAGCTTCAGGGCGGCCTCGACCGACTCGGTGAGTCGCTGACGATTCGTCTTTTTGACCGTCAAGCGGTCGAGCACCACGTCGATGGTGTGCTGCTCGTATCGCGCCAACGTGAGCGAGTCGCGCTCGGAGAGTTCCATGACGACGCCGTCCACCCGAACGCGCGAGAACCCCTGACCGGCCAACTCCGTGAGCAGCGTGCTGTACTCGCCCTTGCGACCTTCAACCACGGTCGCCAGCACCAGGAATCGTTCACCGTCTGGACGCTCCAGGACCTGATCGACGATCTGTTGGGGCGTCTGACTGGTGATGGGCTTGCCGCAGTTCGGGCAGTACGGTACCCCGATTCGGGCGTAGAGCAGACGTAGGTAGTCGTGAATCTCGGTGATGGTGCCTACCGTCGAGCGCGGGTTCCGTGAAGCGGTCTTCTGGTCGATAGAGATCGCTGGGGAGAGACCCTCGATGAACTCAACGTCCGGCTTATCCATCTGGCCGAGGAACTGGCGCGCGTAGGCCGAGAGACTCTCGACGTAGCGACGTTGCCCCTCGGCGTAAATGGTGTCAAAAGCCAGTGAGGATTTCCCCGATCCGGAGAGTCCGGTAAAGACCACCAGCTGATCGCGCGGGATCTCCACGGACAGGTTCTTCAGGTTGTGGACCTTCGCTCCCTGAACCCGAATCGACTTAGACATAGGGGGAATCTACCGGTTCTTGCGCGACGCTCAGGCTGTCGACGGGGGCCAGGGCTTGGCGCTGAAGGTTCTGAAGAGTGTCGCGCAGGACGGCCGCCTCTTCAAAGCGAAGCTCGCCCGCCGCGATCAACATGGCCTCCTCCACCCGCGCGATTTCCAGGCTGAGGTCATCGGGCAAAAAGTCGTCCAGGGAGGAGATGCCGTGCACCTTGGAGGTCACCTCGCGCGGCGATTCGCTGCGCAGACGGTTCAAGATATCGGCGACGTTCTTCATCACGCTCTGAGGCTCGATGCCGTGCTCCTCGTTGTACGCCCTCTGCAGCAGTCGTCGTCGCTCGGTGAGAGAGATAGCCGCTCGCATGGAGTCGGTCATGTTGTCGGCGTAGAGGATGGCCTGGCCGCTGGAGTTGCGTGCGGCTCGTCCGATCGTTTGGATGAGGGCGCTGCGCGAGCGTAAGAACCCCTCCTTGTCGGCGTCGAGAATGGCGACCAAGGAGACCTCGGGCAGGTCCAAGCCTTCGCGAAGCAGGTTGATACCGACCAGGATGTCGAACTCGCCCAATCGAAGCGACCGCAGGATCTCGATGCGCTGAATGGTGTCGATGTCGCTGTGCAGGTACTGCACGCGGTAACCGGCCTTGGTGAGAAACGTGGTTAGGTCCTCGGCCATGCGCTTGGTCAACGTGGTGATCAGGGCGCGATCGCCGCGAGCGACGACGCTGTCGAGACGCGAGCGTAGGTCGTCGATCTGGTTCTTGGTGGGAACCACGAAGACTTCGGGGTCGAGGAGCCCGGTCGGTCGAATCACTTGCTCGACGACCTTGTCGGAGTGCTCGATCTCGTACGGCCCCGGAGTGGCCGAGACGAAGACCATCTGGGGGACGAGCTCCATAAACTCATCAAAGTTCAACGGTCGATTGTCGAGCGCGCTCGGTAGACGAAAACCGTGCTCGACCAGAGTGAGTTTTCTGGCCTGGTCTCCCGCGTACTGTCCGCGAATCTGGGGCACGGCCACGTGGGACTCATCGATCACGACCAAGAAGTCCTCGGGAAAGTAGTCCAACAGCGTAAAGGGCCGCTCCCCGCGGTGGCGGCCATCTAGGTGGGCCGAGTAGTTCTCGATGCCCGCACACACGCCGGTCTGCTCCAGCATCTCGAGGTCGTGCTCCGTGCGCGAGCGAAGCCGCTGGGCCTCGAGCAACTTTCCCTCGGACTGAAAGATCGCCAACTGCTCGGCCAGCTCCGTTTCGATCCCCCGACAGGCCCGCTGCAACGTGGCCAGGCTGGCGGCGTAGTGCGAAGCGGCGAAGAGGGTGAACTCGTGGACTCGGCCGTGGCTCTCCATCGTGACGGGATTGAAGAACGAGATCTCCTCGATGACGTCGTCGAAGAACGAGACCCGCACCGCTTCGTTGCTGTAGGCCGGCTGGACTTCCAGGGTGTCGCCCTTCATGCGAAAGGTTCCCCGGTCGAGGACCAACTCGTTGCGGCTGTACTGCATCTCGACCAGCCGAGCCAGCAGTTGACGCTGTTCGAAACGTTCTCCCACTTCGAGCGGCAACATTCGCTCGCGATACTCAATCGGAGAGCCCAGCCCGTAGATGCACGATACCGAGGCCACGACGATGGTGTCGCGGTGCGTGAGAAGCGAGGATGTCGCGGCGTGACGCAAGCGGTCGATCTCTTCGTTGACCGAACTGTCCTTCTCGATGTAGGTGTCCGTCCTCGGCACGTAGGCCTCGGGTTGGTAGTAGTCGTAGTACGAGACGAAGAACTCGACGCGATTCTTCGGCAACATGTCGCGCAGCTCCGACGCCAGTTGCGCGGCCAGCGACTTGTTCGGCTCCAGGATCAACGTCGGGCGCTGAACCCGCTCGACCAGCCACGCGATGGTCGCCGTCTTGCCACTGCCGGTGATGCCCTCCAGGGTTTGGTAGCGAAGTCCGTCCTCGACACCTTGGGTAAGGGCCGCGATGGCGGTGGGCTGATCCCCGGCCGGTTGAAAGGGTGATTCGACCAGAAAGGCGGTCACGTGGTGCCCAGTTCGGCGAGGGCCACGTCAAGGCGACCGTACAGGTCTTCCAGCGTGCCGTCGTTCCAGATCACTCGATCGACGATCCGCGCTCGCTCGTCGTTGCTCATCTGCGCCGCCAGTCGTGCGCGGGCGTCGTCTTCGCTCATAGCGCGCAGGGTCACCAGTCGCTCTAGGGCCACCCGCGGATCGGCCAGGACCGCCCAGGCCTCATCGAGTCGAAGGTCTCTTCGGTGTTCCGCGCGATAGAGCGGGAGCGCGACGAAGACTGTCGGTGCGTCGGTGTCGTCGAGCTCGCGCGCGATCTCGTTCCCTATATATCCGTGGGTCACGCTATTGAGACGTCGCAGAGCGCTCTCGTCGTGGAACACCACGTCGGCGAGGAACGCGCGATCGATGTTGTCCTCGTCGTCGAGTACGGCGGTGCCGAACGCGTCACGTAGCGCCCGCCACGCGGGTTCGTTTTTTTGTACAACTTTTCTAGCCACCAGGTCCGCGTCGATGACTGAGTAGCCGAGAAACGCGAGGCGCTGCGTGACGGCCGTTTTCCCAGCACCGATCCCGCCCGCGATAGCGACTCTTTTCACACATCCACGGTACTGACGCGTAGTGACATCTCGGTCAGAAGGCCCCCCTGTTACCGGCGAGTAGCGGCCCCTTGAGTAATGTCGCTACAGGTCCTTTAGGGGGAACTTTGGTTCGATATTTAGTGCGACGGCTGGTCTTGTTGATCGGCATTGTCTTCGTCATCACGGTCGGCTCCTTCTATCTCATCCATCTCCTTCCCGGAGACCCGGCCGTCGTCATTCTGGGTACCGGCGACAGTCCGGCAAACAAGGCCAAGCTCTATGCGCAGTTGGGCCTCAACAAGCCGATCTGGGAGCAGTACTTCGTGTGGATCAAGAACGTCCTTCACGGCAACTTAGGAACGTCATTCATCTCTCAGACCTCGGTGTGGAGCGTCGTGAAGGCGGCGCTGCCCATCGACCTCGAGATCATCGTCTTGAGTCAGATTCTCGCCTTCCTCGTGGCCATTCCCTTGGCCATGCGCAGCGCCCGGCGTCCCGACGGCCCCCTGGACCGCTTGCTGGGCGCGGGGAGTTTCACCCTCCTGTCCATTCCCTCGTTCGTCATCATCGTGGTGCTCGTCTTGCTCGTGTCGATCAAACTCGGCGTCCCCCATACCGGCCCCTCCTCGTACGTGTCGTTGGGTACCAACTGGATCGGCAACCTCGAGAGCCTGTCGCTGCCATCGCTCACCTTGGCCATCGGCAGTTTCGTGGTGTACTACCGCGTGCTGCGCAGCGATCTGATCGCCACGCTGCAGGAAGAGTTCATCACCATGGCCCGCTCGAAGGGCATTAGCCAGCGCCGCATCATGTGGCGACACGCCTTTCGGCCCTCCTCGGTGGCCCTGCTGGGCACGGCCGGGGTCAACATCGGCGGACTGTTGGCCGGCGGATTCATTGTCCAGTACCTCCTGAGCATCCCCGGGCTCGGCTATGAGCTCATTCAGTCCATCGGCCTGAGCGACTATCTGGTGGTTCAGGGCATCGTCTTGGTGGTGTCGGTGGGAGTGATTCTCATCAACTTCGGCTTCGATTTCCTCATAAACATTGTCGACCCCCGGATCAGCCGTGAGTAGCTCCCTGATCATCAACGAGATGGTGGAAGAGGCTCACGACCGACCAGAGCGAAAGAAGAAGCTCGGGGTGCTCTTTTGGATTTGCGTCGGGTGGCTGGTCCTCAACTTCGTCGGGGCCATCTTCGCCAACGTGCTGCCGTTGCAGAATCCGCTCTATCAGAACTACGCCGTGGTGAACGCCGCGCCCTCGCTGCATCACCTCTTTGGCACCGACGATCTCGGGCGCGACATCTTCGCGCGCATCGTCTATGGTTCGCGGGTCTCCATCGAGGTCAGCCTCGGGGCGATGCTGATCGGCTTTGGCATCGGCGCGCCGCTCGGGATGCTGGCCGCCTACCGGCGAGGAAAGTTCGACTCCATCTTGACGGCCGTCATGTACGTGCTGCTGGCTTTTCCCGCCATCATCGCCACCATCGCGGTCCTCTCCTTCTGGACGCCTCGATCGCTGCTCAAGATCATCATCGTGGTGGGCGTCGCGTCCATCCCGCTCGTCTATCGCGTGATTCGCAGCGCCACGATGAACTACTCGACGAGAGACTTCGTCGTCGCGGCCAAGGTCCAAGGCGCCACCGACCGGCGAATCCTCGTGAAGGAGTTGCTGCCCAACGTCGCCCCGATCGGCGTGTCGTTCCTCTTGATCGGCATCGCCACCGTGGTCACCCTCGAAGGCGCCCTGGCCTTTCTCGGTCTCTCGGTGAATCCCCCCACGCCCTCGTGGGGCAACATGATCAACGAGAGCCTCTCGATCCTCCAGCAGAACCCCTGGCTCGCCATCTTTCCTTCCCTGGCCATGTGTCTCTTCCTGCTCTGTTTGAACTTCATCGGCGACCGACTGCGATCGCACTTTGAAACCTCCGAGGTGAAGATATGAGCGACGACAAGAAGCTCCTCGTCGTCGAGGACCTGCACACGACCTTCCACACCCCGTCCGGTCCCCTGGCGGCGGTGGGTGGTGTCTCGTTTGAACTGGGCAGCAACGAGACCCTCGGCATTGTCGGGGAGTCCGGCTCGGGCAAGACCGTTCTGTCGCGCACCATTATGGGCCTGCAGCCACGCCTCAACGTCGACGTCAGCGGGTCGGTTCTTTTGAACGGCTTCGAGGTGGTCGGGGCCAGTGAGAAGGAGAAGCGCGCGATCTGGGGGCTCGAAGTCGCCATGATCTTTCAAGATCCGATGACCTCCCTCAATCCCGTCATGCGTATCGGTAAACAGATCGACGAGATCCTGCGCGTGCGATTGGGTATGGACCGTCAGGCCGCGAAAGCACGGGCCATCGAACTGCTCGAGTTGGTCGGTATCCCCTCGCCCGTCGAGCGCTACAAAGTCTTCCCGGGAGAACTCTCCGGCGGTATGCGCCAACGCGTCGTCATCGCCACGGCCCTGGCCGGCTCGCCCCAACTGCTCATGGCCGACGAGCCGACCACCGGCCTCGACGTCACGATCCAGGCTCAGATCCTCAACCTGCTAGACACCGTCAAGGACCAGATGCAAATGTCGGTCGTTCTCGTCACCCACGACCTAGGGGTCGTCGCCACGCGCACCTCGAGAATCATTGTCATGTATGCCGGTCGCATCGTGGAGATCGGCTCCACGCGCGAGGTCTTTCGCCGACATCGCATGCCCTACACCCGCGCGTTGCTGGAAGGCTCGCCCAAAGTCTCGAATCCCTCACACACCCGTCTTCTAGCCATTCCCGGACGACCACCCAACTTGCTCGACCTTCCCCCGGGCTGCGCGTTCGCGCCGCGCTGCGCGTACGCCACCGACATCTGTCGGAGGGAACGTCCAGAGTTGGAACCGGCCGAGGAGTCGGGTCACGCCTTCGCCTGCTGGAATCCTCTGCCGGTCACCGAAGAGGTACCCGCATGAGCGATCGCCAGCCACTCCTCAAGGTCCGCGACCTCACCGTCACCTTCGGCTCGCACGGGAAAAAACTGAGCGCCGTCGCCGGCGTCAGTTTCGACATCTTCGAAGGCGAAACGCTCGGTCTCGTGGGCGAGTCGGGATGCGGAAAATCCACGACCGGCAAGGCCCTCATGCGTATCGTCGAGCCGTCGAGCGGCTCCATCGAGTTGGAGGGCACCGAGCTCACCACCACGAGCGGCAAAGCGTTGCGCAACTTGCGTACGCGCATGCAGATGATCTTTCAGGACCCGATCAGTTCGTTGAATCCCCGTCGCCGCGTGAAGGACATCGTGGCCGAGCCCCTCGACTGTTGGAAGTCGGTCGAAGGGGATGAGCGCACGGCTCTAGTCAACGACCTTCTCAACAAAGTCGGCATCGACCCCGTGGTCTACGGCAGTCGCTACGCGCGACAGTTCTCCGGGGGCCAGTGCCAGCGCATCTCCATTGCGCGCTCCCTCGCCATGCGACCGAAGTTGTTGATCTGCGATGAGATGGTCTCGGCCTTGGACGTCTCGGTGCAGGCCCAGATCCTCAACCTTTTGGAGGATCTCAAGATTGAGTACGGCTTAACTCTGCTCTTCATCGCGCACGACCTCGCCGTGGTGAAGAACGTCTCGGACCGCGTGGCGGTGATGTATTTGGGAAAGATCTGCGAGATCGGTCCGGCCGACACGCTCTACGACTTTCCCGAACACCCCTACACGAAGTTCCTCTTGGGCGCGGCGTTGGAGGCCGACCCCGACGCGCCGATGCACTCGGAAGTTCTCGCCGGTGAACCGCCCAGCCCGCATAATCCCCCGAGCGGCTGTCGCTTTCGTACTCGCTGTCCCTTCGCGACGGAGAAGTGCGCGAACGAAGAGCCTCCTTTGGAGGAGATTGTCCCGGGCCACCAAGTGGCCTGCCACTACCCGCTCTCTCTCAAAGCTGAGGTGGACGCGTAACGCGTTCACCTGTTACTCGACCAAAGGGTCGGTTCCCTCGACGATCGCCGGAGGAGCTTTGGCCTCCCGGCGCTGTCGGATCACGATACTGAGGGCCACCAGGATCAAGAGAAGTCCCGCGATGAGCAGGGCCTCACCTCGATGGTTTTGGTAGGCCACGGCCACGTAGCCGAGCAGCGGAAGGGACCAACGAACCTTGTAGACGGAGTCGCCCTTGACGGTGAGAGTCCACGGGTCGCGAACGGGGTTGGCGTCCCCTTGGGTCCTAATGAAGAGTTGCCCGTTGGGTCCCTTGGTCATCTGGACGATGCGGTGCACCATCTCCTCGGACGGCTTGTTCGGATTGTGAAACACGATGACGTCGCGAACGGCAAGTTGGCTCACGGGAATACGTTGGCTGATCACGACGCCGCCCACCGTGAAGCCCGGTCGCATGCTTCCCGAGAGCACGGGGTTGACCGACCACGAGCCTTGGGCCAGGGCCGAGGCGCCGATTCCCGCGCTGCCCAGAATGGCCACGACCAACGTCATCAACACGGCTCGTTTGATAAATAATCCGGTCGCACGAAGCTTGGAGCCGAGCGTGCTTTTACGTCGATGGCTCGTGACCACGATCGGCGCCGCTGGCTGTTCGGTGTCGCTCAGGGGAGTCTCGACCCGAGCGATCGCGTCGTCCTTCAAGAGTGAGGTATCAAAGAGGGAATCCTGGGTGGGAGTAG
Organism: uncultured Acidimicrobiaceae bacterium; assembly: GCA_963849705.1. Lineage (GTDB taxonomy): Bacteria > Actinomycetota > Acidimicrobiia > Acidimicrobiales > RAAP-2 > RAAP-2. The sequence continues at coordinate 158,560 of CAWKII010000004.1, read as the reverse complement.
AGCTGGTCATAACCATGCGAGAAGGTCTCCGTTCGTAATTTTGGACCCTTGTACGCCGAGAAGCGTTTCGCGGCGGGCCTGAAAATCTGTGGTGTCCATCAGTGATCCTTTGGTGCTGGAGTCGGGGCTAGTGCTGCGTGAGTCGGAGAAGACGGAGGAGTGGACCGCCACTTCAGTGCAGATGTTCTCATCGCCCTGCACTGAAGTGGCCTGTCCCTGCGGCTCGGAATGGAACGAGCGTGCAGTTACTCGCACTGCAGAGGGGCGAGGCGACGGGGTCATTGAACCCTTCCCCGCCGTCTCACCCATCGAATTACGCCGTAAAGGTGAACGTGAACTGCGGGTCGATACTCTGACCCATCGCACCGTTCGTCAACGACGGCGCAGCCGGGTTGGAGCCCGTGACGCCCGTGTCCCACGGCGTGGTCACCGCGCCACACTGGCTTGATCCGTCGCCCGCGTAGATGGTGACGTAATCAATGAGCTGATTACCTGCCGCCGGATCGGTCGGGATCAAGTCGCTGAACGTGAAGGACGGCACACTCGAGAACGGCCCGTTGTAGAGCACGTTGTTGTTCGAGTCCGTCAAGCACAGATAGGACTCACTGGCGAGCGTGTTCGGCGTCCAGGCGTCAGCGATGGCCAAGTTGGTGTAGGTCGCACCCAGGGACCCCAAGTTGGTGAGTACCAACTCCTCGGGACCCGTCGTGAATGACGAACCGTTGTTCGAACTCGACGACAGGGTGATGTTGGAGCACCCAGCCGCGGGGGTCAAGCAACTCGGATCACTCGGCGACGACGCCACGACATTCAGCGTTCCCGACGAAATCACCTGGTTGGCACTGGGGTTAACGCTGAACGTCGCGTGCGCCCCCATCCCGATGAGTCCGAGACCGGCAACACTGAGTGCTCCCGTGGTCACGACACTCTTGAACGATAAAAACTTCATTGGTGGTCTCCCTTGTACTTAGTTGGATGTACTTCGCACTGCGGGTGTCGGGTTCGCCACTCGCTCCCCACGGGTCGGGCGACCAAAGAGGGCCCGTGGATCGTCGCGTCACCCTTTACTGCAAGCGAAGTCCATACCGCGACTTCACTGCTGGTGCAGTACAACGACGAGGCGAGATTTTCGCACCCTCGTTGACCCTGCAACACCTTGTTGGTCTGGAACGGAGCAGCCGTCGCCGAGACCTGATACGTGCCACGCGCGTACGCGGGCGATGCGAGAAAGCGAGAGCGCGTGACGGGGCCACGCGCGTACGTGATCGCCAAACGGCGAGTGCGAGAGGGAGTTAAGGAAGAGCCATCGTCGAGGATCGCGGCAAGGTCTCGAGGCGAGTCAACGAAGTGCGGTGTCGACTCAAGCGGTGAGGCGCATGAATTTAAATTCCCAAGGGCGGGCACTGAATCCTCCAGTTGCCCTTGCTGCCCTTGCGCCGTTCAGCATTCCAGGAACCGTGCGCTCGTGTCAAATCCGAGTGATGGCGTTGTGAGTCCGTTGCTTTTAGAAACAAACGTACTACCTGATCAGAACGTGTGCCCTAACGAACTCGAGCCACTCCTCTCGGGAGTGGCTCGAGTGCACTGCGAAATTCAGAACGCGTTGTTAAGAGGGAACTACTCGCTCGGTGTGGCGCTCTCGTCGCCCGCTTCGAGTTCGGCCGGAGCCTCGGCGACGTCCAGCACGTCACCCTCGGGAGCCTTCGTCGCGACTTCCGTCGCGTACTCCGCCCACGCAGCCTGCGCCTCCGTCTCGGGAGTGAACTCGCCGTACTCGAGGGAGCCGATGTAGTTACCCTCGGCGTCGTAGGCGTGCGAGCCGAACGCTTCGCGGTACTCCTCGGAGACTTCGCCACCTTCGGCGGCCTGCTTGATCGAGAGGCTGATGCGTCGACGAGCGGTGTCCAGTTCAATGATCTTGACCCAGAGCTCTTCGCCCGCGGTGACGACCTGGTCCGGTGACTCCACGTGGTGCGCCGCCATCTCCGAGATGTGCACCAGGCCCTCAATGCCCTCGCCCACCTGAATGAAGGCACCGAAGGGCACCAGCTTGGTGACGCGACCGTAGACCAACTGGTCGACGGCGTGGCTGTCGGCGAAGACCTGCCACGGGTCGGACTGGGTGGCCTTCAACGACAGCGAGATGCGCTCTTTCGAGAAGTCGACATCGAGAACCTCGACGTCCACCTCGTCGCCCACGGCCACGACTTGGCTGGGGTGATCGATGTGCTTCCAGGAGAGCTCCGAGACGTGAATCAGCCCGTCCATGCCGCCCAGATCCACGAAGGCTCCGAAGTTGACGACCGAACTGATGACGCCGTGGCGACGCTCGCCGGGCTTCAGGTTCGAGAGGAAGTCGCCGCGCTGTTCTTTCTGGGTCTCTTCGAGCCAGGCACGACGAGAGAGCACCACGTTGTTGCGGTTGCGGTCCAACTCGATGATCTTGGCTTCGACGGTCTTGCCGATGTAGGGCTGCAGTTCGCGCACTCGGCGAAGCTCTACTAACGAGGCGGGCAAGAAGCCGCGAAGACCGATGTCGACGATGAGCCCTCCCTTGACGACTTCGATGACGACACCCTTGACCACTTCGTCGCGGTTCTTCAGCTCTTCGATGTTGGCCCAGGCCTTCTCGTACTGGGCGCGCTTCTTCGACAGGACCAGGCGGCCCTCCTTGTCCTCCTTCTGGAGAACCAGGCACTCGACGCGCTCGCCCAGAGAGACGATCTCCGAGGGGTCCACGTCATTACGGATGGAGAGCTCACGCGAGGGGATGACGCCCTCGGACTTAAAGCCGATGTCGAGCAGGACTTCGTCGTGGTCGATCTTCACCACGGTCCCCACCACCAGGTCGCCGTCTTCGAACTCGAGGACGCTGTCGCCCACGAGGGCAGTGAGGTCGGTGCCGACTAAGTCGTCTTCGGTGATGACGCGCGGAATGTACTTTCCGTTTTCGTCGAAGGTACCCATTTCCTGGGTGGAGAGGAGGCTGGTGCCGTCCGGCATTCGTACTTCTTTCGAGTGACCACACCGGGGTCTAACTAGTCAGTAGGGGCTGGGTTACCGGTGTTAACCCAGCGAAACACTCTACCACCGGCTCCTCAGCCCTTCGACGCCGCCCAGTTCTCGCCCCAACTGAGCGACACTTCCAAGGGAACCGACAGCGAGGCGGCGTTGGTCAACGCGTCGACCATGATGGCACTCACGTCATCTTTCTCTTCCGGCGGGGCCTCGACCAACACCTCGTCGTGCACCTGAAGAATCAGGCGGGCGCGCAAGTGGGCCGCGCTGAGGGCGTGATCGAGACGCACCAGTCCCGACTTAAAAACGTCGGCCGCGAGTCCCTGGATGCCGGCGTTCATGGCCTGACGTTCGGCCGCCTGACGTTGGGGTCCGACGGCGGTCGCTAAGTCCGGGAAGGGACGGATGCGACCCATCTCCGTGCGCGAGTAACCCTGGTTGCGAATCTCCTTCACGATGCGTTCCATGTAGGTCCGCAGATTCGGAAAGCCCTCGAAGTAGCGGTTCATGATCTCGCGCGCGGCCCCCACGCTGGTGCCCAGGCGTTGACTGAGACCGTAGGCCTCCATGCCGTAGGCCAGACCGTAGGAGACGGCCTTGGCCTGCTCGCGCTGTTCGTTCTCCACCTCGTCGGGCGCCACGCCAAAGACCGACGCCGCGATCATGCGGTGCACGTCGCGACCCGCACCGAACGCGGCCAAAAGGCCGAGGTCCTGGGAGAGGTGAGCCAAGATCCGCAGCTCGATCTGGTTGTAGTCCGAGACGGCCAGCAGCCACCCCTCGGTCGGCACGAAGGCGTAGCGGAGTCGACGACCGTCAAAAGTGCGCACGGGGATGTTGTGCAGGTTCGGCTTGTCCGAGGACAGTCGTCCGGTGCGCGCCACCACCTGGGAGAACCGCGCGTGGATCCGCCCGTCGGGACCGACCGTGTCGATGAGCGGAGCACCGTACGTTCCGCGAAGCTTCTCCACTTCTCGATATCGAAGTATCAACGGGATGATGGGGTGCTCGCCCTGGATCGCCTCCAGGCTTCCCGCGTCGGTGGAGAACCCGGACTTGATCTTCTTCACCGCGGTGAGACCGAGCTCCTCAAAGAGCACCGTCTGCAGCTGCTGAGGAGAGTTGACCTTGAAGTCATGTCCCGCGACTCGCTGAATCTCCACTTCGAGTTCGCGCGCTTCGGTGGTGAACTCCTCGGCGATGGTGCGCAGCAGAGCCACGTCGACGCGGATGCCACGACCCTCCATGCGGCCCAGTACCGCGACGAGGGGTAGCTCCACCTCTTCGTAAATGCGTTGCAACTCCCAGCGCTCGATCTCTGCGCGCAAGACGTCTCGCAGGCGGCCCACCTGTTGCACGTCGTGGATCAAGGTGTCGTCACTGGTCTCGCTGAAGAGCGAGGGGCGGGTGTCCTCGTTCACTTCGCCGAGGAACCGAGACGCCACGTCGGCCAGTTCGTAGCGTCCGCTGATCGAGTCGATCAAGAAGGCCATGATGGAGGTGTCGTCGGCGGGGTCGGCCAGCGTGACGCCCATCTCGTCCGCCACCCGGTAGAGGCCCTTCACGTCGTGCCCGGCAAACGCGCGCGCGCCGACGCCGCGGACGAACTCCTCTACGTCGAACACTCCGAGGGCCAGAGAACTGGAGTTGAATCCCGCCACTCGCTCGTCGTTAAAAGCGACTAGGGGAGCCGCGGGGCCGGCGAAGATGTCCTCCATCGACGCCCCGGTTTTCGGCGTCTTGGCCACGGCCCGAGGGGCCGCGGCGACAGGCTTGGCTACCTCGCCCACCCCCTCACCGAGCAGTCCGTCTTGCATGAGCTTGCCCATGCGAGCTCGAAGGGAGTTCATCTCGTAGCGCTCGAAGAATCCGTTGACCTCTTGGCGGTTCCATCCGCCCAGCGTGATGTCGTCCAGGGAGAAGTCGAGGGGGACGTCGCGCACCAGACGCATGACGCGCTCGTTGTTGCGAGCCCGCTCTTCGAAGGCCGCGAGATTCTCGCGCAGTTTCGGTGTCAGGGCGTCGAGGTGAGCGTAGAGATCGTCGAAGTCGCGGTACTGCGCGAACAGCTTCGCCGCGGTCTTCTCGCCGACGCCCGGAACGCCGGGCAGGTTGTCCGACGTGTCACCGCGCAGCGCGGCGAGCAGTGGGTAGCGAGCCGCCTCGATGCCGCAGCGCTCCATGATCCCGGCCTCGTCGTAGAGCGAGTAGTCCGAGACGCCGCGGCGGTTGTAGAGAACCTTGACGAAGGGGTCCTCGACGAGTTGGAAGGTGTCACGATCTCCCGACACCACCACCACCGGGATGGACGCGTCGCGCCCCCACGACGCCAGCGTGGCCAGGACGTCGTCGGCCTCGAAGTGCTCGACCCCGAGGACGGGGATGTGCAGGGCCTCGCACATGGCGCGAATCAGGTCGAACTGGTGCTCGATCTCCGGCGGCGTCTCGGCCCGACCGCCCTTGTAGTCCTCGGTGAGCGCGTCGCGAAACGTGCCGCCCGGCAGGTCGAAGGCCACCGCCAGCGCCCGGGGATGTTGGGTGCCGACGAGTGAGACCAACATCGACGCGAAGCCGTGCAGGGCGTTGGTCACCAGACCCGACGACGTTTGAATATCGACGGGCAGAGCGAAGAAGGCGCGAAAGGCGAGCGACATGCCGTCCAACAGCACGAGTGGCCGTTGGTCGGTCGCTTCAGCCAACGAATTCGCCCTTCAGTATCTGCTGGGCCACGTCGCGCATGCGCGTGCGCGCTCGCATGGCGGACTGCTGGATGATCTCGAACGCTTCGGCTTCGTCCATGCCGCGTTCGGCCATCAATACTTCCTTGGCCCGTTGAACGATCTCGCGGGTCTCGATCTTGTCGTCGGCGCTCGGCACCTCGTGGGTCAAGAGTGGTTCGCTCGCGGCGGGATTCAAGATGGCGGCCAGTTTGGGCAGAATCTCGCTGCTGCGAAAGGGCTTCACCAGATAGGCGGCCACCCCGGCGTCGCGGGCGCTCTCGATGAGCGTGCGCTGACTGAAGGCCGTTAACAGCACCACCACCGTGTCGCTCCCCTTTAAGGCCTGCGCCACTTCGATGCCGTCGAGTCCCGGCATCTTGATGTCGAGGAGCGCGAGGTCGGGTTGGTGCTCTTTGATCATGGCCAGGGCGTCATCTCCACGGGCCGCCTCCCCCACCACCAGATATCCATCGCCTTCAAGAATCTCTTTCAGATCCAGGCGGATGATCGACTCGTCGTCGGCAATTACTACGCGTTTATCCATTGTCGCTGGGTGTCCACTCTCTTAGAAGTTCATCTCGCTGGGCCTTCAGTTCACGCACTTCGTTGGTTCGTCGCTGCATCTCGGCGTTGGCGACCATGACGTGACGTGAAAGCTCGTCGTACTCTTTTGACTGCAAGGGGGTCTCTGAGACCAGGGCGCGAATGCGCGCGTCGTCCAGGGCGTCGTTCCACACGGCCACCTGCTCTTCGAGCACGGCCAGGCTCTCGCGGGCCTGGGACAACTGACGTTGGACGTCCTCTAAACGGCGCTTTAGCAGCCGAGATCCCATGGCCACAGTCTACGGCTCGCCCGTTCGCACCACTGTTAGGGCGCTCGCTCGACCCAGCAGCGACGCCGACGGTTCGAGGCCAAAACTGCTCGACACGGACGACACTTCGTCGACACTTTCTGCCAGGTCGACGTGGCCCACGTCGCTCGGCTCGTCGATCATGCTGTTCGCCAGCGCACGATGCACGCAGCGCGCATAGGGAGACTCGAAGAACCCCCCGAGGTAGACCTTAAGGCCGAGCGAACGAGCGCGCTCAATGATCGTGCGGGCGTTGGCGAGGCCCCCCACGCGCGCGGGCTTCACGCAGAGCATCGTCGCCGCCCGGTAGCGAACGATCTGAGCCACGTCGCCCAGTGACCTCACTCCCTCGTCCAGGCTGAGGTCGATATCCAGTCGGGCGGCGAGGCGGGCGTGATCGACCACGTTGCCCACGGCGTAGGGCTGCTCCACGGCCGCCACGTCGCAGAGGCGACGGACCTCATCCACCAGAGCCAGCACCTCGTCGTCACGGCTGGCCGAGCAGTTGAAGTCCAACAGCACGGGCACGCGAAGCGCCGCCAAACGTTCGCGCGCCACTTTACCGAGCGACCCCGGCGCGGTCTTGACGCGTACGCGTTGCGCGGAGGGTTCTACGTGCCAGGGAGTGTCGCCGTCAAGCAACGACACCGTCGACTGCGAGGGGGTGACGAATCGCGGGGGCCACAGTTCTTCGACGGGGAGCGACTGACCGCGCAGTTCTCTATCCAGCACGGCCATCTCGACGAGAGCCGAGGCCACGCGCCGCGACGGCGTTTCGTTGCCGAGACGTGCGACTCGGCTCCACAACGGCAACGCTCCCTCGCGCGTAACCACTTCACTGAGCTGCACCAAGGCGGCGCCGACGGCGTCGCGGACCTCGTCCAATCCCGGGTCGCCGTTCAGTCGGTACGGCTGGGGAGACACTTCGCCGTATCCCGCAGCGTCGCCCTCGTCCAGGCGAAGAAAGAGGCGAGAGCGCTCGCGGTGATCTTGTTCGCTGGCTTGGATCCGACGTTCGAGTACGACGTCTTGTTGATACAGCGTCGCTTTCATCACCGTCACGTTACGGTAACTGATACCGTGGTCGCCGCGGCCCGGATGGCGGAATTGGCAGACGCGGAGGCCTCAAAAGCCTTTACTCGAGAGGGTGTGTGGGTTCGAGTCCCACTCCGGGCACTGTTACCTTGGACACATGGCTGACGCTGGGACGCCGACGTTTCGCGACGACGTGGTCGCTCTTTTTCCCGGACAGGGTTCCCTGGGCGGTGGCGCGGGCGTGGGCTGGCGCGACTCTCGACACTGGTCGTTGGTGGAGCGCGTCAGCGAGATCGCCGGCGTTGACGTCACCCATCTTCTGCTCGAGTCCAGTGACGCCAACGTGGTGCGCACCGATCGCGCGCAACTAGCCACCTTCGCTCTCTCGCTGGTGGGCTACCACGAACTACTCGACCTCGGCCTGCGACCTCGTTATCTCCTCGGTCACAGCTTGGGCGAGCTGTCCGCACTCGTGGCCTCGGGACTCCTGTCCCTTGACGAAGGTGCCCAACTCATCACCGTGCGCGGAGGAGCCATGGCCCGCGCGGCCGCGCTACGAGAGGGTTCCATGGTCGCGGTCATGGGCGGGGACGACGACGCGCGCAGAGCCCTCGGCGCTCTAGATGACGTGTGGATCGCCAACGTCAACGGCACGGGTCAGATCGTCGTGAGCGGGACGCGCGAAGGTCTCGATGACCTGCTCAGGCGCCACCGCGAACTCGGTTGGCGCCGCGCGACGCCGCTGCCCGTCGGTGGCGCCTTTCACTCCCCCCTCATGTCGCCGGCCCAGGACGAGTTCGATGAGGCCTTGGAACGCGCCCGCTGGGAGCGCACCGACTCACTCCTCATCGCCAACGTGGACGGTGCCCTTCACGTGGAGGCCGAGGAGTGGCGCGAACTCCTGCGACGACAACTGACCTCACCGGTGCAGTTTCTCGACGCCACGCTCGCTCTCCCCGACTCGGTTCAGACGTCCATCGAGCTACCCCCGAGTGGAGTCTTGACGGGCCTCACCAAACGAATACGTCCTTTTGGCGCTCAGTTCGCCCCGACTACCCTTCAGGAGTTACAGGAGATGGTCCTATGAGTCGCCACGTCATCGTTACCGGAGCCAGTCGCGGCATCGGCGCCGCGATCGCGCAGTACTTCGTCGAGAACGGCGACACGGTGGTCGCCTTCTCGCGTTCGGCCGAGGCGCCCGCCGGGTGCGCGAAGTCCTTCGCCGTCGACGTGTCGCAGTCGTCGTCGGTCAACGACGCCGTCAAGGCGGCGACCCAAGAGTTCGGACCCGTCGACGTGGCTGTCGTCAACGCCGGGGTGACCCGCGACGGACTGGCCCTAAGGATGTCCGACGAACAGTGGCGTGACGTCCTCGCCACCAATCTGGACGGCGCGTTCTTCACGGCGCGCGCGGCGATGGCCTCCATGGTGCGTGCGCGACAAGGCTCCATTATCTTCATCGGCTCGGTCTCGCCGTTTCTGGGCGTGCCCGGACAGGCCAACTACGCGGCCGCCAAGGCCGGGCTCGTCGGCCTGGCGAGAGCGCTGGCGAAAGAGGTGGCGTCACGCTCGGTCACGGTGAACGTCGTGGCCCCGGGCCTCATCGACACCGACATGACCGCCGAGCTCGGAGCCGCGCGCGACTCCATGGTGGCGATGATTCCGCTCGGACACGTGGGCCAACCCTCCGATATCGCAGGCGTTGTCGGGTTCCTCGCCAGTAACCACGCGCGCTACATCACCGGCGCCGTTTTGCCGGTCGACGGAGGACTCGCGCTCGGCCTCTAGTGGGCCTCACGTCACGAGGTCTTTGGGTACGATGGGACGACAGATTAAAGGGGTATCACCATGGATCGCAACGAAGCCTTAGCGAAGTTCACCGAGGACACCGTGGAGGTTCTCGCGGTCGACCCGTCGCAGGTCACCCTCGAGGCGTCCTTCGGCGACGACCTCGGAGCGGACAGCCTCGACCTGGTCGAACTGGTCATGGCGCTCGAAGAGACTTTCGATATTGAGGTCGCCGAAGACGAACTCAAAGAGATCAAAACCGTCGGCGAGGCCTTCGAACTGATCTACGCCAAGCTGTAGTGCGTGTTGCCGTCACTCCCTCGGGGCCGCTTCAAGGTCGCCGAGTAGCGGTCACGGGACTCGGCGCGATCACCTGCGCCGGCGTGGGGGTCGACACGCTGTGGGACGCTCTCGTACAGTCACACGCCCCCGAGTCCAAGCGCGTGGCGCCCTTCGACGCCTCTCACCTGGGGGGACCAAAGGAGCTCCGCCGACTCGACCCCTTCGCTCTCTACACCTTGATGGCGGCCGATGAGGCCTGGCGACAGAGCGGCCTCGAGGGTCCCCTCGAAGACGCGGGCAGCATTGTCACCACGGGAATCGGCGGGCTGCAGACCACGCTCGAACAGGACGCCGTTCTCACCCTGAAGGGACCCGATCGCGTCTCGCCCTTCCTCGTTCCCATGATGATGCCCAACGCCGCCACCGCCGCGGTGTCCATGCGCTTTGGCCTCGGCGGTCCCTGCGAAACCGTGACGACGGCCTGCGCCGCGGGCACTCACGCCATCGGCAACGCCGCTCGGCTGGTGGCCTCGGGGCGTTGCGACGTCGCCGTCGCCGGCGGTGCCGAGGCGGTCATCGTCGAGATCGCCATCGCCGGCTTTACGAATATGACGGCGCTCTCCTCTTCGAACCTCTCTCGTCCCTTCGACGTTGATCGCGACGGATTCGTGATGGGCGAAGGGGCGGGGGTGTTGATTCTCGAGGAGTGGGATCACGCGCGGGCCCGCGGGGCCACGATCTTGGCCGAAGTGATCGGCGCCGCCTCGACCGCGGACGCGCACCACATCACGGCCCCTGATCCGAGCGGCAACGGCGCGGTGCGCTGCATGAAGCTAGCCCTTGAGGACGCCGAGCTCACGCCGAGCGATGTCTCGCACATCAACGCGCACGGCACGTCCACTCCACTCAACGATCTCGCGGAGTCCGTGGCGGTGCGCAAGGTCTTTGGTGACCACGCTCCCGTCACCACGTCGATCAAGGGGCACCTCGGACACTCTCTGGGGGCCGCCGGTGCCCTAGAGGGCGTGGCGTCGGTGTTGACCCTGCAGAATCAACTCATCCCCCCGACGGCCGGCACGACCGTCGTCGATCCCGAGATTGCCTTAGACGTGGTGATCGGCGAGCCACGCTCGGCCAAGGTGGACGTGATTCTCTCTAACTCCTTCGGCTTTGGTGGTCACAACGGCAGCGTTATCTTTCGGCGGGCCGTCGCCTAGAGATGCCACTCGTCGAAGTGGCGTTCGACGTAGGAGTTGTCATAGGCCCAGCGGGCGTTGGCGATGAACTCACCGAGCATGGCGGGATCCTTCACCCCCGGCGAACTCTCCACCCCGCCTCGCACGTCGACGCCGAAGACCGGAAAGTTCTGCACCACGTCCACCACGCTCGACGAGTTAAGACCGCCCGAGGCGATGACCGGGAGACGTTGGTCGCTGTCGAGAAAGAGCTCGAGCGAATCGGCCAGGGCCTCGGGCTCATCAGCCTCGGGAAGGACGAGATAGTCCACGCCCGACACCACGCCGAGTCGTTCCGTGCCGTCGGGGACCATGCGCAAGACCGTGTTCACCCGTTCGGCGATGTAGCTCACCTCGTCCGTGCTCGCCGGTCCGTCGATCTGCACCGCGCTGAGGCCAAGGGTGTTGGCGATCTCCACCACGCGCTGGGGTAACTCCGCTCGAAAGACCCCTACCGACAGCGCGCCCTGGGGAAGGCGTCGAACGATGTCGTGCGCGGCGCTCACCGAGATCTGTCGAGGCGTCAGGGCGAAGTCGAAGCCCACGGCCGTGGCTCCTAGCCCGATGGAAAACAAGGCGTCCGCTTCGGAGGTGACTCCCGAGATCTTGATGAAGAGTCCCTCACTCGTGAGTCGCACGGACCACCTCCATGCGTTGTACCCTACTCACGCGTCGCGTCGTTACTCAGTCGACCTCGTGGATCGCCACACCGGCGGGACTCGACTCCTCCAGCGCGACGAAGAGCGTCCGGTGCGCGAAGCCGAGACCGACGGTCACGCCTTCGCGCAAGTACGAACTGGTCACGCCCTGGGGGCCGTTCGGACCTTTTGAGGTGAGAAGGTCGTTCAGCACCTCGATGCTCGGACCGTGGACCTGCACCATGCGCCAGGGCACGCTCGAGCCTCGAGCGTCCAGGCGCCCGACGAGCTCTTGTCCGGTGAAGCAACCCTTCTCGAAGGAGATGGTCGATTTCACAAAGGAGTCGCCGAAACTGTGCGGGGTGAGGCCCTTCGACAGCTCGTCCACCCCCGGCCAGCGGGCATCGATTTGATCTCTCATAGTGGCGAAGGGTCCCGCAGTCGACTCCTTCAGCGTCAAGGTGCACTTGGTACGAAGGAGAAACCGCTTCAAGCGAGCGAGACCCACGTCGGCGAGGGCGGCCGGCACGACCAGGTCGTAACCGTCGGGCACCTTCGTCACGAAGCACGTCGTCAGCACCACGCTGTCAGGCGCCAGCACGAGCGACCACGCACCGCCGTCGCTCAGCTGCGTGAGATCCTGGGTGATCTGGCCCTGAAGAAACGAGAGCGCGTCGTCGCCTCGAGCTTCGATGCTCGACCACTCCACTGTGGCGCCACCGTCGGCTTCATTCGCTTCGATCATCGACTATTACAGTAGGCGCCAACGTGATGAACACGACCGCGACGGAGACGCCATGAGCATGCAGACCGAACTCAACACGATCACGTCCACCATGACCGAACTGTCAACGCGCATCACCACGCTGGTGGAGTCCGAAGGCGACGCCATGGAACCCGACGTCTACGCCGAACTGGTCGCCGCCGAGCGCACGGTCGGCGCTTTGCTGCGCCGACTGAGTCGAGTCGCCGGGCGAATCGATTAGTCCTCGCCGATAGTCTTCGACTATGGACTCTCCGTGGCGGTGCGTGACGTCGCTCAGCGCGGAGCAACGACTCGACGTCTTGAGTCTCCTCGACCGCACCGAGGTCCTGGTCGGACGCGAAGCGATCGACGAAGGCCGCCGCCGAGCCGTGGTGCACGGATGGCGAGCAGAGCACTGGCTCAACTACGTCGAGGGGTCGTTACTCAAATACGCCATGGCCACGGGCGACGAGCTCGCGACGGTCGAGATGTGCGGAGGTGACTACGTGGAAGACCTGCTCGCGCATCTACTGGCAGCGCACGAAGTGGTCGACTGGTGGACGAGGGGGCCACAGGCCTGCGAGTACGCGCGCGGCGACGTCATCCGGATGCTGCAACTGCTGTGCGTCAAACTACCCGTTCCGGTCGAGGAGGTTCCGAAAGGAGCCGTCCTTCGAAACTTCGAACCCCATCACGATGAGGCGGCCTGGCTCGAACAGAACAACGCGGCCTTCGCCAACCACCCCGAGCAGGGCGCGTGGCGTCAGCGCGACTTGGACGAGCGCACCGCCGAGCCCTGGTTCGACCCGTCGGGTTTTCTGCTCCTCGAGATCGACGGACGCATCGCCGCGTCCTGTTGGACCAAGGTCCACGAACTACACCCGGACCGTTTCGGCGAGATCTACGTCGTCTCCGTACACCCGGACTTTCAGCACCGCCACCTCGGTCGCATGATGGTGACCCAGGGGCTGAACGTCCTCGCCCGCAAAGGCGTCACGGACGCGGTGCTCTTCGTCGATGAGTCCAACGAGTCGGCCAAGAAACTCTACGACTCGCTGGGCTTTCGTCTAGAACGCGAGGATCGCCTCGTTCGCTTTTATCGCTCTTAGTGACCGACGAGAGCGCCCACGCCGAAGGTGACGGCAGAGGCCACGGCCATGATGATGAGGGCGCGCAGAGCGGAGTACGAAACGCCTCGTCTCGTAAAGTGCCCCACGGCACCCCCCACCAACAAGGTGGCCGCACCGGCCAAGCCGATCGACCACCACATGACGTTGCCGGTCGACAGGATGATCCACGGGAGAAGCGGAATCAGCGCGCCTACGGAGAAGAACAGAAAAGAAGAGGACGCGGCGATCCAGGGCGACCCCGTGGCGGAGGGATCGATGCCCAACTCTTCGCGCGCGTGGGTGCGAAGCGCCAGATCGGGGTTTCTCATGAGATCGGTCGACAGTCGCTCGGCCAACTCGTGCTCGATGCCTCGACTGACGAATAGGTCGCGGAGCTCTAAGCGTTCCTCTTCGGGCGAGGTCGCCAGGGCTGTTCGCTCAACGTCAATCTCGTACTCGTACAGCTCCTTCTGCGAACGCATGGACAGGTACTCGCCGCTGCCCATGGAGAAGGCTCCCGCGACGAGTCCGGCCAGCCCCGCGAGACGAACGATGGCGTGTCCCGGATTGGCGCCCGCGAAGCCGAGAATCAACGAGACGTTGGTCACGAGTCCGTCGAGGAGACCGAAGAGGGCGGCCCGAAATCCACCGTCACTTATCTGGCGGTGGTGCGGCTCCGCCACTGTTTCGCTCACCCTGGGAGTTTACGTGGGCCCCGCCGACTCAAAGGTCGTCGAGCGACAAAAGATAGTGTGACCGTGGAGGTGAATGATGGCCACACAGGTGAACAGCTTTGAAGAACTCCCGGACTTAGTCGGTACTCACTTGGGGTACTCCGACTTTCGAGCGGTGACCCAGGAGCAGGTGAATCTCTTCGCCGACGCCACCGGCGACCATCAGTGGATTCACGTCGACCCCGAGCGGGCAGCCGCCGGCCCCTTTGGTCACACCATCGCCCACGGCTATCTCACGCTGTCGCTCATTCCCGTGCTCTGCTCGGGTCTTCTGACGGTGAAGGGCGTCACCATGGGTCTCAACTACGGATCCAACAAGGTTCGTTTCACGTCGCCCGTCCCGGTCGGATCCGAGATTCGCGCCGGCGCCACGTTGGCCTCGGTCGAGGAAGTTGCGGGCGGCGTCCAGGTCGCGATGGACGTGACGGTAGAGATCAAGGGCTCAGAGAAGCCCGCGTGCGTCGCTCAGGTTCTGTCTCGCCTTTATCGTTAAGTCGTTGAGTACCACTCCCCTCCCTCACGGCGACGCCAAGACCCAGCACGTTCGGTCGATGTTTGACGCCATCGCGCCACGCTATGAACTCCTCAACAAGCTCATGACCTTGGGCCTGGACTCACGATGGCGCCGTCGAGCGGTGGCCGACCTGCGCCTGGCGCGAAACAGCGTGGTGTTGGACGTCGCGGCCGGCACCGGCGACTTCGCGCGAGAACTTAAGCGCCAACATCACCGGGCCGTCGGTACTGATCTCAGTTACAACATGCTCCACGTGGCGCGCGACGTTCCCGAGCGCGTGCAGGCCGACGCGTCGATGCTGCCCTTTCGTGGCGCAAGTTTCGACGGCGTCACCTGCGGCTACGCCTTGCGAAACTTTACCGATCTGCAAGCCACCTTCGACGAGATGGCCCGCGTGCTTCGTCCAGGGGGTCGACTGTCCCTTCTCGAGGTGGCCGAACCGACGGGGGGCGTCCTTCGCGCCAGCTTTCGACTGTGGTTTCGAAAGGTCGTCCCCTTTATCGGCTCGCTGCTCTCGGACCGCGAGGCGTATCACTACTTGCCCGCGTCGACGGCCTATCTTCCGACGCCACGCGAAATCACGTCCATGCTCAATCGCGCCGGGTTCAGCGCCGTGAATAATCGCCCCGTGATGGGCGGTCTCAGTCAGCAGTTTCTGGCGACGAGGACGTCATGAAGTTCACCCGTCGTCGCCTCGAACCGCTACGAGCCGACGTGCTGCGCTCGCTCGGGGCCCGCGACGGATGGCTGGTGGAGTCGCCCGAGGTCCTGCGCGTGGGCTTTGGGGAGCTCGCGGAACGAATCACTCTGGCCGGGGGCCTCGACGCCAGGACCGACGCCGTCGCCGCCCTCGCCCGTCACGACCTCGACGGTGATGACGGACCGGCGGGCACGGGGGTGGTGGCTTTTTCGACGCTCCCCTACGACCGAGTAGCGCCGGGCGAGATGCACGTGGCGCAGTTCACGATCACCCAGTGGGCGACCGGCGACACCTGGATCACCGCTCGAAACGACTCGAGCGAGTGGCGCACCCTCTATGACTCCGTACCCCCCCCCGTGCAGGAGACCCAGAGTCTGCGCTCGCTCACCTACCAGCCGACTCCCGAGGAGTACGCCCACAACGTGGCGCTCGCCGTCGAGATCTTGCGGCGAAAAGAGATCGACAAAGTGGTGCTGGCACGTGCGGTGCTCGGGTCGGTTCCTGAGGTCATCGACGCCGCCGCGCTGGCCCAGCGTCTCAAGGTCCGCGAACCGGTCTGCACCCTCTACAGCCTGCCGGCCGCGGACGGCCGGCGCATCGTGGGGGCCAGTCCCGAGTTGCTGGTGCGACGAACCGGCACGGAGATCCTCTGTCACCCTCTGGCCGGCACGATCACCTTGCCGCCCAACGTCGCGCCCGACGACTACGAGACCTGGCTGCTCGGCAGCACCAAGAACCTCCACGAACACGGCGTGGTGGTCGACGAGATCGTGCGCAATCTCGCCAACGTGTACGACGACATCACCGCGGACGCCGAACCCTCGATCGTGACGCTGCGCACCGTCGCTCACCTCGGCACCTGGATCTCGGCTCGGAGCCGCCATCTCGACGAGGCCCCCGACGCCCTCGAAGTGCTGCGGATGCTGCACCCCACCGCCGCCGTCGGGGGAATCCCCCGCGAGAGTGCGTATGACCTCATCCGCCGACTGGAAGAGCACGACCGGGGTAACTTCGCCGGCCCGCTCGGATGGATCGACGCGCGGGGCGACGGCGAGTGGTGGATCGCGCTGCGCGGGGTGCTCATCTCGGGGCGCGACTTCGAGGCGTGGGCCGGGGCCGGCATCGTGAGCGAGTCGGATCCCATCGCCGAACGCGAAGAGACCAAAGACAAGCTCAACGTTGTGCTGTCGTCAGTCCTGGTCGATCGGGTCTAACGGCGTAGTCGCCGTAGCTGGTTTTGAATGGCCCACTGGGTCACCAGGCCAAGCGCTTCAACGACGATGGCCTTGGACATCTTCGACTCGCCCAGCTCACGATCCTTAAAGGAGATGGGAACCTCGATGATGGACGCGCCGTTGCTTCGCGCACGAAAGGTCATCTCGATCTGGAAACCGTACCCGTCGGCCGTCACGGTTTGATAGTCAATCTTCTCCAGCGCCGACTTGGAGTACACGCGAAAGCCGGACGTCGAGTCGGCGACCTTTAGATTCAGAACGATCTCCGCGTACAGGTTGCCGCCGCGCGACAAGAGCCGTCGCGAGCGCGCCCAGTTCGGGATGTGGCCACCCTTGATGTAGCGCGAGCCAATCACGACTTCGTACTGCTCGGCGGCGGTTAACAGGGCGGGAAGCGCGCGAGGGTCGTGAGAGAAGTCACTGTCGATCTCGACGAAGTGGTCGAAGTCGTGCTCCAGTCCCCAGCTAAAGCCGGTTCGATAGGCGCCCCCCAGCCCACCCTTGGCACTGCGCTCGAGGACCGTGACCTCGCCGAGCTCCGCGCCCACGGCGCGCGCGCGAGCGCCGGTGCCGTCGGGGCTGCCGTCATCGACGACTAGCACGTGACACTCGGGCACGACCTCACGCAAGGTGCGCAACATGAGTTCGATATTGGGAATCTCGTTATACGTGGGAAGGACCACCAGCGTGCGCATCAGGAAATTCTAGGGTCTGTCCTACACTTGGTCCGTCGTGTTCCGCCGCGTTCGCACGGGGGTACGCGCCAGAGGAAGACCTATGCCCGAGCCAGCCCCAACGAAACGACTCGCGCTGCCGCGTGAACTTCGTCTGATACTGAGCCTGGGCTCGGTCATCTTCGTTCTCGGCTACTTGGTGCTGCCGCAGTTCGGACCGGCCCGCAGCTCGCTTCACCTACTCGCCACCGTCAATCCGGTCTTGGTCGTCGTCGCGGTGCTGCTCGAGATCGGCGCCATCCTCGCCTACGTGGGACTGACGCGCACCGTGCTCTATCCCTACGCGCCCAGCCGCCTCAATACCCTGCGCGTCAACTTGGCCGGCCTCGCCATCAGCCACGTGGTCCCCGGGGGGACGGCTCCGGCGGGC
This sequence comes from uncultured Acidimicrobiaceae bacterium, assembly GCA_963849705.1. Classification (GTDB taxonomy): domain Bacteria; phylum Actinomycetota; class Acidimicrobiia; order Acidimicrobiales; family RAAP-2; genus RAAP-2. The sequence continues at coordinate 140,852 of CAWKII010000004.1, read as the reverse complement.
GCCCTCTCCTATCGAATCTTCAACGACCTCGGGGTGCCCAAGGAGACGAACGCCTTCGGCTTGGCGGCCCAAGGCGCCGGATCGGCCGTGGTCCTTAACATCATCTTCTGGCTCGTTCTCGTGATCTCGATTCCCCTGAACGGATTCGACCCGCTCTACGGCTTCGCCGCTCTGGCCGGGGTCTTTCTCATGATGGCCTTTTTTGGGACGATTTTGCTGATCACCAGGGGCCAACGACACGCCGACGCCTGGATTCGCGCGATAGCGCGTCGCGTCCCCTCGGTCAAGCCCGACGTCGTCTCGGCCCTCTTGCGAAAGGTCGCCGACCGCATCACCCTGCTGATCAACAATCGCCGCACCCTGTGGTGGGCCTTCACCTGGGCCGCCCTCAACTGGCTGCTCGACGCGGCGTGTCTGTGGGTCTTTCTGTGGAGCTTCGGAACCGTCGTCTCACCCATCGACCTCCTCGTCGCCTACGGCTTGGCCAACGTCTTGGCGGCCATCCCGATCACCCCGGCCGGCCTCGGCATCGTGGAGGGCGTTCTCATTCCCGCCCTCGTCGGCTTCGGCGTGCCCCACAGCCAAGCGATACTTGCGGTGCTCGCCTATCGACTGGTGAACTTCTGGATTCCCATCCCCATCGGGGGCGCCTGCTACGCGAGCTTGCAGTGGCGGCGTCCCTCCGAGATCAGACCTGCGAAAGCGACCGGGATCGATCCAGTGCCAGACGTTTGAACTCGGCCTGGGCCGAGAAGTTATTGACCGGCTGCAAGCGTCGCCACCGGCGATCAGTGCCGAGCACCCACGTAAAGAGGTCGTCGCGCCAGGTGATCTCGAAGTCCTCTAGTACTTCGCTCTGCAGCGAGGGATCCTCGATAGGAACGAGCACCTCTACGCGCCGGTCCAAGTTCCTCTCCATCAGATCGGCTGAGCCGATGTAGATCGAAAAGTCGGGCCCGCCCTGCTCGCCGAAGACAAAGATCCTCGAATGCTCGAGGAACTCACCCACCAAGGAGTGCACGGTGATGTTCTCCGAGAGCCCCGGGACTCCCGGTCGAAGGCTGCAGAGCGTTCGCACCACCAGGCGGATCTCCACTCCGGCGTTGCTCGCCTCGTAGAGGGCGTCGATAATGGCCGGGTCCGTCAGGCCGTTGACCTTGATGGCGATCTTTCCGAGCGGCCCCCGATCACGCTGCGCCGCGATGAGTTCCAACACTCGCGGTCGGGTGGAGAGTGGGCTCACGATGAGCTTCTCGTAGTTTCCAATACGCGAGAAACCAGTGAGGAAGTTGAAGAGCTCGCCCACGTCGTGGCTGATCTCGGGGTCGCAAGTCAGAAGTCCAAAGTCTTCGTAGGTCCGCGCCGTCTGGCCGTTGTAGTTGCCCGTGCCGATGTGGACGTAGCGCACCGTGGTGTCACCTTCGGAACGCAGCACCAGGGTGATCTTGCAGTGCGTTTTCAGTCCCACGATGCCGTAGACCACGTGCACGCCCGCGTCTTCTAAGGCCTTGGCCCACTCGATGTTGGCGGCTTCGTCAAACCGGGCCTTCAACTCCACCAGCGCCACGACCTGTTTCCCCCGCTCGGGGGCACGAATCAGGGACGCCACGATCGGCGAGTCTCCCGAGGTTCGATAGAGCGCCTGCTTGATACCGACGACCTTGGGATCCACCGCAGCCTGTGCGGTAAAGGGCTCGACCGAGTCGGTAAAGGAGTCATAGGGGTGGTGCAGCAGGATGTCACCCTCGCGAATCGCCGCGAAGATGTCGCCGACGTGATCGCCGTCGAGCAGACGCCGGGGCGTCAAGGGCGACCAGCTCTCACCCTTGAGATCCGGACGGTCGAGACGATAGAGCGACCACAGGTCGCTCAACCCCAGCATCGTGTCGGTCACGTAGACGTTGGCGGGATCGAGTTCGAGCTGGTTGATGAGCAACTTCAAAAACTCTTCGGACATCCCCCGTTGAATCTCGACACGCAGGGCCTGGCCGAATCGTTGGCGGCGAAGCTCGACTTCGAGGGCGACCAGGAGGTCGTCGGCCTCGTCCTCTTCCAAGGTGAGGTCCGCGTTGCGCGTCACGCGAAAGAGATCGGCTCGCCCGATGGTCATCCCGGGAAAGAGCTTGCCCAGGTGGGCGATGATGAGATCCTCTAACAGGCACCACTGGTCCCGACCGGCCTCTAAGAAGCGCGGCAACGAGTTGGGCACCTTCACGCGCGCGTTGCGCTCGTCCTCGGTCGCCTCGTCACGCACCGTCACCGCGATATTGAGAGAGAGGTTCGAGATCATCGGGAAGGGATGTCCGGGGTCGACGGCCAGAGGCGTTAACACGGGATAGACGTTTTCGTGGAAGTACTTGGCCAGTCGATCCTTCGCTTCGAGATCGAGATCCTGGTAGTCGACGATCGAGATCCCCTCCGCCGACAGCTCGGGAATGATCGAGTCGATCATCAGCCGGTCCTGGCGCTCGATGAGCTCTAAGACCCGCTCGCGAATGGCCGCCAGTTGCTGGCGGGGCCTCACCCCGTCCACGGAAGGGGTCTGCACTCCGGCCGCCACCTTGTCCTCCAGGCTGACCACGCGCACCTGAAAGAACTCGTCGATCATGTCGGCGAAGATCGCCAGAAACTTACAGCGCTCCAAGATCGGTAGCTTGTGGTCGTCACCCAAGTCGAGCAGGCGGGCGCCAAACTCGAGACGCGACATTTCCCGGCTGGAGAACCTCTCGGGTCCAAAGGACGAAAGATCTGTTTCCACGGCGCGAGGTTCCCCTGAGTCGATAAGTTCTCACTATCGTAGGACTACTGTTGAAACGTGGCGCGACGAGAAAGCAACAAGTCTCCACAGTTGAAGCCACCACCCCCTAAAACTCCCCATAATTTCCGCTTCACCGAGCTCGGCCTCCTGGCCATCGGTTGGATCATCACCTCCGCGTTTTACGCCCTGGCCTCCCTGGGCGCCCAGGGCAAGATGCCGGCGCGCTTTGGTTACTTTCTGGCCGGCATGGTTCTCGTCTCGCTGTTGATGCACTTCGCCGTGGTGCGCTACGCGCCAAGCTCCTCGCAGATTCTGCTGCCGATCGCCACCCTGCTCAACGGCATTGGTTACGTCGAGATCGCTCGTTGGGATCCGACCCTCGCTCGCGATCAAGCCCTGTGGTTCCTCGCCAGCGCCGTCTGTTTAGCCCTCACCCTGAAACTCATACGACACGTGCGCGATCTCGATCGTTATCGCTATCTCACGTTGGTCGCCGCGATTGCTCTCCTGGTCGCGCCGCTCATTCCCCACGTGGGCGAGCAGATCAACGGTGCTCGACTTTGGATTCCCCTCGGCCCCTTCGCCTTTCAGCCGGTCGAGTTCGCCAAGATCCTGCTGATCTTCTTTTTCGCGTCATACTTCGCGGCCAACCGCGACCTGCTCTCCATCCCCACCCAGCGCGTCGGCGGACGCAACTTCGTTCCCCCCCGGGTGTTGGTCCCGATTCTTGCGGCCTGGGGGCTGTCGATCATGATCCTCGGCGCCGAGAACGACCTGGGCTTCGCGATCCTCATCTTCGCTTTATTCATTGCACTTCTCTGGGTGAGCACGGGACTCAAGTCCTACGTGGTGCTGGGACTGGGCCTCTTGGTGGGCGGGGCCTTTCTCGTGGACCGCCTCTTCTTTCAAGTACAAGGTCGCGTCACCCAGTGGCTCAACCCCTGGCCGGCCTTGAGCGACCCGAACGCGTCGCACCAACTGGCCTACGGTTGGTTCTCCATCGCCGCCGGCGGTGTCACGGGCACCGGCCTCGGACTCGGTCAGTCGGGCAACATTCCCTTTATTACCTCGGACATGATCTTCGCCGCGATCGCCGAAGAGCTCGGCTTCCTCGGCGTCATCCTGGTGCTGTGCCTCTTCGCCTCGTTCGTCGGCGAAGGCTTTCGCATCGCCCAGCGCGCGACCTCGGACTTCGTGCGCATCACGGCGACCGGGCTCGCCGCCCTGATTGGCTTTCAGGCCTTCTTTATCATGGCTGGCGTCCTACGCCTTCTTCCCTTCACGGGCATCACCTTGCCTTTCATGGCCTACGGGGCCAATTCCCTCATCGCCAACTACGTCGTCGTGGCCATCTTGTTACGGATATCGGATCAGGGGAACCAAGAACGACACGGCGGCGAGGTCGTCTTCGTACAACTCACTCACGCGTAGTACTTCTGCAGCACCTCTTCCGAGCAGAGAATCGGCGCGCTGGCCTTCTGGCGTAGCGCCAATATGAGAGCGTCGCTGGTGCGACAGTCGAAGACCTCTCGTCCCTTCGGGGTCATGAGGTCTAGTTCGGAGTAAAAGACTCCCCCGTCGTAGCGCACGATGCGCGCGGCGATCACCTCTGCCTGCAGGCGCGTCAGGATCGCCGTCATGAGTTCACTGGTGGCCGGTCGGCGCCCTTCAATGGCGCTGTGGGCGTGCTGAAGAGCGACGGCCTCGGGCAGGGCGATGGGCACCACCAAGTAGCGAAAAGGAGACTGGGCCTCTAAGAGGTAGACCATGGGTGAGGGGTCGGTGAGGTCGTAGAGGACCGACTCAAAGTGCATGACTCGAAAGGGCACGTCCTCGTAGGGACGGCTCGTCTCCTCCGCGGCGACCTCGGGCTCGGCGGTCGTCGCGCCGGCGTCGGGGTCACTGCGCGTCACTTCGCCGGTCGTGGGTTCCTCGATGTCGTCCACCTCGTCACTCACCGGATCAACCCTAATTCCCACTACGCCGCGAGACCGAGAGCACCACGCCGCCAGCCATCAAGAACGCCACCGCGGCCGACCCTCCGTAACTCAGCAACGGTAGGGGAACTCCGGTGACGGGCATGATACCCATCGTCATGCCGATGTTCTCGAAGGTGCTGAAGGCGAAGAAGATGAAGATCCCGATGCAGAGCAGTTGACCCATGGTGTCTCTGGCGCGTCGACCGATCACGAACATACGGAAGGCCACGAAAGCGAGGAGGAGAATAATGAGAGAGGAGCCAATAAATCCAAACTGTTCGCCGATGGCCGTGAAGATGAAGTCGGTCTGCTGCTCGGGAACGTACCCGAGCGTCGTCTGCAGACCGTGGAACATCCCCGCGCCGTGAATGCCACCCGAACCGATCGCGCTCTTCGCGTTGCCCACCTCGTAGATGAGCCGAGCCAGAGCCGGGTTCGTCGAGTTCTGGTTCAGAAAGGACGTAAATCGATCAATTTGGTACTTGGCCAAGAGGTCGAGATAGACCGCCGCCGCGAGGCCCACGGAACCAATCACCGCCAGCAGCGTCATGAACCGCGGCGGTACCCCGGCGATGACCATCATCGAGGACACGATCAAGACCAGGATGACCGAAGTCCCGAGGTCCGGCTGTTTCACGATGAGAGCGAGAGGTATGGCGGCCATCAAGAGAAGCCGCATGACGTCCTTCATGGTGAGGCCCTCGGTGCGGCGCGCACAGAACGTGGCGATAGCGAGAATCAAGAACAAGACGGCGAACTCACTGGGTTGAATCTGTATCCCCTTAAAGCTGTACCACCGCTCCGCACCCAGTTGCGTATTACCGATGACTAAGACGCCCGCCAAAGAGAGAAGGGTGAAGACGTAGAGCGGCGTCGCCGCGATATCGAAACGGCGATAGTCCAGGCGCGAGATGATGAACATCAGCACCAGTCCGATAACGACGAAGAATCCCTGTCGCTCTAAGTAGTAGTGGGGGTTCTCCCCGGCGTTGATCAACTGCTGACGTGACGCGCTGTAACTGACGAGGACTCCGGTGAAGGCCAGCGCGATCAACCCCATGAGGAGGCCGTAGTCCGGACGATCCTTGGCCCGCAGCTTGATCGTCAGCGAGGTCAGCGTGTCGGTCACGAAAGGACCTCCAGCAGGTCGCCGCCCTCTATCTCGACTCCCCACCACCACTGCATCTGCAGCGCCGCTTGAAACGCCAGCATGGCCAGACCGTTCATTGTGCGACACCCGGCGTCGCTGTAGCGTTCGCGCCACTCCGTCTGTCGGGGGTCGTAGGTGATGTCGACCGCAATGGTGTCGTGATGCACCCCTTGGAGGACCGCCGCTTCCACGCTTCGCCCGGTGACCGGAACGGTGTTCACAATTAGGTCGACGGGGCGGTAGACCAGGGAGCTGGCGTGGACGTTGGTGTAGCGCCGGGTGAGGGCCTCCACCTTCGCCTCGCTACGTCCGTGAACGACGATGCTCGCCGCGTCGTAGCGCACCAGAGCGTCCACAATCGCGCTCGCAGCCCCACCGGCGCCTAGAACCACGCAGTGGGCATTCGCCACCGACGGCCCCAACTCGAACTCGAGTCCGTGAATAAAGCCATCTCCGTCGGTGCTGACGCCGTGCATCTTCTCATCGATCACCCGCAGAGAGTTCACCGACTCGGTTCGTCGAGCCACGTCGCTCACCTCGTCACACAGGACGAAGGCGGCGTGCTTGAGCGGACTGGTTACCGACAGCGCATCGAAGTCGTTGAAGAGCAGTCCGCGAAGGTCGCCCGCTCGCTCCAACGAAAGTTCGACGCGCGTCGAGGCGCCCGTGAGCCCGGCCTTTCGAAGCCCCGCCTCATGAAGTTGCGGCGAGAGCGAGTGCGCCACGGGTGAACCGACGACGCCGAGACGCCACGTCATCCGATACCGTTTTTCTTGCCAACCAACTCCCACTTCTGCTGCTGCTGATACGTCGTGGAGAATTCAGTCTTTCCATTCTTGTTGATAACGGTGTAGTAGAGCCACGGCCCCTTCGGCGCGTGCAGCATCGCATCGATGGAGTCTTTCGAGACAGTGCAGATCGGAGTTGGTGTCAATCCCGGGTTGAGGTACGTGTTGTACGGAGTCGGGGTAGCCAGCATCGCCGGCGTCACCGGGCCACCATCTTTGCCGAAGTAGTAGAGAACCGTGGAGTCCATTTGAAGAGGTCCGTGAAGTGCGAGGCGATTATAAATAACGCGAGCAACTTTGGGCATCCACTCAGGGTAGTAGCCCTCTTTTTGATCAATAGACGCCGCAACTATGAGTTGATACGCGTCGAGTCCGTTCAACGTGGTGCTCGGCTTCAGTCCGAGCGCGGAGGCCTCTTTGTCGAAACGCGACACCATTCGGCGAGCAAGTTCTTCAGGCGTGGTCGACGGGGTAATGAGATACCTTCCGGAGCCAATGAGGCCTTCGAGCGATGCTCCTTTCGCGTAGGGACTAGGGTCTTTCGACTCCGTCGCGTCGGAGGCGAAGGCGTTGGCAAACGTCAGTCCCCGGACGTTGAGAACTTCCAGGGCAATCTCGTGAAGGGTCAGGCCCGGCGTCGCTTCCACCACCGCCACGTTGGGTCGTTGGGAAAGTATGGAGCGCACCCTCGCAAACGACGAACCCTGTCGCAACTCGTACGTACCCGCCTGGACGTCCGGCGCGCCCAGCACCAGACTCTCGAGGCGAAGGGCGAAGGGCGAGGCGATCACACCCTTTTCGTGCAGCGACGCCTCGATTTTCGAAAACGGCTCGCCCGGCGCCACCGAGACGATCACTTCACGACCACGTCCGTGGAATATGGGATCGACCTGCAACGCGAACCAGACCACCAACACCACGACGATCGCGCTAGCCCCCAACACGACCCGGCCCAGCAGGCTATTCCACATGGAGGCCATCTACGTAGTTTTGCAGCATGATCACGGCGGCGGCACTATCAACGTGTTCGCGCTGATCCCTTGCGCGTACGCCCGCTTGCGACAGTGAGCGCTGTGCCTCATACGTCGTAAGACGCTCGTCCCACTGAACAACCTCGAGTTGAGGAAAGGCGTCGACGAGAGCGGCGAAGAGGGAGTCCGCGTGGAGAGTGCTGGCAGTTTCCTTACCCGACAACGCAAGCGGTCGGCCGACCACGATCGTCGCGACGCTCTCTTCGTCGACGAGCGCCGCCACCGCGGATATCAAGGTTCCGTCGCTTCTCAGTGCGGGCCGAGGAAAGGCCATCGACGTGGACGAGTTGGTGATCGCCACGCCGCAACGAACCGCCCCAGGATCAAGACCGAGTAGTCGGGGCATCCAGTGCTTAGAGATCCTTCGCCGCAATGAGCACGGCGTCAATACCTGACGCGTCGCGACCGCCCGCGAGCGCGAGCCGCGAGGATCCGCCACCGCCACCGCCGACGTGGGCCGCGAGGGACTTCACCGTGGCCGCCGCGTCGAGAGATCCATCAGTGGCGACGGCCAAGGAGACTTTGTCGTCGCTCTCGCCGACCACGACGACGACGCGGCGCCCTCGACGCTGGAGGTCTTGCGCCAGGGAGCGCAACTGCTCCCCTCCGTACCCGTCGACGCGCGCCACGACGACGTCGCCGGCACTCGCGGCGTCGAGCTCGTTGGCGAACTGAGTGAGCTGCACTTGGCGCAAGGAGGCGATCTCCTTCTCCACGTCGCGCTGACGTTCGAAGAGTCGTTCGAGGGCCGGAACCACGTCATCTAAGGACGTCTTGAGAATCGCGGCCACGGCGTTGAGCGACTGCTCCATCTCGTAACTGCGGCGATGGGCTCCGAGGCCACTCACGGCCTCTAGGCGGCGGGTATTAGCGCCGATCGACGACTCGCTGACCACCTGGATCTGCCCGATGTCGCCGAGTCGCTCCACGTGGGTGCCGCCGCAAAACTCAAGACTGTGACGTCCGGCGCGTACGACGCGGACCCGATCGCCGTACTTGTCACCGAAGAAGGCGACGGCCCCCATGCTCTCCGCTTCGGCCTTGGAGGTCTGAATGGTGTCCACGTGCTCGTTGAGGACGATGTCGGTGTTCACCATCGTCAAGATCTCCTTGGTCTCCTCTTCGTGCAGTCCGGCGCCGTGGGAGAAGTCGAAGCGAAGGCGGTCGGGGCCGACGTAGGAACCCTGTTGGCGAACGTGGTCGCCGAGCACGCTGCGCAGGCCCGCGTGCAGCAGATGGGTTGCCGTGTGATTTCTTCGCGTCGCCTCGCGCCGCTCCGGTTCGATGGTGGCGACCGCGATCTGGCCGGGGAGCATCTCACCACTGAGCACTCCTCGATGGGCGTACAGACCACCGGCCACGTTCTGGGTGTCGCGAACCTCGAAGCGACCGGTCTCGGTCACGACCGTGCCCACGTCACCCACCTGTCCCCCGGACTCGGCGTAGAACGGCGTGGTGTCCAGAAAGAGTTCGCTCTCACCGTTCTCGCCGGCCAGCACCCCCACCACCGTGGTCTCGATGCTGTAGCGCGAGACGTCGCGGCCGACGAACTCGGTGGCGCCGTGTTGGTCGATCAGTTCGCGGTACTGCGCGTCGTCGGCCACGCGCAGCGTCTTGGCACTGGCGCGCGCTCGCTCGCGCTGTTGCTCCATCGCGGCGTCGAAGGCGCCTCGTTCCACCACGAGACCCGATTCGCCGACAATCTCGTCGGTCAGCTCGATGGGGAACCCGTGGGTGTCGTGCAGTTTGAAGGCCACGTCACCGGGAAAGATCGTCGATCCACGAGCCAGGACCTGACGCTGTTCGTCCTCTAGCAACGACAGGCCCGTTCGCAGGGTTCGCGCGAAGCCGGCCTCTTCTCTCTCCAGCACTTCGATGATGAGGTCACGGTCATTGACGAGAGCCGGGTAGACGGCGCCCATTTTCTCGATGGTGGCGTCCACCAGGGGGGCGGTGAGCGAGCGCTCCGAGCCGGCCCGTCGCGCGGCCAGAACGGCGCGGCGAATGATGCGGCGCAAGACGTAGCCTCGTCCCTCGTTGGAGGGCAAGACGCCGTCCGAGACGAGCATGGTCATGGCCCGACCATGGTCGGCGACGCGCCGAATGGCGATGTCGGTCGCCTCGTTCTGGCCGTAGGGCGTTCGAAGCACTCGCGAGGCCGTCTCGATCAGAGGCGCGAAGAAGTCCGTCGCGAAGACCGAGTCCACTCCGTTCAAGATGGCGAGAGTGCGGTCGAATCCGGCCCCGGTGTCGATGTTCTTTTTCGGAAGCTCACTGAGCGTTCCGCCCGCCGCGCGTTCGTACTGAGTGAAGACGAGGTTCCAAAACTCGACGAAGCGGTCATCGCCGCCGAAGGCCGGCCCGCCCTCGGCACCGAACTTCGCTCCCTTGTCAAAGAAGATCTCCGAACTGGGTCCGCACGGTCCGACCTCCCCCATCGTCCAGAAGTTGTCTTCGTCCAGGCGCTGAATCCGCTCGGGTCGAATGCCGATGAGGTCGCGCCAGAGATCGGCCGCTTCGTCGTCCGAGATGTGGACCGTCACCCAGAGGCGATCGGGGTCCATTCCGAAGCCCTCGGTGATGAGTTGCCAGGCGAAGGAGATAGCGCCCTCTTTGAAGTAGTCGCCGAAGGAGAAGTTCCCGAGCATCTCGAAGAAGGTGAGGTGACGCTGGGTGACGCCGATGTTCTCGATGTCCGAGGCGCGAAAGCACTTCTGGACCGAGACGGCGCGGGCGTAGGGCGGTATCTCCTCGCCGGAGAAGTAAGGCTTGAAGGGAACCATGCCCGCGACCGTGAAGAGGAGGGTCGGATCGTGGGGGATCAGACTCGCCGAGGGCACCACCGTGTGGCCCTTGGAAGCGAAGTAGTCGAGAAATATCGAGCGAAGTTGGGCGGCTTCCACGCAGTTACTCTACTGGCGAGTCGGGTCTGACCTGGTGGGAGCGGTTCGTTCGCGCGCGCCACTGCGCGACGAGTGAGCCCTCTTTGCCGTACGCCGACGGGTCGTAGAACGTGGCCTCGACAAAACGATCGGGCAGGTACTGCTGGTCGACCCACCCCTCGGGGTAGTCGTGCGCGTAGCGATACTCGTTGCCGTGACCGAGGAGACCGGCGCTGCGATACGACGCGTCGCGCAGGTGTTGGGGAACCTCCACCAGTCCCCCCGACTGCACGGCGGCCGTCGCGGCGCCCAGTGCCCGGGTAACGGAGTTGCTCTTGGGCAAGAGCGCCAGCGTCAAGGTGGCGTGCGAGAGGGTGAGTCGCGCCTCGGGAAGCCCGACGAACTCGACCGCTCGCGCGGCCGCCTCCGCCACCAACAGTCCGAGGGGATCGGCCAGTCCGATGTCCTCACTAGCCAAGATCACCAGACGTCGCGCGATGAACCTTGCGCTCTCGCCGCTTTCCAGCAACGTGAGTAACCAGTACATGGCGGCGTCGGGGTCCGAACCGCGCACCGATTTGATGAAGGCGCTGATCTGGTCGTAGTGCGTGTCGGCGGACTGGTGATAGAGCCGACCGTCTCGCGCGCGCGCCACGTGCGACAACTCCACGCGAGCGCTGTGGTCGTCGAGCCGGGCGAGGACGATGGCCGTGTCGAGGGTGGTCAGGGCGCTTCGCGCATCTCCGTCGGCCGACGCCACGATGGCCTCTTTGGCCTCGTCGCTGATCGTGGCCGCTCGCAACTCGAGCCCTCGACGTACCAGGATCGCCAGGTCGTCATCACCTAAAGGCCGTAGTCGCCACAGAGTCGAGCGGCTCATCAGCGCCGCGTTCACTTCGAAGTACGGGTTCTCCGTGGTGGCGCCGATCAAGACCACTTCGCCCGTCTCGGTGGCCGGCAACAAAAGGTCCTGCTGGGCCTTGTTGAATCGGTGCACCTCGTCAATGAAGAGCACCGTTCGTTGTCCGTGCTGACCGAGTCGCTCGCGGGCTCGCGCGATCGCTTCGCGGACGTCCTTCACCCCACTCGAGACGGCCGAGAGCGGCTCCATCACGTAGCCGGCGGCGTGGGCCACAATGCGCGCCAGCGTCGTCTTGCCCGTGCCGGCCGGACCCCAGAGAATCATCGATGTCAGCTGTCGAGAGTCAACGAAACGGCGCAGCGGGCCGTCCGTCCCCACCAGCTGGTCTTGGCCGACGATCTCGTCGAGCGTGCGAGGTCGCAGCAGCTCCGCCAGCGGCGCCAACTCCCGCAGGCGCTCATCGACGGCGTCGTCAAAGAGCGACGTGGCTCACGAACCCTTCGGCGCGAACTTGAGATGCAGGTCTCGCAGTTGGCGCTCGGTGATGTTCTTGGGAGCGCCCGTCATGAGATCGGACCCCGACTGCGTCTTGGGAAAGGCGATGACCTCTCGGATGTTCTCCTCGCCCGCGAAGATCGCGACCAACCGGTCGATGCCGAAGGCGAAGCCGGCGTGGGGCGGAGCGCCGAACTTGAACGCTCCTAGCAAGAATCCGAAACGATTCTGCGCGTCGTCGTCACTGATGCCTAAGGCCCGGAACACTCGCGACTGAATATCGGCGCGATGGATACGCACTGAACCGCTCCCGAGCTCCCAGCCGTTGAGAACGAGGTCGTAAGCCTGCGAGCGAACCTTGAGCGGGTCGGTCTCGATGAGAGCGAGATCTTCGGGATGCGGCATGGTGAAGGGGTGGTGGGCCGCTTGTAGGTTGCCGTCTTCGTCGACACCTTCGAACAGAGGAAACTCCGTGACCCACACGTAGTGATGGGGTCCGTCGCCGACGGGAGGAGATCCGAGCGCCACGCGCAGCGCCCCGAGGACGCGACAGGCCTGGGTGTACTCGTCGGCGACGACGAGCACCAGGTCACCCACCTCGGCCCCGTCCACGCTGGCGAGAGCCGCACTCTCACTCTCGGAGAGAAACTTGGCCAGTGGGCTGTCCAGTCCGTCGCTGGTCACGCGAAACCACGCCAAGCCCTGGGCGCCGAGACTCTTGGCCAACTCGGTGAGGTCGTCGAGTTTCGAGCGCGGGAAACCGGCCCCGCCCGCGACGCGGATCGCCTTCACCGTCGATGCGGCGAAGGCCTTGACCGTGCTCCCGTCGAAGACCCCGGAAAGATCCTGCAGCGTCATGGCGAAGCGCAGGTCCGGCTTGTCGGTCCCGTAGAGGTCCAGCGCTTCGGCCCACGTCATTCGATCGATGGTTCGTGGTCGCACCCCGGTCGCCACCTCGGCCGCGTCGAGGACGGCCACCGAGACGAAGTCGAGGATGTCGTCTTGACTCACGAAGCTGGCCTCGAGGTCGAGCTGAGTGAACTCGAACTGGCGGTCGGCGCGAAGGTCCTCGTCGCGTAGGCAGCGGGCAATCTGGTAGTAACGGTCGAAACCGCCGACCATGAGAAGTTGCTTGGCGATCTGCGGACTCTGCGGCAGCACGTAGAACTCGCTCGGGTGAAGGCGAGACGGAACCACGAACTCGCGCGCGCCCTCGGGCGTCGGGGCCCAGAGGAGCGGCGTCTCCACCTCACAAAAACCTTGCGCGTCCATCGCCCGACGCAACGCGGCGTTAACCACGGCGCGAAGGCGAAGGTTTCGCTGCATGGCGTCACGGCGGATATCCAAGTAGCGGTACCGCAGGCGCACTTGCTCGTCGATGTCGACTCGATCGTCCAACTGAAAGGGCGGCACGTCTGCCAATGAGAGGACTTCCACCTGACAGTCGCTCAGCTCCACTCCACCGGTCGACAGTTTGACGTTGACGGTGCCCTCGGGACGCGGGGTGACGGTACCGGTCACGCGCACCACGTACTCGCTCTTGACGTCGACGGAACCCTCGACCACGGCCTGCACGACCCCGGAACGATCGCGAATGTCGAGAAACGCCAGGTGCTCACCGTGCTCGCGTCGCTTGGCCACCCAGCCGCAGACGCTGAGTCGTTCTCCGATGTGGTTCTCGTTGATCGAGCCGCAGAGCAGGTCGCGCAGGCTGGTGGCTTCAAAATCGCTGGGCATCGTCACTTCACTTCATCAATAGTTGAACGACCGTCGAAACGATCTCGCTTTGGGCCACGCGTTGCTGCGTCTGCTCAAAGTCCTGGCTTCGCAGGTCTCTAATCGTAACCGTGCCCGCGAACAGCTCCTCGGGGCCGACCAGCAGGGCCAGGCGAGCGCCGGACTTGTCGGCCACCTTCATCTGCGCCTTCATGGACCGTTGGTCGTAGGCGCGATCGGTCGCGACGCCCGCGGCGCGCAGCCTCTCGATCACTTGAGTGACCGACTCGTCTCCGGTGGTGTCGATGACGAAGACGTCGAGAGTGCGCTTGAGCAGAGGCGTCGTCACCCCCTCGGCCACTCGCGCCAGCAACAGTCTCTCCACCCCGCTCCCGAAACCGATGCCACTCGTCTCCCTGCCGCCCAACTGCTCGGAGAGCTTGTCGTAGCGTCCCCCGCCGCCCACGGCGTTTTGGGCGTTACCGAGCGACTCGGCGATGAACTCAAAGGTGGTGCGCGTGTAATAGTCGAAACCGCGCACCAGCCGAGGACTCAAGAAGCTTTCGAGGCCGACGGCGCTGAGGCCCGCCACCACCTTGTCAAAGTGGTCTCGGCAGTTATCGCAGAGGTGATCGATCAGCATCGGCGCGGTGGAGGTGACCTTGACGCACGCCTCTTTCTTGCAGTCCAGTACGCGCAAGGGATTCTGTCGCCACAGTTCGCGGTGCTCGTCGCACAGCTCCATCTGGTGGGCCTCTAAGTACTCGCTCAACAGTTCGAGGTAGCGCGGGCGACACGCCTCGTCACCCATGGAGTTGATGAGCAGGCGTACGTTCTTCAGCCCGATCGCCTCGTAGAACCGATGGGCCAGCGCAATCACTTCGACGTCGACGGTGGGATCGTCGGTCCCGAGCACCTCGACGCCGACTTGATAGTGCTGACGATACCGTCCGGCCTGGGGGCGTTCGTAGCGAAAGGCCGGAGTGAGGTACCAGGCCTTCCAGGGAGTCGTGGGCTGGTGCTGGACGAAGGCCCGCACGACCGAGGCCGTGCCTTCCGGGCGCAGGGCGAAGCGCCGCTCGCCCCGGTCATGAAAGATGTACATCTCTTTTTGGAAGACCTCGCTCTCTTCGCCGAGGCCGCGCGTAAAGACACCGACGTCTTCAAAGAGGGGCGTCATCACCAGGGAGAATCCGTAACGGTAGGCAAGCTCGGCGAAGGTCGCGACCAGTCCCTCCCACAGGGCCGACTCGGGACCCAAGACGTCGTGCGTGCCCGTGGGCGCCCGAAAGGGCGGGAGCGACTCGCTCATGAGGTCTTGTTCTGTCCGGGCAACTGTCGAAAGGCGTCAAAGACCCCGTCCACCCCCTTCAGGGCGGCGAGGAGACTCGACAGGTGTTCGGGGTCGGCGAGCTCCACGTCAAAGACCATGCGCACGATGCGCGCTCCGGACGTCGTGGTGCTGCTCGAAATGATGTTGAGGTGGTACTCGGCCACCACTTTGGAGACGTCGAGCAAGAGTCGCGAACGATCGAAGGCCATGATCTCCAGCACCGCGCGATACTGGCCACCGGCCGAGCCGTCCCACTCGACGTCGATGATGCGCTCGCCCAGCCTCTGGGCCAGGGCCACCGCGTTCGAGCAGTCGTCGCGGTGCACCGAGACACCGCGGCCCTGGGTAATGAATCCCATGATGCTGTCACCGGGGACTGGCGAACAGCACCGGGCCAGGTGAATCATGACGTCGTCCAGTCCCTCGACGTACACCCCCGCCGTGCGGCGTGACGTGCGATTCGAGCGGGGCGCCTTGGTGACGGTGGTGGGCATCTGCTCGGCGTCGCCCCCGCGAAGTTCGCGATCGAGTCGTTGCACCACGGCGAGAGCAGAGATCTGATTGGAGTCGATGGACATGAAGAGCGCGTCGCGGTCCTCTAAGCCCAACGCGCTGATAACCGCGTCGAGGGCGCTCGAGGCCAGAGACGTGGCGATCGGCAGGCCCTCGCGACGAAGCGCCTTGGTCAACTCTTCGCGACCGCCCTCGATGGCGTCATCACGCCGTTCGCGCTGGAACCACTGGCGAATCTTGGACTTGGCCCGTGAGGAGGCCGCGATGTTGAGCCAGTCGCGGCTGGGCCCGGCGTTGTCGTTCTTGCTCGTCACGATCTCCACGACGTCAGCGGAGCGCAGCACCGTATCGAGTGGCACCAGTCGGCCGTTGACTTTGGCACCGACGCAGCGGTGCCCCACCTCGGTGTGCACGGCGTAGGCGAAGTCAATGGGTGTGGCGCCCTCGATGAGGGCGATGACCCGGCCCTTCGGCGTGAAAAGGTAGACCTCGTCTTGGCCGAGGTCAAGCTTCAACGCCTCGAGGAAGGCAATGGGGTCGTTCTCTTCCTCTTCGACGTCGGTGAGGCGTTGCATCCAGGCCATCTCGTTGGCCGAACTGCCCTCTTTGTAGCTCCAGTGCGCGGCCACGCCGAACTCGGCGCGTCGGTGCATCTCCTGGGTGCGCACCTGCACCTCCACGGACTTACCCCGCGGGCCGATCACCGTGGTGTGCAACGACTGATAGAGGTTGAACTTCGGGGAGTTGATGTAGTCCTTGAATCGTCCCTGCACCGGTGACCACAGGGCGTGAATCGCTCCGAGGGCGGCCCAGCAGTCGCGCTCCTCCTCGACGATCAGGCGCAGCCCCACCAGGTCGAAGATCTCGTCGAACTCCTTGCCCCCGACCACCATCTTTTCGTAGATGCTCCACAGATGCTTCGGTCGCCCGCGAACTTCGGCGCTGATGCCGAACTCGATCAACTTTGTCGAGAGAGTCTCCATGACCTCGCCGAGGTACGTCTCACGCTCGGGCTGGCGCGCGGCCACCATCTGTTCGATCTCGGCGTATCGCTTGGGGTGCAGGGTGGCAAAACTCAAGTCCTCGAGCTGCCACTTGACCTGCTGCACACCGAGGCGGTGCGCGAGCGGCGCGTAGACGTCCAGGGTCTCTTGGGCGATGGCGCGCTGACGATGCATGGGCATGACCGAGATGGTTCTCATGTTGTGCAGACGGTCGGCCAGTTTGATCAGCAGGACGCGCCAGTCCTGGGCCATGGCGATGAACATCTTGCGAATGGTGGCGGCCTGCTGGGCCTCTTTGGAGTCAAACTCCAGGCGGTCCAACTTGGTCACCCCGTCGACCACGGCCGCGACCTGGGCGCCAAATTCGCTGGCCAGCCACTGTGTCGTGACCCCGGTGTCTTCCACCGCGTCGTGCAGCAGCGCCGCGGCGATGGTCGTTTCGTCGAGACCTAGGTCGGCCACGATACCCGCGACGGCAATGGGGTGGGTGACGTAAGGCTCACCGGTTCGCCGCAATTGGCCCTCGTGGGCGTTGATGGCCGCCACCCCGGCGCGGCGAATGAGGTCGACGTCGCCCGCCTCGTGGTGCTCCTGAAACCGCGTGATCAGGCGCTCGAGGGAACTCAGCAAGACGGCGTCGGCTGAGGAGCGCGACGTGAGACTAACCATACGGTCAGCCTACCGGTGCGTTAACGGCGTTTCCGCTTACGAGCGCGTGCTTGGATGGCCGCGGAGGAGCTTCCCACGCGCTGGGGGCGGGCGGCTCCCACCACGCTCGCCTGCGCTCCGGCGAGGGCCGCGCTGGTCGCGGTCAGCACGCGGCGGTCGGCGCGAGACGTCACGCGCGCCGCTAAATCGCGGTAGCGAGGCTCGCGCTCTTTCATCCACGCGAGCAACGGACTGGCGATGAAGATCGAGGAGTACGCCCCGCTCATCAGACCGACGAAGAGTGCCAAACCGTAGTCCTGCAGCGTGGTCGCGCCGAGCAGGTCGGCGCCGATCAAGAGGACCGCGAGGACCGGCAAGATGGCCACCAGCGACGTATTAATAGAGCGAGCCAGCGTCTGGTTCATCGACAGGTTCACCATGTCGGAGTAGGTGAGTTCACCGCTCTTCAGCACGCCCTGGGTGTTGTCGCGCACACGGTCAAAGACCACGACCGTGTCGTAGAGGGAGTACCCGAGGATGGTCAAGATGGCGATCACGGTGTCCGGAGTGATCTGAAAGCCGAAGAGGGAGTACACCCCGACCGTGACGAGGAGGTCGTGCACCATCGCGATGAAGGCAGCCGCGGCCATCTTGGGTTCGAAACGGATACTGATGTACGCCACGACGGCGATAAAGAAGACGACCAGGGCCTCGATCGCTTTGTTGGTGATCTGGCCGCCCCAGGTCGGGCCGACGCTGCTGGTCGAGACCTGGAAGTCGCTGGTGTGGGCGACGGCCGCCATGGCGTCGACGACCTTGGTGGTCAGAGCGGCCTGGGCCGGGCCCGAGAGGTTATTAATATCGGCCGTCACCTGGTAGGTGTCGCTACCCAGTTTCTCCACGGTCGGATTGGAAAGACCGGCGTTCTTGACCGCGTTGGTCATCTGGGTGATGGAGGACTTGGGGGCCAGCACCTCCCAGGAACTACCACCCTTGAAGTCGATGCCCAGGTTAAATCCACGAATGGCGAGCGATCCGAGTCCGAGCAGGATGATGACGAGCGAGACCGTGAACCAGATCTTGCGCCGGCCGACGAAGTCGATCGTCGTGAGGCCGTGGTAGAGACGACCGAAGCGGCCGTAGTGCTTCTCCACTTCAGGGGCGAAGGTATCGGTGGAGTTACTCACTGGTCGCGGCCCCCGCGTGAAGACCGGCCGCCATGGACAGCGCGGAGTGACTGGACGACCCTCGTCGCCCTAAGAGGATCACCAGCGGACGGGTGAAGTACCAGGTAATGAACACGTCCATCAGCGTCGAGAGTCCGAGGAAGAACGCAAAACCCTTCACGTCGCCGACGGCGATGATGTAGAGCAGAACGGCACAGAGCAGGCTGACGGTGTCGGCGGCCAACACCGTGCGCCAGGCCGAGCGAAAACCACGATCCACCGAGGACCGCACCGAGCGCCCTGCTCGGGCCTCGTCTTTCAACCGTTCGAAGTACACGATGTAACTGTCGACGGTGATACCAATGGACACAATCAATCCGGTAACACCAGCCAGATCGAAGCTGGGCGCAAAGGCGGTATGGCCGAGCGCCGAGATAATCGCCCACAGCAAGGACGCCGTGACCGCGAGACCGAGCACGATGACGAGACCGAGAGCCCGGTAGTAAAGGATGGTGTAGAGCAAAACCAACGCCAACCCGGCGAGTCCGGCCCCGAGTCCGGCGATGAGAGCGGAGTGGCCGAGGGTGGGCGACACGGTCACGGTAGTGAGCGGCTCGAGGCGCACCGGCAAGGCACCGAAGTTCATGGCGAGGGCCAAGGTCTTGGCCGAGGCCTCGGTGAAAGAGCCCGAGATCTCCCCCGTGCCGTCGAAACTCGTAAAGGTCGCCTGGTCGGGTTGGATCAACGGCGCGGACTGAACGACCCCGTCGAGTTCGATGGCCAGCAACGCGTGGAAGTTCTTCTGGGCCACCTTGTCCCACTCGGGGCTGCCCGTCGAGGTCAGGGTGTAGTTGACGACCCACGCGCCGACTTGATCTTGCTGGGCGACGGCGCTCTTGACGGCCTTACCCGTTAGCTCCGACGGTCCTAAGACGTAGCGCACCGCCTTGTCGCCGAGCAGCGGTAAGAGGACCTCTTTCTTGGGGTTGTCGTAGAGCGGCTGGGTGGACTTGAAGTCGGCGAAGGCCGGGTCGGGCGGGATGTTGGCGCTGGCCCCGGTCGAGGAGTTGACGTCGAGGTTGGCGGCCGTCGTCGCGTACTGAGCGGCGCAGGCCGGTAAGCCCTTGGCGCCGGGGCTTTTTAGCTTGGTGCCGAGAGTCGTTTCGCAGAGCACTGGGCGAAAGAGCAGCTGCGCGGTCTGACCGACGGCCTTTAACACTTCGCGGGCGTGCGTGACGCCGGGCACACTCACCACCACGTCTTTACCTTGGAGGTTGACGGTCGCCCCGGAGACTCCCAGGCCGTCCACGCGGTCGGTCAAAATCGTGACCACCTCTTGCATGTCGGCGGTCGAGGCGTGCGTGGCGGGCTTATAGACCACCGACAAGCCACCGGCCAGGTCGAGGCCGAGTTTGGGACCCCAGCCGAGCGACAAGGTCGCGGCGAGAGAACCAAAAGCTATGGCGATGACGAGGACAAGGCTGACGATCAGCGATCGTCGCGAACCGACCTGTGGGGGCATTACTTCGCGTCACCTTCCGTCGGATGGTCGTCGTCGGTCGATTCGGGGACGTGAGGAGCGACGGGGTCGTAGCGGCGCGCGATGGCGTTCGGGACAAAGTCCAGCTCCACGCCCTTATCGGTTCGCAGGGTCACCATGTCGGAGTCGCTGCGAACGACCGTGCCAATGAAGCCCCCGATGGTCTGAGCGCGCTGGCCGACCTCGACTTTTTTTGACTCGAGGCGCTGCGCCTTTTGACGCTTGGAACGAGGGCGGAGGTAAAAGTAGTAGAACGCCCCAAAGATGACAATGTAAATGAGGATCAGGTACGACTCATTGGAGTGCTTGGTGGTCGCTTTGGCGGCGAACAAGATGGCGGACAACATAAGGATTTCCTTCGTTAACGGACAGAGAAACTCTACTCGGTGCCCGTTAAGGGTTTAGAAAAGGCCCTCGTGACGCTGGCGAATGCCCAGGTGCTCGTAGGCACGTTCGGTGGCGACCCGGCCTCGGGGTGTACGAATCATCAGTCCGGCCCGCAGCAGGTAGGGCTCGTACGCGTCTTCGATGGTGAAGGCCTCCTCGCCACAGGCGTGAGCCAGCGTGGTGAGGCCGACGGGCTGTTCGGCGAACTGCTCACAGAGCAGAGTCAAGATCCGTCGGTCGATCTTGTCGAGACCGAACTCATCGACGCCGAAGAGGGCCAGCGCGTCTGTGGCAACCTTCACGTCCACTCGGCCATGACCTTTCACCGACGCGAAGTCGCGTACCCGTCGAAGAAGCCGGTTGGCGATGCGAGGCGTTCCCCGGCTGCGCGAAGCGATCACCGTGGCCGCGTCGGGGTCCAGTGACACTTCCAAGAGGCCGGCCGTTCTCTTGACGATCGTCGTCAGCTCGTCGACGTCGTACAGATCGAGTTGGCCAATAAAGCCGAATCGATCGCGCAGCGGCGCCGCCACCAGGCCCGTTCGCGTGGTCGCGCCGACCAGGGTGAAGTTCGGCAGATCGAGTCGAATAGACCGGGCCGAGGGGCCACGGCCAATCATGACATCGAGGCGCAAATCCTCCATTGCCGGATACAACACCTCCTCGACCGCCCGGGACAGGCGGTGCAGCTCGTCAATGAACAACACGTCGCCGTCTTGAAGGTCGGTTAAGAGCGCCGCGAGATCCCCGGGTCGCGACAGCACCGGGCCCGACGTGACGCGAAAGCCCGACCCCATCTCCGCCGCCACGATGCTCGCGAGTGACGTCTTGCCCAGCCCCGGCGGACCCGCGAAGAGCAGATGGTCCGCACTTTGATGACGGGCCTTCGCCGAGCCCAGCACCACTTCAAGATGCCCGACCAGGTCGCGTTGGCCCACGAAGTCCGCCAACGTTTGAGGTCGTAGCGAAACTTCGACGCGACGTTCCTGCTCGCTGGCCTGAGGAGTCGCCACGTGATCTTGCAATCGCTCGAGGTCGAGCTCGCGTTTGCTCACGAACGCCTCAACAATTGCAGCGCCGTGCGCAGGGCGGTCGACTCATCGGCGGGGAGCTGCGTGTCGCGCAGTGCGTCGCGGATCTCGTGACTCGTGTAGCCGAGCGCTCGCAACGCGTCTTCAATGGCGGCGTCTAGATGCTCCACCGGCTCGCCCACGTCAAAGGCTCCGTCCACCACCACTTTGCCCTTCAGTTCGAGCACGATGCGACTCGCTGTCTTCGGTCCGATCCCCGGGATCGTGGCCACCTTTTTCACGTCGTCGCTCTCAATGGCGAAAGCCAACTCCTTCACGCTCATCGTGCGCAGCGCGCCGAGCGCCGTCGAGGGGCCGACTCCGGGTGTCACGAGAAGCAGTTCAAAAAACTCACGCTCCTCGAGCGAAGAGAATCCAAAGAGCTGAATGGCGTCTTCTCGAACAACGGTGAAGACGAACAGTTCGATCAGTTCATCAAAGGGAGGTAACTCGTTCGAGGCGACGTGAACTTCGTAGCCCACGCCTTGGACGTCGAGCAGAAGCGCCCCGTTTCGCAACTGGTGCAGCACCCGACCGTTGAGCCACCCGATCACGCGCGCGTGTCCAGGGGGTAACGACGTTCGACGCGCACGATCATGAAGTACGCGATGCCGAGCGCCAACGCGTCGGCCGCGTCGGCGGGCGTGGGAATCTCGCTCAGGCCGCACAGCCGGGCCACCATGCCTTGAACCTGCGACTTGCTCGCCGCTCCGTATCCGGTGACCGCGAGTTTGACCTCTTGCGAGGTGAACTGGCGCACGGCCACGTTCTCCATGCCCGCCAGCGCGATCGCCACGCCGCTCGCTTGAGCCACCGATATCGCCGTTTTGGCGTTGCGCTGAAAGAACAGTCGCTCCACGACCACCGCGTCCGGGGATGTCTCGCTCAGTAATGAGGCCAGTTCGACGTGGAGTTCTCGTAGACGAGTTTCCACCGGCAGCGCCGCGTCAGTCTCGATGGTGCCGGCTCGCACCGCACGAAAGGATTCAACGCCCTCAAAAGATCCCTCGACGAGGCCGAACCCGCACCGCGTGAGTCCGGGGTCGATGCCGAGTACGAACATACGTTCGATGCTAGCCCGCGGGAGACCCTAAACGGCGAATTAGCCCTCGTAGGCCGCCAGCAGATCGTCGGAGACGTCGAAGTTGGCGTACACGTTTTGCACGTCGTCGTGGTCGTCAATGGCGTCCATCAGACGAAGTACTTTCTTCGCTTCCCCTTCGTCGGTGATCTCAATGGAGTTCTGAGGCACCAGTGTCAACTCGGCACTGAGCACCTTGAGGCCGTGACCCTCCAGGGCGTCACGCACCGAGCCCACGTCGTGTGGCTCGGTCGTCACGGTGTAGTTCTTGCCGGTCGCTTCGTAGTTCTCGGCGCCCGCTTCCATAATCCACTCCAGCAGCTGGTCCTCGTCCACGGGACCTTGAACTTCGATCACGCCTTTTCGCTCGAACTGCCACGAGACCGCTCCCGGTTCGGCGATCGTTCCGCCATTGCGCGCAAAGACGTGCTTGATCTCGGCGCTCGTACGATTGCGGTTATCCGTCAGGGTTTCGACGATGACGGCCACACCGCTCGGGCCATAGCCCTCATAGCTAATCGCCTCGTAGCGCACTCCTTCGAGTTCACCGGTGCCTCGCTTGACGGCTCGGTCGATCGTGTCAATCGGCACCGAGGCCTCGCGAGCCTTTTGATACATCGTGCGCAGGGCCGCGTTCGCGGAGGGATCGCCGCCGCCCTCGCGGGCCGCGACTTCCACCTGGCGGATGAGTTTGGCGAAGACTTTGGCGCGCGCTGAGTCTTTCGCACCTTTTCGATGTTTGGTCGTTGCCCACTTGGAGTGGCCGGACATGTGATCCTCCTGCGCCCCGAAGGGCTTGGCCATCGTAATCGAATTAAATCGAGTCGAGAAAGAGTCGGTGCAGGCGAGCGTCGCCCGTCAACTCTGGATGGAACGACGCCCCCCAGACGTGGCCCTGTCGCACCAACACCGGGTGAACGCCGTCCCCGTGATCCAACGACGCCAACACGTCGACGTCGTCGTTCCATCGCTCGATCTTGGGCGCGCGGATAAAGACGCCGGGAATTTCGCCAAGGCCCTTCACGTCGAGAGTTGTTTCAAAGCTGGCGATCTGGCGCCCGTAGCCGTTTCGCCGCACCGCTACCGCCAGGGCGCCATAGCTCCACTGGTCGTCACGGCCGTCGAGGACTTCGTCACTCAGCAGGATCAATCCGGCGCACGTTCCAAAGACCGGCATCTCGTCTTTCAGTCGCGCCCCGAGTTCGTCCTTCAAGCCCGAGGTAACCAGCAAATGCGCGATGGTGGTGGACTCGCCACCCGGCACGACGAGTGCCTCGACACTCTCGAGCTGCTCGAGGGTGCGAACCTTGACGACGTCTACGCCCAAGGAGGAAAGTACGGTGACGTGCTCTTCGACGTCGCCCTGGAGTGCGAGGACGCCGACGCGGCGCACTACCAACCGCGCTCAGCCAAACGTTGCTCGAGTGAGGCGGTCTCCCACCCCTTCATGGCTGCGCCTAGTCCCGTGGAGACCTTCGCCACGACACTCGGGTCTTCGAAGTGCGTGGTCGCTTCGACGATCGCTCGGGCCATGCGCTCGGGATCCTCACTCTTAAAGATGCCCGAACCGACGAACACCGCCTCGGCGCCGAGTTGCAAGACCAACGAGGCGTCGGCCGGCGTGGAGATTCCCCCGGCGCAGAACAGCGGCACCGGTAGCGCGCCCAGCTGGGCGACCTCTTGGACGAGCGCCAACGGCGCCTGGAGGTCTTTGGCCAGTGCGTACAACTCATTCGCGTCAGCGCTGTGCAGTCGGCGCATCTGAGCGTTGATCGTGCGAAGGTGACGAACGGCCTCCACGACATTGCCGGTGCCGGCCTCGCCCTTGGAGCGAATCATGCACGCGCCCTCGCTGATGCGCCGCAGCGCTTCACCCAGGTTCGTCGCACCACAGACAAAGGGCACCGTGAAGGCCCACTTGTCGATGTGATTCTCTTCGTCGGCCGGGGTCAGCACCTCCGACTCGTCGATGTAGTCCACGTCGAGTGCTTCGAGGATCTGAGCCTCCGCGAAGTGGCCGATGCGGGCCTTGGCCATGACCGGGATGGTGACGGCGGCTTGAATCTCCTGGATCATCTGAGGGTCGCTCATGCGAGCCACGCCCCCGTCACGGCGAATGTCGGCCGGTACGCGCTCCAAGGCCATCACCGCGACCGCTCCCGCGTCCTCGGCGATTTTTGCCTGCTCGGGGTTGACGACGTCCATGATCACGCCACCGCGCAACATGTCGGCCAGCCCCCGCTTGACCAGTGCCGAACCGGTAACCGACGGAGATTCTAAAGGACTCATGCTGTCAGCCTAATGGCCAGTCTCTACCACTCTTCGAGGGCGCGCGCGCGAAACTCCACGTCATCGAGGTCGCTCAAGTCGCTCTCGACTCGCTCGCTCCACTGATCGAAAAATACCCACCGCCACTGGGCGTAGGTGGAGGACGAAAAGAAAGAGTCGACCGCCACGTGTTGGCGCGCGCACTTACGCAGCGCCCCGGCCAGACCCAGCGGATAGCGAATGCTGGCCGCCGCCACTTCGTCCGCCCGATAAGTCTTGCCCACGCCGGCGAGCGAACGGCGTGCGTCGTCGTTCAACGACACGACCGAGGCCAGGCTCTCACGCTCCACCAGACCGAGTCGCTGGCGGGCCAGGCAGTGTGCGACCACCCCTTCGAGTTCGATCAGTTCGAAGTCCTGCATGATCGAGGTGGTCACGAAGAGTGAGTAGTTCGGGCCGTCGGGCACCAGCGCGGCGTTGTATCCCTGATCGGCCACGACGAAGGCCGACACGTTGTCCACGCCGAAAGTAGCGGCGAGGCGATCGAGCACGGTCACCAGTCGCAGTCGTTCGGTCGCGTCACCGCCGGGCTGAAAGGTAGCGAGCATCTCCGCGCCGAGGGTTCGCCCCCGCTCGATGTAGCGAGCGAGATCTCGACGCCCCAAGAATCCGAACGCCGCGGCGAGTACGAGCGCCGCGAGGAAGAGCCACGGGGCGACTACGACGCCCAGCACGAGGAGGGTCACGACCGCCGCCACGACGGCGAGGGCCCACGGCAGACGTCGACGGATGGCGAAGCGTCGAACAACGCGCTGATTATGCAGACGCTCGTTCGCCGACGGCGAGTACGGGTTTTGCCAGCTGGGATCGAGCACCGGGGCCACGTAGCGCGGCCCACGATCACGAGAGGCGTGGGCGCGCCGCGGGCGCGAACGTTGCTTAGTAGCCACGAGGCAAGGCTACTGGGTGGTCTGAAAAAGGTGGTGCGCCCGTTCGTAGCGCTCTTCGTACGCGTCGACGAGCTTCTCCATGGACCAGTTCCGCGCGTAGGCGCTGGACGCCGCGACGCTGGCCTCGCTGGCGCCCTCCAGAGCGAGGGTGATGGCCTCTTCCAGGGCGACCGCACCCCCGGGCGAGAACAACGTCGCGTGTCCGTTGGCCGCTTCTCGGTAGCCGTCGATGTCGCTCGCCACCACGAGCGTTTCGCTGGCCATTCCTTCAAGAAGGACCACGCCGAAGCTTTCGCCGTGCGTCGAGGTGGCCAGTAACACGTCCGCCCGGCGAAGGCGCGAGCGTTTTTCCTCGTCGCTCACGCGTCCGAGAAACTCGATCGACTCGTTCCCGGCTGCCAGCGCCTCCAATCGGGAACGGTCCGGTCCGTCCCCGGCGATGACCAGGCGCCACTGGCCCCCGCCTCGAGCGTTGTGGGCGAGGGTGGCTTCGATGGCGCTGGCGACACCCTTTCGTTCCTCCAGCCGGCCGACGAACATCAATACGATCTGCGACGTGCGCTGACGGGGGCCCGAAAGAAAGCGCTCCACCTCAAGACCGTTAAAGAGAACGTCACTCTCAATGCCCGCGGCCCGACGAATGGTGGCGGCTGCCTGCTCGCTGACCGACACCGCCACGTCGATGCGCGTGGCCAGTCGCTCCAGGACCGGTCGGGTAAACCTGAGTGCAGGCCCGTCGCCACTGCGATGAAACGTGGCCACGCACGCGTGCTCGTGAGCCCATAACGCCGACCATCCCAGAAATGGGGCGAAGGGCTCGTGGAAGTGAACGACCTCCGCACGAAAAGCCTTCAGGGCGGCGCGAGCCCGTGACGAGGCCAGAGGCGAAAGAGTGAGCGGCGCTCGTGATCCGTTAGCGGGCAGCGACCAGCGACGCCCGAGGCGAACCACTTTGGCGGGCGTGTCGTAGTGCGTCGCGTCATGAGCGTCGGGCGCCACTATTAATACGTCACGTCCTCGAGCGCCCAGCACCCTGCTCATGGCCAGCACCTGTTCTTGGACGCCGCCAAAGACGCTGAGGGCGTACGGTGAGACGAGGGCCACGCGCCGAACGCTCATGACGCGGCGAAGCGTCTCTCGAGCACGTGCCACTGTTCGGGTGCTCTACGAATCAGCCCCTCCAGTTCGCGCGTCACGCCCTGGGTAACCCGGGTGACGTCCTCGCGGAGCCTCTTGGTTCGTTCCACCTCAATGGGCGGCGACACGACGGCGAAGTGGTCGCGACCGGGACCGGTGTAACAGGCGGCCGCCACCAGAGTGGCCCCGGTGCGCAACGCCAACGTGGCCGGTCCGGCCGGCATCGCGACCGGCTGACCAAAAAAGTCGACGGGAACGCCATTTCCTTGAATGTCTCGATCGCACAGAAGGCCAACGACCCCACCACCGCGCAACGTCGAGAGCAGCGCGGTGCCCGCATGATCGTCGAGAGCCTCCACGTGAATTCCTATCGCTTCACGCTTCTCTCGAAACCAGGCGAAGAGTTCGGGCGGCTCGAGCACCTCCGCGACGGCGGTCATCGTCAGATCGAGGGTGTGCAGATACGCTCCTCCCCACTCCCACGAGCCAATGTGGGGTAAGGCGATGATGGTGCCCCGACCGCGCTCTTTGGACGCGTAGAGATGCTCAACCCCATCGGCGATGACGAAGCGACTGGCGATGGTCGACACGGGCAACGCCGGGAGTTTGGCGCCCTCCGCCCAGTACTGGCCATAACTGCGAAATCCCCGTTCGACGAACTCCTCCACGAGTCCTTCGTCGGGCCGCTCCCCCGCTGGCGCTAACGCGTGCGCCACGTTGTCGGCCAGATTCGCGCGGGTCTCTTTGCTGCGGTTCCCGAAGGTGGCCGCCAGCGAGCGCGCCACCGTCACGTCCACCTGCTCGGGCAGGGCCTCTAAGAGAGAGCCAACCGCCTTAAAGAGGAGAACGCGGGTCTTGGGGCCCACCGCTAGTGGCGCGACGCGCGGCTGAGTCCCCTACGCAAGCGTCGGCTGTGCTGGCGAGCTCGCAACGTCGACGTGGTCGAGGGAGCCGGTCGCGCGGCGACCCGCCACACGCGCCAGAATCGCCCGGCCGCCGTCATCGCGGTCAAGACCAACATGATCCACAGCACCGGAATGAATATGGGCATCGCCAAGAGACCGACGCCGAGGAGAATCATTCGCTCGGCGCGCTCCATCAAGCCACCCTTGGCGTCCAGGCCGAGGCTCTCGGCTTTGGAGCGTTGATAGGAGATCAGAAAGGTCGTGGTCAAGATCGCGAAGGGCAACAAGACGAGCTGGCCGTGATGGTGCGCCGTTAAGTAATAGGCCACGCCGCCGAGGATGACGGCGTCCGCCACGCGGTCTGAGACCGAGTCAAAAAAACTCCCCCGTTGGCTTGCGCGCTGGGAGGCCTTGGCCACCGCACCGTCGAAGAGATCGTGAAACCCCGTCAGGGTCAATAGGACAATGGCCCATAGGTGCAGACCGACGGCGATAGCCCAGGCCGTGGCGCAGGCGAAGACGAGCCCCGAGCCGGTGAGAACGTCTGCCGAAAAACCCATCCGGACGAGCCAGCGCCCCACGGGCGCTGTCGTCGCATCTACCGAGCGGCGGAACTTGCCGTCGAACATCGGCCCTCTTGGCTCATGGCGCTGAGTCTACCGGGATCGTCTAAGAGCCCCGGGATTAGAGGTGGGCGTGAACTTTACGCCACGTGGAGGCCAACGACTCGGGCAGGACGCGAGTCTCGCCGATGGTTGTCATGAAGTTGGTGTCCCCGTTCCAGCGCGGCAAGGCGTGGGCGTGGAGGTGGCGAGGGATACCCGCGCCGCCGGCACTACCTAGATTCATGCCGACGTTCATGCCGTCCGGTGAGTAGGTGGCGTCCAACGCGGTGGCCGTCGCGCGAAGGGTCAAGAAATAGTCTTCGTACTCCTCGACGCTCAACTCCTCTAACGAGGCGACGTGTCGGTACGGCACGACCAAGAGGTGGCCCGATCCGTAGGGAAACGCGTTAAGGACGACGAAGGAGTACGTACTGCGCTTTAAGACGCCGGTCGACTCGTCGACCTCTTCGGTGCCGAGCTGACAGAAGACGCACTCGTGAGGCCCCTCGTCGAACTCGCCGGCGAAGGCACTCGAGACGTAACTCTCGCGCCACGCGGCCGAAAAGCGCTCTAACGCCACGCGGGCGCCTCCGGTGAGGCGTGGGTGTCGATCTCTTGGCGGAGGCGTTCTACGAATGTGCCCACCGACACGCCTCGTTCGGGGTCGTTCGATCCGCGAGCGTTGATACCGAGGGTTCCCTGATCTACGTCCTGGTCGCCCACCACCACGACGTAGGGAATCTTCTCCAACTTGGCTTTACGAATGCGAGATCCCAGGGGCTCAGTGGCGGCGTCGACGCTGGTGCGAACGCCCTGCGCCTTCAGCAACGTCGCCACCTCATAGGCGTAGTCGTCGTGATCGTCGCGCACGCCCAGCACGCGAACCTGCTCCGGACAGAGCCAGGTGGGCAGATTGCCGGCGTAGTGCTCGATGAGAATCGCCATGAAGCGCTCCACCGATCCGAACAGCGCACGGTGGATCATGATCGGTCGGGTTCGCGTGTTGTCCGCGGCGACGTACGTGGCGTCGAAGTTTTTGGGCTGTTGGAAGTCCAACTGCACGGTCGACAACTGGTGGGTGCGCCCGATGGCGTCTTTCGCCTGTACCGAGATCTTGGGACCGTAGAACGCGCCACCCCCCACGTCCAGCACGAGATCGAGTCCCACCCTGCTCGCCACCTCGGCCAACACCGTTTCGGCCTCATCCCACTCGGCGTCGTCGCCCACGGATTTTTCGGGGGGACGCGTCGAGAGTTCCAGGTAGAACTCGTTCAGTCCGAAATCGCGCAACAGATCGAGCACGAAGTTGAGCGTTCGTTCCAGCTCTTCAGCCATCTGTTCGCGGGTGCAGAAGATGTGAGCGTCGTCTTGGGTCATGCCGCGCACCCTCGTGAGACCTTGCACCACGCCGGAGAGTTCGTAGCGATACACCGCGCCGAACTCAAACAGTCGCAACGGCAACTCGCGGTAGCTACGGGGACGGGACTTGTAGATCAGCACGTGAAAGGGACAGTTCATGGGCTTGAGGTAGTAACGCTGATCGTCGTCGAGAACCATCGGTGGGTACATCGATTCGGCGTACCAGACCAGGTGGCCCGAGGTCTGAAAGAGCTCCGCCTTCGAGATGTGCGGAGTACTGACAAACTCGTAGCCCGAGGCCTCATGGCGCTGACGCGAGTACTCCTCCAAGATCCGTCGGATGAGGCCACCGCGGGGATGAAAGATGGCGAGCCCCGGGCCGATCTCGCTCGGAAAGGAGTACAGGTCGAGTTCGTGACCCAGTTTGCGATGGTCGCGCGCTTCGGCCTCTTCCAGTTGAAGAAGATGAGCGTCCAGGGCGTCTTTCGACTCCCACGCCGTCCCGTAGATGCGCTGAAGCTGGGGATTCTTTTCGTCGCCGCGCCAGTAGGCCCCCGCGACGCGCGTCAACCGAAAATGGCCGAGCCGTGACGTGCGCGGGACGTGGGGACCCCGACACAGGTCGACGAACGACGGTGCGTTGGTGTAGGTCGAGATGAGCGAGTCGCTCCCGGCCTCGGCCAGGTCCTCCACACTCCCCCCGCGGGCCACGGCCTCGATGATCTCGGTCTTGTAGGGCTGGTCCTTGAAGAGGGCCAGCGCTTCGTCGATGGAGTACTCGGCCCGAGTAAAGGGCTGGTCCTCGGCGATGATGGCCCGCATCTCGGCGTCGACCCTCCCCAAATCGTCGTCACTAAAGTGCTGACCATCAGGAAGTTCAAAGTCATAATAAAAGCCGTCGTTAATCGCCGGGCCGATCGCGTACCGAGCCCCGGGCCACAGTCTCGTCACGGCCTGGGCCATGACGTGGGCCGTGGAGTGGCGAATCACCTCGCGTCCGTCCTCACTCGCGGGGGTGACCAGGGCCACGCGATCGCCGTTCGCTAAGGGTGCCGTTAAGTCGCTCAGATGTCCGTTCACGCGCGCCGCGAGCGCGTCTTTGGCCAGACGGGGACCGATGGCCTTCGCGAGATCGAGGGCCGTGGACCCGTCCGGGACGGCACGAGTACTGGCGTCAGGAAGCTCTACGGTGAGGTCGGACATCGGGGCCTTTCGTTGCCTACAGAGTAATGCCGAGCACCGAGGCCGCCGAAGCGACGCTCGAGCCCGCGTGCGCCGCGGCATCGATGGCGCGCAACGCTGCGGGCGTATCGAGGTCGTCATCGAGCGCCGCGCGAACGTCGTCGAGCACGGACGAACTTCGACCGGTCGTCAGCGTGGTGCGCCACGTCGCCAAACGCGACTGCGCGCGCGACAACAACTCCTCGCGCCACTCCCAGTCCTCGCGGTATTGGTGCTCCAGCAGGGCCAGACGCACCGCGGCACTTTCCGAACGACTCGCCAGATCGTGAACGAAGACCAGGTTCCCCAAGGACTTGCTCATCTTGATACCGTCGAGAGCCACTAAGCCGACGTGCATCCAGTGCCTGACGAACTGGGTCCCCGTCACCGATTCGCTCTGGGCCACTTCGCACTCGTGGTGGGGAAAGGCCAGGTCGCGGCCCCCGCCGTGGATGTCCACGGTCTCGCCGAGCTCGCGAAGAGCGAGGGCGGAACACTCGATGTGCCAACCCGGTCGGCCCGCTCCCCAGCGCGACTCCCACGCCGGCTCGTCCTCGAGGGACGGCTGCCACAGCACGAAGTCGAGGGGGTCGCGCTTATTCGGGTCATCGGGTCGACCACCGTGCAGCGCGGCCAGATCGAGCATGGCCTCACGACTGACGTGACTCACGTTGCCGAATCGCGGAAACTTCGACACTTCGAAGTAGACGCTGCCGTCCACCTCGTAGGCCATCCCGTTTTCGAACGTCTTGCCGATGAGGGTCAGTATCTCGGGAATGGCGCTGGTCGCGCGAGGCTCGGAGTAGACGGGCAGCAGATTAATGAGCTTCATGTCCCGCTCAAAGGTGACCATCTCTTGGGCCGCTAGGTCCAAGTAGTTGACGCCGAGTTCGCGCGCCTTGCGCAGCATGTCGTCGTCGACGTCGGTCACGTTACGTACGCAGCGAACGTCGTGTCCCGCGTCGAGCAACCGACGGGTCAAGACGTCAAAGGAGAGGTAGACGAACGCGTGACCCAGGTGCGCCGCGTCGTAGGGCGTGATGCCACAGGTGTACATCGTGACGACGGGCCCCACGTTGAGGGGATAGAGGCCGCCGCGCGCGCTGTCGTACAGCTGCATTACTTCTTCAGTCCGGCCAGCTTCACGTAACTGTGAGCCTTGTGGCGAATGTTGATCGAGATGCACACGGCCGTAAAGGCCTCCACCGCGCTGGCGAGCGACATCGAACCGGCGATCACGGCGCGTAGCCCGGGCATCTCGTCAACGACCTTCGCTACGCCCTCGCGCGCCCCGGCGTCGTCGGAGAAGATCACCACGTCGGCGTCGAGGCCACTGTCGAGATTCTCCATCTCGCTCGCGGGGAGATGATGAAAGGCGCCGACGATGGTCGAGTCCGGCAGCGCGAAGGCCAGTTGCGCGGCCATGGACCCGCGCGGAGGGTAGAGCGGAATGACTTCCTTTCCCTCGCGCACGAGGGCGTTCACCATCGAGATGACGACTTTTCCCGCCAGCGCTGACTTCAGCGCGCTGACCGTGGCGACGGCCGACTCGTAGGGCGTGGCGACGACGACTAGTTCGCAGTCCGCCGCGACGGAGTTGGACGCACCGCGAATGACCCCCTCGCCGCGGGCGAGCAACGTGGTCGCAATCTCTTCGGCGCGAGTCTCGTCTCGCGATCCGATGATCACGTCGTAGCCCGCGCTGGCCAGTCGAATCGCGACACCACGTCCGGCCGGACCGGTGCCTCCTAACACGCCCACTATCGTCATCGTCGTCCTCGTGCTCGTAACGCCTAGAAGTACGCTAACAAGATGGCACTCCTGAGCGACCACCGTATCTTGGTTACCGGTGTTCTCACCGACGACTCACTGGCCTTCGGCATCGCTCAGCGAGCCTTGGAAGAGGGCGCCACCATCGCCCTGTCAGGATTCGGTCGCGGCACCTCCATCACGCGTCGCACGGCCAAGAAGTTAGGCGACGTGGGCGCGATCATCGAGCTCGACGTCACGAGCCCCGAGCAGGTCGAGGCCGCCGTCGACGAGGTCACCACCCGCTTCGGCCGCCTGGACGGGCTGGTGCACGCGATTGGCTACGCGCCGCCCAGCTGCCTGGGATCAGGCATGTTCACCGCACCCTTTGAGGACGTCGCCACTGCGCTGCACGCCTCGACCTACTCGCTGGCCGCCCTGGTGGGCGCCTTTCGTCCCCTTCTGCAAAAGAGCGCGGCCCTCGGCGGCGCCTCCGTGGTGGCTCTCGACTTCGACGGCTCTCGCGCCTACCCGCTGTACGACTGGATGGGCGTCATGAAGGCGGCCCTCGAGTCGCTGGGCCGCTACATCGCGCGCGAGGTCGGGCCGGACAAGATCCGCGTGAATATGCTCGCGGCTGGTCCCGTTCGCACGATGGCCGCCAAATCGATACCGGGGTTCTCCCTCTTCGAAGAGACGTGGAGCGAGCGGGCGCCGCTCGGCTGGGACGTGCACGACGCCAGCGCCGTAGCCGACGCGGGCGTGGCCCTGCTCTCTCCGCTGCTACGGGGTACCACCGCGTCGATCATCCACGTCGACGGGGGCGCCCACGCGATGGGTTAGTCCTCTTGTCCGCGAAACTGCGTTTCGTAGAGATCGCGGTAGAGACCGGGGCGGGCGTGTAGCTCTTTGTGCGTGCCGCGCTCGACGACCCGGCCCTCGTCAATAACCAGAATCTGGTCGGCGTTTCGAATCGTCGACAGTCGATGCGCGATGACCAACGAGGTGCGTTGTTTCATCGTCTCATCCAGCGCCCGCTGCACGGCGGCCTCGCTCTCGGCGTCGAGGTGGGCGGTCGCTTCGTCCAAGACGACCAGGTGGGGTGACTTCAAGAGCAGACGAGCGAGCGCCACACGTTGCTTCTCTCCTCCCGAGAGTCGATACCCGCGCTCCCCCACCACCGTTGAAAGGCCGAGCGGCAAGGTCGCCACGAGATCGGCGATCTGGGCTGCCGCCAGCGCCGACGCAATCTCGTCGTCGGTGGCGTCGGGCTTGGCGAAGAGGAGATTCGCCCGCAGGGTGTCGTGAAAGAGGTGCGCGTCTTGGGTTACCACGCCAACGGTCGCGTTGAGAGACTTCGTCGTGGCGTCGCGAAGATCGACGCCGTTGATCATCACGGAACCACCGTCGACGTCGTAGAGACGTGAGACCAACATGGAGATAGTGGTTTTGCCCGCGCCGCTCGGCCCCACCAACGCGGTCATCGTCCCGGGGGCCACCTCGAAACTGATGTCGTGCAGCACTGAGGTGCGTGGCGTGTCGTCGAGGCGCGCCACCGCCTCCAGCGAGGCCAACGAGACGTCCTCTGCGCCGGGGTAGGAAAAGTCCACGTGCGAGAAGCGCAGGTCGGCCGGTCGATCAGGGATGGGCCGCGCGGTGGGGCTCTCTTTGATCATCGGCTCAAGGTCCAAGACTTCGAAGAGTCGTTCGAAGCTCACCATTGCCGACATGTAGTCGATGTTGAGATTGGACAGCTGCGTGAGAGGCCCGTAGAGCCGGGTTAGGTACGCGGTCAAGGCTACGACCGTACCGACGGCCAACGTTCCGCGCGCCGCCTCGACGCCGCCAAAGCCGTAGGCGAAGGCGGTCGCCAGGGACGCCGTGAGTGAGAGGGTGATGAAGAAGAATCGCTGATAGGTCGCTTGACGAATCCCAATATCACGCACTTGCGCCGCGCGACTCTCGAAGCCCTCGCGCTCTTCTTCCGGCCGGCCGAAGAGCTTGACCAGCATGGCGCCCGCCACGTTGAATCGCTCGCTCATGACCATGTTCATCTCCGCGTTGAGTTCCATGCCTCGCTGAAAGAGCGTGCCTAGCTTTCGCCCCACCCGGCGGGCCGGCAACAGGAAGACCGGCACCAAGATGAGAGCCACCAGCGTGATGGGCCAACTCAAAATGAACATCACCACCAGAACGATGATGACCAAAATCGCGTTGCCGACCACGTTGGAGAAGAGGTCAGTGAAGGCCTGCTGGGCCCCCACCACGTCATTGTTGAGTCGACTAATCAGCGCCCCGGTCTGAGTCCTCGAAAAGAAAGCGATCGGCATCGATTGAATGTGACGAAACACCTCGGCGCGCAGGTCGTAGATGAGGCCTTCGCCGATAACGGCGGAGAGCCGTCGCTCCACCATCTGAAGTCCGGCGTCGCCGATCGCGAGGAGGGCGGTCGTGACCGCGAGGCCGACCACCAGCGCAACCCGGTGATCCATGATCCCAACGTCAATGATCTCTCGTAGCAAGAGCGGCGACACCGAGGAGATCACGGCGTCGAAAATGACCACGATCAAAAAGACGATCAGCGCCGGGCGGTAGCGCTTGGCGAACCTCAAGATTCGAGGGAGGGTTCCCTTTTTGATGCGGTGCTGCAAGATGGAACGGTCCTGGCGCATCGAGCGCATTCCCATTCGGACGGCTCCCCCGCCCCCGCCGTGCATGCTCATTCGAACTTCCTCCAGAGAACGAGCATAGGAAGCTCTAGATAATCAGCGAGCGCCGGGCTCTAGCGCCACGAGTCGCGTCTCAGGTGAGCGCGGCGCTCACGATGATCAGCACACCCAGGCCCAACATCACGTAGGCTCCGATCGTTCGCAAGGTCACCAGTCGACCGGGCGAGCTCGACAGCCACACGCGGGCCGTGCCCGCGATGAGACCCCACGTTGAATCGCTGCAGAAGGCCATGATGCTAAAGAGAACGCCCAGGAGCACGAGCTGGCCCGTGATATTGCCCTTTGATCGATCGACGAAATGGGGAAAGACGGCGACGAAGAACACCATCGCCTTCGGATTCAAGACCCCGACGACGTAGCCCTGTCGAACGACGCGAGCGCGCGAGGGTCGCTGCGCCTCTTTCTTGGTCATCGCTTCGGCGTGCTCTCGTCGGTGACGAAGCGCATCAAAGCCGAGCCACAAGAGATAGAGGCCACCGAGCACTTGCAAGACGATGGACAGCGTCTTCGATCGAGCGAGAAGAGGACCCAGACCTACGGCGACGACCGCCGAGAGAGTCAAGGTGCCCAGACTGTTACCGAGGACGGTCAACACGGCCACGGCCCGGCCCCACGCAACGCCTCGCGCCAACGTGAACAGAACGCTGGGACCCGGCACCAAGATGATGGCCATCGACGCCGCGATGAAGGCCGCTAACTCTCCGCCGCTAATCACGTGTCGCCTCACAGAGGAAACTCCGCCCGGGCGCGGCAACAAGAAGCGGGCGTTCCCTCATGATCCGAGCAACGCTACCGGCGTCGCCTTTAGATGTCCTGAGAAAGTTCGTGTCGAGACATCCGGACCGAAGTTCGCCGTCCTCGACGTAGATCGCGTCGCGTCTTCGCTGGCGCAATCGTCTGCTCAACGCTTCGCCGGCACCTTGCGTGACTTCTATTACAAGTTCGTAACAATAGGTTCGCCGTAACCTTTACAACTTCGTGACAAAGCAGTAATCGCAACGATTTCGCCAATAGGCACACCTACGATTGATGGCAAACGACGCGTCAAGATCCGAACAATTGACGGCCGTCGCAAGGAACCTAGGAGGTGCCGCATGCGCCATCACACTTCAGCCATTCGCAGCAGTCTGGCACGACGGTGCGTCGCATGGACGGGGGCGGCGGTCCTCATGGCGGGTCTCTCGGTCTGGGGTCTACCGGGGGGGCCTGTCGTCTCCTCGGCCGCGAGCGTACGCGCCTGCACGACGGCGAATCTGGACGTCTGGTTGGACACCCAGGGCAACGGCGCCGCCGGAAGCTCCTACTACAACTTGAACTTCACCAACCTCTCCGCGCACGCGTGCACGCTGCGCGGCTACCCGGGGGTCTCGGGCATCACGCAGGCCGGCATCCAACTGGGCAGCGCGGCGGGACGAAACCCGCAGCACGCCCCCGCGCTCATCACCCTCGCCAGTGCCAAAACCGCGAACGGATTCAATGACAACACCTCGCGCAGCACCGCCACGGTCATCCTGCAGATCACCGTGGCCGAAAACTTCCCCACTTCGTCCTGCAGGCCCGTCACGGCAGCCGGCCTGCGCGTCTACCCGCCCGGGCAAAAAGAGTCGACCGTGGTGCCCTATCCCTTCGTAGCCTGTGCCAAGAGCGGGTCGGTCTACCTTCACATCGAGGCCGTGCAGAAATACGTTCCTGGCCCATAAGACCTCATTGACGAGGGCCGCGGGGATTGTTATAGTTCACTAGGTTACTAGTGAAATGGTCCGGAGATGATCGAGTTCTATATGGACACCCACTCGGGTGTTCCTCCTTATTTGCAGATAATTCAACAGGTCCGACGAGCTCTCAAGTTGGGGCTGCTCTTCGAAGGCGATCAGTTGCCCACCGTCAAAGAGGTCGTCGGGCAGCTAGCCATCAATCCCAATACCGTCTCCAAGGCCTATCGAGAGTTAGAGCACGAAGGGATCGTCAGCGCGCGCACGGGCGTGGGTACCTTCGTGGCGAAGTCGCTCGACAACTCTCCTCTCGCCACCCTCGCTCCCCTGCGACACGACCTTCAACGGTGGATGGTGACGGCCCGAGAAGCCGGTCTAGACGACGAGAGTATTGAGGCACTCATACGAGAGTGCTTTCGGTCGTCCTCGGGGACGGTGAGCGTATGAGCGCCGTCATCAAGACCGAGGGACTAACCAAGCGGTACCACCGCAACGTCGCGCTGAGCGACTGCACACTCGAGATCCCCGAAGGCCACGTGGTCGGCCTCGTCGGCCCCAACGGATCGGGAAAATCCACCCTGCTCAATCTGGCCGTCGGTCTGCTCAGCCCGAGCGAAGGATCGATCGCGGTCTTTGGAGAGCGTCCCGGCGCGGGGCCTGAACAACTGCGGCGCGTGGGATTTGTGGCCCAGGACACTCCGACCTACTCGGGGCTGAGCGTGATCGACCACTTGCGCTTTGGCGCTCACGCCAATCCGGGGTGGGACGCCACCCTGGCTCAGCGCCGCGTGGAGCAGCTAGGGCTGGACCTGCGCCGACGTGCCAGCCGGCTGTCGGGAGGTCAGCGAGCGCAGTTGGCCCTCACGCTGGCCATCGCCAAGAGGCCCGATCTTCTCGTCCTCGATGAGCCGATCGCCAGTTTGGACCCCTTGGCTCGTCGAGAGTTCCTACAGATCCTGATGGAGACGGTGGCCGAACACTCGGTGAGCGTCATCCTGTCCTCGCACCTCGTCGCCGACGTAGAACGCGTTTGTGACTACCTCATCATTCTGGTCTCGTCTCGGGTGCAGCTCGCCGGAGACGTCGACGACCTGCTCGCCACGCATCATCGATTGATCGGACCCCGCGACGCCGGCACAGAGTTATCGGAAAATCAGGTCGTCATCGAAGCCAGTCACACCGAGCGTCAAAGCACCTTGCTGGTGCGCTCCGACGGTCCGATCATCGATCCCCGCTGGACGGTCGAGGCGGCCACCCTCGAGGACATCGTCCTCGCGTACATGGGCCAAGGAAAGCGCTCATCTCTTCACGACGACTCCCAGGAGTCGGCATGATCTGGCTCGCCTGGCGCCAGTTTCGAGTTCAAGCCGCGTTCGCGATCTTCGCGTTGATCGTCTTCGCCGTTATCTTTGGCGTCACTCATCCACACATCCTGCACCTCTACAACTCGGTGGTGAAGCCCTGTCACACCCACGACGACTGCAACGGCGTAGAGAACGCGTTTCTCAACCACTACGACTTTTATGAGCATCTGGTGCAGGCTTCGGTCGTCTTTCCCGCCGTGATTGGAGCCTTCTGGGGCGCTCCACTGGTGGCCCGAGAGTTCGAGAGCGGTACCTTTCGCCTGTCCTGGACTCAAAGCGAAACGCGGGTGAAGTGGCTCGCGGCGAAACTCGCTGTCGTAGGCCTGGCCAGCGCGATCACCATGGGTCTGTTCAGTCTCATGGCCACGTGGTGGTCGAGTTCGTGGGACCGCGTGAACGGCGCGCCCTTTAGCACCTTTGACGTGCGCAACCTCACGCCGATCGGCTACGCCCTCTTCGCGTTCACTCTGGGGGTGGCTCTCGGAGCGCTGATCAGACGAACTCTGCCCGCTATGGCCGCGACGCTGGTCGTGTATAGCGGCGTTCGCGTTCTCTACAACCTCCACATCCGACCTCATCTGATGAGTCCGCTCAGTTACACCTCGAAGTTCGCCGCGCCGTTCTCCACTGGTGCGAAGGCGGGCGGCAATAGCCCGCCTAATCCCGAAGACCTGATCGTCTCCAACACGGTCCTGAACCAGTCGGGAAAAGTTATCGGCCAAAACGGCGGCATCGGCTCGAACGGCGAGTTCAACTTCAATATCAAGGGCACCCACGCCGTCTTCGGAGGTGTGGGACGCTGCCCGAACGTCTTCCCGAAACCGGTCCCACCCCCCGCCGGTGTCGTGCACAGCGGACCGAGTCCGGCGACGGTTCACGCCATCGAAAAGTGTGTCAACTCCTTTCATCTCACCGACCTCATGACGTACCAGCCGATCGACCGCTATTGGACCTTCCAGTGGTACGAACTCGGAAGCTACTTGATCCTCTCGGCGTTGCTGGGCGGATTCTCCCTCTGGTGGGTTCGACGCCGTTAACTCGACTCTTGCACGCCTCATCACGAACAGCAAGATCGTCGTTCCACGCGATCAGCGCCTAAGGAGTGGTCAGTCGAGCAGTGGGTGACAACTAGAATTGCGTGGTGGCTGGCGATACAGAAGGTGGTGGTCGCAGAGCGCCCGCGAAGAAAATCGCTAATCACGATCGACTTGTAGCCATGGGCGAGGCCGTCACTCGCGTGAACGCGACGCGTGATCACCGCTCCGTGCCGAATCGCCGAAAGATCTGGATCCGTCGTTCCGTCATTGCCCTCGGGCTCGTGGTTGTGCTCGTCGTAGGCGGCGTCGTGGCGGACTACTACTACCTCGGTTCGCTCGTCCATCGCGTCAACGTGCCCCATCTCCAACAGCAGAGTGGCGCCACGGAAAACATCCTGCTCATCGGATCGACGGACCGCTGCGCGCTGAAAGTGCAGAACAAGGCCTACGGACTCTGCCAGGACGGAGTCAACGGCGTCAATAGCGACATCGATATGGTCTTGCATCTCGTGCCGAGCACGGGACAGGTGTCGCTCCTCTCCATCCCCCGTGACCTGTTTGTGCCCAACGCTCGCATCATCGGCGCGAACAAGATCGACGCCGCGCTGTACGAAGGTCCGGGCCAACTCATCGAAGCCATCGAAGAGGACTTCGCCATTCCCATCAACCACTACGTCGTTCTTAACTTCGACACGTTCGCCAACGTGGTGAACGCCCTGGGTGGCGTCAAGATGTACTTCCCCATTCCCATCTTCGACCAGGAGTCGGATCTCAACATCGAGCGCCCGGGTTGTTACGACCTAGACGGGTACAAGGCCCTGGAGGTCGTGCGAGCTCGACACTTGCAGATTCAACCGAATCCCTCGAACCACGATCCCCGGTCCTGGCCCTTTGAACCGCTGTCGGACTTAGCTCGCATACGACGCACCCACGAGTTCTTACGCGTCCTCGCGGCAAAAGTGGCGACGCGAGGGCTCAGCAACCCCCTGGTCGACCAGAGCATCGCCACCGCGGTGCTCCCTGACTTGACGGTCGACAGCGGCTTCTCTGAGCCAGCAATGGTGAGTCTGGCGCGCACCTTCGCCCACACTCAGATCTCGAACGTGCCGCAGTTCACCTACCCCGTGGCCACCGTGACATCCGGTCCACTGCTCTATCAGGGGTACGACTACGGCGACGTCGTCTTCCCGGTCGAGCCCAACGGGGTGCAGGCCATCGACCAGATCTTCGACGTCTCGAGCGCCGACAACTCCTTCACCGGGGCGCCCTTGCCCAAGCCCTCGAGCGTCAAGGTCACGGTCGAGAATGGCACCGGCGTCACCAACCAAGCGGCCGCCATCGCTAACCCCCTTCACAACAGGGGCTTCGACGTGGTCTCGACCGGCGACGTCGCCTCCAACGGACCCGTCAGTGAGACGGTTGTTTGGTACGGCGGCCCTCCACCGCCAAAGAACGGTAACTGGACGAGCCCGAATCTCGCCGCCGCGCAGACGGTCCTCGCCCAACTGGAAGGTCCCGTCATCCTCGGGTACAACCCGAGTGAAGTGACGCGCGGGGCGGAGGTCACGGTGCAGACGGGCACCGGCGTCACCATGAAGCCCAACGTTGTCGCCTCGACCCCCACCACGTTGAAGACCTCAAAGAAGTCGGGATCAAAGACGACGACCACCACGTCCGCCACGTCGGTGACGACGACGACCGTGTACGACCCGCCGGGCATCAAAGGAAACGGTGACTTCACCGCGCCCAGTCCGGTCAATCCCACGCTCGAACCGTGGGACCCACGAGCGTGCAACGCCGCCGGTACCGGACCGGCCTAAATCGCGGATCGAGTACCTGTCGCCTTTCGTTGAAAGGCAGACCCTTGAGCACGCATTACGGACAGTGTCGTGCAGTGCTCATCACGATTCGATACGACTCGGCGGGACCTCGAAGTGGGGTCCCCTCGGATAGGTAGTGGACCCTCGCTCGGGACGCGAGACCTTGTGGCGCGTATCCTTCCGCTCGCACCACTCGCCACCACGGAACGTTCGAGCCATGTCTGGCCATCACCGTGCCCACGGCGCGCGCGCCGCGTGAGCCCAGAACCGCTGCGACGTCGCCGTAGGTCATCACGCGCCCCGGCGGAATCGCTCGGACAATCTCCAAGACGTGATCCACGAAGTCGAAGGACTCATCGGCGGCGACGCTTGGCGTCTCCTCGAGTCTCACTCTTGACGGGCTCGTAACGATGACCCTCTCTTAGTTGGTGCCCCACTGGTCGCGGGGCGGGGCGTCGTCGTAGTACCGCTGCGCATACCGCAAGACCTGCTCGTCATCGAGATGGTCGATGTCTACGCGCACGTCGGCAATAATTTTTGCTGCGACGTCGGGGCGCTCCTTTTCGACAAAGGAGACCCAGTGGTGCGACGCGTTGGCCTTTCCCTTGCCGTGGCCGAGTACGAGGATGGACCGCGCGGACGAGAGCACTTCGGTCAACTCACGCCAGTACTGTGTGCTGTCGTCTTCGTAGGTGCCGCGAGGATTCCCTGCTTGGTGATGCACCTTGTGGTAGCGACCCAGCGGATCGAGCGCCACCAGGTGCTCGGGGGGCGAACCCGCGGCGGCGTCCGTGGGGTAGATCGTCGCCTCGCGGTAAGCAATGACGACCACAACGTTCCGTCCCTCGAGGTCGCCTACCACGCTCGGTCCTCTTTTCCTTTGCTTTTGAGTGGGCGCTACAGGACTCGAACCTGTGACCTCAGCCGTGTGAAGGCTGCGCTCTAACCAACTGAGCTAAGCGCCCGAGGCACCAATGCTACCGGCTGAGGCCTCTCAAAACTTTTGCTCAGAGTTGTAGCCTTCATCCGTGTCCGATAATGCCGATTCGTCGTCGACCACTCCTGGGAGAAAGCGAGTCGGGCGACGACCGTCGGTGGCGCCTCGCGAGGTCGTCTTGGGCCTTGACAGTTTGGAACGCGGCATCAGCCTCTTCGGCTCCTGCATCGCCCTCGTCTTGGCGCTGGTCACGGCGATCGAGTGGGCCCGAAACCTCCCCACGATCACCACCGTTAAGTATGTGTCAGGTAAAGCGTGTCCCTCGTCCTATCCCAAACACGTGGGCGAGTTCTGTGAACACATTCTGCGCACCACGCGAAGCGAGTGGGAAGTCAAATTCTTCTTCATCCTTATCGTCGCGCTCTGTCTCTTGTTCTTCACCCTGCGACGTAAGCGGGCGGGTGTCGCGTGCTTCGCCGTCTTCTTGGGACTGGGTCTCGGCCTCGGTTCCGGTCTCGTGTTTCTCTTTCTCGGAGTGTGGCTCATCGTGCGTGCGTACCGGCTGCAGAAATATGGCGTCGCGGGAATGCTGAGTTCCAACCGAGTAGCCAAGGAGATGGGCGACGCGAAACGACAAGGACGATCCTCCAACGCCGACGCCGCGTCTGAGGGGGCTTCGACGACTGCAAAACCGGCCACTCCCCCCTCCGCCTCCAAGCGCTACACCCCGAAGAAGCCCCCTCGTAAACGTCGTTAGGCCATGACCAAGCTCGGAATGGACTATCCAACCAAGTGGGGACGCGGATACAGCGCGACCTTTGCCCGGCGCGCCTTACACGCCGTTTTCATCCCGTACTCGCGCTACCTTTCGACGCTCGAAGTTCGTGGTGCTGAGCACATTGAGGGTGAACGTCCCTTCATCTTCGTGGCCAATCACGCGAGCCACGCTGACACGATTCTGTTGCTGTCGGCCATCCCTCCCGATGAGCGCTACCGCACGGTGGTCGCCGCCGCGGTCGACAGTTTCTTCATGGACCATCGCAACGCCTTCAAGACGGTGATTCTCTTTAACGCTATTCCGGTTGACCGACTGAAGGTCAACCGTCGTAGTGCGCAACTGGCCCTCGAGCTGGTCGAGGACGGTTGGAACCTCGTCATCTACCCCGAGGGCGGTCGCACGCCTGACGGACGGCTTCAAGAGTTCAAAGGGGGCGCCGCCTACTTGGCCGAGCGCTCCAAGGCAACGGTCATCCCGACGTACATTCACGAGTCCGGACTGCTGAAAGCGCGCAAGTACGCCAAGGCCCCCGTGTTCGTCAACGCCCCCTATGAGCGACGCCATCACGTGATCATCGCTTTCGGCGAGCCACTGCGCTGCGACGATGGCGAGAACATGCGCCACTTCGGGGTACGAATAGAAGAGGCCGTCATCGCGTTGGGCCGCGAGGTGAGCGGCGACCCGACGTACGGGAGTCCCCGCGAGGACGACTAGGTGAGCGTGGCGACGCGCTCGTCGTAGAGCTGGTCGGCCACCGTAGCCAGCGGTTCGAGATCTCGACCGAGAACCGTCGCGAGTATCTCGTCCGCGAACCACGGGTTCATGGCTAAC
Source organism: uncultured Acidimicrobiaceae bacterium (assembly GCA_963849705.1). Taxonomy (GTDB): domain Bacteria; phylum Actinomycetota; class Acidimicrobiia; order Acidimicrobiales; family RAAP-2; genus RAAP-2. The sequence goes on along the minus strand of CAWKII010000004.1, from coordinate 97,047 downwards.
AGGGGTCCGTGGGCGTAACTGGCCCAGATCGTGGGGGTGCGAAACCCGTCGACGGAGCCGTCGTTGCCGACGCCCCGCTCAACCGTACCCAACGGAGCCAGCGAATCAGCCAGCGTGGTGACGCCGCCGTGGTTCTCAAATCCCACCAGCGGCCGGCCGGCCACTCGAACCACGAGTTCCCCCACGCTTCTTCGTTGGCCGCGACGCGTCTGAGCGTTGACCACTCCAAGCCCTTCGTACTCGTCATCGCCCTCGACCGCGAAGGTCGTGCCGAGCAACTGCAAGCCCGCGCAGACCGCCACGACGTAGCTTCCATCGTGAACGCGAGAAGAGAACGACGAGCGCCGCAGCAGGTCGGCCCCCAGACGTTGCGGCCCGTCTTCTCCCCCACCCAGTAGATAGAGGGACGCTTCCGAGACGTCGTCGTCGATGCCGACGACGTCCACGCTCACGTCGATTCCCCGGCGGCGGGCACGTTCGCACAAGACGCGAGCGTTTCCACCGTCCCCGTAGGTTCCCAGTAGCTCGGGATAGATCAAGGCAATCTTTAACATGGCGTCGAGTGCTCCCTCCAGTCTTGGAAGGCGGTGTAGTTGGACACCACGTTGATGACCTGGCTCGACGCGGGCAACGTTGTCTCGTCGTCCACCACCACGAACTCCACGCCGGCGTAGTCGAGTCGCGTGGCCAAGTCGAGGCGGCGATCCCCGAAACAGTGGACCCGTCGTCCGCGAAGCACTTCGAAGGGGACGTCGTAGAGCCACGAGGGATCGTGTCCGTCGGCCAGACGCGCGTTGATCGCAATCCAGACGTCACCGGCGCTGGTGGACAGTGTCGCGAGCATGGCCGTGAAACCGGCCGGATTCTTCGCGAGGAGAAGTCGAAGGCGATGGCCGCGCCAGAGCACCTCGCTGAAACGGCCGGCCACGCTGGTAAGAGCGCCGATCTTCGTGAGCGCACTCGCGACGTCAGCGTCTACGCACGACAGAGCCGTCAAAGCCATGGCGGCGTCCGCTTCGTTAAACTCGCCCGGCAACTGAAGCTGAAGTTCGTACGACGCACCGTCGAGATGAAAGCGGTCGCGCAGTACCGACGACACCGCCGTTGGCTTCTTGAATCCGCACTCGCTCCACCACGCGTCGTCGCTGAAGTGCAGGGGCTGCGTACAGCGCGGGCACGACACGGCGTCCGTCGTCCACGGCGTGGGCACGTCGCACCACTTGACCTTGTCGGCGAGCTCCGCGGCGTAGACGACGAGAGGATCGTTGGCGTTGGCCACGTAGATCGCCTCGCGCTCACTCGCCACCACGTCGCGCCAACGCTCGGCGATACGACGTACCTCGTTGGCGCGATCGAGTTGGTCGCGCGAGAGGTTCAACAACGTGACAACTCGAGGTTTGGTCGCCCGCGTGACGTCGCCGAGCCACGCTTCATCAACCTCAAGGACCACGTGGGAACTTTTCGACTCCACCAGGGCGGCGACGTGTCCCTCCGGCATGTTCGAACCGGTCGCGTTGGTGGCGGTACCCTCACCCCAACCGGACGCGATCATCGCGGTCGTGGTCGTCTTTCCGTTGGTGCCGCTCACGAGGACGACCTCGCGTCCTCGGGCGAGGTCCCTCAACAGATCCGGCGCGATCGCGAGGCCCACGCGGCCCCCGATAACCGTCCCGGACCCGCGCGAACTCAAACGGGATAAGCGGTTCACCGTGCGCACGGCCCCTGCCGCGAACGCGTCTCGCAGAGAGGTTCGTGGCATTAGTTCACGCTAACAACCCAGAAAAGGCAAAAGGACCAACCGGGGGGGTGGTTGGTCCTTTTGCAAAACCTTCCGATTACTCAAGGGGGGGTTTGAGTAAAGCAGGCTGGTACCAGTATGCAGGTCTTCTCAGTATCTTTCAAGCGGATAGCAGAGATATCTGTCATCTATATAATAGATGAATGGAGATTCGTCAGTTAGAAGCCCTGGTGGGCATCGCCGAGAACGGTACCTTCTCCAGCGCCGCGGAAGCGCTGGGGACGGTGCAGTCCAACATCTCGAGCCGCGTCGCTCGCCTCGAGGCCGAACTGGGGACCGAACTGGTGAACCGCTCTACAGGCACTCTCACCGAGTCCGGCGTCATCGTGGTGGAGCGCGCCCGACGAATTCTCATCGAGCTACGCGCGATCGCGTCGGACGTCTCTGAGTTGAACGCCGACATTCGTGGTCAAGTGACCCTCGGCATGATCGGGACGGCCGGACGGTGGATCGTGCCGTTGCTTCTCGGAACTCTCCGTGAGCGATACGCGAAGATCAATCTGCGCATCAGCGAGGGAACAAACTCTGCGCTGGAGCCACGCCTCGTCAACGGGCAACTCGACCTGGCCGTACTGGCCTGGCCCGTCATGGCCGATGAGCTGACCGAAGTCGACCTCTTTACCGAAGACCTCGTGGTGATCGCGTCGCGTGATCACGAGTTGGCCCAGTACCACGGTCCTCTACCCTTCTCGGTACTGGCCCAGTACGAAATTCTCCTGCCAATGCGTGGCACGCCTATCCGAAGAGAGATCGACGACGCCGCTCGCGCCGCGGGCATCGAGCTAGAGCCGCTCATCGAACTGGACGGTCTGCGGACCATCGCTTCGATGACCTTCGACGGCCACGGGCCTTCGATTCTCCCGGCCACCATGCTCTCGCCACACCTACGCGCCAACTTCGTGGCTCTACCAATAGAGAACATCGCGAAGCGTCGCGTGGTGCTCGCTAGTCGACGGTTCGGTTTTCCGGCCGCCCCTGTACGAGCGATCCACGCGCTGCTCGTCGACGTGGTCGCCAACGCTACGAACGTTCCCGACGGGGTCTATCTCCCCACTCCGTAGTGGCTCAGATCTGACGACGTTGCATCGACGAAGCTGTGGTTAAACACCGACCAGGCGTCACACATCTCTGCAATAGTCGTGACGTGCCACAGCCACAAACGCCCGAAGAGCGAGCGAGACTCATCGCGCGACGCGACCCCTCCTTCAAAAAACTCATCAAGTTGGTGGGGGACCCGCCGCCGCGTCGCAGCGCACCGGTGGCCGATCGATTCTCGAGCCTCGCTCGTTCGATCACCTTTCAGTTACTCGCCACCAAAGCGGCCGATACGATTCATCAACGAGTCATCGATCTCTGTGGTGGAACTGTCAGCCCGGCGTCCATTGCCGCCGCCGGGCACGCCAACCTGCGTACCGTCGGTCTCTCCAACGCCAAGGCGGCGGCCATGCTCGACCTCGCCGCGCGAGCGAGCGACGGACGCGTACGGCTCTCTCATCATGGGCGCATGACCGACGACGAAGTCCTCGCCGACGTGGTCTCCGTTCGCGGACTCGGTCCGTGGACCGCCCAGATGTACCTGATGCACACCTTGGCCCGTCACGACGTCTGGCCCGCGAGTGACCTTGGCGTTCGTCACGGCTGGTCCCTCATCCACGACCTCGATGAGATGATCAGCGTCGCCGATCTGCAGAGCGAGGGCGAGCTCTTCGTCGGCGTGCGCTCTGACGTGGCGTGGTACTGCTGGCAGGCCGTCCACCTCTCTCGCGCAAAGTAATCTCACTCTCATGCCCCTGCTCTCTCTTGATGACTTCAACCGCGGCGCCCTCGACACCCTGATGACGTTCGCCACGATTCCCTCACTGTCGCCAGATTTTGACGCCGAGTGGAGGGAGAACGGGTACCTCGAAGAGGCCGCCCGGCTATTGGCCGAGTGGGCCCGGTCGCGAAAACTCCACCACGTCGACGTCGCCATTCGTAGCGTGGAGGACCGCACGCCCATGGTGGTCGTCACGGTCGACTCCACCGCGGGCGAGGGTGGCACGGTCGTGCTCTACGGACATCTGGACAAACAGCCGCCCCTCGGTGACTGGTCCGAAGGGCTCGACCCGTACGTCCCGGTCGTTCGTGACAATCGCCTCTACGCTCGCGGCGTCTCGGACGACGGCTACGCCATCTTCTCGGCGCTGAGTGCCCTCGAGGCCATGGAAGCTAACGACATTCCCCACGCACGCTGTGTAGTGCTGATCGAAGCCAGCGAGGAGAGCGGCAGTGTCGACCTCGAGGCCTACCTCGATGATCTAGCCGACCACCTGGGCGACGTGGAGCTACTCATCTGCCTTGACTCCGGGGCTCTCACCTACGACCGACTCTGGGTGACGACCTCACTACGGGGCATCGTCAACGTCGGGGTGACGGTGCGTGTCCTGGAACAGAGCCAACACAGTGGATCACTGAGCGGCATCGTTCCCTCGTCGTTTCGAGTTCTTCGTGAGCTCTTGGACCGCGTGGAGGACTCCACAACGGGAGAAGTCTTAGTCAACGAGATGCACGCCGATATCCCCGAGGCGGCCGTTCGCTCGACGCGTGAGATCGCGAGTGAGTTCGGCAACGTGCTGGCCGACGAGATACCTTCGGTGCCCGGCCTCGATCTCATGGGTGCCAACGAAGCCGAACGACTTCTTCACCGCACCTGGTACCCGACTCTCTCGGTCATTGGCATGGGCGGCATACCGCTTCCCGAGATCGCCGGCAACGTTCTGCGCGCGTACACGACGGCTGTCCTGTCGTTTCGACTTCCTCCCACGGTCGATCCGAAACGCGCCGGCCAGGCGGTGGTGAAGATTCTCGAAGCCAACCCTCCCTCCCACGCGAAGGTCGATGTGAACATCCGCTCCGACGGCAGTGGATGGGCCGCGCCCGAGTTCGCGCCGTGGCTCTCCTCCGCCCTGGATGACGCGTCACTCGACGCCTTCGGGCTTCCCGTGGGGTACACCGGGGAAGGCGGTTCCATTCCCTTCCTCGCGTCGCTCTCACTGCGATACCCCGGCGTGCAACTCGTCGCCACCGGGGTCGGTGGCCCTCACTCCAACGCCCACGCCATCGATGAGATGCTGGACCTCCCCATGGCGGTCGGTGTCACCAACTGCGTCATTACTGTGTTAAAGGCACACGCCACCAAGTAAGGACAACTGATGAACGATCGCGTGGATCTATGGGTCGACCCGGCCTGCCCCTGGGCCTGGATGACATCGCGTTGGCTACTAGAAGCCGGGCGGGTTCGAGACTTTGACGTGGAGTTTCACGTCATGAGCCTGGCCGTGCTCAACGAAGGCCGAGAACTTTCCCCGGGATACCGAGAGCTCATGGACAAGGCGTGGGGACCCGTGCGCGTGCTCATCGCCGCCGAAGAGCGTCACGGCAACAAGGTGATCGAACCTCTCTACAGCGCTATGGGAACTCGGTACCACGTGGGCGGCGAGAGGAACTTTCCAAAGATCATCGCCGACTCACTGAGTGAGGTGGGTCTTGACGCGGACCTCGCCGAGGCGGCCACCCGCACCGAGTACGACGAGGCCCTGCGAAAGAGTCACCACCAAGGCATGGACCCCGTGGGATACGACGTCGGAACCCCGGTCATCCACGTCGGCGACGTCGCCTTCTTCGGCCCCGTGGTCACCCCGGCGCCGAAGGGCGAAGCGGCCGGACGGCTCTTTGACGGCGTGATGCTGGTGGCCAGTACGCCGGGGTTCTTTGAACTCAAGCGCACCCGTACCGCGGAGCCCGACTTCTCCTAACTCGCCTTAAACGCTAACTTCGCGGCACCTCTTTCCAGGCCACGTCTTTGTCGTTACGGGGTTCTCCAGCGAGTCCCAGTACTCGCTCGCCAATGATGTTGCGCATCACCTCGCTCGTGCCACCTTCGATCGAGTTCGCGCGCATCCGAAGAAACGCTTTGCGCATGTCGCCGCCGGTCATGGCCGACTCGGTCGGACGCACCCGTGGATAGTCCGATCCGTAGAGCATTCCCTCCGATCCCATCAGGTCCACACAGAGTTCACTCGTCCGTTGGTTCTCCTCGGCGAAGGCCAGTTTGGCGACGGAGCCTTCCGGCCCGGGCGTCCCGGCCCGGCGTAGGTCGCTGGCGCGCCAGTTGGTCAAGCGACCGACTTCGTTTCGTACCCAGGCTTGCAGGAGCTCGCTTCTCACCGCCCCGGCGTAGGCGTCGCCTCGGCCGGCCCAGCGTTGTCGCCAAATCTTGAGAGCCTCACCGATCAGTCCGGAGCCTCGCGGGGGCACCGTGCCGCCGATGGAGACCCGTTCGTTCATCAAGGTGGTGATCGAGACGCCCCAACCCTCGCCCACCCCGCCCAGGCGAAGTGAGTCGGGTATCCGGGCGTCGCTGAAGAAGCACTCGTTGAACTCCGCTTCGCCCGTCACTTGGTAGAGCGGTAGCACGTCGACACCGGGCGCCTTCATGTCCACCAAGAAAGCGGTGATGCCCTTGTGCTTGGGCACGTCCGGGTTGGTCCGCGCGATCAACAGGCCGTACGAGGCGAGGTGCGCCAACGTCGTCCAGACCTTTTGGCCGTTGATGATCCACTCATCCCCGTCACGCTGCGCGCGCGTCGCGAGCGCGGCCACATCCGAGCCGGCGCCGGGTTCGGAGAACAGTTGACACCAGATCTCCTCGCCAGTAAAGAGGGGGCGCAGGAATCGCGACTTCTGCTCCTCCGTCCCGTGGATCACGATGGTCGGCGCCACCATGCCGTAGCCGATGACATTGCGAAACGCGGCGTTGCTGGCGCCTAGCTTCGAGAGGCGGCGCATCACGTAGAGCTGATCCGCCGGTGTGAGACCCAGCCCGCCGCAACCCAGCGGAAAGTGCACCCAGGCGAGACCGCGATCAAACTGTTCGCCGAGAAACTTCACCGGGTCGGTGCTGTCGGGCGGGTACGCAGCGACGAGGTCGTCGATCAGTTCATCAAGGTCGGCGTCAGTCTCGGCCATGTCACTCCTTCGTGCGGATGAATCGAATACTAGGCAAACGCCAGTACAGCGAAAACGTCTCCGCTAGTGGGGGGCCACCTCGACGACCACCTTGCCGCGCGGCTCGTGATCGCTCGAGGCGCCGCGCAGAGCCGCCACGGCGTCGGGGGCGTCCTCGAGAGCGAATCGATGGGTGATGAGAAACGACGGTCGCAAGTCACCGTTATTGACACGACGAACGACGTCGGCGAAGGCCTCGCGAGTATAGGAAAAACTGCCCTGGATGATGATGTCGTTGTTCACCAGATCGTCGGGGGCGAAGGCCACCTCCGTGCCGTGAGGTGGAAGGCCCAGCAAGATCACCATGCCGGCGCGCGCGCACATCGACAGCGCACTGGCCACGGCCTCGCCTGCACCCGCGGCCTCCACCGCCAGGTCAAATCGTGACGCTGGGGCGCTCAGAACGAACTCGTCGGCCCCCGCTCGTTTCGCCAACACCTCTTGTTCGACACGCCGACCCACCATCGTGATCCGAGTGGGTTCGAAGAGACGCAGCAAGTGCACCGTCAAGAGGGCAATACTCCCGTCACCGATAACGACGGCGTTTAGTCCCTTCCTCAAGGGAAGCCTGGTGAGGGCTCGCCACACCACCGCCATGGGCTCGATGAGAACCGCGTCATTGAGATCAACGCTGTCCGCGAGAGGATGTACCAGCGACCGGGGCACAGCGATCAGATCGGCCAGGGCGCCCGGTTTGGTAAAGCCAATCTCTTCATAGGTCGAGCAGAGATTGCTCGCCCCTCGCGAACAGGCGTCGCACGTGCCACAGGGGACGATGCCTTCGACCACGACGCGCGAGGGAACTTTCTCGGGCGAGGCGTCGAACTGGCCGACCCACTCGTGACCGAGCACGAGCGGATATCGAACGTACGCCGGATCCATCGTCCCGTCGATGAGTTCGAGATCCGTGCCACACATGCCCACCAGGAGCGGCCGCACGAGAACCTCTCCCGGCTCGACCTCGGGCCTTGGCCGATCGCGAAGGCCAACCAGACCGGGTTCCTCGACGACGAATGCCCTCATCGAACCCCTCGCGAGCGCGTACCACCCAACATCGTCGTGAGGCGTTCCGCGTGATCGCGCACCGTAACGCCCAGGCGCTGAACTTCACGCAACGACACGTCCGCTTTGAGCCCGGTGACGCTGAGCGCGCCGGCGCAGGTGCCTTGGTGATCAAAAAAGGCGGAGCCCACGCAGAAGACGCCTTCGGCCTCTTCCTCGTCGTCGAGCGCGTATCCCTCTTTGCGAACTCGATCAAGCTCCGCCATCAAGGTCTCCACGTTAGTGATGGTCTTGGGGGTGTAGCGAGCCATCCCCGCCTCGGCGAGCAAGAGTCGGACGTCGACCTCTGGTAAGTACGCCAAGATTGCTTTGCCGGCCGCCGTGGCGTGAGGTTCTTCTCGCTGGCCGAGCGGCGCGTGAAAGCGAATAGTCCCTTCGCCGTCGATACGTTCGAGAAAAACCGGGTACCCCGCTTCATTCATGGCCAGTCGCGCCGTCAGCCCCGTGACCGACGACAGATCGCGCAAGGTGGGCAGACCGAGCTCGGCGATCGACGTCTGCTGTCCGACGAGATCGCCGAGACGCAGCAAGTTAAGCCCGAGGACGTAACGAGGTCCGGGATCGACACCGCGCAAGAGACCGGCAGCGGTCAACGTGCGCGCGAGCGCGAGTGCGGTGCTCTTCGCGACGTGGAGACGTTCGGCGATCTCGGTCACACTGAGACCGTGCGGTCCGTGGTTCGCCACCACGTTCAACAGATTCGCCGCGCGAGCAACGGACTGCACTTGGTAGCGATTATCGTCTACGGATCCCGTCACGTTCGGCACGGCAAAACACTATACGGAAACTTCCGAGCATCGAGGTCCATAACTTGACCGCGACGACGCCACGTGCTTGGATGCATCTATTAATTCCGACGCCCGTTTTGCACTGCCGAACAGAAACTCTCGCATCGGCCCTCGAGCCGATGGGGCGAAACGCGCCAGCGACGCTCTGCGCCGCTCTTATGGCGGACGGGCCCTTCTTCTCACGAGGCCCGGATCGGTGAACTGGCGCACCGGTGGCATGTCCGACCCCATCGACCGAACGGCCAGTGTCGATCCCGTCTGGGTTCTCGACTGCGAGAGCGGCACCGCCTTAATTACCAACGACATTGAGGCACCTCGACTAGAGGCGGACTTCCACGCTCGCGAGCGCGGATGGGACATACTCAGTGCTCCGTGGTACGACCCGGGCGCACCGATCGCCCTCGCCTGTGGTTTCGCCGGGGTTACACCCGATGAACTCCTCAGCGATCGTTCCGACGTCGGACACAACGTCAACGACGAGCTCATCGCCGCCCGGTTAGTTCTCGGTGTTGAAGAGCGTGAAGAACTTCGCGAGCTCGGATCGCTCGTCGGGGTCGCGCTGGGAGCCGGTATTGACGCGTGGCGACCGGGCGTGACCACGGACTTCGACACGGCCGCCGTGGTGAGCGCGGTGTTAGAGGCCGACGGCGCGACCGCCGTCTGCTTGATTGTGGGCGGCGACGATCGACTGCGATCGTTCCGCCATCCCCTCGCGGTGGGCCAAGTTGTGAACGAGGCGATCATGGCGGTGGTGGTCGCCCAGCGTGCGGGCCTGCACGTCGCCGCCACCCGGATCTGCGTACGTCGAGACAACGACGAGATCGTCGCCCTCATGAAAACGCTCGACGCCGTGAGTGACGCCGTGCTGAACGCGTCGCTCCCGGGCGGCACCTGGGGAGACTCCGTTGAGGCCCTCGCTGCTGCCTATGAGTCCATCGGCCACGCCAACGCGTGGCGCGAACATTTTCAGGGCGGTCCCATTGGCTTTGACCAACGCGAGTTCGAACTCGCGCCCGGTCAGACGGAGTCGCCTTTTTGGAACCTTCCCCGCCAACTCAATACGGCCGTCGCCTGGAACCCGAGCCTTCGCGGAGGTGCGAAGATCGAAGAGACCTACCTCCTCGGCGACGAGATGGAGTTCCTAACTGTGACGCCGTCGTGGCCCGTGGTGGAGAGGTCTCACGGCTTTAGACGCAGTGCCCTCAAAGTGTTGTCGTAATGACCAAGAAAGGACCAGCAATGACCAGTGGTGCAGGCAGTCCGAAAGGTTCCGCCGCCCTGTCTCGGCACGTGGGCGATTTTGGTGACGGACTCACCCCCAGTTCCGCTCGCTTTCCTGACGGGGCGCACTTTCGAATCGAGATTCCGAGTGTCGAGAGTCCCGACGCCCTTCGAGCGGTGGTCGACGAAGCGCGCGAGCGCAAGGTTCCGATCCACCGAGCCTCCCAGGGCAGCGGAGCGATGCTCCTCACTAATCAGGACCTCGCGGAGATGGCCCGCATCGGAGCCGACGAAGGACTTGAGGTCAGCCTCTTCGTAGGACCGCGCGAGGAGTTCGGGGTCGGCGGCGCGGTGCGTAGTCCAGATGGGCTCTTACTGTCCGGCCGTCTTCGCGGCTACCACCAACTTCGCTACGCCCTAGAAGACATCCAACGATCGGTCGAGGCGGGCATACGGGGCTTTCTCATCGCCGATACGGGACTCATGGAGATCCTGCGCGACATGGTGAGCGCCGGGGAACTGCCTCGCAACATCGTGTGGAAGATCTCCGCGGTGCTCGCGCCGTCTAACCCCGTCACTTTTCGCCAACTCATCACCCTCGGTGGCACCACCGTCAACGTCCCGAGCGACGTCACTCTCGCGGAGTTGGCCGAACTTCGATCTCTTAGTGACGCGCCGATCGACCTGTACCTCGAAAGTCCCGACTCCCTGGGCGGGGTCGTTCGGGGTCACGAGCTAGGCGAGATCGCCCTCGCCGCCGCCCCGCTCTACGCGAAGTTCGGACTGCGAAACGCTCGGGCCGTCTACCCGGCCGGTGAGCACCTGCGCGCCGACGTCGTGGCCAACGTCAGAGAGAAGGTGCGTCGCGCGCAACTAGCCCTTGAGTGGCTCGATCGCTCCTCCCTCGATCTCACCATCTCCAAGCCGGGCGCCGAAGGGATCGGAGTACCAGAACCGTGAACCTTCGCAGCGACCGCTGGGTGCGAGGCGACGACGAAGTCGCCCTCGACAGCCGCGTCGCGTTGCAAATGGGCGGAGCGAACGTCGACGCCAAGGGCGGACGTCCCCTCATCGGCATCGCCAACTCGGCGAGCGATCTCAACCCCTGCAATCAGCCGCTCGACCAACTCGTCGCTCCCCTCAAGCAAGGGGTGGCCGACGCCGGCGGTATCGCCGTTGAGTTTCCGGTGATGTCCTTGGGTGAGGACCTCATGAAACCCTCGTCGATGCTCTATCGAAACCTCCTCGCGATGGAGATCGAGGAGTCCCTGCGCAGCCAGCCCCTGGACGCCGTCATCGTCCTCGCGGCCTGCGACAAATCCATTCCCGGGGCGCTCATGGGCGCCTTCAGCACCAACCTCCCGTGCCTCGTGATGGTCTCGGGACCGCGACCGGTGGCGCGCTTTGAGGGCCGCCGCGTCGGCACCGGGACCGATCTGTGGCGACTGTGGGACCAACGCCGAGCGGGCGAACTATCCGATGACCAGTGGTCCGAGTTGGAGGCCGCGCTGACGTTGGGCAAGGGCTCGTGCAACACCATGGGCACCGCATCGACCATGGGGGGGCTTGCCGAAGCACTCGGACTGGCCTGGCCCGGTTCGACGTCCATTCCCGCCGGGGACCCGCGCCACCTCGAGATCGCGCGCCGCGTCGGACGTCGCAGCGTCGAACTGGTTCGAGAGAAACTCGGAGCGACGCTCCAGGTAACGGCCGAGGCACTGGAGAACGCCACCGTCGCACTGTGCGCCATGGGCGGCTCCACGAACGCCGTTATCCATCTGACCGCCATGGCTCGCCGCCTCGGTCTCGACTTCGATCTCGACGAAGTCGATCGCGTCAGTCGTCGTACTCCGGTGCTGGTCGACGTCGAGCCCTCAGGCAGCGCGCTGATGGAAGATCTCGATGCGGCGGGAGGATTTCCCACACTCTTTCGAGCGCTGGGCGATCTTCTTCACCCTGGCGCTCGTCTCGCCGACGGAAACAACATGGCGGCGACCCAGTCAGCGGCGACGCCTCCCACGGGCGTGGTCCGCGATCTCAGCCATCCGATCGATGCGAAGGGCGCCTTTCGCGTAGTGAGAGGCAATCTCGCGCCGGACGGCGCGCTGATCAAGCGCTCCGCGGCGACGCCCTCTCTCCTCTCGCACCGTGGTCCGGCCTTCGTGATCGACGGGTACGAGGAGATCTCCAAACGCACCGGCGCCGGATCAGAGTGTCCCGACGACGCGGTCCTCGTGCTGAGAGGCGCCGGGCCGGTGGGCGGTCCGGGAATGCCCGAGTGGGGCATGATCCCCGTGCCCGAGCCGTTACTCGAGCGCGGGGTAACCGATATGGTGCGCGTGAGCGACGCGCGAATGAGCGGCACCAGCTTCGGCACGGTGTACCTACACGCGTCGCCCGAGGCCGCGGTCGGCGGCGCCCTCGGACTGGTGAGAGACGGGGACATCATCCACGTGGACGCCGACGCGGGCGTCATCGAACTCGAAGTGGAGAGCGACGAGTTGGCCGCGCGGCGCGCCGACACGCGCCCGCCGTTAGGCGACACGCGCGGCTACGTCGACCTCTACCGACGACACGTCACGCAAGCCCCCGAGGGCTGCGACTTTGATTTCTTGGTTCCACCGACCGGCCAGGGGCCGCGTCTCGTCGAACCGGTTGTAGGAAGGTCTTGAGAAGTGGAAGCTTCGCGAGAGAAGAAGTTCAGAGTGAACTTCGAGCAAGTATGGGGAGAACAAACTTGAAACGGATACGAACCAGAGGAATCGGAGTAGCCGCGGCCGCTCTGATGCTGGCGGGGACGTTCTACGCCGCCGCACCAGCCTCCGCCAGCTCTAAAACAACGTTGACGTTGTGGCAAAACTATGGGACCGAACAGAACGCGGTGGCGACAAAGAATCTCATCGCCGCGTTCGAGAAGTTGCATCCGAACATCGTCATCAACGACGTGGCGCAGCCGGGAACGAACTACTTCCAGTTGCTGCAGTCCTCGGCGATCTCGGGCAATGGTCCGGACCTGGCCGTGATGTGGACGGGCATCTACGACCTTCAGTACTCGAGCTTGCTCGTGAACCTAAAGGGCAACGTGCCGGCGGCCGATCTGTCGAAGATGGAAGGCCTCCAGTGGGAGGCGCCCAACTTTGACACCTCGCTCGGAACCTACGTGATGCCGCTCGAAACGCAGTTCTACATCGGCTTCTACAACAAGAAGCTCTTCAAGGAGGCGGGCATCACCAGCGTGCCGACCGACTGGACGCAACTCTTTGCCGACTGCAAGCTGCTGAAGGCCAAGGGCATCCAGCCCCTGGTGTACGGCAACGGCGGGCAGGCCATCAGCACGGAGTTCTACCCCTGGTACGACATGAGCTACCTCATGATTGGCGCTCACCCCCTGACAACGTGGAAGGCGCTCTACGACGGAGCGATCCCGTGGACGTCCTCGGCCAACGTGGCGCAGCTGCAGAAGTGGGCCGAACTGCAAAAGGACGGGTACACCAACAGCGACGTGTTGACGAACACCACCAACATCCAGCAGTTTGAGAAGGGTAAGGCCGCCATGTTGGTGGACGGTACCTGGGACACCGCGCAGTACACCAGCGCCATGGGCAACAACGTCGCCGCCTTCGTTCCGCCGTACTCCAACACCCCGATTAAGGGCGTCGTTGAGTACCCCGGTGACGGCTTCTCGGTGATGAAGTGGTCCAAGCACCAAAAGCAGGACTTCGAGTTCCTCGACTTCTTGACGACCACGCAAGCGGGCAACATCATCAACAAGGCCGGTCTCATCCCGGACATCTCGGGCCTCACGACCTCTAACCCGGTCAACCAGGAGATGTTGAACTTCGTGACGAAGGACCACCTAACGCCGTACCCGATGATGGACAACTACGTGCAGGTCAACGTGGGCAACGCGGCGGACAAAGTATTGCCGGCCGTTCTCGCCAACCAGCAGTCAGCGTTGTCGGCGTTGCAGAACATGGCCCAGGCGTGGCAGCAGCTGCCCGCCGCCCAGCGAAGTAAGAAGGACTTCGCCGGATAGGACAGGCGTGATCTGTCCCCACCCGACGTGAGATTGACGTCGGGTGGGGACAGCGTCTCGAACGAATGGATGTTGAGTGAACGAGGTTTTGAGATGGGTGTGATCGCCACGGCGCCGCCGCGCGCGCGACGTATGACTTTACGTCGCCGACGCCAACTCGCGGGCTTCGTGTTCGCGCTACCCGCGATCGCTCTCGTTATCGGTTTCATCGGCATTCCCATCGGTCAAGCGGTCTACTACTCCTTCACTAACTGGAACGGTCTCACCGCGCAGTGGATCGGACCCTCCACCTGGTCGCAGGCCTTCCACAATCCCAACCTCTGGACCGCCCTTGAGAACAACGCCAAGTTGCTCCTCGCTATTCCCTTCGCCCTCGGCATACCGCTCTGCATCGCGGTTCTTCTGCACCAACGCGTCGCCGGTTGGAAGATCTTCCGCTCCATCTACTTCCTTCCGACGGCCATCTCGTGGGTGGTGCTCGGACTCGTCGCGGAGCGCTTCTTCGCCTTCCAGGGCACGCTCAACTCGATCATCCACTTCTTTGGCTTCAGCCACACCAATACCAACATGCTGGGCTACGAGTCGACGGCCCTGCTGGCCCTCGGTATCACCTTTATCTTCACCATGATCGGCACCAACACGATGCTGTTCATGACCGGACTCGCCACTTTGGACCCGACGTTGGAAGAGGCCGCGCGCATCGACGGCGCCGGTCGCTGGCGCATCTTTCGTAGCATCACACTCCCCCACCTCAGCCGCTTCATCCAGCTGGCCTTCGTCATCACGGTGATCGCTCTCTTTTCGGCGCTCTTTAGTCTCATCTTCGTCATGACCGGCGGTGGACCGGGATACGCCACGACGACGATGGAGTTCCTCATCTATCAGACCGGCTTCCAGCAGAGCGCCTTTGGGACAGCGGCGCTCTACGGACTGATCCTCTTTGTCCTCACCGGCATCGTGGGCATCGTGCAACTTCGACTCATTGGCTCGAACGAGTGACTACGTTCGCCACTCCGCCCCAAGAGTTCGACTCGCCCGAGACGCCGCCGGCACCGCGCAAATCGAAGGCCGGTCGCTGGATTCTCTTCGCCGTCATGGTGGTGGTCGCCGCGGTCATGCTCTACCCCTTCTGGGTCATGATCATCACCAGCTTCAAGTCCGAGGCGCAGTTCCTGGCCGGTTCGGGCTTCTCGTGGCTCAGTTGGTCCACCCTCTCCTCCACGATTCCGATCGCCCAAGAGGTACTGAGTTCGACGATCCTGTGCGCCTGTTCGATCCTGGTCATTTTGGTCGTGGGCCTTCCGGCGGGCTTCGCGTTCTCCAAGCTGCGATTTCGCGCCTCCAACGTGGTCTTTCTCATCATCGTGAGCGCCATGATGGTGCCCCTGCAGGCCATCTTGATGCCGGAGTACGTGAACGTCACCAAGTTGGGTCTGACCGGCGGATACTTAGGGGCCATCCTCGTCTACGCCGCACTGGGCACGCCGTTCTCGATCTTTCTCTTTGCGACGTACTTTCGCGGGGTGCCCGACGAACTCATTGAAGCGGGCATCGTGGACGGGCTGGGCTACTTTGGCGCCCTGTGGCGACTGGTCGTCCCGATCGCCATCCCGGCGATTGCGACCGTTACGGTCTTGCAGTTCATTCAGATCTGGGACGACCTCTTGGTCGGACTCCTCTTCATACAAAACGACTCCGAACGCCCCATCACCGTGGGGCTCGCGGTGCTCGCCGCCGGCCGCACCACCTCGATTCCCGCCCTGATGGCCGGCTCGCTGGTGAGTGCGCTTCCGGCCATGGTGGTCTATCTCGTCTTCCAGCGTTACCTGGTCAAGGGACTCACCATGGGTATCGACCGGTGACGCGCAACCTCACCCCCCCTAAAGGAGACCCACCCCATGGCTGATATTGACTTCGACGGAGTGACGAAGATCTTCGGCGACGGTCCCCCCGCCGTCGATCACCTCACTCTGCACGTCAACGAGGGCGAGTTCATGGTGCTGGTCGGTCCGTCGGGCTGCGGCAAGACGACGGCTCTGCGCATGCTCGCCGGGCTGGAAGAGATCACCTCGGGCACCCTCAAGATCGGCAACGTCGTGGTCAACAACGCGCTGCCCAAGGAACGCGACGTGGCCATGGTCTTTCAGAACTACGCGCTCTATCCGCACATGTCGGTGGAGAAGAATATTGGCTTCGCACTCAAGATTCGCGGCGACTCCAAGAGCGAGATCAAGCGCAAGGTCGATGAAGCGGCCTCCATCTTGCACCTGACCGACTTCCTTCAGCGCCGTCCGAAGGCGCTCTCGGGCGGCCAGCGCCAGCGCGTGGCGATGGGGCGAGCGATCGTGCGACACCCCCAGGCCTTTTTGATGGACGAACCGCTCTCGAACCTCGACGCCAAATTACGCGTCGAGATGCGTTTAGAGATCGCTCGCATTCAACGCCTCCTCGGCGTCGCCACCGTCTACGTCACCCACGATCAGGTGGAGGCCATGACCATGGGCGACCGGGTGGCCGTCATGCGTGACGGGCGGCTCCAACAAGTCGACACGCCCCAAGGTCTCTACGACCGTCCGGCCAATGAGTTCGTCGCCGGCTTCATGGGATCTCCTCCCATGAACCTTCTGCACTGTCACCTTCGTCCAGGCGACGACCGAGTGGAAGCAGTCATCGGAGACCAGGTCATCGAACTGCCCTCGCGGTACCTCAGCTCCCACGATCTCCCGGCGTCGGGCGTTGACGTCGTGCTCGGAGTACGACCCGAAGACGTCATCATCGCCGACGCGTCGAGCGCCAACACCATCAAGACGAGGGTCGAGCGCCGTGAGGCGCTGGGCTCGGAGATACTGGTCCACCTCTCGCACCTCGACGTGACCGACGGCGCGTCTTCTAGAGACATCGACCCCGCCGACGTCTCACGGCCCTCCACGCTGGTGGCCAAGATGGGTCCACGCACCAAAGTGACGGCGGGCGACATCCTGTCGGTCCAGATCTCGCCCGAGCACGCCCATTTTTTCGACGCCACCTCCGGCGAGACTCTGCAAAAGTAAGAGGATGACGAATCCCCTTCCCGACAGTTTCGATCGCCAGGTCATCGTGGGCGGCTTGGATCACGTGGAGGGCGTCTGCTGGGACCGCATCCGCCGCTGCCTGTGGGTAGGGGGCGAGGCCGGTCAGCTCTATCGCGTCGGTCTCTTCGGAACGAAGAAGGTGATCGCCACCATCCCCGGAGGCGCGCTGCTCGGACTGGCCCTCGACAAGGAGAACTTCCTCTACGTCTGCGACCCGGGGAACCATCGCGTGTGGAAATTTGATGGCCGCACCTCGATAGAACCCTTCGGCGACTCGATCGGGTACCCCAACTACGCCGCCTTCGGTGCCGACGGCCGACTCTACGTCTCGGACTCGGGATCCTTCGACGAGCCCACCGGTCAACTCTTCGCCATCGACCCCGACGGCACCACCGCCAATATCACCCCGCGCCCGATCCACTACGCCAACGGCCTCTGCGTTGACGGCACCCGGTTGTGGGTCGTCGAATCGAGCGCGCCCTGCGTCAGCGCCCTCAACCTTTCGAGCGGCGAGTTCGACGTCGTCATACCCATGGAACGATGCGTGCCGGACGGTCTGGCGCTGGACGCAGAGGGCGGCCTCCTGATCTCCTGCTATCAACCGAATCAACTGTGGCGCTGGAGCGAGTCGGACGGGTTGACGCTGCTGTTCGAGGACTGGACCGGAGAGTACGTCCTCTCTCCCACCAATATCGCTTTCTGCGGAGAGCACCTCGACCGTTTGGCCTTGGCCTCGCTCTGTGGCCACGACCTGATCTCGGTAAAGCTGCCTTTCGCTGGCGCGCCGGTGTACTACCCGTTTCAGCTCGGCGGGCAGTCGTGACGCGAGTGATCAGTGTGAATCCCGCGACCGGGGTCGAGCGAGAGTTGGCCATCGAAGAGACGACGCGCGAGGAAGTGAACGCGCTGGCCGACCGAGCCGCCTCGGTCGCGCTGTGGTTCGCCGACCAACCCCTCACGTGGCGCGCGGACTTGTTGCGTGCGATGGCCGACGAGCTCGAAGCAGCGAGCTCCGCACTCGTGGAGATCGCCAACGAGGAGACGGCGCTGGGCACGCCGCGCCTGGAAGGCGAACTGCGCCGCACCGTCTTTCAGCTGCGTTTTTTCGCCGACGTGGTGCTCGACGGCGCCTTCTTAGCCGTCTCCGTGGACCACGCGCACGACTCGCCCATGGGTCCCTTGCCCGACCTTCGACGAATGCGCGTGCCCTTAGGACCGGTCGCCGTGTTCGGCAGCTCCAACTTTCCTTTCGCCTTCTCCGTGCCGGGCGGCGACACGGCGTCGGCCCTGGCGGCGGGCTGTCCCGTGGTGATCAAGGGTCATCCGGCTCACCCCGCCACCAGTCTCGCGACGTTCGAATCGCTGCGCGCCGGCGCCAAGAAGCTCGACGCGCCCGAAGGGCTCTTGGGACTGGTCTTCGGCTTTGACGCGGGCGTGGCCCTCGTCGACGCGCCCTCGATTCGGGCGGTGGGCTTCACCGGTTCGGTGCCCGCGGGCCGCTCCCTGTGGAGCCGCGCCAATGCGCGTCCCGTGCCGATTCCCTTCTTCGGCGAACTGGGATCGGCCAATCCCCTTGTGGTCACCCCCGCCGCGGCCGCCGAACGAGCGAACGAGATCGGCGAGGGCGCGGCCGGATCGATGACCCTGGGCGTCGGCCAGTTCTGCACCAAGCCGGGCCTCCTCTTTATCCCCCAGGACGAGCACGGTGATCAGTTGGTGTCGGCGATGGTGGACTCGCTCAACAAGCTCTCGCCCATGACCATGCTGAGTGGACCGATTGCCGATCACTTTCGATCCGGCACCGTGGTGATCGGGGGCGTCGACGGGAACAATCATCTGGTGGGTGAGGAAGACTCCGACGGCGCCCGGGTCTCCGCACAGTTGTTTGAGGTACCGGCGCGAGTCTTCGCCGACCCCTCCTCCCAGGCCCTACGCGACGAGTGCTTCGGCCCTCTGGCCGTCATCGTTCGTTACCGCGATGCGACCGACCTCGAACGCGCCCTCGCCGCCACCGATCCGGCGCTCACCTTCAGCGTCTTCACCGCAACCAGCGACCCGAGCGCGGCGAGGCTCTTCGACCTCGCCCCTTTAAAGGCCGGACGGGTCATCGCCAACGGCTACCCCACGGGTGTCGGAGTCAGTTGGTCTATGCAGCACGGGGGGCCGTGGCCCGCCGCCACCTCGTCCTCGGCCACGTCGGTAGGCGCCGGGAGCATCGAGCGGTGGTTGCGCCCCGTGACGTATCAAAACGTACCCGACGATCTGTTGCCCGAGGCGCTGCGCGAGGACAATCCCCTGGCCCTTCCTCGACGAGTCGACGGATCGAGCGTCTCTCAGTGAAGCGGTTGCGGTAGGGCCGAGCGCACGTCGTCGGCCCGACGGGCGAGCGCGCGAGCTCGTTCGAGTACGTCGGTCGCGCCGCACATCTCCAGCCAGTTGGCCAGCATCAGGTACCCGTCTTGAGTCAGCACCGACTCGGGATGAAACTGAACGCCCTCCAACGCCAGATCGCGGTGGCGGATTCCCATGATCAGTCCGTGAGAACGCGCGCTCACCACGAACTCATCGGGCAACTCATCGTCGCTCACGACCAAGGAGTGGTACCGACCCACCGTCAACGGATTGGTGACGCCGCGAAAGACGCCCAGCCCGTCGTGATCCACCAGGCTGGCTCGGCCGTGAAGCAGTTCCGGCGCGGGGACAACCCGTCCGCCGTACGCTTCGGCCAGCGCTTGGTGACCGAGGCACACGCCGAGTAAGGGCACCCCGCTGTCGCCGCAGCTCTTCACGATCGAGAGGCAGTTTCCCGCCGACACCGGGTACCCCGGTCCGGGCGAGATCACCACGCCGTCAAAACCGTGTGCCGCCACGTCCTCGGAGGTGACCTCGTCGTTTCGGCGCACCGTCACCTCGGCGCCGAGCTCTCCGAGATACTGCACGAGGTTGTAGACGAACGAGTCGTAGTTATCAACGACCAGAATCGAGGGCGGTTTCGACATTGCCGGTAATCCTACGGCGGAGAATCACTAACCTTTCGCCATGGAACCCCTCGAACTAGAGCCGTACCTCGCACTCGTCGACGAGGGATTCACCGTGGTGCCGATCGGGCTCACGTTGCAACTGGATCGCGAGACGCCCGTCTCTCTCTATCAGCGATTCCCCGATCGGGCGATCTTTCTTTTAGAGAGCGCCGCGCTCGGTGAAGCCACCGGACGCTACTCCTTCATCGGGCTCGATCGCCGCTGGCGTCTTCTCACCGAGGGTCAGCGCACCATCGTCCAGTCCGCCGAGACGACCGAGAGCGCCCTCAATCCGCTCGAGGAGCTTCGCTCTCTCATGGCTCAGTATCGAACCTACGTCACGACGGAACTTCCGGACTTCGTGGGCGGAGCCGTCGGATTCGTGACCTATGACTATGTGCGGCGCCTCGAACGGCTCCCCGGCCGCCTCACGGACCCCACCTGGCCCGACGTGGATTTTTCATTTCCGGGCGCGATCCTCATCTGCGACCACCTTCGCCACTCAACGACGGTGGTGGTCCTGGCGCTCGTCGAAGGCGACCCCGTATCGGTGTACCACGACACCCGCTCTCGGCTCGATGAACTGGTCACGACGCTGCTGAGCGCGCCACCGCCCAGTGACGCTGGCGTCGAGCGTCTCGTCGCCACCGCGCCCCAGGAGCGCACCTCCATCGACATCCGCGCTCTGGCCAGAGATCTCTCCAACTTCAACGAAGAGCAGTACTCGCGCATCGTTGAGCGCGCGAAGGAGTACATCGTCGCGGGGGACGTTTTCCAGGTGGTGCCCAGCCAACAGTTCCAGCGCAAGAGCGAGGTCAATCCCCTCACCCTCTATCGGGTGCTCCGTGCGCTGAACCCCTCGCCGTATATGTACCTTCTGGACTCGGGCGAGCACCAGATCGTCGGTGCCTCACCGGAGATGCTCATGCGCGTGCACGACGGAGTCGTGAGTACGCGCCCGATCGCCGGCACGCGGCCACGCGGGGCGAGTGACGAAGAGGATCTCGCCCTCGAGGCCGAGATTCTCGTCGACGAAAAAGAGATCGCCGAACACGTCATGTTGGTCGACCTCGGACGTAACGACGTCGGACGCGTGGCGTCGCCGGGAACGGTGCGAGTAGAGCGACTGGCGCACGTGGAGCGGTTCTCTCACCTCATGCACCTTGTCAGTCACGTCGACGGCGAACTGCGCGACGGACTGGACGCTTTTGACGCGTTCAACGCTCTCTTTCCGGCGGGCACCCTCACGGGCGCGCCCAAGGTGCGCGCGATGGAGCTCATCGACGAGTTTGAACCCGTCTATCGCGGCCCGTACGGTGGCGCGGTCGGCTATTTCTCGCTATCGGGGAACGCCGACTTTGCGATCACCATCCGCACCGTCTCTCTGCGCGACGGTCTGGCCACCGTGCAGGCCGGAGGCGGCGTCGTGGCCGACAGCAAAGGCGTCGTTGAGTATGAGGAAACTATTAACAAAGCCTCCGCTCCCCTCTTAGCCCTGGAGATCGCGGACGCCTGACAGGGCCACGCAACTCATTACGCTGGCGGTGGTCAAGTTCTCGCCTCCCGAGTGAGATGGCCGTTGAAATGACCACCACGAGATATTGGTTCACCATTACGTCCTGGTCGACGTACCTATCCCCCAGAGGTCTCATGGAACACTCGCCCGTACAGCAACGCATCAGCCGCGTCCTCCACTGGGTAGGTGACGTCACCGCCCGCGCCAGCGTCACGGTGCTGGTCACCGTGGTTGTCGTGGTCTACACCGTGGTTCTAGGAGTCAAAGGCTTTCCCGGCCGCTGGCAAATGGGCTTCACCACCGCCGCCGCGGCCGTCACACTCATCATGCTGTTCGTGATTCAACACACTCAGAATCGCCAGCAACTCGTGACTCAACTCAAACTGGACGAACTCATTCGATCCTCGCCCCAAGCCGACGATCTCTTGGTGCACCTAGAAGTGGCCGAAGACGCCGAGCTGATCGAGCGAGAGCAGCGTCAGCTGGCGCACCACGAGGCGCTCCGTGATCCCGAGTGAGTAACCGCGCTCACCCGGCTTCGACTGAGAGGATCCCGGTACGTGTCGACGCGTGGCGTCTCGTCGTGGAGATCGAATCCGCGACGTGCCGTTGAGTACTAGCGAAGAGCCGTTACCAACCCCCGGATCGGACCGAGAACCCTCTAGTCGCCAAACGACGTGCGGCCACCGAACGCCCGATCACTGGGTGTAGCCGTGCTCTCGCCGAGGTGACGGGTTATCTCCTGCAACGTTGCGTTGAGGCTGGTGGCGCTGCGAATGAGGTGTTCTTTGAAAACAACGGCGCCGTTCAACGACGATGTTTCGATCTGGGTGGTCGTAAGGTCAGTCTCAATCGCGTGAATCTGACGTTCAATCGCTGAAAACAGTTGAGCAGCGATCTGGATTAGATGTTCGACCTCTTCACGGATGGACTCTCCGACGAAGTGCCCGACCACGGCGGGTGTTGGCCCCGCCGTGGTCGATGGGATGGCGAATTCCCCGGAGGATGGGAGCGAGTCACTCTTTTCCAAGAGCGTCCTTGATCTTTTCACCCGCCTGTTTGAGATTCCCGCTTCTCTGGTCGGCCACGCCGTCGGCCTCGAGTCCCTTGTCGTGCGTCGCGCTGCCGACCGCACGCTTGGCTTTGCCTCGAGTGATCTGAAGCATGTTCCTGGCCTTGTTTTTCATGGTCATCTGGTACCTTTCCACTGGCGAGGAGACCTTCGTTCCTCGTTACAAACTCTTGCTACGAACTCTTCATTTGTCGTCATCGAACAATGAGATAGACAATGATGACCACCAGAATGATGACCACCGTGCCACTACGGACATACATACGGTGAACCTTTCAACGAAGTGAAACTTCAACTAAGAGTGGCAACGGGTGCTCCCGATCAGTGCTCACGACAGCACCCGTCGCCAATCAACCTTTGGTCTCTTCATGAACCGAGCTTGCGTTTCCCTGGGTGTCACGAACCTCGCGGTCCAGCGTGTGATGACCGCCGCCGGGAGCCCGACGAGACACGCCGAAGACGATCGAGGACACCACGAATCCGATGACGCCGGCGATCATGAGAATGATGCCGATGGTCGAGAGGCGAAAGCCCGTACCTTGGTACGTGATAGCCCAATACATGATGGCGCCGGCTACGGTCGCCATGGCGCTGAGCACCATTCCAGGAAGACCCATACCAACTCCTTCTTCTTACAAACCCGACAATGTGTCAGGTGAGAAGGATGCGAGGTCTTGACGTCCTATCGGAAGGGTACCACCAAATGCGCGAAAGTTGACCGGCTTTAGAGCCCGGAGCGCGGAACCTTGGGCCGGTCGAGGGCCTCGGGCTCAATAGTTCCCTCTACGACCAGCGTGGCCACCTCGGTGAGACCGTCGTTATGGTTTCGGGCGTGGGCTCGTAAACGGCCGAACGCCTCGTCCATGTCACAGTTCAGCGCCTGTCGGATCATACCTTTGGCCTGTTCGATGATGATGCGACTGTTGAGCGCGTTGCTCAATTGGTCGTTCAGCGTGGTCGCGTTTAGTGACGTTTGGTGTTGAAGTATGGCTATCGTGGCCACGTCGGCGAAACCTTGGGCCACGGCCACGTCGTCGCTATCGAGAATGCCCTGGTGTGTTCGAAAGAGGTTGAGGGCGCCGATCGTTCTGCCTCGCAGGCGCATGGGCAGACAGTGCACGGCTCGAAACCCCTGCGCCATCGCCCGTGGCGAAAATCGCGGCCACCGTTCGTCCTCTTCGGTCAGGGCGTGATTGATAATCGCCGTGCCATCGCGATAGCAGTCAACGCAGGGCCCCTCATCGGCCTGAATCTGAAAGAGCTCCAGCACCTTCATGGACTCACTCGAGGAGGCTACGAACTGCAGATCGCCGCCGGGCCACGCCAAGAGAACTCCCGCGGCATCGACATCAATTGTCTGTACACATCGATCAGAGAGGACGGTCAGAACGTCAATGACGTCGTAACTGTCCACCAAGTTGTCCGCCAACTCCACCAGCGTGGTGATGAGCAGTGACTCTCTAGCCATCATTCAACCTGTTTTCTAAGCCACGCGAGACTGACGAGCGACGCCACTGGCTGAGGAAAGGCCAACAAGGTAATGTTAACTCTCACGCCACGCCGTTCGGCCTTCGATCCATTCCCTCGCCAGCGGATCGAAGCGAATCCTGCGAGTCACCACGTTTTCAGCCAAAATCGAGAGTTCCGTGTCGCTCGAGAACGCGTGAGAACGCAGGCTCACCAGCGCGTCTTTGACGGACATCGAACCCTGCACGGCGAGCATTCCCGCCGCTTGATGAACGCGAAAGTCCAATGTTGCCCCTCCGCGGAACTCGTCGAGCAACTCGCCCGGGGAGGCGCCGGCCTGCATCGACAACACGGATCGGG
The DNA here is from genome assembly GCA_963849705.1 of uncultured Acidimicrobiaceae bacterium. Lineage (GTDB taxonomy): Bacteria > Actinomycetota > Acidimicrobiia > Acidimicrobiales > RAAP-2 > RAAP-2. The sequence goes on along the minus strand of CAWKII010000004.1, from coordinate 72,590 downwards.
CCACGACCGAGGCCATCAGGTAACCGTCCAGAGCTTGGACCGAGCTAAGAGGGCCGACGCTCCGGCGGTACAGACTGAGGGCGCCGAATCGAATCGCTCCCACCCGAACGGGAAAGCCATACACGGCCCGGACCCCTAGTTCCAGTGCTCCGGGCGAGAAGAGGGGCCAGCGCCGAGGAGCCGCCCCGAAGAGGTCCGCCTCACTCACCGCCCCATCGGTTCGCGTGGCGTTCGTTCCGGGGCCTTCGCCGAAAGTGATTTCCAGATCCATGAGAGACTGCGCGACGCCGTCACTGGCGCTTAGAACTGTCATGTCACCGCCCGACGACGTGAGAGCGATGCTGGCCCCGTCGAGTTCCGTGATCTCGGCGGCGACGAGGCAGAGCGATCGTCGCGCCGGAAGGTCGTGACCGTACTTTTCCAGCAGAGAAAAGATGTCCGCGAGACGATTAGCAACCACGGCGCTCGCCCGTCGCGGTGAGCAGGAGCATCGACACCGAAGGTGATATGTGCATGCGCTCCTCGCAACCCGTGGACGCTTAACAGGTTCTGGATTAGCGCGTCAGTCACCACAGCGGGACCTCGTTCGCAGCCTAGTTCTCATCCTGCGGAGACCCGCTACGACGCGAACGGAGTGACCAACGAGTGATCGACGTCGGGGAGCTGACCACCGCGGCGAGGGCGCGCGGGCGATAGGGTCGAAGCGTCAGGGCTGGCCCAGTCGCGCGTGACGCGGGTGATCGCCGGTGTCGTTTCGACCAGTGGGGGTACGAGTGGCTCACGTAGTAACCAGAAACGGTACGCACCTGTCGTTCGCGTCTCTCTTCTTCGGGTAGGGCCTTCTTCGTGCTGAAACGTCGAGACATCTCCGCGTCGCGAGCAACTCCCAATGATTTCTCCCGGCGTCTCTTTGCTCCCCTGCCCACGCGCTACGACCTTCTCGCCTGGCTTCTTTCTTTTGGCCAAGATCGACGGTGGCGTCGAGCCATGGTGCATCGCGTCGCTGATTCGAAGCCCGCGTTGATCTTGGATGTGGCGTGCGGGCCCGCGGGCGTCACCCGAGCTCTGGCCAAGCGCACCTCGGCAACGATCGTGGGTGTCGATCTCAGCGAAGAGATGATTCGGATGGGCCAGATCAACGTTGATCGCGCGGGCCTGCGTGAGCGAGTCGCTCTGGTGCTCGCAAGAGGAGAGCAGTTACCGTTCGCAGACGGTACCTTCGACGCACTGACCTTCACCTATTTACTCCGTTACGTCGAGGACCCGCAGGCCACCCTCGTGGAACTCGCCCGCGTGGTGAAATCGGGGGGCGTCGTCGCCAACCTCGAGTTTGCGGTGCCCTCGGGCCCGATGCCACACGCGGCGTGGTGGTTCTACACCCGCGCCATTCTGCCCGTGGCCGGTTACCTCTTGGGCGGCAAGGGCTGGTGGGACGTGGGCCGATTCTTGGGTCCGAGCATCTCCGCGCACTACAAGTCCTATCCGATTGAGTGGACGACCGCGGCCTGGCGCCACGCCGGGCTCAACCACGTCGAGTATCGGTCCATGAGTCTGGGCGGTGGTCTGGTGATGTGGGGGTATCACGACTCGTGACGATGTTTAAACCCACACCCAAGAAGACCACTCAGGCGCCGGCGTTCTACGCCCAGCCCAAGTACCTCAAGACCTCGGCCGCGCGCGACTGGTGGACGCTCCTTCATCCCCCGTACACCTTGTTACACCTCTCGTTTGTCGTTATCGGAGGGTGTCTCGTCGGCCCGGTGAACGCGCTGCGTCTGGGTGTCACGGTCCTCGCCTTCTTTTTGGCCGTCGGTGTCGGTGCCCACGCCCTCGACGAACTTCAGGGACGACCTCTCTCCACCGCGATCTCCTCACGACATCTCACCGAGGCCGCTGTCGTCGGACTCGGCGGGGCCGTGGCCCTCGGTATCGTCGGTGTCGTTCTGGTCACTCCGTATTTGCTGATCTTCATCGTGGTGGGAGTGGCGATGGCGCTGGCGTACAACCTGGAACTCTTTAACGGCCGTTTCCACTCAGACCTCGCCTTCGCCCTTAGTTGGGGATCCTTTCCGCTTCTCACCTCATACTTCGCCCAGCACGGAAACCTGAGCGTCTCCTCACTGTTAGCGGGTGTTTTTGCGGCGCTCATCTCCCAGACCCAGCGCCAACTCTCCACTCCCGCTCGAGACCTTCGCCGTCGCACCAGCTCCGTCGAAGGGCGACAGGTCTTCACTGACGGCTCGGTCGTGTCCATCACGGATCGCACCATACTCGCGCCGCTGGAGCGGGCCTTGCGCTCCCTCTGTTGGGCGAGCGTGGCTCTGGCGGTGGCCCTGGTGTATCTTCGCTTCGCCCCGCACTCTTAATCGTGCGCTAGGAGCGACTCCTTCAATTCGACTACCCCGACGCGCACTGGCTAGGGTCAAGTGGTCGAGACAAAGGAGACATCATGCTCAGCGGGTTCAAGAACTTTCTCCTCCGCGGGGACCTTATTATCATCGCCGTCGGCCTCGTCGTGGCCCTGGCCTTCAGCACCTTGATCTCCGCGTTCACCGGCAACGTGATTACGCCTCTCATCAACGGCCTCGTCGGGAATTCCTCATCGTCTCCCGGTCTGGGTTGGACCATTCACGGTCAGTTCGTGAATCTCGGTGCGTTCATCTCGGCCATCGTGTACTTCGTCATCTTCATGTCGGTGGTCTACCTCGTGCTGGTTGTCCCCTATCGCACCTACATGGCCAAGCAGGGGACGACCGTCTTCGCCGCACCGACACCGCCCCCTCCCACCAAGACGTGCCCCGAGTGCCTCTCCAGCGACCTTCCCGCCGCCGCGACGAAGTGTCTGCACTGCGCCAGCGTTGTCGCATAGCCTCGCCACTCTTCCACCATCAACGGGACTAGGTAGCATGTCGTCACCGCCACCGAACGCGGTCAGCCCACTTCGGGAGGGCGCGTGATTCCACTCTTGACGACCGAGGCCATGCGCGACGCCGACGCCACGGCCGTGTCGCTGCGGGGTAGTGACGCACTTGTTGCGGCCGCGGGCACGCAGGTCGCCCTCCACGCTCAGCGAATGTTACGCGGTTGCTACGGCCGACGAGTGGGCGTCGTGGTGGGTCCTGGTCTCAACGGTGCCGATGGTCGCATCGCCGGCGCGCGGCTTCGCAGTCGTGGGGCGTTCGTCGAGATCATCGCGTGGAACAGCCCACCAGAAGTACTCGACGGCTACGACCTCGTCATCGACGCGGCCTTCGGACTCGGCTGTTCGCGTCCCTACGTGGCGCCCAACGTGTCGAGCGACACCCTCGTTCTCGCGGTCGACCTTCCCTCCGGCGTCGACGCCGACTCCGGCGATCTGCTGGGCTCGCCGTTCGGGGCGAGCGCCACCGTGGCCCTCGGGGCGTTCAAGCCGGCTCACTTCACGGGACCGGCCGCCGATCTCTGCGGAGAGTTGTACTTCGCTGGTCTCAACATCGTGACGACGTTCCGCGACGGGCTCGTGGACGACAGCGACCTCTCGACGTTGGTGCGCTTCGGCGTCAGTGATCACAAGTGGAAGCACGCCGTGCAGGCCTTCGTGGGGTCGACGCTGATGCCCGGCGCGGCCGAACTGGTGCTGCGCGGAGCACTCGCCGGGGGCGCCTCGATGATTCGCTTTGAGAGCCGTGGCGAGGTCGCTTCGTCGGTGGCCCTTCCTCCCGAGGTCGTTCACTCGGCCGATCCGCGGATCGACTCACGCAGTCGCGCCGTGGTGGCGGGACCGGGTCTCGGACCCGAAGCAGCGTCCTGGCTGCGCGATCGTCTGGGCAACGCTCCCTGCCCCGTCGTGCTCGACGCCGACGGACTGGACCGCTCGCTCATCGACGACCTCTCACCGCGTGACGGCACTTGGGTTCTCACGCCGCACGAGGGAGAGTTCGAGCGTTTAACGGGCTCGCCTCTAGGGTCCGACCGCTTGAGTGCGGTTCGGGTCCTGGCGCACGACACGGGCTGCGTGGTGTTGTTGAAAGGCCCGCGAACCATCATCGCCCATCCTTCGGGCGCCCTTCGCGTGGTGACGTCGGGGACCTCGGCGCTAGCGACGGCCGGAACGGGCGACGTACTGGCCGGGCTCCTCGCCGCGACCATCGCCCGAGGCCACGATCCCTTCGAGGCAGCGGCGCTGGCCGCGCACCTGCACGGCCGGGCGGGCAGTCACTTGAACCCGTACTCGTCAGCCTCTGACGTCGTCGCCGAGGTGCGCCGTCTGATTCGCGCGATGACGATCGCCTAAAAAAACTCCCCGGTGGGCGGCTCCGAAAGGAACCACCCACCGGGGAAGTTGCGAGGGACTACTTCAGCCAGGCGGGAATACCGCTGCTCTTCTTGGTCGCGACGGTGATCGGTCCACCCGACGTGCTGTCGGTCTGGTAGATCGTGCCGGTAATCGGCGACACTGAGGTCGCGCTGGTGACCGTCGTGAGGTAGCCACCGTTAAGGCCCTGGTGCTCGGTGCTCGAGTACTGCAGCGGCAACAACGCCGGAGTCTGGGTGAAGGTGGTCGTGTCGAGAACCTTCAAGAAGCTCGCTCGCGTGAAGTTTCGCCCGGCGTCCTTCAACGCTTCGACGAAGGCCACGCCCCAACCAATGCCGTACTCCATGTCGCCGTCCAACGGCGAGGCGGAGGTGTAGGGAGTACCAGCAACCGTAGGAATCTGCGACGCGTCGGCCCCGAGGACCTTACGCATCCAGGGGATCCACGGGCTACTGCTACCTGGTGTGGGTAGGAAGCTAAAAGAGGTCGCGCCCACTTCGGGGTCGATCGGAATCTTCCCGGCGAAAGCCGACTCAATGGTGACGGGGTCCGAACCGACGCTGGAGATGACCCAGTGGGGCGAGTAGCTCAACTGAAGTGCCGCGCCGAGCGCGGCCTCTGTCGCGCCGGGAATCGAGTCCAGCACCACCACCGTGCACTTGGCACTCTGGAAAGCTGAGATGTAGGGCGCTATGGACGTGCCCGACGTCGCGACCAACGCGTCGACGCTGTAGAGATCCTCGACCGTTGGCGAGACGCCACCGGCGACGAGACCGGCCAAACCATCGGTACCAAAGTCGTCGCCCTGACCGAGGAAGCAGACGTTCGCTCCCGGGTAAGTGGCGTTGATGTACTTACCGAAGATCTTGCTCTCTTCGTTGTAGCTCGGCTGCCAACCGTAGAGACCGGGGTACGTACCGGGGTTGTTCCAGTCCTGGGATCCCGAGTTCACGAAGAGCTGAGGAACTTTGTTGGCCTTGAGCAGGGAACGCACCGAGTCCTGCGTGGGGGTGCCGAGCGATCCGACGGTGGCGAAGACCGGAATCGACAGTAGGGCGTGCGTCTGAGCAACCGTGCTGGGGTTGCCGGTGCAGCCAAAACCTGGCGTACCGTAGCAGTCGTCCTTCAAGACGTACTTGATCTTGCGGCCGTTCACGCCGCCGTGGGCATTCACCCACTTGAAGACTGCCCCCGCGGCATTCGCGACCTCGTCGTAGCCGGACGCCGCAATGCCCGTCAACGGTACGGTGGCGCCAATGGTGATCTGCGTCGACGTCACACCAGGAACCTTGGTCGCGGCTCCGGCGTTGTTGGCAATAGAACTTCCGGCAGCCACCAGTCCCGTACACAGCATGAGCGCTGCTCCGGCAGACGTGAGACGCCGCATGTTCAATTTTTTCATATGATTTTCCCCCATTGAAAGTATTTCCTGGTTGGGCACTGTAGGTGGCCCACCACCCCATTGCAAGTCAGGCCGCCTTTTTTGCGCGCAGACGAAGTTGCACGCGTCGATACGCTCCCGTAAGTCCCATCGGGGCAAAGAGCATGGTCAAAACCAGTAGTCCACCGAACACAATGCCCGGTAACTGGCTCGCCAGATTGCCCGAAGAGCTGATGCCGGCATGTGCGGTGAACCAGGTAATGACGTTGGTCGACCAGGCGTAGATGACTCCACCGATAATGGCGCCCTGCAAGGTACCAATGCCGCCAATGACGACCAGGGAGAGGATCGTTATCGACAGGGCCAACGAAAACGTTGGCGGTGACACCGAATTATTGATGAGCGTCCACAGTCCACCGCCGAGGGCCGCGTAGGCCGAGGAGACGACGAAAGCAATGACCCGAGCCCGAGGCAGCGACACGCCGACCAGCTCGGCCGCCACCTCGTTGTCGCGAACCAGACGCATCGACCGACCAAGTCGACTGGCGAAAAGATTCGCCATAAAGAAGAACGCGATGCCGGTGGCGACGATCGTGATGTCGGCCAGCCACATAGAACTCACCGTCAGCGTGGACGTCTGAGCGGAGAAAAAATGCACGAGCCAGTGGGGTGGATCAACTGCCGTGGGAAGTTGCAGTCCCGCGTCACCTCCCGTCCAGGACGTAAAGGAGTTGACGATCGCGGTGAAGGCCACCGCGAACGCCAAGGTCATGCCCGCGAGGTACGGACCGCGAAGACGCGTCGCCGGCAGCCCTAAGAGCAGTCCTACCAACGCCCCGCAGACGACCGCGATCAATAAAACCGCGACGATGGGCGTGGTGGGGTGATGATTCGCCCAAATGGCCACGGCGAGCGCACCAACACCCATGAACCCCGCGTTGCCTAAGGAGATCTGGCCCGAGGCGCCCGTCAAGAACGACAGCCCCAGCAACACAATCGCCATGGCCGCGCCGATGGCCAAGTTGTAGTTGGTGTAGGAGGGAAAGAAGTAGGTCGCCACGACCAGCACGTCGACCATCACGAGAGAGGTAGCGGCCCGAGCCGCGACCGGATGAGTCAGTCGAATGTTGCGCACGCTCATGATCGACAGACAGACAATGGCAACGGCTAACGCGAGGGAGAACGCAATCGCATCACGGGTCGTGGACGTGGCAAAGAACGTCGCCACGATGTCGACGGCTACCAGCACGGCCGTGATCGCGCCTCGTGATCGCATAGGAGACCAGGACATCAAACGCGTCTCGCTGTATTCCTGGTGAAGACGCCGCTTGGACGCACCATCAACGACACGATCAAAATGATCAGCGCCGTGAGGATAATCGCGTTTGAGTTGATGTAGTCGCCGACGAACTGCAACGCGATACCCATAACGACGGCCGCCACGACCGCTCCCACTGGGCTGTCGAGCCCTCCGATGGCGGCAGCGATGAAGCCAAAGGCGAAGATGCTGTCCATGAGTTGAGGATTGAGACCGCTAAAGAAGTTGGACGCCACGAGAACGGCGGCAATGGTGCCTACGCCGGTCGAGAGAATCCAACCGAGAGTGAGCATCCGACTCACCCGCACCCCCAGCAATCGTGAGACTTCGGGGGCCAGGGCGGCAGCGCGAAGTTGTAGACCCAACTTCGTAAATCGAAAGAGCACCGCAATCGCCGTCATGACGACGAGCGCTGTTCCAATCTCGTAAACGCTAAAGGCGGACAACGCCACGGGCTTGCCCCCCAGTTGCCAGTCAATCGGTGAAAAGGGATTCGGGATCCCTCTGGGCTCGCTCGACCAGATCGCCGCCGCCACTGCTTCTAAAACGATGAGAAAACCGACCATTACCACGATCGGATTGATCTCCGGTTTTCCGTAGAGGTGGCGAACGAGCACCCGCTCGGTAGTACCCCCGAGAGCGAAGCCCGCGACCACGGCGATAGCCACGAGCGGCCAGTAACTCAGGTCGTGGGCGAAGACAATCATTCCCAAGTAGGTCGAAAACATGGCCATCGCGCCTTGAGCGAAATTCAAGATTCCTGTGGAGCGCCAGATGAGTACGAGGCTCAACGCGACCAGTCCGTAGATCATTCCGTTGGTCAGGCCTTCGAAGATGTCGGTCATGATTCTCGAAGTCAAGAAGGCGTCCATTACTCCACCACCCCGAGGTAGTACTGACGGAGATTCTCATCGGCCACCACGGTCACCGCCGTGTCGTTCGCCACGACCCGCCCCAAATAGAGGATTACCGCGTGGTCCGCGATTCTCAAGGCCGACGAGGCGTTCTGCTCCACCAAGATCACGGTGAGATTCTTCGAGTTGCAGAGCTCGCGAATCGTGTGCATCAACTGCGCCGTGACGAGTGGCGCCAGACCGAGCGAGGGTTCGTCCAGGAGGAGTACCGACGGCTGTGCGATGAGCGCGCGAGCCATGGCCAGCATCTGACGCTCGCCACCCGACAACTTGGCGGCGTGCTGCTTACGGCGCTCTCCCAGTACCGGGAAGAGTTCGTACTGCTCGGTGAGTCCCTTGGCCAGGTCAACCTTGGCCGTCATTGCCCCGAGGCGTAGATTCTCCTCGACGGTGAACTCACTGATGACCCCGCGACCTTCGGGGACGTGCCCGACGCCCAGGCGCGCAATGTTCTCCGGCTTCGTGTGGGCGAGCGAAATTTCGTCAAAATATATAGTCCCACTCGCCGGCTCCTTGAGCCCGCTGATCGTGCGCAAGAGGGTGGTCTTCCCGGCGCCGTTGGCCCCGAGCACAGCCGTGATCTTGCCCGTTTCGGCACGAAAGGACACGCCACGAAGCGCCTGGACGGCGCCGTAGGAGACGATGAGCTCGTCGATTTCAATCACTCATCGACTCCGAGATAGGCCGCCACGACTGCTTCGTTGTCCCGTACGTCGCTCGGCGAGCCCGACGCGATCACCTCGCCGAAGTCGAGCACGACCAAGCGATCGACGAGCGGCATGACGAACTCCATGTCGTGTTCCACCAGAAGCACTCCCATCGACGAGCGCAGATCGAGGATCAGCGCCGCGAAGTCGCTAAGTTCCGCCTCGTCAAGACCGGACGCTGGTTCATCGAGGAGGAGCAACGTGGGGTCGCACATCAGTGCCCGCGCCACCGACACCTTCTTGGCGACGCCGTAGGGGATGGCCGAGGGAAGACGCGACGCCATGGAGGCGATGCCCAATCGCTCCAGCATCGCGAGCGCGTCGCTTCGAAGCTCACGTTCGGATCGCACGCCGCGGGGCAGCGCGAAGAAGCTGGTGAAGAAGCCACCGTTGGCGCGGACCTGTCCCCCGGCCATCACGTTTTCGAGCACGCTGCAGTGCGGAAAGAGCCCGACCCCTTGAAGGGTTCTCGCCACGCCCTCGCGCGCCAGTTGATTGGGATGGAGATTCGTTCGCTCTCGATTCGGGAAGCGCACATGACCGGACGTGGGCTTCACGAATCCGCAGGCGACGTTAAAGGCCGTGGTCTTACCCGCGCCGTTAGGCCCGATCATTCCCACAATCTCGCCGGTCGAGACCGTGAAGGAGACGTCGTTGAGGGCGCGAAGACCACCAAACTGAACCGAAACGTGTTCGAGAGAAAGTGCCAAAGACTCAGACGGTGGCGCCATGGTGTTTCTAAAGTAACAGGGTTGCGACAAGCGCAGTGAACGCGCCCTCTGGGGGAGAGCGGACTAGATGACCGGGGAGAGCCCTCCATCAATGCTGATACCAACGCCCGTGAGGTAACTCGCCCGTGTCGAGAGCAGGAACGCGGCTACGTCGGCAAACTCCTCTGTCCTTCCCAGTCTTCCTAAGGGAATGTTCGAGTTGCGCGCCATCTGCGCGTAGAACTCGCTGAGATCCATCTGGGCTTCTTGCGCGCGACGGACCCACTGGCCCGACTCGATCAACCCGATCAGAAGGGCGTTGACGCGGATCCCTCGAGGACCCACCTCGCTGGCCAAGGCCTTCGTTAAAGCCAACCCCGCTGCCCGCGACGCGGCCGTCGGAGTAGAACCGCCTCCCGGCGTGCGGGCCATGATGGCCAGGACGTTGAGGATGGATCCTTGGGTGACCTCCAGGGCATCAAGGACTCGACGCGAGACGTGTAGCGCGGCAATGACCTTCAGCTCATAGTCCTCACGCCACGCCTCGTCGCTCGAGCCGGCGATCGACGTGGCGGCGCTCTTACCGGCGTTATTCACCGCTCCGTCAAGACGCCCGAAGCGCGACATCGTGGCGTCAATGAAACTGTCGAGTTCGCTGGCGCTCGTCACGTCGGCCTGAAAGCAGAGGGCGGCCGGACCCAACAGCTCTTGCGCACGAGCCAGACGCTCGTCGTCGCGCCCACAGAGTGCGACGCGCGCTCCCTCATCGAGCAGCTTCTGAGCCAGCCCCAATCCGAGGCCGTCCGTACCGCCGGTGATGAGGAACGCACGATCGTCGAGCTCTAAGTTCACGCGACTCCCCTACCGCCAACATCCCTCGCGAACGTCATGACCTATTGAAGGTAGTTCTCAACAACGCCCTCGGCGCGAACCGACGCGTCGTCGGGATTGAGTCCAGCCGTTCTGCGAGCTCGTCGTTGACGTAAGAGGTCGTAGCACTGGTCGAGTTGAACTTCAACGGCCTTTAGGCGCGCGAGCTTCTCCTCGCTCAACGGTTCGCCGTGATGTGACTCCTCGAGTGCTTGTTCCTCAACTGAGAGGTTTTCGATCCGTTGCAGTATCGTCTCGTCGTCCATAACGGGCCTTTCCACCTTCACTCTGTGTTGGCCCCAGACTAGGCCGAACTCACTTTTTTTCGCACTCGGCGGGTGCGGCGACCTTTAGGTCCGCGGTGGTTTACTCCCACTCGGGGTGGAGCCGCGCAAGAGCCCGACTCGACAGGGCCACCGCGCTCACGATAACGAAGGCGAAAAGGACGGGGCAAAAGTTCGCGACGTGCACGACGAACAGCGCTCCGGTGAGGGCGCCTAGAAACATCGTGACTATCGCCATCAGTCTCCTCGTGCCCTTGGAGCCACTTCCCCCCGCCAGCCGGGAATCGGAGCCCAGACCCACGATCGTCATCGTGAGCACCGTCGTCGTGAAGTCGGGCACCGCCAGTTTTCGAGAGGCGGCGTTTTGTATCCCCATGCCAATGGCCATGGTGACGATCAGCGTGTACCGGGGTATCCCCGCGAGCGGAGTGGCACTCACGAGCACCACCACCAGGGCAACGAGAAAGAGACAGGCGTGAACAGCCACCGAGGCGGTGAACAACTTGGCTCGGTGGTTGTTCATCATCGTGTGTATTCTTCCTCCGCACGTGGCTCCCAGGAGAAACGCGCCCAGGGCAACGAGCGAGGCTGACATGGAGAGCCCGTGGGCACCAGCAATAGCGAAGGCCAGAAAGAGGACGTTGCCCGTCATGTTCGCCACAAAGACGTGGCCGAGCTCGAGGTAACTGAAGGCGTCCACGAGACCGGTGACGAACGTCATGGTGATGAGTAGCGGCGCCACCGGGCCGTGTGGCGACGTCGCCCCGGGCCGAAATATTTCGCGCAGGTCCTCCCGAATGGCTTTCATCTCGCCTCCGCCCTCGTGTCAACTTCTAGCTATCGACACGAAGTGTAGGGAGATGAGTTAGATGCCGGTGTGCTCCGCGCGGACGGGGTTGGGGTCGGGCACGTGAGGCATAAGGGCGTTCGGCGGCACGACGCCTAGACGACCGGCCTCGAAGTCTTCGAGGGCTTGGACGATCTCCGAGCGCGTGTTCATCACGAACGGCCCATAGTGCTCCACGTGTTCGCCAATGGGCTTGCCCCCGAGAACCAGGCACTCGAAGTGGACGGTCCGAGAGTCTTGACGGTCGTCCGCCCCGATCCGCAGCCACTCCCCGGGGCCGAAGGCCGCTAGTTGGCCCATCTGAACGGGCCGACGCTCACTGCCCACGTAGCCCGTGCCGGCCAAGACGTACACGAGAGCGTTGAACGTCGGGTCCCAGGGAAGGTCGAGTTGTGCCCCCGGTGCCACGGACACGTGGGTCATGGCCATCGGTGTGTGCGTGGAGCCAGGACCACGGTGGCCGGCGATGTTGCCCGCGATAATGCGAACGAGAGACTCACCGTTGATCGGAGAGACGAACACCACATCGTTGGCCTCGAGGCCCTGGTACGCGGGAGGAATCATCTTCTCTTTCGCGGGCAGGTTGACCCACAGTTGAATGCCGTGGAAAAGCCCACCGGTGACGACAAGTTCTTCCGGGGGCGTTTCGATGTGCAAGATGCCTTTACCCGCCGTCATCCACTGTGTCGCTCCGTTCTCGATGAGCCCGCCCCCGCCTTGAGAGTCCTGGTGCTGGAACCGGCCGTCGATCATGTACGTGACCGTTTCAAATCCTCGATGGGGATGCCAGGGAGTACCTTTGGGCTCGCCGGGGGCGTACTCCACTTCGCCCATCTGGTCCATGTGGACAAACGGGTCCAGGTCCCTCATCGAGAGTCCGGCGAAGGCGCGGCGAACGGGGAATCCCTCGCCCTCTAAGCCGCGCGGCGCCGTGGTGACCGACCTCACGGGTCGCTCGGCACTGGCAGTATCAATCGCGTCAAAGTGCGCGAGTTCCGTCCACTTCTCAGGAGTAACCGCGGGCATCGTGACCTCATCTCTCTTGGAATATGGCACTCACATTACGGGTAGCAAGAGAGAGGGGTAACGGCCAAGCATCACCCGTCGTTGCCGACGATCACGTGTCGGATCTGGATCGATCCGTTCTATTTCGACGTCAGCGGATGCCGTCATCACAACGCCGTCACCACGAGGCCTCTTCTCGTCATCCACTCCGTGGAGACCGCGTCGAATGTGAGAGTTACTCATTGTCACAATATGAAGATTCGCTTTTTGGCGACGTTCATAAGTGCCTTCACAGACCTCTCACATTCGTTTCACAGGATCCATTGGAAGACTGGGGCCAAGGGATCATCATCGTCACGCATCAACTGGACCAGAGGAGAGTTATGCAGAAAACAATGAAGGTACTGAGTCGTTCGGTCACCACGCTGGCGTTGGGAATGGCGCTAGTGGTGGGGAGCGCGGGCCTCGCGTCGGCCTCCATGCACCACGACAACGGCAGCGACGGCAACTGTGCCAGCGGCCGGATCTCACCTTTTAACTATTCACACGGCGGCGAAGGCGGTTACGTAACAGCGGTGACCTCCGGAACCCTCACGGTGGACCTGTGGAACGGAACGACCACCACGTTCACGATTAGCCCGACCGCCACGTACACCGAGGGCGGCGCCCCAACGTCGGCCTCCTCCCTCGTCATGGGAGACCGGGTAGAACTTCAGGTGTCCTCGTCGGCGCCGACCACGGTGACGGCGATCAACATCGAGTTAGCCATGCTCTTTGGCACCGTGACGTCGGTGAGTGGTGACACCATTCTCATTCGTGACCCCCAAGGGTTCACGCGGACGATTCTCGTCGGCACGGGGACGACCTACAGCGGCGGGACCCTGAGCGACATCGTGATGGGCACAAAGATCGTGGCCTCGGGAACTGTCGACCCGAACGGTACGACGCTCGACGCCGTCACGGTCAAGATTGGCTCACAAGGCACGACCGAAGTCATCCGAGGCTCGGTTACCGCGTTCACCAGTTCCAGCGTGACCGTGCAGAGTAACGGTGGCACCCCCACCCTCTTTACGTTCACCACCAACACGACCTTCAAGGACGGTCCGTACACCTTGAGTGCCTCGAACTTAGCTATTGGAGAAAAGGTCAGTGTTGAAGTGAACTCCTCGGCGGCCACCACCGCGTTGAACGTCTCGATCTGCCTGACCGCCGTGGCTGGTGTGGTGAGTTCTGTCACCGGCAACAACGTGGTCGTGAACGACTTCGAAGGGTTTGCGCGCACCGTTGTTCTCGGTACGACCCAATACTTCGATGGTCGCAGTGCAGGTTCGATCAGTGACGTCGTCGCGGGAGCGCACATCATCGCGCTCGGCACGATTGACACCAATACGACCTCCCTCGATGCTGTCGTGGTGGTCGTCTTCGCCCCTATGACCGACCCCACCCCGCAGACACCCAGTTCCAATAACCAATTCGGTGGTAACGGGTTCGGTCACCACCACGGTGGCTTCGATCGCCACGGTGCCTTCGCCCGAGGTCGCCACTAGTTCTACTGAGTCGCCTATCAGGTAACTGAACATCCGGCGTCCGTGATCCACGTAGAAGTGGGTCGCGAACGGCGGATGTTCTTTTCTGCACTCACGCCGTTCGCGGCGATGCGGTCATACTGGAAGCATGGACAAGCTGAGTTCCGCTCACCACTGGCTCTGCGACATGGACGGCGTGCTGATCAATCACGGCCACATGGTGAAGGGAGCGGACGTCTTTCTTGAGCGACTTCGCTCGAAAGACAAAGGATTCCTCGTCCTCACCAACAACGCCCTCTTCACGCCGAGTGAGATACATGACACGTTGGCCCGCCTCGGGGTCAGCGTCAAAAGAGAAGAACTCTGGACCTCCTCTCTCGCCACGGCGCAGTTTCTCCACGGCCAGCGCCCCAAGGGCCGAGCATTTGTGATCGGCGAAGCCGCCATTCACGACGCATTGAGTGACGTGGGCTACGTCGAAGATAGCCAGAATCCCGACTACGTCGTCCTCGGCGAGACCTGGACGTACAACTTCGAAGACATCACCACCGCGATTCGCTTGGTCGAGCGCGGATGCTCGTTCGTCGTGACGAATCCCGAGACCTTCGGCACCTCCCCCGAGGGACTCCTCCCCGGTTCGGGGGCCTTGGCGGCCTTAATCCAAAGCGTCACCAACGTGAGGCCGTACTTTGTCGGCAAGCCCAACTCGGTGATGATTCGCGACGCTCTCAATATTCTCGGCGCTCACTCAAAGTCGACCGTCATGGTGGGCGACCGCATGGACACCGACATTCGCGCCGGCGTCGAGGCGGGCGTCGAGACCGTTCTCGTGCTCTCGGGCGTCGCGCAACGAGAGGACGTGGGGCGCTACGCCTATCAACCCTCTCGCATCGTGGACTCCATCGCCGATCTCATCGACGAGGCGTAACTCACCTACCCGTCTGTTGCAGGGCCACTAAGAACGACTCCGCCCAGTCGTACACGTCGCGGCGGTAGGTCTTTCGTCGCATACGAGACATGCGGTCGCGAGCCTCTTTGGGACCCGCGTTGACCGCCATGCGGATCGCTTCTTTGACGCCCTCGAGGTCGTGGGGGTTCACCATGAACGCCCCGCGCAACTCGGCCGCGGCGCCGGCGAACTCGCTCAGGACCAACCGACCGGTGAGGTCGCTTCGACACATGACGTACTCCTTCGCCACCAGGTTCATGCCGTCGCGAAACGGGGTGACGATCATGACGTCCGCGGCCAGATAGAGCGCCACCAGTTCGGCGAAGGGCAGGTTCTGGTGGAGATAGTGAATGACGGGGTTTCCGACCTGTCCGTGCTCACCGTTCATTTCGCTGACCGCTTGTTCCAGATTGTGACGCTCGCGCTCGTAGTGGGCGTCCGTCTCGCGACTGGGAACGGCCACCTGGACCATGACGTCCTTACCGGGCGTGAGCGAACCGTCCTGGAACATCTCCGACACGGCCTTGATGCGCTGTTGAATTCCCTTGGTGTAGTCAAGGCGATCGACGCCCAGCAGCACCACTTCGGGCTCGCCGAGGTCCTTGCGTATCTCAGCCGAGCGAGCACGGATGGCGGGATCGTGCGCGAGTTTGACGATCTGATCACAGTCAACCGAGATGGGAAAGGCGCCGACGCGAATGGAACGTCCCTCGAAGTCGAGCAGCGAGTCCGTGCCGGTGGCCGACGACTGGCGCCGCGCCATGCGCGAGAAGTTCGACGCCGCCTGGGGGACCTGAAAGCCAATGAGGTCCGCTCCGAGCAGTCCGGCCAAGATGTCGCGTCGCCAGGGCAACTGCATGAACAGTTCGATCGGGGGAAACGGTATGTGCAGGAAAAACCCGATGCGCACGTCGGGGCGAAGTTCCCGCAGCATTCGCGGCACGAGTTGCAGCTGGTAGTCGTGAATCCACACGGTCCCGTTCGGCGCCACGCTGTCGGCCACGGCCTGGGCGAAGCGCATGTTCACCTTGACGTAGGCCTGCCACCAGTGACGGTGAAACGTCGGGGCCCGAATCGCGTCGTGATAGAGCGGCCAGAGCGTGGCGTTGGAGAATCCCAAGTAGAAGTTCTCATACTCGTCTTCGGTGATGTTGACCGCTTTAAGACGTATTCCCTCGTAGGTCTGGGGAACGTTCCCGGCGTCGGTCGTTCCCGGCCAGCCGATCCACAGGCCGTTTCGGTTTTGCAGCACCGCCGTCAACGCGGACACCAGACCACCGGGGCTCGGGAGCCACTCGTCGCTCCCGTTGCTAGTGAAGTGGTGCACGGGTAGTCGATTGGCCACTACCACCAGCTGTGCCTTCGTCGTGTCACGAGGACGCGAGCGACCCTTGACCGCGACCGACTCCGCCTGTTGCCTGGCTTGTTCCACCATGGTTTCTACCTGATCGAAAACCTAGTGGCTCTCAGACGGCGTTGTGAGAGCCGTGCAACGTGATGCGAGGAGCGGTACGCCGCCCGTCAGGCAATGGTAGTGCTGCGATCGTCTTTTCCGGCCGCGTTCCACCAACTCGGCGACCCGGCCTGACCGATCAGCGCTTCGTTTGCGCGCTGATCGGCTTCAATAACGTGCAAGACGGCGTTGATAAGGGACAGGTGCGTCAACGCTTGAGGAAAGTTTCCGAGATGACGAGCCGTCTTAGGGTCCAACTCTTCGCCGAAGAGTCCGAGCGCACTGGCCGAACCAACCAATTTCTCACAGTGAGTTCGCGCACGTTCCAGCTCGCCGATCTCGACCAGTGCGGACACCAGCCAAAACGAACAGACCGTGAAGGTTCCCTCGTTCTCGCCCCACATGCCGTCGTCGGTCGTCTGGGTGCGATAGCGATAGACGAAGGCGCCGTCACTCAGCTCGTCAGCGATGGAGAGAACGGTCTTTCGCATGCGCTCGTCTTGAGCCGGGAGGAACCCCATCAGCGGTAGCAACAACAAGGAGGCGTCCAGTTCGTTCGACCCGTAGAACTGAGTAAAGACCCCTTGGTCGCCAACTCCCTTCTCACAGATATCGGCGTGAATCTCCTGGGCCGCGGCCCACCACGAGTCGGCCCGGTCTCGTTCACCACGAAGAGCGGCCAAGCGCGCGCCGCGATCGGCCGCCACCCAGCACATCACCTTGGAGAACGTGAAGTGCTGGGGCTCGCCTCGAACTTCCCAGATGCCCCGATCGGGCTCCTTCCAACATCCAAGCGCCGTCTCGACCGCCTGGACCACGATCCGCCACGAACGCTCGCTCAGCGAGTCGCGCGTGCGCGTGTGTTCAAAGACGCAGTCCACGATGGCGCCCAAGATGTCGAACTGGATCTGGTTGTACGCCGCGTTCCCGGTACGCACGGGACGGCTTCCCCCGTAGCCGGTCAGGTGATCGAGCTCCAACTCGGTGGGAATCTCGTCGCCATCCACCGGATAGAGCACTTGAAGGTTGGCGCGTAGCCTCTTGTGTCCGGACATGACGCCGCCCGGCGGCTCGAGGACGTCGCCCAGAAAGGCCAAGAAGTCGTCGGCCTCCGTATCAAATCCGAGCGCGTGCAACGACCGCAGCGTGAAAGCGGAGTCACGCACCCAGGTGTAGCGATAGTCCCAGTTCCGGCCGCCGCCGAGGGCCTCCGGCAGGGAGGTCGTCGGCGCCGCCAGCAGCGCCCCCGTCGGCGCGTAGGTCAGCCCCTTCAAGGTGAGCGCGCTGCGCTGGAGAAACTCTCGCCACGGATGATCGGGAAAGCGCCCACCGTCGATCCAGTCGCGCCAGAAGCGACTGGTCTCGGCCCGACACGTGTCTACCTCGGCTCGCGACGTCGGCGGAGGAGCGTCGGACCAACTCAACACGACAAAGGACGTCTCGCCCTCGGTGAGGCGATGTCGCGCGCGAACCGCGCGGCCCTCGATGCCAAATCGCATGTCGCCCGTCAACGTGAGGCCAGGAAACTCCTTGTTGGTGGTCTTCACTTGGTGGTAGGCGCTGCCTTCGTACTCCCACTCGGCGTCGACGCGGCCATAGTCGAACGAGGGCTCACAGTTGAGCAGAATGTCGACGCTGCCGTGTAAGCAGGTCGCGGTTCGCACCAAGACGTGTTTCGCGTCGAAGTCTCCCGGGGTGCGCTTGTGGTGACTTGATCGCTCCCCCGTGCGATACCACGGTGCAACGGCCAGAAAGTCGTTCACGATTAACCAACCACTGCGGGTCTGCCACGTGGTGGCGAGCACCATCGTCCCCGGTACGTACTGACGGTGAGCCGGCACCGCGCTGTCGACCGGCGCCAAGCGAAACGATCCCGCCGCTCGATCGAGGATGGTGCCAAAGACGCTCGGGCTGTGGGGCTCGGGAATGCAGAACCACTCAACGGCGCCGGTGGGCGCGATCAGACAGCTGTTCTCGCAGTCCGACAAGAACGCGTAGTCCGCGATGGGCGGAAAGATCGTTTCCAGGGTGTCCTGGTTTGGAATACCCCTCATGGCGGCCTCGCCGAGGCGGGAGTTCGCGAGGGGCTGGGGCCGGCGAGGCCACAGCCCAATCTGGTGATCGAGCGCCCGAACTGAGTGGTGTGATTCTCTCGCCATGATGTCGCCTTTGATCGAACGCGCTAGCGATCGTCGCCACTCCCCCGACGTCGACGACCGTGCCGAATACCTACCAATTTAGTGGGCGTTGTCTCCCCTCAGTGACCAGCACTCCTTGTATTACGTGTGAAGCGCGCCGTCTCACCCGGCGAATCGTACGAATGGTAGACATTTCAGCAATGACGCGCGAGCACGTTCCAGAGTTGAGGCCTCTGCGGTGAGCGTGTGGGTCCGCGTGGTCTGCGGTGTCGCGGGACTCGCCCTGGAACTCGTCGTTCTCGATGCGGCCATTCGGACGTTTCTGCTACCGCGAGTGGCGAACGTCACCTTTAGTCGTCTGACCGCGCGGGGCGTCGGAGTCATCTTTAACTGGCTGGCCCGCTCGAGCAAGGAGTACCTGACGAGAGACCGCATTCTCTCGATGTTCCCGCCGGTGGTTCTCTTGACGTATCAGGCCTCGTGGCTCGCCTTGAGCCTCGTGGCCTTTGCCTTGCTGTTCGTCGCCGGTGGCGTTGCGACCTTCGCCCACGCCTTTTCCCTCTCCGGGTCCTCGATCTTCACCCTGGGGGTCACCGCGGCCCACGGAGGCACTCTCTCACCGCTGGAGTACCTCGAAGCGGCCGTCGGACTGACGCTGCTCGCGCTTCTCATCGCCTTCATTCCCACTCTGTATCAAGCGTTTCAACGCCGTGAGTACTCCGTGTCTCGCCTCTCGGTACGAGCGGGCATTCCGGCGACGCCCTGGGGTGTTCTCGAGATCGCGCAAAGCGTGGAGTCCTACGATCGCCTCGACGAACTCTGGCGCGAGTGGGAGCAGTGGTTCATCGACGTGGGTGAGACGCACACCACCCTGGTCATCTTGAACTACTACCGCTCGCCCAATCCCGTCCAGACGTGGATCGGTTCGGCGGCCACGGTCCTCGACGCCGCGGCCATCTTCCAGGCCGCCGTCGACGTCAAGCCCTCCCCCACGGCGGGCCTCTGCATTCGATCGGGCTGGCTCACCCTGCGTCGACTCGCCGACTACTTCAAGATTCCCTACCCGGTCGACATGAAGCAAAAGATCCAGATAGCCATCACCCGCGAAGAGTTCGACATGGTCCTGGCGCGCCTCGAACGATCGGGCGTGCCACTGGTCAGCGATCGCGACGCCGCCTGGCGCGATTTCGCGGGCTGGCGCGTGAACTACGACGCCATTATCGAAGCTCTCTACATCCGCTTCACCTGTCCGCGTATCGACTGGCACAAGGCCGCGGCCGATCCGCTCGTCGGACCGTCCAACCAGCGAAGCGCGTAGGTCACGATCCTCGCCTCATTGGGGCGGGTGAGTCTTCGCGATCTCGTCGCGCGCCGCCTGGGCAATTTCGCTGCCCAGAAACGCGTGACCGCCGATCCCCCAGCCTCCCTCGGGCGACTCCGTGATCAGCACCCAGGTTCGTTCGCTCACCGTCGGGTCACCGGACGCACGAGCCACGATGTCGGTGAGCTCGCCCACGACGCCCAGTTGCTTCTCGCGGTCCAAGACGCCCACCGGAGTCAGGACCTGAACGCGAACGTAGTTAGCGTCACCCGCGGCGTTTCGAAGGCAGTTGCCCGGCATCTCGTGAATGAACGCGGCGGTGTTCTTGCGAAAGAGCGCAATCGCGGGAACTTTCTCCCAGCGCATGACGGCGTTGGCTAGGTCCGTCGCCAGAGTGGCTCGATCCTCAAAGAGACCCTGCCGCGCGTACACGTCGATCATTGGCATGATGTCCTACCCCGTTTCTATGATGCTCGTCATACTCTCCCGTGTGACCGTACTCTATGACAGTCGTCATTGTCAAGGAGTCACATGGAAAACGAGAGTCGGGCCAACATGGTTCGAAGCGCCGCCTCGCTCATCAGCGAACACGGCGTCAACGCGACCTCCTTCAGCGACGTTCTCGCCGATAGCGGTGCGCCCCGCGGTTCCATCTACCATCACTTTCCCGACGGCAAGAAGCAACTCACCGAAGAGGCCATGACGTTGACCTCCGAGAGAGTGCTCGCCTATCTCCGCGCGGGCACCGGAACCACTCCTCTAGAAGTGCTCGATCACTTCATTTCAATGTGGAGGGCCGTGGTGGTATCGACGAAGGCGACCAAGGGGTGCGCCATCGCGGGTGTCGCCGTTGATTGGCCCGACGACGGCAACGAACTCATGACAAGAGCCCGCGACATCTTTCGTTCGTGGACCGCATTTCTGGCCGAACAGTTGGTTGATATCGGGATGGACGGCGCCGAGGCCCACGACCTCGCCGGCACGTCTCTGGCGACCATGGAAGGCGCCCTCATCCTCTGTCGCGTGGAAGGCAACGTCGACCCCCTTGAGGTGGCGGCGAAACAACTTCGCTCCCTGGTGACCAGGGAGCGCCCGTAACCGCGGTCGAGCTCACGTTTTGGGAGCGGACACCATGCCGAGACGCGCGGCCTCCAGCTGGCACTTTGGCCCACTGAGTTGCAGCATGACGAAGATCGCCGTCAGGCCCACCAGTCCCGTCGCTACCGCGTAGGACACTCGAAAGCCCGGGGTGAGGGCGTCATGAGAACTCTTCGACACCGCTGAGGCGATCGTGGCTAAGACCGCGAGCCCGACCGCCGAGCCCACCTGTTGGCTGGTGTTGAGGAGTCCTGCAGCGACGCCTTGTTCCCCAAGCGCCACGCCCGTCGTCGCCCCGATTGAGGCCGCCGGAAACACCAGCCCCATGCCAAAAGCGGTGAAGAGAAGACCGGGAAGCACGTACAGCCCATACGTCCCGTTCACCGCCAGGTGACACAGCCAGAACTGACCGACGAACATGCTCCCCAGTCCGAACAGCAGAGTGCGCTTCACGCCCAAGCGTTTCAGGATCCGTCGCGTTAACTGAGACGCCGTCAACATCACGACCAGCGTGGAGGGTAGAAAGCAGATCCCGGTCAGCACGGGCTCAAAGTGAAGGACGCGTTGCAGATACAAAGACGCGAAGTAGACGTAGGCGACGACGATGGCCCCCACCATGATCATGGTTCCGAGCCCCGCTCGACGGGTTCGATCCTTCAACAGGTTCAACGGCAGCATGGGCGCCTTCGACTGACGTTCGACCATCGGAAACACTGCGCCAAATACCACGAAGCAGATGAGAGAAGTGATCGTCGTCGCTCGCGAAAATCCATGCTGCTCTCCGTAGCTGAGTCCGTAGATGAGCGACGCGATCGAGATCGTGATGGTCGACGCGCCGAGATAGTCGAGACGAACGGATCTAGTGGGTGTCTCCTGCTGCAAGGTCCGCGGAATGGCGGCCAGCATCACCGTCACGATGGGAATATTGATGAGGAAGATCGAGCGCCAGTCGACGTACTGAGTGAGGATGCCCCCGAGCACCACGCCCGTCGACGCCCCTCCCGCGGCCGCCGCCTGCCACAGACCCAGCGCGCGAACGCGCGACGGTCCTTCGGGATTACTGGCCGTCAGCAGCGAGAGCGCGGCCGGTGAGATGAGGGCGCCACCCACACCCTGGACGATCCGCGAGACGATCAGCATCACCGAGGATTGAGCAATGCCGCAGGTCAGAGAGGCCACGGCGAAGAGGAGCAGGCCCGCGACCAGAAGTCGCCGTCGGCCAAAGAGGTCCCCGGCTCGACCACCCAACAGCAGAAGCGAGCCAAAGGTCAGCGCGTAGCCCGTGACGATCCACTGGAGGTTGGCGGGCGTGAAGTGCAGCTGATGCTGAATCGTGGGCAACGCCACGTTGACGATGCTGAAGTCGAGAGTGAGCACGAACTGGGCCGTACAGAGCAACGCCAACAGCCCGTTCTCCGAAGGGCTCTTGAAGGTCCCCTCTTCAGCCGATGTGCTCACGCAAATCTCCTTCACCCGCGACGGTTCACCTCGGAGTGGGTGGCAATGCTTACAAAATGTAGTCCGCCCGACTCCCGGCTTCTCGAAACGGAGTGACGTTAACGGCGAGATACTCTCGTGGGGGATCTCACTATGGGAGCAACTATGGACGACACACGAGCGGCGGAGCTTCTTGAAACGGAGCGGAAGGAAGTAGTCGCGCTACTCAACGAAATTAGCGTCGCGGGGGAAAACGATCGTGAAGGCGCCAATGAACAAGGCGACATGGCCGACTCCGAGGAGTCGCTGACCGGAGAGGAGCAAGAGAGCGCGGTGGCCGAAGGACTTCGTCTACGACTCGCGGCGATCGAACGCGCCCAGCAGCGCCTTCGCGACGGCACTTACGGCCGATCCGTTCGCAGCGGAGACCCTATCTCCCAGGAGCGCCTCGAAGCAGACCCCGCCGCCGAACTCACCGCCGACGAGGCGTTAGAGCCCTAGACCCAATCGACCGCGCAAGAGAAGGCGATAATCTCACCCGTTGAAGGGTGGTGACCATGGCCACAGCGGGCGCGAAGAGTTCCAACGCCGGCGTGGTCGTGTCGCTGGTGGTCAACTGTCTCGAGGTCCTGGGCCTGGGCCTCACCGCGTGGTATACCGGCTCAACCGCCATCAAAGCGCAGACCGCGGCGAACGCTGGAGAGGTCGCGGTCACGGTCTTTCTATTGATCGGCGTGCTCTCCAGCGTTCGAGGTCCCGACGACACTCACCCGCTCGGTTATGGACGAGACCGTTTTTTTTGGTCCCTGTTCGCCGCACTCGGTCTCTTCGTGGGTGGGAGCGGTTTAGCGTTCGACGAAGCGGTGCGCTCGGCCCTGCATCCAGCCCCGGTCCACTCGTTTCTCCTGGCCTACCTCGTCCTGGGCGCGACCGCCGCGATGGACGCCAGCGCCGTCGTGGTCGGGTTGCGACCGCTGCGCGAACAGGCGGCCCTGCGAGGAATCTCGTCACGGGCCTACCTTCGCATCAACACCGATCCGGCGGCCGCCACGGTAGTGGTGGGCGGAGGATGCGCGGTGGTGGGCGCTTTCGTGGCTGGCACGGGGCTCGCGATCAGTGAAGTCACCAATAATCCTCTCTCCGACACCATCGCTAGTGCGTTGATTGGTCTCTTGCTCTTCGTCGCGTCGGTGCTGCTACTGAAGACAAATCGAGCCCTTCTGACCGGACGGGGCGTGGGACCGGCATTGTTAAGCGAAATGCGCAAAGTGATCGCACACCAACCCGGGGTCAGCGACGTGCCGGACCTGTTCGCCGTGGTCGTCGGTCCACTCAGTCTGGTGGTCGACGGCGACGTCACCTTCGATCACGGCATTGACGTGTCCGAGGTGGAGTCATCCATCGCCAGCGCGGCCAGTGAGCTGAGAGAACGCTGGCCGATGATTCAGTACATCTACCTCACGCCCGTGGCCATGAAGCGCCCGCGAGGACAAGCGCGGGTCGCAAAGTCGAACGCCGGATCGACGCCACCGTGACGTGGTCGCCACGTCCTCTTCGATCGAAGAGGGGCCTCTCGCTCGCACTCATCGCGTTGGTGGTCTCGCCGCTCTTCAGCACCGCGGCGTGGGCTCACTCCCCGGGCGCTGCCTTCTCGCCTCGTTCGTCCACAGGGCAGTCGGGAACAGTCATTCCCGGCACTCACTGCCCGGCCTTCCCGGCTGACAACGTCTGGAACACACCGATCACCGGACTTCCCGTGAACGCCGAGTCGGCGACGTGGCTGGCCGCCATGGACTCATCCTCAACGTACTTGCATCCCGACTACGGACCTTCGGGCGATGCGGCCGAGCCGTACGGTATATCCTGGACGATCGTGTCGGCGCGAACGAAGTTCACGCACCTCTCCTTCCAGTACGCGTCCGAAAGCTATCGAGGTCTCTATCCCCTCACCGCCTCGACTCCCATTGAGAACGGCTCCGATCGCCACGCCCTCATGGTCGATCCCTACCGATCGGCGAGCTCGCCGGCGTGCACGCTCTTTGAGACGTGGGACACGTACTATCACGCGAACGGACGCTCACAAGCCGGATCGGGTGCGAGGTGGAATCTTCGCTCCAACGCACTACGACCGGCAAACTTCACCTCGGCCGACGCCGCCGGGTTACCGATTCTGCCCGGGCTCGTGAACTACAACGAAGTCGCCTCGGGTTCAATGGATCACGCCATCCGCTTCACGGCACAGTGCACGCAGGAGTCGTACCTCTGGCCCGCCCGTCACGAAGCAGGACAAAGTAATGCCGACTGTCCGCCCATGGGAGCGCGCTTTCGCCTTAACGCGAGCTTCACCTTGCCGGCCTCGGCCTGTAGCGCCTTTTGCCAGACCGTACTCACGACCATGAAAACCTACGGGCTGATCCTGGCCGACAACGGGAGCAACTGGTACTTTCAAGGAACCGCGGATCGCCGC
Source organism: uncultured Acidimicrobiaceae bacterium (assembly GCA_963849705.1). Lineage (GTDB taxonomy): Bacteria > Actinomycetota > Acidimicrobiia > Acidimicrobiales > RAAP-2 > RAAP-2. The sequence goes on along the minus strand of CAWKII010000004.1, from coordinate 47,871 downwards.
TGGACCTACAACGAGGTGGATCAACTCAAGCAGATTCCGGCGAATCAGTTTGTGGCCGTGGATGAGTCATGCCTCATGGTGAGCGCCAACTCCGCTCAAGCGCTGCAACCGGGTAGCGCGGCCTACGAACAGAGTTGCGACTAGCGAGTTATTAGCGTTGGGCCGAAACGACCGGCAAGACGATATCGCTTGGAGGCCCGATCCACTCAATCTCGCGTCCCTCGGGAGTCTTCACCCGTGCGATCGACGAGCGGATTGAACGCGAAAGCGCCAACGCGTCACTGCCCGCGGTGCCGAGAGGGTTGTCACCGTGTTCACCGAGGACGACAGCGTACGTGGTGATCACCGAGGTGCCGATGACGTTATTGATCGCCATCACGTCACAGCCACCGGCCGCGGTGGTGTAACCCGACTTCACCCCCACCACGCCGCCTTCTCCCACAAACGGCGTGTACGACACGACGACGCCCGCGACGGGCAGCGACACCTGTGAGAGGTCGACCATCCCCTGCACCACTGGTTCGTCGGTCATCAGAGTCGCGGCGAGCGTGACCTGGCTCTGCGCCGTGGACTCGTCACCGATCGACAGACCGGTCACGTCGGCGTAGTGCGTCTGCTTCATTCCGAGCGCGTGCGCGGCCTGGTTCATCGCTACTACGAAGGTCGGCATGTGCATTCCTACGAGCTGCACCAACAGTTGCGCGTAGTTCGACGCGGAGTGCACCAACATGCCGCGAAGCAACGTACTTTCGCAGAGTGCCTCGCCTTTGGCCACGGCCGCGCTCGAGAGATCGACGTCCAAGTCCCAGTCGTACTGGGCGACGTCGCTCGCGCTGACCACTTCACAAGGTCCCGTTTCGCCGGGGCTGAGGGGAAGTCGATGGAGAACGACCCAGGCGGTCATCATTTTGGTCAAACTCGCGATGGGCTCTTCGGGCTGATTCTTGGTTGAGGCCACCACGGACAACTGCGGGACGTAAATCGCCGCACTACCTCTCGCGGGCCACGACAGTGCGGGCGGAGCTGGCAGCGTGTTGGTGCAGGGCAGCGTGGTCGTGGTGGTGGTAGTGCTGGTCTCGGGCAAAGTGGTCGTGGTCGTAGTAGTGGACGTCGTAACGGTCCCGGGCAAAGTGGTGGTGGTCGTGGTGGTCGTGGTGGGCGTCGTCGTGGTGGTGGTACACGGCAGCGTCGTGGTGGTGGTCGTGGTGATAGTCCCGGGCAACGTGGTCGTGGTGGTCGTCGTGGTCGTGGTCGGAGAACTGGCGGTCGCAGGACTAGCCGCCAGGAAGCCGGAGAAGAGGCCGGAAGCCACCAGAACGAACGCCGAGAGTCGGGCCAATCTCGATCGAACGGTCGTTTTCACTTCCTTAATTTAGTTCCTCGTCTTGTTCACTATGGGACAGCGAACAGTGAGCGAACATCATCTGAGCGAGAGGCGTAACTGTTACAACGCGGTTACAAGACCTCTGACGCGGCATCTTCGCAGCGATGAGATTTTGGAACACGTGCTGCCAAGTATCCTTGACCCGTGAAGTTGAAGAGCCACTGGGCTCCCTACCTGGTGGCGACCGGTGCGATAACTCTAGGATCGCTCGGTACCTCGAACCTTGCCCAGGCCAGCACTGTTCGCCCCATCGCGATTCACTACACCATTCGCCTCGAGGATCAGTTTCTCGCCACGCTGCGCTACCTGCCGGTGGCCTTTAAGCCCACCACGTCGATGACAACACCGACCACCACGACCACGACGACCACGACGCCGCCCGCCAGCACGACGACAACGTCGACCACGATCCCCTCGACCACGACCACGACGACGACTACCCCTCAGCCAAAACCACCCGCTCCTACAGCTTTGCGAAGTGGCTCCTTCGTATGGCGCTATCCGTCGCTGCCCTCCGCCGTGCGATCGCAGTGGAGTGTCGGAACAGACAACGTCGTCTTAAAAGGCGCTCTCATGAGTTTTCAAAGGGTGGAAGGTCTCACCACCACCGGTTCCATGAACGCCGCCACCTGGCACGCCCTGACTCAGGCGGTAGTGCAGGATCACAGAGATCCGTCCGGCTACGACTACGTCTACGTCAGCAAGACGCTCCCGGAGCACTTAGAGCTGTATGTCAACGGCAAAGTCGTCTTCACGTCGCCTGTGAACACCGGCGTGAGCGCCGCTCCGACGGTGGACGGCACGTTTCCAGTCTACCTTCGATTCACCACCACCACCATGTCGGGAATGCTGCCCAACGGTCAGCCGTATCACGACACGGGCATTCCGTGGGTCTCGTACTTCAACGGTGGCGACGCGTTGCATGGATTCATTCGCTCCTCGTACGGGTGGCCGCAGAGCCTGGGCTGCGTCGAGATGCCCTTCTCCGAGGCGGCCGTCCTCTGGCCCCACACACCGATCGGAACATTGGTGAGCGTGCGGTGAACACTGCGCGCGGTGCATGGCTCTTTCAACTCGGCGCGACCAGTAAATTTTCGTCGTGACACCCGATAAGAAAAAGAAACCTTCCGACAAGTCGAAGGTGCGGCGCGCGAAGGATCGTTCGCCCGAGTCAGCGGAGCCGTCCGAGGCCGAGTTGACGCGAAGGGCCACCGACCGCTTCGCCACCTTGGTTGAGGTGGGTCGGCTCTCCCAAGACTTGATGCTCGTGGTGGACGGTACCGGCAACGTCAAATACGCCAACCCGGTGACGCTCGAGACCTTTGGCATCTCACTGGAGGAGGGTCTCGGCACCAGCGCGTTCGGCTACATCCATCCCGACGACCTGGAACGAGTGATCTCGCAGTTTCTCGCACTCTTGGAGATGCCCCAGGGATCTCTTCGCGATGTCATCCGCACCGTCGCCGCGAACGGTGAAATACGCGAGATAGAGATCGTCTCCACCAACGCACTGGACAGCGAGGCCGTCGCGGGCATCATCGTGAACGGCCGCGACGTGACCGAACACAATCAGTACATCAAGCAGCTCCAGGCCCTTGAGGAGCGATTTCGACTCGCTTTCGAAGACAACATGGCGCCCATGATCTTCACCGACCTCGACGATCGGGTAATCGCCGCAAACGACGCATTCTGTACGATGATCGGCTTCGAGCGCGACGAGATCCTGGGGCGCGACTCCACGCCCTTCACCTATCCCGAAGACGTCGGCATTACCGAGGAGTCCCACCGGCGCGTGACCCGTGGCGAGATCGGACAGTCGCGCTACGTCAAGCGCTACCTGCGCAAGGACGGTCGGCTGATCTACGTCGAGGTACTGCGTTCGCCCGCCCGTGACGCGGACGGCAACATTCTCTATCACGTGATCTCCGAGCGCGACATCACCGACGAGCGCGCCCTCGCCGCCCAACTCTCACACCAGGCGCTGCACGACACCCTCACGGGCCTGGCCAATCGAGCCCTCTTTAACGATCGGGTGGAACAGGCGCACGCCAAGATGCTTCGCGACGGCACGATGTGCGCGGTCCTCCTCTTGGACCTGGACGACTTCAAAGGGGTCAACGACTCCTTCGGTCACCTCGCGGGCGATCAACTTCTGATCTCCGTGGCCCGCCGCTTAGAGCACGTCACTCGCTCCTCGGACACGCTCTGTCGATTCGGTGGCGATGAGTTTTTGTACCTCGCGGAGGGCCTCACCTCACCCAAAGACGCCGAGTATGCGGCCGAGCGCATGCTCGAGGGGTTAGTGGAGCCCTTTTTCTTGTCCGGTACGCAGATTCAACAGCACGCCAGTATCGGCGTGGTGGTGTGGGACGCGACCTCCTCCAAGACCACCGAACTCGTGCAGGACGCTGACGTGGCGCTCTACGAGGCGAAACGTGAGGGCAAGAACCGATTCGTCCTGTTCACTCCCACCATGCATCAACAGGCGGTGAATCGATTCACTCTCGTTCAAGAGCTACGCAAGGCTCTGCACTCGGGTGATCTCACCATGCACTACCAACCCATTTTCGAACTGGCCACGACGCGCATCGTCGGTTTCGAGTCCTTGATGCGTTGGCACCACGCCACGCGAGGATGGGTGCCCCCCAGCGTCTTCATTCCCGCGGCCGAGCAGAGCGAGTTGATCCTGGAGCTCGGCTACTTCGCCCTTCGAGAGGCCGTCGCCGCCGCCGCGTCGTGGGACGCGCTAGCCCCGGACGCCAAGAACCTGTACGTCACCGTGAACCTCTCGGCGCGGCAGTTTCACGACCCGGGACTCGTCTCGATGATCGAACTGGTGCTCTCCGACAACGGGTTCGCGCGCGATCGTTTGGTCATTGAGATCACCGAAAGCGTGACCCTTCTCAACGTCACCGAAACGATGATCGCGATGGAGCAACTCAGCCGCCTGGGGATCTCCTTCGCCCTCGACGACTTCGGAACGGGCTTCTCGTCGCTGTCGTACCTTTCGCTCCTTCAGCCCAAGATCATCAAGGTCGATCAGTCCTTCGTGAGCCCCTCCATTGAACGAGCGCGCAACAAGGTCCTTCTCGAGGCCATCATCTCCCTTGGCCACAAACTCAACATGACGATGTTGGCCGAAGGGATCGAAACAGAGGCTCAGTTAGAACGCCTCCGCCAGGTGGGCTGTGAGCTCGGGCAGGGTTTTCTCTGGTCGCCGGGCGTCGCCAAAGAGGAGGTTCCCGCCCTGCTCGCACGCTCTGGCGACCAGTGGTAGATCGAGTCGGCTCCTAGAGCTTGAAGCCACCTTCGGGCGGCGCTTCGGTGGTGCTGTCGTTGACCGGCGCGTTGGTGGGCTCGTCGTCGCCGGACTCAGTGGACGCCGTCGCGAGCGCGCCGTTTTCCTCTTCGTGCTTCTTCAGCTCTCCGACAATCCGCTCTATCTCCGCGTCGGTGTCGGGGGTCGCCGTACCGTTTCGTTGGGAGTACACCGCCGCACCGAGCTCGCGCAAGAGCCCATCAGCGCGCCGCTTCGCCTGCGCGTCTTCGATCTTCGCTTGCCCCGCCTTGCCGGCCTCTTGCGCCTTCTGGGCCAACTGCTGGGCCTGCTGCTTCATCTTGTCCATCAACGCCATAACTCTCCTGCTTTCTTCTTAGATTCGACCGAGTAGTCCCTGTCGAGAGGTGCTCGAGCCACTGGCATCTTGGCGGTCTTCCTCTTCGAACTCCTTGTGCAACATCGACTGCAACAGAACTTTGCCGTCGCCGCTCAACGTGGCGAGGTTGAGACCCGATCCGCCAAAGGCCGCCGTCATGATCGTTGAGGCGTTGATCGCGCCTACGCGCTCGACGCTGAAGGCCACGGAGTCCGAGTAGGCGACGATCGCTCCGCCGTGCACCTGGATCTTCCCGCCGTAGTCGGCGGGATTCAGTTCCAGGAGGCTCCCGCCTCCCGCCAGCACCACGGTGCCACTACCGGTGAAGTGTTCGTAGATGTAACCATTCTTCGAGCGAAACCCGAGGGCCAGTCCGGAAAAGTCGATGTCGTAGGTGACGCTGGCCTCGGCGCAGATGAACGCTCGACTCTCCGCGTGCCATCCGGTCGTGCCGTCAAGCTCAATCACGCGAACCTGACCCGGCAGGTCGCCGGCGAAGGACACCAGGCCCGATCCACCCGCCGGCGTGAACCACTGAAAGGCCAGACTCTGTCCCGAGAGAGCTCGCTTGCCCACCTCCGTCGCCGTCGCCATGGCCGCTTTGAGGAATCCCCCGCCGCTATCTTTGGCTTGCTTGTTGGCGGTGTCCGCTTTACCCCCGGGTACCGAGAGACGCGTCTCCAGGGCCACGTTGGTGGTCTTCCATCGAAACTTGGTCGCGTCCGCGTACATCGTCTGCCCGGCGTCCAACTGGCACGTGATGTTCTGAGCGAACTCGCCCGTTACCTTGCACGTAATTGTCATCTCTCACCTCGCTCTGGCAGACTAGCCCTGTCTCTGCGTGGCATCAAACGAGGCACGCCCGACTCGCGGACCTCGCCCGTTAACTGCCCGTCGCTCCCGACGCGCCGTCCAGCAGTTGTCGCAGACTCGTCACCACGACGTCGGCGCCGTGAGCGCGCAACGTATCGGCGTAGTCGTGCTGTCCCGTCTCATCGTGATGATCCACCCCGATCACCAGACCGAAGTGTCCCGCTCGTCCGGCCTCGACGCCCGAGAGCGCGTCTTCGAGGACGACGGCCTGCGCCGGGAGAACTCCCAGTTCTTTTGCACCCTCGAGGTAGCTGTCGGGCGCCGGCTTTCCGGCCAAGTGGAGCCTCTTGACGACCAGTCCGTCCACGGTGGCGTCAAAGATGTCCGCGATGCCGGCCGCCGTGAGGGCCGCCACAGTGTTCTCGCTGGCCGAGACGACGGCCACCTTCGCGCCGCGTCGGTGAAGCTCACTCACGAGATCCTTGGCTCCGTCGAAAAGGGCGACGCCCTGTTTCTTTATGACTTGGAGGACCAATTGATTCTTTCGATTGCCGACCCCGTTGACGGTGCGAGCGTTGGGCGGGTCGGTGTCGGAGCCTTCGGGCAAGGTGATCCCCCGCGCGGCGAGAAAGTTCCGCACGCCATCCGCTCGCGGCTCGCCGTCGACGTACTTTTGGTAGTCGCCCTGCGCGTCGAAGGGGGCGTAGGTCTTCCCCGTGCGAGCCCCCTCCTCTTTCAGGAATTCGTCGAAGGCTTCCTTCCACGCGGCCGCGTGCACCACGGCCGTCTGAGTCAAGACGCCGTCCATGTCAAAGAGCCATCCGCCGTAGGCGTCGAGATCAACGACGGGCGCGCCGCCCGCGTGGCTACTCATGGCGTAACTCCTTCGGCGAACTTCCCCCATCGGCCACCCGGTGGGCGGGGGCGCGGCCCACGGGCTGACTCGGCGGGTTGGCGCTCGCGCCATGGTCGATGGGCGCGGCGGCACGTACGACCGGTCGACCTTGGGCCACGGTGACGGCTTCTTGAACGTGGAAGAACTCAAACTCCTCGCCCTCTTTTAAGGAGTACGTGGTCGACGCCGGAGTGACCTCCACACGGAGTCGCCGTCCACGGAACACCACGCCGAAGGAAAGCCTGGTGATTCCCTCGGGCAGTTGCGGCGCGAAGGAGAGCGAGTCGACGGTTCGCCGCATGCCGCCGAGTCCCGCTACCAGGGCGATCCAGGTGCCCGCCAACGAGGCGACGTGAAGGCCATCTCGCGTGTTGTGCTCGAGGTCGTCTAGGTCCATCAGAGCCGCCTCGGCCAGGTAGTCGTAGGCGAGAGAGAGGTACCCCACTTCGGCCGCCATCACCGCTTGAGTGCACGCCGACAAGGAGGAGTCCCGCACCGTGATGCGCTCGTAGTAGTCGAAGTTCAGTCTCTTCTGTTCTCTCGAGAAGTAGTCGCCGCGCGTGAACATGGCTAGCACCAAGTCAGCCTGTTTGACTACCTGCTTTCGATAGAGGTCGAAGTAGGTGAAGTTCAAGAGCAAGGGATACTGCTCGGGCGTGGTGCCAGCGAAGTCCCACATCTGGTGGGCCGTGAACCCCTCGGCTTGGGAGTGCACTCCGAGGGTGTGGTCGTAGGGAATCACCATCGCCTCGGCCGCGTCGCGCCACGCGGTCAACTCCTCCTTCTTTATGTCGAGCTCCCCGCAACTTTCGAGGTTGCGCTCCGCCACGTCGGCCGCGAATCGGAGGTTCCGCTGCGCCATGAGATTCGTGTAGATGTTGTTATCGGCGATGGCGCTGTACTCGTCAGGCCCGGTCACCCCGTCAATGCGAAAGCCTCCGTGCACGTCATAGTGCCCCACCGAGAGCCACAGCCGGGCCGTTTCGACGAGAAGCTCCAAGCCGACGTGACGCTCGAAGGTTTCATCGTTGGTGGCGTGCAGGTAGCGCACCACCGCGTCGGCGATATCGGCGCTCACGTGGAAGGCCGCCGTCCCCGCCGGCCAGTATCCCGAGTTCTCTTTTCCGGTGATCGTGCGCCACGGAAAGGAGGCGCCCTTGAGGCGCAACTGTTGGGCCCGCTGCTTGGCCTCGGGAATGGTGTCGTGGCGCCAGATGAGAGCGTGCGCCGCGGCTTCGGGAATGGCGTAGGTCAGCACGGCCAAGACGAAGGACTCGCTATCCCAAAAGGCGTGCCCGTCGTAGCCGTTGCCGGTGAGGCCCTTGGCCGGGATGGCACGGCGCTCACCGCGCGCGCCGGCCTGCATCACGTGAAACAGAGAGAATCGCGCGGCCTGTTGGATCTCCTCGTCGCCGTCGATCTCCACGTCGGCCCGATCCCAGAAGTCGTCGAGATACTCGCGCTGCTGGGCCACCAGTCCGTCCCAACCAGACTGTCGAGCGACCACCAGCGCGGCGTCAATCTGGTCACTCAGCGCCTCTCTGGTGCGCACGGCCGACCATCCAAAGGCAACGTACTTGATGACGATCAGTCGTTCGCCCGGCTTCAGGGTCGTGGTTACGGTCACGCGCCCGAGGTCGGGAAAGCTTTCCGCCAGGACTTGAGTCGACGCAGGACCGTCCACCAGGTGATCGGAGGCGACCGAGACCATAATCCCACTGTTCTTGGTGCGGTGGGCCAGTTCGATTCTCGCTCCGTCGCTCGCGAACCCCTCGGCCTCCCAGGGAGCCTCCAGGACGGCCGCGACCCGCGGGTCGCCACTGGCGGGCGGAGGCTCCTCGTTCGCCACTAGTTCTGACTGCACGACGAGACGCACCGGCGTGCCGATCGCCTCCACCTCGTACTTGATCGCGGCGACCGCTCGTTGCACCAATGACACCAGACGAGTCGAGGTCACGCGTACGCGTCGATCGGAGGGGGACGTCCACTCGACCGTGCGCTGGAGGAGGCCGGTGCGAAAGTCCAAGACTCGTTCGTGACTGTGCAGTTCGCCGTAGCGCACGTCAAAGGGCTCGTCGTCCACCAGGAGGCGAATCATCTTTCCGTCGGTGACGTTGACGACGACTTCGTCACTTTCCGGGTACCCGTAGCCGCTCTCGCCGTAGGGAAGGGGACGAACCTCGTGGACGCCGTTCAGATACGAACCGGTCAGCCCGTGCGGATCACCCTCGTCGAGGTTGCCGCGCCAGCCAATGTGGCCGTTCGACAGTGCGAAGAGCGACTCACTCTGTCCCAGCATGTCGAAGTCCAGTGACGTCTCGCGCAAGCACCAGGGTTCGACGGTAAAGAAGCCGTGCTCGATCACCGGGGCACTCGTTCAACGCGCCGGCGCGGAGCGGCCACGACGAGAAAAGGGTTTCCAGAAATCACGTCAAGTTCCTTCGCGCCACGATCTTCCCTGGGAGTGTACCCGGCTACTCGCCAGGACACGAGTCGTCGATGGCCGCCAAAAATCAACGAGATAGTGATGAACGTGCGAACCTTCAGACGGGACCGACGGCTCAACTACTGAGGACAACGCTGGGCCACTGGCCACTGATTCATGGAACAATGTCCTCATGTACGTTCCCCCAAAGTTCGTCGTCGACGATCAAGACGCCTGGCGCATCGTGGAGGACGCGGGCGCCGGTGTGATGGTGATCTCTACGCCGAACGGTCTGGCCAGCGTGGTGGTGCCCGTCATCGTGAGCGAGGATCACCGCATCCTGTCATTCCACGTGGCTCGAGCGAACCCCTGGTGGAGATCGATCGGCGAGGGCGCCGACGTGCTGGGACTCTTCCTCGCCGCGAGCGCGTACGTCTCGCCGTCGTTGTATCCGAGTCGACTGGAGAATCCCGGCGTCGTGCCCACATGGAACTACGTGGCCGCCGAGGTTCGCGGTCGAGTCACCGTGAAGGACGATGCGCAGTGGAAGTTAGAACAGGTCCGGGAGTTGACTCGCCACTTTGAGCGTGGGTACGACCCCGAGTGGAAGGTCGACGACCTCGACGAGACGTATCGCGACGCCCAGCTGAAGGGAATCGTCGGCCTCGAGGTTGACGTTCGCTCGATTGAGGGCAAAGCAAAACTGTCGCAGAATCGTCCCGAGATCGATCACGACAGCGTTCGCGATCACTTCGCCGACGGCTCGTTGCGGGAACGCAACGTCGCCGAGCGCATGTAGTCCACTCCTCCAGGGTGGTCTCAGCGAACGGGCAGATCTGAGAACACCACCCCGTTCGACGTGCGGAGTCCGTTCCCGTTGCCCGCAGTGCCCGAAGAAAGCAGTCCGGCACCGCTTCGGCGAAAGAACGTCTCGCCCGAGTACAGGTAGAGCGGACGGTGGTCGTAGGTGACTTGATAGGTGCCGTTCGATCGCCGAATCACACCAACCGAACCTTGAGCAATGCCGTCTCTTACGCTCGGCCGTCCCGTAGAGAGAACCGGAATCCAGGTGGCGGCGCACGCGTCACTGCAGGTACTGACGTTGGGGCGATCGTGGCTGTCGACGTAGACCACCACGGCGACGGGATTGACGTTGGGATCCTCCTTCGCCGCGAGCACCGTCTTCCCATCGAGAAGCGTCGCGGTTTCAATCGTCGCCTCGTCGGAGACCGGGCGGCCGTCGTGCGATGAGACGAGGAACCAGTATCCGTGCCAGGGTCCGAGAGGGGCGACCGTTTCTCCGTAGTCGATTCCCGCAGGAGTGAACGGGGTACTAGAAGGGTCAAAGAGGTAGAGAGGGTGCCCGCCGTAGGTCACTTGCCTCCCGATGCCCTTTCGGACGACCGAGCCCAGTAGATGCTGATTGACCCCGCGACCGGCCAGGGGCTTCGCGTTGGTGGTGAAGGCGGGCCAGTCGTCTGAGGTACTGCCGTCAGTGAGGTCTCTCTCGGGACCGGTGCACTTCATGGTGACGACGCCGTCGGGATTGAAGTCATAACCCTTGGCCAGCTTCGTCTTGCACCCATAGGTTCCGTTGACGTCTCCACTGAACTCGTACAGGGGAAAGCCCTTCAGGACGCCACTCCCTACGACGAGGACCGGCCCGAAACGCGCGCTGTCCAAGACCGATACTTTCGCGCCCACCGGTGGACCGCTCTTGGGCGACAGGAAGGTCACGACGGCGCCGACAGCTAGGAGAGTGGCGACGATCGCCGTGAGAACACGTCGCCGGGTCAGGCGACGAGCGAAGTTGGCCATGTGCGCAGATTAGTGAACAAGGCAGTCCAACGGCACTCTGACCTTACGAGTTCACTCTCGTAGAGGGTGACGACGGCGTGAGAGTTCGTTAGGCCACCAAGTCACGTAGTGGACCGACGAAGTGCGATGCGGGTCGTAGGTACGAGCCCCGGATCACCGTCCACGCGCGAATTAGATACTCATCGAGTCCGAGGTCGACGAACGCGGCGATACGGCGCTCGGTCTTCTCCCGGTCGTCCATCCGATGAAACATCGGATTCCATAAGTACGTGGGCACATCGTACTCGCGGTCAGCGAGATAGGGCTTGGGGTCGATAACTATGTAGTGGTCACCGTGTCGAAGAATGTTGTGATGGTGGTAATCACCGTGCACCAGCCACTCCTCCCCACCATGTATCTCCTCAAAGAGTCTTCGGGCGAGTGGTGCGAGTTCGCTTCCGCTTTTCTCGGCGTCGTCGAGCCAGCGCCACACGTCGGGCTCGACCGGCCGAAAAGGTTCCCGGGCCGGCTTCCAGAGCCGTAGGGCCAGACTGGCCGCGATGGCGTTGGCGTCATCCTCCGCTTCGATCGAGAGATCCGTTCCCGGTAGGGCGCGCTCTTCAAGCAGCACCAGCCCCGAGCGTCGAAGAAGACGTACCGCGCCATCTCCATCCCACGCCTCCAAGGCGTCACCCTCGTGTAGGGACTCGTTATCCCCCCCCCACGCAGCCTTGAGAACCCGGTCCTCGCCCACGGCCGCGACGAAGGAGACGTTCGCCAAGGCAAAGGGCTCGCCAACCTCAATTCCCCACTCTCGGGCACACTGCTTAGCGGCTGCTTGAGCGGGCGTGAGGTCAACCCTCGGCTCACCCTGGTCGCTCATCGAGTCAGCCTACTGAGTCGAACTTTTCGATGGTATTTGCGCCCCGATGCGCGTGTGCGACGAAAGGCTCAGTCGAGCAGAGTCGTCTTCGCTAGCGGCGTCGCGCCAACCGGCGTCGACACCTTGACCACAGTTCCCCAGTGGGAGAAGGCGATGGTGAGCTTGCGCACTTCGCTCGACGGCTTGTCCGTCACGACAATCTCGGCCGGCAGGTGGGACGAAGAGGTGGCCAAGTAGAGCGTCTCCTTTCCCGCGTTCAGCCCGATACGGACGTTGGGTGTGCCCGAGAGGGCGATCGTGCTGGCACCATTCACGTTCTGGTGCGCGACCTTCGTTGACAGCTTCGCCGGGGGAACCTCACTCAAGGTCGAGTCGAGCAAGATACCGGCGGCGAAATCCTTAAATTTGGCGTCGCCCGGCGTGACGACGATCCAGCGATTCGCCCAGGTCGGATCGGCCTCTCCAAACTGGAGTTTTATGCCGGCCGCGTTGGCGTAGACGTAGATGCTGTTCGCCACCTCGCGAAGGTCGATCTGGGCGCCCTCGTAGGAGATCAACTGCTCCCCGGCGGTCGTTCCGGCCCGCGCCGCCAACACGTAGGGATGGTCGTCAAGGGTGAAGGTCGTGGTGTAGGTACAGCCACTCTCCTTTCGAGCGGCGGCCATCGCACCGGCGAGCAGAGTCGTCGCGCTCTCTTTCGAACTGAGTGCGCCCGCGGGCGCTGATCCCGAGGTGACCACGAAGAGCCCCGCCAGGAGCGGGCCGACCAGTACGGACGCCATAAAGCGACTCCGTCCTCTCAACACTCCTCCTTATTTCCAGTCCGCGAACTCGTAATAGTAGTGAGTTGGGAAAACTTCTTCTGCTGTATCCACGTTCTGAACGGCGTCGCCACGCGTGGATCAATGTGGCGCCGAGGGGCCGGTAGCATCGCTGTAGTGCGACAACGTGCCTGTTCGCCGGTCTAGAAAGGTCACGTCATGTCACGTCGGATTTGGCGACTGGCAATCGTAATCGCGATTCTCTTCATGGTCGTGGCCGGACAGACGCTGTGGATTGATTTCTTCCACGCCTCGGCGCTGGACTCTTCCCCGCTCAATCCCCGCAACTTCGTCACCAGCAACGAGTACCAGCGCGGAGAGATCATCGCCGCCGACGGCACGGTGCTGGCCAAATCTGTGGCCACGGGGAATCGCTCGTTCCCGTGGCGTCGCAAGTACCCCCTCGGTGACCTCACCGCGGGAGTCGTGGGGTTCTCCTCAACCATCTATGGCGAGTGGGCGTTGGAAGCGCAGTACGGAAGCTATCTGGAAGGCCATTCGTTGCCTCCCCAGAGTGTCGAACAGTTACTCGCGCCCTCAGAAGGCGCCGACTCGGTGACCCTCACCTTGCAGCTCGCGCTCCAAAAGATCGCCGAAGAGGCCCTGGCCGGGCGCGACGGATCCGTGGTCGCGCTCGATCCGCGCACCGGCGCCGTGCTGGCCATGTACTCGAATCCCACCTTCAACCCCGCGCCCTTCACGGCCGAAGAGCCGAAGGTCCAGACCGCGGCGTGGAAAAGAGGAATCAAGAAAGACGTGCACGGCTACCCACCGCTCGGCCTGGTCGCCACGCAGCAGACGATCTTCCCCGGCTCCACCTTCAAGGTCATCACCACGGCGGGTCTAGTGAAGTACAACCCCGCCTTGCTGACCAAGTACTACAAGCCCATCGTGTTCACGAAGCTCCCCGACTCCAACAAACCGCTCTACAACGACGGCGACGTTGCCTGCGGTGGCACTGTGGCAGAGATGCTCCCGCAGTCCTGCGACCCGGGCTACGCGCTCTTGGGCCTCGCCCTCGGCGCCCAAGACCTGACCGCCACGGCCCAGGCGTTCGGTTATAACCAGATACCACCTCTTGACTTGCCGGGCGTGGTGGCGTCCTTCTTTCCCAAGGAGTCCTACCTGGCGGCCAACCCGCCGTTCCTCGCCTACTCCGCCATCGGACAGCAGGACGTTAGTGCCACCGCCCTTCAGAACGCCCTCGTCGCGGCGGGTATCGCCGACGGCGGAAAGATCATGACGCCCCACTTGATGTCCTACATCACGGCACCCGACGGGTCCATTGTCAAGCGCTACAAAGACAGCGTCTGGAAGACGCCACTGACGCCCGACGAGGCCGCTCAGATCGTGCCGCTTATGGAGGCCGTGGTCACCGACGGTACGGCCGCGCAAGTGGGATTCTTGGCGCAGGACGACGTCGCCGCAAAGACCGGTACCGCTCAGGTCGGAAACGACCTGACCAATGACACGGACGACTGGATGATCGCCTTCGCGCCCGCGTCGAACCCCACCATCGCCGTCGCCGTGAGTGTCCCCTATCAGGCCTACAACGTGACGGGCGCGATCAAGGCCGGTCCCATCATGAAGTGCGTGATCGAGGGTGCGCTGGCCCTGCAAGCGGGAAAGCCGACGACCGGCACGTCGACGACCTGTCCCGTTGACGTTTCTCAATACGTGAACTCTTGACGCCTCGCGTCATGTGAATTCGATGTGAGCCGACGAACGTCGAAGGCTCTCACGTCGTCGCGATCTCAGTTCTAAAGAAGTTCGCAATCATCTCTCAGTGAACCGACAGTTCTCTCACATCGATCTCACAAGTCGCGTTCGTACGCTTACGAGTGTTCTCGCTTGAGAACCGTTCTTATTAAGGGAGAAACGATGAAGAGGATCACCAGTAAGTCCCTCGTGGCAGTCGCCTTGGTGGCCGCCATGGGAATCAGCCTTCCCGCTGTTGCGTTCGCTGACTCGTCGACCGGTTCGACGAACACGTCGGTAACGACGAGCGCTACGGCCGCCACCAGCGTCTGGCACAGCTTTCACCTGGCCTGGAAGGCCTACGTTGACGGCCTGAAGTCCATCAACGCCACGTATCGTTCATCAGTCGACAGCGCCCGTTCGGCGTACCTGTCGGCGCGCTCGACGGCCACCACTCAGGCCGAGCGTCAGGCCGCGTTGGCGACCTTCGACGCGGCACTCGCCGCGGCGTTGAACGTTCGCGTCGCCGCGATTACCGCGGCGGGCGACCCGCCGGCGCCACCCGCTGGCTACAACGGCACGGCGTGGGTTGAAGGTGTTCAAGCCGCCAACGTGGCGTTCCGCGCCAGCGCGACGGCCGCTCAGAGCGCTTTCGCTACCGCGATCGCCAGTGCCACCACCGCGTGGGATCGTCACTCCGCACGTCTGACCCTCGAGCTCGCTCTGGGCAACGCGCTGGTCGTTCGCAGCACCGCCCTGGAGGCGTTGGGTCCGCCCCCCACTGACCCGGGACAGCCTTCCGCGTAGTTAACACACCCCCACCAAGTGGCGCGCCCTCCTCGTGAGGGCGCGCCACTTTTTTTCTCGTCTCGCTCAACCTCTTCTAGGTATGACACCCCCTCGGTAGCGTCCGGAGCGTGTACGCCTCACGCCAACAACTCAACGCCCGTCAGTTAGAAGCCGCCTCTTTCGGCGATCACCCGCTACGAGTCCTCGCGGGACCGGGTACCGGAAAGACCACCACGCTGAGCGCGCGCGTGGAGTTCCTCCTCGAGCGAGGAGTCGTCCCCGATCGCATCTTGCTTCTCACCTTCACCCGGCGTTCGGCTCGCGAAATCATCGGTCGCGTGAGGGCGTTGCGGCGAGACGAGAGGGTCCAACGCGTCGCCGGGGGAACCTTCCACTCCGTCGCTCACCACACACTGCGGCGTCACTACGCCGCTCTGGGACTACCCGACGGCTTCGGCGTCCTCGACCAAGGCGACAGCGCCGATCTGCTCGACCTCGTCCGCAGCGACCTGGGCATCTTGAGCGGCGAGCGACGATTACCCAAGAAGGCCACCCTGGCCTCGCTGTACTCACGCAGCGTCAACACCGGCGTGCCGCTGCGCGAGGTCATGAGCGAGAACACACCGTGGTGCCTCGAACACTGCGAAGACGTAGCCACTCTCTTTCGGGCCTTCGTCTCTCGCAAACAGGCTCTCGGTCTCTTGGACTTTGACGATCTTCTCCTCTTTTGGCGCGCCGCCCTCCGCCACGACGTCTTGGGTTCAAAGCTCGGAGGCTCATTTGATCACGTCCTGGTCGACGAGTTTCAAGACGTCAATCTCTTGCAACTCGACATCTTGAAGGGGCTGCGCCAGCGCGATCCTCGCCTGACCATGGTGGGCGACGACGCCCAGGCGATCTACGGATTTCGCGGCGCCTCGCCTCGATACCTGTTGGACGCCGAAGCGCACTTCGAGGGTCTCACCACCATCACCCTGGACGCCAACTACCGATCGTCGGCGCCGATACTGCGTGTCGCCAACGCCCTCGCGGCCGACGCGCCCGAGGGCTTTTGCGCGGTCTTGCGTGAAGAAGTCCCGACCCAGGGCGCCGTTCAACCAACACTCGTGCACTGCGTCGACGAACGCCAGCAGTCCGAGATCGTCGCGGATCGCGTCCTCGAACTCTACGAAGAAGGCGTGCTACTGCAACGACAGGCCGTGCTCTTTCGAGCGGCCAACCAGAGCGACGACCTGGAGATCGAACTTTCGCGGCGTCGCATCCCGTTCATCAAGTACGGCGGCCTGCGCTACCTCGAAGCGGCACACGTCAAGGATCTACTCGCCGCTTTTCGTCTGGTCGATAACGCGCGCGATGAGATGGCCTGGTTTCGACTCTTCCAACTGATGCCCGGCGTGGGGCCGGCGAAGGCTCGTCGGGCCATTGACTCCCTGCGCGACGGCCAATATCTCCTGCCTCTCTCCCTAGACACGGTGAAGGAGCGATGGGCCAACGTTCTCGATGTGTTGCCGAGCGAGACCTCGGAGATGTCGCACCAGCTCATCGCCGCCCTCTCTACGAGGAACGAAGAGCCCCCGGTGCACGCCGATCGACTTCGACAGGCGTTGGCACCTCTTATCATCGCCGCGTACGACGATCCCTATCCCCGCTTGGAGGATCTGGGTGCGCTGGTGCTGGCCTGCAGCGATACCACCCGTCTCAGCGACGTGGCCGCCGCCCAGGCGTTGGACCCCCCGGCCTCGACGGGCAATCTTGCCGGCCCGCCCCTGATGGATGAGGACTGGCTGGTCCTCTCCACCGTGCACTCGGCCAAGGGTCTCGAGTTCGACGCCGTGCACGTCATCCACGCCGCGGATGGCAACTTTCCCTCCGACATGGCGCTCGGCACTCCCGAGGGACTGGAAGAGGAGCGCCGTCTGTTCTACGTCGCGGTCACCAGGGCGCGTCGGAATCTGTCGATCTACGTGCCCTTGCGCTACCACCATCATCGAGTCCGCGACGACCACTCGTGGGCACAGCCGTCTCGATTCCTCAGCGACGCGGTGCGCCCCACGATGAGCGAAGTTGCTCCGCCCGGGACAAGCCCCCTCGACGCGGAGCCTTCTCCTATTGTTCTCGACAGCTTCGGCGCCGTGGCGGGTCAGATCTCGGAGCTCTGGTGAGCCGCGGTCAACGAGACGACGTTTGCTTTTTCAGTGCACCACGTTGTCGCTGCGCCGCGGCAACACCCAGCCCGGTCGCGGGAAGTGACAGGTGTACCCGTTCGGATAGTGCTCGAGATAGTCCTGGTGCTCGGGCTCCGCTTCCCAAAACGCACCCGCGGGCGATACTTCCGTTACCACCTTTCCCGGCCACAGGCCGGAGGCCTCGACGTCGGCGATGGTGTCGAGCGCGACGCGACGCTGCTCGTCGTCCAGGTAGAAGATCGCCGAGCGGTAACTCGTCCCGCGGTCATTGCCCTGGCGATTGAGGGTGGTGGGATCGTGGATCTGAAAGAAGAACTCCAAGATCTCGCGATAGGAGATCACCGACGGGTCGAAGATGATCTCGATGGCTTCGGCGTGGGTCCCGTGGTGTCGGTAGGTCGCGTTGACCACGTCGCCCCCCGAGTAGCCGACGCGAGTCGAGAGGACGCCCGGACGCTTGCGAATGAGATCCTGAATGCCCCAGAAACAACCACCGGCCAGTACGGCCGTCTGCGTGGACTCACTCATGACGACGCTCCTTTCACGTTCGACTCTTCGAAGAGATTCTTGAACTCGCCGTACCCTTCGGCCTCTAAATCGTCGTAGGGCACGAAACGCAAGGCGGCCGAGTTGATGCAGTAGCGCAGTCCGCCCTCGCTCACCGGACCGTCGTTGAAGACGTGTCCCAGGTGACTGTCGCCGTGCGCCGATCGAACCTCGGTCCTCATCATGCCGAGGCTGCGGTCACTGTTCTCGATGACGTTCTCGGGCACCAGGGGCGCGGTGAAACTCGGCCACCCACAGCCGCTATCAAACTTTTTGGTGGACGCGAAGAGCGGCTCGCCGCTAACCACGTCGACGTACAGGCCCGCCTCCTTGTGATCCCAAAACTCGTTGTGGAAGGGAGGCTCAGTGGCACTCTGTTGGGTGACCTGGTACTGCTTCGGCGTGAGGCGCTCCAGGGCCTCGGGAGTTTTTTGGTATCGCTCTGGCATGGCTGCTCCTCCTGAGTGATTACTCAGATCGTCGGTGAGACGTCCGTTCACCTTTTCATAGTACGAGCGGAGGGCAGTTGCGTTACAGACTCGAACGCCTCCGAGAGACGCCTATTTTTCGTTCGTCACGTTCTTCAGCTCTTCGAGGCACTCGAGGATGACGGAGGGGAGATCCGACGCGCGTTGGTCCGTGACCCATCGTTCGAACCCGACTTTTAGCGCCGCCACTCCCACTTCGCCGGCCAAGGCGGCCGTTCGCTCCTTCACTCCACGCTCGCGCAGCGCCGCGGCCATGGCCGCAGAGAGTGAAGCCATCTTTATGAGTTCGCGCTCTTGGAGTTCCGCGTTCGCGAGAATGATCTGGTGGCGCTGTTGGGCAAAGTCACGCCTCTCCTGGAGGACCTCGCCCGCTACCTTGATAGCTCCGGCGACGGCGCCCATGGGGGTTGACTCCTTCGGCGCCTCGTCGACCGCCGCCACCATGAGCGCTTGCAGCTCGGCCGCGCCGGAAAAGAGCACCTCGCGCTTGTCGGCGAAGTGGCGAAAGAAGGTGCGTTCGCTAAGACCCGCGCGCTCGGCGATTTCGGCGACCGTGGTCTGTTCGAATCCCCGCTCGGCGTAGAGCTCCATGGCGGCCAGTAGGAGCCGGCCGCGCGCGTTCGGTTCCCATCTGCCCACACGCAGAGCGTACTTGATGGCAGTCGATGACATAACCTGCTACAGTGATGTCAGCGAGTGCCATCGCTTCCCTTTCAAATCTGAAAAGGGTCACCACATGGAGGAACCGTATGCGCGTCTTTGTCACGGGAGCCTCGGGCTGGATCGGCTCGGCCGTAGTCCCGGAACTCATCAACTCCGTTCACCAGGTCGTGGGACTGGCTCGTTCCGAGGCCTCCGCGCAGGCCCTGGTCGCCGCGGGCGTGGAAGTCCAGCGCGGCAGTTTGGATGATCTTGAGCTGCTGCACGATGTCTCGAGCGCGTCCGACGGAGTGATTCACCTGGCCTTCAAACACGACCTCGCCTTTGGGGGAGATTTCCTGGGCGCCGCCACCGCGGATCGCCGGGCCGTAGAGACCATTGCCGACGCGTTGGACGGAACCGAGCGGCCCTTCATCATCGCCTCGGGCACTCTCGACCTCACGCCCGGTCAGGTGGCCACCGAACTCGACGGACACGTCTCGCATCCCGCCGCCGCGCGCCTAGGTGAGGGTCCCCTCACTCGCTGGGCTACCGCTGAGTTTGTTCTTTCCCTGGCCTCGCGGGGCATTCGATCCTCCGTCATGCGCCTCCCTCCGACCAATCACGGGCTGGGTGATAGCGGCTTTATGGCCACTCTCGTGGCGATCGCTCGCGAGAAGGGCCTTTCTGGTTACGTCGGCGACGGATCCAACCGGTGGCCGGCGGTGCACCGACTCGACTCGGCTCATCTGTTCGCGCTGGCTCTCACGAACGCGCCGGCCGGATCGACCTTGCACGCCGTCGCGGACGAGGGCGTGCCCATTCGCGAAGTAGCCGAGGTCATCGGTCGACACCTGGGTGTGCCGGTGGCTCCCATTGCCCTAGAGGACGTCGCCCAGCACTTCACGTGGCTCTCCCACTTCATTGCCCTCGACAGCCCCGCGTCGAGCGCGATCACTCGTGAGTTGCTCGGGTGGCGTCCCCTCCAGATGGGACTCATCGCCGATCTCGACGAGGGCCACTACTTCAATAACTAAGAAGCGGCAGGTCCCTCAGAGACGCTCACGAGATCAACTCTCCACCAGCACCGCGCGGACCGCGAGTCACTTCTTACTGGTGGCACTATTCAAGGCGGCGGCTTCACGGAAGAGCGCCTTTAGGGCCTTCTCGTTGAGCTTCTCGCCCTCGTGGAAATCGATGGCCCGACGGACGTTCCCCTCGAGGCTGGAGTTGAAGAGTCCCGAGGGATCCTTGAGAGCCGCTCCCTTGGCGAAGGTCAGCTTGACCACGCTCTTGTAGGTCTCGCCCGTGCAGATCATGCCGTCGTCGTACCACGTCGGCACGCCGCGCCACTTCCACTCCTCGGTGACGCCGGGCACGGACTCGTGTATCAAACGACGCAGTCGACTGAGGGTCGCACCACGCCAGTCGCCGAGCTCTTCGATGCGCGCGTCGATCAGTTGCGAGGGAGTCAGAACTTTCTGCGGTGTGCCTTTCGCCATGTCCTGCCGTCCGCTCAGTCGTTGCTCAGGGCCGCGAACTCTCGCTTGGCCTTCTTGTACCAACCCATGCCAGAGATGGGGTTCTTCCATCTCCCCTTCATCTCTTTGAGCGCACTTTCGTGAGTCACGTCACCCCGACGCCACCGCGTCCTTCAAGTGCTTGTCTTGGGCCTTAATCACGTCGTCGGCGCTCTCGCCGTGGTGCACCAGATCGCACGGCCCTCCCAACTGTTTGCACGACATTGATTTCATCGGCAGTCTTCCTTTCTGCGCGTCGGGACTTCCACGATCGAGGCGACGCCCCGTGGCGAGCGCCTATCAGAGTCGCGTCGACTCACGGTTTCTCTTGGATACGAACGAGGTTGCCGGAGGGATCGCGAAAGGCACAGTCGCGCACGCCCCAGGGCTGGGAGGCGGGCTCTTGGAGCACTTCGGCTCCCGAAGCACGAACTTTCTCGAAGGTGGCGTCGAGATCGCGGGTGCTGAAGATCGCGGCCTGGAGGGCGCCCTTGGTCACCAGGGACTGGAGCGCGTCGCCGTCGTCTTGGGAACGGCCGCCGTGGGGTTGGGAGAGAACGATGCCGACCTCTTGACCCGGAGCCCCGACGGTAACCCATCGAAAGCCTCCGTTCGAGACATCCATTCGGACCTCGAGTCCCAGGGCGTCGCGGTAAAAGCCGAGCGCCTCGTCGGGGTCGTTGACGGTAATGAACATGGAGGCGAGTGAGATGGTCATGGAAGCATCATAGAAAGCCCTCGGCCCGTAGGGCTTCTCCAAAACTGCTCGATTCCTTGGCCGACAGAGCTCTTCTCTTAGGCGCTCGTTCGAATCCGCCGTGGTCGCGTGATGAACATGGCGATGCACGCCGGTACCTCATCTAGGTCGTGGTGGTCCTTCGCGCGGTACTGCGAGGGCGACTCGCCGACGATCTCGCTGAAGCGCGAACTAAAAGAACCGAGCGACGTGGCGCCGACCGCCACGCAGACCTCGCTCACCGACAGGCCCTGGCGCAATAACGCCTGGGCCCGCTCCACCCGGCGCGTCATCAGATAGGAGTAGGGCGTCTCGCCGTAGGCGGCACGAAACTTCCGAGAGAAGTGCGCGGGCGACATGAGAGCAGCGCGGGCCATCGCGGGCACGTCCAGGGGCTCGGCGTAGTCACGATCCATCAGGTCACGGGCTCTACGCAGGTGGGCCAGGTCGGCAATCTCCTCCGGGGTCACGTGAGTGACGATACCGGCATCGCCGCGATGAAGGGAATCGGGCCTTACCTCTCGAGATCGCCGGGACCGGCCGGCACGTCGACCGCGTGCTCTCGTAGCGAGTCGAGGGGGACGATCTCGAGGGCCCTTTCGTGGGTCGAGGCGAGCACCACGTACGCGGCCGCGCCGTCACGATGAGCTCGCAGCCAGTTGACCGCGGTCACGCACCACCGGTCGCCCGGCACCAGCCCGGGAAAGTGATACTCGGGCCTCGGGGTCGTCAGGTCGTTACCGATGGTTTGTTGATGCTCCAGAAACTGAGCCGTCACCACGGCGCAGATGGTGTGGCTGCCTAGGTCTTCGGGTCCCGTCGAGCAGCAGCCATCTCGAAAGAAGCCCGTCAGAGGGTCGGTACCGCACGGCTCCAGCACTCCCCCGAGTACGTTGCGTTCGCTCATCGTCTCAGTATCGTCGAACGACGCCAGCGTCGTCGAGGCTCGCTAGGCCGAACGCGAGCCGTACAACTTGGCGGCCGGGAAGATAGCGGCCTTGGAGGTACCGGTCATGGAGTCACCATCGACGACGACGTCAAACTTCAAGGTGAGCTTCATCGGCTTCTGCACGTCCTGGAGCCACGTCAGGCGATTGCCGTCGGCCGCGGCGTCACGGATCTCGACCTCCTCGTCGCCCGAGCGCGCGGTGCCCGAGATGACGCCGTTCTCTTCCGAAATGTCAAAGACGGCGGCCATATTGCCGACGGGCGTCTCGATGGTCACGTCCCACGATCCCGCGAAGGTCGTCATGTCAGTAGTCCTTTGAATGTTCGATGGTGGTAGCGAGGCCGCCGCTTCATTCCGGGCCTCGCCGCCCTTAACAGTACCGGGAGCACTCGTGAACCCTTTGACACGCGGAGTGAATCTTTCTCTACGTCCTAGGGCTCGACGGACTCTCCGAGGTACACCGCGCGCACGCGCGGGTCCTCTAAGAGATTCGCGGCGCTGTCACCGAACACGATGCGGCCGTTCTCCATCACGTAGCCGCGGTCGGCCAGGCGCAGGGCCTGACGGGCGTTCTGCTCCACGACGAACACCGTAGTTCCCTGTTCGCGAATCTGGCCGATGATGCTAAAGATCTGTTGGATGATCTTGGGAGCGAGCCCCATCGACGGCTCGTCGAGCAAGAGGAGACGGGGCTTGGACATGAGGGCTCGTCCAATGGCCAGCATCTGCTGCTCGCCGCCCGAGAGGTTCGCCCCTTTTTGCTTGCGGCGATCCCTCAAGATGGGAAACATCTCGTAGATCTCGTCGATGTCGTCCGTCAGCGACCCACGCCGACGAAAGGCCCCCATCTCGAGATTCTCCTCTACCGTCATCTGGCCGAAGATCCGACGTCCCTCCGGCACGTGGCTGATACCGAAGGAGGAGAACTCGTGAGCCTTCACGTTGGTGATGTCGCGGCCCTCGAAGTAGATCGAACCCTTCGAGGGCGCGTGAAGGCCCGAGATCATTCTTAGCGTCGTCGACTTGCCCGCTCCGTTGGCCCCGAGCAGGGTCACGATCTCGCCTTCTTCGATCTCAAAGGAGATCCCGTGGAGAGCTTCGATCACCCCGTAGCGCAGGACCGCGTCCTTCACGCTCAGCACTAGGCGCTCGCCTCGTCGGTCGTGACGCCCAGGTAGGCGTCGATAACCACCTGATTCTCGCGGATCTCTTCGGGGGTGCCCTCGGCGATCACCGAGCCGAAGTTAAGGACGTAGAGTCGCTCGGCCAACGCCATGACTAGTTTCATATCGTGCTCGATCAAGAGCACGCTGACGCCCCGCTCGTCGCGCACGCGACGAATCAGCGTGGTCAACTCCAGTTTCTCCGACGGGTTCGTTCCGGCCGCCGGTTCGTCGAGCAGGATCAACTCCGGACCGGTCGCCAGGGCCCGGGCGATCTCCAGTCGCCGCCGCGCGCCGTAGGAGAGCTGGGAGGCCACGGTGCCCGCCTCGTCCATCAGGCCGACGAACTCGAGTTGGTCGATGGCCACTCGATCGGAGGCGTGCTCATCTCGTCTCGTTCGCGGGCCTTTGACCAGCGAGCCGGCGATACCGATACCCCCGTGATCTTCCGCGCCGATCTTCACGTTCTCAAAGACCGTGAGTGCGCTGAAGAGTCGCGAAGCCTGGAACGTGCGCGAGACACCCAGCTGGGCGATCCGATAGGTCTTCTTCCCAATGACCTTAAGAGGGGGTGCCGTGCGGGAGAAGTACGTGATCGTACCCTCTTGGGGCTGGTACACGCCGGTGATGGAGTTAAACAGCGACGTCTTTCCCGCGCCGTTCGGTCCGATCACCGCCAGGATCTCTCCGCGACGCATCTCGAGGGATACGTCGCGCAGCGACACCACGCCTCCAAATCGAAGGGTGACGTTCTCCACCGAGATCAAGAGGTCGTCGCTCACGGCTCGTCTCCCGCCAGAACCTCGTCAAGGTGGCCTTCGTGTTCCACCTCGTAGCCTTTGATCTCTCGTTTACGGCGGCGAGACGGCAAGATGCCGGCCGGACGGAAGATCATCATGATGATGAGTAGAGCGCCGATGTACATGTAGAGGTCGTTGAGCTGGTACCCCCAGGGCTGATAGTTGTCGAGATAGCTGGTGACGGTTTGAACGATGATGGCGCCAATGGCCACGCCCCAGATCGAACCCATGCCCCCGAAGATCACCAGAATCAAGACGTTCACCGAGACTTGATACTGAAAGAGCGTGGGGTTGATGTTGCCGATGAGTCCCGCGGTCAGTACCCCACCGAAGCCACCACTGGCCGCACCCACGGCGAAGGCCATCACCTTGTACTTAAGGGGGTTGATGCCGATCGACTCGGCCGCTACTTCGTCTTCGCGAATGGCCACCCACGCCCGACCCACTCTCGAGTACTCGAGCGACGTGAAGATGACGATGAAGACGGCGATGAAGATGAGACAGAGATAGAAATAGGGCGAGGGGCTTATCCCCCAGCGATAGTGCCAGAACCCGAGGTTTATATCGAAGTTGGGTACGGTCAACGATCCCTCACCGCCGCCCGTGACACCACTCTGCGTGCCAACGAAGTCGTCGATGATGAGGGCAAAACCGAGAGTGACGATGGCCAAGTAGTCGCCTCGCAGACGCAAGGTGGGGATGCCCAAGATGATGCCGAAGATCATCGCCAGTCCGATCCCAATAGGGATACACCAGAGGGTCGGAATGGGGTGATGGAAGGGAGCCGGGGTCGGGAGGACTCCCGTGAACCACGCGGTCGAGTACGCGCCGATGGCGTAGAAGGCCGCGAAGCCTAGGTCGAGGAGACCGGCGAAGCCCACCACCACGTTGAGACCGAGCGCGAGGAGGATCCACACCCCGATCTGCTCCACGATGAGGTACATCCAGAACTGCTGGTGAACCAGCTTGGGAATAAACAGCGTGAGAACGATGACCACCACGATCAAGACCATGCGGCTGCTACGACGCTGCATCAACTGCGTGGGCAGCACCGTGATCGGCTCCAGACGTCGGCGAAGGGTTAAGGCGTGAGGTTGATACCACGAGATGATCAGCCAGGCCAGGACTCCCAGCGTCAGGAAGATCGTCCAGCGCTGAGTGCCAAAGAGGCCGAAGTAGGAGACGTGCTCGAGGAAGGAGCCGTGAACGCCCGTGTCCGCCGGCACGCCGTATCCCCCCGGCGCACCCGTCATCACCGCGATGAGCCCGAAGAGCGCCAGCGTCCCGAACAGTCGCTTCATCGCCCCTTTGGTCAGCAGGTTCACGCGGTCCTCCCCGACTTCTCACCGAGAATGCCCGTCGGTCGAATGATAAGTACCAGGACCAAAATGATGAAGGTGTAGATCTCGGTCCAGGAAATGTTGCCTTCGAAGGCGAACGGCACGGAGAAACTTCCGAAGAGACCGATCAGCATTCCCCCGAGGGCCGCGCCACGTAGATTGCCGATCCCCCCGAGCACGGCGGCGGTGAAGGCGTAGATGCCCAGTTCCGTGCCGGAGTTCTGCACGATGCCATTTTGGAGAGCGTAGAGGAAGCCGGCGGCGCCGGCGAGCGAGCCGCCAATTATGAACGTGAGGGTGATGGTGCGGTCAATGTTGACGCCCATGAGGGCGGAAGTTTCTGAGTCCTGGGCCACGGCCCGAATACCTCGACCGAGACGGGTGGAGCGCACGATGCGGTCGGCGGCTAAGAACATGATCACCCCGACCACGACGCAGATCACCTCAATCGTGTGGATCGGCGTCTTGCCGATGTAGAACATCGTCTGACCGGCCGGAAAGACCTCAGCCGGGAAGATGGTCTGGCCGTAGCCGAACTCTTTGCCCGCGAGAGTCTGCAAGAAGTAGGACGCCCCGATGGCACTGATCAGATAGGCCAACTTGGGAGCGTGCCGTCGGCGCAGCGGTCGATACGCCACCTGCTCGACGGCGGTGGCTACTAGTGCGCTAATTAATCCGGCGAAGACGATACCGGCGAGCACGAGACCGACCGACTCCCACCCGTTCGCCACGCCTTCGCCCAGAATCGCGTGGCTTAAGAGGACGCCCGCGAAACCACCGCACATAAAGACTTCACCGTGGGCGAAGTTGATGAGCCCCAGCACGCCATAAACCAGGGTGTAGCCGACGGCGATCATCGCGTACAGCGCACCGTTTTGAAGTCCCACCGCGAAGTAAGCCCAAAATCCGGAGCGAATCTGATCAAACCCTGACAGCCAGAAGTGGGCAAATCCCATGTACGTACAGACCCTTAACTAGATAGATAGAGAACTCGGGCCGGGGTCGAAACCCCGGCCCGAGTGCCAACTAATTTTTGAAGGTTATCAACCGACGCTGGTAACGAGAGTGATTACTCCGTTGTCCACTTCGGAGATCTGTACCGCGCCTTTGTCCACCTTGAGGTTGCCATCAGCCTGGAAGGCAATGGGGCCCGTAACGCCGACGAAGGACACCTTGTGCAACGATGCCACGGTCTCCTTGCGGAGGGTGCTGATCTTCGTCGTCTTCTTGTCCGCAACCAGAGCCTTGATGATGGCGTTCGCCGCATCGTACGACTGAGCCGCGTAGATCGCGATCGAAGCCTTGGTGTGCGTCAACTTCGTGAACGCGGTCGCCATCTTGCCGGTGAAGTAACTCACCTTGCCGGTCGCCGACTCACTGAGGTACGCGCCATTGGCAGCACTGGCCGGTGAGGTGCTCGTCATCAACGACGGGTCGTTGGAGCCGTCACCGGACATGATCACGTGGGTGGCGGTGGTGTAACCGTCGGCCGCGAGGTCACCGAGAAGCAGACCGAACTCCGAAGCGTAGCCTCCGTAGAAGATTCCCGCGGGGTCGGCCTGTGCCAGTGAGGTGGCCAGGGTGCTGTAGGCACCCGCGTTACCGCCGCCGCCTTCGTTGAAGTTCGCGATGGACTGAGTGGTCACGGTCGCACCGAGCGCCTTCGCGTCGGTCGCCACAGCGTCGGCCAAGCCGGCACCGTAGAACGACTCGTCGCCAATCACCGTGAGGTTCTTCAAGCCCTTCGTCGTCACCAGGTACGACGCGTCAGCGCCACCCTGAACGGAGTCGTCAGCCACGGTACGGAAGAAACTGCTGTCCGACCCGCTGGCCAAAGCCACCGCCGTTGCCGACGGGCTCACTTCGGCGATGTTTGCCGCGTGGTAGTACTTGTACGACACTTCGGATGCGCCAGAGAAGGCCGGTCCGACGATCGCCACCAAGTTCTTGGTACCGACAGCCTTTTGGGCGGCACCAGGTGCGACGGTCGATGAACCCTGGTCGTCAAACTTCTCGACCTTGAGGTTGAAGTCATACTTTCCGCTGGCGTTCGCCAGACTCACGGCGTACTCCACACCGGCGTAGTCGTAGTCACCGTAGTCAGCGTCGCTACCCGTGAATGGACCCTGAACACCGATCGTGTACGTGGGCTTCATCGCTGACGCACTCGAAACGGTTCCAGCTAACAGCGGCACTGCTGTCATGGCCAGTGCCCCGGCAGCGACCAACACCACTGCCTTATTCAAACGATGCTTCATGGGCAACGTCCTCCCTTAATTAAATTCGCTTACTGCTCGCCCTAGGTTCACCCCCACATCACCAACGTGACGAAAAGTGAACCCACAAGCGATCTTTAAGTCGATCTGACTTTCGCTGAACTCTAGCAGCGCCATCTGTCGCACTTCAGGTCGCCTTCACGATTGAAACACTGCCGAAACCCGGCAATCGCCTGAGAAAAGCGCGACAAACCTTGTGGGTTGATTCAATTGACCCATATGCCGTTGGAAGATGTTGAGAGCCCCTAGCAAGATCCCGAGCCATCATCTCGCGACCAATCAGCTGGAGCGGACTATCTGGCAAACCAGATCCGATAGGCGCTCACAGGTCGCGCGATCTACATAGGTGCGATCAACCTTTGTGAACGAAGACCGTGATGTTCTGAAACTGCGTGAGTTCGAAGCGCTTTCCGGAGAACTGACGATAGTTGGCCTCGTCGAGCTTGTTCTTGGGAATCAGCGTCGTAATCGTCTCCACGCCGGTGGGTGACGTTGAACCCTCGTGAGGTCCCGACGGATAGGCCACCTCGCTCAGGAGGCTCGACGTCAGGGTGCTGTTGTAAAGAATGACCGTGACCTCAGTGCCGCAGATGACCCATCCGGGGTTGGCCTTCCACGAAAAGTACGGCGTCCCGTCGGGATTGACCGTGATGTCAACCGCCTCTTGCGCGTCGGGTGGATCGTGCGGAATGTTCGGCTCGGCAAGGTCTGCGGTCGGGATGCTGGCGAACGCCGTGGCGCTACAACTGTGCCAGGGGATGGTGTCGGTGTCGGCATCGAGAAAGTACCCGGGGTTGGCTTCGGGAGGAAGCACCTTGGTAAACGGCGTGTCGGCGCGAGGACTGTTCTGCGGCACGGCCGGATAGGGCGGCAAGGCGCCCGCCTGCGTCGCCAAGGTGAGGGGCAGCGCCAAAGTGAAAGCCGCCACCAGCGACCCGCGAGGAACAGCCCGCCATACCGTTCTCCCCACCACGATGATCTCCCCGCTGGTGCACATCCGATTCCAGACGGTATGTATACACCGGAACGAGACGCCGTGCCGGTCCGGTCGCGCAGGGCTCCCCGCTCATCGGCGAGCCTGTTCGAGGATCTCCTCTAGTTTCCAAATCTGAAGGCCCCGGCGTAGACCGAGTGAGTCCGTTATAGTCCAGCCAACTGAGAGTGGCGGGAGAGTCCGTGCATTCATATGGTTCCCTTAGAACAAGAGTCTTTGCTCTCGGGTTGCTCGTCTTCGCGGTGGTCGCTGAGGTTGCGGCGGCCGGCGCGGCACCCACCACCGCTACCTTGCAGCCGTCGGTCAATCCCCTTACTGGCCTCACGGGTGAGGCGACTATCGCGGGACTGTACTGCTTCTCGGTAGCGAACTGCGTGGCCGTGGGAAATGACACCAACACAGAGCCCTTCGTCCTCAGCGGCGACCCCGCCACGTGGAAGCCGAGCCAGGCGAAACAGATCGCCGTCGCGACCGGCGGCTCGTTAAAAGCGGTGACCTGCACGTCAGCGGCGGACTGTATCGCGGTGGGCGAAACCGGCTCGCTCGAACCGCTCGTTCTGTCGGGTAATCCCGCGACGTGGGGACCGGACCAGGAGCAGGTCATCGACTTCTCAGGCGGGGGCCAGTTGCTCGCCATCACGTGCACCTCGCCGACAACGTGTATCGCGGTGGGTGAGAATCACGGCGGCCAGCCCCTTCGGCTGATGGGCAATCCCTCAACGTGGACCACCTCAAACATCAGCGTCTTTGCGTTGAGTAGCGCTTTTGGCGGCGGCGGCCTCTTCACCTCAATCGCCTGTAGTTCGTCGACGGCCTGCGTGGCGGGGGGTAGTGACTACAAGGGACAGCCCTTCACCCTAAGTGGCGACCCCGCGACGTGGATGGTCGCGCGAGCTCGACAGATCACGTTGGGTTCCGCGATGGGCTCGGGGGGACGGGTCAACTCGATCGCGTGCACATCGAAGACGGCGTGCATTGGCGTGGGAACTGACAACCTGGGCAAAGCCATCGGACTGATCGGCAATCCGGCGACGTGGAACGCTCACAACGTCACGTCCATTACCAACGGTGCCTCCTTTAGCGGCGCGGGAAACATCACGTCGGTCGCGTGCACCTCGGGCACTCTGTGCACGGTCGTGGGGTACGACAGTGACGCTCAGCCCTACGAGTTGACGGGCAACCCGAGAACCTGGTCCGCCGCGAAAGGCACCCAGTTGACAATGACCCGAGCGTTCGGGTCCGGTGGAATGCTCGAAGCGGTGGAGTGTCTCTCCGCGAGGACCTGCGTCGCGGTCGGCAACGATCTGCTGAATCGTCCGCTCTCGATCACCATCAAGCCAGCGTCGTGGGGCGCGAACCAGGTCGCTCTAAGCGGCGCGGCGCTGGGCGCCAACGCGACGGTGACGTCGCTCAGTTGCTCCTCTCCTGCATCCTGCGTGGCGGTCGGCTACGGCATTGGCAGTTGGCCGCTCTTCGTGCAGGGCAGCCCGAGCCAGTGGAACCTCGCTCGAGCCTCACAGTTCACGTTTAGGAACTTCACGTCGTTCGCGTCAGTGGACTGCACCTCGGCCACCTACTGCGTACTGGTGGGGAACGGATCTACTAGTCAGCCGCTCGTCATGACCGGAGACCCGGCCACGTGGAAGGCGACGGACGTCAGGCAACTCACTCTCACCAAGACCTTCGGCTCAGGCGGAGAGTTCACCGGGGTGAGCTGCACCTCGAGCACGTGGTGCGTGGCGGTCGGATCTGACAGATCCGGACAGCCGATCGCACTACGAGGTAATCCGGCCACCTGGACGGGGTCACAGGTCACCTTGTTCACGCTCGGTGCCGCGTTCGACAAAGGCGGGTCTTTCAACGCGGTGACCTGCGCGACCCAGAGTTCCTGCGTGGCCGTAGGTTCGGACAGCGCCGACCACGTTCTGGTACTGAGCGGCAATCCGGCGACTTGGAGTGACGCCGATATGAAGTCCTTCTCGCTCGCCACGGCACTCGGAGCAACGGGCGACCTCAACTCCATAGCGTGCACGTCAACGACGTCGTGCGTGGCGGTCGGCGGTGACGGAGAGAAAGATCCTCTGGTATTGGTCGGCGATCCCGCGACGTGGGGCGCGGCCCAGGCGTTCAGTGCGGGAGTTCCCGCTCCCACGACCGACACGGTCGGCGGATACTCAACGGGAGGAGTCGACACCAACGGCTCGTTCGCCTCGGTGAGCTGTTCCTCCTCCACGCAGTGTGTCGCGGTCGGTGGCGACGGATCCGGCGATCCGATACTCATCGATGGAAACCCGTCTACATGGGAAGGCCAGAGCATCCAACGTCTAGCTGCCGGGAGCTCTTTTTACATGGCGAGCTTGGGGGCGTCGGAGTGCGTGGGCTCCGTCTGTTACGTGGCGGGCCGCACGACAAGTGGGCTCTACGTCGCGAAGTTGTAGATGAAATCAGCGGCACAACTCACGTCCTGGTGTGGGGACCAGCGCGCCTACTCGGTCGTCTTGCGGGCGAACAGGTGAGCCGCGAGCGGCGCGGCCACTGCGAGGATCGCTAGCGACCACAGGACCGACGCGAGAATAGCGTGCTGCATGGGCCAGGCGACGATGCTGGCCGAGGGATTGGGATTGCCCCACATCTCTCTCGCACCTGCGACGACCGCGCTGACTGGGTTCCACGTGGTGATCGCCTGCAGCCACCCGGGCATGTGTTGCGTGGGCACCATCGCGTTCGAGACCATGGTCAAGGGGAAGAGGACAATGAACCCGAAGGAGGCTGCCGACTCGGGGCTCTTCGAGTTCAGTCCCACGCAGGACGCCATCCACGACACGGAGTAGGCGAAGAAGAGCACCAGGGCGAATCCGCCGAGAACCGAGATGACACTGGCGTCAGGTCGCCACCCGACGGCTAGTCCACTCAGCGCCACGATGAGCGCACAGAGGAACGAAGTCAAGAGGTCCGCGAATGATCGCCCCACCAGAACGGCGGTGTGCCACATGGGCAGCGTGCGAAACCGATCGACCATTCCCTCGTGGAGGTCGGTGCTTAGCCCCACGGCCGTACCCATGGTGGAGGTCACCAGGTTCAAGGCCAGTACTCCCGCCAACAGAAAGTCCACGAAACTTCCGCCGCCCGGAATGGGTATGGCGCCTCCGAACAAGTAGACGAAGAGAACGGTGAACAGCAGGGGCTGCAGGGTCACGTCCGAGAGCTGCATGGGCTCGCGCGAGATGTGCACCAGGTTGCGCCAGGTGATGTAAAACACGTCCGACACGGCGCCCAGGACTGCGTCGACTCGTCGAGGGCGATCCTTCCCGGCAACGGTGCCCACCGTGATCGTCGTCACGCGCGAACCCCCAGGTCGTCAGTAGCGCTGTCGATAAAAACACTCCCCGCGGTGTCGTCCGCTCCCTCACGCACATCGACGACCGGAATCTCGGCGCCGGTCAGCGACAAGAAGACATCATCCAGCGACGGCTGGTGCATCTCGATGTCGTCCACCTGAGCGCCGATGGCGTCGAGGGCGCGAACGACCGCCGTCGCGATCCCCGAGGACGTCTCAACCCCGGCACTCAGTCGACGGCCGTCAGGGCTCGTTCGAACCCGGCCCTCTACGAACTCCCTTATGGCCGCCACCGCACCAGGGTGGGGTGCGGTCAACGTAATATCCAGGCGAGCGCTCCCGCTCGCGGACTTGAGTTCCGACGGCGTGCCGTTGGCGATCACCTTTCCGTGGTCAATGACCACAATCCGATTGGCCAGGGCGTCAGCTTCATCGAGGTACTGCGTCGTCAACAAGACGGTGACACCCTGTACCAGCAGGGTTCGAATGGCTTGCCAGACGTGTTGGCGGCTGACGGGATCGAGCCCGGTGGTGGGTTCGTCCAGAAACAGCACCGGCGGGCGGGTCATCATCGACGCGGCCAGATCAAGGCGACGTCGCATACCCCCGGAGTACCCCTTCAGGACTCGGTCAGCCGCGTCGCTCAACTCGAACTGCTCCAAAAGCTCCGCCGCGCGAACCTTTGTCTCGCCTCGTGGCATACCGGACAACCCACCGACGAGCGTGAGGTTCTGGCGACCTGATAGGAGCGGGTCCAGCGTGGCGTCTTGGGCGGCGACGCCGATACAGCGTCGGACCTCTTTTGGAGACTCGACGACGTCCATGCCGCCCACACGACCGTGACCGGCATCGGGAAGCGCCAAGGTCGTGAGTATGCGCACCACGGTGGTCTTGCCCGCGCCGTTAGGGCCGAGCAGGCCCAAGACCGTGCCCGACTCGACGGAGAAATCCACTCCCGCTAAGGCCTGGGTCTGGCCATATCTTTTGGCCAACCCTTCCACTTCGATCATCGTTGACGACTTCACGGTTTCTCTCATCGTTCGAAGTGCTCTTCTGAGCAAATTCTGACTTTTGTCCGTGACGCCGACCAGTGTCGAATGTCCTTATCAACGCCGCGAACGGCGACGGGGCAGGTGCTTCAGCGTGACCTGAGGAAAGAGTCTGCGCTACTCGCTGTGGTGGCAAACGGCCTCGACGTTGTTACCGTCGGGGTCGCGCACAAAGGCGCCGTAGTAGTTCGGATGGTACTCCGGCCACAGGCGCGGCTCATTGAGGACGTAGGCGCCGCGGTGGACCGCCGCCTCGAAGAACTCACGCACGGCCGCGCGGCTCGGGGCGACGAAGGCTATGTGACACTCGCGAAAGCCCTCTCCGGTCTCGCGTGATCCAATCCAGAACTCCGGCTTCTCGCCTATTCCGTAGCCGATCACGTGTCCGAACGACATCGCGCGGCCGGCTCCGAGCGGGGCTAAAACAGCGTCGTAGAAGGTGGCGCTGGCCATCACATCGGCACACTGAATTGATAAGTGATCAAGCACGATTGCATCTTGTGCACTCGCGGGCCACCGGGATAGGGTCAAATGTCACAGCCTCCCGGACCTTCGCTTTACCCACTGTCGTCGGGCAACTGCATGTGGAGTACGGACATTCCGCGCAGGTCGAGCCATACCCGTCGGTCGTGTCGCATCACACGCAGCACTACCGCATCGCACGACGAACATCGCAAGATCACCCCAGGAGCGTTCACGTAGGCGACGAGTTCGCCGAGCTCGCGCACTGCGCCGCAGTATGCGCAGCTGGTGTCGGCGCTCGTCATCTCGGCGCAGAATATGTCCGCCAGAACGCCCGCCGCCACGTTCCCGTCGAGAGGCCCTGGGTCCATGTCAACCTCCATTCGTCGGACCGAATCGTTCGGTCTTCACGTCTCGCGCTTTCACGCCCACCAAGACGAGCGAGTCCGCCACCGCCTCGACGAACGGCGTCGGCCCACAGACGAAGCAGAGTAAATCCTCCGTCCCGGGACTCGCGAGCTCGGACAACAGATCGCGATCGATCCGGCCTCGGCGCCCCGGCCACATCGGAGACGGATCCCTCGTCAACGTGACGACGACTTCTTGTTCGTCGCCGGAGCGAGACGCCAACTCCTCGCGATATATAAGGTCGTTCTCGGACCTCGCCGAGTAGACGAGGCGCATTTTCGCAGAAGAGTTGATCTCGGCGTGGTAGCGAAATATCGACATCAGCGGCACCACGCCGGAACCTCCGGCCAGAAGCAGGACGGGCCGGGTCTCCGTCTTCTCCCATACGAAGTACCCGCCGATCGGTCCTCGCAACTCGAACTGGTCTCCGACGCCGAGGCCCGTGAGATAGGGAGACACTTCACCATCGTCGATACGCACAATGGAGAGTTCGACCCTGTTCGAGTTCGGCGACGAGGCGATCGAGTAACTGCGCTCCGCGGAGTAGCCATCTTCTGCCGTGAGGCGGACATCGACGTGCTGGCCAGCGCGGTGACCGGGCCATCCGGGAATATCAAGGCGAAGGCTCACCGCGCCGGGCGTTTCGCTGATCGTCTCGCTCACGGTGGCGACCAGCCAGCGCAGCACGTTTCAGTCTCCCTGGTAGCGCTGTTCGCGCCAGGGGTCTCCGTAGTTGTTATAGCCCAGTGACTCCCAGAAACCCGGCTGGTCGTGGTCGAGAAACTTAAGTCCCCGTACCCACTTGGCGCTCTTCCAGAAATACAGATGCGGAATAAGGAGGCGGGCCGGCCCACCGTGCTCGGCGGCGAGATCACTGCCCTCGTACCGATGCACCACCCAGGCCTTGCCCCCTTGCACGTCGGCTATGGGGAAGTTCGTCGTGTAGTCGGGATCAGCCAAGGCGAGCACGAACGAAGCGCCGGTGTCGATCCCCGAGAGGAGCACGTCGAGCGACACGCCGCTCCACTTGGTACCCAACTTCGACCACTTGGTCACGCAGTGGATGTCGGCGGTGATGTCGTCGCTCGGGAGGGCGCGGAACTCGTCCCAAGTCCATCGCGCGAGTTGTGTCCCGGACTGGTCGGCGATTGTGAAGTCCCAGGCGTCGAGCGCGATGCGGGGTGTTTGGCCAGCCGTGAGCACCGGAAAGTCGTCGACCAGGTACTGGCCGGGAGGAATGAGCCCCGCCCCTTGCTGTCGTTGACGTCCGTGAAAGCCGCGATTAATCAGTGGCATTGCGTCCTCCCGCAATCCGAAGTACTACCACGGTTCCGCCCGCCAAATCTTGTCCGGCGTTAGGTAGACCGCACGAAGTCCACGACCACCCGGGCCAGTTCCGGTCCTTTGTCCTCCTGAAGGAAGTGGCCGGCCCCTTCGATCGTGACGTGGGACTGGCCACGTGTGCCGGGAATACGTTGTTTGAGGTTCTCTTCTAGGCCCGCCGTTATCGGATCGCCATCACTGAACGCGGTGAGAAACGGCTTGTCGAAGGACTCGAGAACTTCCCACGCCGCGCGATTCGCGGCCGCGGCGGGATCGTCAAATGAGATAGGAACCAGTGTGGGAAACTGACGGGCCCCCTCGACGTAGGACTGATCGGGGAAAGGCGCGTCGTATCCCCTGATGATCTCGGGACTTAGATCGCTAAGACAACCGCCCTTGACGATGTTGCCGGATCGAAAGGTCTCCACCTCCTGGGAGTAGGCGCGCCACGCCAAGAAGGCGGCACTGGGCGTCCCGTCGCCAGTCGGAAGGAAGGTGTTGGCCGCCACCACCCGGGCGAAGCGCTCTGGGTGTTCGCCGACGAGGCGCAGCCCAATGAGACCACCCCAGTCCTGGCCGACGAGGGTCACGTCACTCAAGTCGAGCTGATCGAAGAGCAGGCTGCGCATCCACTCCACGTGGCGGGCGTAGGTGTAGTCGCTTCGACGGGTCGGCTTGTCGGAGCGACCGAACCCCACCAGGTCGGGGACAATGGAGCGCAAGCCGGCAGCGCTGAGTATCGGCACCATGTGCCGGTACAGAAACGACCACGAAGGCTCGCCGTGAAGTGGGACAACGACCGGTCCGTCGGAAGGGCCTTCGTCCAGGTAGTGCACCCGAAGAGAACCCCCGTCCTGGTCGGGAACGTCGGCGTAGTTCGGGGCAAAATCGAACTCAGGAAGTCCTTCGAATTGACTGTCGGGAGTACGTAGAGCATCCATGCAGGGGCCACCTTTTCGGATCTCTCCCACTGGCGAGTGGCGTCACACGGGAGTTGCCGGTCGAGCTGACCATAGCAAACTCCGAAATCCTTCGAACGCTATGGCCGAGGCGGGCTATGTATCTCCGTCACGGCCCTTTTGCGACCATGGAGGTCGCTTCTGTCAGCGTCGCAATTGATTCGAAGGCGCCGCCACAACTATTCATCGAAATTGTCCATAAAGCATTCAGTTTCGTGAATGGACCGGAGCGAGTGATTAGCAGCCTCCCCCGGTGTTCACTATCCAACCGGTGATTCGGTCGGCTCCGCGCTTCCACGTAAACCCGCAGTTGCCCGCACCGTTGTCAAGAAACTTTCCATTTATGAACGTCCAACCAGCGGGCGCCTTGGCGTGGTATTTACCGCCCCTGATGATCACCGACTTGGCCAGGGCACAACTGACTCCGGTGGCGTGAATCTGTTGATAGGTCACATAGTTGTCGGTCGAAAACTCGAACGAAACTGAGCCGCACAACAGTGCCGCATGCGCGGTGAGGGATTCATGTGATTCGGTGTTCATCGAACTACGGGTGGTCGCGGTGGCCACGCCCGTCACCGCCAGCGGCGCCACCGTAATTATGGCGAGGGCTATGACGCCCAGTAGCCGACGCATTTACGGGTCGACCTCCGGGAAACGAGTATGTCTCATGTGATCTCCCCTACTTCGATGAACTGACCAACTCACTGATCCGACTTGAAGTTCTCATGTTCGCCGCTTTCTCGCCTTGTGTCAAACGGCATCGAAATTGGTCAGCCGTACAGGACTTTAACCCGCGACCCCTTTTGTGTCATCGACCCAAGGCGTGTTTCAGCGAATCACTTCGAATCGAGAATACAGGAAACGACTGGTGTCTGCCATCGATTCAGGTCGCCAACATTCGCGGCAGTTCAGAGAAATTGCTGACTTGTTTGCTGACGACGTACCTCATGCACTTCGCGCAAGGGGAATGCGAACGTGAATTGGGAAGTGGACCGCCGGTTTCTTAGTGCAACGTTAATTGATTTGGCGAGCGCTCTGCCGTCATTTCGACTCCGACGTAGAGCTGTCACTTCGACCAAATCGCCGTCAAGCTCACGGTCGCGCGTATCTGGTTTGCAAGGGAAGATCTG
The DNA here is from genome assembly GCA_963849705.1 of uncultured Acidimicrobiaceae bacterium. Lineage (GTDB taxonomy): Bacteria > Actinomycetota > Acidimicrobiia > Acidimicrobiales > RAAP-2 > RAAP-2. The sequence goes on along the minus strand of CAWKII010000004.1, from coordinate 10,405 downwards.
GAACTAGTTTCGCAAATCGTGCCACCGCAAATGTAGAAGGGGTGACCGTTTGGTCACCCCTTCCTGTTCGAAGCGGATATCAACCTGTCCGTGAATTCGCCTTCGCTTCGTCGATCACGCCTTGTTCCACGCTCCGGCCTGCTCAGCAGACATCTTGTACGACACCTCTGAATTTCCGTTCACGTTCCATTCGTAGTCGAACGGCCAGTTTGACCTTTCAAAGCGCTTCCCGATGAATTGCGACATTCCGGCCAACGCCAAGCGAAGTCGGTTGCCGTGAAACCGGAAGCCATCTCGTAATCCGCCTTGTGCACCCAGCCACCCGGATTTGCCGACATCAGTTCGATGAGCGGCGCTAGATACTTACGTCTGGAGGTGATCTCGTGTTTCAACTGGGACAACTCATCCGGCGTCCACTTCTTTGCGGCCGGCTATTGGCCTTGATCCGTCCCTTCGGAGTTCTCTGAAGCCCTATGTCTTTTTCCACTTCATTGATATCGACATCTTCGTCGGCTTCCAAGCTTCCTAAGTACTGCACGACCTTGAGGTAGTGCTGTTCTGGAACTGCCAGTTGGATGTACATTCCTTGTATTCCTTGATCTCTTTGTCATTATTCGCTCCTTTTTGCGCTAAGTCGTTCTTAGTCACGGTAAGGAATGTAGCACAGTCTCATTTTTCGTGTCAAGACCGGGTTGTAAAAATTGCTTTCTCGCAACAAATGCAACGCGACGGGTAAAGAATCGCGCCCGTGACAAAGTTTGAATGACACCTGGGGCGAAGCGAAACCGGACCAAAACTCCTGCGTTATCACCGCATTCTTTCCGCACGGCCGCAAAGAGTATGTGCGGGTCGTGGCACTTGCCGGCACGGTAGCTCTCGTGAATTCAAACGGGGGTCAGCGTGGCGTTCTTCTCGACGCCGGGGGCGATCCTGTGCGATGCATGAGACTCGGCTCTACTCGAGGGCGCGTCCTACGGAAATGACCAGCGCTATGCCGGCACCCAAGAGCTGCTTGATCGCAAGAACTTGGAATGGGCCGCAGGGATATCCCCATTAGAAGCATGGCGACTCGTCTTTGAGAGTTTTTTTCTCACGCGTCAGCTCCTTCTGGGACGAGGATTTTGTGGCAGCGGGCAAGGTATTTTTCGAGGTAGAACATATGGTCGGCATAAAAACCTTCGACGTCTGAGTCGTTGGATGTCGCAAACTTTCTCCGCATCACCATTCGCGCTGCTTCACCCGCGATTATCTCGGCAATAACGATCCTCGCTTCTTTAGAACCTTGGAGGGGAAACTCCGGGGCCGGCCCGAGATAGCGCTTTAAGGCCGTGTGACGACCGAGAATTTTTATGATCGTCTGATCCCCAATTACATCGACATACGCTCTGTAGCGCCCCTGAGCCTCATCGAGGATTTTGAAATCAACCTTGGGACCACTCGAATCTTTATCCGTAACCTCGACCTGACAGCGCGCCGCCGACTCTCCGATAGTTGCGTTCAAAGTTGCGGTCGCCCCAATCACGCGAGGATCTACGGTCACTCGTCCGATAAAACAGAGCTGGTCTTCATCGAACATGAGACTTACCGAGTCGCCCATGATGACAACTCCTGCGTCCGAGGACGTCACTCGCACGCTCGTGGAAGACGAGCTGTTGATCACATCTACGGGTGCTCTAAGCAACAAGTTGCGTCGTTTACCCAAAGAGAGCCTGTATCTTTCGTACTCGAACTCAAGATCGACTGGGGGTTCCGGATCAGGATCGTCTCGCTCCGGGCGCACTTCGACCACGGCTACGGCTTCGGCGGATCCGCAACGAATCGTTAGGAAGGTCTGCTCGTCTTCAATAATGGGGCGCACATGAACGCGAGCGATGAGAAAGTTGTCCTTCTGAGGATGTGGAATAAGAAAAATCGGCGATGCATCCAAGAGCTCAATGACGCCTTCCGGATCAACTTCCGTCTCGAGTTCGCTCACCTCCAGAGATCGACTGACAATAACTGAGAGCGTCTTGTCCTCGCCCATATACAGGACAGGGTTCGGCGGCACGATACGAATCAGCGCATCCTTCCCTCCGCCTTCGTCTCCTTCGAGCCCATTGTCATCGATGTCTCGTAAGTCTTCGTCAATAAGCTGGCCGAGATCCTTTCCAAGAGCGTCAAGGGAACGCCGTAACTTCGCGTCTTCGCGAACCTCGCTCTGATTTGCTTTCTTTTCCTCTTCGTCCACGAGAAGACCAATCGCGGAGTCAACCGCGCGCGATAGAGCCTTGTAGAAAGGATGCTCGTGCTCTAAACCATCTCGACTACGCGAAATGATCGGAATCGGGTTGAGAGCATCGTGCTCCAAATTCTTTGCTTCGAATTCGTCGTACTCGAGCGCCAAAACATCAACGTAATCGCAAACCACTGAACCACTGAACCAATGAGAGTGTGGATTGTTCTCATAGGAGAAAAGTGAGTTTTCATAGATTGCGCGACGTCCCTTGAGCAACAGGCCTTCAGGACGCCCGGAGTCACTCGCAGGATTCTCGTACCTCTCAGCTGATCGAAAGATGGTGACCAATGCCGATGCTCCGGGATACTCGGGTATCGGAATGTCATCGGTGAATACTTCTGTAAGTGACGGCCGGCCGTAGCGCACCCCATCGACGGTGCCCGAATTCAAATCGACAAGAGTGACTTCGCGTCTTGGGTCTGAATTGATGTCGCGCAACTGATAGTGCTTTGAAAGACGGTCAAGGATTGTTTGGTGCTTTGGACATGCAAACGATGGTTCAGCAAGGACCGACACGACAGTTCCTGATCCTCTAGGAATACCCAATCGCTCGCGATCCGACAGCTGAACTTTCCTCTCGACAATGTCATCGAAGGAGCCATCCGCTTCGAGGGTCATGATGGAAAGGTAGTCATCGCAAATTGATTCAAACGTGACGGGACCAAAGGCAGCAAGGTCCTTAGCGCCTCGACCTAAATTTCCCCGGACTGCCTCGCCTGACTCAAATCCAGACGTTCGCATGCCAATATCACCGATGGCATGGACCATTTCTCTCCTTACGCATTCCCTTGGCCCGGTCTCTGACAATGACATTCCAAGGTCGGCCGCGACGGTGCTCCACCTCGATGCGAATCTTCCCGTTCTTCTCGTCGCCGTATGAATCGTCACAGTTCGTGATTGCTTCTATAAGGCCGCGGATGATTTCACCTTTCATCGCGTTCTGAGCGTCCTGCCTGAACGCCCGTGGGCCATACGAAACTCGATTCTTCCCCATAACTCCTCCTAGAACCAATCTGAATGTTGTGTGAGCACTGCGTCGAAAAACTCCAAGACGTCGAGTCGACCTGCGGAATATGCTGCGGATCTCAATGTCTCAAGGCGATCCGCAAAGACGCGCCGTGAGCTATCTGGAGAACACCTCAGCATCTCGGCAACCCTCCATCTATCTCCGCTGATTTCTTTGTTCAATTGCCAATCGGCATAAAGAGAACTCTGTAATGCCTGCGCTATGAGCCTCGAAGTCAAACGGAGACGCGGAGCTCGAACTACGGTGTCGCTTCCCAGAACCGCGGCAAGTCGATCGAAATTCTCTTCAATCCATTGCTGGCCCTCCACGGTTAACTTCCGCATCTCCGGCCCCTTCTTCACAAAGAGCTTTGGCGACCAAGCTTCAGCTTCTTGGAGCGCCTTTGAGCATCGCTTCAGATCGGGAATGTCGGCACGCGTACGCCAGGCAAATCTAAGGGGGGCAATTTCGAACGCTCGTAAAAAGATTTCCTCTACGTCGACAAAGTTGTTTGCGCCATCCAAGTCGTATAGAGCCCAAACGAAGACTTCTGGATTTGTCACTTGCTCCCCCGTCATCGCTTTGCTCCCCTCCTCGCCCGCGTCGTTTTCGTCATCATTTCGGGAATACCCCACTCAGGAAGCGCATAAGTTCCGCGGGCTGTCCGCGTAAACCTTTCGGGCATCTTCCGAATTCGCACAATGATGTTTGCCTCATCTCCTCGACCCGGGATTTGCACGCCCCTGGCCATGAGCGCGTCTCGAATCGCTGAAATATGCATCGGGGCTCCCGCCTCGCGGAGCAGGACTTCGACCTCATCTTCAAGATCTCCTTCAGTTGACAACCGAAAAGTCGCCGACACGGACCCCAACGCCATTGCCGACCCTGATTCAGGTTCGGCGTCACTCGAGTCCGCGGAATCAACGGCAATCAGTCTCGAAACCAGCGATACACGCTCCTCGACCTGAGCCAATTCGACTTGACGCAACCGGATTTCTGTCTTCAGTTCATCGGCCCTCTCCAGGAGAATCCTTCTGCCATTCCTGAAGCTCGGATGCGCTTGGACTACTCTTTTCTACCATGTACTTAGTATAGAATAGGCTAGTTACGCATGTCAAGACCTACGTAACATCTTCTCTAGCTACATTATGCGGGATCACATCTTAGGTAGGAAGACCAGCTGTTCCAGCCTGACCATTAATATCCCAGATCAGAGGCGTTGAAGATCGGGGGCAATTTCGATAAGGGGCTCATAGCTCTGGGAGTGCTCGCGGTACTTGTCTCGATTTATTTCCACCGGAAGGTGACTGCGAGATGCTTCGGGTCTTCGCGTCGGACACAATTGTTCTCGCGAGCCCTAAATGTCTTTTACTCGGAGAGCCGAAATTAGAGCGCGATAGCCGCCGAATTCTGATTTCTCCATGCCCAAGCGTTTCACCCAAGTCTCAGAAGTGATTGGCAAGATCGAGATTGAGTTGAATCCGTCCTGTCCCATCCAAGTCGCCGCCTCGATGACCAACTGACCTCCCAATCCGTGTCGTCGATGTTCCGGATGGACGGCGACCTCTTCGACATATGCCTCGAGATCAATCAAGCTCCTTACTGACCACGCGTATCCGATCGGGATGCTAGAGGCGGACGCAATTACAAACCAATTCCCCTTCTCGCTAAGTCGAGAGGGACTTGCGTCAATGAGGTGGGGCGGGAGTAGTCGTCGGAGTCGCTTTATGTCCTCGGGCCACTTCGGGGACCAGACATCGATTTTGGGCACGAACAAGCGATCGAACCGAATCCCTGAACTCTGGCCGCGCTGACTCGTCATTTCAGAATTTTGCCAAGTCCCTGTGACTTCCTTGCTCCATGTAAAGAACATTTCGACCATCAGTTCATAGTCGTTCGGTTCGGTCACAGGAATTGAATCATCGAACTTCTCTCGATCGGGCCGCGGCGCGGAGCGCCGAAGGGCCGCAACATGACCCAGTAAAACTGATTGTCAGAAAGTTGTTTGACCGTCTCTGTCCTTGACTGACCGTTGGCTACCACCACTACAGGCATCCAGAATTTTGGTAAGTATTTCCGTCGAATCATCGACCAATGGTCCTTGTAAGCCAACTAAGAAGGACGGATCTCATGAACGACTTCGATCGAGACTGGCGCTTCGAGCGCCGGCAACATCAAGATGACGACGACTGGTCAAATGGTCGTCCAAGTCGGGATCAATTGAATCAATCTCTTATGGTAACCGTCGAAGAGGCAGCTCGCCTACTTGGGATCGGTCGAACCACCATGTTCGAACTCATCGGTAGCGGCGACGTCAAGTCTGTGCGACTTGGTCGCCGTCGGCTCATCGCTCGCAAAAGCCTTGAGTCGTTTATCGATGAACTTTCCATTAATTGAATTCATCTCGGGCACTGGTTCGAGCAATGACCGAGTTCCAATTCGGCAATCTCCGACCCGTCGACATCAGTACGGAGTTGTACTGTCAAAATGTGGAAGAGGACGGCACAGAGCAAGATCCAGTAGGTGCATTTCTCGCGCAGCCAGCGCACCGGTACGAAGAAGATCTTGCCAGGAATGCCGATAAGGACGCTACCGTTCGCGGGAAAGTTAGTTTTCTTCAGCGACTTCGTCACTTTATGTTCGAGGAAGGGCCAAGTCCCTATTCGTCGATCGCCCCTCGCATGTCGGACGGGACCCGAACGAAGATCTTCTTCTTCAATGGGATCGGCCGCGGTCGCTGAAGTATGGGTTTATGTCGGTTCATGGATTCGTTCGCTATCGCCCAGTTTCACCGCCTGGCAAAGTAGCTCGCCTTCCTTGATTGCTTCCCCGGCGTAAACCGCCCGTCGAAGATTGTGGACGTCGGCTCCTGCGCTGCGGCGGCTATCACGGTTTAGAGCCCGAAATCCTTTCAATGAGGTTGGGGAAGCTCTCGTGGGCGAGTTCGAGAGCGCGCGCTTCAGAAAATGCGAACCAACAGATCCTTTCGTGTTCATCCGGCGCTGCGTTTATTGGCGTCCCCTTCCATTGGTGAAGGATCCAGAGTTTCAAATCAAGATCACCCTCGACCAATTGATGATCCGGTATGCCTTCAGGAGTGGCTATGTCGATGCCAAGCTCCTCACGAAGCTCCCGCCTTAGAGCAGTCTCTGGAGACTCGCCCACCTCGACGTGGCCGCCTGGAAAATCCCACACGCCTGGAAACGACGTGCGCTCTTTCGTCCTGAAACAAAGAAGAACTCTTCCATTCTCAACAAGTGCCGCTGTGGCGACATGGTGGCGCCCATCATTTCCGTCCATTGGCCACCATATCCAACACGTGTAATCCTAAAGTTGGTAACACGTCTAAGAGATGGCGAAACTGCTAACCCGGAGCGCCTGCCGCCAAGAGTCAATCCTCCAGTCGGAGATTGTTGACGTCGGTTCGTCGGCGCGAACGATGCGTGGTGGCCTTACATTTATTGGCGCGTCAGCACGAGCGCCAGGCTTGGCACGACGAACGACGCAAGGAAAGCCGGCAGAAACCTTTTTCCTGTGCATCGAAATGCGATCACTTGGTTTTCTTCCGCTTCGAACGTTTGTGTTCGACTCGACTTGCGACCACTTCGGAGTTGCAAGGTGTGGCGTCCAGATTCGATAGGTATCTCGATCGTGTCGTTCATCTTCAGTGACCCAGACGCTTTGGCATCGACCAAGACCTCGTACGGGTCACGACGGACCTCCACGCCGATCGCCTTGTGCGTCAGTTTGAGAGTTGCGGACATTCTCCTCCTTTGTTCGTAGACAGAAGATAGCATGATTCTGACCATGTGTACTAAAATCTGACTTTGTGGTCAATTACAATAGATTCTGGTCATGACCGAGGACGTGACTACATTCAAGGAGCGGTCATTCATCGAGAACGCTCGGCGCCAGCAGATCGTCAGCGCCGCGATCGACACGATTGCAGAAGTTGGCTACGCGCAGGCGTCCCTAGCTCGTATCGCCGAGCGGATCGGAATCAGCAAAGGCGTGATCAGCTACCACTTCGCTGGCAAAGAAGATCTCATCAGGCAGGTCGTGATCCAAATCCTCGAGGCTGGTAGGGCCTACATAATTCCACGCGTCATTGCTGAATCGACTGGGCCGGCCACGCTTCGGGCCTATATCGAATCGAACCTCGCGTTCATGAGCGAACACCGGAACTCGATGGTGGCCATCGTCGACATCGCACGTAACGGCGGCGTGACGAACGGTGGTCCACAGCGCGTCGATGGTCGCCCTCTGGATGTTGCCGTCCATCTCCTGAAGGAATTGCTTGCGCGCCTCCAGGCCGAAGGGAAACTTCGCAGCAATTTTGACCCGGGAGTCATGGCCGTGACGATTCGAGCGGCTATTGACTCAGTGCCGTATCGTCAAGTCTTGGACCCGGATCTCGACGTCAACCATTACGCGAAAGAGATTGTCAGCATCTTCGATCTAGCGACGAGGATTGCGGACTAACGACGGCTCTATCAACGGTCGTTCGCAATGGGAAGAAGTGAATCACAACGGTTCTCACCACTTCGTGATTCGCCAGTCGGAGATTGATGACTTCTGCTCTCCGACTCCAACATGGTCTGATTGGCACAATTGCCGATTTTCGCTAGTCGCCCCAGAGAACTTCTGACATCGCCGACGCAGCATGCTGGCGATCAGGATCGAGGATGTGACCATAGACGTCAGCCGTCATCCGAATTGAAGAGTGCCCGAGAACTTCACTTACCACTTGAAGTTTCACACCCGAGGCAAGCATCAACGACGCAGCGGAGTGACGAAGTTCATGAGGGTGCCAGTGTCCGAGACCCGCCTTTTCACAGATTTGACTGAACTCTCGATAAAGGTTTCTCGGATCGATCGGCGTTCCGATCGACGTGGTAAAGATAAACCCCGAATCAACCCATGCGTCTCCTAAGTCCGCTTTCTCCACCTCCTGCAAGTCCCGATTCTTTTGCAGAGCCTCCAAAACTGGAGTTGGGACATTGACCGCTCTTCGACTCTTTAGTGTCTTCGTGTCGGCGGTGACGATGCGACCACCTTCACGCTTGAGGTTGCGCTTTATGCGCACGACGCCGTTTTCAAGATTGAGGTCTTCCCACTTGAGGCCGAGCGCCTCTCCTCTCCGCATCCCCGTCGAAAGCATCAATAGATAGAGCGACTCTTGTCGATAACCTTTCAGCGTCTCCAGCAACTGCTGAGCCTGTTCTCGAGTCAGAGTGCGGCCCTCCGCCCTGACCATCTTCGGTGGTCTCGAAAGTCGAGCCACGTTGGTCGGCACTTCGCCCCAGCGCACTCCTTGGTCGAGACATTGTGAGATAAGTGCTCGAACGCGATGCACCGTCGAGGCGGACAGTCCGGCGCCCAGCTTCAAGGCCAGCAAGCGATCTATGTCTGCAACCGTGATGTCGGTCACTTTGCGTCGACCAAGTACGGGGAGCACGTGATACTTGACGATGGTGTGATAGTTGTCGTACGTCGATCGCGCAACTTCCCTCGACAACACGGTCTCGAACCACCGCGTCATGAGTTCCGAAAGTGTCGGCGTCTTGACAGTTGAGACCTTCCCAGCGTCAACCTGGCGCCGCAACTGAGCGAGCTTTCGCGTCACTTCAGCGCGCGACTTCGCAGTCACCGTTTTTCGAATCATTCTGCCCCGGACGTCGTACCCAAGAAGGGCGACTCCACACCACAGACCGTCCGCGGACCGTTGGTAAATCGATCCCTCGTGGTTACCTCTTCGACCGGCCATAAGCACCTCCGTAAATTTGCTGACGGATTTGCTGACACAACGGTCGCGGGAGCACCACAACCTGGCGCCTCTGGTCGAAAGACCTGCAATTACAACGATATTTCAGTGGGCCGTACAGTCTGAGGTTCCAGGGTAACTGGGACAGCATGTCTCAGGGTTTCTGGGACACTTCCCCTCGGAGGTGCCCATGGATCTGGCCCAATATGCCGTCACGGCGGTTCTCGTGGAGGGGCGTTCGGTGCGCGCGGTGGCCGCCTCGACCGGACGCTCGAAGACCTGGGTGCAACGCCACGTCGCCCTCTACCGCGAGGGCGGCGAGGAAGCGCTCGCTCCGCGCAAACGCGGCCCGGCCACGGCGAGCAATCGCACGGCGTTCGAGATGGAAGACACGATCGTGGCGATGCGAAAGCAGCTGCTCGATGAAGGCTGGGACGCCGGCGCGCGCACCATTCACTACCACTTGAGCGAAGCGGGAGTAACGCCGCCGGCGTTGGCGACGATCCATCGCGTCTTGCAACGTCGCGGGTTCGTCACCCCGCAACCCCAAAAGCGTCCGCGCAACTCGTGGATCCGTTTCGAGTCCGACCTGCCCAACGAGACCTGGCAGAGCGATATGACTCACTGGCAGCTAGAGAACGACGAGCACGTGGAGATCATCAACTTCGTCGACGACTACTCACGAGCGGTGCTCTGCTCTCACGTGGTGAAGGTGGCGAAGGCCGCTGACGTGGTGAGGCTCTTCTTTGCCACCGCTGCTCTTTACGGGCTTCCGGCCTCCATTCTCAGTGATAACGGGGCCATCTACACCTCGACTTACCGTGAGAGCCACTCGGGCTTAGAGATCGATCTGGCGATGCTCGGCATCACCTTTAAGCACGGCAAGCCTTACCATCCTCAGACTCAAGGGAAGGTCGAGCGCTACCACCAGACCTTAAAGAAGTGGTTGCGCAAGCAACCCGCTGCCTCCAGCATCGACGAGCTGCAACGTCAGATCGACGGCTTCGTCCGCACCTACAACGAGGTGCGCCCCCACCAAGCTCGAGGCTGCCCGCCGATGCACGCCTGGCGCGCACTGGACAAAGCGACTCCTACCCTCGACGGACAGCGACTGCTCGCCAAGACCCGCGTTCGCCACGACCGTGTTGACAAGAGCGGGTGCGTGACGCTGCGTTATCGGCGCACCATGCACCACGTCAGTCTCGGACGACGCTACGCGGGTGAGAGAATCATCATTCTGATGGCCGATCTCGACGTTCGCGTCATCACCGAAGGCGGCGAACTCATTCGCCATTTCACTCTGAATCCGAGCAAGGACTACCAGCCTCGGAGGGACGATTAGTCTCTGGGGGTTCATTTG
>CAWKII010000003.1:0-7616 GCA_963849705.1 uncultured Acidimicrobiaceae bacterium | reverse complement strand
CTGAGGAGCGAAACACGCTCAGGCGGGTCGACGAACATCGAATCTCGGCGGGGCGAACACCTAGCCTGGGTGCGTGGAGCGCGAAGCCAAGGTCGTGACGGTCTCCGAGTCAGTCGCCGACGGGACGCGCGAGGACCGCTCTGGTGACGTGCTGGTCGCCCTGCTCGTCCAGTCCGGCTTCGCGGTGACGGATCGAGTGGTCGTTCGCGACGGAGCCGAGAACGTCGCCAACACCCTTCGTCGCCTTTGCAGTCAGTTCAGCGGCCTTGTCGTCACGACGGGGGAACGGGCTTCGCCCCCAGCGACCAAACTCCGGAAGGGACGCTCTTCATCCTTGAGCGTCAGGCGCCAGGACTCAGTGAGGCGATGCGAGCGGTTAACCCCTTGGGCCGTCTTTCTCGCGGAGTCGCCGGCACGGTCGGCAACTCGTTGATTCTCAATCTCCCGGGATCACCGAATGGGGTCACCGAGTGCTTCGGTGCCGTGAGTGACGTACTCGTACACGCCCTCGACCTCATGGCCGGGGGGCATCCCCACTAATACTGAACGACGTTGCCACATATCGGCGACTCCGCCACCCGGCCCACGTGGAGCAAAACCTCTCGACTATAGGATGAGGCGAATGTCGTCGATGCCGTTTGCCGATTGGGTACTGGTCACGCCAGAAGCGCTCTCTCTTAGCGACGCGGTCGCCTGGGCTGCTCGGGCCAACTGCGGTGCCATCGTCACCTTCAGCGGCATCGTGCGCGATCACTCGCCGGCTCGAGAGAACGTCACCGCGCTCGAGTACGAGGCCGATGACGATCTGGCCGAGCGACGCATGCGCGAGATCGTGGGCCAGGCACGGATTCGATGGCCCCAGATTGAGGCCGTCGCCCTTCACCACCGAGTGGGCATGGTGGCCTTGTCCGAACCGACCGTCCTCGTCGTGGTGTCCTCGCCGCACCGCGACCAGGCCTTCGAGGCGGCACGATATTCCATCGACACCTTGAAGCGAAGCGTGCCGATGTGGAAGCGCGAGTACTGGCCTGGTGGCTCAGCCTGGAGCGAGGAGACCTCGCCGCTGCTCGACGTCCAGGGCCCATGATCTCTATCGACGAGGCGCGCTTCTATGTATTAAAGGACCTCTCTCCTCTCCCACCCCAAGTTCTCGATCTCTCACGGGCTCTCGGCTGTGTCGCCGCGGGCATCGTCAGGGCGAAGGAGCCTTCACCGCGCTTCGCTAACTCCTCCATGGACGGCTTCGCGCTGCGAGCGGTCGACACGCTCGGAGGTATGACCCGACTGAAGATCGTGGGCTCGATCTTCGCCGGCGACGCCAGCGACGTGCAGCTCGGCACCGGTGAGGCGATGCGAATCATGACGGGAGCACCGATACCTCCCGGCGCGGACAGCGTGTGCATGAGAGAAGAAGCAGTCGTTGAGGGTAGCGACACCACCGTGCTCATCCAACGAGAAGTTGCGCCAGGCGAGTTCGTGAGGTCGGTCGGCGACGACTTCGAGGAAGGCCAAGTCCTCCTCGCACCCGGCGACGAGATAGGCCCGGCGCTTCTCGGTGTCCTCGCGAGCCAAGGCGTACGGAACGTCACCGCGTACCCGCGTCCTCGCGTCGGCGTTCTCTCCACCGGCAACGAACTAACCGACGACCCCGGTGCGCTGGCGTCGGGACAGATCCGTGACGCCAACCGGCCCTCGCTGCTGGCGTCGCTCTCGAACTCAGGTTTTGAGTCAGTCGACCTCGGCGTCGTCGGTGACACCAAGGAAGAGATAACCCGCGGGTTCCAACGCGGCATCGACAGCTGTGACGCCGTCATCTCCACGGGCGGAGTGAGCGTGGGTGACGCCGATTTCGTGAAGGTGGTGATCAGCGAGCTGTGCGGCGACAGTGCCCGGTCCATGCAGGTCGCGGTCAAACCGGGAAAACCATTCGCCTTCGGGGTGGCGCCACCAAGGGGCACACCGCTCTTTGGACTCGCGGGAAACCCCGTGTCCACCCTCGTCGGCTTCGAGGTATTCGTGCGTCCGGCGCTGCGTCGTCTGGGCGGGCACCGCGTTCTCGACCGGCTGACGTTCAACGCCATCCTCGATGAGGCCATGCCTCGGAAGCCCGACGGAAGGGTGCACCTCGTGCACGTGGTGAGTCGAGTTCACGATGATGGCCAACTGCACGTCGAACGCACCGCTCGCCACGCGTCGCACCTCCTCAACGCCGTCGCCGAGTCCAACTCCATCGTCGTGCTGCCAGACGGCGCGGGTGCCCCTCGTGGCAGCGAGGTCCGAGTCGTCGTCCTCGATCCCGACCAACTGAGTCGTGACTGATGGCGCGTCTGGTGCTGCTCGGCCCCGCCCGCGAGGCGGCCGGAACCAAGAACGACACCGTGGAAGGAGGGACGCTCGCTTCAGTCCTGGACGCGGCGAGCGAACGCTACGGAGTTGAGTTCACGACCATACTGGCGTCGAGTCAAGTATGGGTGAACGGGGAACCAGCCAGGGTGGACGAACCCCTTGGTGCGACCGACGTGGTGACGGTGCTGCCTCCCGTCTCGGGTGGGTAGTTGGAGCCGCAATATCGAGAGGGGTCGGTGCCACTACCAGGGCCGTACGCGCGCCAGTCGGCTGACGGCGAGGAGGATGGTCAAGGCCACTCCCACTTGAACGAGCGCCAGCACCATCGCCTGCTCGTGAGAGCCGAAGAAGACCGCGTTGTACAGAGCCAGGGGCATGGTCGTGGCCATCGGAACTGAACCCGAGACGATCATGGTCGCTCCAAAGTCGCCCATCGCGCGACCGAAGGCCATGGCCACGCCGGCAACGAGTCCGCGGCGCGCCAGCGGCAGGGTCACCGACAGTGCCACGCGCCCACGGGACATGCCCATAGCCCGAGCGGCCTGCTCGAAACGAGGATCCACTTCGGAGATGGCCGCACGAGAGAAACGCACGCAGTACGGAAACGACTCAACGATCTGCGCGATGACGATCCCGGCAAAGGTGAAGGTCAGCGGATGGCCAAAGAGATGGACCTCAAGACTACGGATCGGTCCCGGCCCTCCCAGTCGCGTCAGTAGGTAGTAGCCCACCACGGTGGGTGGGAGCGCGATGGGAAGACTGAACACTGTCTCGATGACGCCACGGCCCGGGAATCGGCCTTTGGCCAGGACGTAGCCCAGGGCGATACCCAAGACGGCGACCACGACGGTCGCGTCGAAGGCGGCGTGGAGTGAGATGGAGAGCGGATTCCACACCCAAGGAGGTATCTTGAGCCCGTTGAGCCAGGAGTGAGGGATCAGACCCGTCACGGCGCCTCTTCGATCGTGGGCTCGTCTCGCTCGCGCTCGCTGACAACGGGCCGATCCACGACGCGCTGCCCCGTCACCCGACCGGTGTCGTAGGCGATAACGGCGTCGCCGATCTCCTCTGCTTCATCGAGGTCGTGCGTCACGAGTACGGCCGGGACGCCAGAAGAGACGAGCACCTCTCTGATGAGGCCTCGTAACTCCGCACGCACGGAGGTGTCAAGGGCCGAGAGAGGCTCATCGAGAAGTACGAGGGCGGGATCGCCCGCGAGCCCACGAGCCAGGGACACGCGCTGACGCTCACCGCCCGAGAGCGACCCCGGTCTCCGGTCGACGAGTCCCTCTGCTCCCACCCGCTCGAGCCACGACAGAGCGAGGGCCCGACGGGCCTGACGACCGCTGGTCTGGCGAACGGCGAGGGCCACGTTGTCGAGAACCGAGCGATGCGGAAAGAGCAGGCCGTCTTGAAAGACCATTCCGACGCGCCGCTTTTGCGTCGAGACGTAGAGACCGCGGGCACAGTCAGTGACGGCTTGCCCGTTAATCTCGATCCTTCCCGCGTCCGGACGAAGAAGGCCCGCGATCAGGGCCAAGGTCAACGATTTCCCGGCCCCGGAGGGGCCGAAGAGCACCGATATCCCCGACTCCACCGTGAAGGCCACGTCCAACTCGAACTCGCCGATTCGCCGCGTCACCGCGACGTCGAGCGCGGTCACGTGCGGCTCCGGCCGAGCAGTCCCACGCCCGTCATCGCCGCCACGGCCATCAAGATGAGAATTAACAGCATGGTGTTGCGCTCGGGAGTGGTGAAGGAGTCGAGGATCGCGAGCGACATGGTGCGAGTTTTGCCGTTGATGTCGCCGCCGACCATGAGGGTGGCTCCGTACTCGCCGAGGGCGCGGGCGGTTCCGATGGTGAGCCCGGCGGCGATGCCGCGTCGAGCGAGGGGAAGTGTGACGTGCAGCGCCACCCTCCAGCCGGACAAGCCCATCGTTCGCGCGGCCTGCTCCATCAAGGGGTCGACTCCTTCGATGGCGCTTCGCGCGGCTCGCATGCAGAAGGGGAACGCGGCGACCGCCGCGGCAACGATGCACCCGTCAACGTTGTACACGAGGTTGTGGCCAACCACGCGCGTGAGAAACCCACCCACCCGGGTGCCGGGCGAGAGCACTTCGAGTAAGTAGAAGCCGATGACCGTGGGCGGAAGGATGATCGGGAGGCTCCCGATCGTCTCGAGCAGGTCGCGTCCTCGAAATCGGCCCTTGGCCAACACGTACCCCGAGGCCACTCCCAAGATCCCCGCGATCAGGGCCGCCGGAACGGCGACGCGCAACGTCACAAAAAAGGGACCGGAGACGACTCCCCAGTAGGCAATGGAGCCGGCCAGCAGGTGAGCGAGCGCCAACCCGAGACCAAAGCCGACGAGCGCCGTGACCCCGATGAGAGCGGCCTTCTGCGTACCTCCGAGGGTCTGTGCGAGGTCGCGCCGTCGCGTCACGCGCTGATCGCGCTTCAGCTAGCTGATCGGGTCATAGCCGAAGTCGGCTAACACGGCCTGTCCTTTGGCGGACAGCAGATAGTTGATAAAGGCCAGAGCCGCCACCCCGTCAGGACTGGAGAGGTCGGCGACCGCGTCTTGTCCCTGGTCGTCGTTTTCCACCACGACCCACTGCCTGATCGGTTGGTAGTACCCGTGCTCGCCAACCAGGGTCTTCGGGTTGTTGGCGCCGCCCTTACCGAAGTTTCGAGAGCTGATCTTGGTCGCGTCGTTATCGTGCATTCCGGCCACGTAGTTCCTGTCGGTGCACGACTCGGCCACCGAGATCCGAGTCGTCCAACCGTTCGAGACGGTCGCGTCGGCGGCGCTAGTGGCACCACACGCGGGGATCTCCGCCCAGAAGTCCGTGTCGTCACGACCGGGCGAGACGACGAACGACTTCGGCAGTAGAGCGATCTGTGAGGTGCCCGCGACCACCGTGTCCTGGGTGTAGGTGACATTGTCGCCAAAGATGATCGGAAGTGAGGGGTCGGAGTAGTTACCATTTCCCGCCTGGCCACCCGACGACGAGCTCGTCGTGCCGTAGTTGTCGAGGCTTGACCCCTCATCAGTCATTCGGTCGATCTCGGCGCAGGCCTGGTCGGCCGAGGTGGCACCGAGGTTGCGGTGCGGATGAGCGTGGTAGTAGCCGACGGCCGCCACAAAGAGTGCCTCCATCCCCGCTAGCCCGTAGGGGGCGTTGGGCGCCACGTCCGTCGGGCCACAGCCGGTGTTGGAGAAGTTCCAACCGTTCTTGGGATCGGCGATGGCCAGGTACCCACCGACATTGTGAGTGGCGCTGCCTCCGTGGGCTTTGGCGGTGTGGGCCAGAAGATCACTCCAGACCTGTGCCATGGTGGAGGGCGCCGCGTTCTTTTCACTTTCCGTGAAATAGCCACTGACCGGCTCTTCGCACGCCGGAGCGCCTTGGGCGGGGGCGAGCGTTCGTCCACCACTGCGGCAGGAGAAGATCACGAGACGACCGGTGGTGTACTGCGCCCGGGTGGATCCGATGCCGGGGCACGACGTGCCGTCACTGTTGCCCCCGTTGGCCGAGGAGTACGTCGAGGAACTCGGGTCGACGCACTGGCCGACGCTGTACTTCTCCACCGCCCCCGGGTTCTCTGCGGCGGGTGTCCCTTCGGGAATTGTCTTGTCGACGTTCGCCTCGTCGGCGGACGCGAACAGGGCGAAGCCGGCCGGTGAGTTTCCGGCTCCGTTCTTGGCCGCGTCCACACCTCCGTCGATCTCCCCGGCGAGAGAACCCGACCCGCCGTACGTGAAGGTGACGCTGTTGCCGCCGTTGGCGGTCGCTACGAAGTCCTGGGTCATGAAGTCAAAGGCCGGCTCGGTGTTGGAGGCAGCCAGGAAGATCGTGCCGGTGGGCTGCGCCGAGGCCGAGCTGATACCAACAACCACACCACCCAGGGCGAGAACGAGGGCCAGCCCGACCGCGCTGACGCGCCCGAGGATTGGATGCTTCGTGAACATGCGAGCCCCACTTTCAACGAGAAGTTGCCCGTCGCAGAGCGCGGAAGGTCCCACGAGCATAGGTTCCCTTGAACAATGCTGTCAACGCAAGTCATAACTTTTATCACGAGAAAGTGGGCAAATAGTGCCCGTTGAGACGTTTCCGTTCGCAAATCACGCTGGCGAGATACTTCGTCTCGGGGGAACGAAGGAGCCCCGCGTCAAAGACGACACAACGACCCTCGACTTGCTCAGAGAGTCACCTCTGCCCGACGGGCGATTGGTAGGCCGAGGAACCGATGACGATCGACCCGCAGCCTTCCCCGGGCAGATACACCACCGAGTTGTAGAGCGGTTGGAACGTGAGCAGACCCTCTCTTCGTAGTGTGGCAATCGTCCCGTAGGTACCGAACTCGAGGCAACTCGACTTCTCGGCACTCCTGATTGCCGCGTACTCCGACGTGATAGCGCCCGCGGTTCCCTTGTTCGTGGTCGCCCCAGACCACACAAACACCGCGAATCCGAGGAGAATTGACAGTGCCAGAACGATCCCCAGGACGTGGACGAACGAGAGCTTCTTCACGGTACCAATGCTCCTCTCCCTCGCCGCACAATCGGCTCGTCCAGATCTTTGGAGTGAAACGCTAAGGAAGCATAAACTCACCCGGCATGGCGGACTACAGCGTGGGCGAAGCGGCTGGGCTGCTCGGTGTTAGCACCGACACCGTTCGGCGCTGGATCGACAGCGGCAGTCTCGGCGCCACCCGAACCGTCAATAGGCGCCGTCGAATAGACGGCGTCGCGCTCGCTCACTTCGCCCAATCTCTCCACGAGCGATCCGATCCGCACGTGGCCGCCAGTGAATCGATCCGTAATCACTTCACCGGAATCGTCACCAAGGTGGTGAAGGACAAAGTGATGGCGCAGGTCGAACTACAAGCGGGACCGTTTCGTGTGGTGGCCCTCATCAGCCGCGAAGCCGTCGAGGATATGGGCCTCGTTCCCGGCGTCATGGCCTCTGGCGTCGTTAAGTCGACCAACGTGTCGATCGAACTCCCCTAGCCTCCGGCCATGGCGCCGATAACGAAAAAGGGCTCGCTCCCCGTCGCCACCGCCTCGGGCAACGTGACGTCGAGCGACTCGAGGGAGAGATCCTCTTCACAGGCGTAAAACCTCACGAACCTTCGGCGTTGTTGGGTTCGTGGATCACGGATCGTCCCCAAAAGAACGGGGAATCGAACTTCAAGCGCGTCAATGACCGCTCGCGGCGTGGGGGTGCCGACGATCTCTAGTTCGACCTCGCCGTGTACCTTGGC
>CAWKII010000002.1:0-118399 GCA_963849705.1 uncultured Acidimicrobiaceae bacterium | reverse complement strand
GGCCGTACAGGACTTGAACCTGTGACCCCTTGCGTGTCATGCAAGTGCGCTACCAGACTGCGCCAACGGCCCCTAGGGCGACCACTCTACCACTCACCCACTTTTCACTTATTGGTCGCAAACGGACAAATGTGCGACTCAGACAATGCGAATCTCGTGACCCGCGCACCCCGCGCGACCCTAAGGTAGCGCCATGGAACTCCGCAATCTCGGAAGTACGGGCATAAAAGTCAGTCCACTCTGCCTCGGCGCCATGATGTTCGGCGCGTGGGGCAACACTGACCACGACGACTCGGTGCGCATCATTCACCGCGCCCTCGACGCCGGTATTAATTTCATCGACACCGCCGACGTCTACTCACAAGGTGAGTCCGAAGTCATCGTCGGCAAAGCGCTCTCGACCCTGGATCGCTCGCGCGTCGTCCTCGCCACCAAAGTGCACGGCCAGATGGGCGACGACCCTAACGCGCAGGGCAACTCTCGACGTTGGATCATCGCCGAGTGTGAGAACTCTCTACGACGCCTGGGCACCGACTACATCGATCTATACCAGATCCACCGTCCCGACGAGCACATCGATATCGATGAGACCCTTGGCGCCCTGAGTGACCTAGTCCACGCCGGGAAGGTTCGCAACGTCGGCAGTTCTACCTACCCCGCGGAACAGATCGTCCAGGCTCAGTGGGTGGCGAAAGAGCGCGGTCACGTTCGCTTCACTACTGAGCAGCCGCCGTACTCCATCCTGGTTCGCGGCATCGAACGCGACGTCCTGCCCACCGCTGAGAAGTTCGGTATGGGAATACTGCCCTGGAGTCCACTCGCCGGGGGCTGGCTGTCGGGAATGTTCGGAGAGGGTCAGAAGAATGTCAGTCGGCGATCGGCCATGTTGCCCGAGCGTTACGACCTCTCCATCCCGGCTAATCAGCGCAAGTTGGAGATCGTCATCGAGCTCACCAAGCTCGCCGAACAGGCGAACCTCACCATCATCGAACTCGCGCTGGCCTTCGTCCTCGAGCACCCCGTCGTGACCTCGCCCATTATCGGACCGCGCACGATGGAGCAACTCGAGTCTCAACTTCACGTTCCCTCTATCCGATTGGACTCCGCGGTCCTGGACCGTATCGACGAACTCGTTCCACCTGGCACCAACGTGAGCGCGAGCGACGCCGGCTATGTGCCGTCCGCTCTCACGACGGTTGAACGGCGCCGTCGTTCGCGCTAGCGATTGGTCGCGGTAAGTCTCGATTACGACGCGGTGAGCTGGGCCATAAAATCGTCTCGCGTGGTCGGCAACAGCATCGACACTTGACCGTCGTTGTTGCGCACCACCTGCTCGAAGAAGACCTCCACCGCCGCGCGAGCGTCTTGGAGGGCGTCGTGTCCTCCCGGGGTAACCCCGTAGTGGCGGCACAGGTAACTCAGCCCTCGGCGAGGTCGTTCCACCCGACTCGGCTCGATGGCGAGGTCGTGTTCGACGACGTCAATGATGCGCAGCAACGACAGGTCGAAGTACTGGTTGTCGAGGCCGTTTCCGAGCACCGAGATGGCCGTGCGTCGAAGCATCTCGAGATCGAAGCGACCGAGATTGGAGCCGACGACGTACGCCCCACGCTCGTGAAAGTCGCGCAGGATCTTGATCGCCCGGGTGAGCCCGCCTTCCACGTTGTAGACCGTCTCGCGCTCGCGCTTGGCCTCTAGGTCACTCACACTCAGTCCGTGGATACGCTCGGCCCCCGCGCTGATGCGACAGTCCGGAATCACGTAGAAGTGCTCGGACCAGACGGGATATCCCAGCCGGTAGGCGCAAAAACCGTAGGAGATGGCTCGTTCGCTGTGGACACTGAGCCCCGTGGTCTCGGTGTCAAAGCCCAAAATCAGCTCCGGCACCTGGAGATATTTCTTCGCCACGCTTCTACTATCTCAGTCCTCTGTCACAAGCGCCACCACTCGCACCGGCCAAGCAGTGCTGGGCGAGACTAAGCCAGCAGATCGCGCACCAGAGGGATGACCTCTTTGCCGTAGAGGTCGATGCAGTTCATCAGCTTTTCGTGGGGCATTCGACCGGCGCTGTACTTCATATCGAAGCGCGTCAACCCGAGCGTCGTGGCCGTCCCGGCAATCTTCTTCGCCACCGTCTCGGGCGATCCCACGTAAAAGGATCCGTGGTCGCCCACCTCGCGATCGAAGCCCTCGCGCGACATGGGCCCCCATCCCCGCTCCGCGCCGATGCGATCGCGCGACTCTCTCATGTAGGGCCAGAGTTCTTCGCGGGCGATCTCGTCGGTCGCGGCGACATAGCCCGGCGAGTGAACCGCTACGGGCAGGGGCGCGTGTCCGAGCGCCTCGAGAGACTGGCGATAGAGCTCGACCAGCGAGCGAAAGCGTGTCGGACTCCCACCGATGATCGCGATGACCAGCGGCAAGTTGTAGCGCGCGGCCCGGGCCACCGACTCGGGACTCCCGCCGACGCCCACCCAGGTCTTGAGGTGTCCCGACTGGGTGGGTGGAAAGACGCGCTGATCGTGCAGCGCCGAACGCGTCGTCCCCTCCCAGGTCACTGGTCGCTCGCTCAACAGTTGGGAGAAGAGGGCGAGCTTCTCTTCAAAGAGAATCTCGTACTGGCGCAAGTCGTAGCCGAAGAGGGGAAAGGACTCGGTAAAGGATCCACGGCCGAGGATCACCTCGGCTCGCCCGTTCGACGCGGCGTCGAGGGTCGAGAAACGCTCAAACACGCGCACCGGGTCGTCGGAGCTCAGCACCGTCACGGCCGAGCCCAGGTGAATGCGCTTCGTGCGTCCGGCGATGGCCGCGAGGACCACCTCGGGCGCCGAGATCGCGAAGTCGTCTCGATGGTGTTCGCCCAGACCGATGAAGTCAACCCCGCGCTCGTCGGCCAATACCGCCTCGTCGATCACGTCGCGAATGACCTGGGCGGGCGACACCTTGTCGCCGTCGGCGCGTTCGGTGAGGTCGCCAAACGTGTCGAGTCCTAGCTCGAGTTGACCGGGCACGTCGACGTCTCCTTCTCTTGAGGGGAAGAGCAGTTTAACGAAGCGGCGGCTCGCGACGTACGGCTATCTCGCCCCACTCCCCTTCGCGGCGGCGGCCAGTCCTCGGCGTGGCGCGATAATGGCGTCAATGAGGCCATAGGTCAGGGCCTCCTCGGGGGTCATGAACTTGTCGCGCTCAATGTCGCGCTCGACGTCTTCCACCGATTTGGCACTGTGATGGGCGATGATCTCGGCCATACGCCGCGTCAGGGCCAGTACCTCTCGGAGTTGAATCTCCATGTCGCTGGGCGCGCCCCTCGTGCCGGCCGCGCCCTGGTGAATCATGATTCGTGAACTGGGAAGGGCGAAACGTTTGCCCGGTGCGCCTCCACAGAGAACCATGGCCGCCGCGGACATCCCCATCCCCACACAGATCGTCGAGACGTCCGGTCGCACGTGTTGGATGACGTCGTAGATAGCCATTCCCCCGTAGGCGAGGCCGCCGGGTGAGTTGATGTAGAGCGAGATGTCGCTCTCGGGGTCTAGGGCTTCGAGATAGAGCATCTGGGAGATGATGAGATTGGCGACCTGGTCGTCGACCTCTTGGCCCAGGAAGACGATCCGCTGGCGCAACAGCATGGAGTAAATGTCAAAGGCCCGCTCTCCTCTCGAGGACTCCTCTAAGACCATGGGCACCAACGTCTGTTTCGCTCGATCGTCTGCTCGCTCCGCCACCGCTTCCCCCTCGCCGCCTAGATCTGCAACCACTTGATTGCAGACTAGTCGCGTGGCTGTCGTTGTGCAATACTCTGGTTGCATGAGAGACATTCTGCACAAAGAGGTCGAGGTGCCTTGCGACGTCGACGAGGCCTGGCGAAACGTGGTCGACCCAGCGTGGCTGGGCGACGAGGGTCAACTCACGGCCACCCCGGGCAGCGAAGGCTGGGTAAAGAGTGGCGATGACGTCCGCTACCTCGTGGTCGAGGAGGTCGACGAAAGTCGGCACTTATCCTTTCGATGGGCCAGCTTCACCGAAGAGCCGACACGAGTCGAGATCGACCTCTCGCCAACGGCGCAGGGAACGCGCATCTCCATTTCCGAGTCGCCACTGTCGGCGAGAGCGCAGGCGTGCCTCGCCCTTCGATGAGAGACTCGATCTCCGAGGTCTTTGCGGCCCTCGCCGATCAGACGAGGCGAGAGATCTACGAGCAACTACTGGAAAGTTCACAGGGCAAGACGGCGACGGAGTTGGCCGAGGGCGCTCGCGTCTCGCGCCAAGCCATCGTGAAGCACTTACAGATCCTCACCCGATCAGGGTTGGCCGAGGTGCGCCGAGAAGGTCGTGAGGCGCGCTACTTCGTCACCTCGAGCGGAACCTCGTCCGCCTCGACGTGGCTCCAAGAGAGCGCCCGCGCCTGGGACCAGCGCATCGCTACTCTGAAAGAGCAGATCCGCACGTCCTCCGAGAACTCAAAGCCCGTCGCCTAACCTCCCGCAAGACCGAGAGGCGACTAAGGGTGGTGGCACAAACGGGGGTCAGGCTATCTCGAGGCGGCGTCCGGATTCGAACCGGAGTACGGGGCTTTGCAGGCCCCTGCCTAACCACTCGGCCACGCCGCCAGAACTGTCCATCCTAGTTTGCTGGGCTAACGAGACGACGACTGATGGGAGAAGTGGTGGTAGACGCCGTAACAGAGGGCGAATACGATGAGCACGACCAGCACGGTTTTGATGATTGCGGTGAGTACGCCGATGATGGCAAAGACGACCCACAGGACGATCAACACCGCGACGATCACCCCGATGGTCTTCAGCATGCTCATAGCGTTCCCCGTTTCGTAAGCCAATTGTAAGCCAGTGGCTCAAAACGCCTCTGTATCCTGGAGTGGTGATACGACGATTGCTGCTCGCGAGCGCCCTCCCTATCGCCGTTTTCGCCGCGACGCTGCTCCCCACTCTCAGCGCGAACGCCGTGACGACGTACCGCATCGCGGTCATGCTGCCTTCCACCCTCTCGGACAACCTGCCCCTGGTCCGCCTGCACTTCCCCACTCCGACCAAGGCGAAGAGCCTGCCACCGCTCCTCACCCGGCCGCTCATCGCCACGAAGTGGGAGCAGATCTCGCCCAACGACGTCCAGGCGGTGGCGACGGTGGCCTTGTCGCCCTCCACCGACTACACCATCAGTGCGCCCACGCGAATGAGCTGCACCCCCACCTGCGCCTTCACCACCCTGCGGCCACGAGTCGCCAGCGTCGCGACAAACCTCACCTGGGAAGCGCAGCTGCTGGCCGAGTTGAACTACCTGCCGCTCACCTTCACCCCCGGCACCACTCAGAGCGCGCCGTCAGAAGAGGTCAACGGCACCTTCACCTGGGCCTACCCCGACCTGCCGGCCACCTTGAGTTCGCAGTGGACCCTCGGCACCGATAACGTCATCCTTCGCGGAGCGCTCGACACGTTTCAAAGTCAGAACAACATTCCGGTGACCGGTGAAGCCGACGCCACCACCTGGGCCGACCTGGTGAACGCCGTCAACAACGATGACGTCGACCCGGCGACGTATAACTACGTCGACGTCTCTGAGTCGTTGCCCGAGACACTTACCCTCTACGTGGCCGGCCACGTGAAGTTTCAGACTCTGGTGAACACGGGCATCGAACCCGTGCCGACGGAACTCGGTACCTACCCCGTCTACGAGCGATTCTTCACCACGACGATGTCGGGCACGAATCCCAACGGCACCAAGTACGTGGACCCCGACATTCCCTGGGTCTCGTACTTCAACGGGGGCGACGCATTGCACGGATTTATTCGCTCGTCCTACGGCTTTCCCCAGAGCCTCGGCTGCGTCGAGATGCCCTTCGCCTCCGCCAAGACCGTCTTCCCCTACACCCCGATCGGCACCTTGGTCACCGTTCGCGCGTAACGCCCTCGCCCGACTCCGGGCCGAAGGCGTGTCGACCGCGCTGGGTCACCACGTCGAGTCCTCCCTCGCCGAGTTCGCTCGCCGTTCCGACGGAGGTGCGACCGAAGCGACGCCGTACTTCGTCGAGAGCCTCGCGAAGTGACTCGTTCTCTACTTGGCGCTGACGCGAGACGGCGATCGACTTGGCTTTGGCGTCCTCCGTCGTGGCGTCAATACCAAAACTCAACTGCAGGTGGTTGTCGTGTCGCTCGAGAAACCCTGACGCGTGCAACCCAAGAAGACGTACGGCCAGAGAGAGGTCCACGGACTGCAATAGCGCCTCGCCGATCGCTTCGATGGCGTACTCGTCGTCGAGGCCGAAGGTGAGCGTCTGGGACCTCGAGACGCTGCTTCGATCGTCGAATCGCACGACGATGCTGATGGTGCGTGCGACGCGGCCCTTCTCACGCAGCGCTCTCGCCACCACGGCCGCGTGCGTCTTGAGAGCCTCGCGCACGTCGTCGAGACCCAAGAGGGAGCGAGCGAAGGTCTGATCGTGTCCGAGTGACTTCAGTTCTCGATCGACGACCACGTCGCGAAAGTCCTCACCGTGGGCGTAGGCGGCGAGGACCGCGGCCATGGAGGGACCCAGGTGGGCGGCGAGCGTCGCTTCATCGACGCGAGCGAGATCGCGCACCCACGTCAGGCCCAGTTGCGCCAATTTCTCGGCCGTGGCGGGACCGACCCCCCAGAGCGCGCGCACCGGAAGCGTGTCGAGCCACAGGGCCTCTTGTTCGGGACTGACCCAGAAGACACCCGGTCCTTCGACCAGCCCGCCCTTTTCGACGCGGGGCTTCGACTCCTTGGAGGCGAGCTTGGCGAAGAGTTTGTTCCGACCGAGACCCACCCCGCAGAGCAGCCCCAGTTCGTCGTTGATGCGTCGGCGAAGGGTGGCGGCCGCGTCCAGGGGTCGAACGTCGAGGCGTCGAAGACTCCGAAGGTCCGCGAAGACCTCGTCGAGGCCGAGCGGCTCGAAGTCCGGCGTAAGGTCGCGAACGATGTCGTGAAACTGCCGAGAGTAGACCTCGTAGCGATCAAATCGACCGGGCAGAATGATCAGCCCGGGACAGGCACGCTTGGCGGTCACGCTGGGCATGGCGCTGCGCACGCCGTAGCGGCGGGCCTCGTAGCTAGCGCTCGCGATGACCCCGCGTGCACCCGCCCCCCCGACGGCCACGGGCTTGCCCCGCAGGGAGGGGTTGTCGAGGATCTCGACCGAGGCGAAGAACGCGTCGAGGTCCACGTGCAGCAGTGGGGCCTCGTCGACCGTCGGGTTCTTAGAAGGCGAGTTCAATGCAGCGAAAGGACTCGCCGAAGGCCACACCCACCGGACGGCCAGCCTGCTCGGCTCGTTCGTACACCACGTCGCGGATGGCGTCCTCGTCGCCCGCCAACTGCGAGGCGTGCGCCAAGATGGCCTTCACCTTGGTGTCGATGGTCTTCGAGACGTCGACCACCACGTCGGGTTCGTGAGTGCCGCTCAGCAAGAGGACGCTGACCTGATGGGGAGGACCCTGATCGGGAAAGTACAGCGGCATGGCCGCGGCGGGGGCGACGGCGTCTAGGAGAGCCCAACCGGTCTCGCGATGATCTCGATGGTTGACGTAGACCTCACCGAAGAACGTCGCCGTAGGATCGGGGCCGAGTACGACCTCGGGCTTTAATGATCGAACCAGACCGACCAAGGTTTCACGTAGTTCCAGAGAGTTGGTGACCGTGCCGTCGGGCCAGTCGAGCGACGTGACGCTGCGCGCGCCCAAGACGTCGGCGGCGCTCTCTAACTCCTCCTTGCGAGTTTCGCGGATGATCGAGGATTCGAGGTGAGGAGAGTGCGATCCCTTGGCTCCATCGCAGATCACCACGAGGTGCACGTCGATCCCTTCGCTCGCCCACTGCGCCATGAGCCCGCCCGCCGCGACGTCGGCGTCGTCGGGGTGGGCGTAGATGGCCAGCGCCGAACTCGGGCGCAGTCGAAGCGCGCGCACGACTAACCGCGCAGTTTGGGGGCCGTGGTTTTGACCAGCATGCCAATCTCACGAGCAAAATCGTCGGTGCCCTCGAAACCCTTGTACACGGAGGCGAAGCGCACGTAGGCCACGTCATCGATGTCGCGTAACGCCTCCAGGGTGGCCATACCGACCTCTTCGCTGGTGACGTCGCGATTCAAGAGCCGCATCGACTCTTCGACCGCCAGGGCTACCCCTTCGAGAATGTCGTCATCTACGGGACGGTTTTTCGCGGCCGAACGCACGCCGCTCAAGATCTTCTCCCGGACAAAGGGCTCCCGGTCACCTGAACGCTTTACGACGTAGAGGACGATCTCTTCGATGCGCTCGAAGGTCGTAAATCGCTGGGAGCAGTTGGCGCACTCCCGGCGCCGACGAATGGCGACGCCGTCTTCGGCCAGGCGCGAGTCCACGACCCTGTCGTCATCGGCCGAACAGAAGGGACAACGCACGACCTCACGATACACCCGAAACCTTGATTTTTCAGGGGATAAGGACGTGTTCACCAGGCACCACCACCGTCGAGGCGAGTTCGCGCACGAGTAGCGAACGTGCAAGAGAGGGGTTCGTGGGATTCATCTCTCGCGCGATCGAGTTCACCGTGTCACCCGGTTGGACGACGTAGACCATCCCCGACGCGAGGGTGGAAGAGCTCGCCAGATCCGTCGAGAGACCAGCTCCCGTCGTAGCCCCCAGCACGTGGCCGGGCAGAGCGAGGATGGCGAAGGCTCCCAGTAGCACCAAGACTGCAGCGACGCGCCGGCGTCTCTGCAGCACCCGCGCTCGCTCGAGTCGACGCTGGCGGAGGGAGACTCCGCGGCGAATCAGCGGGGGGGCCGCGGTGTAGGGCACGAGCCGCAGAGCGGGTCCGCGCGACATTCCCTCGCAATTGGCGGTCTCTAGAATCTCGACTGCGGCCATCGGCGGCTCCTTCTCTACGAACACCTGTTCGCTAGCATAGGGCGAACAGGCGTTCGATGCAAACTATTTCTCCGCTGTGACATCTCCTTGGAAAGCAAGGGTTTCGCCCAGCCTGCGACCTACTCGCCCGAATCTTCTAAAGTCGCTCGACGTCAGCGGTCGGTTCCACCTAAGGGCCGCCTCGGCCTTCTCCAGATCGCGGACCATGCGGATGCGACCACGACGGACCAGCTCCGCGCACTCCCCGGTGAGAGCCTCATCGGGGTGATCGTGGGAGTCAGTCACCTGACCGTCGGTCACCCACACAAACGCTTCGCGAACGCGACGCTGTCCGAGCGCCCAGCGCAGCACCGGGCCGTCAACACCGTTACCGAGGTTTCCCGTGGGGAACGAGCTCGCGACGCGACCTCGGTCGCTGAGTACCCACGCATTGGGCGACGAACCAAGGTCCCCCGGCCGATGGCTGTAACCCACCACGAGCGCGTGAGGTGCACGACGGAGCAACGACTGCAGCGCCGCGACGTCAAGGTCCATCGATCCCGACTGGTCGATCACGACGACTCCCCCTCGACGAGCCACGCGCGTAGAGAATCCACGTCGCTGGTCGTCGGTGACGAGCCGACTGGGATAGCGCAGTACTCGCCCCGTCGACGAGGATTGATGTCGCCGAAGACTCCCCTTCGTACGACTCTCGTGACGTTGTAACGATTCGTCGAACACGAGTGGCGCAAAGCGACCGGTGGGAGGACGCCGACCCCCCGCTTCGAGAGAGCGCCGAAACATTCGTAGCTCCTCGGCGTTGGTGGGAACCCGCGCCTCCAAGACCTGGGTCAAGGTACGTGCTAACACCAGCGTGGATCCGGCGTAACCGCTCGGTTGTCCCGCTTCGTTCAGTCGTGTCGACGCCAAGGCGCTCGTGCTTTGGCTCATAATGGCCCCGGCTCGCTTTTTTATAGCCCGCATCGCGGGCAACCACTGCGCGCGACCCTGTCGAATACCCGCGAGGAACTCCTTCTCCGCGCCTGTGCCGGCCACGGCCACCAAGAAACAGATGGCTT
This sequence comes from uncultured Acidimicrobiaceae bacterium, assembly GCA_963849705.1. Classification (GTDB taxonomy): domain Bacteria; phylum Actinomycetota; class Acidimicrobiia; order Acidimicrobiales; family RAAP-2; genus RAAP-2. The sequence goes on along the minus strand of CAWKII010000002.1, from coordinate 108,456 downwards.
CGGGCCACTGCTCCGCTTCGCCAACGCGTCGCCCACCCGGCTTCTCCGTCCCGTCTTTCATCAAGGAGACGTCAAAGCCGAGTCGACCGAGGAGGGTATTGACCCGCATCTCTTCCGCACACTCCAGCGCCCTCGGCGAGACGTCGTCGAGTGCCTTGCGCAAGTGGGGCGCGTGCGGGCTCACCTGAGCGTGCATCAGCTCGTGCGCTCGGATGACGCGGGCCAGTTCGCTGGACTCGAGTGGGACCTCGAGAACCTGTTCGCCGAGGTCGCAACTGGCGGCGCCCCTCATGGTGGAGCACTCATGGACCGTCCACGCGCCACTCACGTTGTCATCGTCACGTCGGCTCAGAATCTCGGGAAAGATCAAGCCGTTCACCCTGACACCGCGCCGATGGTCAACGCGTCTAATACGCCCTGCGCCGCATCGTCGCCAAAGACCAATTGCGCGGCGCGCGAGGCTCCGTGGTGACGGCGCAGATCGTCAAAGGCGTAGAAACTTCGAAGGGAGATTCGCCGGTGCTCCGGACCGAGCGATCCGGCGAGGGCCGGTTCGCGAAGGTCGCCACTCAGGCTGGACAGCGCGGCGGGGTGCGGCCGGTCAATGCGGATGCTGACCGGGAAACGGTCGCGAAGGGCGCGCGGCACCTCCTCTAGATCTTCGAGGTTCGAGGTCATGACCACAGAAAACTCAGGGCCCGGTCGAACCCACTCCAGCGTGTCAGGGTTTCGCCACGTGGCAGACGCCGGCGAGTCGGTCATCGCCAAAATGGTTGATAGCGCGTCCCCCGAGGCGTGGTCCACTTCGTCAAGGACCAGTCGCCCCCCACGTCCACCGACACCTCGCCACGCTCGAAGGGCCGGGCCTTCGCGCCACTCGAAGTAACCCTCGCGCGAGGGTATCCACGTTCCGGTCACCTCGCCCGAGGTCAGGTCTTCGGTGCAGACGATCCGCTCGGCCATCGCGTCGCCCACCCCGAAATGCAGAGCGCCGAACGTCTTGCCCGTCCCGGGCGGACCGTACAGCAGAATCCTCGACAGTCCACTGGCCACGACGTCCTCGAAGTCGCGCCAACACTGCCCCAACGTCTCACTTCTCTCCACTACGCCTCCTTCGACAGCGTCCCAATGGTCGGATTGGCAAAGAAAAAAGGCGAACAGGTGTTTGAGTTAGGGCTCGATGCGGTGTAACGGGGACGTGTAACTTGACAAACCCATTTCTCCGTGGGATAATTAAGACATGACGAAATTAACGCTTGGAAACCTAGCCACGGAGATTCCCACTGAGGGGGATGCCTACATTTACCTGGAATCCCTTAGGTGGCCCGAAAAGCCGGTGTGCCCTCACTGTGGCGTGATGAACGACCACTACTACCTGGAGCCGGAGAATGGCTACAGCCGGACCACCACCAGGGGGTCGGAGTCTGAGCGCCGGGTGTGGAAATGCAAGGACTGTCGCAAGCAGTTCTCTGCCACCACGGGGACGGTTTTTCACGGCTCCAAAGTCCCCCTCAGGACGTGGCTGTTTGTGTTCTTTGAGATGTGCTGCAACAAGAACGGGATTGCCGCGCGAGAGATCGCTCGCAAGTACGGCGTAGCCCCAAAGACGGCGTGGTTCATGACTCAGCGCATCCGTGAGGCGATGATGAACGACTCATCGGGCAAGTTGTCGGGGAACATCGTGGCCGACGAAACGTTCTTTGGCGGCGACGTAAAGAACTGGCACAAGAACGACCCCCGTAGGGCCGGATTCGACAAGGGAAACGTGACCCCCTACAAGGTGCCTGTCGTCGCTCTGATCGAGGCTGAAACGGGCGAGATTCGCACCAAAGTGATAACTACCGTTTCAGGTCCGCGAATTCGCAAGATCATTCAGGACAATGTTGAACTGCGTAACTCAACCCTTCACACCGACTCAGCGCCTGTCTATCGGGCTATCGGAAAAGAAATGGCCGCTCACCACGTCGTGAATCACACGGTCGGCCAGTACGTCACGGAGCTTTCAGACGGAACTAACAAGGCAGAGAACTTCTTTAGTCAGTTGAAGCGTTCCATAGATGGGACGCACCACAACGTGAGCCCTGAGCACCTTCACCGTTACGTCAGTGAGTTTGCTTTCCGTCACTCAACTCACATGATTAGCGACGAAAAGCGCATGGCGCGTTTGATGGGTCAAGTGCCCGGTCGCCGTTTGACGTATCGCCCGCGAACTGCAGGTCAATGACTAAGCGAATCGGTCAGGAAACGTTCCTTTGTTCAAGCCGGAAATGACCTCCATCAGATCATCATGGCGAATAGGGTCGTCAAAAGTTAGTTCAACGCAACCTGGATCTCCCTCTTGCGTCGAGTCCCAGAGCACCCGGGCCAGTTGGTACATGCCCCTCCCATAGCCCTTCGCAGCGATGACGCCAGTCGGATCTAGGCGATAATTGCTTCGCCCTTTTCCCTGACTAGGCACTATTCTGAGCGGAAAATACCCGTTTCAACAACTCGTCGGACGGGCGTTCAGTGTGCTTCGCCCGGAAAGAATCTACGAGAATCCTGAAAGGAATCTGGGTTCGGTATCTCCCCTCGACATAGGACTCGTACCAAGCAGGTTCGTCGTGCGTGATGTTGATGAGTTTCCGGCCCGGAATGCTTCCGTACTTGTTTATTGCTGAGTCAACGCAACCAAGCGCGAGATCATTCAGTGTTGAGGGATCCCCGTTCTTTGGCGTAACTATTGCTCCGTCTTCACAGTTTTTGTATGTCTTCCAAACGTCGTAGACGGCTGGACCATACTCCCAAGCCTCTAAGTCTTCAGGGAATAGAGGAAGACCAGTAAGCGCGGCGTATTCGCCAGCAGCATAAAAAACCAGTTTCTCCAATTTGAGAGGGTCAATTGGATGGAGTCGTTCTACAATCGCAGCAGCAACGTCAAGAGCGTTTGTAGGGTTCTTCGGCATTTAACACAGTGTAATGACCACCTGTCACCACTTCACGCCACTCTCCACCACCTGCAATTACACTTCGCCGTATGCCTGACATTCGCAAAGACCCCCTCTATGACGAAGAGGTCAACATCGAGATGGACCCAGAAGAGGCTCTAAAACTGTTGCTCCAGGTTGAGCGTCACGAGGACGAGTCCGAAAAGTCTGATTAGTCTCGGACTTCATGTCCGCTGAAACAATTGTCAGGCGATTGGGCTGGATTGTCTTGGTCCTTGCGGCGATCTCAATGACCGTGTACTACGGCTCGACCAATGAACCCATCTGGCCCATCGTGGTAATTGTTCTGTGCCTCATACTTTTGGGCACTATGAGGCCCAAGCCGCGCTGAGTTATTTGGGGGGATAATGGGTCCAGCGCCAGCCCTCGCCCATTTCGGTTAGTCGTCGTTCTACCCAATCATTGGGGAGGGGCTCAGTCTTGGCGCGAATTCGGGGCGGCACGTCTTCCGTGACGAGTAAGTATTCGGCGTGAAGTTTGGTCAGAATTCTTTCTTGACGGTGCAACTCGTGATACCAGGCGGCGCGGTAACCGAGCCCCCTGCGCTCAAGAATTAGTCCGATAACGCCAGCGAGAAATGCGGCGACACCCACCAGGAATAGAACCGTCCACCAGCCATGTAAATGGAGTTGCGAGTGAAAACCTGCGGTGACCCCGGCTGAGATTCCCAGCGCCGTCAGCACGGTCAGCGCCGTGAAGACGCGCCCGAGGGCATCGAGAGCGAATTTCCCCCAGCGCACGAGTTCCATTGGAAAGAGCCTACCGCCTTTGGGTTTGTCATGTTACACGTCCCCAGTGTAACCTACGAACAACTGTTCGTTTACTGGAGGACCCCATGGCCGAAGTTCTAACCCCAATGCGTCGCCAGATTCTGGAGTTCATCGCCTCCTGCCAGCGCGAGCGCGGCTTCCCGCCGACCATTCGAGAGATCGGTGAGGAGGTGGGACTCTCCTCCTCGGCGACGGTGGCCAATCACATCACCGTCCTCAAAGATGCGGGGTACATCGAGAAGAATCCCCAACAGCCACGAACCCTCACCGTGCGACTCGATATGGCCAATCCGGCCCCCGAACAGCACATCCGCCACATCCCCTTCGTTGGCGACATCGCCGCCGGAACCGACGTGCTGGCCAGCGAAACCACCCACGAGATGATGTCGATGCCCGAGCAGTTCGCGGGCCGAGGCGACAGTTTTGTGCTGCAGGTGCGCGGAGACTCGATGATCGACGCGGGCATCTTGTCGGGTGACTTTATTGTCGTTCAAAGAGAGAACACGGCCCGCGCCGGCGAGATCGTAGTTGCCGGCATTCCGGGCGACGAGGCAACGGTGAAGCGCTTCTTTCCTCAGGGGTCGAGAATCATTCTGCAACCGGAGAACTCAACCATGCAACCGATGGACTTCGACTCCCACGAAGTCGTTATCTACGGACGCGTGATCTCAGTCTTGCGTCACTACTAAGTCCCGCTGTAACTCAGGCGAGCCAGGACCGAAAAACCTCTTCGAACGCTTCGAGTTGGCCAAGCGTAATGAACTCGTCGCTGCGATGAGCGAGAAGCGGGTCGCCGGCCCCGAAGTTCGTCGCGGGAATATCGAGTTCTTGAAAGGTCGCCACGTCGGTCCAGCCCATCTTGCCGATGGGTGCCCGGCCAGTGCGTCGAACCAGATCCGCCAGGCGATCATTCGACAGCGACGGCGGTGCGTTCGGTGCCCAGTCGAGCACGTCGAATGTGTCGCCCTCTTCGATTATGTCGCCGAAATACTCACGCAACCACGCGACCGCTTCTTCTTTGGTGCGGTCCGGTGCGACTCGGTGGTTCAACGTGATCACCGCGGCGTCGGGAACGACGTTGGAGGCCACTCCCCCTTCTACGGCCACGGCCTGGAGCTGTTCCACGTACTCAACCCCGTCGAGGGAGACCGTGCGCGGCCGATAGTCCGAGATTCGATCGATGAGCCCGCCCAAGCGATGAATGGCGTTCAGCCCCGTGTACGGGCGCGCCGTATGGGCTCGGCGACCCTTGAGCGTGACGCCGACTTTGAGGGTGCCTTGACAGCCCGCTTCCACCACACCATTGGTCGGCTCGCACAGGATGGCGACGTCACCGTTGAGGAGTTCCGGACGAAGCTCCGCAATCTCCAACAGCCCCGACTGACTTCTCGAGATCTCCTCGCGTGCGTAAAAGACCCACGTCACTTCGACCGATCGCGGTGTGGGATCGACCGCCAGGGCCAACATGACGGCGAGCGAGCCCTTCATGTCACACGCCCCGACGCCTCGAAGTTCGTCCCCCACGATCACGGCACTGCCAGCGTCACCGGGAACGGTGTCGAGATGTCCGGCGACCACTACGCGCGTCACGTGGTGTCCCGTCGTGCGGGCCACCACGTTGTCGCCCACGCGCTCTACATCCAAGAAGGAGGCCGTACGAAGTTGCGTCTCGACGTAAGCGGCCAGCGCCGCTTCGTCGCAACTCACCGAGGACACGGAGACCAGGGCGAAGGCGTCGTCGAGTCGGCTCACGAGACGCCGTGGTCACGCAAGATGTTATTGAGTGTCACTTTGTCGTGCCGCTCGCCCTCGCTGAGACGCTTGATGATCAAGACGCACGGCAAGAAGAACTCACCGCCGCTGTACTCTCGACGTCGACTGGCCGACACCGCCACGCAGTAGTCGGGCACGTGGCCCCGCGACACCTCTTCCCCGCTCTCGGCGTCGATGACGGGAATCGACGGGGTCAAGATGGTGCCGGGTCCCACCACCGCGCCGCGTCCGACTCGCGCTCCCTCGACGATCATGCAGCGACTGCCGATGAAGGCGTCCTCCTCGATGACGACCGGGACGGCGTTGGGGGGTTCGAGCACCCCGCCGATACCGACGCCGCCGGACAGGTGGACGTTGGCGCCAATCTGGGCGCAGCTGCCCACCGTGGCCCAGGTGTCGACCATGGTCCCGGGTCCTACCCACGCGCCGACGTTGACGAAACTCGGCATCAGGATCACGCCGGGACTGAGAAAACTCCCTCGCCGGGCGATAGCGCCGGGCACCACCCGCACGCCGCGGCGTTCGTAGTCGTTCTTCAGCTCCAGTTTGTCGAGGTACTCGAATGGTCCCACGTCGATCTTTTCCATGACGCGCAGGCGAAACAGCAAGAGGATGGCCTGCTTCACCCACTCGTTCACCTCGACGACCCCGTGGTCGTTGATCTGGGCGACGCGCACTTGACCGTCGTCGAGTTTGGCGATGACCAACTCCACGTCACGACGGGCCTCCACGTTGTCGGGCGTGATCGTGGCGATCTGGGCGAACCACTCTGCGATGCGCGTCTCTAGATCACTCATCCGTTCATCGTACCGGTGGCCCTAGGACGCTTCGAGACGTGACGCGGCCAACTCGAGTCGATCATCGGGCTGGACCATCGCGAGTCGAACGAAGTTCTTTCCCGCCTCGCCGTAGAGCTCACCCGGGCTCGCGACGAGTCCAGACCTTTGGGCGAGCTCCGTCGCCAACTCCCAGCCATCGAGGCCGTCCTTCGAGCACCAGAGATAGAACGAGCCCTCCGGGGTGGGCGCGTCGGCGCCGATGCGCTGAAGCGTTCGACTCATCAGCTCGAGACGTCGCCAGTACCGAGTGCGTTGTACGTCGACGTGCGCGTCGTCACCGTAGGCCAGGGCCACGGCCGCTTGCACCGGGCCGGGCACCATCAGGCCCGCGTGCTGGCGAACGCTGCGCAAGTAGGCGACGATCGAGGCGTCTCCCGCGTAGAACCCGGCACGCACACCGGCCAGATTGGATCGTTTCGATATGGAGTGGAGCGCGAGGACGCCCTCGCGTCCGTGTTCGAGTATCGATCGAGCGGGCGAGGTCCACGTGTACTCCGCGTAGCACTCGTCACTAGCCACCAAGACCCCGCGGTCGCGCCCCCACGTGGCGAGGCCTTCTAAGTCGTCGAGATACCCGGTCGGGTTGGACGGAGAGTTGGCCCACAGCACCAGTGCGCGCTCAATGTCGCTGTCCTCCACGGTGGAGAGGTCCAGTCGCCCCTTGACCATCGCTACCGGCACCGAGCGAAGCCCGGCCAGTGTCGCTCCCATGGCGTAGGTGGGATAACTCATCGAAGGGTAGAGCACCGTGTCGCGCTCGGGGGTGCGCAGGTGCAGGTAGCCGGCCAAGGACGCCACGAACTCCTTGGTTCCCACGCAGGCGGCCAGGGCGTCGTTGGGAACATCGACTTCGAAGCGCCGCTTCATCCATCGCGCGGCCGAGTCGCGAAAGTCGGTTGTTCCGGCCGACGGTGGGTATCCCCTGGCCCCGACACCACGAGCGAGCTCCTCGATCACGAAACCCGGCGGCGCATCGACGGGCGTTCCAATGGAGCAGTCGATCGGTCCGCCGTCAAAGACCGACGCCAGGCGCTTTAGGTCGTCGAGACGTTCGTAGGGGTAGGCCGGCGGTTCGAAGCTCACGCCGGTACCCGCCACTCACTGAAGCGAGCGGCGCCCACGGCGTCGAGCACCACGTGAATCAACACTCCCTCGTCGCTCACCGACGTGTCCAACACGTCGCCTTCGCGGTGCGCCGCCGCCAACAGATCGCCGCGATCGAGGGGAATCTGCAAGGTCAGCACGCGATCGCGCGATCTCAGTCGGTCGCCAATGGCGCCGATCAACTCGTCGAGGTTTTCACCCGTCACGGCCGAGACCCAGACACTGCCCTCGTAGAGTTTCGCCAAGTCCTTCGCGCGCGAACCGGGCAGGTCGGCCTTGTTGAAGACGAGAAGTTCAGGAACCTGGTCCGCGCCGATCTCCACCAGGACGTCGCGCACGGCGGCGATCTGCTCTTCGGCGTGATCACTCGCCCCGTCGACCACGTGGACCAAGAGGTCGGCCAACTGGACCGACTTGAGGGTGCTCATGAAAGCTTCGACCAGTTCGTGCGGGAGGTTCGAGATGAAACCGACCGTGTCGGTGAACAGCACGGTCTCGCCACCGGGTAGTTGTCGTTGACGCGTGCGCGGATCCAAAGTGACGAAGAGCCGGTCTTCCACGTCGACCCCCGCGTCGGTGAGGGCGTTCAGCATCGACGACTTGCCCGCGTTGGTGTAGCCCACCAGCGTGACCTCGCGGTGGCGGCCTCGATCCCGGCCCTGGCGCTGCACCTGACGGGTGCGATCAATCTCTTTCAGTTCCCGGCGAATGTGATGAATGCGTTGGACCAAGCGGCGGCGATCGACCTCGAGTTGAGTCTCACCGGGTCCCCGGGTGCCAATGCCACCGGCTTGCTGGGAGAGTGATCCGCCCGCACGGCGCAGGCGCGGCAGGCGGTACTCCAGAAGCGCCAACTCCACCTGCGCTTTGCCTTCGGGAGTACGCGCGTTCTGCGCGAAGATGTCGAGAATGACGGCCGTACGGTCGATGGCCGTTCGACCAAGTATCTTCTCGAGGTTCCTCTGCTGGGCCGGAGAGAGGTTGTGCTCGAAGACGACCGTGTCGGCGTCCAAGGCGAGACAGATCGAGCGAAGCTCGTCGACTTTGCCCGAGCCGAGGAACGTCGCGGGGTCGGGGCTGTCGCGACGCTGCACGATGCGCGCCACCACGTCAGCACCGGCCGTGTCGACCAGCAGCGCCAGTTCGTCGAGCTGCTGATCGAGCGCCTCTTGGGTCACGCCGGGAAAGAGGACGCCCACCAGCACGATCTTCTCTCGAAAGGAGCGATCGATGAGGGTGTTCGGAATGTACGTCAAGCCGTGAGCCACTCCACGTCCGCGACGAACTCCACCGGCCCACTCAGCGCCGCTCGTGTTCCGTCGAGAGCCACTCGCAACGGACCGCCGGGGTTTTCGACGATCACGTCACTGCCACTGAGGCCCGCGTCGCGCGCAATCATGGCCACCGCGCACGACCCCGTCCCGCAGGCCTGCGTCCAGCCCACTCCGCGCTCGATGACGCGGATGCTCAAGTGGTCCTCGCCGAGGACGCTAAGAAACTCCACGTTGGCGCCGCCTAATTGCGCCGCGAGCTTCTCGGCCAGCTCTTCGCGCGTCGCCGTACTCCAGCCCACCTCGTCGAGCACGACCGCGTGAGGATTGCCGACGTTCGCCACCCCGAGCGTCCCTTCGAGCGGTTCGCCAACGCTCACCTCGCCCATCGAGACACTGCCGTAGCCCGAGGTGCCGTGCATCTGGAGAGACACGGTGCGCAGTCCCGCCGGCGTCGCCACGTCGAGTTCGTCGAAGCTCGCGCTGGTAAATCGACGAACAGCCGCCGCGAGACAGCGAATGCCGTTTCCCGACATCTCGGCCATCGAGCCGTCGGCGTTAAAGAGCGTCATCGTCACAGGCGACTCCAGCGCCGCCACCAGCACGCCGTCGGCACCCACTCCCGTCGTGCGCTGACAGATCGCGCGAACTCGCGACGGGGTCCACCACTCGGCGTACCCGGGATTTTGGACGTCAATCAGAAAGTCGTTTCCCGCGCCGTGCCACTTTTGGAGACTGCGAAATGTCACTGACTCAGTCTCTCACGAAGGTCTCGGAGGTTGTCAACAGGTCCTCCAGGCGCCGAGCGGCCATGTCCACGTCGTCGAACCACTCCACGCGCGGGTCACGGCGGAACCACGAGCGCTGACGACGAGCGAGGCGCCGACTCTGGGAAATCGCGTCGTTGACGCACACCTCGAGATCGACACCCTCTTCGAGGTGGCGCAGTAGTTGACGATATCCGACGGCCTGTCGAGCGGTCCGACCGAGTCCGCCGGGCGCAGCCGCCAAGGCCGCCACTTCCTCGAGAAGACCCTCGTCCATCCAGAGGCGAAAGCGGGTGGCGATGCGATCGTCGAGGACCTCGGTGGGCACGTCGAGTCCCACCTGCACCACGCGAACAGGTCCGTAGGTTAAGAGTCCTTCCCCGTAAGAAGAGAACGGACGTCCCGACCCCAACGTCACCTCCATCGCGCGAACCACGCGTCGCTCGTTCGACGCCTCGATCCGACTGGCGGCTACGGGGTCTCGCACCAGAAGTTCGCGATACAGTCCGAGCAGGTCGCTCTGCGCACGTTCTTCGAGCGTTCGTCGAACCTCGTGGTAACGCCCCGGGATGTCGAGGTCATCTAGGACCGCTCGTCCATAGAGTCCCGTTCCACCCACGTAGAGCACGTCGGCGCCGCGCCCGTGCGCCTCGCGCACCGCTTCTCTGGCGGCACGCTGGAACTGAGCGACGGTGAACTCTTCACTCGGCTCCACCAGATCGAGCAGATGGTATGTGACTTCGTCGCGTTCGGCCCGAGTGGGTTTCGCCGTTCCTAAGTCCATGCCCCGATAGACGCTCATGGCGTCGACGCACACGATCTCGAGGTCTCCTCGTTCGCGCGCGAACGCGTGGGCGAGAGCGGACTTCCCCGACGCGGTGGGTCCGACCAGCGCTAGCGACGTCGGCGTTCGACTCACCTCGCCGAGAGCAGGGGAACTCGAATCTTGTGGCGCGGTGACCGAAGGACGTCGACCATCTCGCCCAGCAGGTAGTACGGGGCGCCGTAGGTGACGTCCACACTCACCAGCGCCCCGGGGCGCACGGCGGCGTCACTTAAGGGAAAGTGAACCAGCTTGCCTTGGCGGGTTCGTCCCGAGATCATCTGGTCGTTGCGACGCGAAGGACCTTCCACCAGCACCTCCTCTCGTCGCCCGACGCGAGCTTGGTGACGGCGAAGGGCAGAGCGATCGGTGACCTCCTTCAGGCGTTCGAAACGTTCTTTGATGACGTCACTGGTGACGAAGGAGTCCTTCATCTGCGCGGCGCGAGTGCCCTCACGCGGAGAGAAGATGAAGGTGTAGGCGAGGTCGAACTCACAGGCCGCCACGACGGCCAACGTCTCGTCGAACTCTTCATCGCTCTCGCCGGGAAAGCCGACGATGAGATCCGTGGTGACGGCCAGGTCGGGGATGGCCGCGCGCGCTGCACTCAGCGTCGCCACGTACCGTTCGACCCGGTAGCCGCGCCGCATCGCCGAGAGCACTCGGTTCGAACCGGACTGCAACGGAAGGTGCAGCTGATTGCAGACGGTCGGCGTCTCGGCCATGGCGGCGATGGTCTCGGGGCGAAGGTCTTTGGGATGGGGACTCGTAAAGCGAATGCGCTCAATGCCCTCCACCTGGCCCAGGGCACGGAGAAGCTCGGCGAAGAGGGGACGGCGCCGGGTCAGGTCGCGACCGTAGGAGTTCACGTTCTGGCCCAGCACGGTGATCTCGCTCACGCCGGACTTGGCCAGCATGGTCGCCTCTTCGACCAGGTCGTCTAGGGGACGCGAGATCTCACCCCCGCGAACGCTCGGCACGATGCAGTAGGCGCACGTATTGTCACAGCCCGTTTGAATCGTCATCCACGCGGCGAAAGGCAACTCGCGAACGGCGTAGAGGGCGGGCGCCATCTCCCGACTGGTGACGGGATCGGGGGCGTCGAGGACTTCGACCAACGGTCCTTCGCTTTCGCTGCGGCGAAGAAGCGACGGCGCGGCGTTCAGGTTGTGGGTGCCAAAGACCACGTCAACCCAGTTGGCCCGCTGAAGGATAGTGCCACGATCCTTTTGGGCCATGCAGCCGCCGACGGCGATCTGAAGGTGGGGCCGCTCCTCTTTGAGGGCCTTGAGTTGCCCGAGGGCGCTGTAGAGCTTGAGATCGGCGTTCTCACGAATGGTGCAGGTGTTGAGCACGATCACGTCGGCCTCGGCCTCGCTCGACGCTGGCGACAGCCCGTCCGCCACCAAGAGACCGGCCAGGCGTTCGGAGTCGTGCTCGTTCATCTGGCAGCCAAAAGTGCGAATGGCGAACGTTTTGGGTACTGACACCCTTTTAGCCTACTGAGCGAGTTCGCTCTCACTCACCGTCGAGTCGTACATCACACCCGCCCCCGCGGCCACCACGCAGACGAGTCCCACGACGTCCCACACCTTGATGCTCTGGCCCAAGAGAATCCAGCCGACCACGAACGCCACGGCCGGATCGCCGGCCATCAGCACCCCGGCGACCGAGGGTTTGAGCCGTCGCAGGCCCTGTAACTCGGCGCCGAAGCCGAGCACGATGGCCATCACCGCAACGATCGCGAGGCGCACCAACGTGCCCGGGTGATGGCTGAGTTCTGCGGTGGCACCCAAGGAGAAGGGCAGCGTCAACAGGGCCGCCACCGACATCGAGACGGCCAGGCCTTCGAACCCCTTCGTCGTGCCGCCAACCTGCTTCGAGGCGTACACGTAGGTGGCCCAGCCCACGCCCGATCCGACGGCGAACAAGATGCCGTCGAGGTTGAGACCGTTCCCCGGGCGCGTGAGCGCCACCACTCCCAGTCCCGCGAGCACCACCAGCGCGAAGTGACGAGGAGTGCGCTTGCCGAAGGCCGCCACGCAGAAGGGGCCGAGGTACTCAATAGCTACCGCACCCCCCAAAGGAATACGCGCGATCGCTTGGTAGAAGCACTGGTTCATCACCGCGGTCGTCGCGCCCAGGGCGAGGGCGCCCAGCCACTGTCGGCGCGTCCAGTGGCGGACTTTCGGTCTGGTGAGAGCGACCAGCACCAGGGCGCCTAAGAGAAAGCGCCAAGCGCTGGTGGCCGAGGGACCAATCACGGGAAAGGCGCGCGTCACGATCGCGGCACTCCACTGGATCATGGTGGCTCCGAGCATCAAGAAGCCCGCGCCCCTCAGCGTTCGACCGGATACCTCAAACTCACCTTCGCTCAACGCGTGACCAGCCCGACGCGATCGGCGTCGAGAACGTAGACCTCTCCCGGCAACGACCGCGCGTGCAGAAACTCCTTGGCGGCGGTGGCCACGTCGCTGGCGGTCTCTTCGGTCACGAGACCTAGCATCGACGGTCCCGCGCCCGACCAACACGACGCCGCGGCGCCACTCTCTCGCAGCAGTGCCAGCAGGGGTCCCGCGAACTCGAGCAGACCACTGCGATGTGGTTGGTGCAAGTAGTCATCCATGGAGGACGCCACGAACTCACGATGGTTCGCCAGTCCGGCGATCAAGAGTCCGAGGGCGTTCAAGTTGTTGACCGCGTCGCGGAAGGGAACCACGCTCGGCAGAATCCGGCGCGCCTCGGCCGTGGAGAGTTCCTCGTCTGGGACGACGACCACGAATCGCCAGGTGTCATCGAGGGGAAGCTGGCGAGCGACGACGCCGTATTGTTCGCTCACCCCCGCGACCACAAGGCCCCCCAGAACGGACGCCGCCGCGTTCTCGGCGTGTCCATCCACGCCCGTGGCCACCTCGAGAGGACTGCTGGCCCCGGCGGCGGCGGCGGCGGCGACCGCCAGGGCGGCCGACGAGCCCAGTCCGCGCGACACGGGGATCGAGGACGCGACGCGCATCGAGAAGTTGCTATGTCCAAGAATCTCGCTCGCCACGCGCACCCCGAGGTGACGTTCGTCATCGAAGCGACCCGCGCCACAGCCGTCACTCACGATGCTGAGGCTGTCGGCTAGTTCCAGATCTACGTCCACGTAGAGCGAGAGGGCTACCGCCAGCGTGTCAAAACCCGGGCCGAGGTTGGCCGAACTGGCGGGAGCGCGCGCGAACATTCGTTCAGCGTAGGCGCTGGAGCAACGTGGGCGGAGAGAGATCGCCGAACGCGCGAAGGATAAATGTGCGAGTCGTGAGACCAACCACGTGCAGTACCCCGACGCGTTCACCACGATGAATGCTCGAGGTGAACGTGCGAACCACCACCTTGATCTTGGGCGCACCTTCGGCGGGCCACCACCAGAGCGCGTGGGGCGAAGTGAGTCCAAAGGCCACGTGGCGCGGGCCCCACGAGATCGAACCGATGACTTGATTCATTTGAAAGACGTAGCTCACGCGATCGGCGACGGCGGAGTTCGCCAGTGCCAGCGCGGCCTCCCCGGCCGGCGTCAACAAGTTGCCCCCGCGTTGGCCGAGCACCACGGCGTAGGCCACGTGCGTAGCGGTCCCGTCCTGAAAGGTCATGGCCAACACGTCGCACCCGCCAGCCTCGCTGGTGCGCCCGGACTTCACGCCGATGACGTTGTCGTAACCCACGAAGGGCGTATAGGACGCCTCCTCTCCGGCGAAGGGCAGGGTCACGCTCGGTTGCGCCACGATGGCGCGCACCAGCGGCGACTCCATCAACAGTGTTGCCAGGCGCGCCTGGTCGAGCGCCGTCGAGACCGACAGCGGCGAGTACCCCGTGACGTCGTCGTAGTGCGTACCGGCCAGTCCCAGCGTCGAGGCTTCGGCGTTCATGTCGGCGACGAAGGCCTCGCTCGAGCCGGCCACCATGTTGGCCAGCATCACCGCGTAGTTGCCGGCCGAGTGAACCAACAGTCCATTCAACAGGTCGATCTCGCAGAGTTGTTCGCCCACCGTCACCGGGACGCTGGACTCGTCGATGCCGACGAGTTGTTGGTAGGTCACGACGTCGTCGTCGGTCACGGTGTGACACGGTCCCGTCCCACCGAGCCCGAGGGGCAACTTCTTAAGGGCCACGTAGGCCGTCATCATCTTGGTCAAACTGGCGATCGGCACCACGTCGTCGTCGTGACTGACCAACACCCCTAAGGCCGGAATGTCGAGAGCCGCCGATCCCACGCTCGGCCACTGCAGGGCCGCGTCCGGCGACGTTGAAGAGACGGACGTCAGGGTGACGTGAGAACTCGATCGCGGATGCAGCAGTGGGAGTTGGATCCCGACGATGAGGGCCGACGCGAGGACGAGTCCGAAGAAGAGACCGACGAGACGCGTGAAGAGACCGCGCCGGGCCGGGTGACGTGAGGAGGCTGAGCGTGACAAGTAGTTACAGCGAGGTCTGTTGGTCGTACTCTTCGGGCGTCTTGAGAACTTTTCGAGCCTTCGAGCCGTCGCCCGGGGCGACCACTCCTTCTTCTTCGAGTTGGTCCATGATACGCCCGGCCCGCGCGAAGCCCACGCGGAGCTTGCGCTGCAACATCGAGGTCGAGCCGGACTGGGTTCGAATGACGAGGTCACGGGCCTGTCGCAGGATCTCGTCATCGTCCCCGCCCCCGCCCGAGGCGGAGTGACGGTTGGCGGGAACGTCGAGGGCCACGATGGACTCGGCGCGCCCACCCTGGGCTCGCCACGCCTGGACCACGCGTCGTACTTCGCTCTCCCCCACCCACGGCGACTGGAGCCGACGAGCGATGCTGCTGGACGCGGTGACGATCAGCATGTCCCCCTTGCCGATCAGGCGCTCCGCCCCGGCCTGGTCCAAGATGACACGACTATCGGCCAGGGAGGAGACGGCGAAGGCCATGCGGCTTGGAATATTGGCTTTGATCACACCGGTGATCACGTCGACGCTCGGTCGCTGGGTGGCGAGCACCAGGTGGATTCCCACCGCTCGCGCCATCTGGGCGATGCGCACCACCGACTCTTCCACGTCACGGGCCGCCACCATCATCAGGTCGTTCAGCTCGTCGACCACGATCACGATGTAGGGCAACTCTTCGGGCCCCGGCGCGGAGATGGCGTCCGACGGTAGCCCGGTCGCGCGCTCGATGGCCTCGCCCACCAGTTCGCTGATCGTCGGCGAGGGCGTCAACTCGCCATTAGCGATCATGAGGTGATAGCTGGTGATGTCGCGCGCGCCACTCTCGGCCAAGAGATCGTAGCGTCGCTCCATCTCGCGAACGGCCCAGGACAAGGCCCCGGCGGCCTTCTTCGGGTCGACCACGACCGGGGCCAGCAGATGAGGAAGGTCGTTGTACTGGCCCATCTCCACGCGCTTGGGGTCGATGAGAAGCAGACGCAACTGCTCGGGAGTAGTGCGCATAACCAGCGCGGTAATGAGGGAGTTGATGGCCGAACTCTTACCGGCCCCGGTGGCGCCCGAGATGAGGATGTGGGGCATCTCCCCCAGGTTCGCCACCACCGTTTTGCCCGAGATGTCGCGCCCAATGGGCACGTCGAGCGGGTGGGTGGCCGCGATCGACTCTTCCGACGCCAAGAGATCACCGAGCGCGACCAGCGAACGTTGACGATTGGGCACCTCGACGCCGATCGCCGAGCGTCCCGGTATCGGAGCCAGAATTCGCACGTCGGGCGAGGCCATGGCGTAGGCGATGTCTTTGTTGAGCGAGGTGACGCGCGAGACCTTGACTCCCGCGCCGAGTTCTAGTTCAAAGCGGGTGACGGTGGGACCCACCGTGTAGCCGATGAGGGTCGTTTCCACCCCGTGCGCGGCTAGCGCATCGACCAGTTCCTCACCGGCCGCGTCGGTCAGCGCCCGGTCTAGTTTCTGATCTCTCGTTCTCTGAAGGAGCGACAGTGACGGGAGCTCCCACGCGCTCGGCAGGGCGACGTAGGTAGGGCGCTCACGCATCGGGATGACATTGTCGTCGTCTTCTTCGAACTCGTCGTACTCCTCCTCGCCGTCTTCTTCGTACTCCTCTTCCTCGTACTCGGCTTCTTCGTACTCCTCTTCCTCGTACTCTTCGTCGTCGACTTCCTCTTCGACGACGCGAGACCTCTTCATCGGCACGATGACGGCGCCGGGGTGGACGTCATCATCGGACTCGGCGTCGTTGGTTCGAATCAACCACCAACGAGAGAAGAGGCGTCCCCACGCTCGAAAGAAGCTGGCACTTCCGCTCAGCAGGGCGCGCAGGCCGACGCCGGTCACGACCATGAGCGCGATCACGAAGAGAGCCAGACAGATGACGAGCGCCCCGGCCACGCCCACCCCCTTGGCGAGGCCGCCGCCGACGGCCACGCCGAGCCATCCGCCCGCGTGACCCAGGGCCTTCGTGGTGGCGTGTTCTCCCGGTCGGCCTCCGGCGAGATCGGCGACGCCGCTGATGGCGACCAGCCCTAAAACGACGCCCCAGGCCACGCGGGTTCGCTCAAACTCCACCTTGTCCCAGACGAGCGCGCCGGCCAGCGCCAAGAGGATGGCCGCCAGGGCGAAACGACCCACCCCCAGAGCGTCGGCAAGCCCCCGCGAGATGCCGCGTCCGGCCGGGCCGAGCGCCCCGGCCTCGGAGAGCAGCACGAAGAGACCCGCCACCACCAGGGCCACAATCCATAGGTCGCGCTGGTGGCGCTGCCAGATACTGGGTTCGGCCGAGGCTTTGGAGGGCCGATTTCGCGTAGCCGTCTTCTTTACCGGCTTTTTTCGGTGTCGCGCAGCTGCCACAACCCTCTAACTTACTAACGGCACCCCCAAAATACGGACCAATCGGAGGTAATAGAACACCGCGCTCCCTGGCTTCAACCAGCCAAACCCCAGGAAATATCGGCCAATCGCCCTACGATGAGGCGGTGATCGTGCGACGCCCGGAAGACCTTCTGCGAATGATCTCCCTCGCTTCGTGACGAACAATACGGCTTCAAGCGCGTCGTTGTCGTGGCGACATCGCTTCGAGCACGCTCGGCCCAATATTCGCCTCTCGCTGCGCTCGGCCTTCTGTATCAGCGCCCCCTTGATCGTGGGCGTGATGATCCATCAAACCTTGGACGCGATCCTCGTCGGGATTGGCGCCCTGTGGGCCGTCAGCCAGGACGGCCTCGACGACTGGCGAGTACGGGGCCGGCGCATCCTGGGCGTCGCCCTGGGCGGAGGCGTTGGTTTCGCCCTCGGGGCGACCGTCGTCGAACAGAGCAGCGCCACCTGGGCGTTGGCTCTCCTGGGCGGTCTAATGGCCTTCGTCGCAGGCTTCGTCGAGTCCTCGGGGTGGCCGACCCAGGGCGCCTACCTGTTGCTCGGGTCGATTCTCGGCGCCGGTCTGGGCATCACTGGTCCCGTGTGGCGTCCTTCGCTGTGCCTGTTGGGAGGCGCACTGTTGCTGTACGTGGTTGCTGCCGTCATGGATCGCCGCGGCCGACTGGCCAATCAGCGGGTCTATCTGGCCAGCGCCTTCACTGAGCTGGCGTCTCTCGTCCAACGCCTCGGCACGCCACAATTCTTCGAACAGCGGGCCAGAGCCGTTCTCGCCCTTGATCGCGCCCAAGACCTCGTGGGTGGTGCGCGGGCGCGGTCCAGTGAGGAAGAGGTTGCCCTGCGCGAGTGTCTGATCGTCGCTTTGCGCTGCGGTGAGGTCATCTCGTACCTCGAGGGCAAGGGGCTCAGCGTCGATCGCTCGGTGCCGCGGGCTCTACGCGAAGTGGCCGACGAGCTCGACACCAGTACCGCGCTCGAAGCGCTCGTCACGATTCGACAACTGCCAGACCTCTTTCACGCAGCGACCGGTCTCGACGACACGGTCACCTCGGCGATGACCTTGAACGACGCCACCCGCCTTCGGGCCTTAGCGTTGCGCCCGCCGGTAGCAGGGTCCCTTCGTTATCGCTTACCCCTCATCGAGCGCATTCGCTTCGGTGTCGTCCTCGCCGTCGCCATCGTGGCCGGCGTGGTCGTGTCGCGCATCTTGGACGGACCACACGGCTTCTGGCTGCCGTTGAGCGTGGCTCTCATCTTTCGTCCCGACCTGGGTCCGATCGTCGCGCGCGCGGTGGCGCGCACGTTAGGGACCATCGTGGGCGTTGGTATCGCGGCCTTTGTCGCGTGGCGGGGAAACACCGTGGTCGACCTGATCGTGCTGGCCTGTCTCATGTCGGCCGTGGCTCCCTCCGCAGTGCGACGGAGCCACTTTCTCGGAGTGCTGACGTTCACTCCCCTCATCTTCGTCTTTCTCACCCTGGCCGGTGACGCGAAGCATCTTCTCGTCCCTCGCATCATCGACACGGCCATCGGCGCGGCCATTGTCTTGGTCCTCGACGTGATGCTCTGGTCGACGGCCCCGTCGCTTCGACCGGCGCCCCAATTGGCCGCAGCCCAACAAGCCCTGGATCGCTATCAACTCGACGCGCCCTCGGACGATCCGATTCGTCGAAACGTACTTCGTCGTAACGCCCTGCGCGCCGTGGCGCGGGCGCGAAGCTCCTTCGACCAAGCCCGACGCGAGCCCGCCTTTCTTCGCCGACATGATCCCACGACCTTGGCCGAGCTCAACGCCGTCGAAGCGGGCATTGACGCGCGCACCGTCGCGCTCTTCGACAAGGACTGAGCGCCACGATCAAGGGGCCGATCACGCTCACCTCTAGGCTGGGCGCGTGAACCTCGAACCCGACGACTCTTCCATACAACTCGCGGAACGATTAGGCGCTACCGCCGCGCTCTGCGAGGTGGTCGCGACCTCGACGCTGAGCACGTCGGTGCGCGAGGTCGTCCTCCGCGGTCACGCGGGCATCCTGGGCGGTCGACCGGGTAGTGACGTCATGATTCGTTTCGACGACGAAAAGGGGCGACCCGTTCGGCGTCGCTACAGCGTTCGTTCCGTCGACCACGAGGCCGACACCTTCACCCTCTGGCTCACCGTCGATCACGTAGGACCCGGTAGCACGTGGGTGCGCGGTGCGACACCCGGCGACGTGGTAGACGTGATCGGACCGCGCGGCAAGATCACGCTCGATCCTCTCGCCGACTGGCACCTCTTCGTCGGCGACGCCAGTGGTTACGCCGCCTTTTATCGAATGGCCGAGAGCATCGAGGTGCCGGGACGCGCCATCTTCATTGTGGAGATCGACGCGCCCGATGACGCCCTCAGCGCCACCTTCGACGAAGGCCTCGGCGTCACGGGCATCTTCATCGATCGCCACGGTCGTTCCACCAGCGACCCCGCCGGTCTGCTCGGAGGACTGGCGGCCTTCGCCCTACCACCCGATATCGGACACGCCTATCTCTTCGGCGAGTTTCACGTGATGCGCGTTATCCAAAGCGCCTTGCTCGATCGAGGACTGAGCCAAGAGCAGATCAGCCATAAGGCCTTTTGGCGTAGTGGCCTCAGTAACGCCGACCACGGCGAGCCGGTCAAGAACGACGTTTAGACCACCACGACGGCCGTCATGATGACGGGCTGTCGGCGATACTTCTGGCCGAGAAGCCGTCCGGCCGCTCGCTGGGCCACTTTGGACAGCGACTCCCCGTCGAGATTCCCGTCGGCGATGGCCTCTTGCAGGGCGCTGCGCACCGCACCGGTGAGATTGAGCAGAACCTCCGCGTCGCTGGAGCCTTCGAACCAGCCGCGCGCCGTGACCGAGACGGGTGAGGCCAGGGTGGCGGACTCTTTGTCCACGCCCGCGGACACCATGAGGACGCCGTACTCGGCCAGCATTCGACGCTCCTCCAAGGGCCGTTCGTCCAAGTCGCTCGAGGATCCGTCGATGTAGTGAAAGCCGGCCGGGACCTTTCCCGCCCGACGAATCCCCTTCTCGGAGACCTCGATCTGGTCGCCGTCCTCGCAGATCAGCACGTGCTTGGGACTCAGTCCCATGGAGACCGCCAACTCGGCGTGATGGACCATGTGGCGATACTCGCCGTGCACCGGGACGAAGTTCAAGGGACGCAGCAGTTGTTGAAACGTGCGTAACTCTCCTTGGCGCGCGTGTCCCGAGGCGTGCACCGGCTCTTGGCTGGAGTCGATGACTTCGGTCGCTTCGCGATGCAGATCGTCGATCACTCGTCCCACCGACCACTCGTTGCCCGGGATCGGGTGCGAGCTCAGTATCACGGTGTCATCGGGGCCGACTTTGAAGTTGCGCGCGTCACCTCGTGAGAGTCGCGACAACACCGCCAGAGGCTCGCCCTGCGATCCCGTGCAGATGACGCACACCTCGCCGGGCGCGAAGCGACCGATGTTCTCGACGTCGATGATGTCGGCGCTCTCGACACGAAGCTGGTGCAACTTTCTCGCTAACTTCACGTTGGCTTCCATCGAGCGCCCCATGAAGGCGATCTTTCGTCCGGTCTCGTGGGATACGTTGACGATCTGTTGGATGCGGTGGATGTGACTGGCGAAGCAGGCCACCACCATGCGACGGTGCGGTCGTTCGAGAAAGAGGCGACGCAGCGTGACGCCCACCGTCGACTCCGAGGGCGTGAAGCCGGGCTCTTCGGCGTTCGTCGAGTCGGCGAGCAGCAGGGCGACCCCCTGGTCCCCGAGTGCGGCCAGACGGTTGACGTCGGTTCGGCGTCCATCGATCGGGGTGAGGTCCAGTTTGAAGTCACCGGAGTGAACCACCACCCCCACCTTGGTGTGGAAGGCCAGCGCGTGCGCACTCGGGACCGAGTGGGTGACGGGAATGAACTCGACTTCGAAAGGGCCGATGCGTCGTCGCTCGCCGTCGCTGACCTCGATGAAGACGAGGTCGCTCGCCACCTTGGCCTCGGTGAGGCGATGACGCGCGAAGCCCACCGTCAAGGGCGCCCCGTAGATGGGAACGTTGACGTCTTTGACCAAGTAGCGCAGCGCCCCGGTGTGATCTTCGTGACCGTGGGTCAAGACGATGGCGTCGACGCGATCTTTTCGCTCAATGAGCCAACGAAAGTCGGGCAAGATGATGTCCACGCCGTACATAGTGGGCTCGGGAAACATGAGCCCGGCGTCGACTACCACGATGCGACCGTCCTGCTCGAGGGCCAGGCAGTTTCGCCCGATCTCGCCCAGCCCACCTAAGAAGGTGACGCGAAGACTCTCAGCCACGGGCTGTCTTCAGCGACGCCACGATCTCGGCCGCTTGCGCGTCGAGTTCGGGGTCGCTGGGTCCGTGGGGAAGTCGACACTCTCCCACGTTGAAACCGAGGACGCGCAGGGCGGCCTTTGAGGGCATCGGGTTCGGGTAGGCCTCGGTGCTTTCGAAGGCGAAACTTCGTGCGGCGCGTTCGTTGAGTCGTTGGGCCTCGCTCCAGTCACCCGCGTGGGCCGAGTGGACGATGCCCGCCACTTCGGGCCCGGCCCAGTGGGCCGCGACCGAGACGATGCCGACGGCTCCGATCGCTAAGAACGGGAGCAGCACCGCGTCGTCGCCGCTGTAGAGATCCCACTCGTCACCGAGAACCGACTTCGTGTGCGCGGCCGGCACGAGGTCACCGGAGGCGTCCTTGGTGGCCACGATGTTGTGATGGGATCGCACCAACGAGATAGTGGTGGCCGAGGCGATCTTCCGTCCCGTGCGCACCGGGATGTCGTAGAGCATGACCGGCAGCGGGGTGCTCTCGGCGATGGCGCCGAGGTGCGCGGCGATCCCCGCTTGATTGGGGCGCGCGTAGGCCGGCGTGGTGGCCAGAACTCCGGCGGCGCCCGTCGCTTTGACTTGGGCCGTGAGGGTCACCGACGACTGGGTGTTGGCGAAGGTGGAGCCGGCGAGAACCGGCACGGTGACGGCCTCCGCCACGCACGCGAACATGTTGAGCTTCTCGTCATCGCTGAGAGACGATCCCTCGCCCGTGGAGCCACCGACCACGAAACCCTCGCTGCCCTCTTGCACCAAGAACCTCGCCACTTGAGCGGCGACGTCGTAGTCCACGGAACCGTCGGCACTGAAGGGGGTCACGATCGCCGTTATCACTCGACCGAAGCGGGGGTCACTCACGTACCGAAGTTACCAGGAAGCGCTTTCGTGGGAGAGGGAGACTCCTTCGCTAGGTGATCAGTGCGCCGAGTCCGTCGATGAGTCGCGGAGAGGCGTCGATGGCCGATGCGGCGAGGGCGACGCCGTGAACGAAGCTCTGGCGATCGAATGAGTCGTGACGAATCAGAAGACCTTCGCCCGCGGAGCCAAAGAGGATCTCTTGGTGCGCTACCAGCCCGGGCAGACGCACCGAGTGAATCACGACGCCCTCCTCGGTCGTCGCACCGCGCGCCCCGTTCAGGGTGTGACGCTCGGTCGGATCGACCATCGGGTCCTTACCGGCTCGCCGACGAGCGTCGGCGATGGCCTTGGCCGCGGCGATCGACGTTCCCGACGGGGCGTCCACCTTGCGATCGTGATGCAGTTCAATAATCTCGACCCGCTCAAAGTAGGGCGCCGCCTGAGCGGCAAAACGTTCGGCCAGCACGGCCCCGAGGGAGAAGTTCGAGGCCACCACCACGCCGACCTTCTGCGCGGTCTCTTCGAGGACGTGACGTTGTTCGAGAGACAGTCCCGTGGTGCCGAGCACGAGGGCCACGCCGTTCTGCGCGCACCACGTGGCCGAGTCCACGGCGCCCTCGGGTGAGGAGAAGTTGATCACCACGTCGATCGTCGCGGCGTCGAGGTCACTCAACGACGTGACGTAGCGAGCGCCGAAGAGTTCGCGAGGCTCACGCTCGTCCACCAAGGCGGCGATCGAAAACCCCTCGAGCGCCCCGAGGCCTTCGGCCAGAGCCTGGCCCATGCGACCGGCGCCGCCGACGATGGCCAGTGCTTTCACGGCTTTCACGCGAGAACCTTACCCTTTCGCCGTCTCCGAACCGAGAGCCCGAGAGCGATCAGCGCGGCCACGAACAACACGTCCGCGATCAAGGAGACGGCCGAACTCGCTTCGATGTAGGGCGCGTGGTAGTGGAAGTGAATCGTCCAGCGGCCCGGAGGAACCTGAACCTCTTGGATGAGTCCCACGCGGCGCACCTTTAGTTGAACGGTCGCGCCACTGACGTCGTTGAGCGCCGTGGCGCGCCATCCCGGGAGATAGGCCTCGCTTCGCTCCAGCGTGCTTGAGCGCTGAAGATCGACGCTGACCCACGTATCGCCCCACGAGGCGTTTCGAATGGCGCTGACGCGTCCGAAGGAGGGAGGAGACGTCAGCCACGCCTCCGGCAGCACCTTGGTGGCCTTAAAGACCGAGAACTGCTCCTGGGTGGAGTTGAGACGCCAGGCCGACGAGGCGATCGCCAGTTCAAAGTCAGAGTCCAACTGATAGCTCGGTCCGGAGCCGTAGGGCGTCACGACGGTGTCACCGATCTTGACGCCCGTCTTCGACGTGACGACGAAGCCCGCGGCCAGGGCCGAGTGAGCGAAGGAGAACACCGCCTTCTTGCCCTTAACCGGCGTCACCACCTGCGCTGCCCCCTCCGTCTGGCCGTCGCCTCTTAGCAGTCGAAGAGAGATCGGTCCTTGAGAGAGCGTCTCTCCTTCGACGCCCGTCAGGACGATCTCCTTCACGCGAAGGATCCGCCCGAAGTAGCGATCGGCCAGAGGTTCGCGCTTCAGGTTCACACAACTCGCCGGCACGCTGGGACTCAGAGCGGTTGACACCATCAAGTTCGCCGCGGCGATGGCGATGTCCCCGAGGCGAAGTTGGGTGAAGGTGCCGTCGGCCAGGTGACAGGCGTTCACCAAGGCCTGGGGATGCGTTCCGGTCACGTCGTCGTAGATGGTGGAGATCAACGCGCCGTACCCCTGGACGCTCGAGATGCCGGTGAAGACGTTCATATTGGGCAAACCGATGTAGCGATAGTCCTCGGTGTGTTCACCGGCCACGTCGACCAGAGCGAAGCGGCCATGGTTGCCGAGGAGCTTGAGGGCGGCGCTACGCGAGGCTTCGCGCGGACCGGGTCCTCCGATCAGTCCCCCCGACGTGAAGATCAGAAAAACCAATATGTCGGCCACGAGCACCGCCAGCAGCACCTTGAGGAGGTAGCGAGAGTTACGCAGGAATAAGATGGCCAGCACCGCCGCCAGGGCGATCACGGCGTGCAGCGAGTTCACCAGCTTCAGACCGCTGGCCACGTGGGCCATGCCGTCGGTGATGCCCACGCGGTTGATGACCCAGGGCCCCCACGCCCACAGGGCGACGGACAACGCGAGCACGATGATTGCGGGCAACGCCGTCACCCAACGAAAGCCCTTTTCCAATCCCGACTGTGGTCGAGAGCGAGAGAGAGCGACGCGGTCCTGCACCTGCTGTAGCCACCACCCGAGAATGACGGCCAACGGAAAGTCGACGAGGATCACACTGCGACTCTGTAACCGGGTCGAACCAAACAGGGGAATCGCGTGAAACACGTGACCGAGGGGGGTGAAGCTCCCCCACGTGGCCAAGAGTCCGACGACGCCGATGACGACGTAAATGGCGTAGTCGCGCTCTCTCCCCCTCCACCCTTTCCAAGTAACCCGAGTAAGAAACGCCGCGGCCGCCACGAGGGCCAGCACCCCGGCGTAGCCGGTCACCTCGGCCAGGTTGTAGTTGGCGAAAAAACCCGGCTGGCCAAAGGCGCCGTTGCCTCCAAAGAGGTCGGGCGTGAACAACAACGTCGTCCAGTGCACGGGTAACGACCCCGCACCGAAGAAGGCGTAGTTCACCTTCGAGCGCTGGGAGAAGTTGATGAAGGACCAACCAGGAAGCAGCTGGATCAGCCCAATACCGACACCCCAGGCGAAGCCCACGGCGAGCGTGGCCACGTACACGATTCGAAGTCGCCACGTGGAGAGCCAGTAGGAGGTGCGAAGAAGCAGAACGCTGGGCACGACCACGAGGGTGAGTAGCTCCATGGTCGCGATGGCCCGCGGCTCGCCCGTTAGGAAGGTCAGTCCCCACAGAAGTGCGACGCCGCAGATCCAGGGCAGCGAGAGACGAGCCAGCGACGCCCAGGATGTCTCCGGACTCGTCGAGCGCAGCCGTCGCGACAGAGCCAGCATCACGACCATGGCCCAAGGGATAAAGGAGAACCCCTGCACCACACCCAGGTGGACCATCTGGCCGATCATGGCGCCGGTGTAGGTGTAACTCAACCCCGCGGCGAAGGCCGCCACGGTGCGAACGCCGTGCCAGCGCAACAACACAAAGACGCCCACCGCGCTCGTGACGTAGACCACGATCATGTTGAAGACCCACGCGGCGATGGCCGGGGTGAAGGCAAAGATCACAGTGAGGGGATACAAGGCCCCGGCGTTCATGCCGCCGAGCAAGGGCGTGCCGGCGTTGGTGAGAGGGTCCAGCAACGGGAGGTGTCCCGAGGCGATCTGTTGTCCGGCTAAGACGCGAAGGGGAAAGTTCTGAATCAGGTTGTCGGAGTCGATGGCGGGATGTCCCGCGAGCGCGGGCACGATGAAGAGCACCAGGGGAATGGCCACGAACCACGCCAGGGCGACGCGATCGGAACGGGCGAGCGGTCGCCACCAGGGCGTCGGCGCCGGAATCACGAAGCCGTCGGGGCTGCTCACAGCTCTACGCTACGAAAAACGCAGAGGCCGTGGCGCGCAGTTCGTCACTGCACACCACGGCCGAACGTTACTTAGCGACGACGAGGACGCGGGCTTCGACGACCACCACCGTCGCCGTCACTGAAGGACGGACCACCGGGGCCGAGGTCGCCGATCTCTCCGGCCAACTCGGCCTCGAAGGAAGCCTCAAAAGATGAGGGCTTGGGGGCCGCGTTGCTAGGACGGTCGTTGCGATCGCCACGGTCACTGCGGTCACTTCGATCGCCCCGGTCGTTGCGGTCGTTGCGATCGTTGCGATCGCCTCGGTCGTTGCGGTCGTTACGGTCGTTGCGTCCTTCACGCTCTGGTCGTCGTTCGCGGCGCGGTTCAGCCACCACGTCGGGAAAGTCGCCAACCAGCGACAGCGAGACTTTGCCCTGGGGGTCGATGTCGTCGACTTTGACCTCAAGGGCTTGGCCGAGTTCGAGGACGTCCTCGACTTGACCGATGCGCTTGCCATCGTTGAGGGGCGCCAACTTCGAGATGTGCAGCAGTCCGTCACGACCCGGCAGGATGTTGACGAAGGCCCCGAACTTGGCGATGGAGACGACTCGACCTTGGTAGATCGCGCCCACGTCAGCCGAGGGCGGGTCCAAGATCAGCGAGATGCGACGGCGCGCCTCTTCGACGGCCCGTCCATCCTTGGCCCCGATGGTGACGGTACCGACCGCACCGTCGTCGTCGACGGCAATGTCGGCGCCGGTCTCTTGCTGGAGCGTGTTGATGACTTTGCCCTTGGGTCCGATGACTTCGCCAATCTTGTCGATGGGGATCTCCATCGTCACGATCTTGGGCGCCACGTCGGAGACTTCGCTGCGCGGCTCGGCGATCGTGTCGGTCAGAATCTTCAAGATGGTGAGTCGGGCCTCTAAGGCTTGGTGGAGGGCCTTCTTCAAGACATCGGCGGGCAGACCGTCGATCTTGGTGTCGAGCTGCAGGGCCGTCACGGCGTCGGCGGTGCCGGCCACCTTGAAGTCCATGTCGCCGAAGGCGTCTTCAGCACCGAGGATGTCGGTCAACGTGACGTAGGTGCCCTCGTCGTAGACGAGCCCCATGGCGATTCCCGCCACGGGCGCCTTGATCGGAACGCCGGCGGCCATCAAGGACAGCGTCGAACCACACACCGAGCCCATGGACGTCGAGCCGTTCGACTGCATGACGTCAGAGACGACACGAATCGTGTAGGCGAAATCCTCTTCGCTCGGCAACACGGGCACGAGAGCGCGCTCGGCCAACATGCCGTGGCCGATCTCGCGACGCTTGGGCGCACCCACGCGACCGGTCTCACCGGTCGAGTAGGGCGGGAAGTTGTAGTGGTGCATGTAGCGGCGAAACTCATCGGGGGTGATGGTGTCGAGCTGTTGACGCATGCGCGGCATGCCGAGCGTCGTCACGTTGACGACCTGGGTCTCGCCACGCTGGAAGAGCGCCGACCCGTGCGTCATCGGGAAGAGGTCGACCTCGGCCGAGAGCGGGCGAATGTCCGCCACCCCACGGCCGTCAATGCGTACCCCGTCTTCGACGATGCGCTTGCGAACCAGCTTCTTGGTGAGCGAGCGCACCGCGGCCTTGATCTCACCGGCACGTCCTTCGAACTCTTCGCCCAACTGCTCTTGGATCGACTTGGTCGCCGCGTCGAGCGCCTCGTTGCGGGCGGCCTTGGTCGTGATCTTGTTGGCCTCGGCCAGGGCCGCTCCTCCGATGCTTTCGACGCGAGCGAAGACGTCGTCTTGGTAGTCGGCGAAGGTCTCGTAGGGGAAGACCGGCAGCGGACCACGATCGGCGATGAAGTCGCGCACTAAGGCACGCTGCAGGTTGATCGCTTCGCGGATCCACAGCTTCGACGCTTCGAGCCCTTCGGCCAGCACGTCCTCGGAGACCTTGGGGGCCCCGTCGAGATACTTCTCGAACGATCCCTCGGTCCCGCCCGCTTCGACCATCATGATGGCGACGTCGGCCTCGGAGTCCTCGCTCAGCGCACGACCGGCGACGACGAGTTCAAAGACCGCGGCGTCACCTTCGGCGAAGGTCGGATGTGGCGCCCAGACGCCTTCGGTGGTGTAGGCCATGCGAACGGCGCCGATGGGGCCGTCGAAAGGAATGCCCGAGATCATGAGAGCTGCCGAGGCGGCGTTGATGGCCAGAATGTCGTGGGGGTTCTCCTGGTCGGCGCTGAAGATCGTGCCGACGACCTGCACCTCGTTACGAAAGCCCTTGGGAAAGGACGGGCGCAACGGGCGGTCGATCAGACGACAGATGAGGATCGCTTGGTCGGACAGCTTGCCTTCACGGCGAAAGAATGCGCCGGGAATCTTGCCGGCGGCGTAGGCGCGCTCTTCAATGTCGATCGTCAGAGGGAAAAAGTCCATGCCCTCTCTGGCGGTTTTCGCGGCGGTGACCGTCGCGAGAAGCATGGTGTCGCCGATGCGCGCCAGAACGGCGCCGTCGGCTAGTTGGGCGAGGTGACCGGCTTCAAAACTCATCGTCTTGTCGGTACCCGTGATGGGACTGCTTACGCGGATTGCGTCAGTCATGGATTGGCTCCTTGTTGTTATAACAACACTCCGCCCGAATCCCAGTGGGCGACCTTCGCCCGGGGCGACTGTCCTCCACTGGCCTTCGAGGCCTCGGATGTGTTGAACACGTCGACGGCGTCGACGTGGGTATGTCTCGGTTAGCGACGAATACCGAGACGGCCGATCAAAGCGCGGTAGCGCTCCACGTTGCCTTTTTGCACGTAGTCCAGCAGACGACGCCGTTGGCCAATGAGCTTCATGAGTCCGCGGCGGGTGTGATGATCGCCTTTGTGAACCTTGAGGTGCTCGGTGAGGTGAGAGATCCGGTCCGTCAGAAGTGCGACTTGGACTTCGGGCGAGCCGGTGTCCTTGTCGTGCGTCTGAAAGTCCTTGATAATCTCCTGCTTCTCAGCCATAAACGTGTGTGCCTTATTGAGTCGGGGGTCCCGTTGCGAGCCGCCAACGAGACGACCCACATGATCAGCGTCGCTGACCGAATATCTATTCTAGCAGTTTCAAGGCCTCATCCGGTAGCCCGTCAAAGATCTCACGGGTTTTCTCGACGTCGCGAGCGATCTGCTCTTTTAACTCCACGACGTTGGCGAAGGCGCTTTGACCCCTCAGGCGTCGCAAAAAGAGCACGTTGAGCGTCTGGCCGTAGAGGTCGCCCTGGTAGCCCACGACGTGGACCTCCATGAGGAGGTCGCCGTCTTCGTAGAACTGCGGTCGGGTCCCGAGGGAGATAGCCGCCGGCCACCACGTATGGCCGAGGCGGACCGCCCCGGCGTAGACACCGTCGGCCGGGAGAGCCTGGGTGGGAGACAACTTGAGATTCGCCGTCGGAAACCCCAAGGTCTCGCCGCGTTGGTCGCCGTGCTCCACTACCCCGCGCAAGCTAAAAGGCCGTCCGAGCACCGCAGCGGCACCGTCCAGGTCGCCTTCTTCCAGGGCGCGGCGCACCGACGTGGAGCTCCATCTCTCGCCGTCGCCAAAGAGCGGCGCGGCCACCACCTCGAAGCCTTTCGCGGGACCGAGTTCTTGAAGCAGGGTCACGGTGCCGTGGCGATCGTGACCGAAGTGAAAGTCCTCGCCCACCACCACGCAGCGTGCGCGCAGGTCCGCCACCAAGACTCGATCAATGAAGTCTTCCGCCGTCTCGCGCGAGAGTTCTTCGGTGAACGTCAGCACGCGTACCTGATCGACACCGAGTGCGGCCAGTCCCTCGAGACGTTGCTCCAGTGTCGCGAGCAACCGTGGCGCTTTGCTCGGATCGAGAACCATGGCGGGCAACGGGTCGAACGTGACCACGGCGGCGAGCACCTCCTGCGCCTTCGCCCGCTCGACCACCATCTCGATCACCGCCTGATGGCCGCGGTGCAGACCATCAAAGACGCCGAGCGCCACCACGCACGGCTCCGGTGACGTCGTCACGTCGCCGTCGCGCAGAATCAACACGTCAGCAACCTACCCTCGCGCATCGGACTCGTCGTCCGGCATGACCACGCTCGGCTGCCACGACTCGCCTCGTCGACGCAGCACGGCGACCAACGAACCAGATTCGCTCACCGCGGCGATCTCCTCAGAGCCCGACACTTCAAGGTTCACCCGTTGGCCGTGACGAAGTCGTTGCGCTTGGTCACTGTCCACGACGGCGATCTCCAACAACTCGACTAGGTCCCGCGGCGAGTGCAGCGGGGCGCTTCCCTCTTCCACGTCACGATCGAGCTCCTCGAGGGTCAGAGCGTCCTCGACTCGATGTCGTCCACTGGCCAGTCGACGCAGCGCGCTGAGGTGTCCGATCGTGCCCAGTTGCGTCGCGAGATCCCAGAGCAGGACACGTACGTAGGTTCCGACCGAACAGGTCACGTCAAAGGACCACTCACTCGGAGACTCCGATGGCTCCAGTGAGAACGACTCGATCACGATCTCGCGAGAGGGCCGATCCACCTCCACCCCATCGCGCGCGAGGGCGTGCAAGCGGCGGCCGTTGATCTTGAGCGCGGAGACCATCGGCGGGGTCTGTTGTTGCGCTCCGAGCATGCCGCGGGCCACGTCGTTCACCGCGTCCACCGAGAGCGCCGGAACGTCGCGGCGTTCGCGCACTTCCCCGTCGGCGTCCAGGGAGTCGGTCGAAACACCGAACGTGACGACGCCGCTGTAGCGCTTGATCTCGCTCTGGGCGAATCGAAGGAGCCGGGTCGAAGGACCAACCGCCACGACCAACAGTCCGGTGGCCATGGGGTCGAGCGTGCCGGCGTGTCCCACGCGCTGTTCGTTGAGTACTTTGCGCACCCGCGCGACCACGTCGTGACTGGTCACGCCGCGGGGCTTGTCGATGAGGAGAAAGCCGTTATTCGTCGTCATGACGCTGGCGCCGCAGCAACTCCTCCACCGCTTCACCGCTGGCGACGGCGGGGTCCGCTTTGAAGGAGAGCTTGGGCGTTCGCTTCAGGCGGGTTTGAGCGTTCACCATGCTCTGAATCTGTCCGCGTCGCTCTTCGAGCGCCACCTTGGCGCTCTCGGAGAGGGAGTCGAAGTAGACCATGGCCTGGCGCATGTCCGGCGTCGTTTCGACTCCGGTCACGGTCAAGAGCCCCAGCCGTTCATCCACGTCCGAGATACGCACCAGTTCGTCGGAGATCACTTCGCGCAGGATCTTGTTGACCCGCGCCGAGCGCGGGTAGGGGTGATGCGAACCTGAGGAGCGGGCCATGACTTAGGCCGTGCGCGGAATCTCGCGCTCTTCGTACGTTTCGATTACGTCGCCCGGCTTGAGGTCTTGGTAGTCCGACAGTCCGACGCCACACTCAAAGCCTGCGGGAACTTCGCGCGCGTCGTCCTTGAAGCGACGAAGCGAGGTCACCGTGCCCTTCCAGATGATGGTGCCCTCGCGAAGGAATCGCACTTTCGATCCCCGCGTGATGACGCCGTCTTGCACGAAGCAACCGGCGATCGCTCCCACGCGCGGAATGCGGAAGACCTCGCGCACTTCGGCCTCGCCGGTGACCACTTCTTCATACACCGGCGTCAAGAGGCCGAGCATGGCGGCCTCGATCTCTTCGATGAGCTTGTAGATGATCTCGTAGGTACGAATCTGCACGCCCTCGCTGATGGCGAGTTCGCGACTGCGCTTGTCGGGGCGAACGTTGAAGCCGATGATGGTGGCGTTCGAGGCCTTGGCCAGTTGCACGTCGTTCTCCGTGATGCCTCCAACGCCGCGGTGCACGATGACCAACTTGACGTCGTCACGCTCTAGTTTGCGCAGCGACTCGGTGCACGCTTCGAGAGAGCCCTGCACGTCGGCCTTCAGCACAATGTTGAGGGTCGCCGTCTCGCCGCGTTGAATCTGCTCGAACAGGTCTTCGAGACGCGCCCCGCTCGAAGAGGCCACGGGCTGTTGTCCCACCAGTCGTGTGCGTTGCGCTCGGGCCTCGGCCAAGGAGCGCGCGTGAGCCAGGTCCCGCGCGACGCGCATCTCGTCGCCGGCGTAGGGAGGCTCGCTGAAGCCCAGAATCTGCACGGGCGTCGAGGGCCCGGCGCTCTTCACCTGCTTGCCCTGGTCGTCGATGAGGGCCTTGACCTTGCCGAAGGCCGGTCCCGCCACGACGGGGTCGCCGACTCGCAGCAGGCCCTCTTGCACCATGACGGTCGCCACGGGGCCGCGACCCACTTCTAAGTTGGCCTCCAACACGGTGCCCACCGCGCGACCGGTAGGTCGCGCGGAGAGCTCGCCGATCTCTGCGACGAGGAGCACCTGCTCCAGAAGGTCGTCGATGCCCGTTCCCTGCAGCGCCGAGATCTCCACCACGATCGTGTCGCCGCCCCACTTTTCGGGGACCAGTCCCTGTTCGGAGAGCTGCTGCAGCACCCGGTCGGGGTTGGCGTCGGGTCGGTCCATCTTGTTGATGGCCACGATGATCGGCACCGCGGCGGCCTTGGCGTGGTTGATGGCTTCGACCGTCTGGGGCATGACGCCGTCGTCGGCCGCCACCACCAAGATGATGACGTCGGTGACCTTGGCCCCGCGAGCGCGCATGGCCGTAAAGGCCTCGTGACCCGGGGTGTCCAAGAAGGTGATGGCTCGTCCGTGCCAGGTGACCTGGTACGCGCCGATGTGCTGAGTGATGCCGCCGGCTTCGCCCGCGACCACGTTGGACTTGCGAATCTTGTCGAGCAGCAGAGTCTTGCCGTGGTCGACGTGGCCCATGACCGTGACGATGGGCGGGCGGGGCGCGACGGGAATCACCTCGTCGTCGTCGTCCTCGTCGAAGAACTTCGCTAAGAGCTCGGCCTCCTTCTGCTCACCGGGGTCCACCAGGTGAACCTCCGCTCCGACTTCGGCGGCGTAGAGCTCGATCATGTCGTCGGACAGGCTCTGCACGGCCGAGACGATCTCGCCCTGCAAGAAGAGGAACCGGATAATGTCGGCCGCGCTGCGATTGAGTTTGGGGCCGACGTCTTTGGCGGTCGAGCCGCGCTCGATGATGATCTCGCCCTCGGGCACCGGGGCGCTGCTCGGCTGCCAGGTGGTCATCTGGGTGGGCTCGAGCTCTTCGACGTTGCGACGACGGCGCCGGGTGACCTTTCGCTGCGATCCGCGGGGCCCGCCACCTCCGCGAGCCGGACCGCCGCTTCGACTGGCGCCCGCGGCGGGAGCCCCGCTGGTCGGGGCGCCGGGACGAGACGACGAGAACCCGCCGCCGGGACGCGACGGACCACCGGTCCGCGGGGCGCCCGTGCTCGGACGTGCGCTCATGGGACGAGGCCCACTGGACGGGCCACCACGACTGGCGCCCGCGGGCATCGGTCGGCGCGCCCCGGGCGGCGGCGGGATGGGGCGACCGGTGGAACTTAGAGGACGACCGGGCGGCGGCGGGATGGGTCGCCCGGAGGAGCTGAGCGGTGGTCGATTGGGGCCTTCCGCGTCTCCCGCGCCACCTCGTTGAGTGGGGCGAATGGTGGTCGGACCGTCGGGTGAGACGCTGCGCGTGGGAGCCGGTTTCACGGGCATGGCTCGCGACCGGACCACCTTGGGGGCCTCGGCGGCGGGCGCGGCGGGCGCGGCTTCGGGTGCGGCGCTCTCCACGGGCGCACTCGGTGCGGCGCTCACCCGTGTCACTCGGGGAACTTCGGCGACGGGAGCGGCGGGCGCGGCGGCTTCGGGCGCGGCACTGGCGGTGGCCTTGGTGGCCTTGGTCGCTTTGGTGGCCTTGGTGGCCTTGGCCGGTTCGGCGGGAACTTCACGACGCAGACCATCGGCGTCGGCTCGACGACGGATGCGGTCAGCCTGGGCGTCCTCGATGGACGCCGACGGACTTGAGGCGCCGATACCTAATTTCTGGGCGAGTGCGAGCAACTCCTTGCTCGTCAGACCGAGCTCTTTAGAGAGCTCGTGCACTCGAATTTTCTTTGGCGCCAAAACGTTCCCTTACATCGCGTGCCCGCGCGTTCGCCGGGCACAGTTTCCTATTCTTTCACAACTACGGCCTTTTCCTGGTCGAGAGACCCCTCAACGCCGCCACGTCGCCTTCGTTCGCCGCGCTTCGCAGCGCCCGAGCCACGTGGGTAACTCGTACTTCTTCTTCGCAGCGACCTTCAGCGCAGAACCACACGCCTCGACCCACTCCGCGACCGAGGTACCACTGTCCCTGCGCGTCGCGGCCCGCTCGGACCATTTCGGAGTCGTCGCGCACCTTACGGCACACGACGCAGGTGCGGTGCGGTGCTATGCCTCGTCCTCCACGACCGCCTCGAGGGCAGGGGCGTCCTCGCTCGCCTCGACGACCTCTACGTCGACGACTTCCTCGACGTGTCCTTCGGCGTCCTCGGCCACGACGTCCGTCACCACCACTTCGTCACCGCTCTCGTCCACCGCGACGCCGAGCGTCTCTTCGACCACGGTGTCCCCGTCGGTCCAGACCTCTTCGACGACCTCGTCGTTGCCCTCGTTCTCGGAACGAATGTCGATGCGCCACCCCGTGAGACGGGCGGCCAGGCGAGCGTTCTGGCCCTCCTTGCCGATGGCTAAGGAGAGCTGCTGATCGTGCACGATGACCGTGGCGATGCCCTCGACTTCGTCCAGTCGTACCTCGCGCACACGCGCCGGCTGCAACGCGGACTGGATGAACTCGACCGGGTCGTCACTGTAGGGCACGACGTCGATGCGCTCGGAGCGAAGTTCGTTGGTGATGTTGCGCACGCGTGATCCGCGAGCGCCCACGCACGCACCGACCGGGTCGATCATCTGGTCGTTCGAGGCGACGGCGATCTTCGAGCGATGTCCCGGCTCGCGAGCCAAGGCCTTGATCTCGACGATGCCGTTGGCGATCTCGGGCACTTCGATCTCAAAGAGCTTGGCCACTAAGGCGGGGTGTGTTCGCGAGACCACGATCTGGGGACCCTTATTGGTCTTTCGCACTTCGACGATGTACACCTTGATGCGCGCGCCGTGCTCGTAGCGCTCGAAGGCGATCTGTTCGGCCTGGGGCAGCAACGCTTCGACGCGACCGAGGTCGAGCAGGGTGTAGCGGTTGTCGTTCTGTTGGACGGTGCCCGACACGATGTCGCCTTCGCGGTTGGCGAACTCTTCGTACATCTGGCGGCGCTGGATGTCGCGGATGAGCTGCATCAAGACCTGCTTGGCGGTCTGAGCGGCGATGCGGCCGAAGTCTTCGGGCGTGGCGTCCCACTCGCGCGTGACGTTGCCCTCGAGGTCGAGCTCTAGTCCCCACACCTTGATCTCGCCGGTCTCGGGGTTGATCTCCACCTCGGCGTCTTCGGCGGAGTCGGGTCGGCGCTTGTACGCCGCGAGCAGCGCGTTGGCCAGCGCGATCAGGAGTTCACCCTCGTCAATGTTCTGGTCGCGTGCGATCTGACCGAGCGCCTCAAGAAATTCGAAGTTAGCCATGTCTAGCCTTTCTTGCTCGTCGAGGAGGTCTTCGCGCTCTTGGTCGTCACGGGCTTGGCGCCACCCCACTCAAAGACGGTGCGTGCGCGTTCGATGGCGTCGAGGTTGATGACGACGACGCCGTCGTCTCGGTCGTCTAAGGACACGGTGGTGTCGCTGGCGTCGACCACGGTGCCCTCTCGTCGTCGCGTCGGTTCGTTGTCACGACGTTCACGCAACGTCACGACTTCGCCCACGGCGCTCTTGAAGTGCTCGGGCGTGCGAAGGCGTCGCTCGAGCCCCGGACTCGACACGTCCAAGGTGAAGCGTCCGGCGATGGGGTCGTGGGCGTCCAGCCACTCCGAGATCACCCGGTTGGCCTTGGTGAGCGACTCTAGGTCGACCCCGCCGGTGCGAGTGACCACCACATTGAGCGATCCTGCAGAAAATTCCACGTCGTAGAGCTCCAGCCCGAGGGGCGCGAGCAGTGGGCGTATCGTGACGTCCCATTCCATACCCGGCCTCCTTTCGCGCTCGCTGAGGACGTTCAGACATTAAAAAGCGCGGGCCCGAGGCCCGCGCTTAAACGAGTCCAAACGTCCTGAGCGGACTGTGGGAACCAATTGTAGCAGTCAGGGACTGCATTCACAACGGGAGAACGACTGGGGAAAACGTCGAGAGCGTGAGAGAAAAATCTTTTAAAACTCTCTTAATAGGATTTGGCGACCAGACAGACGAGTCCCTGCTCGTCCTCGTTGACCGGCAGGGAGCCGTCTTGGCGCTGGAGACAGCGAACGCTGACGGCTTGAGCGTTGAGGGTCTTCTCCCCCTCGCCCGAGACGACGTCCCACGCGAGACGGGCGAAGCCGTCGTTGGCGGCCTCTATGGCCTCGCCCACCGTCGCCACGTCGTAGGTGTGCTCGTCACGATGGGCCACCGCTCTCGCCAGAAGGTCGCTCTGGATGCGCTCCAGTTGGCTCGGTATCCCACCGGCTACCGCGTCAAGACCGTGCGTCGTCGTCTCTCCGTTGTCACGACGGACCACCGTGACGAGACCTTGGGCCAGGTCGCGCGGCCCGACTTCGATGCGCAGAGGAACCCCCTTGATTTCCCAGTCGGTGACCCGACGCCCGAAGCTGCCCCGACCCCGGTCCACCTCCACGCGCACGCCGGCGTCGCGCAAGTGGGCGGCCACCTTCAGACAGGCCTCGTTCACGTGCGCCTCCTCACGCACCGCGATGACCACCACTTGAGTGGGGGCCAACTGCGGCGGGACGAGCAGGCCTTTGTCGTCGCCGTGGGCCATGATGAGGCCGCCGACTAAGCGCGTCGAGGCCCCCCACGAGGTGGTGTAGCAGAGTTCGGCCTGACCTTCTTCACTCTGGAAGTAGATGTCAAAGGCCCGCGCGAAGTTCTGGCCGAGTTCGTGCGTGGTGCACATCTGCAGGGCCTTGCCGTCGCGCATGACGGCTTCGCCGGTCATGGAGTTAATGGCCCCGGGGAAGCGTTCGCTGGCTGGCTTGATACCGACGTACGAGGGGCAGGCCAGGACGTTGACGAGAAAGTCGTTGTAGACCTCGTAGTGAATGCGCCGCGCGTACGCCGAGGCGTCCTCGTAACTCTCGTGCGCGGTGTGGCCTTCCTGCCAGAGGAACTCCGAACTGCGAAGAAAGAGGCGGGGGCGCAGTTCCCAGCGCACCACGTTGGCCCACTGGTTAAGCAGCAACGGCAGGTCGCGGTAGCTCTGGACCCACTTGGCCATGAACTCCCCCACCACCGTCTCAGAGGTCGGGCGAACCACGATGGGCTCGGCCAACTCCTCGCCGCCAGCGAAGGTGACGACCGCCAGTTCCGGGCTGAACCCCTCGACGTGCTCGGCCTCTCTCGAGAAGTAGCTCTCGGGGATGAAGAGCGGAAAGTAGGCGTTCTTCGCCCCGGTCGCCTTGATGCGAACGTCCATCTCG
This sequence comes from uncultured Acidimicrobiaceae bacterium, assembly GCA_963849705.1. GTDB lineage: Bacteria > Actinomycetota > Acidimicrobiia > Acidimicrobiales > RAAP-2 > RAAP-2. The sequence goes on along the minus strand of CAWKII010000002.1, from coordinate 71,118 downwards.
GCCTGCATGCGCTCCCACAGCGCGTAGCCGTAGGGACGGATCACCATCGTGCCGCGCACCGGTCCGTTGTCGGCCATCTCGGCCTTGGCCACCACGTCTTGGTACCAGCGGGGGAAGTCCTCGGCTTGAGGGGTCAGAACGCTCTGAGCGGCCACGTTTGCTCCTTAGTAGCGGCCAATCCTAGCGAGGGCCCTACTCTTCGGCGTGGCGACGAATCGCGTCGATGCGTACTTGGGCGTTGTTGGCGTCGGCGCCGCGAGCGTCGAGCAACTCGGCGCGATCGGCCTCCGCTTCGGCTTCGGCCGAGACGTCGCGCGCGAGAAGTCGCGCTTCGATTCCCTCAGCGATGATCTTCTTCGCCTCATCGACGAGGGCCTCGACCATCTCGTCCTCTTTCACCACGCGCACGATCTGACCCTGGATGAAGAGGTGACCGCGGTGCTTGCCCGCGGCGATGCCGAGGTCGGCGTGGCGCGCCTCGCCCGGACCGTTCACCACGCAGCCCATCACCGCCACTTGTAAGGGAACGTCGAGTGCGTTGAGGGCCTCTTGGGCCTCGTTGGCCACCTTGATGACGTCCACCTCGGCGCGTCCGCAACTGGGACAGGCGATCAGGTCCAGTCCCTTTCGCTCGCGCAGCCCGAGCGCCTCCAAAAGTTGGCGACCGGCGCGCGCCTCTTCGACCGGGTCGGCGGTGAGCGAGTAGCGCAGCGTGTCGCCAATGCCCTCGGCGAGCAAGGTCGCGATCCCGGCCGTTCCCTTGAGCAGCCCCCCGGGCAGAGGTCCGGCCTCGGTGACGCCCAGGTGCAGCGGGTGGTCGAAGGTCTCTGAGGCCAGTCGGTAGGCCGCGATCATGGTGGCGACCGAGGAGGCCTTCACCGAGATCTTGACGTCAGAGAAGTCGACTTCTTCGAAGTACGCCAACTCGAGTCGCGCCGACTCCACCAGCGCCTCCGGCGTGGCGCCGCCGAAGCGCTTGTAGATGTCGGGGTGCAGGGAGCCGGCGTTGACGCCGATGCGAATGGGTACGCCGCGATCGCGGGCCTCACTGGCCACGAGCTTGATCTCTTCGGGCTTGCGCAGGTTGCCGGGATTAAGGCGAAGCCCCTGGACGCCCGCCTCCAGCGCGGCGAGCGCCATCTCGACGTGAAAGTGGATGTCGGCCACGATCGGGACTGGCGAGCGCGGGACGATCTGAGCCAGTCCTTCGGCGGCCGCCTGCTCGTTGCAGGTGCAACGAACGATGTCCGCGCCGTTCGCGGCGAGCGCGTAGATCTGTTGGAGGGTTCCTTCGACGTCGGCCGTCTTGGTGGTGGTCATCGACTGCACCGACACCGGCGCGTCGCCGCCCACCTTCACCGAACCTACGGAGATCTGACGGGTCTTGCGGCGAGGGGAAAGGGAGCTGGCGGTGACATCCATTCCACCATTCTGCCGTGCCGGAGGGGAGTCGCAGCACCAGCGCGAATCCCGCGGACTTTGCCCAGCCGCCTAGCCGAAGGGGTTGGCGATAGGGTGAGCGATGTCCAGGTAGAGGGTGCAGGCGAAGAGCACTAACAGAACGCCCATGAAGGCGTAGACGACCGGCGCCAACTTATTGATGTCGGCCTGGTAGCGAGCGCCGCCGCGACGCGTGCGCAGGCGCTCGTAGGTCGCGATCGCCACGTAGCCCCCGTCCAGGGGCAACATGGGCAGCATGTTGAGCACGCCCACGAAGATATTGACGGCCACCAGAATCGCAATAAGTTGCCCGGCGCCTGCGTTCGCCGCCTCGACCGCGATGCGCCCGACGCCCACGATCGACACCGGCCTCGTGTCTTCGTTCTTTATGTTCGTCGCCGCCGTCGGCGAGGCCACTTGATGAAAGAGACTGGCGAACTCACCGGGCGAGAACACGTGAACAATCGCGTGTGCCGCTTCACTCACCGTGGTGCCGATCTGGGTGAACGCGTGCGGCACGGCCGCCCACGGCGACTCGTGCACGCTCAGGTCACCGACCTGAATGCCGATGTAGCCCCCCGCCGAGAGAGAGTGACCGTCCTCTTTGATCGTCGTGCCACTGACCGGGGTCGCGTGCAGCGTGAGATCGCGGCCGGCGCGATCGACCAGCAGTGTCAGACGCTGACCCGCGGAGTGGTGGACCAAGTTGGCGAGTTGCGTCTCGTTGGTGATGGTGACGCCATTGACCTTGACGATCTGATCGCCTACCTTGAGGCCGGCACGTTGCGCGGCGTTCTCTCGGTGCCCCTGCCAGGCGTCGAAGGCGAGCACTCCCACGTGCGTCGACGAGGGGACGCCAATGAAGGCCAACGAGGCCCAGGCCAGCGCCAAGGCCATGATCACGTGCATGATCGATCCGGCCGAGGCGAAGAGCACCTTCTTCGGATAGGACGCCTCGCGGTAGGTGCGCGACTCGAGAGCCGGATCGACCGGCGTGCCCCAGGTCATCCCGGGCACCTTCACGTAACCACCGAGCAGCAAAGCGCGCACCCCGTAGCGCGTCTCGCCGCGAGTCGTCGACCAGATAATCGGCCCGAAACCGACGAAGAAATCGCTGACCAGCAGTCCGGCGCGCTTGGCCGTGATGAAGTGGCCAAACTCGTGGCCCATCACCATAAGGATGATGAGGAAGATCACGAGCGGCAGAGCCCAGCCCACGAGGAGCGTCAAGAGAGCAACGAAGGCGACGACCCCGACGAGGAGCGCCACGGGAGACTGACGCAGTGACGCAGATGCTTCTTCGGTCACCTAGCGAGGCTATCGTGCGCCCAGCGTCGAGCGAGCGCGTCGTTTTCGTACAGCGAGGCCAGCGATTCCAACGGGTCGGCGACGTAGTGGTCCATCGCCGACGCCACTACCGCCACGATGTCGAACCAGTTGATCTGATCTAAGAGAAACGCCTCGACCGCCACTTCATTGGCCGCGCTCAACCACGCCGGTGCGGCGCCGCCGAGTCGAGCCGCATCGTAGGCCAACCGCAGCGCCGGAAAGGCGGCGAGGTCCGGCGGTTCGAAGGTCAACTCGAAGGCCTTGGTGAAGTCGAGTTGGCCGAAGTGGTGCGCGAGCCGTTCGGGTAGTCCGAGGCAGTACGCGATCGGCAGGCGCATATCGGGACGTGAGAGCTGGGCGAGCACCGAGCCGTCGACGTACTCGACCATGGAGTGCACGATCGACTGGGGATGGACCACCACGTCCACTCGGTCCACGTCAATGCCGAAGAGCGCCGACGCTTCGAGCACTTCCAGCCCCTTATTCATCAGGGTCGAGGAGTCGATGGTGATCTTTTGACCCATGGACCACGTCGGATGACGCAAGGCGTCCTCTTTGCTCGCTCCTTTGAGTTGCTCCTCGCTCCAGCCCCGAAACGGTCCGCCCGACGCCGTGAGGAGGAGGCGCTGAACGTCGGGGTAACCGGGCTGAGCGGGTGAGCTGGCCAGGCACTGATGAATAGCGCAGTGTTCTGAGTCGATCGGGAGAAGTTCGGCGCCCGGAGTATCGCGAACGCGCGCCACGAGGGGCGAGGCCGCGATGAGGGACTCCTTGTTGGCGAGAGCCAGTCTCTTGCCCGCCGCCAGGGCGGCGAGCGTGACCGGCAGGCCGGCGAATCCGAGGACAGCGTTCACCACGACGTCGGCGTTCGAGGAGAGTTCCGTCAGCCCTTCATCGCCGACCAGGATCTCCACGCCGTCGTCGAGGAGATCAGAGAGGACGTCGCGATGCTCCTCGCTCTTCACCGCCACGCTCTTCACGCCAAACTCGTGCACGATGGCCGCGAGTTCGCTCAACTGATCGCCCCCGGCGACCGAGACGAGTTCGAATCGCTCACGCTCGCTTCGCAGTACGTCGAGCGTCTGCACACCGATGTTGCCGGTCGCGCCTAGGAGCGACACGCTGCGACGCGCGTAGCCCACCGTTAGCTCAGTTTGATGACGTGCAAGAGGTAGTACATGGTGGGCAGGGCGAACAAGAGCCCGTCGATGCGATCGAGCAGTCCGCCGTGTCCGGGCAGCAGGCGTCCGAGATCCTTGACGCCCAAGCTGCGCTTCACCATCGACTCGAACAGATCGCCCAGCGGCACGACGACCGACAGCGCCACGGCCGCCTCGAGACCGTGGGTCATCGTCCAGGGACTCATGCGCGGCAGGAGGAAGAGTCCGGCGAGCAACGTGATCACGGTTCCCCCGACCGTGCCTTGAATGGTCTTATTGGGAGAGAGCGCCACGTTGAGCGGACGCGTGCCGAACCAGCGTCCCGTGAAGAGGGCGCCTACATCGTTGCAGATGGTCAGCGCCACCGCGCCGAAGAGGAAGGCCATCCCGTGGCGATCGGGATACGTGTGGGGCGAGAGGATGGCGATGGCGTAACTGCCCAGCACCCCGACCCAGACGTACACAAAGATGGTCGCGCCGATCCCGTCCAGCACGTCGATCTTGGTTTGAGCGCTCATGTACCAGATGAAGCCAAAGATGACGAGCAGCACCGTGACGGCGCCCACCACGATCAGGCCCTTGTTGTAGACGGCGATACCGAGGGTGACCACCGCCACGATGCCCAGGATCGTCGCGGGATGAGCTCCGACGTGACGGAAACCGGCGTAGGCCTCCGCGCTGGCAAAGCCCAGGGCCACCAGTATCAAGACGGTGAGAGGGAGCGGCCCGGCGATGAAGAAGGCGAAGACCAGGATGGCGAGAAGGATGCCGGTGCCGGTGGCGAGCGAGACGCTGCTGGACGAACTTTGGCGCACGGCTCGACCGGCCAGAGGGTTAGAGGACGCGCGTCGGCGAGTGCGCGGCACGACGGCCGGTTCGGGCCTCGGGGCCTCGGCCACGATCTCTTCGACCGGTTCGCTCTCGGCGAGTAGGAACTCCCAGGGTCGCGCGTCGTCGACCTTCTCCTCACCGGCGAGGATCGAGGCGTCGAACTGTTCTTCGTGCGCCACCCAGTCGGCCTCGCCCTCGCGCCAGGCGGGAGCCGGTATGGCCGACCAGGGGTCGTCACTGAGCGCCGCTTCGCGGGCTACGACAATGGGCACCTGACCGGTCGGAGCGTCTGTCCAGTGAGGTAGAAGGGTCTCGGGGTCGATCGCCGGCGTGTCATCGACCAAGTCGGCGGCCATCTCGGCGCCCGTGATGGTGACGCGCGAGTCGTTGCTACTCGTGATCGGGTACTGGCCGGTCGGCTCATCCTCGAAGGGGCCGTCCTCAGACTTCAAGAAGTTCCTGTTCCTTGTGGGCCAGCAGCGCATCCACCACGGCCACCTCATCTTGGGTCATCTTGTCGAGAACCTTTTCGAGGCGCTCGATCTCGTCACTGGAGAGACTCTGCTCTTTCTCCAGAGCTTCGAGTTCCTGGCGAGCGTGGCGGCGCACTCCGCGTAGCGCGACGCGCCCCTCTTCGGCCTTGGTCTTCACCATCTTCACGAAGGTCTTTCGCCGCTCCTCGGTGAGGGCGGGAAAGGCCAGGCGAATGACGTTGCCGTCGTTGGAGGGCGTGAGCCCCAGGTCGGCGTTGCCGATGGCCTTCTCGATGGCGGCCACGGACCCTTTGTCGAAGGGCGAGACCACCAACAAGCGGGGCTCGGGCACGGAAAAGTTGGCCAGCTGCTTGAGGGGTGTCTCGGTGCCGTAGTACTCGACCAGCAGTCCTTCGATGAGAGTCGAGGTCGCGCGACCGGTTCGAATCGCCCCGAACTCGTTCTTCACGTGCTCAATGGCCTTCACCATTCGTTCACGCGTGTCTTCCATGACGAGGTCCACGAGTTCGTTCTCCATTATTTCACCAGCGTACCGACGGGAAACCCGTCGAGGGCGCGACCCAAGTTACCCTCGGCCATCAGGTCAAAGACGCGAAGCGGCAGATTGTTGTCTTTACAGAAGGTGATGGCCGTCATGTCCATCACGCGCAGGTCGCGCGCGATCACCTCATCAAAGGAGATCTCGTCGAACTTGACGGCACCGGGATTGACGCGCGGGTCTTCGTCGTAGACCCCGTCGACGCCACCGTGGGTGCCCTTTAAGACAATCTCCGCTTCGATCTCGGCGGCGCGCTGAGCGGCCGGCGTGTCCGTCGTGAAGTAGGGGTTGCCCATGCCGGCCGCGAAGATGACGACGAGCCCGCGTTCGAGGTGACGCACGGCCCGGCGGCGGATGTAGGGCTCGGCTACCTGGTCCATGCTGATGGCCGACATCACCCGGGTGGCGCGGCCGTGATTTTCGATGGCGTCTTGCAACGCGAGGGAGTTGATCACGGTCCCGAGCATGCCCATGACGTCAGAGTTGGCTCGATTCATCCCAGCCATGGCGCCGGTGGCCCCGCGCCAGATGTTGCCACCGCCCACGACGACGGCTAACTCCAGTCCGCCCCGATCCATGGCGGCCGCGATCTCGCGCGCCAGGAAGTCCACCGTGGAAGCATCGATGGTTTCGTCGCTCGCGGCTGAAGCGAGGGCCTCACCCGACAGTTTCAAGACCACTCGACGCACGACGATGTCCTATCCCCCGATGACGACTTGAGCGTAGGCGCTGACGGTCGCGCCCTTCAAGAACTGCTGCACCGTTTCTTTTTCGTCTTGCACGTAGGGCTGGTCCAAAAGGACGCGGTCCTTATACCAACCGTTCAGTCGACCTTCCAAAATCTTCGGGATCGCCGCTTCGGGCTTGCCTTCGTTGCGCGTGATCTCTTCGATGGTCTTGCGCTCGGTCTCGACCGCGGCGGCAGGAACGTCGGCGCGCGTGAGGTACTCGGGCTTGGCGAAGGCGATGTGCAAGGTGAGCTCGTGGGCTACCTCCTCGCTCGCGCCCTTCACCACCACGATGACGGCATTGACGCCGCGATTGGCTTGAACGTGCAGGTAGGTGTCGATGACCTCATCGGGGCCGGCCTCCAGGCGATACACGCGACCGATGGAGATGTTCTCCTTCAGTGTGGTGAGCATCGTCTCGATGTTCTCCTTGAAGTGAGCAACTGACTCTTCGCCCTCAGCGACCACGGCGGCGGCGATCTCGTCGGCCAAGGCCACGAACTCCTGGGACTTGGCGACGAAGTCCGTCTCGCAACGAAGTTCAACGATCGCGGCCACGTTGCCGTCACGAACAACGGCCACCGCGCCTTCGCTGGCGTCGCGACTGGCGCGCTTCTCGGCCGAGGCGAGGCCCTGTACGCGGAGCAACACGACGGCGGCTTCCATGTCGCCGTTGCTCTCTTCGAGCGCTCGCTTGGCATCCAGGATGCCTACGCCCGTCGCCTGTCGCAGCGCTTGTACGTCTTTGGCGGTGATTGTCACCTTGGTTCTCCTCTTTGATTCTTGAAGTAAGAAATTACGCGTGGGCCGCTGAGGCGCTCACGGTCACAGCGGGGCGGTTCTGGCGGATGTAACGACCTTCGGTCACGGCGTCGGCCATGAGACGACAGAGCAGCGATCCGGCGCGAATGGCGTCGTCGTTGCCGGGAATGACGTAGTCGATGACGTCGGGGTCACAGTTGGTGTCGACCACGGCCACCACCGGTAGGCCGAGCTTGCGAGCCTCGGTCACGGCGATGTGCTCTTTCTTCGTGTCGATCACGAAGACGGCGTCGGGGACGCGCTCTAAGTTGGCAATACCGCTCAAGTTACGATCGAGCTTCTCCAGTTCGCGCGAGTGACGCAGCGCCTCGCGCTTGGGCATAGCGGCAAAGTCACCGGCCCGCTCCATGGCGCGCAGTTCAATCAGTCGCTTCACGCGACCCGCGACCGTCGAGAAGTTGGTGAGCATCCCGCCGAGCCAGCGCTGATTGACAAAGGGCATGCCGCAGGCCTGCGCGTAGTCCGCGATCGGTCCCTGGGTCTGCTTCTTGGTCCCGACGAAGAGGATGACGCCCCCGTCGGCCACCAGGTCACGCACGTAGGCGTAGCTCGTCTCAATGCCGGCCAGCGTCTTTCGAAGGTCGATCAAGTAGATGCCGTTGCGCTCGCCGAGAATGAAGCGACGCATCTTGGGGTTCCAACGGCGGGTCTGGTGCCCGAAGTGCACGCCCGAGTCCAACAGTTCCTGCAAAGTGACAAGAGCCACGATCTAGTTTCCTTTCGTATGGTTGCTTCAACCCCGGGGAGCACCGCGAACGGCGACCGTACGAAACCACGGGGACAACTCACTCGCTCCCCCACTCTGGGAGAGCCTGTCCATCATAATCGATAGCCGTCGCTACCCCCGCGGGTGGGTCTCTCGATGAACCTTCTGTAAGCGCGACTTCGAGACGTGTGTGTAGATCTGGGTCGTCGTCAAACTCTCGTGACCGAGCAGTTCCTGCACCACCCGCAGGTCGGCTCCGCCCTCGACGAGGTGAGTGGCGTAGGTGTGACGAAGCGCGTGAGGGTGCACGTGGCCGCGCGCAACGCGGTGATCGAGAATACGGCGAACGTCGCGCGGACCCAGGCGACGAGCCCGGTGATTCAAGAAGAGTGCCTCCGGGGGCGACTCGGGGCGAAGAACGTCTTCGCGGGCGTCGTCGATCCACAGACGCAGCGCCGCCAAGCCGCGGCGGTGTAAGGGAACGACCCGTTCCTTTCTCCCCTTGCCCAGTACGCGCAGAAGTCCTTGGGAGAAGTCGACACTCGAGAGGTCGAGGCCACAGAGCTCCGAGACCCGCAGCCCCGCGCCGTAGAGCACCTCGCACACGGCGCGATCCAGGATGGCCCACTCGTCTTCGCCCCACTCGTCGTCCAAGAGATTGTCGAGCTGCTCGCGAACCACGATCTTGGGCAGATGTTGATTAGCGCGAGGGGCGAGCAGCCGAGCGGCGGGGTTCACCTCGATGTGGCCGCGCTCGACGAGCCACGAGAAGTAACTGCGCAGCGACGCTCGACGGCGAAGTATCGACGAGCGCTCGTCTCCCCGACGAGTCATAAAGACGAGGTACTCGCGAAGATCCTTCTGGGTAATTTGTGACGGCTTCGTCGAGCCGCGCTCGCTCACCCACTCGACAAAGGCCCCGGCGTCGCTCAGATAGGCCCGCTGGGTGGCGCGCGCCCGATCGGCGGCGCGCAAGGTGTCGGCGTAACCCCGTAACTGCCACTTGGCGGTGGCCCGCTCGTCATCACGCGCCGACACGCCTCTCACGCTAGTGAGATCAGGCCCGCTTTCGCCGGTTACTAGTCTTATCCAAGATTCCAAAGGAGTTGGGATGCCCCGTATCTTGATCGTCGAAGACGACGACCACATTCGCACCGCGCTTCGACTCATGTTCGAAGGCGAGGGCTTCGACGTAGACGACGCACCCACCGGGGAGGTGGGAGTGGCGCTCTTTTCTCGCATGAGCTCCGACGTGGCGATCGTGGACATCATGCTGCCCGGCATGAGTGGATTCGAAACCTGCCAGGCCCTGCGCGCGGTGAGTGACTTGCCCATCGTGATCGTGTCGGCGCGCGACGACACCGCCGACGTGGTGCTCGGACTGGAGTCGGGGGCCGACGACTACGTCACCAAACCTTTCGTACCCGAAGAGCTGCTGGCTCGCGTTCGAGCGCACCTGCGACGTCGCCCCGACAAGAGCACCAACGCCTTCCAACTAGGAGAACTGCGCGTCATTCCCGACGAGGGAGTCGTGCGCCATCGCGACGGAACGGAGTTGCACCTCACCTCGACGGAGTTTCGCCTCTTGACCGAACTGGCGTCGGCCAATGCGCGCGTCCTCTCGCGCGAGGACCTCTTAGAGCACGTCTGGGGGTACGACTACTTCGGCGACAGCCGCTTGGTGGACGTACATATTCGACGACTCCGCATGAAGATCGAACCGGACCCGGCCAGTCCCACCTACCTCGTGACGGTGCGAGGAACGGGCTACAAGCTGGTTCTCTAATGCGTCAACGAAGTCTCCGACTTCGTCTGCTCCTCACCTTCGGACTCGGCGCCTTACTGCTGAGCGGGCTCTTCGCCGTCCTCACCTACGAGGGCGTCCACCACGTGCTGGTGAGCGATCTGCAACAGACCGACTTGAAAGAGAGTTACGAGAACGCAGCCCTCGTGCGCAGCACGCTCTACACCTCGCCCCCGGAGCTAGCGCGACTGTTGAACTCCATCGAGCGCGCCACCAGCTCGAGCGTCCTCGTCCAGACCGACCAAGAGTGGCTCTCACGAAGCCACGGGGCCCAAACGGTCGACGTACCCGGCGAGATGATCACCACGGTCTTGCGCGGCAACGCGGCCGCGCAGATACTCGTGGTGAGGGGTCAGGTTATTTTCGTCGTCGGCGTACCCATCCCGGCCGTCGAGACCCAGTTTTTCGAGGTCTTCAATTTCGCCTCCTTAGAGCACACGCTGCGCCTACTCATGCTGGTCCTCGGTGCCGGAGCCCTCGTCACCACCTTTATCGGAATCGCCGGCGGGCTTTGGGTGACGCGGCGAACCGTGCGACCCTTGGAGCAGGTCTCCCTCGCCGCGGCCGCCATCGCCGACGGCAGCCTCTCCACCCGCCTGCAAGTCACCCGGGCCGACCGCGAAGTGCAACAACTCACCGACTCCTTTAACGAGATGGTCAGCCAGCTGGTCGACCGCCTCGAGCGTGACGCCCGCTTCGCGAGCGACGTGAGCCACGAACTTCGCTCCCCCCTCACCACGTTGGCCACGGCCGCCGCGGTTCTCCAGGCGCACCGCAGCGAACTCTCGGGATCGGCTCAGGAGAGCCTCGACTTGTTGACGGCGGACCTCGCGATCTTTCAGTCGCTGGTGGAGGACCTTCTCGAGATGGCCCGCAGCGACGCGGGCGCGGTGCCCCTCTCCATCGAGACCACGGCGGCCGTGGAACTCGTTCGACAATCGGTGCGCTCGGCCGCGCGTCGACACGGGCTGGCCGAACCGCCCGTCGAGATCGCCGCCGCCGTCGAGGAACCTCTCATCTCGGTGGACCGACGCCGCTTCGAACGCGTGATGACCAACCTGATCGACAACGCCCACTACTACGCCGGGGACGCGACCGCCGTGCGACTGGACTACGAGGCTGGCCAACTCGCCATCAACGTGGACGACGCCGGTCCGGGGGTTCCCGCTGACGAGCGCGATGCTATCTTCGAGCGTTTCTTCCGTGGACGAGCGGCTCACGACCGGGGTATGGCGCGAGGCACCGGCCTCGGCCTGGCGTTGGTGCGTGACCATGTGCGTGCCTTCGGCGGCTCCATTCACGTACTCGAGAGCCCTGAGGGGGGCGCACGTTTCCAGATCCTTCTCCCGCTCGTCGACGAGGGATCGCCGTGAGACGTCTTCGGATTCTCGTCCCGGTGCTTCTCGGAGCTCTGGCCCTCTCCAGTTGCACCCTGGTCTCACCGAACGCCACTCCCGTGCGCATTCCGAACTCGAAGGTGGGACTGCAACTCCTCAGCCCCACGATTCCCGGCACCAACGGCGCGCACGTGCGCTTCAATACCCAAGCGGTCTACATCGTCGACGCCACCGGCCAGTTGTCGCCCTCGAGTCGAATCGTCCCGACGCCGGCCGCGCTCTCGACGGTGATACAGCAGCTACTGCTCGGGCCCTCGGCCATCGAGAGATCCGTCGGCGACTCCTCGGCCCTGCCGACGGGCTTGGTACTCATCTCGGCCTCGATTCATCACCAGGTGGGATATCTCAACTTCGCGACGTCCCTTCGTTCGCTGCCACGGGCCAAGGAGATGCTGGCCATCGGTCAACTCGTTCTCACCGCCGACCGGGTGGGGGCCACGAACGGCATCGTGATCAAGGTGGCGGGGGTTATTCAGTCCCTGCCCACGCCGAGCGGCAAATCTCTCAAGCTCGTGACCCCGCAAGACTTTGAGAGTCTCTTAGACAGCTAACGGGCGGGCTGGGGTCGCAGCGCCGGGGCGGCGCTCCAGAGATGTTCGAGGTCGTAGTACTCGCGCGCACCGTCATCGAAGATGTGCACGATGACGTCGCCGTAGTCCATGGCCACCCACTCCGCGTCGACGAGGCCCTCGACACGGATCGGCTTGACGTCGAGGGCCAACTCGACGAGTCGCTCCACCTCGTCGGCGATCGCGCGCACCTGTCGATCGTTGTGACCGGAGGTGACCACGAGCGCGTCGAAGGAGTCGACCAACTCACGAAGGTCGAGAACCACGGTGTCCACGCCAATCTTCTCTTCGGCGGCGACCACGGCCGCGTTGACCAGGGTACCGACGTAGAGCGAGTAGGGGCCGCGAGAGATCTCGCCGCTCGTCACCGTGTCACTCAGTGGGCCACCCCGAGCACGGCCAATGCGCCAAAGAAGGGAATCGCGAGAGAGAGCACACCGACCAGAGCGTAACGGCGTCGAGTGCGCCGTATGTCGCGACGTCGCGGCGCCGCTTCCAAACCCTCCAGCCGTGACGACTGCGGTTCGGTCAGGTCGAAAAGTCGAACGGCCATTGCCACGACTCTAGCCTCGAGCCTCTTCGAAGAGCGGAATAACGAGGCGCGGAAGGTACATTTCTAAGTCCACCGAGTGCTCGGGCAGATCTCGTACGAAGGTGCTCGAGAGGTCGACCGGCGTCATGGGAATCTCGTACCAGCGCCACCTCTGCGGAGCGCCGCTTTGGGCGCCCGGACGAGGAACGATACCCACGTCGACTAACTCTCTCAGCTCGTCGGCCTGATGCCAGTGATCGAGCTGGGTGGCGAGGTCGGCGCCCACCAGAACGTCCACCGCCTCGGCCTCGCGCAAAAACTCTCGCACCGTGTCAATGGTGTAGGACGGCCCCTCGCGGCGAATCTCGGCGTCGGAGACCTCGACGAGCGCCAGGTCGTCAAAGGCCGCGTGCGCCATGGCGAGACGCAGCCACGCCGGGTGGACGTCGTCGTTCTTGAAATAGGGATCTCCCGCCACGGTCACGATCAGGCGTTGAAATCGTCCCGTTCGCGCGGCCGCTTCGAGCGCCGCGACGTGACCGAAGTGCGGCGGGTCGAACGTGCCACCGAAGAGGCCGACTCGCCGATCTTTCACTCAAGAATCCTACGGGATTGTGGACGCGCTTTCGAAGCCCCTACTCTTGATGAATGGATCCGACACCTCTCGAGTGGACCCCGGCGTCGTGGCGTCACTACCCCATTGCCCAGAACACCACCTGGCCCGACACCGAGCACCTGGCTCGCGTCGAACGTGATCTCGCGACGAAACCACCTTTGGTCTTCGCCGGCGAGGCCCGCCGCCTCCAAGAGCAGCTCGGTCACGCCTCCAAGGGCCGAGCCTTTCTCTTACAGGCGGGAGACTGCGCCGAGTCCTTCTACGAGGGCTCGGCCGACGTCATCCGCGACAAGCTCAAGGTCATCTTGCAGATGGCCGTGGCGCTCACCTACGCCGCGGGCGTCCCGGTCGTCAAGGTCGGCCGCATCGCCGGCCAGTTCGCGAAGCCCCGCACCGACGACTTCGAAGAGAGAGACGGCGTTCGCCTGAGCGCCTTTCGCGGTCACATCATCAACTCCGACGAGTTCGACGAAGCGGCGAGACGGCCCGACCCCGAGCGGCTGCTCGACGCCTACCACCAGAGCGTCTCGACGCTCAACTTGCTGCGCGCCTTCACGACCGGAGGCTTCGCCGCCCTGTCGCGGGTACACGCGTGGAACCAGGAGTTTGTGGCCAACTCTCTCGAGGGGAAGCGCTACGAAGTCATCGCCGACGAGATCGAGCGCGCGCTGCAGTTCATGAAGGCCTGCGGCATCGATCTCCTAGACGACAGCGCGTTGCAGAGCGTGGACTTCTACACGAGCCACGAAGCACTCGTCTTGCCCTACGAGCAGGCTCTCACCCGTCGCGACTCGCTCACCGGTGACTGGTACGACTGCTCGGCCCACCTGCTGTGGATCGGAGACCGTACCCGACAACTCGACGGGGCGCACGTCAACTTCCTGCGCGGTGTGTCCAACCCCCTGGGGCTGAAGCTCGGGCCGTCCATCAGCGTCGACGAGCTGCGCCAGTTGGTGGACGTGCTCAATCCCTCCAACACGCCCGGGCGCTTGACGCTGATCTCGCGCATGGGTCACGAACGCGTGAGCGAGCTACTCCCGCCCCTCGTCGAGGCGCTGCGCGACGACGGTCGAAGCGAACTCTGGGCCTGCGATCCGATGCACGGCAACACCTTTGTCGCCTCGGGGGGTCAGAAGACTCGCCGTTTCGACGACGTGCTCTCTGAGACCTCCCAGTTCTTCCTGGTGCATCAGGCCCTCGGCACGTGGCCGGGCGGTCTGCACGTGGAGCTGACCGGCGACGACGTCACCGAGTGTTTGGGCGGCGGCTCGCGCCTCAACGAAACCGACCTCGACACGAACTACACCTCGATCTGTGATCCCCGTCTGAACGCCACCCAAAGCCTCGACCTGGCCTTCCACGTGGCGGAGTACCTACAGCGCTACTCGACGCCGATCGGCGAGAGGTCGTTGTAACGAAGGAGCCGCAAGTGGTCTCCTTGGAAACCGAACTCAATCTCGGTCATCGAGCAGTGCTCGATTCGCGGTCGTAGGCGCGTGCCCGCGCCGCTCTGTAAGTAGAGCTTCAGGGCCTGCTCGATGAAGCCGCCGTGCACCACGAGAACAACCAACTGTTTCGGGTGTCGCGCCACCAGTCGGTCGATCGCCGCCACGCAGCGCTCGTAGAAACTCACCAGCGACTCCCCGCCGGGCACGTTGACCTGCGTGGGGTCGATATCCCAATTGGGCAGTGGGAATCGCTCCTCGATCTCGCCCCAGGGCAGACCGTCGGCTTCACCCACGCGAAGTTCCCCTAAGTCCTCGTCTTGTTGCGGTACCAAGGACTCGTTGATCGCGGGAAGGACGATCTCGCCGGTCTCGATGGCCCGCGGCAGCGCCGAGGTGTAGAAGGCGCGGGCGCTGGCCAACTCACCTGTGAGACTCACCCGACGGGCCAGGGCGCGAGCCTGCTCGCGACCCACCTCGGTCAGCCCCCCGTCGCCCACGGGCCCTCCGGCGAGGCCCTCGACGTTGGCCACGCACTCGCCGTGGCGAATCATGACCAGACGCGTTCCCGTAGGAAGCGGCCCGCGTTGGCGGAACCCCTCGGGCGGCAAGCGCTCCTCGAGGCTCACGACAGCTCCCCCACGAAGGCCTCTAACTGGCGCAACGTCCGGCACTCGATGACCCGATCGCAGTACGGCGCGTACTGATTGACGATCGAGTCTCCGCTGTTCCAGTAACTAGTGGGCTCGGGGTTCAGCCAGTAGACGGCCTTGGCCCGATAGTGGAGATCGGCCAGCAACTCGGCGTGAGCCTGGTGGTAGTTGTTGCGAGCGTCGCCGAGGATGAGCACGGTCGAGCGTTTGGTGAGGTCCTTGGCGTAGAGATCGTGGAAGGTCGTGAGGGCTCGTCCGTAGTCGGAGTGGCCGTCAAAGGCGATCACGTCGGCCTCGGCGTTGATGCGCGCCACCGCGTCGGCCGGGTCTTCGACACCCTCGAAGAGTCGCGTCACCTCGTCGAGACCGTCGACGAAGACGAAGCTACGCACCTTGGAGAACTGTGAACTGATGGCGTGGACCAGGTGCAGCGTGAAGCGGGCGAAGGAGGCCACCGAACCGGACACGTCGGCGATGACGAAGATCTCGGGCTTGGCCGGTCGGGGTGGTTTAAAGCGCAAGTCCAGCGGCACTCCCCCGGTCGAGAGGCTTCGGCGCACCGTGTGGCGAAGGTCGACCGGACCACGTCGCCGACGGCGACGCTTGCGAGCCAAGCGCACGGCTAGTTTGCGACTCAGCGGTCGCAAAGCGCGCTCCAACTGGGCCATCTCTTCGCGATTGGCGTGCATCACGTCGAGGTCTTCGGGCAGGGGCTTGCGCACCGACTTGGCCAGGGCTTGGGATCCGCGGTCCTCGACGAGGCGCTCTCTGATCTCTCGTTCGATCTCCGCCTTTAACTGAGTGATCCGAGCGCGTACCTCGTCCCGCGTTATTCGTTCGGCCAGCTCATCGCTACCTCGCCGCGTGCTGGCCATGAGGCGCTCTTCGAGGGCCTCCAGTTCCAGGCTGCGCAGGGTGCGATAGAGGTAGTAGGTACCTCCGACGGGACGACCGGGCTCCATGCCGGCGTAGCGCGACACCGCCTCGCTGGCGCCCGCGCGCATCGCTTCGCGGTCGCCACTCATCAGGGCGCGAAAGAGCAACTCCGTGAGCTCACTGGCGCTCATCGCACTCGCACCCCCACCGAGACCGCGACCCGGCCCGGCCCCGCTCGCGCCGGCGGCGCCCTCGCGGTCCGACTCGCCTCGAAGCTCCTCGCCGAGAATCTCTTCGGCGCTCTCGATAGAACGCGTGGCGAAGAACACGTCGAAGGCCGTGTTAAAGACGGGCAGGTGATCTCCGTCCTTTACCAAGGTGGCGGCCAAGGTGGCCTTGACCAAGGAGCGATTACCCAGGTCGATGACCTCGACGGCGCGGGCGGCGTCGACGTGCTCGCTCATCGACACCGGTATCCCGGCCGCGCGCAGCTCGCCGATGAACTCCCCCAGCAGATTAAGCAACGGGCCTCGAGCGTCCGAGCAGCTCTTTGCTCGCTCGTTCGATGTCGGACTGATACTTGAGCAAGATGTGCAACGTCGCCGCGGCGTCCTCGTCGCCGATCTCGTCGCGTCCGAGCACCACGAGGGTACGGGCCCAGTCGAGGGTCTCTGAGACCGAGGGCGCCTTCTTCAGATCGAGGGCGCGCAGCGAGCGCACCACCTGGGCGATCTGTTCGGCCAGGGCGCTCGAGATACCGGGCACCCTCGAGAGGATGATGTCGCGTTCGCGCTCTACTGAGGGGTAGCCAATGTGCAGGTACAGGCAGCGACGCTTCAAGGCCTCGGAGAGTTCTCGCGTGTTGTTCGAGGTGAGAAAGACCATGGGGATCTGCTTGGCCCGAATCGTGCCCAACTCGGGAATGGAGACCTGATACTCAGAGAGAATCTCCAGCATCAAAGCCTCGGTCTCTAGTTCCACGCGGTCGACTTCATCGATGAGCAGAACCACGGGATCGCTCGCCGAGATCGCTTCTAAGAGTGGCCGCGTCAGCATGAACTCTTCGGCGAAGATGTCCTCTTCTAGGTGATGCCACTCTTCGGTTCCCGCGCCTTCGGGTCGACCGGCCTGAATGCGGAGCAGCTGTTTTCGGTAGTTCCACTCGTAGAGGGCCTTCGACTCATCGAGCCCCTCGTAGCACTGCAGTCGAATCAGTCGCGCGCCGATCGAGTCGGCGACCGCCCGGGCCAGCGCCGTCTTGCCCGTGCCGGCGGGACCTTCGACCAGCACCGGCTTGGCCAGGCGATCGGCGAGGTAGGTGACCGAGGCGATGGCGTCGTCGCTCAGATAGTCGTTCTCGGCCAGCAGCTTCTGAACCTCGGCCGGCGAGTCGAAGCGCACCGGTGGCACGCTCGCCAGACCGAGGCGTTGGGCCAGCTCCTCGCGGGGGTCTAGAGCACTCATCGAATCTGTCCCTCTCCTCGCACCACCCATTTAAGACACGTCAACTCGCGCACGCCCATCGGACCGCGGGCGTGCAGCTTCTGGGTCGAGATGCCCACCTCTCCGCCAAGACCCAACTCCCCGCCATCGACAAAACGGGTCGACGCGTTGACCAACACCGCGGCGGCGTCGACGCGGCGCACCCACTCCTCCGCGTTCGAGGCGTCCTCGGTCAAGATGGCCTCACTGTGGCCCGTGCCGTAGGTGGCCACGTGTTCGATGGCCTCATCGAGCGAGGACACCACTTTGACGGCCATGATGAGGTCGAGGAACTCACGTTGGAAGTCCTCATCACTGGCGGGCGTGGCGCTCGACAAGTAGCGAAGAGCGCGCTCGTCGGCACGCAGCTCAACCCCCGGCATCGCCGTCTCGAGTGAACTCAAAAACTTTGGCGCGATCGCCTCGTGCACGAGAAGCGTCTCGGCGGCGTTGCACACGCCCGGTCGCGAGGTCTTCGCGTTGTTCACGATGGCGAGGGACTGCTCGAGCGAGGCCGACGCGTCGACGTAGATGTGGCAGTTGCCGTCGCCGTCGAGGACGTAGGGCACCCGGGCGTTCTCGCGCATCGCCGCGATGAGGCTCGGACCGCCGCGGGGAATGAGGCAGTCCAGCACGTCGCTTAACTGCATGAAGGCGGCCACGGTCTCGTGGGAGGGGTCCTCGACCAACGAGACGCCCTCAGCGGGCAGTCCTTCTTTTTCCAGCGCCTCGTGCCAGAGGTCGACGATGAAGGTATTGGTCGCCTGGGCGCTGGAGGATCCGCGAAGAAAGGCCGCGTTACCGCTGCGCACGCACAGACCGGCCACGTCGCTCGTCACGTTGGGTCGATTTTCGTAGACTACGCCGATCACGCCGAGGGGTACGCGAAGGCGCTCCACGCGAAGGCCGTTCGGTCGGGTCGAGGCGTCTTGGGTCTCGAAGAGCGGATCGGGCGAGGCGGCGATCTCGCGCAGGGCGCTGGCCATGGAGGCGACGCGCTCGGGCGTGAGGGTGAGTCGGTCGCGCCCCGGCCCGGACTCCTGGTAGGCGGCCACCTCCAGGGCGTTCAGCGCCAAGAGCTCGTCACGCGTCTCGTCCAACCGGTCGGCCACGTGGTGCAACACCGCGCGACGCGACTCGTCAGAGGCCTGTCCCAGTGCCACGGCGGCCCGCTTCACGGCGGCCCCTTGGATGCTCAACGCGCTCCCCGTCATAGACCAAGCGTAATGGGCCGACTTAGGCCCTTCGTAAGAGGACGAGATCGTCGCGGTGCACCACGACGTCGTCGCCGTCGTCAAAGGACTCGGCCGAGACTCGTACCAGACCCTTGGCCAGGGCCGCGCCATCGGGGCCTTTGACCTCGACGGCGTCACCTTCTACGAAGGAGCCGTGGTGCGACATCACGCCGACTCGCAAGAGGCTTCGACCCTGTTGCTCCAGTGCGTGGCGCGCGCCCTCATTGATCACGAGGGATCCTTGGCTCGCCACGGCGAAGGCTATCCACGACTTTCGCGCCGAGAGCCGTTCCGGCCGTGGATAAAACGTCGTGCCGAAACCAGCGCGACC
The DNA here is from genome assembly GCA_963849705.1 of uncultured Acidimicrobiaceae bacterium. Taxonomy (GTDB): domain Bacteria; phylum Actinomycetota; class Acidimicrobiia; order Acidimicrobiales; family RAAP-2; genus RAAP-2. The sequence goes on along the minus strand of CAWKII010000002.1, from coordinate 52,130 downwards.
CTCCAGGGCCTGGCGAAGTGCGTGCGGGGCGCGGGCCGGCGCAATGACGACCGTCACACCCGACCACGTGGCCATGCGTGCGGCGGCCAGTTTTGACGCCATGCCGCCGCTGCCGACCCCGGACCGGCTGGATCCGGCCGCCTCGAGCAAGTCCGCGTCGAACGCGGTCACCTCTTCGATCAGCGTGGCCGAGGCGTCAAGGCGCGGGTCGGCCGTTAAGAGACCGTCGGTATCGGTCAAGAGCACCAGGTGCGACGCGCCGACCAGGTTGGCCACCAAGGCCCCCAATCGATCGTTGTCCCCAAAGCGAATCTCTTCGTCGGCCACGGCGTCGTTCTCGTTCACGATGGCCACCACGTTCAGACCCGCCAACGACTCCAAGGTGCCGCGGGCGTGCAGGTACTGCCCCCGGTGCGAAAAGTCGAGGGGGGCCAACAACACCTGGCCCACCGGCACGCCGAGGGCGGAGAACGCGTCACGCCACGCGTGCATGAGTAGTGGCTGGCCCACGGCCGAGACCGCTTGCAAGGTGGTGGCGTCACGGGGACGAGCTTTTCCCTGGCCCACGTGAGCCCATCCCACACTGATCGCGCCCGAGGTCACCACGACGACGGACCACCCGTCCGCACGCAGCGCCACCACGTCCACCGCGAGCCGGGCCAAGACGTCGTGCGCGATGTGGCCCTGCTCGTCGGTCACCGACGTGGTGCCGATCTTGACCACGACACTACGTGTCGTCATCGTCGTCTCCTTGATCAAGACGACCGTGTCGCGCCAGTCGCTCGCGCCGGGTGGCGCGGTGGTGCTGGCCCCGGTCGAGTCCCGCGCTGGCGCCGTCACGCCACCACTCGAACGACAGCGCGCCCACGGTCACCAGGTCGCCGTCGCGAACACCCGCGCGAGTGAGAAGTCGCTCCACTCCTAGCTCGCGCAAGCGGTGAACGATCTCGGCCAGGGCTTCGTCATCAGTGAGGTCTTGGAAGCGAACGGCCCGTCTCGCGGCGCGACCTTCGACCATCCAGCCGTGCTCGCCGTGTCGCTCCACCGTGATCTCATCGGGCAGCGGACGGTGCACCACGATCTCGTGTTCGAGCGCGTCGGCCTCGTGGGCGCGCGCGTCGGTGACGAGTCGCGCGAGGTGAGCGACCAACGCGTCGAGTCCTTCGCCGGTGATGGCGGAGATCGGGTCCACGCCGTCGAGCTCGTACGTCGCCACGTCGCCCTTGGAGCCGACGACCACTCGGGGCCGCTCTAGGAGATCGCCTCGATAGTCACCGAGCTCGCGCAGAAGGACGTCGAGTTGCTCCGCGGGAGGAAGTGGAGCCCCCTCGGAGAGATCGAGCAGGACACAGAGCACCCGTGCGCGTTCGACGTGGCGCAAGAAGTCATGTCCGAGTCCTCGACCCTCGGCGGCGCCCTCGATCAACCCGGGGATGTCCGCCACCACGAACTCGGTCGCGTCGCCCGGTCGCGACGAGCGAGCTCCCACTCGCACCACGCCGAGGTTCGGGACCAACGTCGTAAAGGGATAGTCCGCGATCTTGGGTCGGGCCGCCGAGATGCGAGAGATCAAGGTGGACTTGCCGACGTTGGGAAAACCGATCAACGCCACGTCGGCCTGAAGTTTCAACTCGAGGTTGAACCAGCGCTCTTCGCCGACTTCGCCCTGTTCGGCGAAGGCCGGCGCACGACGTTGATTGGAGAGAAAACGGGCGTTGCCCTGGCCCCCGAGTCCCCCTTCGGCCGCCAACCACCGATCTCCGGGGCCTTTTAGATCGACCAGGACGTCGCCGTCCATGCTGTAGACGGTGGTGCCGACGGGCACCATGACGATGGTGTCTTTGCCCCGCGAGCCGTGCTGGCGCTTCGAGGTACCGTGCTGTCCGTCGCTAGCCCGCCGAAAGGGGTGATCGCGAAAACCGAGCAGGGACGCCTGATTGTGGTCGGCTTCAAGCCAGACATCGCCTCCGCGCCCTCCGTCGCCGCCGTCCGGGCCGCCCTTGGCGACGTGGGCCTCGCGGCGAAAACTGACGCACCCGGCACCGCCGTTGCCGGCTTTGGCGTGCAACTGCGCGCTGTCGACGAAGGTGGACATCCCATCATCCTAAGGCTCGTCATCTTTGCGCTCTTAGCGAAGCAGCTCCGCCAACGCCGCGTCGAAGTTCAACTGATGCGCCGACACGTGCGCCAACGTCGTCGCGGGACACATGAGGGCCATGTTGTGAAACGGGGTCAGCAGCACTCCTCGATTGACCTCGTAGAGGTGGAGGTACTCCTCGAGCAACGGATCTGCGCTCTTTGCGGACAGTCCCCCGCTGATCGGTGCGGGCCAGGCGAAGCGGTACTCACAGCGTGCCCCTAACTGCGTGATCGACCACCCGAGCTGATGAACGTCGATGCTGTGGCGAACGCCCTCGACGAAAGCGCTGGCCACGCTCTCCATCGAGAGAAATGCCTCCTCGGTGAGAACCTCGCCGAGGACGGCGCGCATCGCGGCCAGGCTAAGAGCGTTGCCCGCCAACGTTCCCCCGATGCCGCCCACGTCGTCCAGGTCAACGCTGCGCGCGGCGAGGAGGACTCGATCGGCCAACTCGTCGCTGAGTCCGAACGCGCCACACGGCACGCCTCCCCCGAGCGACTTGCCAATGGTGAGAGCGTCGGGTCGAAGGCCCCATCGCTTGGTGGCCCCTCCCGGCCCGGCCGAGATCGTGTGAGTCTCGTCGAGGATCAGCAACGTACCCGCGTCGTCGCACAGCTGGCGAACGCCGTCGAAGAAGCCGTCGAGGGGCAAGACGATGCCGATGTTGGTCATCGCCGGCTCGCACAGCACCGCGGCCACGTCGCCGTAGCTCAACTCCCTCTCCAGGGCCGGAAGGTCGTTGAACTCGACCACCCGAGTCGTCGTGGTGGGATCAACCGCCGGCCCCACGTTGCCCGGACGAGAGCGCGCGGAGCCGCTCTCGTCGAGCACGACGAAGCTCTCATCCACGGTGCCGTGATACGAGTAGGAGAAGACCAGAACCTTGGGACGACCGGTGACCAGTCGCGCGAGGCGCAGCATCCAACGGTTGGCGTCGGTCGCCGAGAGCGAGAAGGACCACCGAGAAAGCCCGAAGCGCCGCGCGAGTTCCGCCCCCACCCACTCGCCGTCCTCGTTGGGCAGCATCGTGGTGACTCCGCCCTGCGCAGCGACGCGCCGGGCTAGCGCGTCCACCAGGGCCTTGGGCGAGTGCCCGGCCATCGCCCCCGTGTCGCCGAGGGCGAAGTCCACCAACTCATGTCCGTCGAGGTCGGTGATGGTGGCGCCGTGAGCCGTCAAAAACCCGAGAGGAAATCCGCCGGCCCACTTACTCATCCAGGTCATGGGCACCCCGCCAAGGAGGTGCACCGACTCCTCGCGCAAGGCCCTCGAGCGCGGGTGGAGGTCGTGGTAACTGGAGCGCTCTAAGTCCACTAACGCTTGCAATCTCTGGCGATCGGGAGCGTTCATGGGTCCATGGTAGAGGGCGAAATATGAAATTATTGGGCCCCGGCCCGATCGAAACCACGATGGACCAGGAGTTTTGTGGAACCAAAACTGTAATACAAGCCAATTCTTAGGCCGATATCCGCAGAATTTCCCATAATTACGGTAAAACTGGCGATGGCTGCTGGGAACGCCCAGTTCCGTTTCAATGAGAGCAAGGAGTCGACCGGTGAACAAGGCCGAGTTGGTAGAAGCAATTGTCGCCGAGAGTGGCGCCAATAAGAACACGGTGGCGGAAGTACTAAAGGCCTTTGAAGACGTGGTGGTCGGCAACGTTTCCAAGGGTGAGAAGATCGTGTTGTCTGGATTCTTGTCGTTCGAACGAGTGGAGCGTAAGGCCCGTACCGCCCGCAACCCTCAGACCGGCGAAGCAATTCAGGTGAAGGCCTCCAGGGCCCCGAAGGTCTCCATTGGCTCGACCTTCAAAAAGGCCGTCAAGGGGATGTAGTTCTCTTCGTTAACTAAGAATCCCCCGGGTTGCGCCCGGGGGATTCTTAGTTTTAGGAGGAAAACTCAGTCGGCGAGAACGTCAACTAGTTTTCTGCCGCCCCGGAAACCAAACTTCACAGTTCCCTCAGCGAGCGCAAACAACGTGTCGTCCTTCCCGATGCCGACGTTGCGGCCCGGGTGAAACTGCGTACCACGCTGGCGAACGATGATGCTGCCGGACTTAACGAGCGTGCCGTCGAAGGTCTTCACCCCGAGGCGCTGGGCCGCTGAGTCACGGCCGTTGCGGGTAGAACCGCCACCTTTGGTCTTTGACATCGATACTCCTCAGGCCTTGGCCGAGATCTTGGTGATCTCGACGGTCGAATAGTGCTGACGGTGTCCCCAACGGCGGCGCTGGATGGCCTTGGGCTTGTAGGTCAGGCCCCGGATCTTGGGACCTTTCTCTTCACCGAGAATCTTGCCCGTCACCGTGGCGCCCTTGAGCGCGGGACCGGCCGTTACCTCATCGCCGTCGACCAGGAGAACGGGCTGAAACTCCACGTCAGCACCGACTTCCTCTTTTCGAAGGTCCACGCGAACCACCTGGCCCTCGGTGACGCGTTCTTGGGATGTTCCTACACGGATGACGGCGTACATAAGGGTTCCATACTAGCCGACCACGCGCGAAGCCCGCGACTCAGAGGCCCGTCTTGACGATGAAGCCTCGCCCGTCGCAGACGCTGCAGACGACCGACAGCGACTCCAAGAGGCCCTCGTTCACGCGTTTTCTGGTCATCTCCACCAGTCCCAACTCGGAGATATCAAAGACCTGAGTGCGGGTCTTGTCGCGCGAGAGGGCCTGGCGAAGGGCCGAGGCCACGGCCTCACGATTGGCCTTGGACTCCATGTCGATGAAGTCGATGACGATGATCCCGCCAATGTCGCGCAGGCGCAGCTGTCGCGCCACTTCGTCCGCGGCCTCGAGGTTGTTGCGAAAGACCGTCTCTTCTAAGTTATTGGTGCCGACGTTCTTGCCGGTGTTGACGTCGATGACGGTCAGGGCTTCGGTACGTTCGATGATGAGCGAGCCACCCGAGGGCAAGAAGACTTTTCGGTCGAGCGAGCGGTGCAACTGCTCGTGCACGAAGTAGCGCTCGAAGAGCGGCAGATCTTCGGTGTCGCGGTCGTAGTACTCAATTCGATCGGCGAGCTCGGGGTTCACCGCGTTCACGTACTCCAGCACCTTCTCGTAGAGCGTTCGATCGTCGATCAAGACCGCTCGGTACTCTTCGTTGAGCTCTTCGCGCAGTACGCGAACGGCGAGGTCCAGGTCACGGTAGATCAGTCGCGGTTGATTGGACTTGCCCACTTCGGCCTCAATGGCCGACCACTTCTCGACCAGGGAGGCGACGTCACGCGAGAGATCGTCGGCTGACACGCCTTCGGCCGCGGTGCGGATAATGATGCCGTGACGTTCCGGCTTCACGTCTTCGATGATGCGACGAAGGCGACGACGCTCCCCATCGGGTAGTCGCTTGGAGATACCGATGGTGGACGAGTTCGGCACGAGCACGGCGAATCGACCGGGCAACGAAACCTCTTGAGTCAGGCGCGCACCCTTCGCGCCGATGGCGTTTTTCGTCACCTGACAGAGCACGGTCTGCCCGGCGCGAATCATCTCTTCAATGCGCTTCTCGGGTCGCGGCGCGCCTTCGACGTCATCGGCGTCAAAGGAGACGTCACCTTTGTACAGCACCGCGTTCTTGGGTATGCCGATGTCGACGAAGGCCAGTTCCATGCCGGGCAGGACATTCTGGATCCGACCGACGTAGATGTTGCCGTCGATCTGATTCGTCTCGTCGGCGTTCTTGGCCACCGTGTACTCGACCATGGAGCGGCCTTCGAGGGTGGCGATGTGAGTGCCGTCGCTGGTCGTGTGCACCGCCATGAGGTAGCGACCCTGGGCGCGAGTTCGTCGCTCCCCGCCGCGTCGCCGTCGGCCCCGACCCTGTCGAGCGCCGTCGACGCCCGCTTCGGGGGCGGACGCCTCCACCGGAGCATCCATCATCCGACGCGGAGCACCGTCTTGACTGCTTCGTCCGCCGGGAGTGTTTTGGTAGTTCGAGTTCTCCCGATCACCGCGCGGTTCGCGGTTCCCCTGACCTGAACGACCTCGGCCGCCGCGTCGGCGTCGATTCCCTCCGCCCTGCGGCGGCGACAAGGGAGACGGGGCCGACGTCGCGGCGTTCTGCGCCGCGGGCCGGGTGTCGCCTATCTGTGGTGCGGGTCGAGTGTCGCCAATTCGAGGATTAGACGATACGGGTAAAGGCTGGATGGGTTCGTCGCTCACGACGGGTACTCCTTGCGTTCTTGATGGGTAGGACGCAGCGCGAGGCGCCACGGGTAGAGGCCGCGCGAGGCGAAGTGCTCGCGACATCGGCCGGATGGGAGAAACTAAGGGCTCGTTGGGCCGTCAAGAGGAGGACGCTCCCGATACTCAATAGCAGTAGCGCACTGGCGTGTACCACGAAATGTCCTCAATACTGTGCGTAACGGAGCGGCAACACTGCGTTACGGCGACGTTCTTTTGCGTCTGACACCCTGTGTGTCAATTCGCCCAACCCCACCAGGCTACTGCACGACAACTCAGTTTTGACTTTTTTGAGGAGATGAAAGCCCTGGACAGGCGCCCCGAGCTCTAGGGGACCGTGGTGGTCGTGGTGGTCGTGGTGGTCGTGGTCGTTGACGACGTCGTGGTCGTGGTGGCGGGCGGCTTCCTAGGAGCGGTCGTGGTGGTGGTCGACTTCGTGGGCGCCGTGGTGGTCGTGGTCGTGGCCGCCTTGGGTGATGTCGTGGTGGTCGTGGTCGAGGTGGTGGTCGTGGTCGACTTCTTAGTCGGAGTTTTCTTCTTGACCGGTGTCGTCAGCGCGGCGTTCAGTCTGAGCGCGGGCACCGGGTGCGAGTACAGATAGTTAAACGTCTTGGCCACCACGGGCGCGGAGGCGTCGGCGCCGTAGCCGCCTTCGTCAATGACGCAGAGCACCACGTACTGCGGGTGGTTCGTCGGGCCGAAGCCGACGAACCAGGAGTTGGGCTCTTCGAGCGGTGCGTTACTGGCCGTACCGGTCTTGCCAGCGATCGGAAAGGACGCCAGCGAGTGGTGGAAGTACTTCTGAAAGGCCGGGTACGCGGTGCCGTCGGGACTGTCCACGACCCCGGTGAGTCCTTGAAGAATCGGGTCGCGAATACTGGGCGGCAGGCTCACGTGGCCCGTCACGTGAGGGGCGTAGCGAATGACGACCTTGCCGTGAGGGTTCACCACCGCGGCCGCGACCTCGGGCGCGTAGCGCGTTCCGCCGTTGGCGAAGGTGGCGTAGGCGTCGGCCATGGCGATGGGCGTCACGGCCGTGGTGCCCTGGCCGAAGGCCATCTCGATATTGTCGCCGGTGAACCAGGTGGCGTAGGGAAAGGCTTTCGGCGCTTCGGCGTGGAGCTCTTTTCTAACTTCGGGCGAGTCCACGCGACCTTGGGCCTCGTAGGGCAGGTCGATGTTGGTGGTGTCGCTCAGTCCGTACTCGGCCGCCACGTTCTGAATGGGGGTCTGTCCGTATCGGCTCTGGTTATTCCAAAAGAGATAGCCGAGGTTGTAGAAGTAGTAGTCGGACGAGACGGTGAGGGCCTTGGGCAGGTTGACCTCACCGGCCGCTTCGTTGTCGTCGTCGTGAAAGACGCAGCCGTGGTTGACACCCTTTAGGCAGTTGGGCACGGTGAAGGACCCCGTGTCGTCGACTTCTTGGTACGCGGACAAGATGCCCGTCTGGAGCTCCGTGGTGGCGGTCACCAGTTTGAACGTGCTCCCCGGCGTGTAGAGGCCCTGGATGGCGTAGTTGTTAAAGGCGCCGACTCGTTTGAGTTGTTCGTACTCGCTGTCCGAGAGTCCCGTCACGAAGGAGTTGAGGTTGTACGACGGATAACTGGCCATGGCGTAGATCTCCCCATTGTTGGGATTCATCACAATGGCCGCCCCGTTCAAAGCTTCGGGCACTTTGCCGGACACGGGGTCGATGGAGTGACGGTCCGCCAAGATTTCGCTCTGGAGGTAGTGATCGAGCTCTTCTTCTAAGGGCGTGTCGATGTTCAAGACCACCGAGTCCCCCACTACCGGTTCCGTCGTTTTGATCGCGCCGAGGACACTGCCCACGGAGTTCACTTCGAGAGTGGTCGTGCCTTGATGACCGTGAAGGTAGCGCTCGTAAAAGGCCTCGATGCCGGTCTCGCCCACGGTGGAGGCGGTCGGGTACCCGTCGCCGGGGTTCTCGTTCGGCCCCACGTACCCGAGCACCTGGGAGGCCACGTTGCCCCCGTGAGGGTAGGCCCGCGTCGACGCGTTGAGGACAGAGACCCCCGGAAACTCCTTGGGGTGAAGTTTGATGAACTCCACCACGCTCGCCGGAGCGTTGCTCATGATCGGTGCGGGCTGATACGGGTCGTACTGCGTGTCGGCGAGGTCCGCGTTGATTCTCTTCACGCTCAGACCCGTCAGTGACGCCAGCGAGCCCTTGACCGCGGGGTTAAGGGAGGCCAGGGCCCTCGACAGTCGTATCTCGGTCGTGGTGACGTTGGTGACGAGCGGCTGATCGCGTCGGTCAAAGATCTCTCCGCGCGTCGGGGGGATCGTGGTGACCCGCAGAGAGTTCGACTCCACCACCGCGACCGAGGCCTTGTAGTCGACCACCTGGAGAAAGAAGAGCCGAACTATCAGAGCGACGAAAAGTAGAAAGAAGAACGCACCGATCACCATCCAGCGTCGCTCCGGGCGCGCCGTAACTTCCTCGGGCGAGGCCATGAGGTCGCGAATGCCGACGGGTTTGGGCTCGTTGATGGTGCGCCCGCGCCCGCGGAACGGGTGCAGCGATACCCACGGCCGCCACAGACGCGAGAACCACGAGCCGATGCGACGTTCACGCCACGAACCTCTCACCGACGAGAACCCCCGAGAGCTCCCACCCAACGTGCGAGGCGGGTCATCGGTCGCGCGAGCACGAAGAAGGCGACGCCATTGACCACCATCGCCGCTAGCAGACTGTCTCGCCACAAGGAGAAGTTCAGGGTGAAGAAACTCGCACCCACGAAGAGCAGTGGCGCGAGGAGACCCGCGCCGCCCGCGATGAGCGGGGTGACCCACCACGCCGCCGAGTCGAGGTCCCCGACGCCCTCACGTCCGAGACGCGACGCGCCGTAGGCCAAGGCGAGAGCGACCACCGCCGTCAATCCGAAGGGCGTCGTGGAGTGAGTGTCAAAAAAGACTCCCGCGATCATGGCGCTCCACAGAGCGAGGGCGGTCGATCCCGCGAGCCCCATGGCGAGGGGCCACAGCCACACGATCATGACCACGACCCCGGCGAAGCGAAGCGACGAAAAAATCGATAGTTGCACGGCGACCACCACGAGGGTGACCAGCGTCACCGGGACCAGTAGTCGCCTCACGAAGACGGCTCCCACAGAACCACGTCCACGTAGGTGAGATGGCGCAGGTTGGCGGCCGGCTGAAGCGTCAGGTTGTAGGTGGCCGCGCCCGGGGTCAGGGTCACCGTTTTGACGGTGGCCACCGGCAGGCCCGCCGGAAAGAGGCCACCGTTCAGGCCGTCGGTGGAAAGTTTCGTCCCTTGCACAATCGACGTGCCGAGTGGCACCGAGGTCGCGCTGAGCCCGTTGTTCAGGCCACGCCCGGAGACCACGATGTCCGTCTTGCCGGCGTTAAACGTCACGCCCACCAGCGACGCCGTGTCGGTGATCAGCCGCACGGTGGCCCCATGGGGCGTCGTGCCGATGATGCTTCCGATGAGTCCACCGTTGGCCACGACCGGCATGCCGACCAGGATGCCGTTGTCGCGTCCCTTCGAGATGTCGAGGGTGGCCGCGAAGTTCGTGGGTGAGAGCGTGGTGACTTGCGCCGACACCGTGGGCAGGGATCCGACAAAGGGCACGTCGAGTTGGGTGGTGAGTTGTTGGAGCTGACGAGCGAAGGCCCACCCCTCGTTGGCGCGCTCTTCGGCCAGACCGAGTTGGTAGCGAAGCTTTTGATTCTGCGAGACCACGTCGCTGTAGTTCACCGTGCCCGCGAAGAAGTGCCCGACCGGCCGAGCGATCTCGTTGACCGCCCAACTAAAAGGCGACACGATGAGGTTGGCGCCGCTGCGAAGTCCCGAGGCCACCCCGGTGGTGAGATAGAGGATGACCAGGGTCGCCAGTACCGCGACGCTCAAGGTCCAGGTTCGCCGCCGAGAACGGTCGGTGGCCACTCGCTAACGCGAAGGACTGGTCTTCAACATGCGCGCGAAGACGTCGAGTTCTTCGAGACACATTCCACTGCCGAGCGCCACGCAGTTCAAAGGGTCGTTCGCCACAATGATCGGCATGTTGGTCTCGTACTCCAAGCGAGCGGCGAGACCCGCCAGCAGCGCGCCTCCCCCGGTAATGACAATGCCCTGTTCCATCAAGTCCGAGGAGAGTTCCGGTGGAGTGCGGTCCAGGGTCACCTTCACGGCGTCGACTATGGCCTGCACCGGTTCTTGGATGGCCTCACGGATCTGCTCGGTCGAGATAATGACCGTCTTGGGAAGTCCCGTCACCAGGTCGCGCCCGCGAATCTCGGCGCGAAGCTCCTCTTCGAGCGGGAAGGCCGAGCCGAGTTGCATCTTGATCTCTTCCGCGGTTCGCTCACCTAGAGCAAGCTGAAACTCCTTCTTCACGTAGGCCACCAACGCTTCGTCCAGTTCGTCGCCACCGACGCGGATGGACTGACTGGTGACGATGCCGCCGAGCGAGATGACGGCCACCTCGGTCGTGCCGCCGCCAATATCGACGACCATGTTGCCGGTGGGCTCGTGAATCGGAAGTCCGGCGCCGATGGCGGCGGCCATGGGCTCTTCGATGATGTACGCCTTGCGCGCGCCGGCGAACTCGGCCGCTTCCATCACCGCGCGCTGTTCGACGCCCGTGATGCCCGAGGGCACGCAGATGACCATTCGAGGTTTGGCGAAGCGACGCTGGTGCACCCGGTGGATGAAGTAGCGCAGCATCTTTTCGCAGATCTCGAAGTCGGCGATGACGCCGTCTTTGAGCGGTCGGATGGCTTGGATGTTGCTCGGAGTACGGCCAATCATGCGCTTGGCCTCGGCCCCGACGGCCAGGGGCTTGCCGTCTTTGACGTCCACGGCGACGACCGATGGCTCGTTCAAGACGATGCCGCGCCCGCGGACGTAGACGAGGGTGTTCGCGGTGCCCAGGTCGACCGCCATGTCACGACCCAGTAGTGAGAATCGTCCATCTACCATAGAAACCCTTTAGTGAGGTGCGAGACACCCCGCGCGTGACTACAAGGCTAGGCCAAGATGCCCGCGCCGCACCAAAACAAGTCGTTAAGCCAGGTGAGGAAAGAAGATTTTTATCTCGCGTTGCGCTGATTCTGCCGAGTCAGAACCGTGAATAAGGTTCTCCGACGTCTCGAGGGCCAAGTCGCCTCGTATCGTTCCGGGCGCCGCCTCCGAGGGATTGGTGGAACCCATCAAGGTCCGTACCACTCGCCAGGCGTCCTCGGGACCCTCGACGACGAGTAGCAGCGACGGTCCGCGCGTGATGAAGGACACCAGGGGCTCGTAGAACGGCTTGCCCACGTGTTCGACGTAGTGCTCCCTCGCCGTTAACCCGTCGATGGTCCGCAGCTCGGCCGCGACTAGGCGTAGCTGCTTGCTTTCTAAACGAGAGAGAATCTCGCCCACGAGGCCCCGCTCGACCCCGTCAGGCTTGACGATCACCAAGGTTCTCTTCACGCAGGCAATCTAACAGTCCTACACGTGATGTCGAGAGGCGACGTGCAGTATCTCGCCGCGCACTTCCGCGACGAGGTAGAGACTCCCGGTCACGACGATGAGGTCATCATCGGTCGAGCGTTCTCGCGCGTGAGCGAGAGCGGACTTCGCGTTGGGATGAGCGAAGGCGCTCGCCCCGTGACGCTGCAGTGCGGCCACCAACTCATCCACCGGTACCGCGCGCGGCGAGTGCGGCGCGCAACAGTGAAACTCACTAAAGCCAGCACCGACCAGTGGCGCGATCATGTCGTCGAGATTGCGGCCAGTGAGTATCCCCACCACGCATCGACGCTCGCCGCGCACGTCGAAGGCACCGTCCAGCGTCGCTACCAGGGCGCGAACGCCCGCGGGATTGTGCGCGCCGTCAAGGACGATCATGGGATTACGCGCGACAATCTCCATGCGACCGGGCATGAACGCGTGGGCCAAGGTGGAACGAACGACGTCCTCTCCCAGCCCCCGTCCTAAGAAGGCTTCGGCGGCCACGATGGCTGTGGCGGCGTTGACTCCTTGATGGATGCCGTACAAGGTCACGAGGACCTCGTCGTAGGACTCATACGGCGTGCGCAGCGAGATCGCTCGACCACCCAGTGCCAACTCGTTCTCCAGAAGATCGAACTCCTCGCCGAGAAGCCACACCGTCGCGCCGAGTTCCTCCGCCTTGTTCCGCGCGATCTCCACGACGATCGCGTTGGTCGTCGCCACGACGTTGACGGCGTCGGCGCGAAAGATGCCCACCTTGTCGGTGGCGATCTCGCCCACGGTGTTGCCCAACACCGCGGTGTGATCGAGGTCGACGTTGGTGAGCACGGCGACATCGGAGTCGATCACGTTGGTGGAGTCCCACGTACCGCCCATTCCCACTTCTACGACGGCCACGTCGACTCCCTCGTCGGAAAAGTGCAACAGTGCCGCGACGGTCATCAGTTCGAATCGAGTCAGCACGATGCCGCTCACGGACTCGACGTCGGAGAGTCGCTCCATCAGTCCGATGAAGCTCTCATCGTCCACCGGTTCGCCCCCCACGGCGATGCGCTCATTCACCGCGTGCAGATCGGGACTGGTAAAGGTGCCGACTCGTAGCCCCGTCGCCCGCAGTAGCGCACTGGCGAGGGTGGTGGTGGTGCCTTTACCGTTCGTGCCCGTTATATGAATGGAGGGGTAGTCGCCCTGAGGATCAGCGAACTGGGCCAGCGTGTCGCGAATCGGTTGAAGAGTCGGCACGGCCTGCCGATTGGGCGCTATGCGCTCAAAGTCGATGTGAGATTCGAGCCAGCTCAGCGCTTCGGCGTACGACGCGAAGCGCACGCCTTAGCTCGCGCGACGGGTGCGCGTCGCCTTTCGCATTTCGTAGCTCGGTGCTTCGTGCAGGCGCACCGCGGACGCCGTGACGACGCACTTCACCACGTCACTTCGGCCGGGAACGTCGTACATGGGCTCTAGCAGAACGTGTTCGAGAATCGAACGAAGCCCCCGAGCTCCGGTACCGCGCTCGAGCGCCAGGTCGGCGATCGCTTCCAGCGCGTCAGGTTCGATGACCAACTCCACCCCGTCCATAGCGAGCACCTGTTGGAACTGCTTCACGAGCGAGTTCTTCGGTTCGGTGAGAACGCTGATGAGCATGTCGCGGTCGAGTTGTTGGACCGCACCCACGATGGGAAGCCGTCCGATGAACTCGGGAATGAGTCCGAACTTGACCATGTCTTCGGGGAGCACGTGGCGAAAGAGCTCGATATCGCCCTTGCGCTTGGACTCGACCGGCTGATTGAAGCCCATCGACTTCTTGCCCAAGCGTCGTTCGATGATCTCTTCCAGTCCGGCGAACGCCCCACCGCAGATGAACAAGATGTTGGCGGTGTCGATGTTGATGAACTCTTGGTGCGGGTGCTTGCGACCACCTTGGGGCGGCACGCTCGCGACGGTACCTTCGAGGATCTTCAGCAACGCCTGCTGCACGCCCTCGCCGGAGACGTCGCGCGTGATCGAGGGGTTCTCGGCCTTACGGGCGATCTTGTCGATCTCGTCGATGTAGATGATCCCGCGCTCGGCGCGCTTGACGTCAAAGTCCGCGGCCGAGAGAAGCTTCAGGAGAATGTTCTCGACGTCCTCACCGACGTAGCCCGCCTCGGTCAACGCGGTCGCGTCGGCGATAGCGAAGGGAACGTTCAGCATCCGCGCCAGCGTCTGGGCGAGGAACGTTTTGCCACATCCCGTGGGGCCGAGGAGCAGCACGTTGGACTTCGCGACCTCGACGTCCTCGTCGTGGAGCGGCCCAGTTTGAATGCGCTTGTAGTGGTTGTAGACGGCGACGGCCAGAATCTTCTTGGCGTCTACTTGGCCGATCACGAACTCGTCTAAGAACGCAGAGATCTCTCGAGGCGTCGGGAGTTCGTCGAGAATGAACTCGGGACGGTCGCCGAACTCGTCGGCGATGATGTCGTTGCACAGATCGATGCACTCGTCGCAGATGTACACGCTGGGTCCCGCGATGAGCTTCTTGACCTGTTTTTGACCCTTCGCGCAGAAACTGCACTTAATGAGGTCGTTGCCTTCACCAAACTTTGCCACGGACACCCTCCGACACACCCACCGCCGCGCCTATCCTACGAGCCCGCATGGTCCAAACGCGGTACCTACGGCCGGGCCGTCAATACTTCGTCGATCAGGCCATATTCCACGGCCTCTTCCGCGCTCATGATGAAGTCACGGTCGGTGTCTTTATTGACGCGCTCGTCCGATTGGCCGGTGTCGTGAGCGAGCATGGAGTTCAACATGTCCTTCATTCGAAGGATCTCGCGAGCCTGGATCTCGATGTCCGACGCCTGTCCGCCCACTCCGCCCCACGGTTGGTGCAAGAGCACGCGCGCGTGCGGCAAGGCGAAGCGCTTGCCCTTCTCTCCCGCACCGAGCAGCACCGCCGCCGCGGACGCCGCCTGGCCGAAGCAGAAGGTCGACACGTTGGGCTTGATGTACTTCATCGTGTCGTAGATGGCGAGCAGGCCGGTGATGTCGCCGCCGGGTGAGTTGATGTAGAGGTTGATGTCCTTGTCGGGGTCTTCGGACTCTAAGAAAAGCATCTGGGCGCACACCAAGTTCGCGATGGTGTCGTCGATCGGCGTGCCGAGGAAGATGATGCGCTCTCGCAGGAGTCGGCTGTAGAGGTCGTAGGCCCGCTCGCCACGATTCGAGGACTCGACGACCGTAGGGACGAGGTAGTTCTGGGCTCGGAAGTTATCGTTCACGTCACTACCCTAGGCGTCGAGATCCTCGGATTGATCCGTCGTGAGCAGCGTCCTATCGATCTCCACGCCCTCGGGATCGACGTAGGTCACGTGATCGTTCAGCCACCGTGACGCTTTCATTTTGGCGACTTCGGAGCGAAACGTGATCACCCGCCCGGTGTCGCGAAGGTTGGTACGCAGCTTCTCCGCGGTCGTATTCATAGCCGCGGCCGTGGTCGCCAACTCCTCGTCGACCTCTTCGTCCGTCGGCTCGAGACCTTCGGCGCGAACCAGCGCGCGGAGGGCCAAGTCGATACGAACCGCCCGCAGCGCATCGGCGCGCAACGCCTCGAGCAACTGGTCGGAGTTTTGGTTGGTCACTTGCAGGAACGTCTCGAGGGTCAGCTTCTGTTGTTCGAGCCGATGGCCGAGGTCGTGCAGGCGTTCGTTGGTCTCATCATCGACGAGGGCCGCGGGGACCAGATCCTCACTCACCAGGTTGCTGAGGGCCACCAGCACGGCGTCGCGCTGGGACATCTGGGCTTCGACGACGCGGCGCCGGCGCATCTGATCGAAGATCGTGTCGCGCATCTCCTCTTCGCTCTGCCACTCGGTATTCTCCTGAACCCACTCGTCGTTCAGTTCGGGTAGCTCGCGCTCTTGAATCTTTTTGAGCTTCAGGTCGAACGTCGCGACGACGCCCGGCGCCACATTGCCGTTGAGCTTTAACTCCTCGCCGGCTTTCAGTCCGAGGATCAACTCATCGACGCCCTCGGTGATCGAGCCCGAGCCCACGGTGTACATGAAGTCGCTCATGTCGAGAGGCTCTTCCTCCGTGGCGATCTGCTGGACGTGCACGTCCATCGTCACCAGGTCACCGGTCACGATGGGGCGATCCACGTCCTTTAAGACGGCGTCCGTCTCGCGGAAACGGTCGATCTGGGCGTTGACTTCGTCGTCGGTGACGACGGGCGAAGGAATGGTGACGCGAAGCTCGTCCTGGCCGACGATGTCCACCTCGGGGCGCACTTCCACGTCGGCTTCGAAGACCAGTTCGCCTTCCTCTTCACCGGACGTGATGTTGATGTCGGGTTGGGCGATGGGGTCGATCATGGTGTCCGAGACGGCGTGAGCGTAGAAGTCCGGAAGAGAGTCGCGAATCGCTTCGCTCCGCAGCGCGCCGGGGCCCCCGAGATGGGCCATCAAGACGTTCTTCGGCACTTTGCCCTTGCGGAAGCCTTTGATGCTGACTTGTTTCGAGAGTTTCGCGGCGGCGGCGTCGATGGCTTCGGTCATCTCGGCGTCGTCAACTTCGACCGTTAGTTTGACCCGGTTGTTCTCCAGGAGAGAGGTGGTGGCACGCATAAGAGAGGCCAGCCTACCGGCTCACCTGGAAACACCTAAATCATGATCGCCAGGCCCTCGGCCAGCGCGAGGGCCAGTTTCTCGTCGCCCCGAATGTCCGTCGCCGACGCGCGCAGAAAAGAGTCGGCGGAGATTCGGCCCGCCGCTCGGCGCCAAAAGATAGCGACCGGCGTGGTGAGCTCCAGGTTCGGTACCCGATCACTCGTCTCCAGCGCCTTCGCTCGACCGTTCTCCACTTCCAGCACGACGGTGCGCGCCAAGCGGCCGCTCAGATTGATGCGCACCACGGTGCCGTCGGGCGCGTGCGCTTTCTTCGCGAGGACGTAGGGCAGGACCGCTTCGAAGCGATTGACCACGATCTCTTCGCCGGGCCCGTGATCGTCCGCGGGCTCCAGGAGCGCGTCGCGAATGTCTTGGAGATGGATCCAACTGTCAAGTACTCGCGTCTCTTGGAAGCGGTAATAAGGACGCTCCCCCTCCGGGCTCCACCCCACCTTCTCCCACTCCTCTTCGCTCAGTCCACGGAGCCGTTCGAGGGAGGCCGCGCTCGTGCGACGAAAGAGGTCAAGGAGTTCGTCCCCGGGAGTATTTCGATAGGCCTGGACGAAGGCCTCGTTGATCTCACCGATCGGATTCTTCACGTGCGAGGGCCACGGTCCCTCGTGCGCGGGCACCGGACCTCCCTGCAGTAGAAGCTCAAAGCCGACCAGGTGACTGAGCACGTCGCGAACGCTCCAGCCGGGACAGGGCGTCGCGGCGTTGTAGGCATCTTCGTCGCGCGGTTGCAAGGTACGGTCGATCGAGGACCACGTCTCCTCGAGCGCCTCGGTGATCCACTCGTACGCCACTACCCCTCCTTGCCTTGTGAGCCTACGCAGCACGCCGATGGCCACGCGTGTGTAACGATGGTGCCCTCGGGAAGTAGCGCAGCTTGGTTAGCGCGCCTGGTTTGGGACCAGGAGGCCGCGGGTTCGAATCCCGCCTTCCCGACCAAATGAGGCGAACCCGCCTTTCTCGGAATTAGCCCCCATCCAGGGAAGACGCCGAAAATGGCTCGTGGCCTGGCGGCCGCGGGCGCATTCGACGCCGCCTCAAACTCTCACTACACTCTCGACTCATCTGCAGCATCGACCATCAAGGAATGGCGACGAAAGCCGCCCGAGTGAGACTCTCGCATCAAAAACGGAGGATATTCATGAGACCGAGATCTATAGGTATTCGCACCGGCATCGCATTCTGTGCACTCGCGCTGGCGCTCTCGCCGGTCCTGGCGTTAGAAGCGGGCGCCAGCGGCGGTGGCTGGACGCAGGTGGCGACGGGATTTAGTCCGGCCACGATTCCAGGAGCGGTGGTTATCTCCGGACCCGGAGTTACGTCCTCGACGCCCGAGACCGTGTCGTTCATCTTGAATGAGCAAAATAAGTATCAACTCGAGTCCAGCGTGGAGCGCGGCGTGCAACAAGACCTCTCGGTCGGACAGTTCGCCCAACAGTACGGACAGTCCCAGAGCAACATCAATGCGCTGACGAGTTACCTCGGAAAGTTCGGCATCACGTCCACCGTGTACCCCGATGACGTGGACGTCTCCACCACGGGAACGGCGGGCGACTACAACGCCGCCTTGTCGGTCCAACAAAGTTGGTACAGCGTCCCGAGCTTTCCCGGTCGAGGCGGACTTCAGGGCGTCCCCGCGCAGCGGGCCTACGGTCCGACCACGTCTCCGGAGCTACCCGGGCAACTCGCCTCCTTCGTGCTGGCCGTTCTCGGACTGACGAACTACCAGCCCTTCACGAGCAACGCAGTACACCTCAACACCAGCATCGTCAAGCCAAACGCCCTCAGTCCCAACGCCTGTGAGGCTCTCTCGGGCCTGCCGGACGCGTGCAACACGGTGAAGGACTTCGAGTCCAACTACGGTCTCACTCCGCTCGAGAGCAAGAACGCGGGCGCCGGCCAGACCATCGGCATCGTGACGTTGGCAGCCCTCGACCCGGGTGCGCCCCAGTACTACTGGCAGAACGTCGTCGGGCTGCCCGCCACGAGTCGCACCGTCAACGTCGAGAACATCGACGGAGGTCCGGGCGCGCCGAGCGACGCCGGCGGCAGCGGGGAGACCGACCTCGACGTCGAGCAGTCTGGTGGTATCGCACCGGGGGCCAACGTCATCGTCTACCAAGCTCCCAACACCGACCCCGGCTTCGCGGATGCCTTCTTCACCGCCGCCAGTCAGAACGTTGCGGGCAGCGTCTCATCCAGTTGGGGCGAGTCCGAGACCTACCTGGCGGCAGAGGTAGCGCAAGGCGCTGAGACCTCGGCCTACGTGGCGGCCTTTGACGAAGCGTTCCTGGAACTAGCCGCTCAAGGCCAAGCGACCTTCGTGTCGGCTGGTGACGAAGCGGCCTACGACGCCAGTGGCGACATCGGCACGACCAACCTCTCGGTCGACACCCCCGGCGACAGTCCCTACGTCACGTCCGCGGGTGGTACCACTCTGCCCTGGAGTGCCACCCTGTCGGGAACCGTCAACAATGAGACGGTGACCGCCAATGTCGACGTCACCCAACAGCGTGCGTGGGGCTGGGACTACCTCTGGCAGCCCGTGGCCACCATCACCGGACTGCCCGAAGCGACGGTGGCAGAAAGTGACAACATCGTCGGCGTGATCGGCGGCGGCGGTGGATTCAGCACGGATGAGCCGACGCCCTCTTACCAGCAGCAGATTCCCGGTTTCGGTTCGTACAACGGCGTGCAGTACCTGACGCCGACGGGGTACAACAACGCGAACGGGATCATCTTGCCGAGCACGTGGAACTTCAACCCGACCCCACCGGTCGTTCACGGTTACGGCACGGGTCGAGCGGAGCCGGACCTCGCCACGGACGCCGACCCCTACAGCGGGTACCTGCTCTACGCGCCGTCGAACTCCCAAGAGAGCCAGCCCGCGCTGCAAGGCGGCTGGGGTGGTACGAGTTTCGTGGCACCGGAGCTGAACGGATCAACGGCCGTTATTGACGCCGCGCTCGGGCACCGAGTGGGCTTCTGGAACCCGTCGATCTACAACTTCGCGACCTCGTCGAGCTCGCCGTTCAACCCCCTCCAGCAGGTGGGCACGTCGAACGACAATATTTTCTACACCGGTAACCCTGGCTCGGTGTACAACGAGTCAACCGGCCTCGGAATCCCGAACCTCGCGGCCCTCGCTCGCGACTTCGCTCGCAGTTAGCGTATGACGTTCCCACCCGCACACCGTGCGGGTGGGAACGTCATGTCTCGATTCCGATGCTCACGCTCGCGGCGCGTAACGCGTCATAGGGATGGATCGTTAGTGCCCCCGGCAGGAGTCGAACCCGCAACCTGACGGGTAGAAACCGTCTGCTCTATCCAGTTGAGCTACAGGGGCGCAAAAATAAGCGTAGTGAACACCCCCGCCAACTTTCGTCAGGGTCCAGATTCACTGTGCAATACTGGTGTGTCTTGGTGGGCGTAGCTCAGTTGGTTAGAGCGCCAGGTTGTGGTCCTGGAGGCCGCGGGTTCGACCCCCGTCGCTCACCCCAAGTGTTGTCGTGACCAGCCCGGCGCGACTCGTTTCTCTCTGACACGCCCCTCGTTCGCGCGAGTAGATTTCGTCGTAGCGGGCCACACCCCGCGTACTCGAGGGGGTTCCCATGACTATCGTTCGCGACTCGTTTTACATCAACGGTGAGTGGGTGAAGGCCGTTTCGAAGGACACTCTCGAGGTCACCACCTCGGGCACGGGCGAACTCTACGCCACGGTGCCGGCCGGCACGATCGAGGAGGCCAACCTGGCCGTCGAAGCGGCGGCGGCGGCCTTCACCGCCTGGGCCAACACCAGTCCCAAGGAACGCGGTGAGTACCTCATGAGGATTTCGGAGAAGCTGGCGGAACGCGCCGACGAGATCGCGCTCGTGATCGCCAACGAAGTGGGCATGCCGTTGATGCTCGCCAAGGGTATCCAGGTAGGACTGCCCACGATGACCTTCAGTGACAACGCGCAGCGCGCCATGGACTTCGTCTGGGAAGAAGAGGTCGGGAACTCGACTCTGGTACGCGAGCCCGTGGGCGTCGTTGCTGCCATCACGCCCTGGAACTACCCCCTCCATCAGATCGCCAATAAAGTGGCCGCGTCGCTCGCCGCGGGATGCACCGTCGTGCTAAAGCCGAGCGAGGTTGCACCCGTTAACGCCTTCCTTTTTGCCGACATCGTTCACGAAGTCGGACTTCCCGCGGGCGTCTTCAACATGATCACCGGAGTCGGTCCCGTGGTCGGCGAGGCGATCGTGGCACACCCCAAGACCAACATGGTTTCCTTCACGGGCTCCACCCGCGCGGGCAAGCGCGTCATGCAACTCGCCGCAGAGATGGTCAAGCGAGTGTCGCTCGAACTAGGTGGCAAGTCAGCCAACATCATCCTTGAGGACGCCGACATTCCCAAGGCCGTGGCCGACGGGGTCTTCAAGGCGTATCTGAACTCTGGCCAGACCTGTTCGGCACTGACGCGCATGGTGGTGCCGCGCTCGCGCCTGGCCGAGGTGGAGGACATCGCCATCGCCACCAGCGCCGGCTTCACGCCCGCCGACCCCATCACCGGTTCGAGCCTGCTCGGCCCGCTCGTGAGCGCCGCCCAGCAGCAACGAGTTCGTGACTACATCTCTAAGGGCATCGACGAAGGCGCGCGGATTATCACCGGTGGCGTCACGCCGCCCGAGGGTCTAGAAGAGGGCTTCTACGTCACCCCTACGATTTTCTCTGACGTGCGCAACGACATGACCATCGCCCAAGAAGAGATTTTCGGACCAGTGCTGTCGATCATCCCCTACGACACCGAAGATGAAGCAGTCGCCATTGCCAATGACTCGATCTATGGACTCGACGGCGGAGTGTGGGCGAGCACCGATGAGAAGGCGTTCGAAGTGGCTCGAAAGATCCGTACCGGACGGGTTGAGATAAACGGTGGCGCGTTCAACATCTTCGCGCCTTTCGGCGGATACAAGCAGTCCGGCATCGGTCGCGAACTTGGTGAGTACGGATTCGAAGAGTTTCTCGAGGTGAAAGCAATCCAACACAACTGATCTATTAAGAGTCGGAGTGGGGACGGTATAGACTCGTCCCGCGCCGGTAGCTCAATTGGCAGAGCATTTGACTCTTAATC
Source organism: uncultured Acidimicrobiaceae bacterium (assembly GCA_963849705.1). Lineage (GTDB taxonomy): Bacteria > Actinomycetota > Acidimicrobiia > Acidimicrobiales > RAAP-2 > RAAP-2. Next base: position 30,548 of record CAWKII010000002.1, on the reverse strand, counting down.
AACAGGTTCCGGGTTCAAGTCCCGGCCGGCGCACCAGGTTGATCAGGGTATTTGGAGCGAAGTTGGCTCCAAGCCCGGAGTCAACACCACATCAACACCACACAATGTCGATTTTGGCGTAGCATTCGTTTGATGAGCGGTGGTATTAGACAAATGAGTCCGGGCATTTGGGAAGTTCGATTTGACGCCGGACGCGACCCCGTGTCTGGGCGTCGACGCCAAAAGGCCAAGTGGGTTCACGGCAGCAAACGCGATGCTCAGCGAGTTCTCAATTCTCTGGCTAGCGAGGTCGACTCTGGTCGGTTCGCCGGTACCTCCGCCGTCACTTTCGACCAACTGGCAACCAAATGGCTGGCACAAGCCGAAGAAAACCTGAGTCCGACAACGCTAAGAACCTACAAGAGCCTTCTCTCGAATTGGATTCTTCCGGGACTCGGAGATCGCAAGATCGGCAGCATCCAATCCTCTGACCTGGACGATCTCTACCGAGAACTCACCAAACGGTTGCATCTGTCTGCGTCAACCGTTCGTCAGGTGCACGCCATCATCCGAAGGGCGTTTCGTCAAGCGAATCTCTGGGGTTGGATCGCAGTCAATCCGGCGACCAACGCCACGCCACCACGTCAGGTCAAGGCCGACCTCTCTCCCCCAAACCCGAATCAAGTCGCCGAACTGCTCCACGCGGCGCACGCACGTAATCCTGAGGTCGGAAACTTCCTCCACATCGCCGCCACGACCGGTGCGCGGCGCGGCGAGATCTGTGCCATTCGGTGGCGTAACGTTGACACGAAGCTGAAGACGCTCACTATCGAGAGTGCCATCGTGGAGGTTCGCGGTGGTATCGAGGAGAGGGACACCAAGACCCATTCCAATCGTCGCATTGCGCTCGACGATGACACGCTGAAGGTCTTCGAGTCGCAACGCCGATTGGCACAAGATCGAGCGACATGGTTGGACGTAGAACTGTCACAGGACGCCTTCGTGTTTTCCCGGGAGCCAAACGGGTCCATTCCCTGGACTCCGACCTCGATGACAAAACACTTCGTGGCCTTGAGGAAAAGCCTCGGTTACGACAACATGCGTCTTCACGACTTCCGTCACTTCGCAGCGACGCGGCTCATAGCCGAGGGAGTTCCCGTCCGGACCGTCTCGGGGCGGCTCGGCCATGCGAATCCGTCGACCACTTTGTCGGTCTACTCCCACTTCGTCGAAGCGAGTGACCAGGATGCCGCCGGAATCATGGGCCGTATCATGGCGGAGTCTAAAAGAGGCACGTGCTAAAGACCTGACTGCGAAGCCGAAGAAGTCACCTCGCAATCGATCTTGAGTCATCCGAAGCACGGAAGGGCAACGTGACCGGCTCGCCCGTGTCCAAGAACCGCTGAAGATGGACCTTGACGACGCGCAGGTTCGCACCGACCTTCAAGACCGGCACGGGGAACTCGCCGCGTCGATAAAGTTGCCACGCCGTGGTGCGGTGGATGTGAAGTATCACAGCGGCCTCCGCCAAACTCATCGTGGCGCAAACGGGAGGTAGGGCGTGAGTCCGCTCGGACTTTTTTACGGGGTCGATGAACTCAACTGGCTCGTTGATTGTCATTGCAACTCCTTCCGGTAGATAGCGGAAACGTCTCTCATTCGAAAACGGGGCCTTCGTCAACTGCGACGTCAAGGACATCGAGATCATGACTAGTGCTCGGTGAGAAGACGGATGCTTGTTCAATGTCGAGCACGGAATCGCGAGACTCGCCGTTTGCCCAATCGTGGGCGAACTGCATTGCCAGAGCGAATGCTCCTTCTATTTCCCAGTCGGTGATCGGGTGCTCCCTGAGGAATTCACCTGCCGCATCGCATACCTCCAGCGTCTCTTCCGCGTCCCACTCGCAATCAGGATCAAGGATGTTCAACGCCAGTTCAATAAATTTCGTTGAGATGGCCACTGGTTCCCTTGCACCGGGCGCAGTCAGTGGCGGGGGTGAGCTCAGCTGAACGGCCAGTCGCTGCACTACGTCTTCAACAAGGAGGGGCTCGTCCGCCCAATGTTCTTTCTCATCGTCCCAGCACAGACCTTCGGGAAAGTGCGCCTCCGTAGTGTCGCTATCAACGAAGAACTCCCTCGAGCCCGTGTCGTACGTCACAACCATTGAAATTCGTTTGGTCATATTTCCTCCTCCTTTCAGACGCCGAGTTCGCGCCACATGCCGGTGGGACCGTCCAACACGTCGAGTTCCGCAGATGAGAGTGGCCGGTAGTTTCTGGCCGAGGCGTCGCGCAACGAAAGATCGACTGCGATCACCTGGATACGTCCGTCGGACGCCGTCGGCGAACTCTCGGATGCGCCCAAGCTCATCCAGATCTTCCGTTCGATGTTCTCCCGCGAGCATTGCGTCCACGTCAACCGAGCGTTCAGCGGCCACTTCGAGGCTGACGTCGTTCTTGGCGTCGACTGCAGGCTCATCACACCTCGAAGGTCTTCAACACCGCCGTCGCGGCCTTCTGTATTCGCCCCGTCGATGCCTTGATGCCCGCTAGGGCTTCGGGGGCGCCACCGACCCAGCCGACGACGTAGCCGAAGGAGTAGTCACTGGTGTCCATGCCGAGCGCGGTGCAGATGACGTAGGCCGTCGGACTCCGCTTCGAGTTCCTTCAGCCCTCGCTCCAGGTCCGTGGTCGCATCAACAGCCGGATCGTGCAGGAGTGCGTGACCGAGCTCGTGGGCCAACGTCTTGACCTGTTGGGCTTCTGCGTTGCGACTGACCACTCGGATTCGCCCCTCCGAGTGGGAAGTGTCACCGTTCGCTCCGCTCTCCAATGACTCGGGTCGCTCGACGCGAAAGCCAATGCCGTGCGCGAACTCGGTGAGCTTGATGAAGACGCCCTCGGGCGCGAGTCCTTCGAGCTTGCTCACGATGTCGGGCAGATCCGGTCCCTCGGTCTGGCTGATGTCGAAGACCGGCACCAGCTTGAAACCGCGAATCTCGCGAGCGTTTTCGCCCTCGGGCGCGTCGTCTCTCTTGTACCTCATCGGCGCGAGTATCCGTAAGGCCGACTCCTTGGCCATCACTTGATGGTCCAGCGCCTTCCAGGCGTTGTAGCCGGCCACCCGGGTGGCGTAAGGATTCTGCAGCAGGATCAACATGACGTTGTTGGGGCTGTAGCGATAGAACTTGCTCTGCACGTCGAGGTACTGCGTCCACCTCTCACTGGTCGTGAGATCGGCGATGCCGGCGCTCAGTCCTTCGAGCAGTCCTGAATAGTCGCGCATACGACCTCCTCGTGATTCGTTGGCTTGGGTGGGCGGTGCCGAGACGTGCGCCGAGGGGGCGTCAGCCAGCACGTCGTCCTGATCGAGCGTGTCCGGCACTCCGTTGACGTCGACGTCGCGCCTCACCGTCTGGTTGTTCCCTTCGTCGGCGACTGCGGCTGTCGGCTCGAGCAGGGAAGTCTGCTCCACCGTCTCGGCGGCCGGTTCGGCGCGCGACGGCGACTGCTCGGTACCCGCCAGCTCGACCGACGACGGGACGCCCAACGTGCGCAAATACTCCGGCGTCAGCTCGTCGCAGATGAAGGCACCTCGAACCCATCGTTTGTCGTAGGTCGCCCCACGCAAATCCGCCATGTCCAGACACGCGTCACGCGTCACCGCCCCGCGCAGGTTGGCCCCTCGAAAGTCTGTCCCGAAAGCGTTCGCGTCGCTCAAGTCGGCGAAAGAAAGATTGCAGCCTGACAACTTGGCGAAGGTTAATTCCGCTCCGCGCAGGTTCGCGAGCGAGAGATCCAGCCCCGTCAGATCCGTCCCCGACAGGTCGGCGTAGGCCAAATTCGCCCCGTAACCAACAACCACCGGGACGCCGTTGGCGAGGACGACGCGGTACTCGCGCTCCTTACCGTCCACGGTGAGGGTAATAATCTCACTCATCAGCTGATGGCACTTCACCGTCAGTAGCTGCGAACCTCGCGTCACCCGTGGAGATGCCATCGGTCAACAGCTCTTCGAGGTCCTCGGGGGCGCTGTCGCGCTGGTCGATCCACCACGAGGCGCTGACGCGCTCACGCGCCGGTGCTTCGAGTCGAATCGCAAACTCTTCCTCGGACCACTCCCGATCGAGGCGCCAGTCGTAGGCCTCGCTCATCAGGGTGTAGCGCACGCGTACCGCCCAGGCCACCGCCTTTTCAGTTCCCACGAGTTCGGGCATCTGCGCCCGGCGCTCCCAGACGTCAATCTCCGTCGACTCTTTCGAACGCTGCTCGGCGAGCCACTCTTCCCTCGCCTGATTCTCTCCGCGCCCGGCGCGCCAACACGCGGAGCAGTCCCGCTGGCCCAGCCAATGCGCCAGACCCGTGCGCTCTGACGGCGGCTTCTTCGATAAGTCGTGATCTTGATCGTGTCCGCACCGGTGGTGCACTGTCCATGTCGTTGCTACGGCCATGCCCGTCTCCTTCTCTCTAGCCCAGTAGTGGGCTCTGCTCTGATTGACCCAACGCCGCGGCGGTCGCCTGGCGACGTCGCCGCGCCACGTCCGCCGCCACGAACGTGTCGAACGCTCCTGGTTCGGCGCTCTCGGGCCCGTGACCACAGCGCAGGTCGGCGGTGAACGCTCGCAGCAGCGCCGTAATATCGCGGTACGCGCGGTGCCAGTCCGTGCCCGATGACGCGGGCGAGGACTTCGCGTAGGCCACTCGTTCGTGGTCCCGTAGTGCCTGTAGCGCCATGACGAGTGACTCGTGCTCGTACCAGCACGCCGGCACGACGTAGCTGTCGAGTCCCTTGTAGCGATCCCGCAGCTCGCCGACCCACGCAGAGAACTTGGGCCACTCGCGCTGCGCGTTGAGTGCCGCGAGGCTAGGCCAGTGGATGGGAGCTTCGACCTCTTCACCGGCACTCTCGCGCGTCGCCCGCTCGCTGACGCTGCTCAAGGGAACGGCGCACGACGTCGTGTTGATGGGTCTCGGCGGCCATCACGTCTCTCTTCCGCGCGTGGTGACGAGAGATCTCAGCTCGCCGCCCGTGAGACGAGTTGTCCGCGCGGTGAATCGCCTCGATGCCGACGCGGCGCTCAGGCATGGGTGCCCCCGACCCGTAGTGGCGACTCGTGAAGTGCCCCGGTGCGCAGCGACTCCTCCACGCTCTCGCGTTCGAGTCTCAGTTCCTTGGCGTCAGCGCGTGCCGTCCAGGGCTTCAGCGTCAACATGATCGGCTTGGCCGCGCGAAGCATCAAGAGGCCGTGGCCCACCTTGATGGACCGGATCATGCTCGGGTCCAGGATGGAGCGTTGGCGCGTGGTCTGTGAGACATTGCGCCCACCGCCGGCCTGGTGCGTGGTCGAGACCTCCTGGGCGTCGCGTTCGCCGATCAGCTGGGCGATATCGCGCAGGTCGCTCGCGTTACTCGATCCACCGAGGATGACCTTGGCGATGGCCGAGTCCCAGATGGCCTGAGCCTGCTCGTGACCCCATCGGTCCCGCGCCTGGGCCAGGGACTGCAGCACCGCGACCGTCGTGATGCCGGTACCGCCACCCTCGCTCATCAGCGCACCGAGCGACGGGCAGCGGGTAGTTCGCCGCCTCGTCCAAGATCAGCGCGAGCGGCGGGTCCAGCCGGGCCCCGGCCGAGCCGCCCGCCAACTGGCGCGCGGTCTCGACCACGTCCTCGATCAGCGCCGACACGAAGTTCGCGGTCGCCGACGCGCCCGAGCTCGTTCCCAAGAGATAGAGCGTGCCGTTCTCTCTAAGAAACGTCGCGGGGTGAAACTCCGCGCCCGCGGCCGGGGTGAGCTGCTCGATGACCTGGGGACTCGCGAGCGGCGCGAACACCGACGCCACCACCGACCAGATATTGGCGCGCTGGCGCTCCTCGAGCCCGACAACCGATCCCAACGCGTGGCCCCACAGTGGCGTCGCGGCGACTCGACGCCTTCAGTATCTCCACCGCCTCCTTGGCCTCATCGGGCGACAGGCTCCAGCGGTAGAGATCGCTCACGGTGCGGCCGTCCACCGCGCCGGCCTGCAAGAGACAGCGCACGACCACCTCGGTCTGTTGCTGCCAGAAGTTCGCCTCCCTCACCCCTGCGGCCGCACCAGCGCAGAGCGCACTCGCGCGCGTCATCGCCGTTTGGGGGTGCTCGCATCCTCGTATTGGTGACCAACGCAACCCGCCGGATACTCCTCTCGCGAGACCCTGCGGGTCGAAGACCCCCACCGGTCCACGCCTCGCGCGTGCCGTCATCGTCGCCGCCAGATTGTCCGGTCGGGTGCTGGTCGTGACCACCGCACCGGGCGCGTCGAGGATGAAGGGGATCACCAGGTTGAAACCCTTGCCGCTGCGCGGGGGTCCGAGGATCACCATCGAGTCCTCGACGCTGGCGTAGCAGTCGACGCGGCGACTCGTCCCGAGAAACAGTCCGAGATCGTTGGGCACCGGCTTTAACACCGAGGGCCGCAACACCGAGCCCCGGGCGAGCAGGTGCTTCGCCCCCGCCGCCGCGACAACGTCGTGGCGGTCGGCCAGGCCGAGTAGCTGCGTCGGGTCGTCGGCCTTTCGGCGTCCCTCGTGCTTCACGAACTGGACCGCGACCACGATGCCCACGCCGCCGCCCATCACGCACACTCGTGGTCATCGTCCAATACAGCCACGCGGGACCGACCGGCACCTTCCACGCGAACGACGGATCACCGGCGTGCGCGATCGGCCGTGATCGCTCCCCGCGCGAAATGCACGGGGAACCCGTGGCCGGACAGAAACGCCGAGAGCAGGCCGCCCGCAACGAAGAGCAAGACGAGAATGATGGCTCCGAAAATCAGTCCGAGGTATAGGTCGGTGCTGTCGCGTGCCGTGCTCATTAGATCACCGCGACCTTGAGCACCGGCGAGTACCGAATCCGTGAACCCAGGACTCCAACTTGTGTCATCGCCCCACCTGCTCTCCGGTTCCCGAGTCTTCGGTCAAAGAAGACGGGAACTCGTCACTTTTTTGTCCCATCCTCTGGTTCGTGTCGAAGAGGACCAGCTCACCCGGCGTGCAGACGTGGCGCACGACAAAGGAACGCTCGCCAATTCGCCAGAGTCCTTCGCCGCGAGCCAGACTGGCGAGTTGGTCAATCTCCGTCGAGGACAGCCCGAGCGCCGCGCCGGTCTTGGCGTCTTCGCCTCGCTCTTGGGCGTAGATGATCTTGGTCGAGCAGTCCGCCAACAAGCCCAGAGCGAGATTGCGCGACTCGGAGTTCGCGTCGCCCACGGCGTCGAGATCGCTCAGTCGATGGATCACCATGAGGTTGGCAATCCCGAGGGCCCGACTGAGCTTCCACTGCGACTGCATTCGTGCGAGCAGCGCGGGCTGCTTTAACACCCGCCACGCCTCGTCATAGATGACCCAGCGCGGTCCGCCCGCGGGGTCTTGCAGGGCCGCCTCCATCCATGAACTCGCGCACGTCATGACCATGCCGATCTTCGCGTCCGATCCGGCAATGCGACTGAGGTCGAGACTCACCATGGGGAGGTCCGCGTCAAAGCGCACCGTCGATGGTCCGTCGAACAGTCCGCCGAGGTCACCGCCGACCAGCCGATTGACCGCGTGCGCGACCTCACGTCCGTCATCAATCAACTGCGCGCGACTGGAGCCGATCACGTCGTTCGGCGGGTCGAACATGGCCGTCACCACGTGCGGGAGAACCGGCAACGCGTTCGTGCGCACTGCTTCATCGAGAGCGGCGTAGAGTGCGGTGGATTCAACCGGCGCCATGGCGCGACCGAGGGCCGCTTCAGTAATCGAGCGCAACAGATCGCGGCGTCGTTGTTGCACCAGCTCGAACCACGCCGTGTCGGTGACGGGCTCGCGTACTCCGTCCTGACTGGTCAGGTACTCGGGCCTCGGACCTTCATCGAGCGGGTTGAGTCGGGCCATCGTCCCGCCGCCCAGTTCAATGGCCTGGCCGCCCACAGCGCGACTGACCGTCGTCCACTCCCCCTTGGGGTCACCTGGCACGTAGCACTTCCTGCCGAAGGCAATAGAACGTGTCGCGATGGACTTAGCGAGGGTGCTCTTGCCTCGGCCGACGACGCCGGCGAGCAGACAGTTCGGATTGGTGAGAATCCCCAACTGGTAGAACACCCACGGGTCGTAGACGAAGCCCGCGCCGCTCCACGCGTCTTGACCGATCAGGATGCCCTGACTACCCAGTCCGCTCTCGGCGAGGAACGGGTACGCGCCCGCTAGGACTTCGCTGGTCGCACTGTGCGGTTCCACTTTCAGCGCTCGATACGTGCGCAGCGCATCGCCACCGTCCTCGCCGTTGCGGGGCAGGTACGCTGCCGCCGCAGCTTCCTCGCGCAGTTGGCGTCGGGCTCGCTTCTCGTCCTCGCGCGCCGCCACCTGTTCGGCACCGGTGATCTTCGCCACCGCACGCGCTCGCGCGCGTCTCGCGCGTCGCGCGGTGCCGGGTTCCCCGTACAGAGCGCCACCGAGGGACGTTCCTCCGTCGAGGATGGCCTGTGCGGGCTTTTCGTCCGTCGAGTGGGACGTAGGTACCGAAACGCCATCAGGGACTTTGGGGAGAGTGAGCGGTTGCGCCCCTCGGAGAGCCCCACTGTTCGTGGCTGCAGCAACGCCGGGATCGGCGGGATCGGTGCCCTCGTGGGGCTGGCGACCGATTGCTTCTTTCGTGTGGTCACGTCAACTCCTAACTGAGCGGCACCGTGGACGTGGTGACGGTGCCCGAGCGACGACACCACTACCGCGTAGACCGACGCGGGCAGTTCGAGATCGAGCGTGGCCTGGAATGTGGCCGTGCCATGCACCACCGGTCCGGCGAACGTGGCGGTCGTGTCGCCCGACGAACTGGTGCCGTAGATCGTTCCGGTGACGTGATCGGCGTCCGTGGTGACCGTGACACTCACCATCACTTCGCCGGGGCTGGACGCGCTCGCGTCGATTGACGAACTGATCTGATGCGCCGCGACGAGAGTGGGCGTGGTCGTCGCCGGATGCGCCACGGGTGTTATCGAGTGATGAGTCGGCGGCGGCGTCGTGGTTGTCGTACCGGTGAGCGTGGTCGTGGTCGCCGGCACCGTCGTCGTGGTCGGCGGCGACCCGAACACCTCGCGGGTGATCTCGGGATGGATGAGCGTCACCACCACGAACACCGCCACCAGCCCCGCGAGTACCGCCCCGACCGCCATCCACAGCGTCCGGCGGGTCCACGCGCGTTCGGCCGGCGGCGGAACGGGATTCCACTCTTCTGGCCTCGGAGGTAGCTCGGGTAGCACGAACTACGCCGGGGCTAGCGGGAATCGCGCGGCCACGGCGGCGGCTACGCCGAGGTGCCCGATGGTCGTTTCCGACTGCAGAGCGCTCGGAACAATCAGATCACCCAACGCCAGGTGATCGTCTTTGTTGATAATGAAGACCCCGCCCCCGCACACGGCACGCAACCAGTCGATGAGCGCAGTCAGATCTGCGGGATCACGGTCGCCGCGACCTGGCGCGATGGTCGACGATCGCCCCCTGCACCAAGGGCGCGAACCGGCCGTTTGACACCGCCGACCAGTCATCAGGATCGGGCCGGTAACTGAGCGGTTGACCGGCCAACGCGCTCACCATTTCAATCGCGAGCTCGAGGGAGTCCTGCGCCAACTCGGTCGCAAAGACGAGCGTGTTCGCCGTCTCCATCGCCGCGACGGCGACCGGGCCGGTGGACGAGGTGCCCATGTCGGAGATGACGATCTGGGCCGCGCGGCGCAGCAGCGCAATGCCGGCTTCGAACTCGGCGAAGGTGAGACTCTCTACCTCGGCGGGGTCGGCCGTCTGATTGCTGAGAACCCGGAGCCGAGCGACCACGTCGGTGTAGGGCGCCAGAGCGGACCACTCGGGCAGGACGTCCTCGTCGAGAGCTCGCGCGCACAGTTCCACGAAGGGACGAGTCGGGGGCACGGCCGGCGACACCAAACGTCGACGGAGCGTGCTCATGTGGGGATTCGCGTCCACGACGCTCACGATCTCTCCTCGCACGTCGGCGAGGTTGAGACCCAACATCGCCGCCGTCGTGGTCTTGCCGGTGCCCCCTTTCGGGCACGCGACGACGACGTGATGTGAGCCGGGCACGCGGGCCAACAACGGCGTCGCGATCGCCGCCGTCAGCCGTTCGATCTCGGTCTGCTGTGCTGCCCTATCTTTACGTCGTGACATGTCGTACCACCCTTTTCTCTTAAAAAACACTGCGACCGAGGGGCAACGCCCCGACAACAAAACCCTGCGACTGGCGCCCGTAGAGCACCCGTGTCTCGCACCCCGACTGACCGGCGGAGCGCTCGATCAGCGCGACGGCCTGCGTGAGTCCTTCTTCGCTGCTCGCGGTGACGGTGATCAGTCCGCTGAACTGCACGTCGGCGTGACCGCCGATCAGGGCCTGCTCGCGCTCGAGCAAGTCGTTGTACTCCTGGACGTCAGAGAGGTCCTGCACTTGACCGACCTTGGCCTTGTGCCCGGCGTCGGTGATCGCTTCGGTCTTTTCCTTGCGCAGCGCTCGCAGGGCTTCGGCCGTGCCCAGGGGCCGGGCGAGCAGGCACAGCGACTTTCGAATATCGGGGGCGAAGATGAGCGCGTGCAAGAAGTGCGGCGCCACCTCGATCCGGGGCCACTCGCTGATCCACAGGACCGTCGAATAACCCGAGTCGTGGTGCAGGAAGGACCAGTGCTCCGAGAGGGCTACCGGTCCCGCCGAGACGAGCGTCGCTCCAGGACTGTGGGCGTCGAGCTCGGTCGTGGGATCGTAGGCCTGGCGAATCATCGCGGCGACCTGCGCCTCGCCCAGCCAGCCGCCGAGACGCAGGTCGGCCGCCCGCAACCCGTGCTCGAGCACGGACATGTCGATGCGCAGCACGTGCGCCGCGCCCTTGAGGCCACGTCCCGCGCCGCGAATAGCTGGCGCGGCTCTCTTCATGTCGAGGGTGATGGTGATGGTCGTGCGATGAGTAGAGGATCCGAACGACGACTGAGCGAGCAACGCCTGATACTCCGCGTTGGACCAGTCGTCGCGGTGCGTGGCGTTCATGGCGTACCACTGCGCGACCTTCGTCCCGGGGTCGGGAATCGTCGACTCCAAGATCTGCAACACCGAACACGTGCCCGTCTGGGCGAGCGACGCGATGACGCGCCCCCAGTTCGACACCCGGTTCACCTGATCGATCGGAGCCAGCAGCACGTACGCCGGATGCGAGATGGCGAGCACCGCCGACAACGTCTGGCGGTGGGGATCGTGAATCAAACACGTTCTCGATTCGGGATCGTTGTAGAACCGCAGCGCCGCCGCGTCGCCCGGCAGGGCCATCGTGCCCGCCGGGCGTGGTGCCATCACCCTCGCTCGGTAGCTCGTCTGTTTCATCGACACTCGAAACGACCAGTGCACTACCAAAGGAATCCATTCAACGAGAGGCTGGTCTTTGCGCGTGACGAACGCGAGTGCTACGAACAGCGTCCAGAGGGGCGCGCTAAAGAGAAGCCCCGGCCCGCCACCGGCGAGCAGGCCCGCCAACACCGTCAGTGCGCCCAGACCCAGTGCGACGCAGCGCGGCGCCGAAAACCCCAGCATCAACCCGCGCGTGGAACGTCGGGGAAAACGCACCGTGGTCGGAGTGAACGTGGCAGTGGTCATGATCTACTGCTCTCGCGACTCGGGAGGACTAACGGGGAAGGGAGGTGGTGGCACGGATGGAGAAGTCGGTGCCGGCGACGCGAGTGGCGGTGGTGAGTGCGGTGCGCGTTGCGGGGCCAATGGGGTCGCCGGTGCGACGTCGGTGCGTCGCGGGGTGGGACTCAGGCGTCGAACGCGACGCCGACGAGTCACCGGTCGCGGAGCTGGGCGCGCTCGACTGCGGTGCTGGCGTCTGGCCGGAACCATCGCTGCGACGCGGGGCGTCACCCGACGCGTTCGCGCCGCTTCCAGCTGACTTCTCAGCCGCCGTACCGTGCTCGGCGCCATTCGTGGCGGCGGCGTGGACCCTCTTTCCCGCTTCCACGCCCGCTGACGTCGCGAGTGTTGCGCCGCCAGTTGCAGCTCCGGTCGCCGCGCCAGCGGACGCGCCCGCTCTAGCCCCCGCTCTGGCTGACCCGTCGCCGCCAGCCAGAGGACCAAATCCCGAGCCGGGTGGCGGCGCCACTGATCCCGAACGGCCTCCCGACAGCATCATCGCTGAATACTTCATCTGCGCGGCCTTCTGGGGCGCACCCACCACCGTGGACGCTCCCGCACTGGCGTGGGACGCAGATCCCGCCATGGTGGCGACGTGGTCACCCGTAAAGTGCACAATTCGAAGCGCCATCCACGGTGAGAATCCCGCGACCAGAAGGATGAGAAGCCCAGTGATCTCCTCGGTGATCGCGCTCAGTGGCGTGGCCGCGCTCGGTGAGCCCATGCCACCTAACACCCCCAGCCCGATGATGAAGATGATGATCAGGATCAGCTTGGAGAAGACCAGCGCGAGCACGGCTTCGAGCCACTTGCGCACCCAACCTCGCGAGAGATCGGCGACGCTACCGGCGAAGGCCAGCGGCGCGAAGATGGCGGTGATGATGATGAGCATTTTTCTGATGACCAGCGCGAACCACACGATCGCCACCGCGCAGATCGCCACCAGCGAGAGGATCAAAATGGCCGGCGGGCTCGCGAGGGCCGTCGTGAAGACCGCGCCACCGATGATCTTGGTGCCCATGGTCGCTATGGTGCCGCCGGTCGCGATCTTCACCACCCCCACGCAGAGTTGATCGACGGCGCCCAGCAGGACGTCGAGACTCGCCAGGGTGATCGCGCACCCCACGGTGGCGATGACTAAGCCGCGCAGCGCTCGACCAATGCCGCCGGCGTCATGCTTGAGTGCCGACAGCGCCATTTGGATGACGAAGAGCCCGAGACAGACAACGACGGCGATGGATGCGACGATGCCCAGGTCGAGTTCAAAATTCGCGCCGCCGAGCGAGATCGACGTTGACGTGGACAACTGCTGCCAGAGCCAGTTGATGGCGGAGTCGGCGGTGTTGCCAAAGGCCGACGCGACGCTGTTGAACACCGAGCTCGTCACGGTTGAGCCCAGGCTGCCAATCGCCGAAGCGACGTCGCAGATGGGATTGAGGGAGTTGCACGCCATTTAATTGACCGTCCAGTCATCTACCGCCACGGCGCCGTAACCGGCGTGCCGGGACGCTCCCCCGAGCGTGAGCCCGAAGGCGATCGACTTAACTACTGGTGTGCGACCAGGGGTCGTAACCGTGAGCGTTCCCGACACGTCGTAGATCACCATGAGTGGGTCGACCGACTTCCAACCCGCGCTCAGGGCCTGGGTCCAGGTGGGACTCACCGAGATCACCAGACCGCTGACGCGCCACACCGTTCGCGCCACCGCGTTAGTGGCCCACTGGGACCGCGTGGGCACCAGGGCCGGACTCGTCGTGAGTGAGTCGGGCAGCACCTTCAGCTCTGATGACGCCGGTATGTCGATTGTCGTGTTGGGCGCGTTGTTGTAGCTCGCCCACGCCAGCAGTTCATTTCTCGAGGACGTCGCGAAATCCAGGTCCAAGAGTTCTTGCGTAAAGGCCAAGGCGTACGCAGTCGGAGAGCGCGTGTCGGCCGCCTCGACGGGCGGGAACGCCGCGCCCGTGGCGGGCGAAGGGAACCTCGACGCCTCCAAGGCCGCGAGACCATCGAGGTTCGAGCTCTGTTCTAACGCTTGATTGACCGTCCGCTCGACCGCCGTCTGGGGGGGCGTGATCCGTAGCGGACGGTACGTGGTCGCGGTACCGTGCGTGATGGCGGACCCGGGTCGTGTCTTCGCCGTGCGCGTCGCTGGCGCCGACGAGCCCGAGAGGGCGATGAGCGCACACCACCGACTACCCCGACCGCGAGGGCCGCGATCACCAGTTTCGCGCGCGCAGTTCGCCCGACGTTTCTCATTAGCTGAGAGTCGTGCCGAGGTTGAAGAAGGTGTTGATCAGCAAGTCCGAGCCGCCGATGAGCAGGGCCGCGACGAGGCACACGAGCAGTCCCATCTTGCCTCTCGTGGACCACTGCGGATTGGCGCTGTGGTGGCCAATCGCCATCACAATCGCGCACCCCACGAACCCGGCCAGCGAGAGCACGAGACCGAAGGCCATGAGTGAACCCACGAGCGTCGACAACGTGTTGATGCCGGGTATCGCCGTGCTGTTCGGCGTCACCGTCACGCCGCTGGCCATGAGCCGGGCTGATGCGAATTGTGTAATCACTGTTGCTCCTCTGTGTGGATGACTTTCTTCTGTGCGAATTTCGCGCGCGTCGAGATCCGCTTAGCCCACATGGCGTATTCCCGACAGCCCGCCACTGACGAAGTACGAGTACGGCTGGACGATCACGCCATAGCGCACGTCGACCGCGGACTCGACCAGCCCGTCGCCGAGGTAGATCCCGACGTGGCCGGGGTTCGCGATAGTTCCGTCGCTGCCGGGCACGAGGACGAGGTCGCCGGGTGCTATCTCCGCGTACGAGGCTGACGGCGGCGCCTTCGTTGATCTGATCGCCGGTGTAGTGCAGCAGCGTCACCCCGGCCTGAGCCCAGGCCATCATGGTGAGACCCGAGCAGTCAAAGGCCGCGGGACCGGCACCGCCCCAGAGGTACGGCTTGCCGAGCTGGGCCAGGGCGTAGGTGATCGCCACCGTCTCGGCGGCCGTCGCGTCAGCGGGAATCACGTAGTTGGCGGGCAGTCCGTTGTTGACGACCGGTGAGGTCGGCAAGGTGGCGGGCGCCGCCGCGCCACAGTTCGCGTTCGAGGAAGGCGTCGTCGTGGTCGTGGTGGCTGACGTCGTGGTAGCCGTTGTCTTCGTCGTGGAGAGCGCGGACAACGTGCAGGCCGTAGCCTGGGCCGTCCCGCCCACCGTGCTGAACAGGATGACGAGGCCCAGGAGAGCGGCCACGAACAACGCGAGCGGTGCCGCGAGAAGGAGCACCTTCTTCACGGTCGCTCCGTCGCTTCGAGCGAAGGGTTCCGAGAGCGTGGCGCAGGCCAAGGGGGAGAAAAGTCCTGCGCCACGCTCGCGGCTTGTTGCTCCGCCACATGGGTGCGGGTTGCGATCTTCGTTGCGCGCGTTCGCGCGGGCACGGCGGTAGCGAGGACGTTGTCGGCGTACTGGTGAGTCGCCGCGTCGAACGCGCCGCCGCAGGTGACGAGCACCAGTCGACGGGCTCCGCCGCTCGCGAACAGCGCCTCGGGCAGATCCTTCTTCGACGACCGAGCGCAGACTTACGACGCTCCACACGCTCACGACGCCCGCGCGATTGGCCAAGTACACCGTGGCCCCGGGAGCAATATCGGCGAGGCTCGCCAGTGCACCGGGGCCTTGGCCGACCCAGTTGACGTGTCCCGCGAGGATGGTGGTGCCCGCGTTCGCCTTGCGCCCCCACTCGCCCACGTCGTGCACGTCGCCCGGGATAACGAGTTCGTGATCCACGATCGACGTCGTGCGCACCAACGCGTCGACGTGCAGCGACGGGATCACCAGGTGGTCGGCGACGACCCTCGCGCCGGCGGGCTGTACCGGCAGCGCTGGCCGCGCTCTTTAGCGCGAAGGGATGCTGCACCAGTGGTGCACTGGCGAGGGGGCGACTCACCACCGCCACCCCTACCAGCACCAGGCCCACCGCCGCGCAGGCGACTGCCGTTCGTCGAAGGACGCTCATGGTCCTAGCCCCTGGCGCTTCGACGCTCTGCGGTCGAGGTCGATGAACAACACGGCCAGCGCAAGGAGTGCCAGTCCGCTCGCCAGCAGTGTCTTGTTCATTCCGGCCAACACCGGACCTCCGGTGTTGATACTGGTCGTGGAGTCGCCCGAGCCCGTTCCACCAGCACCGTTGCCGGAGCCGCTGACGCTGGCGAACGCCTGCTCGTTGGCCGACGTCGGCGGCGTGCTCGTAGTCGCCCCCGAGGCCGTGAGTGAGACCGTTTCGGCCCAGCCGTAGCATCCGGCCTGCGTCGGCACTGGCCCCATCACCGTGCCCGTGCCGTTGGCGTCGAGCACGGCGGTGAAGACCTGCGTGGGCGCGACTTCCCACTGAGCCAGCGTGAGGTCACTGCACTTCATCGAAGTCGGTGGCGCCACCGGACCGTACAGCGTGCCGGTGATCGTTCCGGGCTCTCCGTCATCGACGGTGACGTCGATGCTGTCGGCCACGTGGCCGCCGGGGGTCAAGTACCGCGCGCGAATCTGCGAGACAACCGAGGCCGGTCTGAGCAGCGGGATGGGTGGATCAGTCGTGATGACGTTGAACGTCGCCGAGCCCGCGGGGATCGTGAACGAGGTCACGTTGCTGACCGGAATGTAGTAGCCACTGGGGGCCCGGGTCTCAATCAGTTCGTAGGTCGCGCCCTGCATGAAGTAGAGACCAGGGACATCGATCGCGACGGGACCGGTGCCACTCGTGAGACCCGTCGCCAACACCACGCCGCTGCTCGATTCAAGCGTGAAGACCGCGCCGGCGATGGGCGTACCGGTCGGGTCCGTGGTTGACGTCTTTATGAAGGTCACCGGGACCGCCACCAACGTCTGTTCGCTTGCCTCGAGGGGCGACGACGTGGCGCTCGCACCCGACGGGTCGAGGGTCAAGCTGTCCGCCCAGGCGTAGCAGCCCGTCGCGGTTTCACTCGGGCCGGTGACGCTGTAGGTGCCGTTGCCGTCGATTCCGACAGTGATGATCTGGGTCGCGGCCGCTTCCCACTGGGCGAGCGTGAGGTCACTGCATCTCATCGAGGTCGGCGGTACCACGGGCCCGTACAGCACGGCCTGAATGAAGCCGGATTCGCCGTCGTCACCGACCACGACGACCGAGTCGGTGAGCGGCGTGTCCGGCCTCTGGTTTTTGGCACTCACCTGCGAGCTGAGGGCGGGCGAAGGCATCGGCGGATCGGTGACGAGCACGATATACGTCGTCGCGCCCGACGGGACCGTGAATGTGGTCACGTTGTTGGTCGGAACGTAGTAGCCGGGGGGTGCCGTGACCTCGACCAGCTCGTACGTGGCGCCCTGCATGAAGTACACCCCGGGGGCATTGATCGCGACGGCGCTGGTGCCACTCGTGAGACCCGTCGCCAACACCACGCCGCTACTCGATTCGAGAGTGAAGACCGCGCCGGCGATCGGTGTGTCGGTGGGATCGGTGGTCGAGGCCTTGATGAACGACACCGGGATCGTCACCAACGACGACTCGGTGGACACTGTGGGCAGGGACGTCGCCACCGCATTCGAGGGGGTCAACGTGAGGCTCTCGCCCCAGGCGTAGCAACCCGTCAAGCTCGGAACGGCGCCGGTGATCACGACGGGGCCGTTGCCGGTGATGTCGATCGGAGTAGGTCTGGCTCGTTGACGCTTCCCACTGCGCGAGGGTCACGTCGCTGCAGCTCATGGAGCTGGGCACCGCGACGGGCCCGTACAGGGTCGCCGAGATGACGCCGTTCTCCCCGTCGTCGCCCGAGACGGTGACCGTGTCGCTCAGCGCGGTGGTGGCGACACTCACGACTGGCGCACCGACTTGTGTCGCGAGCGCGGGCGTGGGCATCGGCGGATCGGTCACGAGCACGGTGTACGAGGTGACGCCGCTCGGGACCGTGAACGTCGTCACGTTATTGGTGGGAACGTAGTAACCGGAGGGGCCTGAGTTTCGATCAACTCCCAAGTCGATCCCTCGGCCATGCCGCCCGCGACCAGTTGATCGATCTCCACCGGGACCGCAGCACTGGTGATCCCCGTCGCCAACACGGTGCCGCTGGCGTTGGCCAGGGAAAAGACCGCGCCAGCGACCGGCGTGTCGGTGGAATCGGTGCTCGAGGCCTTGATGAAGTACACCGGCACGGTGATCGACGTGGATTCTCCGGGGTCGGTCGGTGACGAGGAGCTCGTGGCGCCCGAGGGCGTCAGCGTGACGCTGTCGCTCCAGCCGTAGCAACCGGCTGACGTCGAGGCCGGCCCCGTGACGGTGTAGATGCCGTTGCCGGTGACGTCAACACTGAAGTTCTGCGTCGCGCCCGCTTCCCACTGGGCGAGCGTGAGGTCACTGCAACTCATCGAGGCCGGTGGGGCCACGGGACCGTAAAGCGTCGCCGAGATGACGCCGGGCTCCCCGTCGTCGCCGGAGACCGTGACGTCATCGGATAATACGGTGCCCAACGGTCCCGAATCCGCGGCGACCTGCGTAGTGAGCGTTGGCGTGGGGACTGGCGAGTCGGTTACGAGCACGGTGTACGAGGTGACGCCACTGGGAACCGTGAACGTCGTCACGTTATTCGTGGGCACGTAGTAACCGGGGGGCGCCTGGGTTTCGATTAATTCGTACGTCGACCCCTCGGCCATGCCGCCAGTGACGAGTTGATCGATCTCCACCGGGACCGCGGCACTGGTGATTCCCGTCGCCAGCATGGTGCCGCTGGCGTTGGCCAGCGAGAAGACCGCGCCGGCGACCGGCGTGTCGGTGGGATCGGAGGTCGAGGCCTTGATGAAGTACACCGGGACCGTGATCGAGGTGGACTCTCCGGGGTCGGTCGGTGGCGAAGAGCTCGTCGTGCTCGAGGGCGTCAGCGTGACCGTGTCGCTCCAGCCGTAGCAGCCGGCCGACGTCGCGGTCGGGCCGGTCACGGTGTAGGTGCCGTTGCCGGTGATGTCAACGCTGAAGTTCTGAGTCGCGCCCGCTTCCCACTGGGCGAGCGTGAGATCGCTGCAACTATCTGGAGGCGGGCGGGGCCACGGGACCATACAGCGTCGCCGAGATGACGCCAGGCTCCCCGTCGTCGCCCGAAATGGTGACGTCATCGGACAGCACGGTGCCCGGCAGTCCTGAATCGACGGTCACTTGCGTGGCGATGGTCGAGGTCGGGTTGGGAGGATCGTCGACGACTACCTCGTAGCTGCCGACCCCGGCGGGGATCGTGAACGAGGTCACGTTGTTCGTCGGCACGTAGTAACCGGCGGGGGCGGCTGTCTCGATGAGTTCGTACGTTGAGCCCGCAACCATGCCGCCGGTCACGTCCTGGTCGATCTCCACGGGAGTGGTCGCACTCGTGATCCCGGTCGCGAGAATGTTGCCGCCGGCGTCGGCCAACGAAAAGACGGCTCCGGCTATCGGGGTATCGGTGGGGTCGGTAGTCGACGCCTTGATGAAGTACACCGAGGGATTGACAACGGGTGGAGGAGGCGGCGGGACCACTGTGGCCGGGTCGGCGACCGTGACCGTCATGGTTCCCCCGCTGGCGGGCGTGGTGAACGAGGTCACGTTGTCGGTCGGCAGCGTGTAGCCCGGGGGCGCCGCCGTTTCGATCACCTCGTAGGTGGTGTTGGCCGTCATCCCGGCTGGTTGAACCAGAGCATCGATCTCTACCGGAGTGGTCTGAGTTGTCACGCCGGTATACAAGACGGTTCCGCTGGCGTTGGCGATGTTGAAGACCGCGCCGGCGACCGGCGTGTCAGTGGGGTCACCAGTGGCCACCTTGATTAGGTACACCGTGACGGTCGGACTCACCGTAATGCCAGAGGCAGTCGTGCCATTGACAGTCGCGGAGGCATTGTTGCGCGTAACTCCAAGCACCATGGTTTGTCCGCCGGAGCCGGCCGGAGCCACACCCAGGTCGGCAAGACCCGTTGGCAGGCCGTAACGGGAGGTGAAGCTGGCAGAAAAGGAGTCGCCGGCGTTGTTGTCGGTCCACGTGAAGGACGCATTCCCGCCTCCCCCGGTGGTGGCATTGGTCCAGGCGAACGAACTGAACTCCCCCGCCCCGCCGACGGCGGGGCTGAGGATCTGAACGTTCGGGACCGCGTTGCCGTTGCCGGCCGCGACGTGGACCTCACCGGTGTAGGTAGTGCCGGCCACGTACCCGCCCGCAGGCGATGCCTGAAGCGTTGCGCTAATGGTCCACGTACCGGGATAGTTGTCGATGAAGTTGGTCACCGTGTTAATCGATGCCGCGGACACCGGACCGTCGTCAATACTGCCGCCGCCAAAGGTGTTGTACGCGAGCATCGAGATTGCGCCGGCGAGGTCGTCCGCACTCAGGCCGAGTGCGCCACTAGCCGTCTGGGCGCCGAGCCAACCAAGTGTCGCTTCCGAAGCGTTGGAGACAGTAGAGACGCTGTAGGTGTCATGAGTGATCGCCGGGTTGTCGGGGCTGGCCTTCCCGGGACTGACGCAGTAGCCGTAGAGCGTCCCGTCAGTGGTGTCGAGAACGTAGGCGCCCCAGTAGTGGGTGGTGTAGCCGCCGTAGGTACCGTCGCCGGGTCCCGCGGTGTTGGCAGCGACGGCAATGCCGATGGTCGTAGCGAGTATGGCTGCACAGAGGAATGGTACGAATAGACTTTTGTATATCCATTGTAACTGTATTTCGCTACATGCACCTGGTCGATACGACATTTTACCTCTCGTACTTGAAGTCCCCGAGGTGCAGAGTAGCATATGTATACTCAATTGCAAGAAGATTTTAGAATTTCCTCTGAATCTGTCTCAAAAATCCTCCACAAGAGTATTCAAATACGCGAAATAGCATCCTTTACAATGAAACATCGCGCTGGTATGATTAGTCAATGGATACGAAACTACTCACCCTCAGTGAAGCTGCTCGGGCGTGCCACAAGTCACACGGGACGCTTCGGCGATTGATCGAGGCCGGTGCGTTGATTCCCGAGCCACGAGAAGATCAGAACAAACGAATCTTCGTGAGCGTGGACGCTCTCAACAAGGCAGGACTTAGAGATTCTCGACGAGCCGTTCCGAGGCGGGCGTTCCTACGCTGCTAACGGCGAGGTGGAGCGGTTGAAGGTCGAACTAGAAGCCGCACACGGCGAGATCGCCGAGCTTCGAGCGGAGAACGAAGTGCTGGTGAGCGGGGTGGGTCGCATCGAGGTCGCGTTGGAGGGTACTCGAGCCGCCTACGAAGCACTACGCCGAGTGCGGGCAGTTATCACTCCCCCCGCGCCGTGGCTTTCGGCGAATCCCCGACGTCGATCCACCGATACGAGTTCTGACTCATTTGATACGAAGCGTGGCGAATTACAGAACAGGTAGTTCGCTGTTGACATCGTTTAGAACGACGCGACGACTACCCAGCAAGGACCGAACGGAGTGCCCGCCGGTTGGAACGCTACCGCGACGGAAATGGACGTGTAATTCGGGTTTACGATGTCGTCGTAGTGACCATGAGCGGCACCGAACGGTCCAGGACCTTCAGCCCACCACGCGTCCAAAGCGGCTGCGGCGGCTCGTTCCGGCGTATCAGTCGCCGTAATATTCCACGCCGCGATGCCCGGATCGTCGGCAGCTGACACGAAAAGCAGGGCGCTCAATTCATCGACCGGATTGTCTTCAATGATGGTGAGCGGGGCGACGCCAACGCTCGCTCGGTCCGCGTTAATTAACGCCCCCACTCCACAGTCCCCGCAAGAGGCCAGACCTGTCGTGGGTCACGGGTGACTTCGGGGCGCTCTTCTTTCTTTGTACCCGCGTGGACACTTCGGACTCACCGCGGTCACCTTCCTGGTCGACGATCCCTTGACGCACAAGATTGTCGAGGCTCTTTTGTAACCCCTGGAACACTTCGGACTCACCGCGGTCACCCTCTTGGTGGTCTTGCCGCGTATGCACGTGATGGTCGTCTTTACGAGAACCGGCACTGTGGTCGTCGTGGTGGTGGGTGACGTTGATTCCGCGGATCCTGTTATGGGTGTAGTCCACCCATAACACCCCGCAGTAGCGGCAACGGGTCCGGTGATAGTAACGGAGCCGCTGGCGCTGACGACGGTCCCCAACAGATTAGAGATCATCGAGGTATAGACCCCGACACCCGGGCTCTCCGTGTCAAATTGAGCGAGTGTGAGAGTGGAACAGTTACCGGACGTCGGAACTGGCAAGGGGCCCCATAGATACTCCGACACTCCCATATTGGGGGTATTGGTGGGATCGCTCACAGTGACCGCGATCGCTGGCTGCATTCTCGCAGCAACGTACTCGGTAGTGAGGTTCGTGCCAAGCATAGGATACGGCACCGTCGTCGACGAGGCGCCCGCACCCGGAGTCTGGGACATCAACGCGACGCCCAGAGCAATAACCGCTAGCGCGATCGTCGTGTGGCGCAGCGAGATCCTCTTCATCAATTGACCGCCACCGCAAGCCGCGCGGTCATGTACTGAGCCCCTCGACATCGAGTCCGATATCTTCCAACTGACGATCAGCGGTCATGGGAGAGCGCAACCTGGAAAAGGCGAGATAAAAGAGTCAGGGGAACTCTCACTTGACCGCTGAAAATCAACCTTCTGCTCCATGGTCATTCCTCCTCATCTATCGCTAGCAGAAACCTGTAGCAACGCATTCACAACATCTTGCTGCCGTGGCTTCTTCGTATGTCCTGTGTGTTCGGCGTTCCGATCTTCGATTCCAGGAATTGGCCGCAAGCGAAAGCCCCGAAACGCAGTCGAAGGACGAAAGCACCACAGCGAGTCATGCCTCCGCGGAGCCTGTACGTTCAGCCCAAGAACGTCAAAGGCCCATTTGCTGGCAAGCTCAGGAGAAATGCCAAGAACGTAGATCACGGCGCAACCTTCGCGTCGTAGACCCACTTGAAGGGCTTAACAGTCTGCAGTGGTGCTCGACAAAGCCAGCATCTTCGCGGCGAGGTCCTCGCGTGAGGAGAACGCGCCTCGTCGCAGCACCGTGCGGTGACGTTCGAGAAGAAGCACTCGACCTGATTAAGCCAGCTCGCGTGTGCCGAGGTGTAGTGGACGACGAAGCGCGGGTGGTCGGCAGCCACGCCGTCGGAACGCACCGGCGTCGAAGGGTCTTGCGCTCTTTGGCTTGAACCGAGGTCTTCTCGTCGATGCTCAGCACGACGGCGTTTTCCGCATCATCGCCATCAACGGCGGCGTCGTGTCGGGCGTGACGTTCGCGCCCGATGGCGTGGTGGTGAAGATCCGCCGGCGCTGGTGCTGGCGCCGTCATCAGTGTCCCTGCGGTTGACGAGCGCCGCACTATGACCGCTCGATTCATCGTTGGCGCAACCTCGATCTCGGGGTGGCCACATGTCTCCTCGGAGCCGAGATCTGTCGGATCGAGTATGCGCAGTGCCAACGGGCCCGCACCGAAGACGTGCCCTGGGCGCGACCCGGCGCGCACACACCAACTCCTTCTGCGTGGTCGTCGGGCCATTCTCCGGGCGTAACCACAGACTCGTAGGCGAACACGACGGCCTGGGCGCGGTCACGAAGTCCCAACTTATAGAGAACCCTCCCGACGTGTGTCTTGGTCGTCTGCTCGGCGATCGATAGTGTCTCGCTGATCTCCGCGTTCGAAAGTCCCTGAGCCACAAGGAAGTCGAAGAATCTCGTTCTCGCGCGGCGTGAGCTCTTCCACCGTGGATGCGGACGCGACGCTTGGACGCTGGCGCGAGAAATCGGCAATAAGGCGCCGAGTGATCGAGGGCGCGAGCAGGGCGTCGCCCGCCGCGACCACGCGAACGGCGTGCACCAGTTCCGCCGAAGGAGCGTCCTTTTAGAGGAACCCGCTGGCCCCGGCGCGAAGCGCTTCATAGACGTACTCGTCGAGATCAAAGGTCGTAAGAATCAAGACCCGTACCGGCTTTTCCTCGCGGTGTTCGGTGAGAATCCGACGGGTGGCCTCGAGCCCATCCATGATCGGCATTCGCACGTCCATCAAGATCACGTCGGGAAGGTGTTCTTCGTAGAGCGCCACCGCGGTCACCCCGTTTGCCGCTTGGCCCACCACGCTCATGTCGTCCTGAGCGTTCAGCGTGCGCGCCGAAGCCTTCGCGAACCATGGCCTGATCGTCGACGATCAAACACGTGATCACGACACGGGAGACACGAGCGTGGCGTGCAACGGCAACACCGCAGCCACCACGAAGCCGCCGTCCGCATCTTCCTGGGCGACCAGGTCACCGCCGAGCATGGCGACTCGCTGGCTCCATCCCGACCAGTCCGTGGCCCGTGCGCGGCTCGACCGTGGTCGCGGCCTGTTCAGCCCCGTCCCGTTTCGCACCCGAAGTCGCAGCGCATCGTCATCGCCTTCGACGACCACCGAGACCTCGGATCCGAGGGCGTGACGGTTGGCGTTGGAGAGTGCCTTTGATAATGCGATACGCGCAAAGTTCCACTCCTGGCGAGGTCACCGTGTCAATGTGGGCCGTCATCCGTCAGACTGATGTCGACTCCGGCGCGTTGACTCGCGGCCACGAGATCGGGTACGTCGTTGAGACGAGGCTGAGGCGCGCGCTCCGCCGGACCTTCGTTGCGCAGTGCCCCGAGAAGCCGACGCATGTCCGAGGGGGCTTCGCGGGCGTGCGCGCTCCGCGAGGAGAACTCGTCGAGCGCCGAGTCGGGTAGTTCGCTACAGACGATAGGGAGCGGTTTCTGCTTGCACCGCGATGAGTGACATGTGGTGCGCGACGACATCGTTCATCTCACGTGCGATACGGGGTCGTTCTTCGAGGACCGCGCGGCGCGCTCCTTCGAGCTCGTTTCGCTCGAACTGCACGGCGAGCTCGCGTCGTGCGCGATTCGACGCGCCCGTTGCGTCAAGCGCTACGGCCACCATCATGAGCGCCGCCTCAACGTTGAAGACGGCTTGAGAAGTCCGGGACCGAGCCAGATCCACGCAGGCAGAGCCATCAGCGCCCACATCCACCAGAGCGCCGCACGGCTGTGGCGAAGTCCCGCGACGCAGAGAACGACAACGAGTAGGGCCAAGTACTCGGGCGGGACTTGAAAACTGGGCGGAAGTGTCGCACGTGGTCCCATCGCGATGGCCGGGATGATCGGTGCCGGCGGAGGAAGCCGATGCGCCACGCAAAGAGCGGATATCGCCACGACAAAAACGAGCAGATGCCGAGCCCGATGAGTCCAAAGGCCGACCACTCAAAGAGGGTCAAGGAGCCGTACGCGTTAAAGGTCACGCTCTTCACCACAGACGCCGCCGGTGGCCGAACTCTGCGGAAGGGGGTTTCGGGCGCCAGCGCCGGGCGAAAGCTTCGAAGCAAATGATCCGCGGACGACTGCACCGATCGGGACGCGCAGCGCTACCACGACGCCGGCGATCGCGGCGAGGTCGCTCGCTACTCCAATGACCGTGGCGGCGGTTGCCGCACGCTGTGCGCGGGCCGAGCGCCAGGTCATGACGGGGTCCGCGCCAATGGCGACTTCGGCGGCACCGGCGCCGAGCGTGCGAGCGTGCGCGTGAAGATGAGAAGTCGACAAGAGATCAGGTGCCCGGCTCATGCTCTTACGGTACGTCACCGTGAGGCTCTCGTCATCGCGCCGCCGGCTGTCATACCTGAGCATAACCTGGTCGACATCGCGGGGCCGTGTGGTCCCCGAGATATGACGAGGCGAATGGCTCTTTTGGCCGACGACGTCGCAACTCTTGGCTCCGTAGGGTCTTTTCAGGCTGAGTAGCGCTCAGCCCACCAGGAGTGGAAGGGATGTCGTGTTGGACTACTGTGTCAGATGAAAGTTCGCCGAAGCGAGTGTCGTGGTGACGCGACGGGCGTGGGGTCCACGCTCCAAAGTGAAGGCCGGGCTCGTCGGTGCGGCGGTCGTGGCCGTCGCCGTTGGCGGCACCCTGGGAGGACTCGCGCTTACCTCGTCGACCAATCCTCAGTACGTATCGGTGCCGGCAGCGACCGGCTCAGTAGTCCAGACCACGTCGCTGACGGGCACGATTGCGCCGGTAGCCGAGGCCAACCTCAACTTCGCGACCTCGGGAACCGTGGCGTCGGTGACGGCCAAGGTGGGAGAGAGAGTGGAGGGGAGCAGAGTCTTGGCGACGCTGCAAACATCTGACTTGAGTTCGCAGGTCGATCAGAGCGAAGGAGTCTCTCGATAACGCGGAGTCCTCGCTGGCGGCGGCGCAGTCGCCGGCGAGCTCGGTGATCGCGACCGACGAGGAGTCCGTGAGTTCTGACCGCACGACGTTGTCCAACGACGAAGCCGCCATGAACGACGACGCCACGACCAACGAACTGAGTCTGACCAGCGCCCAAGAGGACGTCTCGTCGTCTCAGAGCGCCTATACCAACGCGGCCGAACAGGTGAGTAACGATCAATCGGCACTGGACGCCGCGCAGTCAAAGGAGTCGATCGACTGCCGCGGTCCACAGCGTGGCGACTGGCGGGTGTGCGAGCGATCAAACCACGGTGTCGTCTGACGAGAATCAGGTGGCTCAGGACAAGACCGCCGCTTTGAACGCTGACGCTGCCGTGCAGTCCGCCGAGGTGTCGCTCACCGAGACCGAACTCAAGAACACCCAAACGAACCGTCAAGATTGCGCAAAAAGTGACGGCGGATAAGACCCAGCTCGCAAAGGATCTCAGTGCGTTGAGTGGCGCCCGAGACGGCCAGTACGCGGACCAAGTTGGCTCCGATGAGATGGCCGTCGACTCGGCGAAGGACGCGGTCGAAACCGCCGAGCAAAACTTGGCCGATGCTCGCCTCGTGTCGCCTATCAATGGCATGGTGACCGCCGTCAACGTGACGCCCGGCGCGAGCGCGCAGGCCGGCGCGTCGACAACCGGCACGTCGAGTGGAGACTCCACGGCCGCCATCGATGTCGAAAATCCTTCGACCTTTGACGTCGACACGACCGCGAGCAGCCGCCAGGTCTCGGAACTGAAGGTCGGTGATCAGGTGACGATCACTCCCACCGGGGCCACCACACCTTCGACTGGCACCGTGGTTTCGATCAGCACCATCGCGACGATCAGTTCGGGCGTCGCCTCGTTTCCTGTCGTGATCGGTGTCACCGGCAAGCCCACGGACATGTCCGAAGACGGCGCGACGGCCGACCTCACGGTGGCGACCTTCGATGTCAAGAACGTCCTGGTGGCCACGAGCGCGGTGCAGACGGCAGGGACTCGAAGTTTCGTCGAGCTGCTTTCACACGGCAAGGAGGTGAGGCACCAGGTCGTTGTCGGTGCGGTGGGTGGCGTCTTGACCCAGATAAAGGCCGGGCTCACCCCCGGTGAAAAGGTAGTCATCGCCGATCTCTCGGCCTCGCTTCCAGGTTCCGACCCATTGAAGGGCGGTAGCCACAAGGGCACGCACAGATCCAGTTCATTGGACCCGGCGGCCAATCAGGCATCGTGACGAAAAACAGCGCCGTGGGCGGATCGTGAGACCACTCGCGACGAAACGCGCCATCGTCGAGTTGATCGACTTGCACAAGACCTATCACCTCGGTTCCATGACGGTAGAGGCGTTGCGGGGTGTCAACCTGCGCATCGAAGAAGGCGAGTACCTGGCCATCATCGGTCCTTCGGGCTCCGGCAAGTCAACGCTCATGCACATTTTGGGTTGCCTCGACTTGGCGACGTCCGGTGTTCTTACGAGTTGGACGGGGATGACGTCAGCGAGATGGACGAGACCGGTCTCGCCCACGTGAGGAACCGCCGGGTGGGATTCGTCTTTCAGCAGTTCAATCTCCTCGCGAGCCTCTCTGCGTGGCGCAACGTCGAGTTGCCGCTCATTTACGCGGGCGTCGAGCGCGCGGAAGGAAAAGAAAGGGCGATTCGTTCTCTGGAGCGAGTCAACCTCGGGGACCGGGTGGATCATCACCCGAATGAGCTCACGGCGGGCAGCAGCAACGCGTCGCCGTCGCCCGAGCGCTCGTGAACGAGCCGTCCCCTCCGTGCTCGCGGATGAGCCCACTTGGCAACCTCGACTCGGCCTCCGCCGCGACATTGTCCGATGCTCGGCGAGTTGAACGCCGCGGGACGCACGGTCGTGCTCATCACGCACGACGTCGAGACCGCTCACCGCGCCCAGCGGGTCGTGCGGATCAGAGGACGGAGAAATCCAGTCCGACGTAAAGACGGGCACGTGAGCGTTCTCGAACCGTTCGCTCGGCGCTCGAAGCCATCTGGAGTCACGGACTGCGCTCGGCGCTTACCGTTCTGGGCATTTTGATCGGAATCGCGGCCGTGATTCTCCACGGTGGGTCTCGGCGAGGGGGCCAGCGCGACCGTCAACTCAGCAATTTCCTCTCTGGGCACCAACCTGCTCATCGTGACTCCCGGAAGTTCGACCTCGGGAGGTATTCAAGGCGGCTTCGGTTCGGCGAGCGCGCTTCGCCGCGTATGCCAACGCGCAGGACCTCGCTACGCACACGGTCTGTCCGAATATTGTCGCGGTGGCGCCCACGGCGGTATCGGGCGACAACGTCGTCGCGGGTACCAAAAACTGGACGACCCAAGTGGTCGGCACGACCGCTTCGTGGCCACAGGTACGCGATCGATCGATGGCCGAAGGCTCTTTCTTCACCTCCGCGCAAGTCAACGACGCCGCGGACGTCGCAGTCATTGGTTCGACGACCACCCAGGAACTCGGCCTTGGTGCATTTCCTCTGGGCCAGGCGATCACGATCAACAACGTCTCTCTGACCATCATCGGTGAACTCAACACGGCGGGGGATTCGAGCGGAATCGACGAAGACGACATGGTCTTGGTCCCCATTACGGTCGCGCAAAGCCTCATCACCGGCTCGCAGTCAGTTCAGTCGATCTACGTAGAAGCCCATCAGCAAGGCGCACTGGGCGCCGCCGTATAACGAAGCCGACGACGAACTCTTGGCGCTACACCAGATCACTAACCCGAAAGACGCCGACTTCACGATCACGTCGCCATCAACGCTGGAGTCCACCGCGAGCTCCGTGAACGATGCGCTCACGATCCTGCTCGCCGGCATCGCCGCCATCTCGCTGCTGGTCGGTGGCATCGGAGTGATGAACGTCGTGCTCGTGTCGGTGACCGAACGCGTACGCGAGATTGCCGAACTGCGCAAGGCACTCGGGGCGACGCCGGCGGCGATTCGCCGCCAATTCCTCTTCGAAGCGACGACCCTCGGACTGACTGGTGGGTTCCTCGGTGCAGGGGTGGGCGTCCTCGGCGCCGTCGTCATTCCCGATTTAGCCCTCAAGAACTTACATCGCTATCGAGTGGTGGGCCGTGGCCGGATCGATTCGCGTGGCGATGGCGATCGGACTCGGCTTCGGCGTCTATCCGGCGGCGCGCGCCGCCCGGCTGGCGCCCATCGACGCGCTGCGAAGTGAATAGGAGCCTCGTGTATTTCGTCTCTCTCAACAGAAAAGGAGTCGCCTCATGACCTCTCGTCTTCAGCCAGCCCGAACGGTCCTCGCGACGCGAACGCTCGGCGAGAGTGGCGTTCTCGGGCTCGCTCGTGTGCGCGGCCACGCTGGTGGTGCTGGTCTCGTCGCAGCAGGTGTCGTCGGCCGCTTCACCCCGACGACTTCCTTTGTGCCGTTGGCAACACGTCGCAGACCGCGACTGCGGGAAGCGCCTTCGCGAATCCGTTGGAGGTCGAGATCAGTTCCACGTCGTGCGGTTGACGCCAGACACGTCGGCCACCAACGTGACCTTCGCTCTCGTCGGGACGTCGAGTGCCTCGGCGACCTTTGATACGGGAGCGATCACCACCCACGTCTGGACTCGTGTCCGTGACGGCAACCGCCAACGACGAAGCGGGCAGTTACAGCGTGAGCGCCACGTCACCCGCCACGGCAGACTCGTCGAGTTCGAGCGTGACGTTCTCGCTCACAAATAATGACGTTCTGTCCGACACCATGACCGCCGACGTTTCCTCCTATCAGTCGACGAACGTTGACGCGCCTTTGCCACTCACTTAGGCGGTGAGCGTCGACGACTCCCAGGGCAACCCCGTCTCCGGCGTGCCAGTGATCTTCGTAGCGCCAACGACGGGGGCCAGCGGGAACTTTCGTCAGCGGGGCGAACCTCGGCCTACGTGGATACAGACGCCAGTGCGTGGCGGTGGCGCCGTCCTTCTACGCCAACGCCACGGCCGGCGGCTACGCGATTGAGGCGTACGCCAGCGGCTACGCTCCGGCGATTGCTTTCGCCATGACGAACGACGCCCAGTCGGCGATGACCGTCTCGTCGGTGACGCCGACGGTGCTGAGTCGAGGCGCTGACGACGTGGTCACCGTCTCGGGCAGTGACTTTCAAAGCGACGCCGACGTCTCGTTCTCGAGCCTGGGCGTGAAGGTGACATCAACCACGTTCGTCTCTTCGCAGGAACTCCTCGCCACGGTCACGGTGGCGTCATCCGCACGCCTTGGCTCGAGCGACGTCACGGTAGTCAATCCCTCAGGTTCGAGCGCCACGGGCGACGATGTCTTCACGGTCGCGCCGCGGGTCGCGATCGAGCCTCTCGAACTCGGCTTCTCCTCCGGGGCAGTTGGCCTGAGCGGTGCCCAGGCGAGAGAGCTTCGCGCGTTTTCCCGGGAGGTCGGCTCGGTCGCCATTGAGTGTGTCGGTTATGGGCGCAGCGCGACTCTGGCGAACGCGAGAACCCTTGAGGTGGTGCGCTATATTCGGTCGGTCGATCCCGCGGCTCGCGTCACCCAGCGCGCGGTGGTGTCCGTCTCATCGAGCAAGGTCACGGTAGAAGAGCGCTAGGAAGGCTTCAAGTCCCTCGGATACCCTGACACCTTCCAGAGGCGCCGGGTATCCGCTTCACG
>CAWKII010000001.1:0-199842 GCA_963849705.1 uncultured Acidimicrobiaceae bacterium | reverse complement strand
TGAGACCCATCGGAAAGATGGAAGCGATGATGAGTCCCAGGAGAGGAAAGGCGTAGGGGGCGATGGGATTGATGAGGGCGAGAAGACTCAGCGCCACCGCGAGCACTAGACCGCCCAGCACTAGTCTTCTGTCGGACAGTCGGTGATACAACGGCCCGCCCAGAAGGCGACCCACGGCCATGCCGGTCCAAAAACCCGCGGTGACCAGGCTTCCCACCGACTGGCTGTAACCGATTCCGTGCAGTTCGGTGGCCATCCATCCCGAGGTGCCAGTTTCGAGGGCCACGTAAAAAATAAGGGCCACGATGAACGTGAGGAGGATCGGCCGGCGCTGGGTTTTCATCTTGTTGATCTCGTGCTGTTGTGGGTCCGCGCGTAGCGGCGGCGCGTGCACGCCACCGTTGGTGGTGCTGAGAATGAGGGCGAGCACGCAGAGCCCGCCAAAGAGAATCGGGAAGTTGTGGGGGCTGAGGGCGATGATGATGAGAGGACAGATCACCGCACCGACGCCGTAGCCAGCGTTGCCGATACTGAGGCGATGCGCGCGACCCTTGAGTGCGGTACGAGCAAGCAAGGTGTTGAGACCAATGTCCAGCGCACCGAAGCCGAGGCCGATGAGAAAGACGCTTGTCAAGAACATGGGCCACAGGTGCGATAAGGCAGCACCGGCGGCGCCCACGGCGATGGCAGCCAGTGCGAGCGTGAGTACGACGCGACCCTGCAGACGCTTCAGTCCGAGCCAACCGGGCAGTACTCCGAGCGTGGCGCCCACGAAGTACACGCTGAGCGCGACCCCCGCGCTCGGTAGCGACACGTGGAAGCGATGCGAGAAGCTTTCGAGTAGAGGTCCAAAGAGACTGGTCACCGCTCCCATCAGGATGTAGACGCCGGTGGTGCCCGCAAGGGCGAAGGGGCGAATGGTGACTTCCGTGGAGGGCGAGTTGAGGGAAGGAGGGTTCTCGAAGTCCACGGGTGACCTCAATCCTAGGGGGGAACGGTTCCCTTGCTTCGAGGCGATGCCCGGTGTGATGACCCCGTCACCGTGCCTGCGCGTATTTCACGTCAGCGTCGCTCCCTGCTCAAGACAGGGTTCGCACCAATACGATCGACTGATGTACGAAATCACCAACGAGTACTTCGAAGAGCTCGTTGGAAAAGCTCTTGCGTCCCTGCCGGCAGAGCTCTCCTCGCAAATAGAGAATCTCGCCATCATGGTCGCGGACGAAGCGCCCGGTCATAACCTCTACGGGCTCTACGAAGGTATTCCTCTCACGAAACGCGGCCCGATGAGCTACACCGGCGTTATGCCCGATCGCATCACCTTGTACCAAAAGACCATCTGCGAGCACTGCAGCAGCGCCGAAGAGGTCGAGGCGCAGATACGAAAGACGGTTCTTCACGAGGTGGCCCATCACTTCGGCATCAGTGATCCGCGATTGGTGGAACTCGGATGGGCGTGAGAGAGCCAGTCGGAGGTCAATGACAACCCCCCGGCACCTGACCATTCCCGACGATCGCAGCGAAGGGGTGGCGGCCATCGACTCCATCGCCTCGGGGCACGGGTGGTGCAACGTGGTACCCAAAGTCGTCGAGGACCTGCCCGACCTAAAGGTCAACGTGTTGGGTCTGTGGCTCAACGCTGGCGTCCCCGTCGCGTCCTTCGTGACGATGGCTCCACGACGCGGCGAGGCGCAGCCGTCGTCGCTGGGCCTTCTTCACTCGCACGGTCGACTCGGGCGCGAGCGCATCGCGATTCTGTTAGGGGGAGCGCCGTTTGTTGTTCGCCAGGATCACAACTCGCGCGGCCTTCTGTTGGACGTGCCGGTCGGAACGGCGGCGTCTCTCGTCCTCGACACCATGTGCTCCATGAGCGCCGCGCTCTGCGATGACGAGAAGACCGGAGAGTGGCGAATGGACCTTTTCGTTCGTTAATCGAGGTGTCGCGTGTCGTGCCCGGCGTGATACTTTCGCCCCATGGACACTCAAATCTCCGACATGCTGGCCGACTCGCTGAGCGATCGTCAGCTGCTCAGTCACCCTTTCTATCGTCGTTGGGAGGCGGGCGAGTTGTCACGAGACGAACTTCGTTCCTACGCCGAGCAGTACCGCTACTTCGAAACGATGCTGCCGACGTTCTTGGAGTCGCTGGCCGAGCAGCTGCCCGAGGGCATCTCTCGCGACGCGGTGCTCGACAACTTGCGCGACGAGACGGCCCCACCGAGCCACCTCGAACTCTTTGAGATGTTCGCAACGTTTTTCGGAGCGAGGGCGGTGACGATCTCTCCGGCGATGGCCCAGTTGGTGGCGGCGTACGACCTCGTGCTCGGCCAAGGCTCGGCCTCGGCCTTGGCCGGACTCTGGGCGTACGAGGGCCAGGGCGCGGCAATCGCCAAGTCCAAGGCCGAGGGACTTCGGACTCACTATGGGGTGGGAAGCGACGGCGCGGCGTTTTGGGACGCACACTGGCTCGTGGAGGGCGATCATGCCGCCTGGGCGCTCGACGCTCTCAGCGCTCTCGAGCCGAAACTCGACGACGTGGCTGATGCCGCGCGTCGCGTGGGTGAGGCGTGGTGGTCGTTCCTCGACGAACGTGAACTCGCCGCAGCGTCGACCCTCTAACTACTGGGAGAAGATCACCGTTCGATTGCCGACCAGCGCGACGCGGTCTTCGGCGACCAGTTTCACGGCACGAGCGAGGACGCTTCGTTCAATGTCGCGGCCAAGGGACACGAGATCTGAGGGAATCCGCGCGTGGCTGACCCGCACCACGTCTTGCTCGATAATGGGACCTTCGTCGAGATCGGCGGTCACAAAGTGAGCGGTGGCGCCGATCAGCTTGACACCCTTTTCGTACGCCTGGTGGTAGGGGCGAGCTCCTTTGAATCCCGGCAGAAACGAGTGGTGAATGTTGATCACGCGTCCGGCCAGGTCACCGCAGAGTTCGGGGGAGAGAACTTGCATGTAGCGCGCCAGCACTACGAAATCGACGTGATAGCGAGAGAGCAGATGGCGCAGTTCGACCTCGGCCGCGACCCTGGTTTCTTTGCTCACGGGGATCGTATAAAAAGGGACGTCATAGCGAGCCGCTAAAGGCTCCAGATCAGGATGGTTGCTCACCACCGCGACGATGTCAACCGGCAGGTCGCCTTGTTCACGTCGATAGAGGAGTTCCGCCAGGCAGTGATCGTAGGTGGAGACCATGACCAGGGCGCGGCGAAGCGTGTCTTCTTGTCGAACGCCGAGGGTGGGCGAGAAGGCCTCAAGATCGTGTTCCAGCGTCGAGCGAACGTGTTCTTCGTCGGTCGACTCCGACTCGAAGCGAGTTCGCATGCAGAACTGGCCGGTGACCGGGTCGGTGAACTGGTCGTTCTCCAAGATGTTGCCGCCCAAGGCCACGATGGCGGTGCTCGTCGCTCGAACGATGCCCGGCATGTCGGCGCACTTCAGCGTGACGACATAGTTCTTCACGCGCTCTCCTTGCTTCTTCGATGAGTGCAGCAACTTAGACGCTAGAGAAACGACGCGTGCCCCACCATGCCGGCGGCGACCGTGGCGTTGGTGACCTCGTCAATCAGCACAAAGCTTCCGGTGACCCGATCTTCGCGGTAGTCGTCGACGACCAGGGCGTCCGAGGTGATCAACGTGGCCAAGCCGATTTCGTTGGTGGAGAGCGACGTGGCGTCGATGATGGAGAGGGACGCGATGTCGATGACGCCAGTGATGTCGCGCACTCGCACCGGCGTGGACTTGGTGGTGTGCTTCAGTCGAAGACGTTGCCCGTTCACGCTGAGCGGCTTCTCCCCGAACCAGCAGATGGTGGCTTCGATCTCTTTCGTGACGGTGGGGAGCGGTGCGCTGGCGATGAGGTCACCTCGCCCCGCGTCGGTTTCGTCGGCCAAGTCGAGGTCGGCCGCCAGGCCGACCGCCGCCTCGAGTCGCGGCTCGCCGCCAAAGTTGATGGCCGTAATGGTCGTCTCGATGTTCGCCGGTAGCAGCGTGACCCGATCGCCTACGTGGAACGCTTCGCCGCTCACCATCCCGGCGTACGTGCGACCGCCGCCCGGCTGGCGAAGCACCCACTGGATCGGGAGGCGAGCACCTTGGGCGACCTCCCACGATCCGGCCTCGGAGGCTTCCAAGGCGTCGAGGACCGTCGGCCCGTCGTACCAAGGGGTGTGGACGGAGCTCTCGACGACGTTGTCGCCGAGCAAGGCCGAAACGGGAATGACCACTTTCGACGTGAAGCCCAACTCACGCGACACCGTTTCGATCTGGTCGACTACGGACTGAAAGGAGATCTCGGACCACGCGACGGCGTCCATCTTGTTGACGGCCACCACGATGGATCGCACGCCGAGCAGGGCGGCGATGCAGAGGTGGCGACGGGTCTGTTCTTTCAGCCCCGACGCGACGTCGAGGACGACGAGGGCGAGATCGGCGGTCGAGGCACCGGTCGCCATGTTTCTCGTGTACTGCACGTGGCCCGGGCAGTCGGCGATGATGAACTTTCGCGTCGGCGTGGTGGCGTAGCGATAGGCCACGTCGATGGTGATGCCCTGTTCGCGCTCGGCACGAAGTCCGTCAGTGATGAAACTCAAGTCGAGATCGCCCACCCCGCGTTTCTCCGACGCCGAGACGACGGCGTCAAGCTGGTCGTCGAAGAGTTGACGAGTGTCGACGAGGAGTCGACCGATCAGAGTGGACTTACCGTCGTCCACCGAGCCGATCGTGGCCAGGCGCAGTAGATCTTTGGTCGCGAGCTCCACTTAGAAGTAACCCTCGCGCTTGCGGTCTTCCATGGCCGTCTCGGAAAACTTGTCGTCGCCGCGGGTGGCGCCACGTTCGGAGACGTTGGCGATCGCCACCTCATCGATGATGGTGGCGATGGTGTCGGCGTGCGACAGGACGGCGCCGGTGCAGTTCGCGTCCCCGACGGTGCGAAAGCGCACCATCTGTCGCACCACTTCTTCTGTGGGGCCGGGTTCGACGAACTCACCCACGGCCAACCACATTCCGTCGCGCAGCACGACGTCGCGTTCGTGGGCGAAGTAGATCGAAGGGAGGTCCATTTTCTCCCGCCCGATGTACTGCCACACGTCGAGTTCGGTCCAGTCCGAGAGGGGAAAGGCCCGCACGTGTTCGCCGACGTTGACCTTGCCCTGATAGAGCTGCCACAGCTCGGGGCGCTGCTGGCGAGGATCCCACTGACCGAAGGCGTCGCGAAAACTGAGAATCCTCTCTTTGGCTCGGGCCTTGTCTTCGTCGCGGCGCGCTCCGCCAAAGGCGGCGTCGAACTTGTTCTCGGTGATGGCGTCTAGCAGTGTGACGGTTTGGAGACGATTGCGTGAACCCAGATGACCGGGATCGGCGACCTTGCCTTCATTGATCGAGTCTTGAACCTTGGCGACGATGAGACGCGCGCCGATCGCGCCCACGGTGCGGTCGCGAAAGGCCAGCACTTCGGAAAAGTTCTGGCCCGTGTCGATGTGCAGCACGGGAAAGGGGAGTTGCTGAGGGGCAAAGGCCTTGGCGGCCAAATGAAGCAGTACGGCTGAGTCTTTACCACCCGAAAACAGCAGCACGGGCCGTTCGCACTCGGCCACCACTTCTCGCAAAATGTAGAGGGCGTGGGACTCCAGAACGTCAAGATGGTCGGTTGAGTGAGGGGTGCGCAAGGTGGTTGTCATGGTTTTCGTGGGCTGATTGTATTCTAGTTAGTCACTAGAGAAACCTAGACAAAGAAGAGAATGCCTCTGACAACCCCCAGTACAGATTTGCTCGACGAGTTAGATGAGGTCAACGAACGATTCGAGCGTTCGACGCCCCTCGAGATTCTCTCGTGGACCTTCGAGCGCTTCGGCGGCGACGTCGCCATGGCCTGCTCATTTGAGGACCTCGCGTTGTTGCACATGGTGCACGGGCTGAAACCATCGACCGAGATCATCTTTCTAGATACCGGAGGTCACTTCCCCGAGACGCTGAGTTTCGCCGCCGCCATTGAGACATATTGGAACCTGAATCTGACGCGCACGACGCCGGGACCCGGCGCTGCGGCGTCGCCCTGTGGCACGACGAACTGCTGCGAGCTGAGAAAGGTGGAGCCACTCGGGAGGGCTCTTATCAATCACCCGGCCTGGATCACCTCGGTGAAGCGGGTCGACGGCCCCACGCGCACGCATATGAAAATCCTGATGTGGGATGAGAAATTCGGACTAGCCAAGGTCAATCCCTTGGCGACGTGGAGCGACGACGACGTGGCCTACTACCTCAAGAGCCACGACTTACCGGAGCATCCCTTATGGGCGCAAGGGTACGCCTCGATTGGATGCGCGGCGATGACGATGAAGCCACAAGTCCCGGGGGATCGACGTTCCGGTCGCTGGGTCGGACTCGACAAGGATGAGTGCGGGCTTCACGAAGCCTAAATAAAGCCCGACATCCACCAAAAAAACAGGCATCAACAGTAAATTTATTGCAATGTCAGCGCCTTGCGTCCTGAAGCAGGTCGGATGCTGCTGATCATCCTGGCCCTTTTCTGGGTGGCGCTACTGGCCCCCATCGTGATTCGTCGCTTTCGAGAGAGTGGAACCGAGAGGTCCATCGAGTCTTTTCACGCCGAACACGAGGTTCTGAGCCACCAGGACTACCTGGTCGCCCCCGCTCACCGCCTTGATCGGGCGGATGAGCCCGTGGAGGTAGCTCCCGCCGAGCGTCGGCCTCGCCTGCGAGTAGTGCAGGCCGACGACACGTTTCGCACCCTGGAGTCGAGGTCGTCGTGGGACGAGTGGTCCGAGGACTACGAGTACGAGGACCTATCGCAAGACGAGGCGCCGGCCACCAATCGCTACGCGCGTGCGTACTCATCGCGGCCGAGTGAACCACTCGAGACGTCGCGTTTCGAGCCGCCGATCCGTCGACGTTCCATGAAGGCTCAACGTCAGGTGATGTTCATGCGCGTCGTCGCGGTTGCCCTGCTCTTCACCCTCGGCGCCTACCTCACCGGCTCGTCGCTCGTTCTGGACCTTGCGGCCCTCGCCTGGTTTAGCGTCGTGTGCTTTGTGGCGCTCGCGCTTTTCGCCGTGGGCGAGGGCTATCTGAGCGAAGAGTCACTGCCGGTGCGACTACCACAGCGCCGCCCGCTCGCGACGGTGGCGCCGCTCTATGGAGGTGACGACGACGATGACGAGTACGCTCCTTCGTATGAGCCGGTCTTTGTCTCTGAGTTCTATTTCCCGGACGACGAAGAGGACTGGCGACGCGAACCTCCTCGACGGGCCTTGGGCTAAAGTAGAAACCTCTTCGGGGGTGTAGCTCAATTGGTAGAGCGCTACGTTCGCAATGTAGAGGCAGTGGGTTCGAATCCCATCACCTCCACCAAAGACCCACTCCGTTCGCTCGTTGCCGCGTTGCTATGAGCGACAACGAACCGACTCCCCACGACGCCACGACACCGCCCCCGTCGGCCGCTGACGAGCAGCACCAAAGCGAACAACAGAAACACCACGAGGATGGATTTCGACACACTCGGACCTCAGCGGCCTGGGTGGCCATCTCGGTGGCGGCGCTGTGTGGCGTCGCTCTGATTGACTTCATTGCGCAGAACACTCGTGACGTGCGTATCGAGTTCTTTTCCACGAGTGGCCAGATACCGATTGCGGTTGCTCTTCTCGCGGCTGCGCTGGCGGGAGCCGTGGTGGTACTGGCCATCGGGATCGGTCGTGTGGCACAGTTGCGACTCACCATGCGCCGTCAACGACGTCGCGGCGTCGCGAAGAACGATCGCGGCCAGAAGGAATCCACCGGCGCTGAAGGGTAGAGCGAACGCCCCCGACTGGCCTGGAGCCTCACACGCTCTCCACTTGCCAGTGTTGTTGGCGAATTGGAAGTGAAATGAGCAAAATTGCAGTTATCCCTCGTCGCGATAACTGAGCTCCCTCGGGCTGAAATCTTCCCGACCGAGAGATGGTGCTGAGGGTCAACGAAAAAAGGGAATGCGTAGTTATAGTCGGCCGTCTGAAGGGTCGTGGGCGTGAGTGAGCAACGTAAAAAAATGAAGTGAGTTGTATAATTCTTAACGAGGGAGCGGTTTTCATTCTCTTTGACTCTGAACTAGTTCGCTCCGAGAGCTGTGTGTCGTATGAGCACCACCGTCGTTGTACCTCCCCGTTCCATCCGTTCGATCACCACAAAGATTCGACCGCCTCGCAGGATCGCCCCTCGCAATCGTGGACATCGCGTGACGGCCGTTCTGGGAGTCGGTCTTCTTAGTCTGCTGACTGTGCTCAGCGTCGCGGGAGGCGACGCCTTCGCGGCCACCACCGTCAACCTGGGCTCGGCGACACCCTACGCGGTGCTCGCGGGCACCACGGTCACCAACACCGGCCCGAGCGTTATCACGGGTGACGTGGGTCTGTCACCCGGCACGTCGATTACAGGTTTTCCGCCGGGTCTCGCATCGGGCACCACGGACGCGGCGGACGCCGCATCGTTGGCCGCTCAGACCTCCTCGACCGCGGCGTTCGGCGTCGCCTCTGGCGACACTCCCTTCACGACCGTCGCCGCAGGGACTCTCGGCGGCACCACGTTGGTGCCGGGCGTCTACCAATCGGCCGGCGCTCTCTCGCTCACCGGGACGCTGACATTGAATGCGGGCGGCGACGCTGATGCCGTCTTCATATTTCAGGCCGGCTCGACGCTGACGACGGCCACGGCTAGCTCGGTCGTCCTCGAGGGTGGAGCGCAGGCGTGCCACGTCTTTTGGACGGTGGGCAGTTCCGCGACGCTCGGGACGTCGACCAGTTTCGTGGGCACGATCCTCGCACTGACGTCGATCACCCTGGATACCGACGCGAGTATGGCCGGTCGCGCGCTGGCTCAAACAGGAGCGGTCACGCTCGATGACAACACCATCACCGTGCCCACCTGTCTCGCGGCCACTACGCCGACGACTACGACGACCACGACCACGACCACGACCACCACCGCGGCGGGCACGACGCCGACCACGGTTCCAAAGACCCCCCCGACCAAGCACCCCGTGACGGTGAAGAAGCCGGGAACCGGCACGAAGTCCTCCTCGGCGCCGGGCACGGGCACGATCATTCCCGTCGGCGCCCCCGAGACCGGTGAGGGAGGGACTGCGGGTTCGAGCTTCTCGCCACTCGGGCTCATTGGACTAGTGGCGATCGCGGGCTCACTGGTTGCTGGGTCCATCGCGGTACGCACTCGTCGTCGCCACCGCTAACTGTTAATCAGCCGTGTCGCTACTCAAAGGGCGCATACGCCGCGAGTGGCTGTGGTGGGGTGGCGCCGCGCTGGCGCTCAGCGTCGGCGTCGTCGCACTGGTAGCCACCTTGCCCCAGCAAGTCCCCACCTCGATCGTTCTCTCTCAATCAACCGTGGCGCCGACACACGAGGCGGCCGGGGCGCCGAGTGTTCCTCAGCTCCCGCGCTCGCGTCCCGTGCGACTGAAGATCCCGGCCCTCAGCATCAACACCGCGGTCGGAACCTTGGGCTTGCAGCCTGACCATCAGGTGATGGTGCCCACCAGCACGCGCGTGGTCGACTGGTACGTCGACGGACCGACCCCGGGGCGCATCGGCTCGGCCGTCATTCTCGGTCACGTCGACTCCTATCTCGGACCGGGTACGTTCTTCTACCTGAAGGATCTCAAGGCCGGCGACCCCATCACCGTGGTCCTCGCCGACGGCACGGTGACGCACTTTGTGGTGACACGGGTCATGGAGTACGCCAAGTCGACGTTCCCCGATCGCCTGGTGTACGGCTCGCACGGATTTGCCTCTCTGGAGCTCGTCACCTGCGGCGGAGTCTTTAATCACGACACCGGTCACTACGAGTCGAACATCGTGGTCTTCAGCCGCTTGGTGGGAGCCGACGCGCCGACATCAGGGGTCTCGACGTAACACGCCCTTAGCGAGTCGCGCAGTGAAGCGCCGTAGGCTGTGACGTACTTTGAGCGACACACTCGATCTCAACGACGCGCGCAAGCGCTACCACTTCGCGTTCGCCCCCGAGGACTACGACGAACTGCCCTTCTACAGTGCCCTCGTCTCAACGTTCGAGAGCGACGAACTGGCGCTCTCGTTGCTGGCTAGCGTGCGCGTCGAGCAACGAAACCCCATGCTCATCCTCGCGGCCCTCCAGTTCGCGGGTCTACGGGGCCACCCCGTGCTCGGGCCCCTCTACGAGGAGGTGCGTCATGGCCAACTGGAAGATCCCAAGGGTGCGGCCGACCGCGTAGTGCAGGTCGTGCACGAGGCGCCCGACGTCGTCGCCCAGGAACTGTGGCGTTCGACCCAGACCAACGAACCGGGACGCAGTGCCGTGCTCCAAGCCGTCATCGGCGATCTCTCGAGAGACCGGTCATCGCTGAACGTCGTCGAAGTCGGCACGTCGGCGGGAATCAACCTCTGTTTCGATCAGTTTCCGGTGCGATCGAGAGACGACGGTAATCCCTTGACGCTGGTCTGTGATGACCTGACCCCAATCGATCGTTCCCGTCCGCTGCCGCACGTGCACCGGCGCATCGGGATCGATCCCCACCCGCTTGATCTCTCCAAGGATGACGACCGACTGTGGCTCAAAGCGTGTCTGTGGCCCGAGCAGCGCCGACGTCACGAGCGCTTCGACGCCGTCGTGGCGGCGCGTCACACTTGGCCGAGCGCCACGGTGCTACGGGGAACCGCGAAGGAGCGACTCGACGAGGCGCTCTCCTTGTGCGCTGACGCTGAACTCACCGTCGTCTTTAATACGTGGGTCGCGTTCTATCTTTCGAAGGAGGAGCGACACGAGTACTTCTCCGAGCTCGCCCGTCGCTGTCACGACGACGGCGTCGCGTGGATCTCCATCGAGTCGTCGCTTATTACGATTCCCGGCGTTGAGGTGGACGACGCGGCGCGCCACCGAGCGGCGTCGCAGATCGTGGTGACCCGCCCCGGCTCATGGCCAGAACGCTGGGGGTGGTGTCACGCGCACGGACGCTGGCTCGAGCAAACTACAGGGTCGTAGTTCACCCTCGACACGACCGCGACGTCACCAGGGGGGCGACAAAACGTCACCAACGAGGCCCCCGCGAGACGCGATTCTGTGGAAAAGATGCGACTAAGTGGTTGGTATGTGAACACTCGGACAGGAAATTGGTGGATAACTGCCTCAATGCTGGGCATAAGTGTTTGATTTCCCCTTCAGGCCTTGGTCGGAGTCCAAAACTCTGGCACAGTATCACTCGTAGTTCACGTAGTACCTGCCAACGAAACTTCAAACCGCAAGGGGCGAAGAGGTGGAAGGACAAGGGACCTCGCAAGAGGAACGGAGATCTTCCAACGGGTAGCGGAGTTCGGTCCGCTGGTCGGCACAGGCGAATGACGTGAAGTGCCTGCCATCAAAGATGTTCTGTCCGACACGGAACATAGTTGGTGTGCCTCGGAAACCCCGAGGGGCGGGTGAGTTTCGGCTCACTGGTCACTCGGGGTTTTCGGCCGTCTACGCACTATTTACTTATTGATCAATCCCGGTGACTTAGAAGAGCGACTGACGTTCCACGGGTTCGGTGAGTTGGGGCCCATCGTTCTTCACCGATCCGACCGCCTTGCTCACTTCGTAGTGCGCCAACGTTCCCTCCGGTGCCGGTCGAACCAGTGCCAGTCGCTCCGCGGGCTCGTAGTCGGCCACGTTCAGCCACGTCTCAACCTCATCGAGGCCTAAGACCACGGGCATGCGGTCGTGGATCTCGTCTAAGTCCGCGCTCGGGGTCGTGGTGACGACGGTGCACGTCGCGATCCACTCACCGTCGTTGGGGTTGCGCCAGTGTTCGTAGAGTCCGGCGAGGAGTAGGAGGTCCTCATCGCGACGCGTGAAGTAGTAGGGCTCGCGGTGGTGTCCGGGACGGTGATCCCACTCGTAAAAACCGTCGACGGGTATCACGCAGGGACGCTTGGCGAAGGCGCTGCGAAAGGAGGGCTTCTCCGCAATCGTCTCGCCGCGCGCGTTGAAGAGCTTGTTGCCGATGGTGGGGTCCTTCGCCCAACTCGGTACGAGCCCCCACCGGTAGCTATCCAGCACGCGCGCCCCGGCGTACTCGCTCGCGGCGAAGAGCGTGCGTTGGGGTCCGACGTTCCAGCTCGGAGCTGCGTCGGGATCAAGGCCCGCGGCGAGGGCCGCGTCGAGGAACCGGGCCAGGTGAGCCGGGGGAGTAAAGAGGGCGATACGACCACACACGCCTCTATTGTGCCGGTATTTCTGACCATTGGCGCGTGTGACGCTTTGTCGCTACTCTTACGAACATATGTTCGCTTTTTCGCCACCTCGACCCCCCCTCTCCTCGGAACTCCTCGCTCAGGTGCGCCCCGTGTCACTGGCGAAGAGCCGTACCGTGCCCCTTGGTGAGCCCTGGCGCTCGTTCGTTCCCAGTGCCACCCTTCGCCGTGGCACGACGGTCGTCGTTGAGGCGCCGGTCGGTCTGGGGGGACTGAGTCTCGCCTTAAGTCTTTTGAGTGAGGCCAGCTCGCTTGGTCACTGGGCCGCGGTCGTGGGCGTCGACGATCCCGGTGTGGTGGCGATGGCCGAACTCGGCGTCGATCTTCGTCGCGTACTTTTCGTACCCCGTCCGCGAGGCGCGTGGGCTGAGTCGGCGGCCGATCTGCTCGACGGAGTTGATCTTCTCCTGGTGCGTCCACCCTCGCGGGCCGCGCACGGTGCCGCGCGACGACTGATGGACCGCGTGCGTGAACGCGGCACCGTGCTGATCGCCCTTAGCGAGCCGCGCGCGCCGTGGCCGCTGCCGGCCGATCTCTTCTT
Source organism: uncultured Acidimicrobiaceae bacterium (assembly GCA_963849705.1). GTDB lineage: Bacteria > Actinomycetota > Acidimicrobiia > Acidimicrobiales > RAAP-2 > RAAP-2. The sequence goes on along the minus strand of CAWKII010000001.1, from coordinate 187,026 downwards.
CCGCGTCACTCAGGCCGAGTGGGTCGCCTCCTCACGCCTCGACGCGCGCTACCTCACGGTGCACGTCAGTGGTCGAGGTGAAGCGGCGCGTGGCGCCGAGCACGTCGTGGTCGTTCCTAATCGTCGCGGGCGCGCCGAGGCGAACTGATGGAGCAGTTACTCGCCGTGTGGGTCGAGTCCCTTGCGCTCGAGCAGCCCGACGGCTCGACGTTGCGCGACACACTCGCCCTGCTCGACGCGCTCGATGCTCTCTGCCCCTTTAGTGAAGCGGTGCGCCTCGGTCTCTACGCTCTACCGCTTCGAGGACCGAGTCGTTTCTTCGGTGGTGACGAGGCCGTGATGCGCCTCGTGCGTCAGTGCGTCCTCGACGTGGTGGGTACCGAGCCCCAGCTCGGCGTGGCCGAGGGGCTCTTCTGCGCCGAGCTCGCCGCACAACGCGAACTGGTCATACCGCTCGGTTCCAGCGACGCCTTTCGTCGCGCGCAGCCCCTTGAGGTCTTAGGGCGTAAAGATCTCACGACCACCTGTCAGCGCCTAGGACTGCACACCGTGGGCGCCTTCGCCGATGTGGATCCCGCGCGCGTGGGGGAGCGCTTCAACCGCCACGCGCTCTACGTACATCGCGTAGCGCGTGGCGAGCTCTCCGAGATGGAGGGCCAGCGTGACCCCCGACTCGCGCGCCGTCTCGCGCAGTTGCGTGGCGAGGAGGAGTTCTTCGAAGAGCAGCAGGGCTTCTTCGGTCAACGCGGCGCCGGGGATGATCGGGCCGACGCCGCGGCCCATCGCGTGCGGCGACGCCTCGGAGCCGAGGCCGTGGTGGTGGCGTCGTTGCGCGGAGGACGTGGACCCGAGGACCGGGCCACGCTCGTGCCCTGGGGGTCACCGCAGGCGAACGTGCGCGACCTGGCACCCTGGCCGGGTCGACTCGCGGCGCCCTCTCCGGCCACGACGTTGGCCCATCCGGTGCCCCTGCAACTGCGCGACGCCGCGAATCGCCCCGTGGTCTTGAGTACGCGCGGCACCCTCAGCGCCGAACCGGCGGCGGTGATCTTCTCATCGCCACTACGTCGCGAGATCATCTGGCACGCCGGACCCTGGCCGCTCGTCGAGCGCTGGTGGTCACGTCATCGCCGTCGTGCGCACCTCCAGATGGTGCTGGCCAGCGGTGAGGCGTTGTTGGTGGTGGCGGAGTCGAGTCGGTGGTGGCTCGTTGGAATCTATGACTGATGGCGACGTATGGAGAACTACACGCGCACTCGGGCTTTAGCTTCTTAGACGGCGCCAGCGACCCCGAAGAACTCGTGGTGGAAGCGACACGACTTGGGCTGTCCGGCCTCGCGCTCTGCGATCACGACGGGCTCTACGGCGTGGTGCGCTTCTCCGAAGCCGCCCGCGCCCTCGGGTTGCGCACCGTCTTTGGCGCGGAGGTGTCGCTGGGGGCGAACGATGATCGCGTGGGGGTCTCTGATCCCTCGGGCGAGCACCTGGTGCTCTTAGCTCGTTCGCCCTCGGGTTACGCCGCGCTCTCACGAATGCTCTCACTCGCGCACTTAGAACGAGGGGAGAAGGGCTCTCCGCGTTTCTCACTCGATCAAGTGTCGAGCGCCGCGCGCGAGTGGTTGGTGCTGACGGGCTGTCGCAAGGGACCACTCAGTAGAGCACTGATGAACGAGGGGCCGAGCGCCGCACGTCGCGCGTTGTCGCGACTCGTCGAACGCTTCGGTCGCGACAACGTCGCGGTTGAGATCTGGGACCACGGAGCACCCGACGACGTCGCGCGTAACGACGTGCTGGCCGAGATCGCGGTGCGGGCTCACGTGGCGGTCGTGGCGACCAACAACGTGCACTACGCCACGCCGCGCGACTTCCCCCGGGCCAACGTGCTCTCGGCGATTCGCGCCCGTCAGAGTCTGGAGGAGATGGAGGGCTGGCTGAGTGCCTCGCCGCTCGCGCACCTGCGAAGTGACGCCGAGCAGCGTCGTCGTTTCGCGCGCTGGCCCGGCGTCGTTGACGTCGCCGGTGAGCTGGTGAACGAGCTGGCCTTCGACTTGCGGTTGGTGGCGCCGAATCTTCCGGCGTTTCGTACACCCCCCGGTCACGACGAGCAGTCCTACTTAGAAGAGATCGTGGCGGCCGGCGCGGCGCAGCGCTACGGTCCGCGCGAGAGTGAACGGGTGGTGGGGGCGTGGCGCCAGATCGATCACGAACTCTCGGTCATCAAGACGCTCGGTTTCGCCGGGTACTTTCTCACCGTCTGGGACATCACCGAGTTCTGTCGCGCGAACAACATCTACTGCCAGGGACGAGGCTCGGCCGCCAACTCGGCGGTCTGCTACTCGCTCGGCATCACCAATGCCGACGCCGTCGCGCTCAACCTCTTCTTCGAACGTTTTCTGTCGCCGGCCCGTGACGGCCCGCCCGACATCGACGTCGACATCGAGTCGGGACGACGCGAAGAGGTGATCCAGTACGTCTTTGAACGCTACGGGCGCCATCACGCCGCCCAGGTGGCGGCCGTCATCACCTATCGCTCGAAGTCGGCCCTGCGTGACGTGGCGAGGGCGCTCGGACACAGTGAAGAGGAGGCCAACTACATTCGCGACCACGTCGATCGTTCGACGATGACCAGTTCGGACCCCGCCGTGTCGGAGATACTCACCACGATGGCCCGTGAACTGCGCGATCGTCCACGCCATCTCGGCATCCACTCCGCCGGCATGGTGCTCTGCGATCGACCGGTCCTTGAGGTCTGTCCCGTCGAGTGGGGGCGCATGCCCGGACGCAGCGTCCTGCAGTGGGACAAGGACGACTGCGCGGCCATCGGTCTGGTGAAGTTCGATCTCTTAGGACTGGGCATGCTGGAGGCGCTGCATCGCGCGGTCGAGAGTGTCGAGGCCTTTCACGACGTCACCATTGACTTAGCCGCGTTGCCCCAAGAGAGTGCGGTCTACGACATGTTGTGCGAGGCCGACACCGTGGGGATCTTTCAGGTGGAGTCTCGCGCGCAGATGGCGACGTTGCCCCGGGTGCAGCCGCGCTGCTTCTATGACATCGTCATCGAGGTTGCCCTGATTCGCCCCGGTCCCATCCAGGGTCACGCCGTCAACCCCTACATCCGCCGTCGTCGCGGAGACGAGCCGGTGAGTTACCTGCACCCGCGACTCGAGCCGATCCTGCAACGCACCCTGGGCGTGCCGCTTTTTCAAGAGCAGCTCATGGAGATGGCCGTCGCCGTGGGGGGCTTCTCCCCGGCCGAGGCCGACGAGTTGCGCCAGGCCATGGCCGCGAAGCGCTCGGAGCTTCGCATGATGAAACTCAAGGGCCGTCTCTACGCCGGGATGGCCGAGAACGGCATTACCGGCGCCGCGGCCGATCAGCTCTTCGAGGCGTTGGCGGCCTTTGCGAACTTCGGGTTCCCCGAGTCGCACTCGGTCTCTTTCGCCCACCTGGTGTACTGCTCGGCCTGGATCAAGGTGCACTACCCGGCCGCGTTCTTGGTCTCGCTGTTGAACGCTCAGCCCATGGGCTTTTGGTCCCCGCAGAGCCTGGTTGCCGACGCCGCGCGTCACGGGGTCACGGTGCTGCGCCCGTGCGTGAACGCGTCCCGCGTGGGAGCCGCCCTCGAAGGCTCGCCGGACTCTCCGGTGGTGCGTTTGGGGCTCGGGGACGTTCGCTCTATCGGCACCGACGTGGCCGAGCGGATTGTCGCCGGCGCGCCCTGGGCGGACAGTACCGACCTGGTTCGCCGTGCTGGTCTCCAACAGCACCACCTGGAGTCACTCGCTGCGGCCGGGGCCCTGGACGGCTTTGGCGCGAGTCGACGAGCGCTCACCTGGTCGGCCGGGGCCGCGGCGCAGTCTCTGCCCGGTCGGCTGCCCGGCGTAGTGACCGGTCTCGTGGCGCCGCCGCTGCCCGTGACCAGTGCGATGGAGCGCGTCGCGGACGACCTGTGGTCGATGGGTCTGACGACCGAGGCGACGGCGATGGCATTAGTGCGCGAGGAGTTGAGTGCGCGCGGGGTGACGCGCGCCAACGCGCTGATGTCGGTTGAGAGCACGCGGGTGGCCGTGGCCGGAGTGGTCACGCACCGTCAGCACCCCGAGACGGCCAACGGGGCGGTCTTTGTGAACCTAGAAGACGAGACCGGTCACGTGAACGTGATCTTCTCCAAGGGGGCGTGGGCCCGGTGGGAACGTATCGCCGGCTACGCGCCCGCCATGGTGATTCGAGGATCACTCGAGCGAGGACAGGGGGTCGTCACGCTGAGCGCGGAGTTCGTAGAGCCGCTCACCATCGGGGCCACCGCGCCATCGCGTGACTGGCGCTAGGACCGCCTACCTCACCCGTGCATCATCGACCAGGGGCCCGCCGATTAACCGCCACGGATCATCGTGGCGGAAGACTCAGTGGACGAAGGCGAACTCGGGCCGATCGCCCGCTTCGATCTCTTCACGCACGAGAATCTGCGCGAGCGGCAGATCGTCGGCGTGGGTGACCCCGATGCAGCGCGACGTCGTCTTGATGACGTCGAAGCGGTAGGGCGTGCGATGCAAAATCTGGCCCACGAAGGTCGACAACTGGATCTCCTTCTCCTGGGCGAAGTCGTGCTCGAGGATCGCCTGGTGCATCAGAGGAATGATCGAGGGCTGAAATCCCCAGAGGTTCATCGACACCGTGGTGTGGGGGTGCAGGATGGTCGGCTCCAGGCCGTCTTCGGCGAGGTAACCCTCGAGCGTGGCCGAGACGTTTCGCCTTTCGACAATCTCGGTCAGATGACCGTTCACCACGACGCACGTGCCGCGCGACACCGGCAACTCCCCAACCAGGGCCCGCTCCAACTCAAAACCGACGAGGCAGTTGTTCGGGCTCGAGGTGAGGTGGTTTCCGAGACGCAAGAACGACTCGCGTCCGTAGAGATCGTCGGCGTTGGACACGGCGAAGGGCCGCGTGAGATCGAGGCTGTTTTCGGCGGCCAAGACGGCGTCGACGGTGCCGCGAAGGTTGAGTTGGTGGGCGAAGCTGACGCGATGGTCCTTCGGCCAGTGCTTCGCTACGTGCTCTTGGATCTCGGGGCCGGTGTCGGGGTTGATGACGATGACAATGTCATCGAAGCCCGCGGCGTAGGCGTCTGACGCGATGAGGTCGATGACCCCTTCACCGTGAAGTCCGACGGGCGCTAACTGCTTGACGCCGCCGTATCGGCGGGCGCGCCCGGCGGCCAGGATGACGAGAGAAGGTCCGCTCATTTGGACCACCTTATGACCGCCGAGGCCCAGGTCATACCCGCCCCAAAACCGGTCAAGAGGGCGTAATCGCCCTTGTGAACACGGTCGTTGGCCCGAGCGTCGGCAAAAGCCAAGGGAATAGAGGCGCTCGAGGTGTTGCCGTAGCGATCAATCACGACGACGGCACGGTCCATATCCACCTTGAGTCGTTGGCAGGCCGCCTGGATAATACGGATGTTGGCCTGATGGGGGATGACGAGGCTCAACTCGTCCGACGTGACGCCCGCCATGGCCAGGGCCTTTTCGGCCGAGTCCACCACCACGCGCACGGCGCGGCGAAAGACCTCCGCGCCGTCCATCTGGAAGTAGCCATTGTGCTCGCAGGTGAGCAGTTCCGCGTCGGCCCCTTCGGTGCCCAGCACAAAGGAGAGGATGTCGTTCTCGGTGGGGTCGTACTCGAGAACGGCCGCGCCCGCTCCGTCGGCCAACAGCACCGCCATATTGCGATCGTTCCAGTCGACGAAGCGTGACAGGTGCTCGGCGCCAATGACCAGAACTCGCTTATTCCCCGTTTCGAGGAGGCCCTGCGCGGTGCGCACGGCGTACATGAAGCCGCTGCAGGCAGCGTTCACGTCCATGGCGGGACAACTGAGCCCCATCTGGTGGGCGATCATCGGGGCCGTGGCCGGCGTGATGCGATCGGCGGCGCTGGTCGCCAGTAGTAAGAAGTCAATGTCGCTCGGCTCGATGCCGGCGTCCTCTAGTGCCAGCCTGCCGGCCTCGGCACCCAGACCGGTAACGGTGCCGCCGATGCGACGCTCTTTGATCCCGGTGCGCTCTTGAATCCACTCATCGGAGGTTGGCAGCGTCTCAGAGAGCTCCGCGTTGGTGACGATTCGATCTGGTACGGCGATTCCCCAGCCAATAAAACGTGCGCCCATGTCAGCCCCTTCGACGGCTCGTGGTAGCCCAAGTCTACGTGAACCCCTTAGAGGGCCGCGGGTGTCGAGAGAACCTGCAAGGTGCAGCGCGCGACGCAGATCAGTCGTTCGTTCTCGTCGCGAAGCTCGATGCCCCAAACCTGTACGGTTCGGCCCTTACGTATCGGTAAGGCCGTCGCGGTGAGCGTCCCTGAACTCATGGCTCGAAGGTGCGAACAGTTGAGCTCCGTCCCGACGACCGTCTGACCCGGTCCGACACTCACGGCGCCGCCCACCGACGCGGCGCCTTCGGCCAACAGCGCGGAGACTCCGCCATGCAGGATGCCGAAGGGTTGGTGAACCTTCGGTCCGACCTCTACTCGCATCACCACTTTCTCGGGTGAGAGAGAAACTAACTCGACTCCGAGTTGATCGTTGACGGTCGGTCGCTCGCCGAAGCGCTCCATGATGCGCTCGATGTGGTCGTTCGCGGTGTCGCTCATGGGGTCAGTTTAGGGATTGGGTAGCCTTCGTCCATGGCTCGACGCGTGGATCTGCGAAGCGACACCGTCACCCAGCCCACCGACGAGATGCGCGAGGCCATGGCGAAGGCCAGCGTGGGTGACGACGGATACGGCGAAGACTCCACGATCAACGAACTCGAGACTCGCTTCGCGCAACTGGTCGGCAAAGAGGCCGCGATCTTTGTCGTCTCGGGCGTGATGGCCAACCAGATCGCCCTGCGCGTGTTGGCCCAGCCCGGTGACCTCGTGGTGGCCGGACGGCGTCAGCACGTGGTGAGTTTTGAGATGGGCGCGGCCGCTCGCAACTCCGCCACCCAGTTCGCCACGGTCGACGACTCTCACGGCGTGCTGGATATTGCGGACGTCGTGGACATCATCGAGTCCGAGGGTGACCATCAGCCTCACGTGGAAGTCGTGGCGGTGGAGAACACCCATATGTTCTCCGGCGGCGTCCCTTGGGACGTCGAGGACTTAGAGCGACTGTCGCGGGCGATCGGGGATCGCTCCGTGCATCTCGACGGCGCGCGACTCTTTAACGCCGTCGTCGCCACGGGGACGAGTGCCGCTCAGTACGCCTCTCACGTCACGACGGTGATGACGTGTCTCTCCAAGGGACTCTGCGCTCCGGTGGGCTCGCTCCTGGCTGGATCGAGCGAGTCAATGGCTCGAGCGCGCGTTGAACGCAAACGATTGGGGGGAGCGATGCGACAGGCCGGCTTTCTCGCCGCGGCCGGACTGGTCGCCCTCGACACCATGATCGAAAGGTTGGCCGACGACCACCGCCGGGCGCGACAACTCGCCGAGCTTTTTGCGAGGTCGTTCCCCGAATCGAGCTACGATCCCACGACGTGTCGGACCAACATCATCGCCTTCACTCATCCCCAGGCGCGCCAGATCGTCGAGGAACTGGCGCGCCGTGGTGTCGAAGGCGACACGATCGCCCCTCAGCGCGTGCGATTCGTCACGCACGCCGGGGTGAGTGACGATGACGTCGACTTCGTCGCGGACGTCCTGACGACGTTCGCTCCCCGGGCCACGACGGGCCGCTAGCGGGCCAGCTCGCCTCGTGACCATCGAGGTCGATGAACGAGGTGAGTGAGTTCGCGCGACGTTCACTTTGCCCCCGTAGAAAGCCCTTCGGCGAGAAGGTAGCCTAAGAAGGCTGTAAAGGCTTGCCGTGACTGACATCCTTCACCTCTCAACGTTCCTGCACCGCCCGATCTTCGACTCCAGCGGTGACCGGATTGGACGCGTCCAGGACCTGGTCGCGCGCCTCGGCGACGATCCGCACCCGCCGATCGTGGGAGCGGTCATTCGTATCGAAGGCCGCGACCTCTTCCTGCCCATCAAGAAGATCGGCGGACTGGCCCAGGGGCGCATGACCTTTGAAGGTCGACGAGTGGACCTGCGCCGATTCGAGCGCCGTCCCGGAGAGATGTTGTTGGCCGAGGACCTCTTAGCCCGTCACCTCATCAACCTGGTGAGGGGCCGCATCATCATTGCCAACGAGATCGAGATCGCCGAGATCGATGGGCGCTGGGAAGTGGTGGGCGTGGATCCCGGGCGCCGGTCGTTTCTGCGTCGCGTCCTCGGCCACAAGATCGGCTCGCACGTGCAGGCCGACACCATTGTGGACTTTGCCTCAATCGAGCCCTTTGTCTCCCACGTCCCGAGCGCGCGACTTCGCATCCCCTACCGCAAGCTGGCCAAGCTTCACCCCGCTCAGATCGCTGACTTGGTGGAACAGGCCAGCCACGAAGAGGGCGAAGAGATCATCGAAGCCGTGGGGCTCGACCGCGAACTCGAAGCCGACGTCTTCGAAGAGCTCGACACCACCCATCAACTGGAGTTCTTGGAGTCGCGCAGCGACGCCGAGGCGGCGCGACTTCTCTCGCGCATGGAGCCCGACAACGCGGCCGACCTCATCACCGAGATCGACCAGGATCGGCGACTTCCCATCTTGGGGCTGCTGCCGGGCGAGCAGCAGGCCAAGGTTCGTCAACTTCTCTCCTACAACGCCGACACGGCCGGCGGTCTGATGAACCCCGACTTTGTGTCGGTGCCGCCTACCGCCACCGTCGCCGACGCCTTGGAGGCGATTCGCACGACGCGCGTTCCCGCCGAGTCGTTGCAGGCCGTCTTCATTATGAACGAGGAGGGCCAGCCCATTGGCGCCGCGTCCATCGCACCTTTGGTGCGAGCCCGGCCCAGCGAACTGGCCCTCAGCGTCGCGCGCACCCAGCTCGCCCACGTGCACCCGCACTGGGACGTTCTTCGCGTGTCGAGAAAGATGAGCGACTTCAACTTGACGGTCTTGCCGGTGCTGGATGACGAGCACAACAAGATGATCGGTGTCGTGACGGTCGATGACCTACTCGAAGAGCTCCTGCCCCAGGGCTGGCGCGCCGAGTTCGGCATGGGCGCGGTGGAGGAGTAATGATCCGCGCCGTCCGGGGTCACGTTCTAAGGGGGTCTCTCTGAAACCCCCTAGTACCAGCCGCGAGGCATTCAACGTACCGACACAACTTCGCTCGTATCTAGAGGAGAGCGCCTAGCCCCTTTGGTCTTTGCGTGGTTGTTTCGCCGAACGACCACGACAGACGAAAGGAGGTGGAGCGTGCAGCGCGAACAGTCGAAAGAGACAGCCATCACCGGTGCCTTTGGCACCATCAAAGCGCACGACGAAGGCAGTCGCCGTGGCGCCCGGGCGCGCCTGCTCACTCTCATCGCCATCATCGGGCCTGGTCTCATCGTCATGGTCGGCGACAACGACGCCGGCGGGGTCTCCACCTACGCCCAGGCGGGACAGAACTTCGGCTACACGCTGCTCTGGACCTTGCCCCTCTTGATCCCGGTCCTCATCATCATCCAAGAGATGGTGGCGCGACTCGGTGCCGTCACCGGTGTGGGTCAAGGTCGGCTCATTCGGGAGCGATTCGGCCGCTACTGGGGGAACTTGTCGATCTTTTCGATCCTGTTCTTGAACTTTCTCATCATCGTCACCGAGTTCATCGGCATCTCGTTGTCGATGGATTACTTCGGGGTCAGTCCGTACTTTTCCGTGCCCGTCGCCGTGGTCTTGCTCTTCTCCGTCACGGCCTCGGGCTCTTTTCGCCGCTGGGAGCGCTTCATGATGCTCTTCATCGTGATCAATTTCATCATCATTCCTTTGGTCATCGTGACGCACCCTTCGTTCTCGGCGATGTCCTTTCACGCCTTCGTGCCCAAGATTCGTGGGGGGGCCTCGTCGAGCTCGGTGCTTCTCATCATTTCGATCATTGGCACCACCGTCGCGCCATGGCAGCTGTTCTTTCAGCAGTCCAACATTGTGGACAAGCGCATCACGCCGCGGTGGTTGAACTACGAGAGAATAGATACCGCCGTGGGCGCGATCATTGTGGTGATCGTGGCCTCAGTGCTCATGTCGGCGTGCGCGATAGGCCTGGCCAGCCATGGCAATACCCACTCCTACACCAACGCACTCGCGGTCGCGAGGGGACTCGGACGTTACGTCGGTCATGACGCGGGCGCGCTGTTCGCGCTACTTCTTTTGAACGCGTCGATCATCGGCGCGGCGGTGGTTACGCTCGCCAGCTCCTACGCGATCGGCGATCTCTCCTCCACTCACCAGGGACTGAATGCTCGGTTGTCGGAGGCGAAGGCTTTCTATGGAGGGTTCGCGCTGCTCTTGGCGCTGGCGGGAACCGTGGCGATCGTGCCAGGGGCGCCCCTTGGTGTCATTACCCTGGCGGTGCAGGCGCTTTGCGGGCTCATGCTGCCGAGTACGACGATCATCGTCTTGATGCTGGCGAACGACCGTGAGCTGATGGGTCCGTGGAAGAACGGCCGATTGCTCAACGTGTTCGCGGTGTTCATGGTGGTCGTGCTCGTGGTGCTGTCGTTCACCATGATGATCTCCACACTCTTTTCCAGCGTGCCGGTGCTCACCTTGTTGGAGGTGCTGGCGGGCATCGCGGCACTGGGTCTCGTTATTGGACTCCCGACCGCGTGGCGTCAGTGGCAGCCGCCGGTGCACTACGACATCGATAAGCGGGACTGGCGAACGCCACGCCTCGCGCTCTTGGCGCCGTTGCCCAGGTCACGCGCGCGCACGATTCTCATGCGGTCCCAAAGTATCTACCTCTTCACCGCCGGAGCCTTGTTGATCGTGCGCATCGTCCAACTACTCACCTCCTAGAAATTCCAGTCCCATTAGTCTCTCGTCATGACTTCTCTCCCCACGTTGGCCTTTGTGCATGCGCACCCCGACGACGAGGCCTTCTTCGGCGGCGGCGCAGCGGCCCAGTACGCGGCGCTCGGACATCGGGTCGTCCTCATCACCTGCACCGCCGGTCAGCAGGGGTTCGACGCTAAGGGTCGAGCGGGCAACGAGAAGGATCACGACGACCTTCAGACCATGATGACCCGCGCCGGCGAGCTGCAGCACTCCGCCGCGATTCTCGGCTTCTCGCGACTGGTGAACCTTGGGTACAAAGACTCGGGAATGATGGACTGGCCGCAGAACAAGAACCCGGACGCCTTTTGGAACGTCAACACCGCCGCCGCCGCGCGCACTCTTGCGTCGATCTTCGACGAAGAGAAGGTGAAGGTGGTCGTGACCTACGACGAGAAGGGCTTCTACGGACACCCCGACCACATCCAGGCCAACGTGATCTCTCAAAAGGCCATGGCGCTTTCCTCCAGCGTTGAGCGTCTCTACTACTCGGTGGTGCCCAAGGGCAACATTCAAAAATTGATCGCCGAGGCGGAGCCGCTCGGTCTGTCGCTGCCCTCCTTCGTGCTGGATGCCGGCGTGCACGTGGACGACGACGTGATCGCCACGACCCTCGACGTGAGCGATCTCGTGGGCGTGAAGCACGATTCGATGGCCGCGCACGCGTCACAGATTGACAACGAAGATCTGGTCGAGATGCCGAAAGAACTGTTTGCGCTGCTCTTTAGTATCGAGTACTACCAACGCGCCTGGAGTCGCCACGAGACGAGCGGCGACGGCTCTGATCTGATGGGAGGTCTCTGATGGCCTTAACGTTCCTGGCGGTGCACGCCCACCCCGACGACGAGGCGAGTTCGACCGGCGGCCTCTTTCGCGTCCTGGCCGACCAGGGCGTGCGCACGGTCTTGGTCACGTGCACCAACGGCGAGTTCGGCGACGCACCGGGCGGCATCAAGCCCCACGAGGACGGACACGACGCCGACGACGTCGCGCAGCTTCGCGAGAGCGAACTCGACAAGGCCGTCGAAGTTCTCGGTATCAGTCGACTGGTGCGACTGGGGTACCGCGACTCCGGCATGATGGGCTGGCCCCAGAACGACGACCCCGACTCGTTCTGGGCGACGCCCGTGAGCGAGGCGGCCGAGCGCGTGGCGGCGATTCTGAGGGAGGAGCGTCCCGAGGTCATCGTGACCTACAACGAGCACGGCTTCTACGGACACCCCGACCACATTCAGGCTCATCGCGTGACCATGTCGGCTCTGGCGATGATCGACTACGAGCCGACGCTCTACTTCAACGCGATTCCTAACTCGGTGTTCGCGATCATGCGAGAACGCTGGGAGAGAGAGGAGCGCGAAGAGCGCGAACGAGACGCCGCGAAGGGCGTCGTGCGTCCTCGTGAATCGGAAGTGCCCGAAGAGGAGCGCTTCGAGATGGGCACGCCCGACGACGAGATCGGCGCGGCCATCGACGTCAGCTCGGCGACCGACGCCAAATACGACGCGTTGGCCGCACACCACTCCCAAGTGGGCGAGTCGTTCTGGATGAAGATGAACCGCGACGAGTTCCGCCGAGCCATGGGCACCGAGTGGTTCGTGCGCGTCACCAATCCGAGGGGATTGAGTGGATGCGTCGAGGATATCTTCGCGGGATACCGATAGCGCGCGTCGGCGACGTCGCTCGCACGCTCACCCCCTCGAGGCGTAGAGAAAGTCTGACGACGGACGATGGAGCCACTGAACAGTCCGCATGGCTAGATTCATGCTCATCGCGAACTTCGCTCGTCGCAGTCCGCTCAACTGGTGGGGCGTGCAGCGCAGCTCGCTCGCCAGCTCGGCCCACGTCAGTGCTCGCTCGCGACGCTGAGCGTCGAGGGCGTCGAACAGTTTCTTGAGATCCCAGCGAAGCCGCCGGTCCGCGGGGACGTCGGGTAGCGCGTCGCTCGTGCTGGGCGCGGCCCCGACGAGGAAGCTCTCGGGCGCACGGTTCAGCCAGCGACACATGAAGGCGGCGTGCTGACACGAGGTATCGCCGCGCAGAGCTAAGCCCGAGAGCGTCGCGGGACTTATGGGGTGGTCGTGGCGTCGCGAGTTCAACTCGTGAGAGAGATCCCACATGGCTTTGGCCGCCCCGCTCCAACTGAGACCCAACTCGAGACGTTTCTCGTTGAGCGCTGCGTAGAGCGCCGTCGCGTCAAACTCGGCGATGGGCGTCTCGGCCAACGCGTCAACCTCCTGGAAACTGGTGGCTCTTAGTAGCGATACGAGTCGGGCTTGTAGGGGCCTTCCACCGGTACGCCGATGTACGCGGCCTGCTCTTTGGTGAGCGTGGTCAACTTGACGCCCAGCGCGTCGAGGTGCAGACGCGCCACCTTCTCGTCCAGATGCTTCGGCAGAACGTAGACCTTCTTCTCGTACTGATCGTTGTTCACGAAGAGCTCGATCTGGGCCATGGTCTGGTTGGTGAAGGAGTTGCTCATCACAAAGCTCGGGTGTCCCGTCGCGTTACCGAGGTTGAGCAGGCGACCTTCGGAGAGAACGATGATCGAGCGTCCGTTCGAGAAGGTCCACTTGTCCACCTGGGGCTTGATGTTGTCGCGCGTCACGCCCTCGGCGCTGGCCAACCCCGCCATGTCAATCTCATTATCGAAGTGGCCGATGTTACCGAGGACGGCCAGGTGCTTCATCGATCGCATGTGATCGACGGTGACGATGTCGCGGTTGCCGGTGGCCGTGATGACGAAGTCGGCGATCGGCAAGGCCTCGTCGAGCGTGGTGACCTCAAAGCCGTCCATGGCCGCCTGGAGGGCACAGATCGGATCGACCTCGGTCACGATGACACGCGCGCCCTGTCCGCGGAAGGACTCGGCTGAGCCCTTTCCCACGTCGCCGTATCCGCAGACGACCGCGACCTTCCCGCCGATGAGCACGTCGGTCCCGCGATTAATGCCGTCGATCAGGGAGTGGCGAACGCCGTACTTGTTGTCGAACTTCGACTTGGTGACGGCGTCGTTCACGTTGATGGCCGGGAACAGCAGGGTCCCGTCGCGCTCCATCTCGTAGAGCCGGTGGACGCCCGTGGTCGTCTCTTCCGATACCCCGATGATGCCGGCCGCCATGGGCTCAAAGAGCTTCTCGCCGCTCGAGACGATGCGGTGCAGCAGGGCCAAAATGACCCGGTACTCCTCGGAGTCGGCCGACTCGGGGGCCGGGACGAATCCCGCGCGCTCGAACTCCAGTCCCTTGTGCACCAACAAGGTGGCGTCGCCGCCGTCGTCCAAGATCATGGTCGGGCCGTCGTGTCCGGGCCAACGGAGCATCTGCTCGGTGCACCACCAGTACTCCTCCAGCGTCTCGCCCTTCCAGGCAAAGACGGGGACGCCGCGGGGGTTCTCGATCGTGCCGTGAGGCCCCACCACCACGGCCGCCGCCGCGTGGTCTTGGGTTGAGAAGATGTTGCAGCTCACCCAGCGAACGTCCGCGCCGAGAGCCACGAGGGTCTCGATCAGGACCGCCGTTTGAATCGTCATGTGCAAGGAACCGGCGATGCGTGATCCGCGTAGCGGCTTCGACTCAGCGAACTCGGCGCGCATGGCCATGAGGCCGGGCATCTCGTGTTCGGCGAGTTGAATCTCCGCGCGACCGAAATCGGCGAGTGAGAGGTCGGCAACTTTGAAGGTGAAGGTGTCAGAGGTCATGATTCTCCTAGGAGTTAGTAGCTTCCAGGCGCCGACCTCTGCCGCAGTCGCCTGAGAGAATATTACTACTCAGACGCCGACGCGGAACTCCACGACGTCGCCGTCACGCATGACGTACTCCTTGCCTTCGACCCGCGCTTTGCCCGCGGCTCGCACTGCGTTCATCGAACCGGCCGCGACCAGGTCGTCGAAGGAGACGACCTCGGCTTTGATGAAGTGCTTCTGAAAGTCGCTGTGAATCTCTCCCGCGGCCTCGGGCGCCGTCTCACCTTGATGAATGGTCCAGGCGCGCGCCTCTTTCGGCCCGGCGGTGAGAAAGGTTTGCAGGCCCAGCGTGTGAAAGCCCACCCGGGAGAGCAGGGCCAGGCCGGACTCACTCTGACCGTAGGACTCGAGGAGCTCGAGGGCCTCGGCGTCATCGAGATCGGCCAACTCGGCCTCCACCTTCGCGCACAGCACCACGCTCTCGGCCGGGGCGACCGAGGCGCGCAACTGCGCTTGGCGTTCGTGGTCGCCGAGGGTCGCTTCGTCCACGTTAAAGACGTAGATGAAGGGCTTATCGGTGAGCAGGTGCAGGTCGACCAGAAGCGAGCGGTCGAGTTCTTTGCCCAACTGCGAGATGACTCTTCCTTCGTTGAGCGCGAGCTGGGCCTTCTTCACCTCCGCCAACGTCCGCGCGGCGCCGCCGCCTCGCTTGGCGTCTCGCTCCAGGCGCGAGATCGCTCGCTCAACGGTCTGTAGGTCGGCGAGAATGAGCTCCGTCTCGATGGTGGCGACGTCGCTCGCCGGGTCGATGCGGCCGTCCACGTGGACCACGTCATCGTCTTCGAAGACCCTCACCACTTCACAGATGGCGTCGGACTCGCGGATGGCGGCGAGGAACTGATTGCCCAGTCCTTCGCCGGTCGAGGCGCCGCGCACGATGCCCGCGATGTCGACGAAGGTTACGGTCGCGGCGATGATCTTCTCCGAGTGGAACATGTCGGCGAGGATTCCCAGTCGACCGTCCGGGACCGCGACCACGCCCACGTTGGGTTCAATGGTGGCAAAGGGGTAGTTGGCCGCCAGCACGTGGTTCTTCGTCAGGGCGTTAAAGAGTGTTGATTTTCCGACGTTGGGCAGTCCGACGATGCCGATGGAGAGACCCATAGAACTGTGAAGGTTACCCCAGCGTGTTGGAATCCTCGAGACGCGATGGGGCCTAGGCCACTTCGCTCAGGACGCCGTCGTCGATCTCGAGCCGTCGATCGGCCTGTTGGGCGATCTTCTCGTCGTGAGTGACTACCAACACCGTGGCGCCTTCGGTGGACGCGGCGCTACGCAGGAGTTCCACGATCTTCTGACCAGTGGACTTGTCGAGACTACCGGTGGGTTCGTCGGCGAGGATGAGTTGAGGTTTGGCGGCGAAGGCGCGCGCGATCGCCACCCGTTGCTGCTCACCGCCCGAGAGACGAGCGGGACGTCGTTCGGACTTCTCTCCGGTGAGTCCCACCAGCGCCAACATCTCGTCGGCGCGCCGCCCTCGGTCGGCTTTGGGCCAGTGGGCGTACTCGAGGGGGAGCAGCACATTTTCGCGAGCGCTGAGATTCGGGATCAGATTGAACTGCTGAAAGACAAAGCCCACTTGGTGTGAGCGGTACTTGGTGCGCCCACTCGAATCGAGGTTCGCCAACTCGACGCCGTCGAGGTCGATGCTGCCCTTGTCGGGAGCGTCCAAGAGGCCAAGCAGGGCCAACAGCGTGGACTTGCCACTGCCGCTCGCTCCCACGATCGCCACCATCTGGCCGCTCTCGGCGTTGAAGGTCACGTTCTGCACGGCGTGGACGTCGCCCGCTCCGGTGTGGAACGTCTTGTTGAGATTCTCGACTTTCAGCATTACTCACTCCTCAATACTTCGGCGGGACGAATTCGAACGATGGTCGCCACCGCCACGCTCGATCCGAGGGCGGCGATCACCAAGGCGATGACGAAAGCGAAGATCAGCGTGGACGAGCTGACCGAGGTGTGCAACGTGGTCAACGTGTTATTGAACCCTCCGAAGCGAAGCCCGCCGGGGCGCGCGAACTGCCCACCGGACGGGGGAGTGAAGCCGCTGCCTCCTCCGGTGAAGCCGCCGGAGCCACTGCGTACGAACCCACCGCCGGTGAAGGTGGGTGTGGAGGAGTTGCTGGTGGCGCTCACCAGCGCTGACGTGATGGGACTGCTGAGGAGAATGCCGACGACGAAGCCGACGACCGACCCGAGGACGGTGAACGTCGTCGACTCGGCGATGAACTGACCGATGATCGATCGGTTCGGGGCCCCGAGGGCCTTCAAGACGCCCACCTCGCGCCGGCGTTCGCGCACGATCATGAGCATCGAGAGCAGGAGGATGATGGCGGCGCCAATGACCGCGCCGAAGAGCGTGTAGGTCGAGATCGTCTTGATGGAGTTAAGCGGCGCTAGTTCCGTAGCGACGGTGGCCTCGGTGGAGGTGACGTCCGCCTTAGAGCCGATCTTGGCGGTGATGGCCTTGGTCACGCTCGACACGTTGCTGATGTTGTTGACGACGACCGTGGCGTTGGTGACCTGCCCACTGGCCGAGGCCAGCGTCTGCACCGTGGCTAAGGGCATCAAAACGTCGGAGTTGGCGAACGTCGAGCCTGAGTTGTAGATGCCCACCACGGTGACGGTCTTGCCGTACACGGTGAACGTGGAGCCGACGCTCAGCTTGTTCTTCGACGCGAGCGTGGCGCCGACCAGGGCCACGTCGGCGTTTGACGTGGGGCTGAACGACTTACCGGAGGTCAACTTCTCGGTGCCTCCGCCAAAGGCCCCGCCCACGAGGGCCGTGCCGGGAGCGTTGGTTCCGATGAGTCGTACGGGAAGAGTGAAGGTGGTGGTGCCGCCCGACGAACCACCCGAGGAACTTCCGCCAAAGCCCCCAAACTGCTGGCCTAGGGACCCCGCGGGGGTGGGTGATTTGAGCGAGGTGTCCTTGGCGGAGAGCTCTTCGCTGAGGGACTCTTGGACCGCCGTGACGTTCTTGAGGTTCAACAGACCGTTGATTTCCTTCGTGGTGAGGGCGCTGCCACCACCGCTGAAACCGAAGAAGCCCTTGGGGGAGACGGTGATCGTCGTGCCGGTCGAGGCCTTGACGGAGTTGATCTTGGTGTTGACGGCGTCGCGCGCGATGAGCATCGAGATCGAGAGCGCGATAGCCACCGCCAAAATGACCACCACGCCGATCGATCGCATGCTGTTTCGAAATGCGTTGCGAATGCCTCGACGCAGAGAGTTCACTTGTCATCCTTTCGGGTGCGGCAGGCGTTCATCATGATCGACGCGTTGCAAGCGCCCCGCAAAGAAGACTAAGAGGGCTTTAAGAATCAAGCAGATCTCGTGTCATCTACAGTCGACGAGATGGCCGAGCTCGCGGTGAAGGAAGGCGTCATTCCCTTTCGAGGGTTCGAAACCTGGTACCGCGTCACCGGGAACCTGACGTCCGATTTAACTCCTCTAGTGGTCGTGCACGGAGGGCCGGGCTGTTCCCACGACTACCTGCTCTCACTCGCGGAGATCGCGAACAGCGGTCGAGCGGTGATTCACTACGACCAGATCGGAGGCGGACGTTCGACGCATCGTCGCGATGCGCCACCCGAGTTTTGGACGGTGGACCTCTTTCTCTCCGAACTCGACAACCTGCTGGAGTTCTTGGGGATGGCTGATCGCTACTCCCTTCTCGGGCAGTCGTGGGGCGGCATGTTGGCCGCCGAACACGCGATTCGACGACCTCGTGGACTGCGCGCGCTGATCGTCAGTAACTCTCCGGCGTCCATGGAGTTGTGGTCGAGCGAGGCGCGGAGGTTGCGCTCGGAGATGCCCCTCGAGCTCGCTGACGCACTCGATCGTCACGAAGCGGCGGGCACGACGAACGATCCCGAGTACCTGGCCGCCACCCAGGCGTACTACGACCTCCACGTCTGTCGGGTAGTGCCCAACCCACCGGAGGTCCTTCGAATGCAGGAGATCTTGGCGGAGGACTCGACGGTCTACAACACGATGAACGGACCCAACGAGTTCTTCGTCGTGGGGAGCCTGCGTGGGTGGAGCGTGGTCGAGGACGTGCAGTTCATCCAAGTGCCCACACTCTTGCTCTCGGGGCGATACGACGAGGCCACGCCCGCGACGGTCGAGCCTTTCTTCGAACGCATCCCCGAAGTGCGTTGGGAGATCTTCGAAAACTCAAGCCACATGCCCTTCGTGGAAGAGCCCGAACGCTATCGAGCGGTAGTCGAAAACTTCCTCGCTTCGCGAGACTGAGCTCGCCGCCTTCTCGTAGTAAAACCCGTGTATCAGGATAGATGAACATATACTTGCACTTATATAAGCCATTAGATATATTAAGGGCGTGCCAGCAGCGGACCTGACCTTTGAAGCCTTGGCGGAGCCGTCGCGTCGTCACTTGCTTGACGCCGTTCGCGATCGTGAACTCAGCGTGGGCGATCTGGTTGATCTCGTGGGGCTGAGTCAACCGGGCGTGTCGCGACACTTGAAAATACTGCGCGACGCCGGACTGGTGACGGTGCGGCTGAGTGCGCAGCGACGTCTTTATCGTGCTCGAGCTGAGGCGCTACTCGAACTCGAGGAGTGGCTGGAACCGTATCGCCGGTACTGGTCGATTCGACTCGACGCGTTAGGTCGACACCTGGAAGCCACATCATCTACTGAGAAGAACGGAGTTGGTCAATGACAGGCAAGGGCGTAGACGACGGCACGATTGAACGTGTCGGCAAGGACGCGGTGATTCGCTTTACGCGCGAGTACTCCAACTCGATTACCGACGTGTGGGACGCGATAACCAATCCGGAGCGCGTGGCGCAGTGGTGGCTCCCGTTCGAGGCCGACATCACGATCGACCTAGTCGAAGGGGGTGACTATATTCTCCGCGGTAAAGGGGAGGGGATTCTCCGCGGTAAAGGGGAGGGGATGCCCACGTTGTCATGGACGGTTCTCCGCGCCGTGCACCCTCATCTTTTCGAACACACGCACGTCGATCCCGGCGTCGTCATTACCTGGCAATTCAGCGAGAACCAAGGCGGATGCCTGCTCGTGTTCACCCAGACAGTTCCGGACCGTGCTCAGGCCATCGAGAACAACTTCATCGTCGGTGTGCACACGTCGCTCGATCGACTGGACGCGTTGCTGGCGGGATCGCCAGCGCCATGGGATTGGGACGCCATGGGAGCGCATCAACGTCGCTACGCCGCCATCGGCCTCGCTGCCCTGGCTCAGGAGTAATGCACTTCAGATAAAAGTCACCGGAAATGATGGGTAGAAAGAAACTTCATCGGTGTAATCCCCACGACAAGTGATCACAAAGAATCTGCAGTTCCGATGAGCGTTGGAGGGTCTGACGTAATCTGCCCTGGCTACGGTCCGGCTTATGAAACTCTTACACTCAGCCAAGCGTCGCCCGTGGGCGATCGCACTCGTAGTCGCCGCGATGGTGGCCGCCGTTTCTGGCGTCGGCGTCTCCACGGCGTTCGTGGGGACGACCTCGTCGTCGGCCTCGCCATCGGCCTGCCCGGCGGGCAGCAGTCTCCAAACTCCCAAGGGCGGATCGCCCTTCCAGGAGACCTGCGTCATCACTTCGACGGGCACGCCCGTGGGCGGGGTGAAGCACGTGTGGCTGATCATTCTGGAGAACAAGTCCTACGACGAGACCTTCACCGGCCTCAACCAGAACTCGTACCTCTGGCAGACGCTGCCCGAACAGGGAGCTCTCCTCACCAACTACTACGGCACGGGTCACTTCAGCATGGACAACTACATCTCACTGGTGTCGGGTCAGGCTCCCTCGTACGCGGTGCAAGACGACTGCTCGACCACCGCCAACATGACGAACAACAACAGTGGCATCATCACCACCGGCACCGTCGGTACTTCCACTGACACCGATGACACCACCGACGCCAGCAACACGAACACCAACGCGCCGACTACCTCGGGCGCGAACAACGGCAACTACGGCCAACTTCTGGTGCACGGCGGCGTCGACGCCGCGCTGGCGAACAACGGCTGCGTCTATCCGACCAACGTGCCCACGTTGTTCAACCAGCTCAACGCGGCCGGGGTGCCGTGGAAGGCCTACGCCCAGGATCTCGGTGGCGCGCAGAAGGTTGGATCGACCTCCTACGTCACGGGCTCGACTCCCGGGGTGACGGACACCGTTCCCGGACGTGACGATGGCGCCTGTGGCTACCCCGGCTCGAGCACCTCGGACCCCGTCTCGAATCCCACCGTTCTCTCTCCTGCTCCCACCAGCGGCGACGTGACGAGCTACACCGGCGCCCAGCCCGCCAACGCCGCAAACAACGGCGACCCCGCCGACCAGTACGTGGCCAAGCACTTCCCGACGGGGTGGTTCACCTCGCTCACCGGTGAGTCCTCCGGCACGCAGAACGGAGTCACCTACCCGGCGCAGCCGGCCCTCAACGAGCCCACCACCCCGGAGTTTGACGGCCCCAGCGCGCCGACGACTGGCGCCACGGACACCAACTGTGACGCCAACCACGTGACGAACCTCGACGACCCGACCTACGGTCTCGCGCACGACCTGAGTCTTCCGTCCAACGAAGTTCCGGCGTTCAACTGGATCACCCCGGATAACTGCAGTGACGCTCACGACGCCACCTGCGCCGGCAACAACCTCTCGGGCGCCTTCAACGCCGACGGGACCCCGGACTACACCCCGACGGGGCTGCCGGCCTACGACCCCGAAGCGACGACGCCGCTCAACTACACGGGTGGTCTCTACGCCGCGGACCTCTTCCTTCGCTACTACATCCCCCTGATCGAAAAGTCCGCGGCTTTCGCCGACGGCGGACTGATTGACATCACCTTCGACGAGGCCAACCCGCCCTTCACCGTCGGGAACAGCTTTAACAACGTGCCCGCACCCGGTGACGCGACCACGGCGTCGGCCCCCGAAGACCAGCCCACCTTCGGTTCTTCGGGCACGACGGCGCCGGGCGCTAACTCGCTCTACGGCGCCTACGGGATTCTCGCGGACGCCGCGGGCGAGAACATCGACGGAAAGAACGTCAACACCGAGCCGACCGGACCTAACGATCCCGAGGTCACCGACAGCTCGGGTAATCAGCTTCAGCCCGGGCCAGGCGCGTCGGGCTTCATCGACCGCGCCACGGGCCTCACGGGCGAGAGTCCGTACTTGAGCGGATCGCCGGGCACGGCCACGGAACCGGGTCTCGGTTCGGAAGGTTCGAGCATGGTGATTGACGCCAAGATCAATGCGGATGACACCGGCCGCTTGGTCTCGGGCCCCGGCATACCACCGGACACCTTCGTGGGAGCGGTGAGTGACACCGGACCCGTGTCGTTGGCGTCGAACTCAAGCGTGGGAACCTCGTCGAACAACTACGCCAAGCCCTGGATCGGAAGCTTTCAACTGCTGAGCGACACGGGACAGCCCGTGGCACTGACGGCAACACTGGACGGCAACATCACCTTGAGCGCCGAAGGAGCGACGTCCACCGTCGCTACCACCGCCACGTGCCAGTCCAGCAATGCGGCGGCCACGCTGACGACGGGGACGCCGCCGGTCCCGGTCTGTGTCACGATCGACCCTCTCTACGACCCGACGGACTTCACGCCCGGCGGAGGCGACACGGGGACCGTGCTGATCAGCCCGTTCATTAAGCCCGGCACCGTGTCCAGCACGTACTACAACCACTACAGCACGTTGCGCACGATGGAGGACCTGCTCTTAACGGGAAGGACCTGCGCCAACCCCTCGAACGCCGACACCCCACTCGTGGCCGGAACGGTTTGCGGCGGCCTCGACGGTGAGGGCCACATCGGCTACGCCGCCCAAGCCGGTCTCGCGTCGTTCGGTCCGGACGTCTTTACGGCGGACTCCTTCACGACGGTGACGACGCCTCCGGGATTCAACGCGGTGGGCGGTTCGGGCTCCTCCACTCTGTACTGCCCCTTCTTGGTCCGACTCGGACGTGAGGGCGCCAATGGCCAGAACGGCCGAGGTGGCAATGGCGGAACCGGAGGGACCGGAGGCGCGGCGGGTTGCGGCACGAATGGCGGCAACGGCGGCGACGGCGGCTACGGGACAACCTTGGCCGGATCGGGTGGCAACGGCGGCAACGGTGGCAACGGAGCCTGTCCTCCCGAAGAGTGGAGCGGCGGAGTCTGGCTGACGTCGAATGGCAGCGCCACGAGTCCCGCCGACACACCACCCTGCAACGGCACCTGGGGTAGCGGCGGCAACGGCGGCAACGGAGGGTTCGGTCTTGGCACCCACCCCGGAAAGGCCGGCCAGAACGGTGGCGACGGCGAACCCGGAGTCCCGGGCAAGAACGGAGCCAACGGCGCCAACGGCTAACGCGGCACCGCACTATTCATGCAGTTTGCGTCACGCACTTTGAAGCGCGGGGGTCGGGCCATTAGGCCCGGCCCCACGCGCGTACTCGCGATTCTGGTGTGCGCTCTGGCGCTCGCGGGGTGCGGCAGCACGGCCGCCGTCTACCCGTCCTTCCTCCCAAAAAAGACGCTCGATCCTCGCGTGGACACGATCTTGACAGGAACGATGGCAAGACCGGCGCTGCAGATCGAAGGCCTGCCCGTCAAGGTGGAGACCAACGCGTTTCACGTGCGTGTCACGGTCAGCGGACCGGTCGTTCCCGGCGAGGGTCTGCCCGTGCAGCCCGCCGCGACGACCTGCACCTGGACGGTGACGATGAAGGACGCCAGCGCAAACGTGCCCATTTCCGTAGCGGATTTTCACTCCGTCGATCATCTCGGTTCGGTCTTCCTCATGGGATTGGTGCCAGGAGAGCACGCACCACCGAGATTTCTCCACCCGGGCCAAACGGTGACCTTTCAATTGCGCGCCTACGAGCTCGTAGGTGAGGGGATGATGCAGTGGGCCCCTGATCATAAGCACGTGGTGGCCTACTGGGACTACACCGTGGAGAACGACTGATATGAAGGACCCTACAGTCGTAGTCCGGTCATGCCGCCGTCGACGGTGAGGAGAGTCCCCGTCGTCGAACCGGACGCGGGCGAGGCCAAATAGACAATGGCGTGGGCGATCTCCTCTGCGCTCACCAGTCGGCCCGTCGGCTGGCGCGCGCGAAGCGCCTGAGCGGCGGCGTCGCGATCGGGAGCGGCATCGAGCAGTCGACCGACCCACGGGGTGTCGGCGGTACCGGGTAGTACGGCGTTCACTCGAATACCCTCGCTCACGTGATCGGCGGCCATAGCGAGAGTAAGGGCGGCCACGGCGCCTTTGCTCGCCGAGTACAGCGCCCGATTCGTGACACCGACCAAGGCCACGACGGAACAGGTATTGACGATCGCCGCGTGCGTGGAGCGGCGTAGGAAGGGAAGCGCAGCCCGACTCACGCGGGCGAGTCCGACGACGTTGACATCGAGCACGCGATGCCACTCTTCGTCATCGTTGGCGGCCACATTTCCCGCCGCGCCGATTCCCGCGTTATTGACGACGACGTCGAGCGAGCCGAAGTGCGCGACAACGTCAGCGATCGCGGCGTCGACGTGAGCTGTGTCGGTGACGTCGCAGACGACCCCATACACACTCTCACTTAGTCCGTCGATCGTTCGATCGAGCACCGCCACTCCAGCGCCGCGCGCGACGAGAAGTTCCGCGGTCGCGGCGCCGATGCCGCTGGCTCCTCCGGTGACGATGGCGATCAGGTTGTCGAACTCGGGCATCGGGTTCCCTCTCTTAGATTCGCGGGTCAATATGTACCTTGGGGCCGGGTCCGGTGCGCTCCTGGCCCGCGCCGCCAAGAACTGCTCCCACCTCGTCGAGCCCCACGGTGGCCGCCACGAGGGGGCGAGGGTCAACGTCTCCGGAGGCGTAAAGGTCGATCGTCCCCGATAGGCCTGGCGAGGCTGACAGTATCCCCACCGACGTCACGTCCTTCAGCGCCATGACCCTTGTATCGATGAAACTCGGGCTTCCCGCCAGTCCTATGTACACCACGCGCTTGGCCGGCTCCACCAACTCGAGCGCCTTGGCAGGAAGACGGGCGGCGTTGGAGGCGTCGATCACGCCGTCCCACGGCAAGTTCGGGAGGTCCTCCTCCGTCCAGACTCCGTCGAAGTGAAACGTCCTGGCGAAGGCGATCGAGTGCGCCGATCGGCCCATCAGATGGACCTCCGCTCCCGCGGCGCGAGCGAACATCGCCGCCAAGAGACCGATGGTGCCAGGTCCAAGAATGAGGAGTCGATCACCGGGCCGGAGGTCGGCACTCCAGACGGATCGCAAGGCATTACCACCGGGCTCAACAAGCGCCCCAAGAACGTCGTCAACGGTCTCGGGGAGCGCGTAGAGGGCGGAGACGGGCATCGCCAGCTGCTCCGCGAGGGCGCCCGGGAACCCACCCCGAATACCGACCTCAAAGCGGAACTCGCAGACGTGTTGATGGCCCTGTTGGCACCGACGACATGAGCCGCAGCCCAACATGGTGTCGCCCGTGACGCGCCGTCCGATCCACGATCGGTCGACCCCTTCTCCCACTGCACTCACCGTGCCCATCCACTCATGGCCGAGGCGCACCGGATACTCGGCGTGGCCTTCGTGGAGATACTGCATCTCACCGGTGAAAAACTCAACATCAGTGCCGCAGACCCCGGCGCGATGGACGTCGATGACCACACCACCCGGTATTGCGGAGGGCGGCGCGACGTCGCGCACTTCGAACTCGCGAGGTCCGGTGAGGACGAAGGCTCTCATTGTGGGGCTCTAACCATCCGACGGTGTCTGCCAAGCGCATTGATCGATGACAGCCGATGAAGAAAAGCGGGCACGTGGTCGTTCCGGTCCGACGGTTCGACTTCGCGTGGGATGCACGTGCTTCCTTTCCGGCTCGAATCAAAGAGCGATGACAGCACTGGCTAACTCTCGAAAGAGCGGGGCGTCGTGATTCGGAGCATTGTGCTTCACACGATATACATGTATTCCAAGAACGAAAGAAGGGGTTGTGGTCGAGCAGCGTAGCTCCGAGTGGTATGGCGGGACGGATCGTAACTCCTACATTCATCGCGCGTGGATGCGGCGGGGGCTCGCGGAGAACGCCTTCGACGGACGGCCCCACGTGGCCATTGCCAACACCGCGTCGGATCTGACACCGTGCAACGCGCATCTCAATGAGGTCATGGAGAGTGTCAAGGAGGGAATCTACGAAGCCGGTGGAGTGCCGCTAAACCTCCCGGTGGTGTCCCTGGGCGAGACCCAAGTGAGACCGACCGCCATGCTCTGGCGCAATATGGCCGCGATGGCGACCGAGGAGATGTTGCGCGCCAATCCGATTGACGGTGTCGTTCTCTTAGGAGGCTGCGACAAGACGATTCCCGCACTACTGATGGCCGCGGCGTCGGTCGATCTGCCCGCGGTCGTCGTGCCGGGGGGCCCTATGAGGACGGGGACGTTTCATGGCGCGCCCCTGGGGTGTGGCACCGACGTCTGGCGATTGAGCGAAGAGGTACGCGCGGGGTCGCTCAGCGAGAGAGAGTTCCTTCGCAGTGAGTCATCCATGATCAGTGGGAAAGGTCACTGCAACACCATGGGTACCGCTTCGACGATGGCGCTCATGGCCGAGGCGCTGGGAATGACCATCCCCGGCGTGGCCGGGACCCCGGCCGACGACGCTCACTTGCTCGAATACTCCCACGAAACCGGTCGACTGATCGTCGACGTCATTCGCGATCGACGCCGTCCGAGCACGATCATCACAAAAGGATCGTTTCGAAACGCCGTGGTGGCACTGGCGGCGACCGGTGGATCCACCAACGCGGTGGTGCACCTGCTCGCGATCGCTGGCCGTCTCGGCATCACTCTTACGCTCGAGGACTTCGACGAGATCGGCTCGAGCGTCCCGTTACTCGTTAACCTTCAGCCGTCTGGTCAGTATTTGATGGATGACTTCCATCGAGCGGGTGGGTTTCTCGCGGTGTTGAAGGAAGTGAAGGACCTACTTGACCCGACCGCGCTCACCGTTACGGGACGACCGTTGGTCTCGCACCTGGACGACCACGAGATTTGGGACCGAGAGGTCATCCGCGCCCGCGACACGCCCCTGGCCGTCGAAGCGGGTATCGCCGTACTCCACGGGAATCTGGCTCCGGGCGGCGCCCTCATCAAGCCCGCGGCCGCGTCATCAGAGCTTTTGTTCCATCGCGGTAGGGCGGTGGTCTTTGACACCATTGAGGACATGCACGCTCGCATCGACGACCCCGACCTTGAGGTGGACGAAGACTCGGTGCTGGTGTTGCGTGGATGTGGACCCAAGGGTTATCCGGGCATGCCCGAAGTGGCCAACATGCCATTGCCGAAGAAGTTGTTGGAACAAGGGGTGCGCGACATGGTCCGAATCTGCGACGGACGTATGAGCGGCACGGCCTACGGCACCGTCGTGCTTCACGTCGCACCCGAAGCCGCCGTGGGCGGTCCCCTCGGTCTCGTGCAGAGCGGCGATTGGATCGTTCTCGACGTGGCGAATCGTCGAGTGACGGTGGAACTCACCGACGAGGTGCTAAGGAGTCGTCGTCCCGCGGCGTCGATGACCAAAGGCTTCGCCTCGCCTCAGCGCGGGTGGGAACGGCTCTACGTTGAGCACGTCATGGGTGCCGACACCGGCGCGGATCTCGATTTCCTTCTGGGCTCGAGCGGCGACAAGGTATCGCGCGAATCACACTAAGGCAGAGTCGCAGCTCAATATTGTCTTGATCCGTGACCGACCCCTGGAGATTAGAGCAAGATTGGAGTGGAGGGTCACGCTCCCGTAGCTCAGGGGATAGAGCATCGGTTTCCTAAACCGTGTGCGCAGGTTCGAATCCTGCCGGGGGCACCAGAGGAGGTACGAGTGAGTTCATCTGAGATCGACGAGTACCTGACGAGGGTTGCGCCCGAGCAACAAGGGGCCTTGCGCGAACTTCGCCTCACGATCCGTCGTTATGTTCCCGAAGCGGAGGAGGGGATTTCGTATCGAATCCCCGCGTTTCGCGTCGACGGAGCGGTGGTGGCGGGATTCGCCTCTTTCAAGACTCACATGAGCTATCTCCCCTTTAGCGGTTCAGTACTCGCAGAACTCTCGGCCGAGATCTCCGACTACGCGCGTACCAAGAGCTCGCTTCACTTCACCCTCGACCACCGGCTCAGTGACGCGCTCGTCGAGCGACTCATCTCTGTTCGCAGGGCCGAGATACGAGCCCGGGGCCACTGATCTCAGGGCCTTACAGCTCTTCCCAAAAGGGGGTGGGGCCGGTTAATGGTATGAATCATGGGTCGGGGGCACCGATGCGGGTCTCTGGCGGTTGAAAGACGCCCGCGCCCGGCGGAGAGTTGGTTTCGAGTGAGTGAGTGGGTCCAAAGCGACGAGGAACGCATCATCGCCCGGGTTCTCTTACGCGGGCTGGTTCAGATGGCGCGTGGCGACATTGAGTCGGCGGAGTCGTCCCTGCGGGGATCGCGATCCAAGGGCGAAGAGGAGAATCCGGAGTCCGTTCGACTTCTACGCATCGCGATTCGTCGCATCGAGTACCAGATCATCACGATGGGCGAGGTCGACCCCTCGCTCAAGATCAATGAGTTGACGGATCGGCTTCACCACGTCGGAGAGCCTTTCGGAGAACTTCGCGACACCGAGATCGTCGAAGAACGAGGGGCGAAGGCCCTCGGAGAGCGACGGGTCACGTTCGAAGGCCAGCGGCTGCTGGAGGTGATCGCCGAACAGCGAGGCCGAGCACAACGCGCCAGCGACGAGACCCTGGACTCAGGCGAGTTGAGCTCCGTGCTCGACGCGCTGTATGAGTTTCGAAAGCGACTGCCCGGTGACGCGATCACCCCCGACATGGCCCGACCCGTCGCACGCCAAGCGGTTCGGGTGACCTGGAGCGCCGTCAAGCGCGCGGCCAAGGTGGCGAAGAAGAGCCGCGAGGATGACGATCTGCACAAACTACGCCGCGCGGTGAAGCGGGCCGTCTACTCCACGCGCGGCTTTTCGTACGTGCTGGGACCACCGTCGGAGGAGTTCGCGGCCCGGTTGGTGATCGTACAGAAGGCCCTCGGCCGCCAGCACGACCACGTGATCGTCTCGGAGTGGTTGCGCGAGGTGGGGGAGAGCGAGGCGTCCCTCGCGTCCCTTGCCTTCGAGGTGAGCCGCGAGGAACGCCAACGGGCCGACAGCGGTGCCGACGAATGGGTGCGCCCCTGGAAGCTGGTGCGCGAACTACGTCCCAAGGAGTCGGTCATGACGACGTACTCCTTCTTCGATTGAAGTTCCTCCACGCGCCGCTCAGCGTGGATCGCAGATCACCACGGGAATGTCGCGCCGAGATCGAGCCTGATACTTCGCGTATCCCCGGTACTGCGCGGTCACCGTGGCCACAGTGCCGCCTTCTCTTCCGGGGAGGCCGTTCGCGCGCGAAAGGGTCGACGCTCGCCGTCGACGGTGATCTCGACGTCGGGGTGCGCCTCGATGTTGAGGTACCAGTCGGGCGGGCGATCGTCCCCTCCCTTCGAGGCCACCAGGACCAGGGAACTACCGTCACTAACAGGCACGGTCAGCGTCGTCGCGCGCGCCAGGCCGCTTCGTCGTCCCACGCAGTGCAGGACCACGACGGGCATACCGAAGGCGCGCCGCCCGAGACGGCCCGCGGTCATCGAGATAACAGAGCGATGGAAGAGATTCAGCGCCTTAAAGCCGAGGTCGGCCAGTGATTCGCGTCGACCCATCCTACGAACCTACTCTCCGACAGAAAAATACGTGGGCGAAGTCGAAGCGGTCTAGTATCCGCATCTGGTCGAAGTTCGGCGCGAGGTGGAGGCGGTCATGAGCGAGGAGAAGAGCCGGTCAGACGATGTCGTGCGCGCCGCGTTGGTGCAGACAAAGTGGACGGGCGACAAAGAGTCGATGATCGCCGCCAACGTGGCGCTGGCGCGCCAGGCCGCCGACCAAGGAGCCCAAGTCCTCTGTTTTCAAGAGCTCTTCTACGGGCCGTACTTCTGCCAAGTGCAAGATCCCGAGTACTTCTCCTACACCGAATCAATACCCGGACCCACCACCGAACTCATGCAAGAGCTCGCCCGTGACACCCACATGGTCCTCGTCGTGCCGATCTACGAAGTCGAGCAGGAGGGCGTCTTCTACAACACGGCCATCGTGATCGACGCCGACGGCACGTACCTCGGAAAGTATCGAAAGCATCACATCCCCCAGGTTCACGGATTCTGGGAGAAGTACTACTTCCGCCCCGGGAACTTGGGTTATCCCGTCTTCGATACCGCGGTAGGTCGCATCGGGGTGTACATCTGTTATGACCGACACTTTCCCGAAGGGTGGCGCGCCCTCGGCCTCGGCGGAGCGAAGATCGTCTTTAACCCCTCCGCGACGAGTCGAGGACTCTCGGCCTATCTCTGGAATCTCGAACAGCCCGCCGCCGCCGTGGCCAATGAGTACTTCGTAGGCGCCATTAATCGCGTGGGCGTCGAGGAGCTCGGCGACAACAACTTTTACGGCTCCTCGTATTTCGTGAGCCCGCGCGGTCAACTCATCGGCGAGGCGGCGTCCGACAGCGAGGACGAGGTCATCGTGCGTGACCTCGATATGAACATCCTCACGGACGTTCGCCACACGTGGGCCTTTTATCGCGATCGCCGGCCCGACAGCTACGAGAGTCTGACGACTCCTTAACTCGAGAAAGGTCGTGACAATGAAGACGTTGATCAGCGCGGGTACGGTCGTCAACGCCGGCGGTCCTTTCGCCGCGGACGTGCTGATTGACGGCGAGACCATCGCGGCCCTGGGGTCCCCGGGGTCGAGCGAGTCACTCTCCTGGCGCGAGAGCGCCGATCGGGTGATCGACGCGAGCGGTCTCTACGTCATACCCGGCGCCGTGGACGGACATACGCACATGGAGATGCCCTTTGGGGGGACACACTCCGTCGACACCTTCGAGACCGGCACGCGAGCGGCGGCCTTCGGGGGCACGACCACCATCATCGATTTCGCCATCCAATCAAAGGGGAAGAGTCTTCGCGAAGGCCTTGACGCCTGGCACGCCAAGGCCGAGGGCAAGTGCGTCATCGACTACGGATTTCACATGATCGTCTCCGACGTGACCGACTCGTCGCTCAAAGAGATGGACCTCGTCGTCGACGAGGGAGTCACGAGCTTCAAGCTCTTCATGGCCTATCCGGGGGTCTTCTACTCCACCGACGGCGAGATCCTGCGGGCCATGCAGCAAGCCTCGTCCAACGCCGCCACCATCATGATGCACGCTGAGAACGGCATCGCCATCGACGTCTTGGTAGCCCAGGCGTTGGCTCGGGGCGAGGGCGATCCGCGGTTTCACGGCCTTACGCGTCCCTCGCTGCTCGAAGGTGAGGCCACCCATCGCGCTATTCAGCTCGCGCGCGTGGCCGGTGCGCCGCTCTACATCGTTCACCTGTCGGCGGCCGAGGCCCTCGAAGAGGTGGTGAGTGCGAGGGATCGCGGTCAGAGCGTCTTCGCCGAGACCTGCCCCCAGTACCTCTTCCTCTCCGACGCCGATCTCGCTCGCGAGGGGTTCGAGGGAGCCAAGTTCGTCTGCTCACCGCCGTTGCGCTCGGAGAAGACGCACGCTGATCTCTGGCGAGGACTGCGCACCGACGATCTCAGCGTGGTCTCCACCGATCACTGCCCGTTCTGTTTCAAGGAGCAAAAAGAGCTCGGCCTCGGCGACTTCTCCAAGATCCCCAACGGTATCCCCGGCGTCGAACACCGGCTCGATCTCATCTTTCAGGGCGTGGACCAAGGTGAGATCTCCTTAGAGCGATGGGTGGAAGTGACCTCGACGACCCCGGCGCGGCTGTTCGGACTCTTTCCCCGAAAGGGTCTCATCGCTCCGGGCTCTGACGCCGACGTGGTGCTCTACGATCCGAGGGCCACCCAGACGTTCTCGTCGGCGACCCACCACATGAACGTCGACTACTCGGCGTACGAAGGGATGAGCGTCACGGGCAAGGCGACGACGGTGCTCTCGCGCGGATCGCTCGTTATTGAGAACGACCAGTACGTCGGTAGGGCCGGCTCAGGGAAGTTCCTTCGCCGCGGTGCGAACGGTCTCTTACGATGACGACCGCCGTGAGAACGTGACCATGGAGTTCGGACTCGTCGCTCAGACGAACGCTCCCGCGAAGCGGGTCGTCGAGCTGGCCCAACGCGCGGAGGACGCTGGATTCACGCACTTTTGGACCTTTGACTCCTGTGTGCTCTGGGAAGAACCCTTCGTCATCTACTCCCAGATTCTGGCTAAGACCTCGTCGATCATGGTCGGCCCGATGGTCACCAATCCCGTGACGCGCGACTGGACCGTGACGGCGTCGCTCTTTGCCACCTTGAACGAGATGTTCGGACCGAGGACTATCTGCGGCATCGGCCGTGGCGACTCCGCCCTGCGCGTGACGGGGGGCTCGCCCGCGTCGCTGGCCACGCTCTCGGCGTGCATGGGCGTGATCAAAGACTTGGCCGAGGGTCGTGAGACGATGGTGAACGATCGAGTGGTCAAGATTCCCTGGGTCGAGGACGGGCAGTTGGACGTCTGGATGGCCGCGTACGGCCCGAAGGCTCTAGCCCTCGCCGGCTCACGGGCCGACGGGCTGATCCTGCAGCTGGCTGATCCCTTCATCGTGAAGTGGGCGAGCGAGACCGCGAAGGCGGCCCGCCGCGACGCGGGCGGCGACGTGGAGGAGTACAAGGTCTGCGTGGCGGCGCCTGCCTACGTGGGAGACGACCTGGCGCACCAGCGTGATCAGGTGCGCTGGTTCGGTGGCATGGTGGGCAACCACGTAGCAGACATCGTGGAGCGCTACGGAAGCGACACCAGCATGGTTCCCCCGGCCCTCACGGACTACATCAAGGGCCGCCAGGGCTATGACTACAGCCATCACGGAAAGGCCGGCCACCCCGACACGGAGTTCGTGCCCGATGAGATCATCGAACGCTTCTGTGTGCTCGGCTCGGCGCAGCAGCATCGCGAGCGTCTCGGTGAGTTGGCCGACCTCGGGGTCGACCAGTTCTCGCTCTATCTCATGCACGACAACCCCGAAGGGACGATTGAGGCCTACAGCCGCGAGATCATCGGTTCGCTCTAGCGAGAGTCGAGACGGACTACCCGGGCGTAGGATCGGGTCGTGAGCGACTACAACGACGGAAAACTGCAGTGCACGGACCGCGCCCTGCGCATCCACGGCTACTACTTCCCCTGGGGAAGCAAGAGCGTTCCCTACGAGTCCATCAGGAATCTCTCGCGCTACGACATGTCAACCCTGCGTGGTCAGTGGCGCATCTGGGGCACGGCCAACTTCAAGTACTGGGCCAACCTCGACTCGGGGCGGCCGAAGAAGAAGGTCGCTTTCGTCGTGGACGACGGAAAGAGGGTGAAGCCGCTCGTCACGCCCGATGACCCCGACGCCTTTGAAGCGGCCCTTCGAGGGCACGTTCGCCTGGGCCCGAGCACCGGGTCGGACGGTCCGGCACCCTTTATTTAGGCGTCCGGAGCGGACGGCGCACTCGGTGCGGTCAGTACCCGGCACGTTCGCACTATCACTAGGGCGAACGCTACGCCCATGACCATCTGCGTTACGAAAAGCACATGAAGCACGCCCACGATGGTGAGGGCCGCTAGGACGAAGCCGACGAGCTGGAGGGCGACGACGCCATACAGAGCGTGGATCTCGTGACTCATCCACAGTGACGCTCCCATCTCAAAGATGGTGAGAACCACCCCCACGGCCACGTGGATGATCTTGAGAGGGGTGTCGATCTTGTAGGTGTACGTGGTGAGCAGCGTCAAGAGAATCAGTCCGCTGTACGCGCGAAGAACGACCCGCAGGTGACCTTCAGCCGAGTGCCGGTAGACCAGTCGTGACGCGAGATAGCTAAGGAGAGCGGGCGACGCCAGGGCCACGGTGTAGGGCGCGACCGTCTTCGCGTGCACGCCGAAGTTGCTGATGCCTCCCTCGTTGACGTGAAGGTCGAGATGAGGACTCAAGACCACGCAAAGGGCGATACCGGCGGCGAAGGCGATCTGCCCCAGAGCGACCAAGATGACGACGGCGCGCCCGGACGAGGCGAAGGACCTCGTCTGGTCGTCGTTGGCGAGCATGAGGGCGACGCTAGGCCAGCTTCTGTGGTTCGAAGTATCTTCTAGAACAAAGGGGGCTCGCGTGAGACCGGTGATCGTGCAGGAGTTCCTCTCGCTCGACGGAGTGATGCAGGCACCCGGAGACGCCAGCGAGTTCCCCCGAGGGGGATGGCAGACGGAGTTCATCGGCGACGATCAGCTTCGAGTGATGGTCGCTCAGATGACGAGCGTCGACGCGCTGCTCCTCGGTCGAAAGACCTACCAGGCCTTCGCCCGCGTCTGGCCGACCATCACCGGACTACAGGGACTAGCCGAACGGTTGAACGAGATGCCCAAGTTCGTGGCGTCACGAACACTTCGAAAGGTCGAGTGGAATGCGACGCTGCTCCAGGGCGACCTCTTGGAGTCCCTGGCGGATCTGAAGGCCCAGCCGGGGCAGGGACTCCTGGTCGTAGGGAGTCGCGACCTCGTGCGCTATCTCCAGCGCCACGATCTGGTCGATGAGTATCGACTCTGGATCCATCCCGTCGTGGTGGGCGCGGGGAGCCATCTGTTTGACGCGGGTCTCGACCCCTCCTGGTGGAACCTTGGCGACGTCGCGACGACCAAAGAAGGGGTCGTGATCTTGACGTACCGGCAGCGAACGGACCGCTAGCGTAACGGGACCACGCCCACGGGGGACTAGTACTTCGGACTGGTTCTCCCGACTAGTTCGTACTGGGAGGTCTCTATGGAGTTGGCAGCGGACACGATCACGGTCATCGGAGCGAGCTGGTGCCCGGACTGTCGTCGGGCGAAGGCGTTCCTCTCGGAACAACGGGTGCCCTACGACTGGGTCGACCTCGAACAGCACCCTGAGGCGACCGAGATCGTGGAGCGAATCAACGGAGGCAGCCGCACTATTCCGACGATTCTCTTCCCCGACGGTTCTCACCTGAGCGAACCGGGGAACGACGAACTAGCCGAGAAGCTGGGTCTTCAGCGATCGGCCATGTCGACGACCTACGACGTGATCATCGTGGGCGGTGGGCCGACGGGCCTGACGGCTGCGATTTACGCCGCGCGTGAGAACCAGAGCGTGCTCATCATCGAAAAGTCTGCGCCCGGGGGTCAAGCCGGAGTGACGGAGCGGCTCGACAACTATCCCGGGTTTCCCGACGGCGTCGCCGGTCACGAACTCGCCGATCGCATGCGCCGACAGGCCGAGCGCTACGGCGTCGAGATCCTCCAAGCCGTCGCCGTACAGGACGTGGTCTCTACGGGCGACGAGTGGGTGGAAGTGACGACCGCCACGGGCGACGCGTACCGCGCGCGGGCGGTTCTCGTGGCCACCGGTTCGCTCTATCGCCGAACCGGCGCCGACGGCGAAGCTGATCTCATCGGCTCGGGCATTCACTTCTGCGCCACCTGCGATGGACCTTTTTATCGGGGAGCCAAAGAAGTTCTCGTCATCGGGGGAGGAAACAGTGGTCTCGAAGAGGGGCTCTTTCTCACTCAGTTCGCCGAACACGTCACGGTGGTCGAGTACTCCGAGCAACTCGCCGGCAGTCGCCTTCTTCAAGACAAGGTCCGCGCTCATCCCAAGATGTCCGTGATCACGTCGAGCCAAGTCGTCGCCTTTCACGCCGGTGACAACGGCAAGCTCGAGAGCGTCGAACTGGAGAACCGTGTGTCGGGAGAGCGTTACCGTCACGCCGCCACTGGGGCCTTCGTCTTCATCGGACTTGATCCGAACACCGAGTTCCTGCACGGCGGGCTCCGCCTCGACGAGCGCGGATTCATCATCAGCGACGAGCAGTTTCGCACCAGCATGCCCGGGGTGTTCGTGGCCGGTGACGTGCGCCGCGGTTCGACCAAGCAACTGGCCTCTGCGGTAGGGGAGGGCGCTGCGGCGTCGATACAGATCCGCTATCACCTCGACAAGCTCGCGGCGAAGGACTCACTCGCCGCGGTGTAGCTCAGCCGAGAGTGGTGACCTTTGAGCCCGGGGGGTACTGCTCGCGCCCCTTGGGCGTCAGACGCCAGACGCTCTGATGGCCCTCTACGGTCCACTCGGTAGGCCCCCCCACCAGCGCGGTCTTCTCATCGACGCCCATCACGCTCATGGTCGACTCGTCGGGAAGAACGAACCGCGTGAGAAGATCAGGCACTCGCGCGGCGAACGCGTCAAAGTGCGGAACGATCCCCAGGTGCGGAAGCAGTCCGAGGCCCTGTGTGCTTCCGCGGCGGGGGTGGCGCAGCGAGGGGATCCACGATCCGAGGGCCATGGCCCCCGCGCTGCACCCGGCGAGCGCCGCACCGTTTCGCCAGGTGGCTTCGATGGCGTGCCAGACGAGAGAGTCTCGAAGAGAGTCAGCTAAGTAGTTGGGATCACCTCCGGAGAGATAAATGAGCCCGGCGCCGTCAATCATGTCGGCGAAGGTCGGGTTGTTGGCGTCGTGGAGGTCGTTGACGGGCACGATGACGGGCTCTACTCCGAGGCGTTTCGCCTGGGCCACGCCGAGTTGATGCCAGTGGTCGACGACCGACGGGCCGTCTTGCACCGCCGCGGTCGCCAGTTGCACGTAACGCGGGGGACGTCCGTGGAGAAGACTCGCCTCGAGGTCGGCCATTTCGGGGAGATACTCGCCCGAGCCGACCAGGGCTATGGGTCCCGGTACTTGCTCAACGCTCATCGTCCTCCGTCACCATGCCTACGTCTCACCCTCGACGAAATGGGCCCGTCGTGTAGGTCAATCTAGTTGGGGTCGTTGCGACATTGACGCGGTCTCCGTGTAGGAGCGGATGACCTAGAAGAACGACGAACAGAGATCGTAGATCTCTCGCGGCACTTTTCGTTTGCCCGTGGCGATGGAGGAGATGGGCACGAGAACGACATTGTCTTCTCGCACCACGGGGATCATGCCGAACTTGCCAGCGACGGCGGCGTCGTACGCGGCGGTGCCGACGCGCGTGGCGAAGATGCGGTCGCGCGCCGAGGGGCTGCCCCCGCGCTGCAGGTGACCGAGCACGGTGGTGCGGACCTCGAATCCACCGAGTTCTTCGATCTTCGCGGCCACGAACGGTCCCACCCCCCGGGTGGCGTGGCGTACGCCACCGATACCTTCGCTCAACAGCCCACTCGGCTCGGTTCCTCCAAGAGAGGAGAGATCGACTCCCTCGGCCACGACGACCAGTGAGTAGACGATTCCCGCCGCGCGGCGTCGATTGAGGTGCGCGACGATCTGATCCATGGCGACGGGAAACTCAGGGATCATGATCAAGTCGGCGCCGCCGGCGAGCCCTCCTAACGCGGCCACCCAGCCGGTCGAACGCCCCATGGTTTCCACGACGATGACGCGGTGGTGGGAGATAGCGGTCGTGTGAAGGCGATCGAGGGACTCGGCGACAATATTTATGGCGGTGTCGAAGCCGATGCAGAAGTCGGTGCCCGGCAGGTCGTTGTCGAGGGTCTTGGGCACTCCGATGACGGGCGCGCCACGTTCGGACAGCCAGTCCGTGATGCGCTGCGTGCCGTCGCCCCCGATGGCCACGAGAGCGTCGAGATGCTCGTCGATGGCCTTCAGTACCCGGTCGCGACCGCCTTCGGGATTGTCGAGGTTGAAGCGGGCGGTACCCAGAATCGTGCCGCCTTGGCCGATGACTCCTCGAAGGTCGCTTGCGGTGAGATTGACCCCATCAAACTCCTGGGCCAATCCGGCCCAGCCGTTGGCTATACCGATGATCTCGTGTCCGTCGCGCAGCGCGCTTTCGCCGATGGCCTTGACGGCGGCGTTCAGGCCGGGCGCGTCGCCTCCAGCCGTCAGAACACCGATACGCATGCACTGCTCCTTCACCAGACCCAGGAACAGTCTACGTAGGTCTGATCGCCTGCTTGATGAGCGCTCGAGGCTAACTGAGTGATTCTTCGCGCGCGACGTCGGTGCGCGTGAAGATGAGCGTCAGCACGAAGCTGAGGGCGAGTGCCACGAGGACGCCGAGATTGGCGTACGCCCAGGCCCCGCTCTTGCCACCGAGGCCGAAGGGGCCGAGCAGGTAGCCCTGCCAGTTCAGCCAGGTGGCCGCGGTGTTGGTCACCAGTCCAAGACCGATAACGCTGGAGAGGACGATGATGACGGTGGGCGCCACGCGGACGTCGCCGTAGCGGCCGGTGGAGCGAAAGAGATCCTCGTCGACGTAGTTCTTGCGGCGCAGCGCGAGATCGCCCAGGAAGACGCCGCACCACGCCGCGATGAGGACGCCCACCGTAATGAGAAAGCCCTCGAACTGTCCGAGGAAGTTCTTGTTGATGAAGACGAGGTACACGGTGCCGACGAGCATGATCGCGCCGTCCACGCCCGCCGCGGCGTAGCGCGGAATCTTGAGACCCGCGGACAAAAGCGCGAGACCGGAAGAGTAAATATCAAGGACCGCGCCACCGACGAGTCCCAGGATGGCCACGATGACGAAGGGCACGAGAAACCAGGTCGGCAGGAGATTGGCCAAGGCGCCCACCGGGTTGTCGCCGACGGCGCTCGAGAGCGTCGCGGATGATCCGGCGAGCAGCAGGCCGAAGAAGAGCAGAATGATGGGGGCGATCGACGCGCCGAAGGTCGTCCACCAGACGACGGCCCGCGGCGAGGTGCTACGGGGAAGGTAGCGCGAGTAGTCGGCGGCCACGTTGACCCAACCCAGTCCGAAGCCGGTCATCACAAAGACCAGCGCACCGATGGTCGATTGAAACGAGCCGCTGTGCACCTGGGTGACGGCGTGCCAGCTGATGTGCTTCAACGTGAGGGCGATGAAGACGACCGTCAAGACCCCCGTGACCACAGTGATGACGGCCTGCATGCGCATGATGAGGTCGAATCCCATGACGCCACCGACGATGATGAGGCCGGCGACCACCAGCATGGCTACGACTTTGGTGGCGGTTCCCCCGCTCCAGCCGATGCGGGTAAAGACCGTGGACGTCGCCAGCACGGCGATAACGGTGAGGGCCGTCTCCCATCCCACGCAGAGCAGCCAGGAGATCGCTGAGGGCAGACGATTCCCCCGTACGCCAAAGGCCGCTCGGCTCAGCACCATGGTGGGAGCGGACCCGCGGTTGCCAGCGGTCGCGATAACTCCGCAGAGCCAAAAGCTAAAGACGATCCCGATCAGGCCGACGATCGCCGCTTGGACGAAGGAGATGCCAAAGCCCAGGACAAAGGACCCGTAGGAGAGTCCCAGTACCGACACGTTGGCTCCGAACCAGGGCCAGAAGAGTTCCCGGGGGAGTCCCCGGCGCTCGTTCTCGGCAATGATGTTGATGCCGTTCTCTTCGATGCGTAGCGCGCTGGCGCTGATCTCGAGTCGTTCCGCTACGTCGTCGCTCACGGGGCCTCCTTGCGATCACCTCGTGCGTCGCTTGGCGTCGATTGTAGAAGGAATATTGATGTCGACTGACCCCCGGATCGCAAGTCACTCGATCGATCATTCACAATCGCCTCGGTAGGGTGTTGAGCGATGACCAGTGCGCCGCGTCTCTTTTGTCTTGACACCGTGCTAATCGACGTCGTTTTGAAGGTTGCACGGCTTCCACAGCGCGCGGGCGACGTACTCGCGAGCGAGCAGCTCATTACGACCGGCGGGGGCTTTAACGCGATGAGCGCGGCCGCTCGGCACGACGCCCGCGTGACCTACGCCGGACGTCTCGGGGAGGGTCCCTTCTCGTCGATCGCGGAAGCGGCACTGAAGAGCGAGGGAATCGCCACTCCCATCGAGCGAAATCGTGATCTCGACGCCGGCCTCTGCGTGGTGCTCTCGGAGCCGGACGGCGAGCGCTCGTTCGTCACCTCGCCGGGTGCCGAGGCCACGCTGCGCGCGAGTGACCTTGACTCGCTCGACGTTCGCGACGGCGACTTCGTGCTGGTCTCGGGCTACAACATCATGTACCACGACTCCTCCGAGATCGTCGTGGACTGGCTCACTCAACTTCCACGAGGGGTCACCGTGGCCTTCGATCCGGCGACGCGCATGGTGGACATACCCAAGGCGCCCCTCGAAGCGGTGCTGGTCTCGTCGACGTGGCTGCTCTGTAACGCGAGCGAGGGCGTGCATCTGGCGAAGAGCGACGACGTCGCGGAGAGCGCTGGGTTACTCGCCTCCATGAACGACCGCCTCAACGTGGTGATTCGAGATGGGGCCAGGGGATGCGTGGTGGCTATCAATCACCACGACGCGAGAGTGGTCGACGGCTTCGATACGACGGTCGTCGACACGAATGGTGCGGGTGACGTCCACAACGGCGTCTTCTTAGCTCAGCTTGCTCAAAAGATGGACGTACTGGAAGCGGCCCGTTGGGCGAACGCCGCGGCCGCGATGTCGATCAGCCGGCTGGGTCCCGCGACGTGTCCTACACGCGACGAAGTGAGAGAGTGGGTCGAGACGCGCGACTAGTCGACGATTAGAAGTAGTCCTTCCCGAGGTCTTCACTCCAGGAAGCGACCCGAAGTTCGCCTCGGGGCCCGCTCCAGGAATAGACGGGTTTGATATCGAGTACGGGCGTGTCATTGATCGCATCGAGTCCTCGAACGACCAGCGAGCGCGCATCGACTCGTTCCACCGCGGCGACGGACAGCATGAGTCGATTCGGGCGGTCCTTGTTGCGCTGCGCGAAGATTCCCACGTCCGGCCACCGGGGGTTTCCTCGAGGATGGCGGTGCCACGGCCCCGGCGGAACGTCTTCGGCGAGCTGAGCGAAGAAGATGATCTCGACGTGCGAGAACTCCTCCAAACCTTGCAGAGAGACCGTCGGCACGTCGTCGGCCAACTCGACGGTGGAGAGAACGTCATCCCAGTTGTCGTCAACGAGTTCACGTCGCTCATTGCGCACATAAGCGATCACTCGCATCAGTGGCTCCATCGGACCAATTTAACGAGACATTGAGTTCTCGTGATTCGCTGCAGTCCTAGAGCGCGACGAGTAGAGGACCGGCCTTCGTCACGAAAATACGGTGGCAAATTCACCGTTCGTTCGAAGAGCGCGGTCTTAGTTTGTGTAAGTGGAACTTGGTCCCGGTGAGAATCGACGTCGACTTCTGCTCCGGCGAGGGCGCCGGCTAGAAGCAATCACCCTCGGCTGGAACGTTGTAGGAGTCGTGGTTCTCGCGTTCGCCGCGATCGCGGCTCGTTCCGTCGCACTTGCGGGTTTCGGTCTCGACAGTGTGATTGAAATCGGCGCCTCAACTGTGGTGTTGTGGGAGTTAGCCGACGTCGCGCGTGCCCGCCAGGAGCGTGCACTGAGAATGATTGGTGTCGCCTTCTTGGCCTTGGCTCTGTATTTGGCGACCCAGAGTACGGTCGTGCTGGCGGTGGGCTTTCGTCCCCACCACAGTCCACTGGGGGTCGTGTGGACGGCGTTGACGGCTCTGACAATGTTCGGGCTTGCGTGGGGAAAATCGACGACGGGCTCGTCTCTCGAGAACGCCGTTCTCAAGGCCGAGGGCCGCGTCACGATGGTTGATGGGGTACTAGCCTCCTCCGTGCTTTTGGGGCTGCTCTTCAACGAGTTCCTTGGTTGGTGGTGGGCCGACCCCGTGGCCGGCTACGTCATTCTGTATTACGCCATCCGGGAAACTCGCACTTCTTTTCAGCACGCGTAGTGCCCCTTCGCGCCCGAGGTGCCGCGCCCGAAGTCGACAGTTGAAAAGGTCGAGCAGGTGCTCGGGCGCTAACGTGGAGCGTCCAAAGAAGAAGAGATGGCTGAACTCACTTTTACCTACGGGACCATGGCCTCGGGGAAATCCACTTTGGCGTTGCAACTGTGCTGGCAGCTCCGAGAGGGCCGTAGCGACGTGGCGCTCTGGACCTTCGGCGATCGAAGTGACGACGGGATGGTGACGAGTCGCATCGGCATTGAAGCCGCGGCCGAGGCGGTTCGTCCGGGCGCCAGTCTCGAGGAGAACGTGGCAGATCTTCTCGCCCGCGGTGTCAAGATACTGGTAATTGACGAGGCTCAGTTCGCAAGCGTCTCCCAGATCGACGAACTCGCCCAACTGGTGGACGACCACGACGTCGACGTTCACGCCTTTGGTCTCTCGTCGGACTTTCTTCTCAACGTCTTTCCGGCCTCAGCGCGGCTCTTTGCCATCGCCGACTGGGCCCATGAACTACCGCTTACGTCCTCGTGCTGGTGCGGTAAGAAAGGGCGGTGCAACGCGCGTGTGGTCGATGGCGTTGTCGCCCGCCAAGGCTCGCAGTTTGTCACCGGTGACGTCAGTGAAGGGGCGGTGCACTATCAAGTTCTCTGTCGTACTCACTACCGTCGCGGGCAGTTGAGCGCCAACGCCTAGAAAAAATCCCTGCCCTAGTCTTCGAAATGCCTATTTTTTTGGGTTAATGAACCGTTTTAGCCGGATTGCTCGTGCAGAATGTAACAATGTCGCTCGAGACTCCATCCACCGCCCCAGATCTCTCCGAGGTCGGCGAGATCTGCTCGAGTCGTTGGGCCGTCTTCGAAGAGTGTCCCCACTGTGGATCGTCCCTGGCCGCCGAGCACGCGCACTTTCGCTGCGCCTCGTGCGGATGGCGTGACAGCTGCTGTGACTGACGCCTAATTCTTACGAAGTTCTTCGATTTCTTTTTCATTTCACCTAGGACGTAGTTCCTATTCACCTTCCGTTTACCTTCTATTTCTAGGTTGCATCTGGCAAAACATTCGACCGTCGAATCGTCGAGTCAGTTGTTAAACCCTTTCTTTAGGAGGAAAGTTCAGAATGAAGAAAACACTCAGATTGATCGCGGCGCTTTCGCTCGCTGCGACCGGTCTCATGGCGGCGGCGGTCTTGCCCGCAAGTGGCGCGGCCACCCACAAAGTCGTCTGCTATCGGCTAGTTACTAACAAGGACAAGGCGGCCAGATTCAACGGCCACTGCCCCAAGGGTTGGTCGAAGCACAAGCCGAAGCCGAAGCCGCCGGTCGTGTCCAGTTCACAAGGCTCGAACTCCTCGAGCGACATCGACCTCGTCGTTCCCTCGAACGTTTCGCTCGCTATTAACGGCTCGTCCTTCGACGCACCGCTCGTCGGCGTGACGACCTCTGGTTCCTCGGCCTACACCGCGGGGGGCAAAGTGAGCTTCAGCGCGTACCCGGCCGGTGGTTCGGGATCGGGACGAACGGGAATTACGAACGGTTCATTGAACATCGGCTTCTCTGACGTTCCCATGACCGCAGGTGCCGGGACGCTACCTAGTGGCGTCACTGAGTCCAACTATGCGCAGGTGCCGTACCTCCTCGGTGGCGCCGTCATTGGTTACAACCTCGGTGGTGGATTCAACAACTTGAAGCTCACGGCTGCCGAAGTCGCCGACATCTACAACGGCACGATCACCAAGTGGTCCGACCCGCAGATCGTCGCTACGAACGGTGGTGCGAGTTCCACAATGGGACAGGCCCTAACCGAGCTCGGTACTGCCAATGAGCCCAAAAACACCATCAAGGTTCTCTACCGCGCAGCAAGTTCCGGCACGACCGAGGCCTTCACCTACTGGCTCTACCAGGCCGGTAACTCGGGGATCGCGCCCAGTGGTGGTTCGGTGATGGAAGGTTCCGGCGGTGCCTGGAAGGCCACCAACATCGACGGTGTCGCGAACAACGCGGGCATGGCTCAAGGAATCGACAACACGCTCGGTTCCATTGGTTACGTCGAGTACAGCTATGTCTTGATCCCCGGTAACGCGGCTATCGACGTAGCCCAACTTCAGGACAAGAACGGCCAGTGGATTGAGCCCAGCCTGACCAGCATCGCCAACGCTGCGGCGGCGGCCGGTACCAGTGTCACGCCGGACAACTTCGCCATCACCGACGAGCCCGGTAACGACGTGTGGCCCTTCGCGACCT
Organism: uncultured Acidimicrobiaceae bacterium; assembly: GCA_963849705.1. GTDB lineage: Bacteria > Actinomycetota > Acidimicrobiia > Acidimicrobiales > RAAP-2 > RAAP-2. Next base: position 143,398 of record CAWKII010000001.1, on the reverse strand, counting down.
ACAGCTGGGCAATTGTGCCGAAGAGCATTTCGAGCGAGGCCACGTGTGAGGCGTCGGTGAAGTATCTCGACTGGGAGTCGCACTACGGTCAGAGTGCCTTCGCCAAGGCAGAAGGGTATGTTCCTCTGCCCGCGGCGATCCAGGCCTACGCCCGAGCGCAGCTCGAGACCGTGACCTCAGGCGGCACCGTCTGCCTTACCCAGTCGTCGTAGCAGTAACGAAGTAACTACAACTAGGAGATACGTAGCTTGAGCGTGGATCAGATTCCCAACGCTGGCCTACTTGAGTACGAGGAGGTGGTGGCGGACAATAAGCCCGCCACCACGACTCCCCGGTCCTGGTATCACTGGCTTCTGCTGACGGCGGCGATTCTCTTCGCCGCCGTCAGTGTGGGCTTCGTCGGAACCATCTTCTGGAGTTCCTTTCCCACCTGGGCGCATCACGGCTTCACCCTCTTAACGGGGAAGGGCTGGGTCTCGCCAAACGGGCCTTTCGGTGGCTTGGCCATGATCACGGGGACTCTGGAGACCTCTCTCATTGCCCTCATCATCGCGGTCATCATCGGGCTCGGGACCGCGATCTCGATTGTGTTTTTCATTCCACGACGATTTCGCACCGTGGTGGCCACGCTGGTCGAACTGCTCGCCGCGATTCCGAGCGTCGTCTATGGCCTCTGGGGCCTCTTGGTCATCGCGCCGTGGATGGAAGTCACGGTCAACCCGTGGCTCAACAGTTGGCCCTTCGCCAAAGAGATCTTTGGCAGTCCCGGCCAGGAGTTCGGCACGTCGCTGCTGCTCGCTTCGATCGTGCTGGGCATCATGATTCTTCCCACCTTCGTCGCGATTAGCCGCGAGGTTATCGCCGTCGTGCCCCAAGACCTCATGGAAGCGAGCCTCTCGCTGGGCGCGACTCGTTGGCAGATGATCCGCGAGGTCGTCTTGCCCACCGCCAAGATTGGCCTTTTCGGTGCCACGTTCTTGGCATTGGCTCGCGCCACGGGAGAGACCGTCGCGGTCGCGCTCGTAGCCGGCAGCGTGGCCGACGCGCAATTTCACCTGCTTTACCCCGGGACATCCATCGCGGCGTGGATCGCCACGGAGTTCGGAGAGTCACAGGGTAATGAGATCTCCGCCCTGATGGCCCTCGGTGTGCTGTTGATGTTATTGAACGTGTGCCTGGCTCTTATTAGTCGCGCACTGGTGAACCGTCAGCGAAAGATCTTGGCCAAGGTATGAGCGAACTGATCGAACTCGAAGAGACGCCCCTCGAGCCGAGTCGCAGCACGAGGGACGAGATTCGGCGAATCTCTGACAGCGTGCGCGCGCGACGTGTGTTGAGGTCGCAAATCATGGTGGCGCTGTGCGGCGTGGCGCTCTTCATCGCGGCCGTTCCGCTGGTGGCATTGTTGTACCAGCTCTTCAATAAAGGCCTTTCCCAGATCGACTGGAAGTTCTTCACCACGCTGCCGATGACGCCGACGCTGGTCGCGCCGAACGCCACGGGTGGCATCTCGAACGCCATCGTCGGCACCATCGCGCTCACTATCTACGCCTCGATCATGGCCATTCCAATCGGCGTTTTGGTGGGCGTGTACCTCGCCGAGACCGATTCCAAGTTGGCTACGTCGCTTCGCGTGGTCTCACAGACGATGGCGGGCGCGCCGTCGATTCTGATGGGACTTTTCGCTTTCTCGTTTCTGGTGCACGACCTCAACATCGGTTTCACGGCCATTGCGGGCTCTTTCGCGCTAGCCGTCTTGATGTTGCCGGTCATCATCATCTCCACCGAGATCGCCGTTCGTAACGTGCCGAACTCGTTGCGCGAAGCGGGACTCGCGCTCGGCGCGAAACCGCACAAGGTCTCCCTGAAGGTCGTACTTCCCTCATCTATCACGGGCATCGTGACCGGCGTAATCCTCGCGATCTCTCGCGCGGTCGGTGAAACCGCACCCGTGCTGCTCGTGATCGGTGGAGGGTTCACCAACGCGTGGCAGCCTTTCAACCCGGTCTCAGCCATGCCGTTGGCGATTTTCGAGAACGCCAAGTCCGAGTGGCCGAGCCAGCGGGCTCAGGTGTGGGGAATCGCCTTAGTCCTGGTCATCTTCGTTTTTATATTGAGCCTTACCGCCCGGATTTGGGCCTCGAGAAAGCAGCAGGTTAGAAACTAAACTATGGAACAAGAGATAGAGATCATGACCGCGACCAGTGTCGAGACGAAGATTGAGGCGGCCCAGGTAACTGAGCCCATGGTACGCGGGCCTGTCGCGATGAAGCTCAACAATGTGGCCGTCGCGTTTCACGGCCGCGTGGCGGTGCGTGACTGCACCTTTGATGTGTCGAAGAATCGCGTGACGAGCCTGATCGGTCCTTCCGGTTCGGGTAAGACGACGCTGCTACGCGCACTGAACCGACTGCACGACTTGACGCCCGGCGCCAAGGTCACCGGTCAGATAACCCTCGAGGGCACCGACATTTATCGCGGCAACCTCACGGTGACCGAACTGCGCACGCGCGTGGGCATGGTGTTCCAGCGTCCCAATCCTTTCCCCACCATGTCGATCTACGACAACGTCGTCTCGGGACTTCGCTTCAACGGCATCAAGAAGAAGTCCATCCTCGACGAGTCGGCCGAGACCTCGCTTCGTTCGGCCGCCTTGTGGGACTCCGTGTCGAGTCGACTGAAAGTTGCGGCGTCGAACCTCTCCGGTGGAGAACAACAGCGTCTCTGCATCGCGCGCGCCTTGGCCCTCGACCCCGAGGTATTGCTGATGGACGAGCCGACCTCCGCCCTCGACCCCATCGCGACCCTCCACATCGAAGAGCTCATGAAGACGTTGAAGGAGCGCGTAACTGTCGTCATCGTGACCCACAACATGCAACAGGCCGCTCGAATCTCTGACGACTGCGCCTTCTTGTTGATGGGCGAGGACCGGGCCGGTGAGCTTATCGAGTTCGACACTACCGAGAAGATCTTCAACAACCCCGACGACTCGCGCACGCTCGACTACACGCTGGGCCGCTTCGGCTGAGTGGCTCGCTCCTCGAGGAGCGTGACAGGCTTACCGAGAACTAGCACTCGGGGGTCAAAGGTGTCCAAGGAACTGTGGCAAGAGTCGGCCTCCGCGCTGGCCCAACTCATTCGAAGTGGCCAAACGTCGTCGCGCGAAGTCGTGGCCGCCCACCTCGCGCGCATCGACGAGGTGAACGGTGACGTCAACGCCGTGGTCGAAGTTCGACCCGATGAAGCGCTCGCCGAGGCCGACGCCGCGGACAAAGCGCTGAAGTCGGGGGATCCTCTCGGCGCACTGCACGGTGTGCCCTTCACGGTCAAAGTGAACATTGACGTGGCGGGCTACGCCACCAATGAGGGCGCGGTGGCTCTAAAGGACCTCATGGCGAGCGCTGACGCGCCGCCGGTTGAGAGGATGCGCGCGGCGGGCGCCGTCGTGCTGGCGCGTACCAACATGCCCGATCTGGGTCTACGGATCAATACAGAATCATCCCTCTTCGGCGCGACTCACAATCCCTGGCGTCGCGGCATCACGGCGGGCGGCTCCTCCGGCGGGGAAGCGGCCGCGCTGGCGTCGGGTATGAGTCCCATCGGCCTTGGCAACGACATCGGCGGCTCGTTGCGCAACCCCGCCTACTGCTGCGGCGTGGCGTCGATCAAGCCCTCCCGTGGCCGAGTTCCTCAAGGCAACCCCAGCTCACTGCTCGAAATGCCCCTCACCTCGCAGGTGATGTTGGTGGAGGGAGTGCTCGCGCGACACGTGGGCGACGTGCGACGCGGTCTCGAAGTCGTGATGGGCGCCCATCAGCGCGACCCCCAGTCGCTCGACGCGCCCTTGCACGGGCGCCCCGTCTCCAAGCGCGTGGCGCTCCTCCCAGAGCCCCCGGGAGGCGAGACGCACCCCTACGTAGCCGAAGGAGTGCGCGTGGCGGGCCGAGCGCTCGAAGAGGCGGGCTACGAGGTGGAAGAGGTCGAGCCACCCTTGGTGGTCGAGGCCATCAACGCCTGGACGGAACTGATGTGGGCCGGTCTCGCGCACCTCACGCCGCTGCTCACCTCGGTGATGGGCGAGGGAGGGCAACGCTTCTTGGAGCTGGTGGAGGTGGAGACCTCCTCGTCGACCGAGTCGATGGCGAAGCTTTTCGAATTGCGGTACGAGATCGCGAGGGCCTGGAGAGAGTTCCTCACCACGTACCCGCTCATCGTGGCGCCGGTGTGGACGCAGCCCCCTTTCCCCCTGGGTTACGACATTCAGGACGCCGAGTCCGCCCGCAAGGTCATCGAGGGCTACCGGTTTGTGCTCCCGGCGAACCTGCTCGGACTCCCGGCCGCCTGCGTGGCCACCGGAGTCGCCGACGGACTGCCCACGGGAGTGCAGGTTATTGGGGACCTGTTTCGCGAAGACCTCTGCCTCGACGCCGCCGAGGCGATCGAAGAGAGCGTGGGCGTGCTCACGCCCATCGACCCGCGCGCCTGACTCGCGGCGTTGCCAGGGACTAAGGGACGAAGACCTCGCGCAGCGCACCGTCGTCGACGTCGAACACGAAGCCCCGTATCTCGCTGGCGTCGATGAACGGGCTCTCGCGAAGCGTCGTCACCGTGGAACGAACGTCCTCGTCCACGTCGCGGTAGGCGCCGAGTCGAAAAGGTGGGCGAACCCCGAAGGACGCGGTGAGGTCCTCCTGCAAGGACTCTTCGTCGAAGGTCTCCAGTCCGCAGCGGGTGTGGTGAATCACCATCACCGACGTCGTGCCGAGTAGTCGTTGACTGAGTAAGAGCGAGCGGACGGCGTCGTCCGTGGCGATTCCGCCGGCGTTGCGCACGAGGTGGACTTCGCCGAGGTCGAGCCCGAGGGCGCCAAAGAGATCGAGCCGAGAGTCCATGCAGGTGAGAACGGCCAGGTGGAGTTTCGGCGAGGTGGCGAGTTCGCGGTGTCCGTGTCGCTCGACGTAGCGGCGATTGTGCGCGAGCAGTTCATCGATGACGGTCATCGAGTCATCTTACGAAAGTCCCTGCGAGGCCCTGTGGCCCCAGGCGACTCGCTACGCTCGCAGAAGGAGGTAGGTATGGACGGGATGGATCAGATTCGCGAAGAGCTTCGCCAGCCCTCGATCGATCTTCGAGGGCTCATTCCCGACGTGATGAAGGCGTACGCGACGATGTCGTCGGCCGCCGTGGCGGAAGGCGAGTTGTCGGTCGCAACGAAGGAACTCATCGCGCTCGCTATCGCTATCACTCGAGAGTGCGACGGGTGCATGGTCGCGCACGCGCGAGGGTGTGTGCGGGCCGGCGTGAGCCGTCAACAGGTGGCCGAGATGATCGGCGTAGCGATCACGCTGAACGGCGGGCCGGGCACGGTGTGGGGACCGCGGGCGTTGCGGGTCTTCGACGAAGCACTGGCCGCTCGACAGGCCTAAAAGCTGTACTCGAGGTGCTTGACGCCGTTGATGAAGTTCGAGGCGAGTTGCACCGGCGCGCCGGTAGCGTGAATGCCGGGCGTGCGAGAGAGTAACTCTCGCCACATGACCATGATCTCACGACGAGCTAAGTGCGCGCCGAGGCAGAAGTGTGGACCGGGCGCCCCGAAGCCAAAGTGATCGTTCGGGGTCCGTCCGACATCGAAGGAGAAGGGATCGATGAACACCTCTTCATCGCGATTGGCGGAGTTGTAGAACATGACGACGTTCTCGCCCGTTTTGAGGTCGAAGCCCGAGAGGGTGTAGTCGCTCGCCAGGGTGCGGCGAGTGAAGGTGACCGGAGAGGCCCAGCGCACTATTTCGTCGGTCGCCGTTTTGGCGAGTGAGGGGAAGTCACTCGCCAGGCGTTGCTGTTGTTCGGGGAACTCACTAAAGGCGTGCAGGGCGTGGGCCAGGGCCGTTCGCGTCGTCTCGCTTCCGGCGATGACTAACAACACGAAAAACGAGGCCAACTCTTGTTGGGTGAGCTTCTCCGACTCCACCTCGGCGTTGACCAGGGCGCTCGTCACGTCGTCGATCGGTTGATCGATGCGAAACTTTCCGAGGTCTTCCATGATGCCGGTCAGGGTCATCGCGGACTCCAAGAACGCGACGACGGGGTCGTTCCCCGGCGGAATGTACTCCGGGTCGCCGTTCGAGATGATGGTGTTCGAGCAGCGAAGGACGGTGGCGTACTCGCTCTTCGGCACGCCCATCATCGTGCAGATGATCTCCAAGGGATACGGCGCGGCGATGTCGAGCACGAAGTCGCCCGTCCCGTCGCGACGAGCCCGGGTGATCACCTCGTCGGCCACCCGTTCGATGGACTCTTCCACCCGTTGGATGTTCTTGGGGCTAAAGGCGTTGGAGACGATGCGGCGAAGTCGCGCGTGTTTCGGATTGTCGGTCGAGATCATGCCCGAGAAGTACTCGACCATCTCCGGCGGAAGGTCGAACATGGTGACGGTGCCGTGTCCCGAGAGAAAGACCTCGGGATGGCGCGTCGCTTCGGCTACGTCTCGATGGCGCGTCAAGGCGTAAAAGCCGTCGCCCTTGGGAAACTCAATGGCAGAATCTTGGAGCACCGGCTCGTCGTAGTGACCGATGGGCTGCTCTCGACGAAGGGTGGCGAAAGCCTCGTCGCGTTCTCTCCACGGTCGTCGCCAAAAATCCGTGGACGAAACGTCGATGTCGCTGAGGCTCAGAGTAGACGTGGGCTCAGTCACCTGCTCATAGTAGTAATAGAGCTCCCTCGGGCACGGCATCACTTTTTCCCGGCAGACTAGGGACATGGAACTGACCGATCAAGAGCGGGCGAGTCGACTGTCGGCGTTGAACGCGTTGATTGAACTCATGCGCCCATCGGTTCAAGCCGACGGTGGGGACCTCGTATTGGTGCGCTGTGACGTCGACGCGGGCGTCGTCGAGGTGCAACTAGGCGGGGCCTGCTCGAGTTGCGCCATCTCGACGGACACCCTTCAAGGTGGCGTCACGCGAATTTTGACGGATCGACTCCCGTGGGTCACACAAGTCCTCGGTGGCCTCGATGATTCGATCGACCCAGAGGACTCCTCGCTGCTCGGTACGGGCGGCTACGTGCCGCGATACCGGCAGATCTAGGACTACAACTCGGCGGGCAGGCTTTCGCCGCTCAGCGCTTCGGCGACCTCCCATAGTCGCTGCGCCGTCTCGGGCTTGCGCGCACTGCGCGGGGCCTTGACCAACGTGGTCGCGCCCGCCAGGGCGAAGAGTCCCCGGGGCCCGTAGTAGGCGCCGCTAATGGCGTCGGGGCTGGTGGCGGCGTACAGCATCGGCTCGACGCCTTGCTCGACGCTCTGCGAGGGGGCGAGCCGCGTCTGGATCGAGGTCCGCTCGGTACTTTGCCCCACGTTCAATCGTGCGTTCAAGAGGTTGGTCCGGGTGAGGCCCGGGTGAGCGGCGTTACTCATGAGGTCCCAGTTGCGTTCGTGGGCGAGGCGGGCGAGCTGTTGTGCGAAGAGCAAGTCAGCCAGCTTGGACTGTGCGTAGGAACGATAGGCGATGTAGTGTCGCTCGCTTTGCAGGTCGTTGAATCGGATACGGCCAAACTGGGCGGCGACGCTACTCATCGTCGTGACGCAGGGGCCGGCGGCCGAAAGAATCAAGGGCAAGAGACGAAGTGTCAAGACGAAGTGTCCCAGAAAGTTCGTGGCGAACTGCAGTTCGAAGCCGTCCACACTCACTGCGCGCTTGGGCGGAGCCATCACGCCTCCGTTGTTGAGCAGGATGTCGACGGGATTGTTCTCGACGATCAGTTGATCGCAGAAGGCGCGCACGGACGAGAGATCGGCCAGGTCGAGGTGGCGCACCTCCAACAGCGCGTCGGGACTCTGGGCCCGTAGTTCGCTACGCGCGTTCTCACCCTTCTCGAGGTTGCGCACCGCCATGATGACGCTCGCCCCCGCGCTAGCCAGGCGACGAGCGGCCTCTTTGCCCGTGCCGCTGTTAGAGCCCGTGACAATGCAGAGCTTTCCTTCTTGATTGGGCACTCGGTACACCACGGATCCTCTCGCCAGCGGCTCGTATGTGCTGAGAGCGTACCGCCCGGCTCGGTCGCCTCAGGCGAGCTGAGGCTTCGGCTCTTTGGGCAGACCCAGGGCGCGCTCGCCGATGATGTTGCGCTGAATCTCGGCGGTGCCGCCCCAGATCGTCTCGGATCTGGAGAAGAAGAACGCCGCCTGCAGTTCCGAGACGGGGTAGTCGGCCCGCCCTCGTCGCAGCACCCCCGACGGACCTTCGACGCGACCCGTACCGGTCAAGATCTGCGCCTCCATGCCGACGATGTCGAGGGCCAAGTCCGTCGAGGCGCGATGGGCCTCGGACCAGAACATCTTGTTGCACGCGCCCAGCAGTGCGGCGTGGTGGGTGTTGTTCAGCGCGTCGGTGAGTGAGCGGTAGCCGTTGATCTCCATGATCTTCACCTTGGACCACGCCTTCACCAGCGCGTCGCGCACCAGTTCGTCGTCACTCTTGTGAACGCGCCGAGCTTCTTTCACGATGAACTCCCACTCCTTTAAGAAGCGCCGGTATCCGGTGGTGGAGGACGATCCCCGCTCAAACCCGAGCGTCGTCATGGCGACCTTCCACCCGTTGTTCACCCCACCCACCACGTTGTCCTTGGGGCAGCGTGCGTTGGTGAAGAAGACCTCGTTGAACTCGGCCGAGCCGTCCACCTGGGTGATGGGACGCACCTCCACGCCGTCTTGGTGCATGGGCACGAGCATGTAACTGATTCCCGCGTGCTGGGGCGCGTGCGGGTCAGTGCGAGTGAGGAGAAACACGTAATCCGCCTGCAGGGCCTGCGTCGTCCAGACCTTCTGACCGTTGATGACCCACTCGTCGCCATCGAGCACTGCGGAGGTCTTCAGACTCGCGAGGTCCGAGCCGGAGTTGGGTTCGGAGAATCCCTGGCACCACGCGATGGAGCCGTCCAAAATGCCGGGGATGAACTCTTTCTTCTGCTCATCGGTGCCCCACTGGAGGATGGTGGGGCCGACCAGCGTGTCGCCGAAGAAGTCAGCGCGCAGCGGGGCGTTGGCCTTAGCGAACTCTTCGTTGAGTACGACCTGATCCATCAGCGACAGCCCCTTGCCTCCGTACTCGACGGGCCATCCGGCGCAGATCCATCCGCCGTCGAAGAGCTTCTTGGTCCAGGTCTCGTTGAACTGTTGACGCTCGTCGGGGCTCAGGGAGAATCCCGGCTCGAACCAGCCCGTCGGCAGGTTCTCTTCAAGCCACGCGCGAATCTCTTTTCGAAAGGATTCAGCTTCTGGGGGGTAGGTCAGGTCCATGATTTGCAAGCGTAGTCACCCAAATAGGCTGCTGGGCTTGCCATTTGTGGCCCTTAAGAAATTCGGGGAGAATGGTGGACCCCTCTAATTAGGAAAGTTGCCCCGTGCCCCGCTCGCTCGCTCGCACCATCGCAGAAACAAAGGCGTCGTGGGCTCGCAGCCGTGCTCTCACGTTGCCCGCTCGCGTCGATGCCGCTCCGGCCCAACCGAGCAAGTACCGCGTCGCCTTTTTGGTCTACCGGGGCAATCCGCGCTGCGGGGGACAAGGTGTCTACACCCGGCACCTGACTCGTGAGCTGGTGGCGCTCGGACACAGCGTGGAGGTCTTTTCGGGTCCCCCGTGGCCCGAACTCGATGAGGGCGTGGGCTTCACCCCGGTTCGCGGCCTGGATCTTTATCGCCACCCCGACCCGTTTCGAGTTCCTGCGCGCTCGGAGTTCACGTCCTTCGCCGACGTCAGTGAGTTCGCCATCATGTTGAGTTCGGGCTTCGGTGAGCCGTTTGCCTACTCGTTACGGGCGGCGAAACTGTTGCGACATCGACGAGGTGACTTCGACATCATTCACGATGACCAGTGCATCGGACCGGGGATCTTGAAGTTGCACCGTCAAGGCTGGCCCCTCCTTGAGACCCTGCACCACCCGATCACCGTCGATCGCTCCATCGCGCTCGATCACGCTGAAACGAGATTCAAGCGGTGGACCACGCGCCGCTGGTTCGGATTTCTGCGCATGCAGGTCCGCGTCCTCAAGCAGCTGCCCGCGGTCCTCACGGTGTCGCATAACTCCAAAGCGGACATTCACGCCCAGATGGGTGTCCCTCTCGATCGCCTCACGGTCGTGCCGGTGGGCGTTGACGCCGACGTCTTCAAGCCCTACGCCGACGTCGTGAAGAAGAAGGGCCGACTGATGGTGACGACGAGCAGCGACGTGCCCATGAAGGGACTCGTACCGCTCCTCGAGGCCATCGCCAAGCTCCGCGCTGAGCGCGAGGTGGATCTCATCGTCATCGGTCAACCGCAGAAGGGAGGGCGCGTGGCGAAGGCGCTGGAGCGTCTCGGGCTCACCGACATCGTCACCACCATCTCTGGCGTCAGCGACGAAGAGCTCGCGCGCCTCTACGGCGAGGCGGAGATCGCCATCGTGCCCAGCCTCTACGAAGGGTTCTCCCTCCCGGCGATCGAGGCCATGAGTTGTGGCGTGCCGGTGGTGGCGACGACCGGGGGAGCCCTGCCTGAGGTGGTCGGCACGAGCGGGCAGACCGGTCTGTTGGTGGAGCCCAATAACCCCGAAGCACTGGTGGACGCCATCCGGTCACTGCTCGACGACGACGACCTGCGCGAGCGACTCGGCGCCGCCGGGCGTCAGCGCGTCATCGAGCGCTTCACGTGGCAGGTCACGGCGCGCGGCACGGCGGCGTGTTACGACGCGATTCTGAACGGTCGGGCGCTGCCCGACTCCATGATCTTTGACTGATGCTGACCGCTAAGTACGAGCGACTGGGCCTCCAACGCGGCGACAAGGTGCTCGACCTCGGTTGCGGCTTCGGGCGCCACGCCTTTGAGGCGGCCCGACGAGGCGCCAGCGTGGTGGCACTCGACGCTGGGCGCGACGAAGTGAACGGCGTGGCCGCCATGTTTCTCGCCATGCTCGAGGCGGGAGAACTGGCCGAGGGGTCCGTTCACGCCCACGTCGTCCAGGGTGACGCCCTGCACCTGCCCTTTCCCGACGGAGCGTTTGATCGGGTGATCTGTTCTGAGGTCTTAGAGCACATCCCTGACGACCTCTCGGCCATGCGCGAACTCGCGCGCGTTCTTCGACCCGGTGGCACCATGGCCATTACCGTGCCGCGCTTTGGGCCCGAGCTCATCAACTGGGCGATCTCGGACGAGTACCACAGCGTGCCCGGGGGGCACATCCGCATCTATCGCCGCTCGGTGCTCGCCCAGCGTCTCACCTCGACCGGCATGGTCGTCACGGGACACCACTACGCCCACGGCCTGCACAGCCCCTACTGGTGGCTCAAGTGCTACGTCGGCACGACCAACGACGAGCACCCACTGGTGAAGCGCTACCACCAGCTGCTGGTCTGGGACATCATGAAAAAGCCCGCCCTCACGAGATACGCCGAGCAGGTCCTTTCGCCCGTCATGGGTAAGTCCCTCGTCCTGTACCTGCGAAAACCCCAGTGAGCTCAACCACGAGATCGCTCGGCGGCGTACCCGGCGTGATGACGAGCGAGGAGCTGGCCGATACGGCGCGCTACCTCGCGTCCCTGCAGGTTCGCAGCGGCCAGATCCCCTGGTTCGTGGGCGGACACTGCGACCCGTGGAACCACGTGGAGGTGGCGATGGCCCTAACGGTCACGGGCTACCGCAACGAGGCGCGCGCGGCCTATCGCTGGTTGGCCGACACCCAACTCGGCGACGGCAGCTGGTTCAACTACTACGTGGGGGCGCGACCGAAGGACACCCGCCTCGACACCAACGTGTGCGCCTACGTGGCGGCTGGCCTCTACCACTACGTGCTGGCGACGAACGACGTGGACTTCGCCGCCCAACTCTGGCCCGTGGTGGAAAAGGCGATGGACTTCGTGTTGCGCTGGCAGATGGGTGACGGCACGATCCGCTGGTCCCTCGACGCGCAGGGACACCCCGAGAGCTACGCCCTCTTGAGCGGTTCGTCGTCCATCTTTCACTCGATCTGTTGTGCCGTCGCGCTCGCCGAGCGACTCGACTCGGCGAGGCCCGAGTGGGAGCTGGCCGCGGCACGCCTGGGACACGCCGTGGCCCATCACCCCGGAGCGTTCGCCCCGAAGAACGAGTTCGCCATGGACTGGTACTACCCGATCTTCTGTGGAGCGCTTCGTGGAGCCGGCGGCGAGAAGCGCCTGAGCGACGGCTGGGAGCGCCACGTGATGGACGGTCTCGGCGTGCGCTGCGTCTCGACCAACGACTGGGTGACGGCCGCCGAAACGGCGGAGTGCGTGCTGGCCCTCGACGCGCTGGGCCACACGAGCGAGGCCCTCGACCTCTTCGCCTGCACCCGTCTGCATCGACGCGATGACGGCGCGTACGTGACGGGCATCGCCTACCCCGGCGGCGTGACCTTCCCCCCTCACGAGGTCACGTCCTACACCGCGGCGGCGATAATCTTGGCGGCCGACGCGTTGACCTCCTCGTCCGGGGCGGCGGGAATCTTCCGTCACGGCGAGCTGACCTCGCCGCTCGACCTGCCCGAACCGGGCTGTCCGCTTCGCTCAACGAACGCGTCGTAGGGCTCGCAGCGAGCCCTCGTTCGCTACGTCGACGAAGGTCGTGCTCTCAAGGGCGGCCAGATAGATCTCGTAGGGCGGGCGTCCCCCGTCCTCGGGGTTAGGGAAGACGTCGTGGATGAGGAGCACTCCACCGACCACCACCTTGGGCGACCAGTCGCGGTAGTCGCTCCAGGCGGCGTCGTGTCCGTGCCCGCCATCGATGAAGAGGAGCTCGAGTGGCTGGGCGAAGTGACGAGCGACGACGGAGGAGTGGCCGACGAGTCCGATCACCGTCTCTTCTAAACGGGCGTCGGCAATTGTGCGCTGCCAGGTGGGCAGGGTGTTGAGGCGTCCGTCACGCGGGTCGACGAGGGAGGGATCAAAGTGCTCCCAGCCCTCCTGGTTCTCCTCGCTGCCGTGATGATGATCGAGTGAGTAGAGCACGCTCTTGGTCGCCTCGGCCGCCGCGCCTAGGTAGAGGGCGGACTTGCCACACCACGCGCCCACTTCGAGCCACGTGCTCGAAGGAATGCGCTCACCCAGTTCGAGCGCGAAGGAGAAGAGTGCGAGGCCCTCGTCACGCGGCATGAAGCCCTTCGCTCTCTCGGCCAGGTTCAACAACTCGTTGCGACGAGTAACGCTCATAGGCGGACCAAGGTGTAGATGCCCAGCGCGGCGAAGATGAGGCCTCCGATGAGGCGTATCCACGTCACGGGGACGATGCGCTGTAAGAACTGCCCGCCGTACGCCCCGAGGAACGAGACACAGATGAGAGCCAGGGAGGCGGCGACGAAGACACCGAGGAGTTCGTGGGTCTTCGCTGCGAAGTTGGCCGCCTGAATCTGGGTGAGGTCGCCGAACTCACTGACGAAGATGACGCCGAAGGCCGTGGCAATCTCTCGACTCCGGGTGGACGGTTTCTCGCTGCGTGCCTCTTCAGCGCCTTTTTTTTCGGCGGTACTCTCGCGAGAGAGCAAGAGGTAGCCCGCGCCCGCGAGAAACAGCACCGCCACGATCACGTCCTTCACGTGCACGGGAAGGAGCGTGAGGAGGCCGCCGGCGCCGACGGCAATCCCCATCTGTACCACGAAGCCGGCCGAGGCGCCGATGACGATCGACGAGGGGCGGGCCTTGGTACTCATGATGATCGTGGCGATCATCGTCTTGTCAGGAAGTTCGAGGAGGAACATCAGGGCGAAGATGCCAAGAAACGTCCCTACGTTCACGCGGGACTCCTAGAACTGTTGGCGCATGGCCGTGGCGAACGCGAGGCCGACGCGCATCAACTCCAACTGCTGGTCCATGTTCATGGGGTACCCACCGGAGACCGGGTGTGCGCGGTGGAAGGCCTCCACCTCGTCGGCCAATAAAGGATCGTTGATGAAGGTCGTCACGCCACCCGCCATGCGCGTGTGTGCGTTGACCGGGAACCGCGCCGTGGCCTCCTCCCAGCGCGAGCTCAGGTAGCGCCAGACGGCGGGACCGGTGACCTCGTTGCGCGTCCAGAGGGGCAGCATCAGCGGCGCGTCTTGGGTGCGGAACTCGCTGAAGGCCTTGGCGGCGGCGTCCAGGGCGACTCGCTCCTCGTTAAAGGAGCCGAGCGCGATGAGATAGCGCAGCTGCTCTTGGGGTGTGGCGGCTGTTCGGTAGTGCTCCAAGAACGCCTCGTAGTCGCCCGGTCGGTCCTGGGTCGCGACCACCCGAAGTATTGACTGAGCCAGGTCGCCCTCGAGTTCTCCGGCTTCGTATCGTCGAACCGCCTCGGCGCGCACGGCTGGGTCTTCCCCAAACCCGCCCAGTGCCGCTATCACGATGGCGCGCAGCTGCGCAGTGAGCTCTCCGTCGGACTCGCGGGCGTCCCAGCCGAGACGCGCCAGTTGGGGCTCGAAGAGTTCACGAAGCTGGGCGCGCAAGAGGTCGCGCTGGGTCTCGTCGAGTGCGCGCTTGACCATGTCGAAGGCCGTTGCCACGAACTCCCAGGGATTGGGCTCGTCCTGATCGCCGAGGCCCTTGGCGACTTCAAAGAAGTCCGACCACGCAATAGCGCCGGCGAAGAGCGCGGCCCAGCTGTCGGCCATCAGCGTGGCGCGCTCGATCTCTTCGAGTTCGCTCACTCGAGGTGAGAGCGCCGTCAGTTCGGCGCTGGCGTAGCGAGTTCGAAAGACGCCCCAACCGCCCGCGTTCACGACAACCGGGGCCTGATCGCTCACGCGGAGGGCTTCGTCGCGCAAGAGGTGGCTGGTGGGCCGACCGCCGTCGAGCGATCGTACGAGTACCGGGGTCAACCAGTGATCTCCGATAGCGCTCGGGGTCTTGGCCGGACCGTAGCGAAACGGCGCCTGGGTCAAGAGCCCCTTCTCCAGGGTGACCAACGGTACTCCGCCCTGCAGGATCCAGGTGTTCATCATCTCTCGCACCGGTTGGCCCGAGTTCTCCTCCAGCGCGTCCCACAGGTCAGTCGTCACCGTGTTGGCGTAGCTGTGCCTCTTCAGGTAGAGACGTATGCCGTCACGAAACACCTCGTCACCGAGGTACTGCTCGAGCATGCGAAGCGTGGAGCCGCCCTTTTCGTAAGTCAGTAGATCGAACATGGCGCGCGTGTCGGTGGGGGAGACCACCTCGTACTCAATGGGACGCGTGGAGTCCAGCCCGTCGACCTGCAAGGCCAGATTGCGCATCGTGTTCTGCGTAACCCAGACCCGCCACGTCGGTCGAAAGGCGTCGGTACAGAGCAACTGCATGAACGTGGCGAAGGCCTCGTTGAGCCAGATCCCCTGCCACCACTCCATGGTGACGAGATCGCCGAACCACATGTGGGCGATCTCGTGGTGCACCACTTCAGCCACGCGCTGAATCTCCGCCTGGGAGCTCGTGGCCGGGTCCACCAACAACGCCGTCTCCCGGTAGGTGATGCAGCCGAGGTTCTCCATGGCGCCCGTGGGGAAGTCGGGTATGGCGATCATGTCGAGCTTCTCGCCGGGATAAGGGATGCCGAAGTACTGAGAAAACCAGCGAAGAGCGAAGGCTCCCGCCTCGAGGGCCAGATCGGTCAGATGCAGTTTGCCGATCGGGGTGACGACGCGCAGCGGCACCCCGTCGACGTCGAGAGCGGGGGTCTCTTCGAAGGGGCCTACGACGAAGGCCACGAGGTAGGTCGACATCTTCATCGTGGGCTTGAAACTGAGAGAGCGCTGACCGTTGGCGAGGTCGGTGTCGGTGTCGACCGGGGAGTTGGAGTAGGCCGCGAGGTGACTCGGGATGGTGAGATTTACCTGATAAGTAGCCTTAAAGATCGGTTCGTCCCAGCACGGAAAGGCTCGGCGCGCGTCGGTCTCTTCAAACTGCGTCGTGGCGATCACGTGCGTCGTTCCCTCATCGTCGACGAAGGTCGATCGGTAGAACCCGACCAGCTGCTCGTTCAACGTACCGTCGAAGGCGACCTCGAACACCGCCGGACCCGAGGGCAGTGCTCGATCGAACACGAACGTGACGGTCTCGTAGGTCTCGTCCAGTCGATGCTCTAACGAGCGGTAACTCGTTCCGTCGCTACTGACGGTGGCGGCGCCGAGTTCGAGGTTGAGGGCGTGCAGCGTCATCTCGCTGATGGACTCGGTGATCTCGATCTCCACTTCCACGCGCCCCGCGAACGTGGCCTTCTCCAGGTCAGGGGTCAGGAAGATTCGATAGGCGGAGGGGACGACGGTTCGAGCAAGGCGATAGGGGTTCGCGGATTCGGTCACAACTGGCCACTTTAGGTCCAAATCCTCTACGCTCTCCAAGTGACATCAACGCCCACGCCCGTTTCGCTGCGCATGAAACCGGGCCCTCATCGACTGGCCGTCACGGGCATAGGTAACGCCATGCTCGACATCATCACCGAAGATCTCGACGAGGTGTATGACCGATTAGGTCTCGTCAAAGCGTCCATGTCGCTCATCGAAGAGGAGCAGCTCGAGACCTTCTTCAACGCGATGGGTCCCACCATCCAGGTCTCCGGGGGATCGGTGGCGAACTCGATCGCCGGTGTCGCGGCGCTCGGCGGAACGTGCGGCTACATCGGCAAAGTCGCCGACGATGAGTTCGGGGATCGCTTTCGCAGCGACCTCGCGTCCCTGGGCGTGGAACTCGACCTGGCCCTAGCGAAGCCCGGCGAAGGAGCAACCGGGCGATGTCACGTCTTTATTACGAGCGACGCCCAGCGCACCATGGCCACGTACCTGGGCGCATCGAACAAGTTGAACGTCGATGACATCAAAGAAGACCTCATCGCTCGCTCGGAGATCACCTACGTCGAGGGCTACCTCTTCGACCTGCCCCCGGCCATGGAGTCGATCCGCAAGGTCGTCAACTTCGCTCACGATCACGACTCGATGGTGGCCCTTTCGCTCTCGGACATGTTCTGCGTGCGCCGGCACCGCCGAGGCTTCCTCGACCTGGTGACGAGTGACGTCGACGTGCTGCTCGCCAACGAGGCGGAGATCTTGGCGCTTTTTCAGTTCGAGTATCTAGAGCAAGCCTTCGAGGCGCTCGACGAGTTAGGCGTCCTGGCCGTCGTGACGCGGGGGGCTAAAGGAGCCGATGTCGCCACGGTGTCAGGAGTGGTGAGTGTGCCCGCCATGGAGGTCGACACCGTGGTGGACCAAAACGGCGCGGGCGACATGTTCGCCTCGGGTTTTCTCTACGGACTCGCTCTCGGTGCCGATCCGGTCGAAGCGGCCGAACTCGGTTCACTGTGCGCTGGCGAGGTCATTACCCACTTTGGCGCGCGGCCGGAGAACGATCTCGAAGAACTTGGCATTGAAGCGGGACTGTTGTAGTTCAGATCCCTTGCGCGTCGAGGATCGCGTCGAGTTTCTTCGTCTGGATCATCTCCCACTTCACCCACATGACGGCGATGGGGATGCACGCCAGCAGCATCAAGGCGTCGCCGCCAATCCACATGATGGCGCCTCCGAGTTTGATGTCGGAGAGTCGCCACGCCGCGCTCGAACCCCGGGGTGCCATCGTGGCGAAGTTGGAGTAGGGAACACGCGAGGAGTTCGACAAGACCAGTCCGGTAAAAGTGTCGACCGGCACGGCGGCCATGACGTAGACCAGGCGAAGGCCCGGGTGGAGCTTGACGCCGCGTTCGAGTCCAAAGGCCGCACGAAAGAAGAGATAGCCCACTACCAAGAAGCCGATCTCCTCAAAGTGATGGAGCCACATGTGCGTCATCATCAGGTTCATAAACCCCGTCAAGTGGGTGAAGGGAATGAAGAAGAAGTACAGGGCGAACGCGACGAGCGGGTGGGTGAGGCGCTCCATGAACTTACTGTCGAGCCATCGTCGCATCGTGGCGCTGCCGGCGTCGTAGGCGAGGTCGAGCGGGGCGCTCAGGGCGAAGAGCGGGGCGGCCACCATGATCAACAAGAGGTGTTGGATCATGTGATCGCTGAAATACTCCATGTCGTAGAACCCGATGAAGGACTGCGTCGCGATGAAGGTCACGAAGAGGCCGGCCCCAAAACAGAACGAGCGCACCGTCGGCCACGTAGGAACCTTGCGGGCGTACTGGACATAGATCAGACCCGCGCAGAGCATCAGGATGATGGGAATAACACCCAAATTCCATTCATTGAGGTGGTGCCAAGAAAACGGCGCGTTCGACATGTCGGGCACCGACCCATCTTACGACCCCTCTTTTGAATTGAGATTGGCTCGTTAGGATGGCTCAGTGCGCTCTAAGTATTTCTCACTCCGAGCGATCGGACTGCACATTGCCCTGATCGTTTGGATCGTGACCTGCGCCCTGGCGGCGTGGTGGCAGGTGGGCCGAGCGATTCAGGGGAACTCTCTAAGCTTCCTCTACTCCATCGAGTGGCCGGTCATTGGCGTCCTGGGCGTACTCGGGTGGTACTCGCTGCT
This sequence comes from uncultured Acidimicrobiaceae bacterium, assembly GCA_963849705.1. Lineage (GTDB taxonomy): Bacteria > Actinomycetota > Acidimicrobiia > Acidimicrobiales > RAAP-2 > RAAP-2. Next base: position 124,944 of record CAWKII010000001.1, on the reverse strand, counting down.
CAACGCCGAAAAAGTCAGCGAACACAAGGAAAAGGCTCGTCGCGAGTACGAGGAGAAGATGCGCGCCGACGCGCTGGCGGCCCGGCGGGCTGCCGACGAGGAAGACCCCACCCTCGCCGCCTACAACGACCACCTCGAGCGGCTCTCGCATGAACCCAAGAAGAGACTCTGGGGACACTAAGTGACTGGCACGTTCGTGCGCTATCGCGCCATGTCGTACATAACCGGAACGACGTTGATTGTTCTCTTCATCACCCTTTTCTTGCACACCGTCGACCTAACGCTGTGGAAGCACATGTACCTCTTCGTCAAGGTCGTCGGTATTGGACACGGCCTAGTGCTCTATCCGATCTATATGATCGCGTGCTTCAACCTGGTGATGAAGTTTCGTTTAAACCCGGGCCTGCTGGGTCTCATGCTCTTCGCGGGTTTCGTACCGGGCCTGGCGTTCTACTTAGAACACCGCATGCGACTGAGGCTGTACCCGTACGGACTTCCCGCGAAGTGAACCCCTGGCTCGCGCGGCGCGTCATCGCTTTCGCGCACCAAGGCGGATCGTTCGAAGGTCCGTCGTCGACACTCTTCGCGATTGAACACGCCCTCTCTGTCGGAGCAACGGCCATCGAACTTGACGTTCACGCGACTCACGATCGCCAGGTGGTTGTCTGTCACGACAGCGCCGTCGATCGAACGACCAACCATCACGGCGAGATCGCGCAGCTCACGCGGAACGAGATAGCAGAGATGGATAACGCGTACTGGTGGATCGAGGGAGACGTGGCCACGCCAGGGCGTGAGGCGAGTGCGTATCTTCATCGCGATCGTGGAGCCACGGACCGGCGTTTCGCGGTGGCGACCTTAGAGGAAGTGGCCACGGCGTTTCCTGGCGTGCTGTTGAATCTCGATATCAAACGCACCGATCCCGACGTCGAGCCGTACGAGAAGTTGCTCTACGAGCAGCTTCGGTACTTAGAGATCACCGATTCGGTGATCGTGGCGTCCTTTCACGACCAGGCCATCGAGAGATTCCGCACGCTCGCGCCCGAGGTGGCCACCTCCGCGGCCACTCAAGAGGCGGCCGCTTTCTACTTCTCCCACCTTGACGACCATCCCCTCGTTCCTCCGGTGTGCGCCTTTCAGGTGCCCGCGACATTCGGCCAGGTGGACGTCGTCACCGAGTCCTTTGTTGAGGCGGCGCACCGCTGCGATATCGCGGTGCACGTCTGGACGATCAACGAGGTCGACGAGATGGCACGACTGCTCGATCTGGGTGTGGACGGACTCGTCAGTGATCGACCGACACCGCTCGCGACGTTGCTAGCCGAGCGGGACTGTGCGTGGGATGGCCGGCTCGAGAGCTAGCCGCGACCGCAGTTCGGCTTTTTGCCGTGGTTGGCCTTCTTTTTTGCGCGTAGTTTGCGCTTCACGGTCCGCTTTGACATAGGTGACAATGTTAGTGGCTAGAGCGCGTCGCCAGCCAAACGAGGGAATCAGCGTGGAAGAGACCAAGACCGCCGGCCAGTTGGTGCTCGTGGCGACCCCCCTGGGCAACCTGGGCGATCTCTCGCGTCGAGCACTCGAACTTTTCCGCGACGCCGACGTGATCTACTGCGAGGACACGCGTCACTCACGGGTGCTCTTTAGCGCGAACGATATCGCGACCGGTCGGAGACTTCAGTCGCTGCATGAACACAACGAGGCCGCCCAGAGCGAGGAGATCGTGGCGCGCGTGCGCTCGGGCGAGCTGGTCGTTCTTATCAGTGACGCCGGGACCCCGGGCATCTCCGACCCCGGGGCGCGGGCCGTGGCGGCCGTCATCGCGGCCGGTCTCCGCGTGAGCACCGCGCCGGGCCCCTCGGCCGTCGTTGCCGCCCTGTCCATCAGTGGACTGTCGAGCGAACGATTCGTGATGGAGGGTTTCTTGCCCCGAAAGTCGGGCGAACGCCAACAGCGTTATGGGGAGTGGGCGAACGAGGAGCGAACCGTCGTCTTCTACGAGTCCCCGCAGCGTCTCGCCTCGGTACTGCGCGAACTCGCGTCGATCTATCCCGAGCGCCGCGTGGTGGTGGCCCGCGAACTGACGAAACTGCACGAGGAGTTAGTACGAGGAACCTTGGAAGAGGTGGCGTCGATCTTCGCCGCGAGAGACGTCGTGGGAGAGATCGTGGTCGTCTTGGAGGGAGAGACCCCCGAAACGGCGCTCGAGGACCACGTCGTGCTCGCGGCTCTGCACGAGCAGTGGAACGACGGGGCCACCACGCGCGACGCCGTCGACTACGTGGCCGAGACGCTGGGAGTTTCTCGTCGCGACGTCTACCAACTCGCGCTGGACGCCCGAAAAGACAAGTGACATTACTTACTAACCTCTTTTAGCCATGAGCCGCTTTTATCTGACGACGCCCATCTACTACGTCAATGACGCTCCCCATGTTGGCTCGGCCTACACGACGGTAAACGCGGACGCGCTCGCCCGCTGGCACCGCCTGGCCGGCGACGAGGTCAAGTTTCTCACCGGCACCGACGAGCACGGACAGAAGATGGCCGACGCGGCCACCAAGAACGGCTACTCGCCGAAAGAGTGGACCGATCGAACCTCCGAGCGCTTCAAGCTCGCTTGGGACGTCCTTGACATCAGCTACGACGACTTCATCCGCACTACCGAGCCCCGCCACTACGAGACAGTGCAGAAGTTCCTCTCCACGATCTACGACAACGGCTTTATCTACAAAGACGTCTACAAGGGGCTCTACTGCGTGAGCTGCGAGGACTACTACACCCTTGAAGCGAGCGACGAAGGTCGCTGTCCCATCCACCACAGCGTCTTAACGGAGATGGAAGAAGAGAACTGGTTCTTTCGCCTGAGCGCCTTTCAGGACCGACTGCTCGACCACTTCGAGGCCCACCCGGGCTTTGTCACCCCGGAGACGAAGTACAACGAAGCGCTGTCCTTTATTAAGGGCGGGCTTCGCGACATCTCGATTACCCGTACCTCGATCACCTGGGGCGTTCCCGTGCCCTGGGACGAGCGTCACGTGTTCTACGTCTGGTACGACGCCCTCATCAACTACCTGTCGGCCATCGGGTACGGACGCGACCACGACGAGGTCGAGTACTGGTGGCCCCACTCGAACCACTTGATCGGCAAGGAGATCCTGCGCTTTCACACCGTCTGGTGGCCGGCCATGTGCATGGCCGCGGGCCTCGATCCCGTGCACCACGTCCACGTGAATGGATGGCTCTTGATCGGGGGAGAGAAGCTCGGCAAGACCATGGCGGCCGCGGGCGCGGTCAAGATCACCGACATCGAGCCCATCGCGCTCTCCCAGGAGTTCGGGGTCGACCCTCTTCGCTACTACCTGCTTCGCGAAACGGCTCTCGGCAACGATGGCGAGTTCTCCCTGGAGGGAATCGCCGCGCGTTACAACACCGACTTGGCTAATAACCTCGGTAATCTCGTGGCCCGGGTGGCCGCGGTCGTGGTCTCAAAGTGTCAGGGCCTTGGTCCGGCGCCCCGGCTCCACTCGTCGCTGCGCCAGGTCGCCGTCGCGACGACGGCCGCCGCCGCTGACGCGTGGGAGCACTTCGCGCCCCAGCGAGCCCTGGAGGCGACGTGGGAACTGATCGGCGCCACCAACGCCTACCTGGAGACGCACGCGCCCTGGAAGATGGAGCCGGGCGATGACCTCGACGCGGTGATGGGCGACGCGCTCGAGGCGATTCGCATCGTGGCGATACTGGTCTCGCCCGCCATGCCGAGTGTGGCCGAGGAGATCTGGCGACGTCTCGGCCTCGGGGGATCCCCGACCTTCGAGCCTTTTACGGCGGCCGTTGAGTGGGGGAGGTACCCAGGGGGCCTCACCGTGTCCAAGGGCGAGTCCCTGTTCCCACGTATACAGAGCGATCAATGAGCGGCTGGACGGACGCCCACTGTCACCTCCAAGATGAGTTCCTCGACACCCCGCACAACGCTCGCGAGGAAGTGATCGCCACCCTCGAACGGGCCCACGTGGCCGGCGTCGATCGAGTCATCGTCGTGGGAACGGGGCTTCGCAGCTCCGTCGAGGCCCTTGGCCTGACGGAACTGGCCGGTCCCGTAGAGATCTTCGCCACGGTCGGACTTCACCCCCATGACGCCAAAGACGACCTTGATCCCGTGGCGGATTTGGCTCGATCCGGCCACCCTCGCCTGGTGGGCATAGGGGAGTGCGGGCTGGACTACTTCTACGAACACTCCCCCCGGGAGGCCCAGCGCCGCGCGTTTAGCGCTCAGATCGCCCTCGCTTCGGAGCTCGACCTCGCTCTCGTCGTGCACGCGCGCGACGCCTTCGACGACCTGTTCGCGATCTTGTCGAGTGAGGGCGTTCCGGCGCGCACGGTGATCCACTGCTTCACGGGAACGCCGGAGGACGCCGAGGGGTGCTTGGCGCTCGGGTGCGACATTTCTATCTCGGGAATCGTGACCTTCAAGAACGCGGATCTCGTGCGCGAGGCGACGCGACTCGTTCCCCTCGATCGTCTGCACGTCGAAACGGACAGCCCGTTTCTGGCGCCCGTGCCCCATCGCGGAAAGAAGAACGAGCCGGCCTTCGTGTCGCTCGTCGGCCAGTACGTCGCCGAGCTGCGCGGCGACGACCCGCTGGCGCTGCGAGAGGCGACGTCGGCCAACTCGGCTCGGCTCTTCAATGTGACCGTCGGGTGAGCGGCAAAAGCCCGTAATTCAAGGGCTTTTTGATGATGAGTTGCCGACGGATGCGCCCTCTCCTAGCGTAAGGAGGCGGGTTTCACGGAAATCTCGCGGTCCTGGCGGAGGACGGGTATCTGAGTACAACACGACGCGGGGCTTCTCTTCCGCGCTTACTTCGTACCACGCTGGCCGTGTTGGCCACCACGGTGGTGCTGCTGACGCCCAACACGGCTGGCGCCGGGGGGAGGCACGCGCCCGTTCGCATGCCCGATCTCATCGGGCGCAGCCGCGTTGACGTCTATCGCATCATGCGAAACAACGGCCTCTACTTCGAGACGGAAGGACCGGGGAGCAACGTCGATCGATGGTTCGAGGTCACCGCGCAGTCTCCTCGTCCCGGCGTCGAGATCAAGTGGCACGGTGAGGCGACTCTTACCGTCACTAACGTGAATCCCCGAGGCCCCCGGGCCGTGCCCCGCCTCATCGACCTCACCCACGCCGAAGCTCTTCTCGCCATGCGCCAGGCGCAACTGTACTTTTTACCGACCGGACCAGGAAGTTCCAACGGAACCTGGAAGGTCGTTCTCTCCCAGTCGGTGGCCCCGGGCACGAAGGTTGCGTGGCACGCCGAGATCACCGTGAGGGTAGCTATGCGCAAGCCCGCCCCCGTCAAGGCGGTGGCGCCGGTGGCGACCCCGCCTGCGGTTGCGGCGGGCTCGGTCATCAACGGCGCGGGCTACAAGATCGGCGTCGCCACGTGGTACAACTACATCCCCGGACGCTGCGCCACGTGGTATCTGCCTAAGGGCACGAGGATCACCATTCGCGACCTGTCGACCGGAAAGGCGATCACCTGCATCATCTCGGATCGCGAGTGGCGTAGCGGCAATCACGTGGTCGATCTCTCAGAGACCCAGTTCGCCCAATTAGCCCCGCTCTGGAAGGGCGTGATTAGTGTCAAAGTTACGTGGTGACCCACACTCGTAGCGACGTGATTGCTCTGTTGAAGGATCACGGGCTTACTCCCTCGCGGGCCCTGGGACAGAACTTCGTGGTCGACCCCAACACGGTGCGACGAATCGCCCGGCTGGCCGACGTCGGGGCGGGCGACCAAGTCTTAGAGATTGGCGCAGGACTCGGCTCACTGAGCCTGGCGCTGGCCGAAACGGGAGCCCACGTGCTCGCTCTCGAACTCGATCGCTACTTGATCGAGCCCTTGAGCCACGCCGTCGAGGGCACGGGAATCGACGTCCATCACGCCAACGCCCTCGACGCCGACTACGCGTCGATCCTCGGCGGGCGAAACACCGTGGTGGTGGCGAACCTGCCCTACAACGTGGCCACGCCCGTCGTGTTGCACCTGTTAGAAAGCGAGCCGCTGATTACGCGCATGCTGGTCATGGTCCAAAAAGAGGCGGGGGAGCGGCTGGCCGCCCACGCCGGTGATGAGGCCTACGGGGCGGTCTCGTTGCGTGTGCAGTACTTCGCCGACGCCAAGATCGTGGGCAAGGTTCCGCCGTCGGTCTTCCTGCCCAAACCCAAGGTGGACTCGGTGCTGGTGTCGCTGGTGCGTCGCGAGCGGGTGCGTGTTGATCCACAGGTCGTGAGCGAAGAGGAGCTGTTCGCCATGATTCGCATGGCTTTTGGCCAACGTCGAAAGATGCTCCGCCGTTCGCTGGCGCCGTGGATCACCGACGGCGTCTTCGAACGCTCCGGCGTGGCGGAGACTCGCCGGCCAGAAGAACTGACTATCGAAGAGTTCGCGGCTCTCGCGGCGGCTCGATGATTGAGGTCCTAGCCCCCGCCAAGCTCACGTGGTTCTTAGAGGTCACGGGACGGCGCGACGACGGGTGGCACACGTTGCGTTCGGAGATGGTGACCTTAGAGGTCGCCGATCGTCTGGAGATCGATCCCGACGGGGACTACCTGAGACTCGAAGGCCCCTACTCGGGGCTTCCGGTGGACGAGAGCAATCTGGTGGCGAGGACCCTCGCTCTGGTGGGACGACGTGCGGGAGTCACGGTGCACAAGATCATTCCCCCCGGAGGGGGACTCGGTGGCGGGAGCGCCGACGCGGCGGCGATGCTGCGCTGGGCCGGCGGGGTGAGCAACCTCCGGGCGCTCACGTTGGGCGCAGACGTGCCGTTCTGCCAGATGGGCGGGCGCGCGTTGGTCGAGGGGGTGGGAGAGTTGCTGACGCCCCTGGAGTACGAGCGTCGGGCCGTCACGCTCGCCCTTTTGAGTTTCGGGGTGAACACCGGCTCCTGTTATCAGGCCTTTGACGAGCTGGCGAGGAGCGGAGAGAAGCCGTCCGGCCGTAATCACCTCGAGATGGCGGCTCGCCTGGTGGAGCCACGCCTGGGAGAAACGATGGACTGGCTAAGCGCGACGCTCGGAAACAGGGTGCACCTCGCCGGCTCGGGGTCGACCCTCTTCGTGGAAGGACACCTCGAAAGTGACGTGGCCACCTGGGACGTCATGGGCCCCGAGGGCTTAGTTCAGTTTTGCCAGACCTTCACGACGCCCCGCGAGGCGTAAAGAGCTCTATTTGCCGGCGGCGCGACGCTGAAAACGGGTCCGCTTCAGCATCTTCTTGTGCTTCTTCTTGCGCATGCGCTTTCGGCGCTTCTTAATTAGTGATCCCATGGCTCGTAGAACACTACTAGGTTTTCCTTGTCCTACCTTTGGAGGTCAGCACGTGCCCTGGCGACTCGATCATGTTCAGCTGGCGATTCCCCCGGGTTCTGAGGAGCGATGCGATGAGTTTTACGTCGGACTCCTCGGCTTCGACACGCTGGAAAAGCCTCCACTACTAGCCGTGCGCGGGGGCCGCTGGTATCAACGCGACGACGCGACTCTGCATCTCGGTGTGGAGAACCCATTTCTAGCGGCGAAGAAGGCACACCCGGCCCTCGTTGTTGACAGCTACGACGAACTGATGGGGCGATTAGAGCAGGCCGGCGTCGAGGTGCGCAGCGACCTCTCGATCCCCGGTGTGCGACGCTGCCACGTCGACGATCCGGTCGGTAACCGAATAGAGATCATCGACTCTGGTGCCGGCGCGCCGGTCTCCCCTTCGTCGGGCGCTTAGTCCTCAGGTCTTGAGTCCGGAGTGAACTCCGGCAAGGTGATCGTAAATCGGGCTCCTCCGAGCCGGGGGTCTCGGTCGACCGTCACGGTTCCGTGAACTTCAGCGACGACCTGGGCCACGATCGAGAGCCCGAGTCCCGAGCCGGGTAGGGCTCTCGCCGTCGGAGAGCGCCAAAAGCGATCAAAGACGTACTGGCGATCTTCTTCCGAGATCCCCGGACCGCTGTCTGAGACCGTGACGGTGGCGTTAGAGGATCGCACGACGATCTGTCCGCCCACGGGGGTGAACTTCACCGCGTTGGTCAAGAGGTTCGAGATCGCACGGGTAAGGCGGTCGTGCCGTGCCTCCACCAATGAGGTCTCGAGGTCCACGTCAATGGTGATGTCGCGAAGACGGGCGTAGGTGCGCGCGGTCTCGACGCACTCGTCGACGCTGTCGTCGAGGCGAAGAACCTCGAGCTCTCCCTCGGAGCGCTCGCCGCGGGCTAGTTCTCCGAGGTCGCTCACCAGGGCGGCCAATTCATCCACCTGGGTGATCATGTCGTCGGTGATCTGGCGCAGTTCGTCGGGGTTGAACGCCCCGCCGCGCGAGAGAACCTGGGCGTTGGTGCGCAGGGAGGTGAGAGGAGTGCGCAACTCGTGACTGGCGTCCAGCACGAGTTGGCGTTGCAGCGTCTGGCTGCTTTCGACGGAGCGAAGCAATCGATTAAAGACGCGCCGGAGTCGGCCCAGCTCGTCTTCGTCGCCTTCGGCCAGTCGATACTGCAGGTCGTTGGTCAGGGCTACCGATTCGATCTCGTCGGTGACCTCTTCGAGCGGGTGGAGCGCCTGGCGCGCCAGGAACAGTCCCAGCACGAGCGCGAGCAAGAGGCCGCCCGCGGCCACCAGCATGAGGGTCGCCACCAGATGACTGAGTTCGGTCACTTCGCCGGTGACGTCCACGATGAAGAGCTGCGCCGAGGTGGTGGAGACCTGACAGATTCCCGAGGGACAGCTCACCAGTGAGTTTGCGGGCAGCGGGGCGATGAGCTCGCGGTAGCTCTGCCCGCCGAAGGAGACGGTGCGGATGACGCGATCACTCTTGCCCTTGGCTACGGACAAAATCGTGGCGTCGATGGGAACGTCAGAGGTGGGCAGGGTCGAACCGGTAGGCAACACGATCTCGGAGTACGAACCGGTGACGCGATCGTCGTAGTGGGTGTTGGGCGCCTGCTCCGACGCCTGGATCAGGGACTCATCGACTGAGTGAAAGAGGGCGGTGCGCGTGGTGAAGTACGACGCGAAACAGGCCAGAATGACAGCGATCGCCGCCGCGGCCATGGTCGCGGTGATGACGCGGGTGCGAAACGTCACGTCGTGCGCAGCGCGTAACCCACCCCGCGCACCGTCTGAATGAGTCGCGGCTTGTTGTCCTCTTCGAGTTTGCGACGCAAGTAGCCAATGTAAACGGCGAGGGAGTTAGTGCCCGAGTCGAAGTTATATCCCCAGACGAGATCCAGGATCTGGTCGCGGGTGAGAACTTGACGCGGGTGATGCAAGAAGAGCTCTAAGAGATCGAACTCGATCTTCGTCAACGCAACTAGTCGCGTACCTCGATAGACCTCTCGGGTCTGGGGATTGAGCGTTAGGTCCTCGAAGCGCAGCACCGAGCCGTCGCTGTCGCCGACGTTGTGGCGCCGCAGCAGTGCACGAAGTCGCGCCAGCAACTCCGCTAGATCAAAGGGCTTCACCAGATAGTCGTCCGCGCCCACGTCGAGTCCCTCGACTCGGTCGTTCACGGCGTTACGCGCAGTCAACATCAAGATCGGCGTGGTGTCGCCCGAGCGACGGATGCGGCGACAGACTTCGAGTCCGTCGATGTCGGGAAGTTGGAGGTCGAGGACGATGGCGTCAGGGGCTCTCAGTTGAACGGCTTTTAGGGCACTCAAACCGTCCTCGAAGAGTTCCACGTCGTAGTTTTCCATTCGAAGCGCGCGCCCGAGTGCCGAACGAATGGCCGCGTCGTCATCGACGATGGCCACGTAGAAGTTAGGTTGGGGAACTGTCGTCACGGGGACTTTCGTTGAGTGGTGGTTCACCATCTAGTGTGACTGGTTGGTATTAAGCATCCTCAGACATACTCTAAGAATCTCTGAAGATTGCCACAGTATCGACAGTGGCGGGTAGTTCAATTGGCAGAACGACGGACTTTGAATCCGTAGGTTGGAGGTTCGAGCCCTCCCCCGCCAGCCAAGTACCTACACGCACACCTCTTGCAACAGCCGGGCGAGTTCGACCGGCTGGTCGCCTTGGATCGAGTGTCCGGCGTCCTCCACGTGAATGACCGTGGCCTGGGGGAGTCGGCGCAGCAGCTCGTCCTCGTCCTCGTCATCAACCACCGATCCGCCCGCCATGCCGCGGATCAAGGTGACCGGCATGGCGAGTGAGCCGAGTTGCTCCCACAGGTTCCCGGGCGTCGGTGCCGCGAGGGGCGAGGTCGCGTGCTGTTGATGACGCCACACCCAACTACCATCAGGCAGCTGGACGGCGTTATGCAAGATGCCGCGACGAAGTGAGGAGACCGATCGCGTGGGGTTGTGCTCGACGGTGCGCGCGAGGAGCGCGTCGAAGTTGTCAAAGGTCTTCGGCCCGTTGACGAAGTCGGTGATGTGGCGAGACTTCTCGGAGTTGACGCCCGGGGTGATGTCGATCAGGACCAGCGAGGAGACCAGATCGGGTCGTTCGGCCGCCACGACGATGGAGCACATTCCCCCGAGCGACATGCCCACGAGGGGCAACGCGCGAGTCGTCACCTCGGAGATCGCCACTTCGAGGTCGCGGGCGTGATGGTCGTAGGCCGAGTGGCCGAAGGGAGAGGGATCGGAGTGGCCGTGACCCGGTAAATCGAGGGCCACCAGGGGCCGCTGGAGGGCGAGGGCGACGGTGTCGAAGGTGTGGGCGTTCTGGGCGCCCCCGTGCACGAGAACGAGCTCGGGTTCACCTTCACCCCAACGCAGGCCACTCACTTGACGCAGCCCGTCGACCGCGACGTAGAAGCGCTGAACCGGGGGAACGGGGACGTTCAGACCCCACTCCTCTAGGTTTTCGTGGAAGAGGGAAAACTCGTCATAAGAATTGTGACTCACGTCCCGCATCGTAGAGCACTCCTCCTGCTAGAGATGTGGGGGTGAGTCGCCCCACCTGTGTCGTCGTCCTCGCCGCGGGCGAGGGAACGCGGATGCGCTCGTCTCGACCCAAGCCGCTGCACCAGCTGTGCGGTCGGGCCATGGTTCTCTACGTGCTCGACGCGGCGGCCCAAGACAATGTCCGGGCCACCGTCGTGGTGGTGGGACACGACGCCCTGTGGGTGGAGAAGGAGATAGGCGAAAGCTTTCACGTCGCGCGTCGTCTCACCTTCGTCGAGCAGGACGAGCAACTCGGCACCGGTCACGCCGTCGCGGTCGCCCTGCCGGCTCTGGACGAAGCCATTGGCGAGACGGACGGCGATGTCGTCATTCTTCCCGGCGATACGCCCCTGCTTCGCCGAGCTAGCGTGGCGCGACTCTTGGCGGTGCACCGCGAGACGAACGCCGCTCTGACCGTGCTCGGGGCGCGCGTGGAGGAGCCGACGGGCTACGGCCGCTTGATCCACGCGAAGGACGGCACACTCGAGCGCATCGTGGAAGAAGGTGACGCCAGCGTGGCCGAACGAGCGATCAACGAGATCAATACGTCGATCATGGTGGTGCGCCAGAGCCTGCTCGGCCCCGCGCTACGCCGGGTGGATCGCCAAAACGCTCAACACGAGTACTACCTGACCGACTTAGTAGGAGTGCTTCACGATATGGGCCACGTGACGGGATCGCTCATGCTGGACGACGCCAGCGAAGCGGCGGGCGTGAATGACCGGCTCCAACTCGCGCGCGTCGAGCGCGTACTGCGCACCCGCATCAACGAGCAGTGGCTGTCGCGGGGTGTCACCATGTGGAATCCTGCCGACACCTACGTCGACGCCGACGTGGAACTCGCCTCCGACGTGTCACTGCTGCCGGGCACGATCCTGCGCGGACACTGTCGCATCGCCCGGGGCGCGCAGATCGGGCCGAACGCCACGTTGCGCGACGTCGAGGTCGGAGAGAACGCGTACGTCGGAAGTGTCGAAGCGACGCGCGCACGAATCGGTGCCGACGCGCGCGTCTCGTCCTTCGTGGTGTTGAGTCCGGGAGCGGACGTCGCGACGGGCGAAATCGTCACGCCCCTGTCACAACGTTCTCACTAGGCCGCTCGTTCACCTGTACGCTGGCGCCGTGGAGTCCCTCGCGAAACGTCGCCTCGTCATCGTCACGGGCCGATGCCACCCCGTGCTCGCCGCCTCGGTGGCCGCGTTGCTGGGCGTGGAGTTGACCGAAGCCAATCTTCGCGAGTTCGCCGACGGGGAGATCCACTGTCGCATCGACGAGTCGATTCGCGGCGCGCACGTTTTCATTATGCAGACGCACGCCTCGCCGGTGAACGACTCGGTGATGGAACAGCTCATCATGATCGACGCCGCGAAGCGGGCCTCGGCGAAAAGCATCACCGCGGTCATCCCCAACTACGGGTACGCCCGTCAGGATCGAAAGACCGCGGGCCGCGAACCGATCACCGCGAAACTGGTGGCCGACATGCTGCAAACGGCGGGTGCCACGCGAGTTCTCTCGGTGGACTTTCACTCGGGCCAGATCCAGGGGTTCTTTGACGTTCCGGTGGATCACCTGGTCGCGGCTCCCGTGCTCGAGGCGTACCTCAAGTCGAACGCCGATCCCCGGGACCTGGTGGTGGTGGCCCCGGACGCGGGTCGGGTCAAAGTGGCCGAACGCTACGCGCAGCATTTGGGCTGTGAGCTCGCCCTCGTGCACAAGACCCGTCCGCGTGATCGCGTCAACGTGGCCGAGGCCCGCCACATCGTGGGTGAGGTGGAGGGACGTCACTGTGTCTTGATCGACGACATGATCGACACCGCGGGCACCATCGTCGCGGCCTGTGACCTCTTAAAAGCGCACGGTGCGGCCGAGATCTGGGTGATGGCCACGCACGCCGTCTTCTCACCGCCGGCGGTCGACCGACTCTTTAACGCCCCCATCAGCCGGGTCATCGTGACCGACACCTTGCCGCTCGGCCCCGAGAAACGCTTTGAGAAGCTCGAGGTCCTCTCGATCGCTCCGATCTTGGCCAACGCCATTTCGGCGATCTTCGACGACACGTCGGTGTCGGACATCTTCGGAGGCGAGAACCTCCTCTAGGACCCGCGCCAAGTGGCCGGGGGAGCAGGGGGCCATTTCGGGTAGACTGGCTCTCCTGTGCGTCGCCTTGGGGCCGCCGGCATTTCTCAAGAGGAGTACTCATGTCACAGATCACGCTGCACGCGTCGACCAGTCGCGCCCAGGGTTCGTCGAACGCTCGCCGCCTGCGCCACACGGGCGCTATTCCCGCCGTCATCTACGGCGAGGGCGTAGCACCCCTCCCCGTGTCCGTGAACGCCAAAGACTTTCGCAGTGCCGTCTCGGGTGAGCAGGGGCTCAACTCCTTGATCACCCTCGACGCCGACGGAAAGACCTTCACCGTTCTGGCTCGCGAGATCCAACGCCACCCCGTGCGCGGAACCGTCTCGCACATTGACTTTCAAGTGGTCGACCGCAACAGGCCCGTCGTCGCCGAAGTGCCGCTGCACATCATCGGCGACGCCGTGGAAGTTCGTCACGCGGACTGGGAAGTCGACCAGCAGATGTTCAACATCGAAGTGTTGGCCCGTCCTGATGACATCCCCAACTTCGTCGAAGTCGACATCTCGAGCCTCAGTGTGGGTGCCTCAATTCGCGTCGGCGACCTCGTGTTGCCCAAGGGCGTCGAGGCGGTCGCCGATCCGACGGTGGCGGTCGTCGCCACCCACGCCGGACGTGCGGCCAAGCCTGTCGCGGCGGCCGGCGGCGACGCTCCCACGGAGTAGTTCGTCGTGGCGCTTCGGCGCGCTCGCGAGAACGATCGACGAGGCCAAAAGAGCGCTCTGCTCGTGGTCGGCCTCGCTAACCCCGGCTCCGAGTATGAAGGGTCGCGTCACAACGTGGGTGGCGACGCCGTTCGCCTGGTGGTGGCGCGTCGCGGTGGTCAGTTCAGTCGCGAGCGGCGCCAACGTGCGGAGAGCGTGACACTGGCGACGCCCCGGGGCCCCGTGACCTTGGCGATACCCACCACGTACATGAACGAGTCGGGTGCCGCGATCGCGCCACTCTTGCGACGCACCTCCCTCGATGACGTCTCGGAGTTGGTCGTCGTGCACGACGAACTCGACCTTGAACCGGGGCGGCTGCAACTTCGTCTCGGGGGAGGGCTCGCCGGACATAACGGGTTGCGTTCGATCGCCTCGACGCTCGGCACCCAAGAGTTCGCTCGACTGCGCATCGGCATCGGCAAGCCACCGTCCAAAGAACAAGGAGCCAACTACGTCCTTCGTCGCCCCACCGGCGCGCAACGCGAGGCGAGAGAGGCCGAGGTGGCTCGCGCCGCGGACGCCCTCGAGACACTGTTGGAGTACGACTTCGCCGACGCTCAGCAACGCATCAACGGATCGTGAGTGAACCCCGCGGACTAGCACGAGTCCTCGACGTCGTCGCCCCCGCCGTACGCGCGTCCCTAGCCTCGGGCTCGTTTGCACCGTCCTCGTACGCCACGCCCCTGGCCCTCGCGGCGCTCTCACTCGAAGTTCCTTTCACCGTGGCGGTGACGCCCACGTCGAGCGAGGCCGAACACGTCGTGGACGCTCTCGAAGCCTGGCTCGGAGTGGGCGCCGTGGCGCTCTGGCCCGGATGGGACACGCACCCTCTCGAACGAGTCAGCCCGGACAGCCAGGTGATGGCCATGCGCGCGCTCTTGCGCTGGCGTATTCATGTGGGCAACGCTCCTCGAGTCATCGTCGCCTCCGCCCGCTCCGTCGCCCAGGTGCTCTCTCCCGAGGGTCTGGTCGCCCCCTTCGTGCTGGCCCGAGGAAGCGAGATCGTTCGCGACGAGTTCATCCAAGGTCTCGCGGACTTCGGATATCGGCGCGAGCACTTAGTGGAGCATCGCGCGGAGTTCGCGGTGCGCGGGGGCATCGTCGACGTGTGGCCGGCCCAAAACGACGAACCGATTCGTCTGGACTTCTTCGGCGACGAGGTCGAGCGACTGACGGCCATCGACATCGCCACCCAGCGCTCAACGCACGACCTCGACGAGGCCACTGTCGCGCCGGCGCGTGAGTGGCTCCCGGGTGCCGCGACGCGCGCTAAGGCCGAGCTGCTCTCACGGAGTGCGCCGTGGGCGTCGTCGACGTTCGATCGACTCTCGACGGGCCAACTCTTCGACGGCATGGAAGGCTGGATGGGTCTCTTCGTCGAGAGCGCCCACACGTTGCTCGACGAGACGACGGACGCCCGGGTCGTGGTCGTGGAGCCGGCGCGGGTGCGCGCGAGGCTGTCTGAACTACTTGACGAGGAGCGTGAGCTCACCGACGTCGTCGCGGCGACGTGGCGCGCGAGCGAGCCGGTGCCTCTGTTGCACCTCGGCTACGACCTGTCCATCGAGGGACGAGTGAGTCTCGCCCTGGAGTCGAGTGCGTCCTTGCTCGCCGACGCGGGATCCCTCTCCTCGCCGCCGGTCGTCCAGGGCGACGCGGCCCGGATCGCGGCCCACGTACGCAACTGGAGCCAAGATCGCCGCGGGGTGGTGTTGACCTCCACGCCGGGGGCCATTGATCGCATGGCCGAGCAACTGCGTGGCGAAGGGGTGGAGGTCACGACCGACCCTACGCACGTGCTCGAGGCTCGACTGAGCGTCCTCGAGAGCACCTTGCCGGCGGGGTTCTTCCTGGAGTCACCGCCCATCGTCGTGTGGAGCGAGAGCGATCTCACCGGTCGGCGTAGTCAACGTCGTATCCCTCGAACGCGATCGCGCAACGTCGACGGGTTCTTTGACGACCTGGCCGTCGGGAGCTACGTCGTCCACCGACAGCACGGGGTCGCGAGATTCTCAGGTACGACGACGCGCGCCATCAACGGCGTGACGCGTGACTATCTCATCTTGCAGTTCAAGGACGGCAAGAGCTACTGGCCTACCGAACAGATCGACGCGCTCACTCCCTACAGCGGGGGCGAGGGCCCGGCGCTCTCACGCCTGGGTGGCGCGGAGTGGCAAAAGACGAGGGCTAAGGCCCGCGCCGCCGCGTTCTTAGTGGCCCAGGAGCTGGTCGACCTCTATCGGCTGCGTACCGTCGCCGAAGGCCACCCCTTCAGTCCAGACACCGCGTGGCAGCGCGAGATGGAAGAGCTCTTCCCCTTCACGCTCACCGCCGACCAGGCTCAAGCGATTCAGGACGTGAAGAAGGACATGGAATCGCCGCGCCCCATGGATCGACTGATCTGTGCCGACGTGGGCTTCGGCAAGACCGAAGTGGCGCTGCGGGCCGTGTTCAAGGCCGTGCAGGACAACACACAAGCAGCGATCCTGGTGCCGACCACGTTGCTCGCCAGTCAACACTTTGCGACGTTCTCCGAGAGGTTCGCGGGCTTTCCCCTCAAGGTTGCGCTCCTCAGTCGTTTCGTCGACGAAGCCGAGACCCGGACCACATTGGCGGGACTGCGCGAGGGGACGATCGACGTCGTCATCGGTACCCACCGTTTGCTCAGCGACACGGTCTCCTTTAAGAAGCTCGGACTCCTCGTGGTGGACGAAGAGCAGCGCTTCGGCGTGCAACACAAAGAGGCGATCAAGGCGCGCGCCGTCGGGGTCGATGTGCTGACCCTGAGCGCCAGCCCTATTCCGCGCACGCTGGAGATGGCCTTTACCGGTATCCGCGATCTCTCGATGATCACCACCCCACCGGCCGACCGCCGACCGATTCTCACCCACGTGGGGGAGTACAACGAACCGGCTGTCGTGGAAGCGATTCGACGTGAACTGCTTCGTGAAGGTCAGGTCTTCTTCGTGCACAATCGCGTGTCGGATATTGACCACGTGGCCCAGCGCCTGGGCCAGCTCGTCCCCGACGCCCGCATCGCCGTGGCGCACGGTCAGATGGATGAAGGCACGCTAGAGCGGGTCATGATCGACTTCTGGGAGCGTCGCTACGACGTCTTAGTCTGTACGACCATCGTGGAGTCCGGCATCGACCTGCCCTCGGTTAACACGTTGATCGTCGATCGCGCGGAGCGTCTCGGGCTCGGCCAACTGCACCAACTCCGTGGCCGGGTCGGTCGAAGCGGCCAGCGGGCTTACGCGTATCTTTTCCACCCGGCCGAGCAGGTGCTCTCGGAGACGGCCTACGAGCGGCTGCGAACCATCGGTGACAACACCGCCTTGGGCAGCGGTTTCAAGATCGCCATGCGCGATCTCGAGATTCGAGGGGCCGGGAACCTCCTCGGCCACGACCAGTCGGGTCCCGTCGCCGCAGTCGGCTACGACCTGTACGTCCAATTGGTGGCCGAAGCGGTCGCCGACGCCAAGGGCTTTCGCGTGCCCGACGTGGTACCGGTCAACCTCGACGTGCCGGGCGAGGCGCATCTGCCCAAGGAGTACGTCGAGGCCGACGACGCGCGACTCGAGGCCTATCGCCGCCTGGCCGGTGTGAGCGGCCAGGCGGAACTCGACGACCTGGCTCTCGAGTGGGTCGACCGCTACGGCGCGCTGCCCGAGCCGACCAAGGGCCTGCTCGACCTCGCCCAACTTCGTCTCACCTGTCTCGCCTACGCCGTTACGTCCGTGGCCGTGCTCCCGGCTCGCATGGGGGTGCGTTCCAAGCCGGTCCTCAAGATGGGGCCGCTCACCTTGACCCTGAGCCAGCAACTCCGCCTGCGACGCACGTACGGCTCCAGCGCCTACAACGAGTCGACCAAGGAGTTTCGCGTGGAGCTCGCGGCCAGTCAGACGACGCCCCGCGCGATCACGCTATTGATAGAAGAGCTTCACGCCGCGCCGGCCGTCGCCTAAGTCTCGATCGGTAGAATAACCAAGTGCGTCGCCTCGTTGCCCTGTTCGTCCTCGCTCTGGTTGGGGCCACTATCTATGGGTTGAGCGGCCAATCGTCGGGGCTCACGGTGAACCACACCTCGCTCTCCTCGCATGACTTTCTGAGCGAGCTCAACGCGATCGAACACCACGAGACCCTGCTGTGTTATGTCTACGTCCTGGACCCTTCGACCGGCTACGAGAAGGGCGCCGGTGGCGACTCGATGAAGGCGACGGGCGCCGCCACCTGGGCCAATCTCCGCGTGGAAGGCTTCGCGATCAATCAGTACGTCACCTCGAATCTGAAGTACCACCCCGACGCGGCCCAACTCGCGGCGGCCAAGGTCTCCTTGGAGAGCGAGATGACCCAACAAGCGGCCTCGCGCTCGGTGACCTGTCCCGGCACCTCCGCCGCGGCCCTGGCCGAGATGCCCGCGGAGATGCGATCGGCGGAGATCGAGGCGCAGGCGACCTCGCTCTACCTGGTGGGTCGCATCAAGCACTCCATCCCACTAACGACGGCGTCGATGGAGAGCTACTACGCGGCGCACACGTCGGACTACGACACCCTGTGCGTCTCGGTGGCCGTCGTACCCCTCGCCAACGCCACGGCCTTCGAACAGGCGCAGGCCTCGGGTCTGAGCGTGGCGGCTCTGGCGAAGAAGTACTCCGAGGATCCCTCCGCTTCGAAGGGCGGCGCGTACGGCTGCTACGCGCCGAGCAGCAAGTACTACGCCGGTGTTCGCTCCGACGTGGCGTCGCTGGCGCTCAATACGTTCTCCAGCACGCCGTCGACGATCAACTACTCCTCCAGTGAGGCGGATCTGTTCGTGGCCGTCACCAGTCGCACGACGACCCCGTTCGCCAAGGCCGAGCCCGCCGTCTTGGCCGATCTGCAGAGTCTCAACGCCGCGTCGGCCAGCGCGTTAAAGGACAACCTGCTGTATCGCGCGGCGGTACACGTGGATCCCGCCTTTGGCGTGTGGGGTGCCAGTTCGGCCGGCCCCGGCGTCTTCGCTCCGGCCACTCCTCCAAAGAGCGACGTCAACAGCGCCAAGGCACTGACGTCGTCTTCCGCTACCTATAAGTGAAGCCCGTCGTACGGGTCGTTGGACTCGGACCGGGCACCCTCGATCACGTCACCCGACGCACGTTCTCGCTGCTGAGTGAGACGTCCGTCGCTCGACTCCGCACGAGAGAACACCCGAGCGCGGCCGCCTTTGCCGACGTGCCCTCCTATGACGAGTGGTACGAGCGTGCGCTCTCCTTTGACGATCTATATCAAGCCATCGTCGAGGATCTGGTGTCGCTGGCGACACGAGCGGCGCCCCGTGAGGTCATCTACGCCGTGCCGGGCTCGCCGGTGGTCGCCGAGCGCACCGTCGAACTGTTGCGGGAGCGACCCGAGGTGGCGGTCATTCTCGAGCCGGCGGTGTCGGTGATTGACGTGGCCTGCGCCGCGCTCGGCCGCGACCCCATGGCGGCGGGGCTTCGCGTGGTCGACGCGCTGGACTCGATCGACAACTTTCGCGGCCCCGGTCCCTTGTTGATCCTCCAGACGTACTCTCCCGAGATTCTCGCCAGCGTCTCGGACCGACTTCCGGCGGAATGTCAGGTGAACGTGCTTCATCACCTCGGACTGGACGACCAGGTCGTGACTGCTCTTCGGGCGAGTGAACTAGCGTCCTTTCGCGAGGCCGATCACCTGACCTCACTCTGGGTGGAGCCGTTCCGCGACGCCGGCGTCGCGACGGCGGACTTGGTGGACCTGGTGAGTCGCCTTCGCGCGGAGTGTCCCTGGGATCAAGAGCAGACCCACGCCTCCTTGACCAAGCATCTTCTCGAAGAGGCCTACGAAGCCGTCGATGCGCTCGACGTGTTCGTGGCCATGGAAGAGCGCGGCGAGCAGGACGACGACCTCATCGCCCACGTCGAAGAAGAGCTCGGCGACGTGCTCGTCCAGGTGGTGTTGCACGCGGAGTTGGGTGAGGAGGAAGGGAACTTCAACTTTGCCTCGATCGTTGATACGTTGCGCGACAAGCTCATTCATCGCCACCCTCACGTCTTCGGCGACCTGGCGGCCAACAGCGCCGACGAGGTCGCCGCTCGGTGGGAGGTGCTGAAGCGAAAAGAAAAAGGCCGTGACAGCGTGTTAGACGGCGTCGCCTGGCAGATGCCCGCGTTGACCTTGTACACGAAGTTGCTGCGCAAAGCCGCGTTGGCCGACCTCGCCATCGCGTCCGAGGAGTCCTCGCTCGCCGCTGCGCTCGAGGCGATCGCTGCGCTGACGCGCGCACTTGACGGCGCGGGATCGTACGACGAGTCCCAGCGCGCCTGGGGCGACGCTCTCAGTTCTCTCGTCGCCGCGGCGAGCGCCGCGGACGTCGATCTCGAAGGTGCACTGCGCGAGCGTGCTCGCGAGCTTCGTGATCAGATCGTGACAGCCGAGGAGCATCCGTAGTTTTCAAGGGGGCCTAGTAACGTTGAGGCGAACCGAGGAGACGCCATGAGCGCGATTGAAGTGGTGCTGGGACGCCAGATACTGGACTCGAGGGGCAACCCTACGGTGGAAGCGGAAGTGCACTTGGAGTCGGGCGCCATTGGCCGCGCGACCTCTCCGTCGGGAGCGTCGACTGGAATTCACGAGGCCGTAGAGCTTCGCGACGGTGGCTCTGCCTGGGGTGGCAAGGGTGTGTCGACGGCGGTGGGCTACGTGAACGGCGAGATCAGCGAGGCGCTCGAGGGCTACGAGGCAGAAGATCAGCGGGCCGTCGACTTCGCCATGATCGATCTCGACGGGACACCCAACAAAGGCCGACTGGGGGCGAACGCGATACTGGCCGTCTCACTCGCCAACGCCAAGGCCGCCGCCATCGAGAGCGACCTGCCGCTCTATCAGTACCTCGGGGGCGTTAACGCACACGTGATGCCCGTGCCCATGATGAACGTCGTGAACGGCGGCGTGCACGCGAAGAACACGATCGACTTCCAAGAGTTCATGGTGATGCCGATTGGAGCCGCGTCCTTTAGCGAAGCGTTGCGCTGGGGCGCCGAGACCTACCACGCCTTAAAGGGAATCTTCGACAAGCGCGGCCTGAGTACCGCCGTCGGCGACGAGGGTGGTTTCGCGCCGGACCTGCCCGACAGCGAGAGCGCGGTCAAAGTGCTCATCGAAGCGATCGAAGCGGCGGGGTTGACACCGGGTCGCGACGTCGCGATTGCGATGGACCCCGCGACGAGCGAGCTCTACCGTGACGGCGCGTACCACCTAGAAGGCGAGGGTCGCGTCTTCACCAGTGCCGAACTGGTCGACTACTGGGTCGACCTTGTCTCTCGCTATCCGATCGTCTCTCTCGAGGACGGAATGGCCGAAGAGGACTGGGACGGCTGGGCCTCCCTCACCAAGCAGCTGGGAGCGAAGATTCAACTGGTGGGTGACGACGTCTTCGTGACCAACACCTCGCTGCTGCAAAAAGGGATCGACCGGGGTGTGGCGAACTCGCTGCTCGTGAAGTTGAACCAGATCGGCACGCTGACCGAGACCCTTGACGCCGTCCGTGTGGCGCTGAGCAATCACTACAGCGCGGTGATCTCACACCGTTCGGGTGAGACGGAAGACGTGACGATTGCGGACGTGGCGGTCGCTACCAACGTCGGACAGATAAAAACTGGAGCGCCGGCACGATCTGATCGGGTAGCGAAGTACAATCAGTTGTTGAGAATCGAAGAACAGCTCGGTGACCAAGCCCGCTTTCTCGGTGCCGCGTCATTGTCGGGGGCGATAGGTGTCCACAGCGCATACAGCACGAAGCAGTAACCGCTGGCTGGTGCCGGCCGCCCTGGTGACGGCCGTCATCATGATCGCGGGCTGGTTTCCCTTCTCGTCCCTCTGGCACCAACAGGCCCAGATCGACACCACCGCGGCACAGATCAAGGCCCTCCAACGAGAAGAGGCGTCGCTGAAGTCAGAGGCCAAGGCCGTCGATACCAAGGCGGCGGCGACGGCGTTGGCCCGTGAGCAGTATCAGCTCGTCAATCCCGGTCAGAGTTTGATCCAAGTTCTCCCCGGGGACTCCTCGGGCCAGGTCTCGGCCAGCTCGGCTGATCCGGGACTCCAGCCCCTCGTCGCGCCCTCGTCGATAGCGTCGTCCACCGTCGCCGCCACACCAGCGACGCACCACTCGAATCAGTATTTCTCGCGCCTTCTGCGCACCCTCGAGTTCTGGCGTTGACCTTTCGCGACGCCTCACCCGACGATCAGGCGATCGTCGAAGCCCTGCTCCAACGTCCGCTGTCCGGGCGCTTCGCCGTCGTCGTACGACGTCTCGACGGTAGGCCCGTCGTTATCGAAAACGAGCCCCATCTGCGCGACGGCACGCCCATGCCGACTCTCTATTGGCTGGTCGACCCGGAACTGTACGTCAGCGTGAGTCGCCTGGAGAGTGAGGGCGGCGTACACCGGTTCGAGGAGCTGGTCGACCAGGAAGAACTCCGCCGAGCGCACGACGAGTACGAGCAACGCCGCCGAGAGGCCACCGTGCACCACCGCGCCGTCAGCGCGCACGGGGGAGTCGGGGGCACTCGAGTGGGAGTCAAGTGTCTTCACGCGCATCTCGCCAACTTTCTCGTCGGCTCCTTTGATCCCGTCGGGGCCCTAGTCGCCGGGGAGATCGACGTGCCGGAACTGCTCGTCATCGACGTCCGTGAGTGACGCCGTCGCCGCCATCGATTGTGGAAGTAACTCCACGCGACTACTGATTGTCGATGGCGATGGTAAAGCGCTCCAGCGCGACATGCGCATTACCCGTCTGAGCCAAGGTGTCGACGCTTCGCAAACCTTGACGCCGCAGGCCATGGAGCGAACCTTCGACGTGCTGGCGACGTATCGCGCGGCGTGCGACGGCTTCCGTGTGACGACGGGGCTACTGGTCGCGACGTCTGCCGTTCGCGACGCGTCGAACCGATCGACGTTTCTGTCGCGCGCACACGGCCTGGTCGGCTTTGAAGCCAAGGTTCTCAGTGGCGCCGAAGAGGCGGCCTTCTCTTACGCCGGTGCGACGAATGACGTGGAGGAAGTGGCCGTCCCGACCATGATCGTCGACGTCGGCGGGGGGTCTACGGAACTCGCCCTGAAACGACGAGGAGAGTTGAAGAGCTACTCGATGCAGCTCGGATGCGTTCGGGTGAGCGAACGAGCCCTCGGGCGAGGCGTGGTGACACCGGAGGGCGACGAAGCGGCACGCTCGATGATCGAGGCGGAACTGGACCGTGCTTTCTCCGCGGTGCCCGATTTTGCTCTCGTAGCGGGACACGTTCGACTCATCGGCCTGGCCGGCACCGTGGCCACGCTCGCACAGATGGACGCGGGCATCACCATCTACGACCGCGACGTCGTGCACCACCGGACGCTCACGCGCGCGCTCGTCCAGGAGTGGCGCGATCGCCTCGCGGGCGAGACGCCCGAAGAGCGTCTCGCCCATCCCGGCATGGTCGTGGGCCGAGAGGACGTGTTGACCGCCGGGCTCTTCATTCTCGACGCCGTCATGGGGCGACTCGGCGTCCAGGAGCTACTGAGTTCTGAAAGCGACATCCTCGACGGGATCGTTTCCTCGTTGCACCAGCCAGGATTGCACCGCTGACAGCGACCTGTAACGATGTACTGGTGGGAAGAGCCTCATGGTGACGACGCGCAGCGCGATCTACTCGCCCATCTCCTTGCACGGGCGCCGCGTGGTGCTGCGCACCATGAACGAGCACGACTACGAGGCCTGGTACGAGGTGCGCACGCGTTGTCGCGACTGGCTCTTGAAGTGGGAGCCACGCTCGGCCCACGCCTCGCACCTCGCCGAAGACCACCGCAGTTTCGTCAGTCGCTGCGCCATTCGCGAACGAGAGCGCCAGATCGGCACGGGCTTTGGCTTTGGCATCTTCGTCGAGGGACGCTTTGTGGGGGAGATAACCCTCTCCTCCATTCAGCGTGGTCCCCTCCAGTCGGCCTACATCGGCTACTGGATCGACGAGGCCGTGGCTGGTCAGGGCCTGATGCCCGAGGCGGTCGTCACGATGTTGCAGTACGCCTTTGAGTCGCTTCGACTCCATCGCGTCGAGATCAACATCATCCCGCGCAACGCGCCCTCGCGGCGGGTCGTGGAGAAACTCGCTATTCGTTTTGAAGGGATCTCCGAGCGCTACCTCGAGATCGATGGCGCGTGGGAAGATCACGCTCGCTACGCCATCACCGCCGAGGAGTGGGGCGACCGTGCGCCCGAGCTCGTGTCGAACTGGCTACTTCCGCGACACAACTAGACGGCCTCGAAACGTCGGCCCTTTAGTTCACTGATCGTGGTGGTCCTCAGCGAACCCTTAAGTCGAGCCGCGAGGCCTAGTCCGCCGGGTGCGTCGTTACGGCCGAGAACCACCAGTGTGTTCGCCTCGGCGCGCGCCAGCACCAGGCCGTGGAGCCGCGCCTCTCTCGCCACGGACGCGACCTCCTCGGCCGTGATGCCGGTCGTCAGCTCGACGACCGGGTTCTCGTAGCGCCGTGATCGAATGTTCCGTATATCGAGGAACATGGCCAGGGCGTCACGACCCGGCCGCACCGATGAGCCTTCGACGTCGTCCCACGTGACGAGCAGCGGGCGAACGCTCAGTCCGAGCTGGTTGGCCAAGTAGAGAATCTCCACGTCAAAGGCGAAGCCGTCGATGAAGGAAAGAAGAGTCAAGAGCCGCCCCTCGGCCAGTTGAAAGCCTTTACAACCGCACTGCGTGTCGCGCAAACTCGTGCGCGTATAGAGGCGAACCAAGTAGTTGAACCCATCGCCGAAGAGCGTTCTGAGCCTCGAGTCGTAGTTGATGCGTCCCTTGATGGCCCGAGAACCCGGTACGAGCGCGCTATCGCGCAGCGACGCCAAGAAGAGGGGTAGCTGACGTGGGTTGATCGCCATGTCGGCGTCGATGGTCACGACGTTCGTTCCCGTGGCGAGGCCGATGCCGAGGCGAAGGGCCGCGCCCTTGCCGTGGTTCTCGGGCTGTTGGACGAAGCGCGCGTTCTCCACGTGTGCGTACACCTCGCGCGCTCGACGCATGGTGTCGTCGCTGGAGCCGTCGTCGATCACGATGATCTCCAGGGTCTCGGGGGCCACGGTGTCGAGAAAAGGTTGGAGGCGATCGAAGCCCGTGGCGAGGCGGTCCGCTTCGTTGTACGCCGGAATAACGAGTGAGAGTTCGATAGTCATCGCGGAGACCTACGGGTGCGCGGCGCCCTCGAGGCCGGCCGTGAAGAGGGGAGCGAGCTCCACGTCGGTGCCGGTGTGGGCGGCCGCGATGGTGGTGTCGACGCCCCACGGGCCCGATCCGACGTACATCACCACGTGGTCCACCTCGTTGTCGCCATCGAGGTTGTAGTAGTAGAGGAGGTCGCCGGGCTGTAGTTGCGTGAGCGGAACGTGGACCATGTCGGGCCACTGAGTCTCGGTGGTGCGAGGAATGGAGATCCCGGCTTGAGCCCAGGCCCACTGGACCAAGCCCGAGCAGTCGAAGCCCACGTGCGGGGTCTCTCCGCCCCAGACGTAGGGCACTCCAATCTGTGATTCGGCCTCCTTCACGGCCTTGAGACCCTGAGCCGTGCCGGCGATTTCCGCGATGGTGGGGGTCGCGATGGCCTGTTGTTCTGCCTCGATGACCTGGTTCGCCGCGGACTGGCCCCCCACGGCTGACGCGGCCGTGATGGCCTGTTCTTCGCCCGCGGTGTTGTGGTCGCGCGCGGCCGCGACGCCGGCGCTGATTTCGTAGTTGATGATCTCGCTCTTGTACTCCGCCGTGACGGTCGCCAGGGTCGCTTGTGTCTGGTCTTGAAGTTCGATGTTCGACTCCAGCAGTGTCTTCATCTCGTAGGTCGCGTGCTGGGCCCTCACGCGCTGCGCGGCAACTTTGGTGATCGTGGTGTCGAGGGAGGTCTTCTCTCGCTGGTACTTGTCTTTGAGTTCATTGAGGTTACCGATGACCAGTTGTTGATAGACGCTGGTCTGGTCGCTCTTGGTCACGTTCTGACTGAACAGTTGGATCAGTTGCAATTCGGCACTACCGAACACGAAGGCTCGCACTACGGCGACCTCGAGCTTCTTCGAGGTCACCACGATCGCCGCGCGCTTCGCCACCTCCTGGCCCTGCAAACTCTTGATATTGGTGGTAATCGAGGCCAGGTTGGCTTCGTCTTGGTCGTACTCGTTCGAGGTGATTTCGCTGCGTTGTTCTTGACGCGAGAGAGCCGCCGAGAGATCCTCGATGGCCTTTTTGGTCTGAGCGATCGAGCCGGCGCCGGCGCCCGTCGGGACCGTCAGCCACACCACGCTGAGGGCTGCTGCCAATAAGAGGGGGGTCGTTCGTGTCGTGCCCCGACGACGCACGCGCAACATAAAACCAGCCTAGTTATCGAGGTCTTTCAAAATAGGACGCTTACGTAATTCCTAACTTTGCGTTAGCGTTACAACGCGACTCTTCTGCGAGGGGGCGTAGCCCAATTGGCAGAGGCAGGGCGCTTAAACCGCCTCCAGTGAGGGTTCGAGTCCCTTCGCCCCTACGCAGCCGGAGTCCTTCACGATATTTAGTAACGTTGCAGGGTGGCTAAGAGCAACTCCGGAAAATGGGTCAGTAGAGTTGGGGCCGCGGGCGGTGGCAAGACCTACCGAAAGGCGCGTCCCGCCAACTACTACGGAATCCTGGCCGTCATCGTGGTTTTGGGGCTAGCGGCCACTATCTACTCGCGCTACGAGTACCAGAATCCCGTAAAAAAGTCCGCGGCCGCCACCGTGGCGCCCAAGATCGGATCCATCCTCTACGCGGGACTCTCGATTCAGGCCTGTGGCAAGACGCTGCCGTATCTGACATCCGATCCGAGCGCCGGCATCGGTTTCATTGTCGGACCGGACGATGTGGTGCGACTCAGCCCGACCTCGTCCGCCGACGCGGGCAATAACGCGACCTTGAAGACGTTCGCCAGCGAGTACGAGGGCCTCACCCTGAGCAAGACGGAGATCGCCGTTCCCACCGCCAAGGGCACCGCCAACCCCAAGACGACCTACAAGAACGGCGATACGTGTGCGGCGGGAACGCCGGACGCCGGTAAGACCGGCAAGGTGGAGTACGCCTACTGGACCTCGTTCGCGCAAAAGACGCCCACCATCACGACCAACCCGGCGAAGATCAAGTTCTCCAAAGAGATCCGCGTCACCGCGGCCTTCGAGCCCACGGGCGTCGTGCCCACTCCACCCACGAAGGCGACCGACAACCAGATGGTCTACGACACCGTGACGCCGACGACCACCACGACGACCACGTTACCCACCACCACGACGACCGCCGGGCCGAGCAACTCACCGACCACGACCACCACCACCGCGAGTACAACCACTACCACGAAGGGTTGAGGTTGCAGGCGGTCATTCTGGTCGGGGGCATGGGAACGCGCCTGCGACCTCTGACCTACGAGACCCCTAAGCAGATGTTGCCCCTCGTCGGGGTGCCCATGATCGAGTGCGTCCTCGAAGCGCTCGCTCGTCACGGTGTCACCGACGCTGTCCTCTCACTGGGCTATCTGCCCGATCGATTCACCGAGGCCTATCCCGCCGACGTGATCTCCGGCGTGCGGGTGACGTACGCGGTGGAGTCCGAGCCTCTCGACACGGCCGGAGCCATCCGCTTTGCCGCCGGTGAAGCCCACGTCGAGGAGACCTTTCTGGTCGTCAATGGCGATGTCGTGACGAGTCTCGACGTGACCAAACTCCTAGAGTTTCACCGCTCTCACGGTGGGGAAGCCACGATTGCGCTGCATCCCGTCGAGGACCCTTCGCACTTTGGCGTGGTGCCGACGTCGCTGGACGGACGGGTCTTGGCTTTCGTGGAGAAGCCACCGCCCGGCGAGGCGCCCACCAATCAGATCAACGCGGGCACCTACGTCTTCGAGCCCCGGGCTCTCGACCGCATCGCGGCCGTCGGCCGAGTCAGCGTGGAACGCGAGACCTTCCCCCAACTGGCCGAGGCGAGAGAGCTCTTCGCTATGAGTGACGAGTCGTACTGGCTGGACACGGGCACACCGCAGCACTATCTCCAAGCCAACGTGGACGTCCTCAAGGGATACAACACTCAACACAGCTTTCAAGGGATCGTCAACGGCTCGTGGCGCGACAGCACTGCCACCATCGACTCGACGTCCACCCTGAAGAACGCCGTCGTCGACCGAGGATGCGTCGTCGGGGCGAACGTCGTGATCGAGGACTCCGTGCTTCTACCCGGTGCCGTCGTCCAGAGCGGATGTGAGATTCGCTCGTCCATCATCGGGCCCGAGGCAGTGATCGGTACGGGTTCCGTGCTCGGTCCTACCTGCGTGGTCGGAGCGAAGGAGCGCGTGGCGGCGAACTCGCGCCTCTCGGGCGACGTGCGACTCGGCGGGGTCTAATCAGCGAAAGAGGTCGTCGTTCTTCGAGCGCACGATATTTTCGTTGACCGACCCGGGCCCAAAGAAGGACTCATCGAGCCCTCGTACCAAGGCGAAGGGGGTGGCCGCCGCTTTGTGCAAGACGAGGTTCGCGGCGCCCGCGATCTCGTCGGCGATGGCCACTTCCGTGGCCTCGAGCAGTCGACCGTTGGCGTCCGTCGTGCCGCGCAGATCCAACACGGGCCGAAGGCCCGCCGATCCGAGCGCGACGTCGGTCACCCCTTGACGCCACACTCGACCAAAGGTGTCGGTGATCAACGTGGCCACGTCGAGGCCGGTTCGTCGTGCGATTTCGCTTCGCAGGCGCCGGGCCGATCGATCTGGGTCCTTCGGCAGCAGCACCGCCGTGCCGTCGTCGGTGTTCGAGAGATCGACTCCGGCGTTGGCGTTGATGAACCCGTGGCGAGTTTCGGTGATGCGCAGCGTGCCGCGACGACGAAGGACGCGCACCGACTCACCTTCTACGATGCGCACTTTGTCGTCGTCGCTTCCGTCGTAGGGAACGACCTGGCCCTCAGATTTCGAGACCACTTTGCTCGTCACGACGACCAGGTCGTGGTGACGCAACTCTTCGCCGGCCTCTTCGAGCGCGGTCAGAAATAGCGCGACGAGGTCGTCACCTTTTTGGACCGTCGTCCGTGACGCCAGAGCCACCAGGCGAAGTTCGCTCACGCCAGCACCGCCGCGGCCAGGCGCAGGGCGTTCTGGGGCTCGGCCATCACGGTGGTCGTCACCACGACGCGCGGGCCTCGGGCGCGAATGTCCCCGGCGAGCGAGGCGTCGGCCTCATCAATGATCCACGTGCCGACAAGTCCCTCGTAGAAATCGACGACCCCGAGGACGCTGCTGTCGTGGCCGAGTTCACGCAAGAGGCGATCGGCCGGACCCTTCAAGGCCGCACCCGCGATGATCGGCGAGATCGCGACGACGTCGTCTGATCGAGAGCGAAGGGCCGCCCGCACTCCGGGAACGTGGAGGATGGGATCGATGGAGATCAGGGGATTGGACGGGGCGATCACCAGACGAGTGGCGTCACGCAGGGCCTCAGTTACCTCCTCCGTCGGCCGGGCGTCCTCCGCGCCGACGAAGGTAATCGATTGAACGGTGACGTCGTGGTGGCGGTGGACGAAGTACTCCTGAAAGGAGAGCCTCCCTTCGTCGGTGAGGAACTCCGTCGAGAGTGGGTCGTCGGTCACGGGCAGGATTGTCACCCGAAGGCCGTGGTGCTTCGCTAACTCAGCGGTGACCTGTGTCTTGGTGGCGCCGTCGTGTAGACGCTGCGTGCGATAGAGGTGCGTCGCGAGGTCGCGGTCGCCCAGTCGAAACCACGCTTCGCCCCCGAGGGCTTCGAGTTCGCTCATCACCCGCCAGGTCTCTCCGTTTAGTCCCCAGCCGAGCTCTTCGTTGTTGAGTCCCGCGAGGGTGTAGGTGATGGTGTCCAAGTCGGGACAGATGGTCAGACCATGGAGAACCAAGTCGTCGCCCACGTTGACGACGGCGGTGAAGTCCGAAGGATCATGGACGCCGCTGAGTGCGTGCAGCAGTCGAGCCGCCCCGACCCCTCCGCTGAGAACCGTTATCACCTCCGAAACCTTAGAGGCGCATAGGTATCATCGGGTGGTGAGTAACGACGCCGCTAGTGACTGGCCCGGCTCACCGTCGTACATCGCCTTGCGCCTGGAGGGTGGGAGCGCGCTTCGGATCAACGAGTACGGCGACCTCGATGAGGTACGACCCTGGGCCTCGGTGTCGAAGATGACGGTGGCGATGGCCTTCGGTGTTGAAGTCGATTGGGAACTGCACTCCTACGACGAGCAGGTGGGGCCGCACGGTGCCACCTTCGCCCATCTGCTGTCGCACTCGAGCGGCCTGGGGCTCGAAGAGAGTGACCCGGTCGTTCCCATTGCCACCAAGCGGGTCTACTCCAACTACGGCTACGACCGTGCCGTCGAGGCCATCGTGGGAGATAACGACGCGGCCGAGTGGCTGTCCTATCGGGTCTTCGAACCGCTCGGGCTCTCTGCGACGTCATTGGTCGGACGCCCCGCGGCGGGGGTGAGTGGATCTACCGAAGACCTCGCCACCCTGGCGATCGCGTGGCTGCGCTGCGACGGGATCGCGCGACCGACACGGGACCGACTAATCCGCCCCTACCTGCCCGATCTAGCGGGCATCGTGCCCGGCTTTGGCCGATTCACCCCCTGTCCGTGGGGGATCGGTCCTGAGGTACGTGGCGAGAAGCGACATTGGATGGGCGACTGGCCGGCGACCAGCTTCGGTCACTTCGGTCTGAGCGGTTCGATGATGCTGCTCAACGCCGACGAGGGGATCGCCCTGGTGGCCACCAGTAGCGAACCTTTTGGAGCTTGGGCGCTCAAACTGTGGCCCGAGTGGACCAGTGCCCAGCGGGCGTTGGCCCTGGCTACGTGAGCCCGGGCATTCCTCGGGTAGCCCTCGACCTTGATGGCTCTTTAGAGTCACTCGGTAACTCTATGAACGACCTGGCCGACGCGATCGACGCGACGGGCGGGTGCGAGTTGCTCCGCTTTCACTCCGGATCGGCACCCATCTCACCCGGTGACGCACGCATCGCCTTGCGACCGCTGTGGACCCCGCTCTGGCGTCGCGGCGTCGGCCCCTCGCTCGATCGACTCCTCGGAGATGTCGACGTGGTGCACGTCGCGGGGCGCGCCACACCGCCGACCAAGTCGGCGCCGCTCATCGTCTCCGTGGACGATCTGCGGCCCCTGCGGGGAGAGTCACGCGAGTACCTGCGCATCACGCAGCTTCGCCGAGCGGTTCGTCACGGCGCCACACTCGTGGCGTCAACGCGCAGCGCCAGCCGCGAAGTGAGACGGGTGTTGGACGTCGCGCCCACACGCATCGCGGTGGTCCCGCCCGCGGTGCCGTTGGTGGAACCCACACGTGAGGGGACGAAGTTGGTCGTGAACTTAACGGGCGTGGTGAAACCCTTCCTTCGCCTGGCGCCGGAGCTGGTTCGCTTCGCGCAGACTCACGGTTCGAGTGTCGAAGCGCTGGCCAGTCAGAAAGTGGCTCAGCAGATTCGTGCGCGGGGGTTGGACGTGGTTGTGTGTCCACGCTCCGAGGCACGCCGCGCGCTCGGCGAGGCGCGCGTCGTACTTCACATCTCCGATGGCGCGCGGTTCCCTTCCTTCGCCATCGCGTCCTTAGCCGCGGGAGTACCGACGATCGCGCGCGCCACGACCATCAACCGCGAACTCCTGAGCGGGGCGGCCGAGTTGACCGAGGGAGACGATGAAGTACTCCCGTTACTCAATGAACTGTGGGAGAGCCCGTCGCGTCGTGCGATCGTGATCGCGGCCGGTCGGTCGAGGGCCGAGGACTTCGCCCCGGCCACCGCGGCTCGCGCCTACGTCGCGCTCTATCAAGAAGTCGTGCGAGGCTGGAGAGCGTGACGCGAACGATCACCCTCTCGCTTGATCAGTTCTATCGACCTCAACCGGGGGGCATCGCCACCTACGTTCGTGGTCTGGTGAAGGGGCTGAACTCGCTACAAGACGAGTCGTTTCGCCTCATCGGGGTGGTTCCGCGCGGTGCGCCAAGTCGCGACGTGGAGGATCTGAAGCTGCAGAGAGTCACCACCGCGCCGTTGGCGGTACTGACACTGCTCTGGGATCGTTGGCCCTTGGGAGTGCCGTCCTCTAGTGATGTCGTGCACGCCACGTCGCTCACCGGTCCCTTTAGTGGGGGACGTGGCGACGCCGTGCACTCGGTCACCCTCTACGACCTCCTCTGGCGCGACGAGCCTGAAGCGAGTACCCCGCGGGGAGTTCGCTATCACGAGCGGCGACTTGAGATGCTAAAAAATCGAGACGTACGACTCTTCTGCGCCGCACCGGGCTTGCGTTCACGCCTGATCGCCGATGGTTTCAACGAATCGCGACTGCACGACGTCCGTCTCGGCGTCGACGACGAGACGGTCGGTGCCAGCGGCCGCGAGGTACGAGACGCGCTCGAAGCGCGAGGAGTGTCGGGCCCCTTCACGCTCTACGCCGGGACGCGAGAGCCACGCAAGAATCTGGACCGTCTTGTCGCCGCACACGCGCAGGCGCGCTCGAAGGGTGCCGAGCTCGGTCCACTGGTGTTGGTCGGCCCCTCCGGCTGGGGCCGCGTGGACAGCGCCGATGCCGTGGTGCTGGGATCGGTGTCGCGTTCGATGTTGAAGGGCCTCTACCGCGACGCGACGGTGGTCGCCTACGTGCCGAGGGCCGAAGGGTGGGGACTGCCGCCGGTCGAAGCACTGCGCGAGGGAGCGCGCGTCGTGGCTAGCGTGACCACACCGAGCGTGACCGATAACTCAGAAGTAGTGCTCGTGGATCCCTCGGACGTCGACTCAATCGCCGCCGGACTCGCCACGTCGCTCACGCTCGAGAACGACGACGTCGCTCGTGAGCGGCGTCGTGCGAGCGTGGCGGCTCTGACGTGGCGAAACGTCGCGCTCGACCACCTCAAAGGATGGCAGTGAAAGTCGCCCTTGACGTGTCGGCCGTTCCCCCGCGCATCGCGGGCGCCGGACGGTACATCTCCGAGCTGGCGATACGACTGCCCGAGCGAGGACTCGATACGACACTGGTGACCCGACGTGATGACGCACAACGTTGGCGCGAGCGCTCGCCACACTCAACTTTGGCGAACATCGTGCCCAACGCGCGCGCGGCGAGGCTGACCTACGAGGCGTGGGTTCTCGGAACGAGCCAGACCTCGCGCGACGTCGAGCTCTGGCACGGACCGCACTACACGATGCCCCGACGGGGATCGACCCCCACCGTCGTAACGATTCACGACCTGACCTTCTTTACCAACCCCGAGTGGCACGAGCGAACGAAGGTGACGTTCTTTCGTCGGGCCATCACCTTCGCCTCGCAACACGCGCGAGTATTGGTGCTGGTGAGTGCCTTTAGTGCCCGCCTGCTCGAGGAGATTCTGCCAGCCCACGCGCCCATTGTCGTCGCTCCCCTCGGGGTCGATCTTGAGCACTTTCAACCTCGCGACGTCGATGACGAGAGCACCCTTCGTCGTCACTCACTGAACGCCGATGTCCCGTACGTCTTATTCGTGGGCACCGCGGAACCGAGGAAGGGTCTCGATGTGCTGTTAGAAGCCTTCGCGGAAGTGGCCCGCGAAGACCGCGACGTCGAGCTGTGGCTCGCGGGCCAAGCCGGGTGGGGGACGGGGCCCTTCGTGACTCAACTCGAGGAGCATCCCTTCAAAGGGCGCGTCCGTCGTCTTGGTTTCGTCGACGACGACGCCCTTCCGGCGCTCTACCGGCGAGCACGCGTGGTGGCTTACCCGTCGCGGGGAGAGGGCTTCGGTCTTCCCGTCGTCGAAGCGATGGCCTGTGGCGCGTCGGTGGTGACGACCGACGGAACCGTGATGGCCGAGGTCGCCTCGGGCGCGGCCCGGCTGGTGCCCATTGGCGACGCCACGGCCCTCGCGACGTCGCTGCTCGAAGGACTCAACGAAGGCCACGACGAACGTATCGCTATCGCCGAACGCGCTCGAACACGGGCCGAGCGCTTCACGTGGGACGCCTGCGTCGATCAACACCTGGTGGCCTACCGAGAGGCGCTGGAGTACTCGTGAGAGCCCTGGTCACCGGGTCGGACGGCTTCGTCGCGCACCACCTCCTTCGTCACCTGCGTGATAACGGCGACGACGTGCACGGTATAGATCGCGAGCACGACGTGACGGACGCGCGCAGCATGCGCGAGGTCTTCGAGTGGTTTCTTCCCGACGTCACGTATCACTTGGCCGCCCTCACGCACGTCGGAGAGTCGTGGGAGAACGCGAGCGAGTTCACGCGCGTCAACGTGGTGGGAACCCAAAGGGTGCTCGACGCGTCGTTTGAGGCGGTGCCGGACTCGACCACGATCGTGGTGAGCTCTTCGGAGGTCTATGGCATCTCGCGAGAAGAGGATCAGCCGCTGCGTGAGTCGTTCCGGGTGGCGCCGGCCAACCCCTACTCCTCCAGCAAGGTCGAGGCGGAGCGAGTCGCGCGTGACGCGGCGCGGTTTCGTGGCCAACGCGTCATCGTCGCTCGACCGTTCAACCATCTCGGTCCCGGCCAGTCGCCGAACTTCGTGGTGCCGGCCCTGGTGAGCCGGCTCTTAGACGCACGCGATCGTGGCGAAGGGAGCATCCTGGTCGGGGACCTGTCGACTCGCCGCGACTTCAGCGACGTGCGCGACGTGGTGCGCGCGTACCGCCTGCTCGCGACGCTCGGCGTCTCGGGCGAGGTCTACAACGTGGCCTCCGGCCACGACGTTGCACTCCTCGATATCGCTCACCAACTCGTCGCGCGATTAGCGCCACACGTCGAGCTCGTGGTCGATCCGTCGCTGCTTCGCCCGGTTGATCTACCCGTGTCACGCGGCAGCTACGACAAACTTCACCAAGCCACCGGTTGGGCACCGCAGATTGCGCTGCACGTGTCGCTCGACGATATTGTCAGCGATCTCGAAGAACGACGGCGCGAACGGTAAAAATTATCTGCAACGCGTCTTTGTGGACGCGGGGCGCCCAACGCTGCAGGCGCTGCCAACTAGCCTTGAAGAACTGATGGACTCTCGTGCTCCGGCCGTTGTTGCCGTCATCGTTACCACCGGTCCTGGGCCCGGTCTTGAAGCGGCAGCCGCTTCCCTTGCGGGCCAGGACTACGAAGAACTGAGCCTGCTCGTCCTCGCGAACGGGGACGCTCCGCTCGTCGCCGAACGCATCGCCGCCGTCGCACCCCACGCCTTCGTACGACTGCTCGAAGAGAATCGGGGCTTCGGCGCAGCGTGCAACGAAGCCTCCTTAATGGTCGAGGGCTCGGCCTTCTTCCTCTTCTGCCACGACGATGTCCGCCTCGAAGCCGACGCGGTCCATCTCATGGTGGAGGCGGCCTATCGCACGAACGCCGGTATCGTCACGCCCAAGGTAGTGGCCTACGAGGATCCGTTGGTCCTCCTTCACGTCGGTCAAACGTCGGACCGATTCGGGGTGGTACGCGAGCGAATCGAAAAGGGCGAGATTGACCACGGCCAACAAGACCTAGAGCGCGACGTCTTCGTCGCACCCGGTGGCGTCACCCTTGTTCGCGCCGACCTCTTCAAGGCGCTGCGCGGCTTCGATCCGCTCATCAGCCTGCTCGGCGAGGATCTTGATCTCTGCTGGCGGGCCCAAGTAGCGGGGGCTCGGATCGTGGTGGCGCCCCTCGCCAAAGTCGCCCATCGCGAGACCATCGCCCGGGGCGAACGGGCGGTAACGGCCATCGGGACTCGCCGGGCCAGTCGGCGAGACCTGCAGCGCCGTCACCAACTCTTCGTGGTGGCGAGTGGCTGGGGCCCGCGCTACAGCGCCACCACGCTCTCGATGCTCTTTGTCCTCGACATCGTCGAGACCTCCGTCTCGCTGATCGGGGGCGACACCGACCGCGCGGGCGCCATCGCGGGATCGTGGCGTTGGCTCCTCAAGCACCGTCGACGGGTTCGACAACGTCGTAAACAACTACACGACGTTCGTGTTCTCTCCGACGGCGAGCTCCACCAACTGCAGGTTGGTGGGGCCAGTCGACTGAAGCACTTCCTGGCCACGCTGCTACGCGAAGGGTACGACCGGGCCCGGGGGATTTTGCCTCCTGACGAGCGCGCCTACGACGACGAGGACGAGGCGGGCGTCGGATTCGCTTCCGCGTTCTCCGAGCAAGAGGAGTTTGACGAGATCGCCGAGAGCGAGCTGCTCGAACTTCGATCGCGCCCCTCGCGACTCATGACCTCGTTTCGCGCCCAGGCCGCTCTGGTGGCTCTGGTAGCGGTGCTGTGGCTTATTGGTTCACGCAACTTGGTGGCCACCCACTTGCCCCTTATCGGACGCCTCGCGCCGCTTGACAGTTGGTGGTCGACGTGGCGTCACTTCTTCGCGTCCTGGTCGCCCAACGGCGTGGGCACCGGGACCCCGGGCATGCCCGGATACGGCGTCTTGGCCTTCGCGGGCACGTTCGTCATCGGCCGCATGGGCGTCTTACCGCGACTGGCTCTCATCTTTGCCGTGCCGGTAGGCGCTATTGGTGTGGGCCGACTACTAAAGGATCGCGCCTCGAACAGGGCTCGTCTGGTCGGGGCTCTCGCCTACGCCGCCATGCCCATCGGCCTCAACATGATCAACCAGGGTCGTGTCGACGTGCTGGTCGCGGTGGCCGGTCTGCCCTTCATCGTGCGACGAATCTTCGAGTTGATGGACGTACCCGGCTTTCGAAGCGCTCCGTACGCCGAGCCGGTGCCGTTCGGCCACCGTGGATGGCGCGGCACCCAGGCCGGTCAACATCTGTTGCTCATCATGATCATTGCCCTGGTCACGGCCATGGCCCCCGCGACGCTGATCGCGGTGGCCCTGGTCGTGGTGGGTGTCATGATCGCGCGCCTCTTAGAGCCCGACGAGCCGAGCGCTGTCTCGCACTCGTGGAGGTTCCTCGGTTCGCTGGTGATCAACGTGGCGATCTTTCTGTTGCCTATGACCATCGACGTGCTGCTGGCCGGTAGACGAGCGTTCGAGATCTTCGGACTGCCGGGCGGTCCGTGGTCCGCGCCCACGTTCTCCTTCTTGCTGCGCGGCGTCGATGGCACGTTTGGGGCGTCGTGGTGGGGTTGGCTACTGCCCTTGGCCGCGCTGTTCGCCTTCGTCCTCTGCCAAGGAGAACGTCGGGCCGTGGCGTCCAAGCTCGTCGTGATCGCCACGTTGACCCTGGTTCTGGCGGCGCTCGCGTCGCGTCACTGGCTCGGTTCGTTCTCGCCCGACCTCGACGTGCTCTTGGTTCTTTACGCCGTGACGCTGGCCTCGCTGATCGGTCTCGGTATCGGCGCGCTCGAGCACGATCTGCGAGACGTCGGCTTCGGATGGCGACAGGTCGCGGCCGGACTGTCGGTCCTGACGCTGCTGGTCGCGATCGTTCCATTTCTCGGAAGCTTCGTCAGCGGTCGTTTCGACATGCCCACCACCAGTGTGGCCCAGTCGCTCAGCCAACTCGCGCCGACCACCGCGGGCGGGTATCGAGTGCTTTGGCTCGGCGATCCCTCGGTGCTGCCGCTCGCGGGATGGACGGTGGCTCCGGGTCTCGAAGCGGCGACGTCGATGAACGGCCTGCCGGGCGGCGCCACCCTCTTCAGTCCTCCCGACTCGGGAACGAGCGACGTCATCATGACCGCCGTAAAAACGGCGCTGGCCGGGCGCACGGTACGACTCGGGCAGCTCTTAGCGCCCGCGGGAGTATCAACAATCGTGGTCATGAACTCCTCGGCGCCCGAGATCGCGGGCGTCCAGAGTGTGCCGATGCATCGAGCGCCCGACATCTTGCTCCGAGCGCTAGAGAACCAGAGCGACCTGGCGCTCGAGCTCGACACGCCGTCGGTGGAGGTCTTTTCGAACTCGCTCTTTCACGGCATCGTGGCGGCCACGAATCCCGGTTCCACCACCCTCACGCCCGTGTTCTCTGACTCGTCCTACCAGGGACCGCTCACCGCGGGCTCGACGGTCGTCGCCGGGTTGGCGCCGGCCGGGGCCTTTGCCCTCGACGTTGACGGCCGTCCCGCGCCTCGAACGACCTACGACAGTTGGACTCCCTACTACAGCGTCGGGACCTCGTCCTCGCATCCGACCGGCGTGATCACGCTGCATCAGTTCCCCCTCGACGGTCTGATCGCGCTCCTCACCTTGGGAATGTGGGCCATCGTCTGGCTGGGATTCGGCTGGGTGCAGCGTCTCGAGTGGCTCTTCACCGGACGGCGTCGCCGAGTCACGCCCCGTGAGTCGGGGGATGACCGTGCCTAGGGCGCGCCGCCGTCCGCTGTTGGTGGTCGTGGTGGGAGTGTTGCTGGCGGCCGGTCTCGCGACGACGCTCACCCATCCCCACAATCCGTCGGTGTTGCCGAGTGGACTGGCCGCCTCTCTTAACGCCGAGTCGACGGCGCTCTACTGCACCGGCCTCTCGAGTGGGGGACCGCGACCAGGTCGCGTCACCTTTTACAACACGTCGAATGGACCGCGGCATCTCGGTATCAGCGTCTACTCCGATAATGGACGGCAGTGGGACGGCTCGATAGAGCTCGCCTCCCACGGCCTGCAGTCCATTGAGCCGAGCGTGTTGGACGCAAGCGCGACCACCGCGAAGGGACTGACGACGAGTTACGGGGTGGCCGTCCAGATCAGCGGGGGCGGGGTGGTAGGAGACGAGATCGCCTACAACGACCGCGCCGAAGCGCCGTGCGTCTCGCAAGGTCTAACGAAGTGGTTCGCCACGGGCTTTACTACCCTGGTCGGTTCGACGGCCTATCTCAGCGTCTTTAATCCGACCGCCACCTCGGCGGTCTTTAACGCCTCGATCTATACCTCGTCGGGCGTCACGGACCCCGAGGCCTTTCAGGGACTCTCCGTGCCGGCCCACGCTCAACGCGAGATCGACCTCGGGACCCAAGTGGTCAACACTCCCAACGTCGGCGTGAGGCTCACGGTGTTACGTGGCTCGCTCGACGTGGTGGGTGTCCAGGACTCCAACGGCACGCTCTCCTACGAACAAGGACTGTCCCACGTCGCTGGCCACGTCTGGTATCCCGACGTCACCACCGTCAACAAAGCGGTGGCGCAACTGAGCGTGATGAACCCCAGCTCCGAGACCGCGAACGTCAGTGTCCACATAAGTCTCGGTTCTTTCAAGATCGCCCCGCAGACTCTGACGGTCTCGCCCTACAGCACCGGGGTGCTGACCATCACGCCGAACTCCGCGATTCCCGCCGACGGCTACGCGAATGTCTCTCTCCGATCCTCTCAGCCAGTGGTGAGTGCCCTGGTGACCGGGGCCTCGTCCTGGGTCGCCCTCGCGTCACCCGTCACGCCCGGCAACGCCTTTCTCCTCCACGACTTCACCGGCCTCGGCTTCGACGCGGTGACCGTGACGAACGTCTCGTCGCGAACGATCACCGTCGATATCTCTTCCTACACCACCTCGTCGCCCAGCATCATCAGCGGCGGCGGTGGCATCACGGTGGCGCCGGAGTCGACGAAGAGCATCAAGGCAACCGTGTCCTCGTCGTCGGGCTCGAGTGAGACCTATTTGATCACGGCGAGCAGGCCCACCCTGGTCGTGTCACAGACACTGCCCAGCACGCCGCGCGGGGTGAACGTGGTGCCGCCTTTAGACGGCCGGTAGCGTTGGCGGCTGCCAGTTGGGCGTCGCCGGAACGGGTGGTGTCGCGGGAGAGGTTGCCGCCGGGGCCACCGGAGAAGTTTCCTTCGCCGGCGTCGTTTTCCCCACACCGCTCAACGCACTCACCGTCTTGGTGCCGGCCGGGTGCACCGGCTCGCCGTTCGCTTCGTCGATCAGACGAGCGGCGTCGGCGCCGTCGATAGTCTCGCGCTCTAAGAGGGCCCTCGTCAACGCCTCGAGGCCGCGCCGGTGGAGCGTCAACACCTCAATGGCGCGAGACTCTTGCTCCCGAAGAATTCGTTCGATCTCGTCGTCGATCACCTTTGAGGTGTGATCGGAGTAGTCACGAGTGTGCATGAGGTCTTCGCCCAAGAACACCTGATTGTTCGAACCCCAAGCCATGGGGCCGATCTCTTTGGACATGCCCCACTCGCGCACCATTCGTCGAGCCAACTCCGTGTTGCGCTGAAGGTCGTCCGCGGCACCCGTGGAGAGGTCGCCGTACACGAGTAGTTCCGCGACGCGTCCACCCATGCGCATGCACAGCGAGTCTTCTAGGTGCTGGCGCGACATGATGTGGCGGTCCTCTTCGGGCAACGTCATCGTCACTCCGAGAGCCATCCCGCGCGGGATGATCGTGATCTTGTGGAGGGGATCGGTCTTGTCGAGGACGTAGGCCAACAAGGCGTGACCGCTTTCGTGGAAGGCGATACGTTCGCGTTCGTCGTCTTGAAGGACCATCGTGTCGCGCTCTTGACCCATCAGGACGCGATCGCGCGAGGACTCAAAGTCCTCCATGCCGATGGTGGGCGAGTTGCGGCGCACCGCGTGTAGCGCCGCCTCATTGACGAGGTTCGCCAAGTCCGCGCCGCTCATGCCCGGCGTACCGCGAGCGACGATGGCCATATCGACCGACGGGTCGAGCGGCTTGCCCTTGGAGTGGACCTGGAGGATGGGCAAGCGCTCTTCTAAGTCGGGCAGGGGAACCACGATCTGACGGTCGAATCGCCCGGGTCGCAGCAGCGCCGGGTCGAGGACGTCGGGGCGGTTGGTGGCGGCGATGACGACGACGCCCTCGGTCGGCTCGAAGCCGTCCATCTCGCTCAACATCTGGTTGAGCGTCTGCTCGCGCTCGTCGTGGCCCCCACCGAGTCCGGCGCCGCGCTTACGTCCGATGGAGTCGATCTCGTCGACGAAGACAATGGCGGGCGCCTGTTTGCGCGCCGTGGCGAACAGGTCGCGAACGCGGCTGGCACCGACGCCGACGAACATCTCCATGAAGTCCGAGCCGGACACCGAGAAGAACGGCACGCCGGCCTCACCGGCGACGGCGCGAGCGAGCATGGTCTTGCCGGTACCGGGCGGGCCAACCAGCAAGATGCCCTTGGGGATCGTGGCTCCGATGTTTTTGTAGCGACCGGGATTCTTTAAGAACTCGACCACTTCGCTGATCTCTTGTTTCACGCCGAGGTAGCCCGCGACGTCAGTGAAGGTGGTCTTCGGGCGATCTTCATTGAACTGCTTCGCCTTGGAGCGCCCGACCGACATCATGCCGTTCATCTGCCCTCGGGCCTGGCGGCTGATGTAGTACATGAAGCCGCCGATGAGAAGGATCCAAATGAGGTAGGGGAATAGCTCCGCGGCGAGGCTCGAAGGATTGGCGAAGGTGACGGTGACGTTGTCGGACTTGAGCGTCGTGACCTCGGTGGCCAGCGCGGGTACGGGACCGTTGACGGTGTAGTTGGTGCCGTTATCTAACGTGCCGGTGATGACGCCGTTGGAGTTGTTGATGGAGGCGGTGTTGACGGAGTTGCTGCGGGCGTCGTTGAGGAACCGTGAGTACGAGAGGGTTTTGACGTTTTGGTGCTCAAAGAGTGAGTTAATAACCAAAATTCCGATGATGAAGGCAATGACAACGATCGTGATCATCCGACGACGGGCCTGTGGCGCCATGGGCTTCTCGCCACCTGGTAGAAATTTTTTGAAACCGTTTTGATCGTTTTGTGCTTCAGCCACGTATCTAATCTAGGGGTGAGCACCGAGACTTCGGTTTAGCCTGTGCAAAACCTCGAGTTGAAAGTGTTTGGCCTTTGAGTCCTTCGTCCGTGTCGCTACAGGAGAATCGTCCACGCGTTCTGGCGATTGTGGGAGCCGGGTTTATCGGATTCTTAGCCGGCCAGTTTCTTGGACTCCTCTTGGAGTCGCTGGGCGCCGCCCTCGCGCACTACCCGGGAGGTCTGAGCGCCCTCGGGCGAGCGTCGAACCCGCCGTGGTGGGCGAACGCGCTGGGGTTTCTCGGGCTCTGGAGCGGATTCGCGGCGGCCATTGTTTACGCCTACCGCGCAGGGCGCCTGCGGCCGCTTCCTGACCAGTGGCGACCGCGAATCAGCGACGCGGGGTTCGTGGTCGTCGGAGTGGGGATGCAGTTCATCATCGACCTCTTGTATCGCCCCTTCCACTTCAAGAGCCTCAATCACCCGGTCAATCACCTCTTCAAGGCGGCGCACGGCCCCGGTTTTGTCGTCATCGCGATCATGACCACACTGATCGCTCCCGTTTTTGAAGAGTGGCTCTTTCGTGGGGTCATCTATCGCGCCATCGCCGAAGGAACGACGGGCGTGACCAAGACGACGGCCGTGGTACTCGGTGTCGTCATCAGTGCCGTACTCTTTGGTGCCGCGCACGGCGAGCCGTTGGAGTTCGCCGGACTGGTCTTGCTCGGTGTGGCCTTAGCCATCCTCGTGCAGCGCACGCAGCGTCTGGTGCCTAGCTACCTCGCTCACGCGTCCTTTAACGCCACCGCTCTCATCG
The DNA here is from genome assembly GCA_963849705.1 of uncultured Acidimicrobiaceae bacterium. GTDB lineage: Bacteria > Actinomycetota > Acidimicrobiia > Acidimicrobiales > RAAP-2 > RAAP-2. The sequence continues at coordinate 82,656 of CAWKII010000001.1, read as the reverse complement.
CCGTGATCGCCCAGCGCGCGGGGCACTGATGGGTCGTCTTAAGGAGTTCTGGTCCCCGCAGCGAGTACTGGACGCGGCGTTGGTGGTCTCGGTCATCTTCGTCACCATCATGTCGCTGCACCCGAGCCTGCTCATCTCCCGCACGCTCATCACGGGAGGCGACACCGGATCGCACCTGGCCGGTCCGGCGTACTTAAGGACGACGGGCGACCTCTTTAACTTCACGCCGTGGTACCCAGGGTGGTTCGACGGCATACCGCTCTACACCTACTACTTCGTCTTGCCCGATGTCCTGATTAGCTTCTTCAGCTACCTCGTCGGCTTCGCCGTGGCGATGAAGCTCGGCACCGTTCTCGGGTCGGTCCTGCTTCCCGTCGCCGCCTACGCCATGGGACGACTCTTTCGTGCCCCGCGACCGATGCCCATCGCTCTGGCCATGGCGACGTTGCCCTTCCTCTTCGACGCCTCTTTCACGATCGACGGCGGCAACCTCTTTTCGACCATGGCGGGGGAGTACGCCTTCTCCCTCTCGCTGGCCTTCGCCCTGCTCACCATCGGTCTCTTCGCACGTGGCCTTCGAACGGGAAGGGGCTACTGGCTGGCGGCGCTGAGCCTGAGCCTCACCCTCGCCTCACACGTCTTGCCGTGGCTCTTTTCGCTCGGCGCGATCGCCGTCCTCGTCGTGTTTGAGCTGCTCCATCGCCGTGGCGTGGGTGAAGCGCTGTCGCCACGACGACCACGCGATGACAATCGGGCGAATCGTCTCGGTGTCGGTCTCGGACTGCTCTTCCTGGGCTTTTTACCCTTCTTCTTTGACAACTCCTTCGCCGTGAATAGCACGGGCACCTTCTCGGTGCGAGAGCCCGTCATTTCGCTCTTGATCACCCTCGGTCTGGCGCTGGTGACGATCGCGCGCTTTCGCTACGGGTTGCCGAGGCCACGCGACTGCTGGCTCGTGGCGCTGGACGTGGCGGCCCTCGGGGCCAGTTTTGTGGTGGTGAATCGATACGGCTTTGTGTTGTTGCTCACCTGTTCGGCCCTCGAGCTGTTCCAGCGGCGGGGCCGCGACGCTTCGAGTGCGCGCGACTTCGCCCTCAGTGACTACGCGCGCCCCGTGCGCTTCGCGGTCGGGGCCGGTCTTCTCTCGGTGGGGCTCTCCGCCTGGTGGCTCTTCCCCTTCGCCACCACGCAGTCGTTGACCGACTCGCTCGGGTACGTGAATCAGAACGTCAACTCCTGGCGGGGCATCTTTACGTTGCTCGGCTGGTACAACGCCACCGGCGGAGCGGCGGGCGATCGCTGGGTGATCGTGGCGGCGGGCGTGGCGGCGGTCGCGGCCTTCTTCGTTCGCGATCGCCTCGGCATGGTGCTGGGCGCGTTGACGGTCGGATCGTTTTGGGCGTTCGCCCTCGATCCCCAGAGCGCCATCTGGGACCAACGCCTCATGCCGTTTTGGTACGTGACGATCCACCTCAGCGTGGGGTGGCTGGTGGGGTACGTCGCCTGGCGCTGGGCGAAGAGAGTGCCGGCGCGCTTTCGCTGGGCCGCGTTCTTCGAAGAGGGAAGCAACATCGCTCGCGTCGAGGAGGGCGTGCCACTCGCCGTCACCGAGGTGGTCGTCGAAGAGGCCTCACTCCCGCCACGCGACCCGCATCGGCTGTCGCGGCGCGTGTTTCGCGCGACCTGCGCCGTCGGTCTGCTGGGACTGCTCTCGACGGTGCCGGGCCAAATCACGCCGATCGCCAACGACCTGCACTTGGCGACGGGCGGCAACCAAGTCAGCGCCTGGGCGCAGTACAACTACTCGGGCTATCAGACGAAATCGGGGTGGCCGGAGTACCACGACATCATCACCACCATCTCGCGCGTCGCCGCGCGCTACGGCTGCGGACGCGCGATGTGGGAGTACAGCTTCAACCAGGAGAACCCCATGGGAACTCCCGAGGCGCTGATGCTGTTGCCGTACTGGACGAACAACTGCGTCGATTCGATGGAGGGGCTCTTGATGGAGTCATCGCCGACCACGCCGTATCACTATCTCGATCAGAGTGAGTTGAGCGTCGCGCCGAGCAACCCCCAGGTCGGGCTCGACTACGGTCCCGTCAACGTGGCGCTCGGGGTACGTCACCTTCAGATACTGGGGGTGAAGTACTTCATGGCCTTCTCGCCCGACGTCATCGCCCAGGCCAACGCGGACTCCCAACTGAGGTTGGTCGCCAAGACGCGAACGTTCCCCGCCCCGGGCGCTCAGTGGCGGATCTATCTGATCAAGCACAGCCCCATGGTGGTGGCCCTACGCCACGACCCGAACGTGGTGGCCGATGTCGCGAGTCAGGCCCAGTGGTTGAACGCCAATCAGACGTGGTGGCTCACGCCGTCGCTGCAGCGGGTGTACTTGGCGATGAGTGGACCGTCGTCGTGGCCCCGCGCCGCCCACGTCACCTCGATGACGGCCTCAGCGACCTTGCCGTCGGTGAGCGTCACCCGGGTGAAGGTGGGACTTCAGTCGCTCTCCTTTCGCGTCAGTCGTATTGGCGTGCCGATGTTGGTGAAGATCTCGTACTACCCGCGTTGGCACGTGACGGGAGCGACGGGCCCGTATCGCGTGAGCCCGAATCTCATGGTCGTGGTGCCCACGTCGCGCGACGTGACACTCAACTACACCTCGACCCCGGCGTTGTCGATCGGCAATCTGGTGAGTGACCTCACGGTCCTGGCCGGATGCGTCACCATATTCCTGGTGTTCAAAAGGCGTCGAATCGCCCGCCGGTAGGCTTCTGGTCCGTGGACACCTCAGCGATCTTTAAGGCCTATGACGTGCGCGGCACGTACCCCGACCAGATCGACGAGCGAGTGGCTATGGCCGTCGGCTCGGCGTTCGCGACCTTCGCCGCCTCGCCGAGCATTGTCATGGCCCGCGACATGCGGACCTCCGGCGTGACCCTGAGTGAGGCCTTCTCCCAAGGGGCGCGCGCGGTGGGTGTCGAGGTCATCGATCTCGGCCTCGCCTCCACCGACTTTCTCTACTTCGCCTCCGGCCACCTCGATCTTCCCGGCACCATGTTCACGGCCTCGCACAACCCGGCCCAGTACAACGGGATAAAACTCTGCCTGGCCGGAGCGAAGCCCATCGGGGTGGAGTCTGGACTCGTGGAGATCGAAGAGAGAACCACTCAGTTCTACGACCACCCCGCCACCACCGGCGAGTTAGCGGCCTATCGCGAGCTTGACTTGACCGGTGAGTGGGTGGACCACGTTCACTCCTTCGTCGACGTTTCCGTCTTTCGTCCCCTCAAGATCGTGGCCGACACGGCCAACGGCATGGGTGGCTTCGTGGTGCCACTGGTGTTCGCGGGACTGCCCTTTGACGTCGAGGTTCTCTATCCGGAGCTCGACGGAAGTTTTCCTAATCATCCCGCTGACCCTCTTAACCCCGAGAACATCAAAGACTTGCAACGTCGGGTCCTGGAAACGGGCGCGGATCTCGGCCTCGCCTTCGACGGCGACGCGGACCGCGTCTTTGTGATCGACGAGAAGGCCCAGCCTCTCAGCGGCTCCACGACCACGGCCATGGTCGCCAAAGTGATGCTGCAGCGACACCCGGGGGCGACCGTTCTCTACAACCTCATCTGTTCGAAGTCCGTGCCCGAGGTCATCGCCGAAGAGGGCGGCGTGGGTCGGCGCACGCGGGTGGGGCACAGCTACATCAAACAGGTCATGGCCGAGTCGGGGGCGATCTTCGGGGGCGAGCACTCCGGGCACTACTACTACCGGGACAACTTCCGGGCGGACTCCGGCATTATCACCGCCTTCGTGGTGCTGGAACTCTTGAGCGCCTCGAACGCGCCACTGTCAGAACTGGCGAAGCCCTTCATTCGATACGCCGCGTCGGGGGAGATCAATACCGACGTGGCCGACCCCGCGGCGACGGTCGAGCGAGTGAAGGAACGCCTGGAGGCTGACGGCACGAACGTCGATCTCCTCGACGGCCTCACCGGCGACTACGGGGAGTGGTGGTTTAACCTGCGACCCTCGAACACCGAGCCCCTCCTGCGACTCAACGTGGAGGCGAAAGACGACGAGGAACTCGCCGTCCACGTGCAAGAGGTACTGACCCTAATAAAGGAGAGTGCGTAATGGCCCTCGACAGTTTTCTGCTCGACCTCCTAGAGGATCCCGTCGATCACGGAGCGTTGCTCTACGTTCCCTCAAAAGACGTGCTCTACAACCCTCGTCTGCGCGTCGCCTACGAGGTGCGCGACTCCATTCCGGTGTTACTGCCCGACGAGTCTCGACCGGTCAGCGCCGACGAGGAGCGCTCGTACCAAGACGACGCGCAGGCCCGTTATACGGGGCCGTCGGACTAATCGCGCGTCACGCGCAGCGGTACCGACTGCGCCCCCCACACGGCGAGGTTCGAATCCTTCCACACGACGTCACCGGCGGGCTCGATTCGTGGCCACTCCTGACGTAGGGCGAGCAACGCCTCTTGGAGTTCGGCGCGCGCCAGCGCGGCGCCCAGGCAGTGGTGGATACCTGAGCCGAAGGTCAGGTGATCGCGAGTACCGGAGCGATGAGCGTCAAAGACCTCACCGTTCGCGAAGTGGTGCTCGTCGCGATTGGCGCCGGCCAGACTGAAGGCGATCAACGTGCCCGGGGCAAACGCCACGCCGCGATACTCGAAGGGTTCGTGAACCTGGCGAATCACGAAGCGAATGGGATTCAGGTAGCGAAGCGACTCCTCGGTGACGTTGGCGGCGAGGCCCGCGTTGCCCTCGAGCGCGTGCCACACTTCGCGGCGCGTGGAGAGCAGGGCCAGCATGGTGGAGAGCTGGTTGCGGGTGGTGTCCGTTCCGGCGGCGAGGATGCCTTGGATGAGACTGACCATCTCGGGGGTTGTCAATCGGTCGCCGGCCTGTTCGGCCTCGATGAGGTGACTGATGAGATCATCGCCCAGGTGATGGCGGCGCTCGTCAATAAGAGCCGTGCAGTATGCCGAAAACTCTCGCACTTCACGCACGATGCGTTCCTCGTTACCCCTTGCCGCGGACGAGAACAGAAGGAACGTCGTTTCGGCCCAGCGAGAAAAGAGGTCCCAGTCGGCACGTTCCACATTGAGGTGATGGCAGATTACCGCGATGGGGTACTGCGACAGGGCGGAGGGAGCGTCAACCACGAAGATGGACTCGTGAGAGAGGTCCTTCGCCAGTTCCTTCATGTGCTGAAACATGAAGGGCCGAAGTCGGTCGATCGACCGCGGAGAGAAGGGCGAAGCCACCAGACGGCGAAGCCGGGTATGGGTCTCGCCTTCGGCACTGAGAAGGCCTTCGCGGTTCAGTTGGTCGAGTGCGGTGCCTTCGCCGGAGTAGAGAGTGGCCACCAGGTGGGACGCCTGGTGCAGGTGACGTTCGCGAAGTAAGGCCAACACGTCGTCGTAGTCAAGGACGACGTACCCGAAGGTAAAGCGCGCGAGCCAGCCGCGCGCGCTGTGGTGGGCCAAGTTGTCGACGTCGACCTCCGGGTCGGAGCCCGCGTGGGTGCTGAGGAGCGGCAGGTCGAGTTCTTCGACCGGCGTCGCCACGCGCTAGGCCAGTCGCTCGACGATCATGGCCATTCCCTGGCCGCCGCCCACGCACATGGTCTCCAACCCGAAGCGCTTGTCAGCGTCTTCGAGGGAGTTGAGCAGCGTGGTCATGATGCGAGCACCCGTCATCCCGAAAGGGTGTCCGAGAGCGATGGCCCCCCCACGAATGTTCAGCTTGCTCAGGGGAATCTCTAAGTGCTTAGCACTCGGGAGGACTTGGGCGGCGAAGGCCTCGTTGATCTCGACAAGATCGATCTCGTCCATGGTCATTCCGGCACGCTTCAGAGCCTGACGCGACGCTTCGATCGGTCCTAGCCCCATGATCTCGGGGTTTAGCCCACTGACGCCGCTCGAGATGATGCGGGCCAAGGGCTTGATTCCGAGTTCCCGGGCCCTCGTATCGCTCATGACGATCACGCCGGCGGCCCCGTCGTTCAATGGGCACGCGTTGCCCGCGGTGACCGTGCCGCCGGGGCGAAAGACGGGCTGGAGGCTGGAGAGTTTCTCCAGCGTGGTGCCGGCCCGCGGCCCGTCGTCCTTGGCGACGACCGTTCCGTCGGGCAAGGTGACGGGCGTGATCTCGCGCTCGAAGAAGCCGTTCTCCTGGTGGGCGACGGCTAGTTCCTGTGAGCGAAGGGCGAACTCGTCCATCTCGAGTCGCGAGACGTGCTCGAACTCGGCCACGTTCTCGGCCGTTTGGCCCATGGCGATGTAGACGTCCGGGAGTCCGGGTTGGGGGGACCAGGGATCAGTCACCTTTTGCGAGCGCTCGTTGGTGCGCTCGATGGAGGCGTCGAAGCGCGGATTGACGGCCTTGGCGATATCGGAGGCGCCGTTGCCGAAGCGCGACACCGTTTCGACGCCGGCGGAAATAAATATGTCTCCCTCACCAGCGCGAATCGCGTGAGCGGCCATGCGGATGGTCTGCAGCGAGGAGGAGCAGTAGCGATTCACGGTGACGCCGGGCACATCATCGAGGCCGGCCAAGATCGCCACCACGCGGGCGATGTTGAAGCCCGACTCACCGGCCGGCTGTCCGCAGCCGACCATGAGGTCTTCCACGCTGTGACGGTCGAGTTCGGGGACCTTGTCGAGCAAGGTGGTGACGATCAGCGCGGTCAGGTCGTCGGGGCGCATGTCAACGAGCGATCCCTTGAAGGCTCGCCCAATGGGGGTGCGTGCGGTAGCGACGATAACGGCTTCGGGCATGGATTCCTCCTCGAGTTACTCCAAGGTAACGGAGGCGATCATACTGACTTCTAAAACCCTCGCGGACTCAAGAGTCTTCAATCGGTCCGGCGTTCGAGAATCCCTGGCGCACACCGTGGCCCGCGCGATTGGCGAGCTGGCTCGGTTCAAAGACCATCCAGTAGGCGTTGCGCGCGTGGCTACGCGAGCGGTTCAAAAAGACCGAGGCCAGGATCATCGGGTCGTCGGACTCGTCCTCGTGCACAAAGACTTCGAGGATCGGCGTGGAGGTCATGAGCTGAGCTTGCATGATGCCCTGGGACGCTTCGTGGGCGCACTGTTTGTCGATCGGCGCCGAACCAGGCATACCGAGGGCGATGACGATCGAGGCGCCCTCTCTCTCGATCATGTTCTTGGCCGCCACGGCCAGATCCTTGAACCCCGGCACGGTCTGAGAGATCACCTCGAACTTCTTATTAAAGCCGGGGCACTCGGCTAGTTCGGCGCGCGCGGCCGCCCCCATGTCGTAACGGGCGAACATGGTGTCCACGACACCGATCTTCACCAGGGGCTTAGACCGCTTCTTCTTTTTTGCCACGACGCTCCGTTCTCTATCCATTGTAGAGAACAGCAGGATCGGGCCCGTCGACGAGCGTTTTCGCCTGTTCTAGAGTTCGCTCCGCAGAGGGGCGGGCTCTGGCCTGGGACTTTTCAACTGACGGTGCCTTCGAAGAATAACTCGAGTGGAGTTAAGACGCGCACGCCGCCTAGCGCGGCGCGAGTCCTTCGACGGCGTCTTTGAGGTCGATGCCAAAGGGAACGATGGCGATGGTCGCTGTATCGACGCCGGCGTCGAGGTAGCGCTGGACGTGTTCACGGCACGCCTGGTAGGAGCCGTGGATGACCAGCTCGTCGACCACCGCGTCGGGGATGACCTCGTTGGCCCGCTTGCGATCGCCCTCGGCCCACGCCTCCCACATGGGCTCCAAGGCGTCGCCGCGGCCCAGCCAGCGGTGAAACTCCGCGTAGGTCGGCACCGTTAGATACGAGGAGATCATGCGTCGAGCGATGAAGCGGGCGGTGTCGGCGTCCTCGCTCGGAATGACAAAGAGGCGTGCCGCGATGGTCTTGTCGTCGCCGACCTCGGCGCGACATTGGGCCACGTCACTCGCCGCCAGCCAGTTCAGTATCGCTCCGTCTGCTTCGCGTCCCGCGAGTCGAAGCATGCCCGGTCGTAAGGCCCCCAAGAGGATCGGCGGTCGTTCGATGACGGGACGCGCCAGTTTGAATCCGTGGACTTCGAAGGTCTCAAACTTCTCGTCGATCTTCTCGCCCTCGAGGGCCCGCTTCACGAAGCGCAGGGTGTCGCGCGTTCTCGCGTACGGGCGGTCGTAGGGGATGCCGTTCCAGCGTTCGACGACCGGTTGGCTGGACGCACCGAGGCCCATGGTGAAGCGCCCGCCCGCCACTTCGGCCATCGCAGCGATGCTCATGGCCAGCAGGCCCGGGCCGCGGGTGAACACGGGCGTGACCGCCACACCCAGACGAAGGCGCGTCTCGCTGAGGGCGGCGACGATGAGCGGCGTGAAGCCGTCCGCGCCGTCGACCTCGGCCGACCAGACGTCGCTGTAGCCGAGGTCGGCGAGACGGTGAAACCACTCGCGATGCTCTAGCAAGGTGATGCCCTCAAAGGGAATAGTGATGCCGTAGCGCGCGCTCACTTGAGGTAGTCGCCTTTGTGCGGGGGAGGGACCTCGTGTCCGTGACGTTCGAGGTCGTGGGCCCAGCGATCGATCAGCGTCTCCAAGACAGCCACGCGGGCGTAGTACTTACTCTCCGCGGGAATCAGGTCCCAGTGCGCGTGCTTCTGATCCGTCGTCTCCACCATGTACTCGAGCGCCTTGTCGTACGCGCGGCGCTTCTCTCGATTCCGCCAGTCGTCGGGCGTGAGCTTCCAGCGCTTCAACGGATTGTTCTCGCGCTCCTCGAAGCGTCTCAACTGTTCCTTCTCCGAGATGTGCAGCCAGAACTTCACGATGGTGGTCTGATCATCGGTCAGCATGCGCTCGAACTCCACGATCTGGGTGGCCGAGAGTTCCACGATTTCTTTATCGATCAACTTCTCAACCCGCTCGACCAGCAGTCGCCCGTACCACGATCGATCAAAGACGGTCATCTCGCCGCGCCCCGGGATGACCTCCTGAAAGCGCCAGAGAAAGAAGTGTCGCAGTTCTTCTTCGGTCGGCGGACCCACCGGCTTCACGCGCACGTGGCGCGGGTCGATACTGGCGGTCAGGCGGCGGATCGTTCCGCCTTTCCCCGCAGCGTCGAAGCCTTCGAAGAGCACAATCAGCCCGGGTCCGACGACGTGAGGCTCGAGGAGCCCCGCGGTGAACAGGCGAAGTTGAGTCAAGCGGTGCTGGGCTTTGACGACGCGTCTGTCAGACTCGTCCTTCGACATCGACTTCGACAGATCGATGTCGTCGATGATGCTCACGTGGCGTTCGGTTCGACGGGACTCTCCGCGGTACCTGCTCCTTTTTCAGCCAAGGTACTCGAACCAGACGCGCCGCGTGACGGTAGATATTTCGTGCGAGGCCGCCGTCGCGAGGGAAAGAAGCGCCACTGTTCATCGAGGAACGAGACGATCAAGAAGAGCCCGCCGAGCAGCCCGAGGAGGATGGCGTAGCGCTCGTGGGGTGGGAAGAACTTGTACTCGACGCTGGAAGTGCCGGCGGGAAGGGTGATCCTTTGATAGACGCCATCGACGGTAGTGATGGGGACGGCCTTGCCGTTGACCGTCGCGGTCCACCCTTTCATCGAGAGTTCGGTTCGCAGCAACGTGGCGCCCCCGCTCGCGCAGCGGACCGTGGCCAGGTTGTTGTTCGTGCTCTGAATGGTGCACGAGGAGGACGAGGTCGTGAAGAAGGGCCGCGTGTAGGGCATCTGATAGATCGTGGCGAGGGAGTCCTTGAAGACTTGCCTGACGCCGAGCGCGGTGAGCTTGGGGTTAATGATGACGGAACTAGGAACGAGCAAGTACTTGACGGAGGCGTCTTCGTAGGCCTTGAAGTGCGTGACCACTTGCGCTTCCAGCGCTTCCACTCCGATCATGCCGCCCTTGACCACGAACTGGTTGCCCGGGTCGAGGCCGGGGTAGAGCTGATCTTCGATGAAGTTCTTCCAGTTCTTAGGAAAGGGCAGGTCGATGGAGGAGAGGGAGTTCAGGTCGAAGTAGCTGCCCCAGTTGGGATAGAGAACGGCGAAGTCCAAGAAGCGCTCTTTGTGCAGGTTCTTCTGCAAGAAATGAATGGGAGCTTCGTCCACGGTGATGCGTTTGGGTGACTCGGCGGTCGGGATAAAGAAGTAGAGAAGGCTTTCACCCACGATCACCAGGGCGATCAGATAGGGCGTCACACGATACTTCTGGAAACGGCCCAAGATAAGCAGGAGTCCGATCGCGATCCAGGGTATGCAGGCGATGCCGATCAAGATGACATCGGCTCGGTGGGTGAGAACGACGCCCTTGTTGTAGGGGCGAGCCTCGTTGACGCACCACAGTAAGACCAGCGCCATGAGGATCGACGCGGTCGTGAACAGTCGCTTCGAGCGGGTGCTCGTCGTGAAATCGGCCAGACCGAAGGCCGCCAGCACGATCACCGCGATCTCGCAGCTGGGCATGATGTAACGAGGAAACGACGAGGTGTTCACTAACGGGATGAGATTCCATAACACCCGCGAGTGCAGGATGTCGAGCGCCCCGGCCAGGCCGGCCACGGTCCAGACGGCCAGGAACACGCGCAGGGCGCGCATACGTGGCCCGAAGAGGCCGACCAGGGCGAGGACGCAGACGCCCGCGCCGAAGTAGCCACCGATCTCTCCCCAGAACGACTGCACGTTCATGTTGGAGAAGATGGTCCCGAAGACGTAGGGGTCGAAGAACCCGGAGATGGACTCTTTGGGAAGTCGGATGACTCCGTCCAGGGCAGCGGTGTGGCTGCCGATGAAGGCCACCTTCAAGAAGTCGTCGAAGGGAATGAGCACCGGCAGCGACAGGACTATTCCCATGAACCCGCCCAGGCCGAGGCGACGTAACACCCTCGGACGCTTGGCCCGAGGCAGTGAGAAGAGCCGCACGATGGCCCACGCCGCGCAAAATAGTCCGTCGGAGTAGGCGACTTCGGGAAAGCCCGCGTACATCGAGAGTGCCAGGGCAATGGCCGCGATGTACCAGCCTCGTTTGGAGGCACTGGCACCAGAACCCAGGATCATCTCGATGCCGAGGACCAGCATCGGTAAGAAGGCGACGGGATTTAAGACGGCGTTGCCGAGCCAGGCGTAGGTGCCATTGAGGGCAAAGAGCATCCCCGCGAACGTGGCCATAAAGACCGGGAGGGAGAGTCGCCTCGCCAAGAAGTACGTCGAGAATCCGGCGATGAGTTCGAGAGAGATGTGGAACCAGACGAGGCCCGAGGGCATGGCGAAGAGCAAAGTCAAGGGAAAGAGGGCCGCCGACTGCATCTCGCCCACCAGCGGCTGGCCCAGTCCCTCGAACGAGTTCCACCAGGGCAAGTGGCCGTGCAGCAGATCCATCGCTGCGGTGTGACCGAGCGCCTGGGTGATGAAGCCGAGGTTGGGGTCGATCGCCGGACGGCCACAGGTGATGCGACAGAGCTTGTGCGAGATACCCGCGGTCCAGGAGATCGGGTCGTTGCTGGCCAGGCGGAAGACGTACATCCCGTTTCCGGCCAGCACCACCGCCAGGATGAGGAGGAGTGGGCCGGTGTAGGGAGGCAGTCGACGATAGAAGGCGAAGACTCGGTCCCTCGTCGAAATCACTCACTCAGGCTACAAGGGTCGACGGGTGTCGCCGGGACTAGATCAGCGAGGGAAGTAGTACATCTTCTCTCCCAGGAGAAGGAGTGACTCCGGAAAATAGGGGTCGCGAAAGGTGGCGAAGATTCCCCACCGCCGCAGGAAGCGATTGCGGTCGTCGATGGGGTCGAGTTTGCCGCGCGAGGAGCCCACGTGGTGAAAGAGTCGCACGTCGGGCGTGTAGACCACGTAGCGATCCTCCATCTGACTTCGAAAACAGATATCCACGTCGTTCATCACGACCTGTAACTGTTCATCCATCCCACCGAGCGACTGCCAGAACGATCGTTCGACCATCTGCACCGCGCCGGTCACGGCCGCGACATCGCGAGTCGCCAGTGAGTAGTAGTCGACGTGCGGGTAGTTCGAGTCGGTGCGCAGGTGCTGGGGGTACGGCGCTACGACGATTCCTTCGTGCTCGTGGGGGCCATCGGGGTCCAGGAGGCAGGCGCCCACGATGCCCACGTCGGGCAAGGCCGCGAGCGCCAGCATCTGTTCGAGCCAGTCAGGGGTCACTACGACCGTGTCATTGTTGAGCGTGACGATGTACTCCGCGCGGGAGTGATCGACGCCACGGTTCACAATCTTGGCGTAGTTAAAAGGCCCGGGGCAGGGAACAACGGTGTACTTCGTCTCTTCGAAGTAGGACAGCGTCTCGGGCTTCACTGAGTCGTTGTCGAGAATGATCACGTTGTAGTTGGGATACGTCGTCTTCTCTTCTATCGAGGCGATGCACTGGCGCACCAAGTCGACGCGATCGCGGGTGGGGATGATGATGTCGATCGACGGCGGCGGAGAAGGTGGCTCCAGACGCCAACGCACCAGGCCGCCGAGGGGACCGGGAGAGGTAATACCTTTCCAACCGCGACGATCAAGCGCCGCCTGGACGACCCGACAGGTGTCGTCGTTCATTCTCGCGGCGTCGAAATGTTGCGCCGGGCGACCGGCGGGTAAGACCTTCGCCACGTGGTGAAACCGTGCCCCGCGTTCGTTCAGCCGTAGGTAGGCGTCGTGCTCGTAGGCCCAGCCGGCCTCACGCGAGAAGCCACCCGCGGCGAAGAGGGTCTCCACTCGCAGTAGCGCCGGACGCCCGATGACGTTGTAACTGAGCAGGGTGTGCGGTCCGACGGCGGGGCTCTTGAGGAGGGGTGCGTATTCGTTGGGACCATCTTCGTCACCGAAGACGACATCATCGTGAGGGCTCGCCGCGGTTACGAGGGTCGCGACGCAGAAGCGAATCGCGTCGCGGCTAAACGACGAGTCGGCCAGAAAGAGCCACTCCGCCGTCGTGTCGTTCAGCTCGTCATTAATCATCGCCACGATGTCGGAGGGCTGGGCGTCGCTTTCATTGACGACGACGACGTGCACGTCGTCCGCGTCGTACGGCACCGCTTCGATGGCCAGGGCGTAGTCAATCCGCAGTGGTCGATAGTTGACGGGAAAGATCTCGGCGGTCTTTGACGCGACGGCTTTGGTGACGACGGCCGTCGTCTTCACGTTCCTTCTCATCCGCCGCAGTAAGTGGAGCGCGGGGCGAAAGAGAAAGCGCGCGGTGGCGTAGCGCCAGGTGTCTTCACCCAGAATTCGTCCGGCGGTTCGCTGAAGGCGCGTACCCGACATGAGCCGCACTTGACGGTGAAAGTTCACCCAGCGTTGTTTGATCTCCTTGGGTGTGACGGGCGGAGCGTTCTCATCGTCGAATCTCTCCAGGAGTGGCACGTCGGGGTCTCTCTCGTTTCGCGAACGTGCTGGCGACGTCGAGAGACTCGCCAGCACTCGTCAACGTTACCGGGCCTGTCTCGGCCTGGTGGAGTATGAAGGGGGAGGCTCCGACAACCAACCGCCATCGTGGTTTCGAGGGAAAACCTTCACCGCTCGCTGATCGTGTTACCTTGGCTCACTCTATTTTTTTACTGAAGGTGATACCAAACAAAGGAGATCGGTAACCGTGGCCGACACCCTAGAAGTATTCGACTCGGCTTCGCCCGAACACGCCTTGAAAGCCGGAGTCCTGGGACTCTTTGACTCAGTCATCATGGGCATCGCCGGCGTGGCCCCGGCGTACTCCATCGCCGCCTCCACAGGCGCTCTCATTGCCGCCGTGGCCCTCGGCGGGGCCGCCGCGTTGCTGTACTGCGGCATTGCCATGTTCGGCATCGTCTTCGCCTTCAGTTATCTCGGACGCGTCGAGACCAACTCGGGCGCCGCCTACTCGTGGGTGCGTCGAGCGCTGCATCCCCTGCTCGGCTTCCTTTCGGGATGGGCCCTGATCGTCTCGGCTCTGATTTTCATGGTGATCGCCACCGTGCCCGCTGGCGCCAATGTGTTGGGCCTCTTTTCTACCTCGGCCGCCAATAACACGGTCGACGTGACCTTGGTCGGGTGCGTGTTCTTCCTCTCAATGGTCTGCGCCGTGGCGGCCGGGGTGACCATCACCGTGACCGTGCAGGTGGTGATGTCGTGTATCGAGCTGGCTCTTCTGGTTCTCTTCGCCTTTCTGGCGATCTTTCACGCCCAGCACATTCACGCCTTTACGTGGCACTGGTTCTCGCCAAGTGTCTTCCACGGCCAGAGCGGATTCATCGCGGGGGCGCTAGTCGCCGCCTTCTACTACTGGGGTTGGGACGTCACGGCCAACCTCAACGAGGAGACCAAGGGGGCCAAGAAAACGCCGGGCCTAGGTGCCATCATTGGCATCCTCGTGGTCTTCGTACTCTTCGAGGTCTTTACCATCGCCACGAACATGGTGCTGACCTCAGGTCAGATCAATCACAACGAGGCGGACGTTCTGAGCGTCCTGGGTCAGGAAGTGTGGAGAGGTACCGGCGGAAAGTTCATCGTGCTGGCGGTTGTTCTCTCGACCATTGCCACGCTGGAGACGACGTTGATTCAGGTGACTCGAACAATGTTCTCGATGGGGAGGGACAACACCCTTCCCAAACTCTTCGGCACGGTCAATCAGAAGCGCAAGACCCCGATCTTTGCCACCGCCGTGGTCTGCGGCATCTCTCTAATGCTCTTCGTGTTCGGTCAGTTCATTGGTTCCGTGAGCAATATCTTGACCGACGGTATCGACGCCATCGGCCTGCAGATCTGCATCTACTACTGCCTCGCCGGCCTCGCCGTGGTGGTGTTGTTTCGAAAGCAGCTGTTGAAGTCGGCCACGAACTTCTTCTTCATGGGTCTGTGGCCGCTGGTGGGCGCGTGCTTCATGGGGTACATGTTTTACAAGTCGATACCTGGCCTCTGGGACTCGAACCCGGCGACGGTCTACATCGGTCTCGGCGCCATGGCCCTCGGATTGATCCCGATGGCGTACTACTGGGCGAAGGGCGTGCCGTATTTCAAGATGCCCGCGAAAGAAGATCGGGTTGCGGTCATCCAGGAGTTCGAACAGAATCTCTAAAGCGCGACCGCGTCAGTTCGTCGCGCAGGTCGTGAGCCGCGAGTGACGATGAGAATTGTGAGTCTGGTTCCGTCGGTGACCGAGACGCTCGCGGCCTGGGATCGAACGCCGATCGCCTGCACTCGCTTTTGCGAGAGAAAAGATCTCGAACACGTCGGTGGCACGAAGAACCCGAATATTGCTCGCATCGTCGAATTGCAACCCGACCTCGTGGTCATGGACGCCGAAGAGAATCGGCGCGAGGACTATGACGTCTTGATCGAGCGCGGACTCCACGTCGTCGCCCTTCACGTACGCTCACTCGAGGACGTAAACCCCTCGATGGTGGATCTTGCTCGGCGGGTTGATGCGTCGTGGGAGGCCTTCGACGTCGAGGTAGCGCCGCCGATCACCGTGAGTGCGTTCGTTCCGATCTGGCGACGCCCCTGGATGGCGCTCGGATCGCCCACGTACGGATCGTCGCTCCTTCGTCATATCGGTGTTCGCAATGTCTTCGACGACGATCTCTATCCGAAGATTGAACTGCACGAAGTAGCGCAACGTCACCCTGACGTGGTGTTGGCGCCGAGCGAGCCCTACCCCTTTTCGACGCGCCATCTGGCGGAACTTGAGTCGGTCGCGACCACGACGTTCGTCGACGGCAAGGACCTTTTCTGGTGGGGCGTTCGAACCCACGGGGCGATGGAACGGCTGGTTCGTCTTGTCGCCGGTCTTTCGCCGAGGAATCGTGGCTGACGGCTGAGCTGGGCACCCGACTCGTAGAGTTGTGGCTGTCAGCGTTTGAAGCCGCCTCGCCCTTAGCTCTAGTCACCGGCTCAGGATCTACCTCTCTGAGAAGGGATCACCATGAAGAAAGTCACTCGCGGGGCCGTCGTGGCGCTCGCCACTCTGGGGATGACGCTGCTCGCGGGAGCGGGCGTCGCGGGAGCGAACGCGTCGTCAATTGGTACGTTCACGCTCTCTGGTCAAGCGAAAGGGACGCTCATCATCGCCAAGGGCCAGACGTGTAAGCCGGACAACATCTCAATCTCTCGCGGCGTGGCCACCGTGAAACTGTTCTTTACCGACACGACGATCAAACCGACGGGTGATCTGTGGTACGTAGTGATTAGTTCGAAAGGTATTCAGGCGAACTTTCCCTCCGCGAACTCGACTTTCACTCTGGGTGTGAAGGCGGGCGCGAAGATCGACGAGCAGTGGAACGCGGGAGCGATGGTCGGTTCGGGCAGCGTGACCTTCACCGATCGCTTCAAGTCGGGAACGTTGAACGTTTCACTGGCACCGCAAGCGGGGCAAAAGGGCCGCGGAGAGAAGATCGCGGGCACCTGGGAGTGCACAAAGTAGCGGTCTCAATCTCGATCACTCGCTTGTCCCGTGATCGATGTGGTCGACGCTGTGCCAGGAAGGACTTTTACCCTCCTCAGGGTCTCGACTCAAGGAGGAACCGCAGTGCTATAGCATTTGTCGAATTCTCCCAGGGGGGCGACGGCACGGACTCGTGCACGTGAAAAGGGGCGACGTGACTGTAACTGTAGAACCGGCGAATCCGGCACCGCAGAAGGGTCTCAAGAGTGGGGCGCTGGGTCTGATCTCCAGCACCGTGATCGGGATCGCCTCCACCGCTCCGGCGTACAGTCTGGCGTCCACCCTCGGCTTCGTCGTCGTCGCCATCGGACTTCAAGCGCCGATCGTCACGATCCTGGCGTTCGTACCGATGTTCTGCGTGTCGCTCGCCTTCCAGCAGATGAATAAGGCCGACCCCGACTGCGGCGCGAGTTTCACCTGGGCCACGCGGGCCTTTAATCCGCGAGTTGGTTGGATGGGTGGCTGGGGAGTGCTTGCGGCCGACATCATCGTTATGGCGAGCCTCGCGCAGATCGCCGGTCAGTACGTGTTCGACCTCTTCAACGCCAACGGTATCGGCCACGACGCGGCGAGCGTGTGGGTCCTTCTCGTCGGCGTCGCGTGGATTGTGGCCATGACGTGGATCTGTTACGTCGGTATTGAAGTCTCGGCGAACTTCCAAAAGGCACTGCTGGGCATCGAGCTCACCATGCTGACGGTCCTCTCGGTGTGGGCGCTGATCCGTGTCGGCAACGGAAGCGCACCGGTCGGTCACCTGGTTCCTTCGCTCACGTGGTTCAATCCCTTTAAGGTCAAGCACTTCAGTGATCTGGTCATCGGTCTTGCTGACATGCTCTTCATCTACTGGGGTTGGGACACGGCCCTTAATCTGAACGAGGAGAGCAAGGACGCAGAAACCATCCCGGGCAAGGCCGGCGTCTACTCGACCTTCGTGCTGTTGGGCACCTACGCACTCGTCATCCTCGCCGTGCAGTCCTTCGCCGGCATCGGCTCATCGGGTATCGGTTTGGGCAACGGCAACAACGCCAATGACGTGCTCTCCATTCTCGGTCCGGCCGTCTTCGGGCACTCCACGTTTGCCTCGGTTCTCTCTCACCTCTTGTTGTTGATGGTGCTCTCGTCGGCAGCCGCCTCCACCCAGACGACGATTCTGCCGACCGCGCGAACGGTGCTGTCGATGTCGGTGCACAAAGCGCTGCCCAACGTGTTCGGTCATATGAACAGGCGCTTCCTCACCCCGACCGTGGCGACCGTGACCTTCGGCGTGATTTCGATCGCCCTCTACGTGGTGATGAACTCCATCTCGGCCGGCCACGTGATCGCCGACTCCATCGACGCGCTCGGGGTGATGATCGCCTTCTACTACGGACTGACTGGCTTCTCGTGCTTCTGGTATTACCGAAAGCAGTTGACGCAGAGCGTTCACAACTTTTTTGTCCAGGGCGTGGCACCTCTCTTCGGAGGTATCGTCCTGTGGCTCATCCTGGGATGGTCCTTCTGGTACTACTGGAACCCGGACAACAGCACCACGCACTTGAAGATCCTCGGACGCGAGATTGGGGGTACCTTCACGCTGGATGTGGGAACACTGCTGGTCGGCGTGATCTTGATGATCACCATGAATATCTTCCGACCGGCCTTCTTCCGTGGCCAGACTCTGACTCGTGACTCGCCGACCCTCGTGACCGAAGACTTCGGCGCTGCCCCCCAGGCGAGTTCGTGATCCTCCCGTCACTCCATTTCCTGAAGCCCATCCAAGGAGGGACTTACCTATGAGCGACGCCCCACCCACTCCGCGCATCGTGGTCGGCATCGACGGATCACCAGCCGCCGCCAACGCGCTGGAGTTCGCCATCGAAGAGGCGCAGTTACGCCACGCTGAGCTTCATGTGACCTACGCCTATACCGTCATGGCCATGCCCGTCACCGGTTCGACGGGACACGATTACTACGAACAAGTCGAGACCAGCGCCAAGGAGTTTCTCGAACAGGCGAAGTCGGACGCTCCTTCGACGGAGGGGCTGACGGTTGAGTGGCTTGGTGTCCCGGGGAATCCGGCCGAAGTGCTGATTGAGGCGAGTAAGGACGCCACGATTCTGGTGGTGGGCTCGAGGGGCGTCGGAGGATTCCTCGGCCTGCTCATGGGCGCCGTCTCCACGCAGTGCGTACATCACTCGCACTGTCCCGTTCTCGTCGTACGGGAGAGCCACTAACTCAGCTGGTGGCCGGACCTCGCCAAAGGTCCACGTGACCATCGACCGCGTACTGGTCAATGCTGGCGAGTTCCTCCGTCGAGAACTCGAGATTCTTGAGGGCCCCGAGGTTCTCTTCCAGTTGAGCGACACTGCTCGCACCACCAACGACTGACGTGACGCGCCCATCTCGAAGCGCCCACGCGATTGCCATCTGGGCGAGCGACTGCCCGCGGTCCTTCGCGATGGCGTTCAGAGCCCGCACGCGCTCGAGATTCTCCGTACTCAGCATGTCGGTGGAGAACGACGATCCCTCAGACGCTCGAGAGCCTTCGGGCACGCCGTTCAGATACCGGTCCGTCAAGAGACCTTGCGCCAGAGGAGAGAAGGCAATACAACCAACACCAGCCTCGCCGAGCACGTCGAGAAGGCGCGCCTCGATCCACCGATTGAACATCGAGTAGGAGGGCTGATGAATGAGGAGCGGCGTACCAAGTTGACGCAGTATCTCGATCGCCTCTTTTGTGCGTTCGTCGGAGTACGAGGAGATGCCCACGTAGAGAGCCTTGCCCTGGCGCACGGCGGTATCGAGTGCCCCAAGACTCTCCTCCATGGGCGTCGTGGGATCGAAGTGGTGGTGATAGAAGATGTCCACGTAGTCGAGATTCAGGCGCTTCAGGCTCTGATCGAGACTCGACAGTAGGTACTTGCGCGAACCGTTGTCGCCGTAGGGTCCGGGCCACATCTCCCATCCGGCCTTGGTGGAGATAATGAGCTCGTCGCGCAGTGCAGCGAAGTCCTCGCGCAGCAGTCGCCCGAAGTTGATCTCGGCGGCGCCAAACGGTGGTCCGTAGTTGTTGGCGAGGTCAAAGTGAGTGACCCCGAGGTCAAAGGCCCGACGAAGAATGGCCCGTTGCGTTTCCAGCGGACGATCGTCGCCGAAGTTGTGCCACAGTCCCAGCGAGATGGGCGGCAACATGATGCCGCTTCGTCCACAGCGTCGAAAGGTAGCTGCGTCGTAGCGAGTAGGCGAAGGAACGAAGGTCTTATAAGTATCCACGCGCCGAGCGTACTGGTGGGCAGGATCCCCATGAAGAGTTCGAGTCCGCGGCCGATCGTTATTTTAAAACTTTAGTAATTCAATAAGATTTCTAGGATAACGTAATCGAGATACGTCGGCGTGACAACGTGTCACGAGGTGAACGAGGAGACAGAGATGACCGAATTGGGCTTTGAGACACGCCAGATTCACGCGGGCACCCAACCCGATCCCGCGACGAATGCTCGGGCAATTCCGATCTACCAGACGACGAGTTACGTCTTCCGTGACACCGAACACGCGGCGAATCTTTTTGGACTCGCCGAACTCGGCAACATCTACACGCGCATCATGAACCCGACGCAGGCGGCCTTCGAAGAGCGCGTCGCCTCACTCGAAGGCGGTGTGGCGGCGCTGGCCCTCGCGTCGGGCTCGGCCGCGGAGACGGTAGCGCTGCTCAACCTCGCGGAGAACGGCGGCCACATCGTCTCGTCGGCGTCGCTCTACGGCGGGACGTACAACCTCTTCCACTACACGTTGCCCAAGCTCGGCATCGAGACCACGTTCGTCGAGAACCCCGACGATCTGGCCGAGTGGGCCGCCGCGATCCGTCCCACTACCAAGGCGCTCTACGGAGAAACTCTCGGCAATCCGAAGGGCGACGTCTTGAACTTCGAAGGGGTGGCGAAGGTCGCTCACGACCACAAGATTCCTCTCGTCGTTGACAACACGTTGGCGACGCCGTATCTCTGCCGTCCTCTGGAGCACGGCGCCGACATCGTGGTGCACTCGGCGACGAAGTTCATCGGGGGGCACGGCACCTCCATCGGGGGGGTGATTGTCGATGGCGGGAAGTTCGATTACGAAGGCAGTGGGCGCTTCCCCTCCTTCACCGAGCCGGACCCCAGTTATCACGGGTTGATCTTTGGTCAACTGCCGGACTTCCTGTTTCCGGCCCGGTTCGTCTTGAAGGCCCGCTTGCAGTATCTGCGCGACATCGGTGCGGCCATCGCACCGCTCAACTCGTTCCTCTTTCTCCAGGGGCTGGAGACCTTGAGTCTGCGCATGGAGCGACATGTCTCCAACGCCCTGACCGTCGCTAAGTTTCTCGAGGCGCGCGAGGACGTCAAGTGGGTGGCCTTCCCTGGACTCGAGTCAAGCCCCTGGCACGAACTGCAGGTGCGCTACCTGCCCAAAGGTGCCGGCGCGGTGCTGGCCTTCGGCATTGAAGGTGGAGCCGACGCTGGCCGGAAGTTCATCGAAGGGCTCGAACTCTTCAGCCACCTGGCGAACGTCGGCGACGCCAAGAGCCTGGCCATTCACCCCGCCTCCACGACCCACTCCCAGCTAACCGAAGAAGAGCAGACCACCACCGGCGTGAGCCCCGACCTCGTACGCCTCTCGGTGGGCATTGAGTCGATCGAAGATATTCTGGCCGACCTCGAAAAGGGCTTCGCCGCTGTAAAGGGTTCATGACCGCCACAGCCTTGGGGTACTGGCGCGAAGGCGACGATCCGGGCGAGCGGCGATTCGTCACCCTCGAAGGCGGAGGAAGGGGCTTCACCTTCGAGGGCGGGGGCCGACTCGAACGCGTGGTCGTCGCTTACGAAACGTGGGGCGCGCTGAACGAGGATCGCTCGAACGCGGTCCTGGTGTTGCACGCGCTCACGGGCGACTCCCACGCCGCAGGTGATGTAGGACCGGGTCACCTCACGCCGGGCTGGTGGGGTGGTCTCGTCGGTCCGGGGCTCGCGATCGACACTGAGCAGTTCTTCGTCGTCTGTCCGAACGTGCTGGGTGGCTCCCAAGGAACAACCGGACCTTCGTCGTTGGATTCACACGGTCGTCCGTACGGATCGCAATTTCCCACCATCACGGTGCGCGACCAAGTTGCAGTAGAGACGGCCCTCGCCGACCACCTCGACCTCGACCAGTGGTCCGCCGTCATCGGGGGATCGATGGGCGGGATGCGCGTGCTGGAGTGGGCCGTAAGCTCTCCCGCTCGCGTTCGGCGTGCCATTGTTATCGCCGTGGGCGCGGCCTCGACGGCCGACGAGATTGCCCTCAGCTCCTTACAGATTCGCGCCATCAAAGCCGATCCGAACTACTTCGGGGGCGACTACTACGAACGAGGCGAGGAACCTCGCGAGGGACTCGCGATCGCGCGGGGCCTAGGGCAGATCACTTATCGAACCTCCGCCGAGTTTGAGGCACGTTTCGGGCGGGCCGTACAAGACGAGGGTGACGCGCTGGCTGGCGGGCGATACGCCATCGAGTCCTACCTGGGCTACCACGGTGAGAAACTGGCCGCCCGCTTTGACGCCAACAGTTATGTCGTGCTCAGTGAGGCCATGAACCATCATGACGTGGGGCGCGGAAGGGGAGGCGTCGCCGACGCCCTGGCCCGGGTGACGGCGTCTGCGACGGTGATCGGCATCGACACCGACCGCCTCTATCCGCTACGTCTGCAAGAGGAACTCGTCCGCTTAATTGCGAATTCCGACCCGCTCCACGTCATCTCCTCTGACGTAGGACACGACGGCTTTCTCCTGGAGGTCGATCAGATCTCCAAGATCGTGAGCGAAGCGCTACGCGAGTAGTGCGACTCAGCCCTCAAAGAGGTCGTTGAGCTCGTCGGCGTGATCCTCTTCTTCTTTGAGGATGGACTCCATCATTCGACGAGAGGTTATGTCGCCGTCGCCGAGCCAGTGGACGATCTCCGTGTAGACCTCGATGACGATGCGCTCCCCGAGCAGATTCTCGCGGATCATGCCCTGTAGGTCGGTCGGGTCGTCGGGCTCGACGTAGTCGGTGATGGCACGTTCCATCAGCGTCGCGGGATTCATGTCCGGGCTTCCCCCGAGTTGGTTGATGCGGTCCGACACTCGTTGGAAGTGCCCGAGCTCTTCGTTGGCGTGGTCCACGAACATTGCCGACACCTGTTCGCGGCTAATTCCCTGGGCCACGATGGCGTTCTGCGTATAACGCAGGTAACACACCATCTCGCTGGCGATCACCTTATTGAGAACGTCGATGACGCGTTGGACGTTCGTGGTGTCGGCCGCGGTGAGCGCGCCTTGCTTGAGATGCTTTTGTGCGTCGTCTCGGATTTTGGCGATGTCAATGGCGAAGTCATTAGACATGGTGACCCTTCCTAGCTGGTAGTTGCCCCCAGAGTAACGAACTAGGTCCCCCTGGTGCCCGGCTGCCAGGATCTCCAAGACCTGAAATGTGTGGGCAGACGGGGCTGGCTAGCGTGCGAGCGTGGAACGACGCGAGGCACGTCGAACCCGCCAGGTCGGGCGGCGATTTAGAGATTGCCTCTCCTTCGCCGCCATCCTCATCGCCGCGCTTGCCCTCGTCGTCCCACTCACGGGGTCGGTGCCCTCCGGCGCTGTCACCGTATCCGCGTGCACTCCTGGCGCGTTGGACGTCACTGTTGATCCCGGCGATCCCGGCAACGCCAACAGCGCGGTTTTTCTGCAAGACAATGTGTCTGGCTCTTGCTCTTTGTCCGGTCAACCGACCATTCGCGTTTTTGATCAGTTCGGCCACGCGATCAAGTCGTCTGAGTCCCTCTATCACTGGAACACTCCACTCGCTCGACCGGTCGCGCCGATCATCGTGACTCCGAACGTATCGGCGGTGGTGGAGTTTACGTGGTGTGGTTTTGGCGGCGGGAACAAGCGTTTCGATATCGACTTTGCCGCATCGCACCGGACCTTCGTCGTGCGGTCGGTGACGGAAGGGCCGGCCCAGGAGTTCGTCCCGCCCGCGTGTTCGAACGGTTCGACGGCGCACCTGGCCGTTGACTACGTTCGAGAAATGGGACCAAAAGGCATCGTCGGACTGTCGCACACTGTTCGCGTGACGCCCTCCGTTGCGTTACACAGTGGCGAGAAGGTGCGGGTGAGCGTGAGCGGCTTCTGGCCGAGTGGGAAGTTTTGGATCTCCGAGTGCTCGGCGGCTGAGTACCGACGCACCAAAGCACTCTGCGGCGGTCAGCTCGCCGCGGAGCCTTTTGGAATGGCCGACTACACCGGCTCGGGATCGTACGAATTTACTGTTCAGTCAAGGGCGCGAAGAAACCTTAAGGACAGTCCGACCGTCACCTGTGAGAGGCAGTGCGTTCTCGTCGTTACCTCGGGTGACGGCTTGACCGCCTACGCGCACCTGTCGTTCGCGCAGGGCTGACGCGACAGGAAGTTCACATCAGGCGGCTGCCCGCACCCGCCAGTGACGAGCGGGTGCGGGCAGTTCTTAAAACTCGGCGAGAGCGATCTCGAGGGCCTCGACGTCGCGTTCGTCAAATGAACCGACGTCAGTGGCCTGCACTACTTCTCTGGCTGGCGCGCGCAGCACTATGACCGTGACCAACAGGCCGACGGCCACCAGAAGCGCTCCTATAAAGAACGTCTCGTGATAGCCCGCGACGAGTGCGTCGGAGATGCCCTTACCTTGGGCGCTTAGATCGCGCGTCCGGCTGGAGGCCAAGGTGCCAAAGACCGCGAGCGCCGCCGACGAGGCGAGCCACATCGACACGTTCACGATGCCCGAGGCGAGTCCCGCGTCAGACTTTGGCACGTCGGCCATGGCGATCGTGAGCAGCGGTACTGCGGAGATACTCATTCCTCCACCCAGGAGAAGCAGCGCGGGCAAAACGGAGGAGGCGTACTGGGCGTGCTCGCCAGTGCGCGACAGTAGTAGAAGGCCCAGCATCACCGAAGTCATGCCCGGTATGAGCAGCCGCATGGGACCGAAGCGCACGAGTAGTCGGCTGGTTACGCCGAGCGACATGATGGCCATCACGAGGGTCATCGGCAGGAAGGCCAGACCGGTCGTGAGCGGTCCGTAGCCGAGCACCTTCTCCATGTAGAGAGCACCGAAGAAGAACACCGCGAACATGGCCGAGAAGGTCAGCCCTCGCACCACGCTAGAGGCAGTGAGACTCTTCAACTGAAGAATTCGCATGGGCATGATGGGCTTCGTCACGCGCGACTCGACGACGACGAAGACGCTCCCGAGGATGAGCGCCGCGCCGCCAAAGCCGAGCGTGTGCGAGGAGAGCCAGCCGTAGGTCGAGGAGGTCACGATGGCGTAGATGCCGACGATGAGCGCCACGGTCATGAGGAGCGAACCGGCGATATCGATTCCTTGGCGCACGCCGAGTCCCTCGTTCTCACGAATCAACAGCGAGCCAAGGACCAAGGTGATGATGCCGATCGGTACGTTGATCACGAAGATCCAGTGCCAGCTGACGGCTTGGGTCAACACTCCTCCGACCAGGAGGCCAATCGACCCGCCTCCTACCGCCACGAACATGTACGAGCTCATGGCCTTGGCGCGTTCTTGGGCGCCCGTGAACTCCGTGACGATGATGGCCACGATGACCGACGTCGAGACAGCGCCACCGAGGCCCTGAAAGAAGCGGGCGGTAATGAGCGTCGCTTGGTTCTGTGCCAGCGCGCAGATCAACGACGACGACGTAAAGAGCGCGACGCCGCTGAGGAACACTTTCTTGCGACCAAGCAGGTCACCGAGACGACCGGCCAGGAGTAAGAAACTGCCAAAGGCGATGAGATAGGCGTCAACGACCCACGTGAGACCAGACGGGGAGAAGTGCAGGCTTCGCTGAATGGAAGGTAGTGCGACGTTGACGATGGACGAGTCCAACGCGCTCATGAGCATGGCCAGGCAGACGACGACGAGAGCGATCCAGCGGCGAGATTCGGTAGTTCCTGATGAGGAGGGAGATAAAAGGGTCATGGACGGAGTCCTTCGTTACTAAGGTGGGGAACACTTCCCAATGAATCATTACCATCGTGGAAGCGGTATAATCATGATAGCATGAATATCGACACGTCACTACCATTAAGTTCCATGGATGAAAATTCGTCCACCGGACCGATCCTGTTGCTCACGCTACTGTCACGACTTATCAGTCGCCGAAGCACGCCGGAACTGCTGGGCCAGACGTTGAAGGAACTCGCGGCGCTGTCGTACCTGCGTGACTACGACGAAGTCACGCAACAAGCGCTCGTTGAGGGACTCTGCATCGACACCAACTACTGCGTGCTTTTGCTCAACGACTTAGAGTCGGCCGATCTAGTGGAGCGGCGCCGCGATCCGACGGATCGTCGCCGACACCTCGTCTCGATGACCGGTGAGGGACGTCAGGCGCTTCACCGGGCGGAGGCGGCGCAGCAGACTTTAGAAGACGAGATTCTCGGAGCGCTCGACGAGGAAGAGCGTTCGAAACTTGCGAACTTGCTTCGTAAAGCCATCGACGGCCAGAGCGTCAGCGCATCCGCGGGCAAGTCGTCGGTTCACTCGTCAGTGAGTCACTAACCTACTCGGCGCCTCACGGCGAACGGCGCGCGTTCGCACCATCGCCCACCATAAAGAGGCAACGGCCACGGCTTCCAAGATGATGGCGACGACACCAATCACGTCGACCCGGCTGAGAGACAGCCCGATAATGATGGCGAGTTCGACCGCCACGGCCAGAAGACAGAGGACGGCGTAGGGACCGTACTGCACGGCCGCAAGGTGGATTCGCTCTGACGATTTTACGTTAGCGCGCCAAAAAGCGTCCAGCACCAGGCCCTTTTCCTGGCGCGAACAACTGCGATACACGTCGAGTTTCATGCTCTCTACGTTAGGTGGGGAAGAGCGAAAATAGTGGAATCAACCAAAAGTTTGATGAGCTGTTGTTCTGACCGGCCCCCAGATGGCACGAGAAGGCGGACCGTCTTGAGCCTCTCCGCGACCACGTCGGCCGCGAAGAGGGTGCTAGTCGCGTCGACGCTTGTGAGACCTGGTCGAAGATTTCACGACGAATCGAAGGAGGCCGAGCCCCACCAACGCGAGCAGCGTGACGTTCACGGCGGGAACCCAGCGAACGTCGTCGTCTTTGACGACGTAGGCGCCGACGGGGAAGACGACTCCTCCGAATCCGCCGCCCGAACCATAGGGCGACTCTTCTTCGCTCTCCTCGTCGCTGGTCTCGCTCGGGGACGAAGCCCCCGCGGGACCTTCACCACCTCCGCCACCGCCCGCGACGAGAGCGACCGGAATGACGAACAGTCCGTCTTTTTCGTAGGCGGGGCCGAACGAGCGTCCCACCGAAAGATTGTTCCCGACCTTGCCCAGTAGATCCTTCGCGTTCATCTGTGCCTTCTCTCACGTGGCCCCACCGAGTCTCTAGCCAACTCACGGCCATCCCTGCTTGTGAGACTAAGGGCCGCCACGCGAAGACGCGAGTTCAGGGCTTCTTAAACCCGGACTTTCGCGCCTGCTTGATCGCCTGTTTGAGCTCTTCACCTTGGCGCTTCGCCAGGCGCTTGATTTCCTGCGTTTCGCGCCTGATCTCTTGCGCGTCGCGATGCACCTGGTGATGGCTGTAGCGCACGGCGTCGCGTTCTTCTCGACCTCTCGCATCGATGTCGGTCTTGATCGTGCGCCACGCGTCACGCGCCTCTTTGATGGCGTTGAGCACTTGACGGCGAGCCTCGATGGAAGCTTCCGACGCGGCCTTGAACTGCTGTCGGCCGCTCTCGCCCTGGACGACGGTCGCGAAAGACCATAGACCCGTATCGATCAGACGCGCGGCCCGGCGGACGTCGTTCATGACGGCGTCACGAACGCCCGCGGGTGAGAGATCGTGTTCGGAGTACTTAAGGATGGCTCCGTAGTAGATGCGCCAGAGCCCGAGCAGGGCGTCAGCCGCGATCTGAGGTTCGGGGTCGCTCGGATCGACGGCCGCCCGGGCGGCGAGGGACTCCGCCGCGATCTGCGCGAGACGGCTGATCATGTCGGCGCGCGCCGCCCTCAGAGACGGCGTTCCCTCAATGAGATCGTTGAACCGTACGATCACGTTGAAGCCAATGTCGCTGATCTCGTCGAGATTGGAGACGAACTGGTCCATCTCGTCGGCCAAGATTTGCACGACCGCGTCGGTGGGGGAGATATGTTCCGCGTTCGGCCCGAGTGCCTGGCGAAGGGACTTCGCGGATGACTCTTCTCGATCGAGCATCAACGACTCCTTGGTCGGAAAGTAGTTGTAGATGGTCTTTTCTGAGACGTCACAGGCCGCCGCGATCTCGCTTATTTTGACCTCATCGAAGCCCCGCTGCAGAAACATGAGGGTGGCCGTATCGGAGATGAGCTGTCTCATGAGGTTCTTCTTGCGCTCTCGCAGGCCCAGCAATTCAAAGGGTTCGGCCGACGACACCTCGCCCAAAGTCGCCCCGCTATCGTCCTCAATGCTCATCACTCCAGTGTAACGCAAAATTAACTAATCTTCTAGTTGCTAAATCTTTTTAGTCACTGTATGATTTGCCGCGAAGGGAGACCCATGTCATCGAAAGAACTGGTCGTCGTCACCGAGGGCCTCACCAAGCGTTTCGGTACTTTCACGGCCGTTGACGGCTTCAACTTGGAGGTTGCCGCCGGATCCGTCGTCTCACTGCTCGGACCGAATGGAGCGGGCAAGACCACCATCGTGCGAATGCTGGCCACGCTCATTGAGCCCACCAGCGGCTCGGCCACCGTCTGCGGGTACGACGTGGTCAACGACGCCGACGCGGTGCGCAGCGTGCTCTCACTCACCGGGCAGTTCGCCGCCCTCGAGGACAACCTCACCGCGAGCGAAAACTTGATGTTGATGGCGCGTCTGCGTGGTTACTCACGAAAGTCCGCGGCCCACGTTACCGAGAACCTTATTGAACGCTTCGACATCGGCGAGTTTCGCGACAAGCTCGTCAAGTCCGTCTCGGGGGGACAGCGTCGACGGGTCGACCTGGCCGCGAGCCTCGTGGTTCAGCCCCGCGTCTTGATCCTGGATGAACCGACGACGGGCCTGGACCCACGAAGTCGCCAAGTGGTGTGGAGCACGATTCGAGAGCTGGTCGCCACCGGCGTCACTCTCTTTCTCACCACGCAGTACTTGGAAGAGGCCGACGCCCTGGCTGACTACATCGTCCTCATCGACCACGGCCGATCTACGGCCGCGGGCACCGCGAACGACCTAAAAGCCCGCATCGGTGACCAGCGGGTCGATGTGATCGCGGCTGATGGCGCCGGTCTCGAACGATTGGTCACTGGTCTGTCGTCAAAGTTCGAACTCACCACGTCGCGAGAACAGCGCATGATCTCGATCCCCGCACCACACGACGTCAACGATTTGGCGCTCGTGGCCAGTGCCGTGCACGACCTCAACGTCGAAGTGGACGAGATTGCCCTTCGCCGTCCGACGCTCGATGACGCGTTCCTGGCCTTGACCGGGCAGCCGCTCGATGACACTCCCGCCAACGACCTAGAAGAGGCCCTGCGATGACCACGCTCACGTTCCCCGGCACGCCGACGTCCTATGAGGCGCTGCCCGCGCGGCCGAACCGATTCACTCGCTACGTGCGTGAGACGGGGCTCCTGGTCGGCCGGGGACTTCGAACGATCCCCCGGGTGCCGTCGCGGCTCAGCGACGTCACCATCCAGCCGGTCGTCTTCACCTTGTTGTTCCTGTACGTCTTCGGTTCAGCGATTCACATCACCGGGATGAGTTATCAGAACTATCTCCTGCCGGGCCTGATCGGTCAGAGTCTGGCCTTCGGGGTCATCGGGGCGGGCGTGGCGACGGCGGGCGACTTTACGAGCGGCGTCGTCGACCGTTTTCGATCGCTTCCCGTGACGAGACTGTCGGTCATCTCCGCCCAAGTCATCGGGCAGATTCTCGAGCAGATCCTCGGTATGGTCATCGTGGCGGCGATCGGCATCGGACTCGGGTGGCGACCGCATCTGACTATCGCCACGGGCTTTGAGTTGGTCGGTCTACTCCTCTTGGGCCTCACGGCGTTCACGTGGTTTGGGGTGCTCATGGGGATGGTCGTCAAGAGTTCCGACGCCATGCAGGGCATCGGTTTCGCGATTGTCTTCCCCCTGTCCTTCCTCGCGGGGGCGTTCGTGCCCATCGCGGGGATGAAGTTGGTTCCCCGCGTTATTGGCGAGTGGGATCCGCTGTCGTCACTCGTGGCCTCGGTTCGCTACGTCACGCAAGGTACGCACTCGACTGGTTCTTGGCAACTGACTCACCCGGTCATCTCGATGATCTTCTGGTGCTTGCTCATTATCGCGATCTGTGTCCCCCTGGCCCTGCGTCGCTTTCGCACCACCACGGCGGCCTAGACGCCGGTAAAAGGATCGCGGCCCGGGCCGACCGGTTCCCACTAGAACGTGACCAACGTTTTCTCGAAGGGAGTCCGAGTGTCCGTGCCACCACCTCCAGACGCCGGGGATGAGTACGCCAAGTGGGGCGTCGCTAAATCCAAGACCATCGAGTGGCGCGACCCCCTGATGACGTCGTCGATGGTCCCTTCGATGAGCGGTCTTGAGTTTCTGCGAGCCATTCGTGACGGCGTCGTCCCTCCGCCGCCGATCGCGGTCTTGATGGGCATGCGCATGGTCGCGGCGGAGTCGGGGACCGTGATCTTTGAGTGCGAGCCCGACGAGTCCGTCTACAACCCCATCGGGGTGGTTCACGGGGGTCTGGTGTGCACGTTGGCCGACACGGTCAGTGCGTGCGCGGTGCAGACCACCCTCGAGAAGGGGTTCACGTACACCTCGATCGACCTCAACGTCAGCTACCTGCGGGCGGTGTCGGTCGAGTCGGGCCTCCTGCGCGCCACCGGTGTGGTGACGAAGCCTGGACGACGAGTGGCCTTCGCCAGTGCCGAGATCGTCGACGGTGCGGGCAAGGTGGTGGCTACCGCCACCACCAGCTGTCTCGTGATAGCCCTTCCTTCCTGAGCCAGACTGGTGCTCACGGTGAAACCGTGGAGGGGGTAGAGATGACCGGTTCCATCGCTCGCGTGAGTTCTCCCTACGGATACGAGCGACCAAAGGCCCGCCAGGACGAGTTTCTCGAGGCGGCCGATCGCCTACGCGAACTGGACGGATGGGAGAATCCTTCTCGAGGGGGCCAGCGAGAACTGCGCGCCGACCTGGTGCTCGAAGGGTGCGGGGTCAAGGCCGCCGGCCTGGTCGGCGCGGTGATGGCGCTGGCCGAAGCGGGGTACTCATTTCGCGCGGTCGCGGGCACGAGCGCGGGAGCGGTCGTGGCCAGCATGGTGGCCGGGATCGCCCAAACCGGTCGCGACATGACCGAACTGCTCCAGCACTCGGTCACCCTTGACTTCAAGAACTTCATGACCAACGGCAAGGTGCATCAGATCTTCGAACGCGCCGGCGGAAAGGTGGGCGACCTTCTCGTCGACGCGGCGATACTGAGCGATCGCACGGGCGTCTACTCCGGCGACTACTTAGAAACGTGGCTGCGTCCAATCCTGCACGACTCCCTGGGCGTCAGGACCTTCGCTGATCTCAAGTTGACTCCCGAGGACGACGCGGACCTCAGCGTCGCTGAAGGTCGCGGCTATCGACTGGTGGTCTTTACGTCTGATATCACGAGGGGTCAGGTGGCACGACTTCCCTGGGACTATCCGTTGTACGGGCACCACCCGGACGAGGAGGACCCCGTCGCCGCGGTGAGAGCGTCCATGTCCATTCCCTTTATCTTCGAGCCGGTGCACTTCAAGGCGCACGACGCCACCGTTGACGTGGCGGGGCCGGGCGGTACGACGAGAACCGTCCGCTTCGCCGGCGGGACCCAAACGTGGGTAGACGGAGCCCTGCTCGAGAAGTTTCCGATTCACGCCTTCGACCGGGTCGACGGGAAGCCGCCACGTTGGCCCACCATCGGAGTTCGCCTTTCTCAGCTCCAGACCGAGGTGCCCTCGAGTGAACCATGCGGCTCGGCGATGGAGGTGGCCCTTCACTGCCTAAAGACGGCCATGAGCGACTGGGACGTCAACGCTGTTCACGAACGCGCGGGCGCCCGGACCATCTTCGTCGACAACGCCGGGATCGGCTCGACCGACTTCGACCTGTCGCGCGATCGTCAGGACGAGTTGTTTCTCAACGGCGTGGACGCCGCGACGCAGTTCATTATCGACTCGGCCAAGGCTGGCGGCATCCCTCGAAACTAAGCGCCACTCGGCGGTCGCTACGACGCGGTTTTCTCTTCGGGCACGTAGTGACGCTCGCCCGAGGGGTCGAGCCACACCCTCATCACCCGGTTGGTGGAGGGGTCGTGGAAGACCTCCTCGGTCCGTCGCCAGTCCGCGTGGGGCCGACCGCTTTCTCCGTGCCGACGCACGAAGATGCTGATGAAGAAGCAGACCACCACCACGACGGCCAGAACTGCTACGACGGCGCCCACGGCCGGCTACCGCTTCGCGGCCAACGTGACGGCCGTGCCGTAGGCCACTATCTCGGTCATCCCCTGGCCGATCTCGGACGAGTCGAACCTCATCGAGACAATGCCGTCGGCGCCGAGGAGTTTGGCGTTGTCGATCATTCGGTCGAGCGCGTGGCGTCGGCTGTCTTCGACCAGGCGCGTGTAGAGCTTCACCTCGCCACCGGCCAGAGACTTCAGCGCTGCACCGATGCCGCGGGCGATGCCCATGGAACGAACCACGACACCAAAGACCATGCCCAGGCTCTGCTGCACGTCGTGGTCCGGGTAGGTGAGAGCGGTCGTGATGGGGAAGGGAGTTCCCTCGACCTCGTCGTGGGGCTGTGTTACGTCCGACATCGTGTCCTCCTGAGCGTTCGTCGACTCGGACGCTACACGGGCCGAAACTATCCGTCCACCCGCGGGTTGCAGCGAGAGCTCTCGCTCCCTCACTCGTCGGTGCGATACACCACCGAGACGTCGTCGTCACCGCGTCCGATCTCGACGGCGCGCTGCCACGACGCCACCAGGCTCTGGGTGAGGCGTAGATCGATGTTCACCGCCTTTGCCGCCTCGAGTGAGAGGGTCGCGTCTTTCAGTGCGAGTTTGAGGGCAAAGTTGGAGGAGAAGTCTCCGGCCAGCATGCTGCGCGCCTTCGCCACCGCGTAGGGCGAGCCAATGGGCGCGCCCTCGAGGAGTGTGATGATCACCTCGGGGTCGAGCCCGAGTCCGGTGGCGAAGTGCAGCGTCTCGGCAGTCGACTCGACCAGATCGACGAGCCAGTTGTTCAGAACGAGTTTCGCCCGTGAGCCCGCACCGGCGGCTCCGAGCCAGACCGTCTCTTTCGCCAGGGCGTCAAAGACGGGAGCGACGCGCTCGTGGGAGTCCTCGGGACCGCTGGCCAACACGATCAAGGCTCCTTCTTTCGCCGGGCCGATGCTGCCCGACACGGGAGCATCGACGTACGCGACGCCGTGCGCGTCGGCCACTCTCTTCAGCGTCTCGGCCCACTCCACGCCAACGGAACTCATTTGGAGCCAGGTGGTCGTGGCACCCATGGAGGCGAGCGCGCCGCCACTCCTCTCCATGACGTCGCGCACGATGGCGCCGTCGGGCAACATGGTCAACACCATGTCCGCGCCGCGGGCCGCCGCCGCGGGCGACTCCTCAGCGCGAGCCCCTCGTTGGACGAGGGGAGTGAGTGGTTCGGGGGAGCGGTTCCAGAGCCTGACGTGAAAGCCCGCGTCGATCAGCCGTGCGGCCATCGGCGAGCCCATCTGCCCGACGCCGAGAACGGCGACGGTGGCTCGCGGGCTGGGAGTGGTCGTCATGGAGACCTCCTCTATGGCAGAACTTCGCGTACAGGAGCGAACGATAACGGGTGGTAAGGGCGTCGCTTACGATTTCCTACGAGCACGAGGAGAGTATGTATGGCTGGTTTTCCCTACGAAGAACAGTTCGAGGTTCACCGCACGCTCCCCGAAGAGGGCACGGGAACCGACGAGGTGCTCTCGATGCTGTCCGCGATGTCGAGGGCCGAGAACCCGGTCTGGGAGGGCGGCCAGTGCTCGGGCACCATGTACTGCGGCGACCACGACCACTACAACTTTCTGAACGAAGCCTTTTCTCACTTCTCCTACGTCAACTCACTCCAACGCGACATGTGTCCGAGTTCGACCAAGTTCGAAGCCGAGGTCATCGCCATGACCCTCGATCTGCTGGGGGCGAAGGCCGTGAAGGACACGACACCCGCCGGACTGGTGACGTCAGGCGGTTCGGGATCAATCGCCCACGCCGTCTTGGCGTACCGCGAACACGTCGCGACCACGGGCCGGCCCAACATGATCAAGCCCGAGACGGCACACCCGGCCTTTAGCAAGGCGGGCCATCTCTTCGGCGTCGAGATGAGAATCGCCCCCGTCGACCCCGTGACCACCCAAGTCGACCTCGAGTGGGTGGCGGCGAACATCGACGCCAACACGCTGGCCCTGATCGGCTCGGCCTCTAACTACGGCTACGGCACGATCGACCCGATCGAAGAACTCGGCCAGTTGGCCCTCGAGCACGGGATCGGTCTGCACGTCGACGGCTGTCTGGGCGGCTTTATCCTGCCCTTTGGTCGAGAACTCGGCTACGACATCGCCCCCTTTGACTTCGCGGTGCCGGGTGTGACCACGATCTCCGCCGACACCCACAAGTACGGCTACGCGCTCAAGGGCACCAGCGTGTTGTGCTTCGCCGATAAGGCGTTGCGCAACGACCAGTACTTCTACCTCACCGACTGGTCGGGCGGAAAGTACTGCTCACCCGGGATGGACGGCTCGCGTTCGGCGGGACTGCTGGCGGCGACCTGGGCGGCGATGGTGCATCTGGGTCGATCGGGCTATCGGAACTACGCGGAGAAGATCTTCTCGACGTCGGCCACGATGCAAGAAGCCGTGCGGAGTCACGAGTCGCTGCGAATCTTGGGCCGGCCGAGCTTTCTTTTCTCCTTCACCTCCGACGAGTACGACGTCTACCTGGTCAATGACTTTCTTCGCACGAGAGGATGGCGTCTTAACGGCCAGCAGTACCCCAACGCGCTGCACATGGCGGTGACCCGCCCCCAGACGCTGCCGGGCGTCGCGGAGAAGTGGGAGCGGGACCTCGCCGACGCCGTCGAGTTCGCCCTGACGCACCGGGACGAACCGGCGAAGTCCGGCGCCATCTACGGCGGAGTGTTGGGCGGACCGAGCGACGAGGCCGACATCTTCATTAGGGCCGTGATGGCCGACATGATGGACAAGCAGTCTTCCATTCCAGCGCCGTGAGCGACGACGAGCTCGCGCTCTGCGTGGATCTCGGCACGGGCGGCCCCAAAGTCGCCCTCGTCACACTGGACGGCGAGGTCATCGCCCACGAAGTGCACCACGTGGAGACTCACTACGGGACCGATGGCGAGGCGACCCAAGACGCCAACGAGTGGTGGACCATGATCGTGGCGTCCTCCCAACGCCTCTTGGCCGCGACGGGCGCGGCCGCTCGAGTGCGGGCCGTCGCGATCACCGGTCAGTACGCCTCAACGGTGCCGGTCGACGACGAGGGCCGTCCTACGGGGCCGTGTCTCACCTGGCTCGACACCCGCGGCGGCCGTTACTCGCGCCCGGCTATTGGCGGAGCGTTTCAGGGCTACAACGCGAGAAAGGCCCTGCAGTTCGTGCGAAGGACCGGCGGCGGTCCGTCCCCGACGGGCGCCGATCCCGTAGGCCAGATCCTGTACCTACTACACGAGGAGCGAGACGCGGTCTCTCGTACTCGATGGTTCATGGAGCCGGTCGACTATCTGACCATGCGCTTTTGCGGTGTGGCCTCGGCGACCCACGCGTCGCGCTTCGCTCTCTGGATGACCGACAACCGACACCTCGATCGCTACGAGTACGACGGGCATCTGGCGTCACTCGTGGGGATCGATACGAAGTACCTACCTCCACTTCTGCCCTTCGGCTCGGTCATCGGGAACGTCACTCCCTCGGTGGCGACGGATCTGGGCGTAGGTCTCGACACGGCCGTCGTCACGGGAGTTCCCGATTTTCACGCCGCGGCTCTCGGCGCGGGGGCGACTCGCCTCTACGACACCCATCTCGCTCTGTCGACGACGTCCTGGATCAGTTGTCCGTTGCCGAAGAAGAAAACCGACATCGCGCACTCCATCGCCGCCGTGCCCGGACTCTCGGACGGCTCGTATCTCATGATCAACTCACAAGACACGGGCGCCAAGTCACTGGAGTGGCTCCAGGGCGTACTGGCCGCGGAGGGACCCGTGATGGGCTTCACCGAGATGACGGCACTCGCCGCGACCTCGCCGCCGGGGTCCCGCGGCGTTCTCTTCACGCCCTGGCTGGCCGGCGAACGTTCCCCCGTCGGTAACAAGCGCCTACGGGCGGGATTCACCAATCTCTCACTCACGACCTCCACGGCGGACCTCGTTCGCGCGGTGATGGAGGGAGTCGCGGCGAATAGCGCGTGGCTCTTTCGCTACGTGGAGAAGTTCACCGGGCAGAGGTTGAGCCCGGTGCGACTTCTGGGCGGGGGAGCGCAGTCGGCGCTGTGGTGCCAGATCTACGCGGACACCCTGGACCGCGACGTGGAGCAGATCCCCCAACCGCTGTTGGCGCAGGTGCGCGGAGTCGCCCTGCTCGCCTCTGTCGCCCTCGGCCGAAGGCGAGTGGAGGACGTCGTTGTTCACTCTCCGGGTGTGGTATTCCACCCGTCTCCCGAGGTCGCCCAGGTCTACCGACAACTCGCCCAACAGCTACCTACTCTGTACGCGCGCGACCGTCGGTGGTCGCGCCATCACGGCGTGAGACCCGAGTAGCGTCACGAGGACGCCGCGAGCGAGGTTAGGGGCCACTGACCTACGGCGACGGCGGGTGGATCGGCGCGATCGCCGGGTAACGTCCGCCTTATGAAGATCACATCTGTCGTCGCACCGTCATACGGGGGTCCTGAAGTACTCACGACTATTGAAAGCGAACTCGCCGATCCGGCCGACGGGCAAGCGCTGATCGAGGTGCGCGCGGCCGGGACGAACCCCATCGACTACAAGCTCTTTAGCGGGACGTACGGCAACGATCCCGCGCAGCTACCGATGGCGCTCGGACTCGAGGTCTCGGGCGTGGTGCGAGCGATCGGTGGAGAAGTCGTCGGCCCCCGCGGTCCAATACGCGTCGGGGACAACGTGATTATCTATCGGGCCCACGCCGGGTACGCCACCCACGTGCTCGCTTCTGCCGACACGATCCTTCCCAAGCCCGACGTGATGGGGTTCGAAGAGGCCAGTGGGTTAATGCTGACGGGTACGACGGCGGTACATGCCCTGACGGTGACGCGCGTGAGCGCGGGCGACACGGTGTTGATTCACGGCGCCTCGGGAGGCGTCGGTCTCATGGCCGTGCAACTCGCACGAGGTGATGGCGCCACGGTGATCGCCACGGCCGGCGAAGCCCAACACGACCTGCTTCGCAGTCTCGGCGCGGAGCCCGTGAGTTACGGAGAGGGGCTCCTGGAACGAGTTCGCGCCCTCGCCCCTGACGGCGTCGACGCGGCGCTGGACCTGGTGGGCAGCACCGAGGCCGGGGACGTCTCGTTCGCGCTAGCGCACAAAGACCGCATCGTCACCATCGTCGCGTCCGGACACGCCAAGGCGTTAGGAGCGCAGGTCATCGGTGGGGGTGGGGATCCGGGCACGGAGATTCGTGAGGCCGCTCGCCTTGAGCTACTACGGCGGGTCGAGGCGGGAACCCTCAAGGTGATCATTGACTCGCGGTACCCTCTGGCCGACGCGACGGCCGCGTTAGAGAAATTGGAGAGTGGGCACGCCCACGGCAAGATCATCCTGACTCCCTAGGGGGATGAGGACGACCTCGTATCGCTTCGACGAGTGGCGCGGAGCCTCAACCCCACACATCGTGGGCGGTATCTACCACGAGACGCAACTTGGCCACTTCTTCGTCGAAGGAGATGCTGTTGCCCTCGACCGTCGAGGAAAACCCGCACTGCGGCGAGAGGCAGATCTGGTCCAACGGCACGAACTGGCTGGCCTCGTCGATGCGGCGCTTTAGTTGGTCTTTCGTTTCCAGGGTTCCGCGCTTGGTCGTGACGAGGCCCAGCACCACCATCTTGCCCTTGGGCACGAAGCGAAGCGGCTCGAAACTCCCCGAGCGATCGTCGTCGTACTCCAGGAAGAAACCGTCCACGTTGAGCTCGCTAAAGAGAGCTTCCGCCACGAAGTCGTAGCCACCTTCGGCGGCCCAGTAGGACTGAAAGTTTCCTCGACACGAGTGGGTGGTGACGGCCATGCCCTCAGGGCGTCCCACGAGCGCCGCGTTGATCTGCTTGATGTAGCGAAGGTGCTGGTGCTGCGCGTCGTCGCCGCGATCGGCGATCATCTGACGCTGGGCCGGGTCGTTGAGATAGGCGAGAGAGGTGTCATCGAGTTGTAAGTACGTACAGCCCAACTCACCGAGGCGTCGAATCTCTTCGGCGTAGGCGGCGCTCAGGTCGTTCCAAAACTCGTCAACGTCGGGATAGATTGCCGGATCGATGGCCGCCGCACCGCCACGGTAGTGCACCATGCTGGGCGAGGGGATGGTGAGTTTGGGCACCGCGGTCGTGACGACGGATTTCAAGAAGGTAAACGCGTCGGCGAAAATGGTGTCGTCGATCGCTACGTGACTTTCCACCCTCAAGGCCGCGGAGGTGAAGGATGTCGTGCCTTCTGCGTTCTTGAAGGCGACCTGCAACTGCTCGTCGGTTCTTGATATCCCGCCGAGTTGGTAGATGAAGTCCATGTGCCACGACGTGCGGCGGAACTCGCCGTCCGTGGCGCTTTGAAAACCGAGATTCTCTTGGAGCGCCACGGCGTCACGGATAGCGCGATCCTCCTCTCTTCGTAGGTCATTGGCTTCGATTCGTCCTTCGGCGAAGGCCTTTCGAGCCTCGAGAAGTTCCGGTGGTCGCAGCAGGCTGCCGACATGATCGGCTCGAAAGGGTGGCGTGAGGCGCGGGCTCATGTACCAAACAGTACATCGGCACCGCGAGCGACGAGTTGGAGTATGCGTATGGTGCTCTGTAAGAGACGGCGAATCTGGAGCTAAGCGTGGCTGACTTTGATCGGAGGTTGGCGAACGTCGTCGAGCGTTTCGAGAGCGACGCGTCGGACGTTGATCGAGCCGAGACGCTGCCGCTTGACCACCTAGAGCTTCTGGCCGACCTCGGGCTGTACGGCGCGTTCGCGCCGGTGGCCGAGGGCGGTCTGGGCTTTGGCCTGGCGGAAGTGTGCCGCGTCGTCGAAGAGCTGGCGGCGGCCTGTCTTGCCTCGACGTTCGTCTGGATCCAGCACCTGCGGCTTCTGGCCTCGGTTCTTGACCCCGACGCGAGCGAGATGCTGGTGGGCATGAAAGACCGTGTGATTGGAGGAGAGGTGAAGGGCGGAGTCGCCCTGGCCGGCCTCCTGCCAGGCCCGCCTCGTCTGAGGGCGACCCCGACGCGAGGGGGCTGGACGATCGACGGGTCGGCGCCGTGGGTGAGTGGCTGGAGTCTGGTTAATGAACTCTTCGTCGCCGCACGAGGTCCCCAAGACACGCTGGTGAACGTGTTGATCGCACCGAGAGAACAGCTCGGGCTCAGTGCGCGGCGTCACGAGATGTCGGCCCTCAACGCCACGTCGACGGTGGCACTCGCATTTGATTCCCTCGTGGTCGACAACACTTGGGTGGTGTCACAGATCGCCTACGACCCCGCCCAGGAAGCGGGTCCGGGACTGCGACTCAACGGCTCTCTGGCACTTGGCCTCACTCGACGTTGTTGCGCGCTGATCGGTGAGTCACCTCTCGACGTCGAACTTGACGAGGCCAGGGACTTTCTCGACCAGGCGGATACGGAGTCGATGCCTCGAGCGCGCGCGAGAGCATCGGAACTCGCGGCTCGGGCCGCCAGCACCCTGTGCACCCATCGCGGGAGTTCCTCGGTGCTACGCGGGGATGTCGGCGAGCGAACGGCTCGAGAGGCCACGGTGCTCCTGGCCTTTGGGAGTCGACCGGCGATTCGTGCGGCTCTGCTGGACGCGTTGCTCGGCTAGTGCGGAGCGTCAGAGGCAGGGCGGCTTCACCCCGTTGACGGGAGTCTGCGATCATGGAGTCCTAAGGAGGAGTCATGACCGCTAGCACCGTGCGGGTCGCCGCAGTTCAACTCGCGTCGGGCTCGAACACCGAGGAGAACCTCGAACGTGCCATCGCGGGCGTGCGGTCGGCGGTCTCCTCCGGGGCGACGTACGTGCAGTTGCCCGAGTACTTCAACTATCGCGGCCCGACCTCGCGCTACTTCGACGTCGCGGAGAGCATCCCCGGTCCGACCACCGCGCGACTGGCGGACGTCGCGCGCACCAGCCAAATCACGCTCCACGTGGGAAGCATGCTGGAGCGTTCTCCCGATCCTTCGAAGAGTTACAACACGAGCGTGGTCTTGGCGGCGAGCGGCGACATCGTGGCCACCTATCGAAAGGGCCACCTCTTTGATATCAATGTGCCCGGCGAGGTGGAACAGTACGAGTCGCGCAGCATCGCGCCCGGTGATCGCCTCGTCGTCACGGACGCTCCGGGTTTCGCCCTGGGTCTCTCCGTCTGCTTTGACCTGCGCTTTACCGAGATGTATCGACGACTCAGTTCTCACGGCGCGACGGTGCTGGCCGTACCGTCGTCGTTCTCGGTGGCGACGGGGCGTGTCCATTGGGAGGTGCTCCTGCGAGCTCGGGCTATCGAGAATCACGCGTACGTGATCGCCGCCGCCCAGGCGGGCACGTCGGCGGAGGGCTTCTCATCGTTTGGTCACTCGATGATCATCGGGCCGTGGGGAGAGGTGCTCGCCGAATCTGACGTCGACGGCGAGGACGTTCTGGTGGCCACGATCGATACGCGCGAGGTGGATCGGCGCCGCACTCAGATAGATATCTTGGCGCTCCAGCGCCCCGACCTCTATCGATCACTTCCCGAACCCGGTGGAGAGGGTTGAGCCCCACGCCTCGCGGTACCGACGTCTTCGGCCAGGCCCTGCTTGATTGGTCGAACGGTGGCACCACGCCAGAAGTCGTCGAACGCGACGACGGGTTCTTCGATGTCGGCGCGGGGCCCGAGGTCTATCTCTCGGGGGTCCGCGGCTGGCCGCCGGCGGAACGCCAGGCGATTCGCCTCGTTACCGGTCGAGTGCTCGACGTCGGTTGCGGAGCCGGTCGCGTGGCGCTGCACCTACAGCAACGCGGGGTCGAGGTGGTGGGGCTGGACGCGTCGCCGCTGGCCCTGCAAGCCGCCACGAATCGAGGCGTCCGCGAGGTCTGGTGCCGTCCGCTCGAGCGTCTCGGCTCATCGGTCGCGTCCTTCGACTCTCTCGTTATGTTTGGCAACAACTTCGGCCTCTTCGCTACGCCCGAGGGCGCCCGGCGCCGCCTGGGCGAGTGGGCGAGACGCACGAGACCGTCGACCCGCATTTTCGTTGAAAGCACGAGCGCCTACTTTGGCGGAGCGCCCTCGATGGATCGCAGGTACTACCGACACAACGTCGAGCGGGGGCTGCCCCCGGGCCACGCTCGCTTTCGCTATCACTACGGCGGAGAGGTGGGCCCGTGGTTCGACTGGCTCTTCGTGTCGCGCACCGAGTTACGCGAGATCGTTCGCGGTACCGGATGGCGAGTGCGAGACGTCGTGGGCACCGGCGTCAGGGAACCGTTTGTGGCCGTCTTGGAAAGAGCGTGACCGACCCGACCAGAGATCGGTGACGTCCCAGCCAGCCACGTCGGCGAGAACTTCATCCGCTACCAGGCCCACGTGGTCTAGGTCGTCAACGTCGAGTACCTGGAGGTAGATGCGCGACACGTTGAGGAGTCGGTACGTGTCGATCTTTTCCACCAGCTGCGACGGCGTTCCGGCCAGCCCGTTGAGGGAGAGTTCCTCGACGCCGCGCCCGATGTTGGCCGCTCGGCGGGCCACTTCGGCGTCATCGCGGCCGCAGCACACCACGAGCGCGACGGAGCGACGGAGCGACGAGGGGTCACGATCGATCGCGAGACAGGCCTCGTCGACGCGTGCGAACAGCGACTGGGCGTCGCCGTAGGAGGCGAAGGGAACATTGAACTCGTCGGCGAAGCGCGCGGCGAGGCGCGGGGTGCGCTTGACGCCGTGTCCCCCGACGATGATGGGCGGTCGTGGTTGCTGCACGGGCTTCGGTAGCGCCGGACTGTTCGAAAGCTGATAGTGCCGTCCAGAGAAGCTAAACGTCGAGTCGAGGTTCGTCGTCCACAGCCCCGTGATGATGGCCAGCTGCTCCTCTAACCTCTCGAAGCGTTCCCCGAGAGAAGGAAAGGGTATGCCGTAGGCCGAGTGTTCGTCATCAAACCAGCCCGCGCCGAGTCCGAGTTCCACTCGACCGTTGCTCATCGCGTCGACTTCGGCGACCGTGATAGCCAAGGGGCCGGGAAGTCGAAATGTCGCCGAGGAGAGCAGGGTGCCCAGTCGAATCCGCGTCGTGTCGCGCGCGAGTCCGGCGAGGGTCACCCAGGCGTCGGTGGGACCGGGAAGTCCGCTGACCGAGCCCATTTTGAGGTAGTGGTCGGAGCGAAAGAAGGCGCCAAAGCCACCCTCTTCCGCAGCGAGAGCGAGCTCGAGCAACTGGTCGTAGGAGGCACCTTGTTGTGGTTCGCAGAATATTCGAAGTTCCATCGTTGAGATATCCATCCGTCGGCGGCTCGTGAGCCGATCCACGTGCTTCGCATCGATGCGCGCTCGATCGTTTGTAGCACACCCGTCACGTCGACATGAGGGCCGGGCGATCAGACTCGCGACACCCGGGTCGCCTCAACTCGGGCGCGACGCTCGGGCGCCCGTGATCAACCGCTCACGATCGAACGTTCGAGCGACCAGGCGTATGACGGCGACGTCAACGACGAGAAGGCCTCCTCCGTACTCGAGGGCCGAGGCGAACGTCGGGTGGATCACCCCACTGATGAGGAGAATGATCACGCCCACGACGGGCAGACTCGCCAACGTGCCCAGCTGCTGAGCGACGCGAACTTCGCTGGCTCGAACCGATACCGCCAACCCCACGGCGACGGCCCATCCCGAGAGCAGCGGCGTGAAGAGAAAGAGCGCCAGCAGGGTCGGACCATCGTGGAAGACGGCGTGGGCCACGTCGCGGTGGGCGAAGAGTTCCACGCAGAGCAGGAAGATCGCGTACACCACATACGAAAGGACGATTGAGGGGATCATGACCGCTGTGGCCTTGCCCAGCACGAACTCCTGTTCTCGAATGGGCGTGGTGAGCAGGGGCTCGAGAGTTCCCTGCTCTCGCTCGCCCACGACGGTGTACGCGGCCAGCGTGCTCGGCGTGATGACGGCGATGAGGAGCATGTAAAGGATCGGCAGCATGACGGCCGTGTCGAGTGAGGCACTCGACCCCGACGGTGGGGCCACAAATACGGCGACAACCGGCTCGACGATAAAGAAAATCGGAAAGATGAGCATCGTCACCACGATGGATCGCTTGCGTCGATAGTCCACCAACTCCCTGCGCGCGACGGCCATGATCCGACCGGTGTCGAGGTTTTTCATGAGGGGGCCGACTCTCCGCTCTCGGCAATCAGCTCTACGTACACGTCTTCGAGTGAGTGCTGGGTCTCGGCGATGGAGAGGATGTCGGCGCCCGCACCCACGAGCGCTCGCGCCACGGCGGGTGCGGCAACTTTAGGATCGGCCACCTCCAAGACGTAGGAGCCGTCGTCGCTGACGCGCCACTCGTTCACGGAGGCGACGCCGGCGAAGAGTCCCGCGGGATCGCCGAGCGGAGCCCCGGTCTTCACCACGAGGGAACGCTGAAAGAGTTGTTGGCGAAGCTCGTCGGTGCGGCCGACGGTTCTGAGTTGGGTATTCAAGAATGCGACGCGGTCGCAGAGCTTCTCCGCTTCGTCCAGTCGGTGCGTCGTCAGAAAAACGGTGACTCCTTTCGCCTTCAGTCCAAGTATCAGATTCTGAACCTCGAGAGAGGCAACGGGGTCGAGGCCCGAGGTGGGTTCATCGAGAAACATGATGGC
This sequence comes from uncultured Acidimicrobiaceae bacterium, assembly GCA_963849705.1. Classification (GTDB taxonomy): domain Bacteria; phylum Actinomycetota; class Acidimicrobiia; order Acidimicrobiales; family RAAP-2; genus RAAP-2. Next base: position 39,104 of record CAWKII010000001.1, on the reverse strand, counting down.
GGGATCGCTCAACAAGGTCCGTGCCAGACTGACTCGCTGGCGAAGCCCCTTCGACAGACCACCGCAGAGGTCGTTGATGCGGTCACTCAGGTTGACCGAGGCCAGAGCCGCCTCGATTCTCTTCTCCGGGTGGTGCAGACCATAGAGGCCGGCGAAGTACGAAAGATTCTCTCGAACGCTGAGACGCAAGTAGAGCCCCGGAGCTTCGGGCATGATGGCAATCCTCTGGCGGATCTCAACGCCATTCTCCGGCAACAGAGGGATGCCGGCCACCGTCGCCGATCCCGAGGTGGGCGCGAGCAGCGTTCCGAGCGTCCGCACCGCCGTGGTCTTGCCCGCACCGTTCGGGCCGAGGAAGCCAAAGACTTCGCCGTATCCCACTTCAAAGGACACGTCAGAGAAGGCGGTCCGCGTCCCGAAGCGCTTGGTGAGATGGTCCACCACCAGTACCGATTCTCCGCTCGGGCGACTCTTAGAGGACGTCGTGGCGATGGCCGCACGAGTGGCGGCGGTGATGACCGAGAACGACGCACGCGGGGCGTCGTCGTGGGAGACCATACTGTCGGCGCCGTCAAACTGAAGTGCAATCCACAGGCCCCGACGCACCACGTTGGCGAGGAACCAGAGAAAGAATCGCGAGAGATGGATAGCTCGGGGCGCCCTGGGGCTGCAGGAGAAATTGAGCTCCTGGCCTTCGGGCACGTCGACGGAGAGGTCGGGGCTTCGCAGCAGTGGCGTCGCCTCCACGCGAAGCACGTGAGGCCCCGGATTCGCCGTCACGTCGGCGGTCTCGTTCTCGGAAAGTGAAGCGACGACCTGGCCGTCAAGGGTCACCCGCCACGCTCGGCTAGTAGTACTTGCCCCCCGTCCCTTTCGAAGAAGGTGGAGGTTGGCGGGACCGGACACTGTGACGAGCCTCCCACACTCACCGTCGAGGCGACTCGCGCTCCTTTAGTTGGCTCGGTTTGGGTCGCACGAGTGGCGCGAACAGGTCGCCGATCTTGTCCACGCGGCGCAACACGTCGCGTGTCGTGAAACGTAATCGCTCGGGGTTGGCGCTCTTGACGCACTGGTCAATCTCCGCCCACGTGACGGGTGTTGAGACGGTGGGATCGGGACGTGCTCGCAGCGAATACACGGCGACCGTCGTTTTGGAAGAGTTGTTTTGGCTCCAGTCAATGAGGATCTTGCCGTGACGAAGGGTCTTTCGCATGGTCGACACCACCTCACTCGGGTGGTCGCGCTCGATGGCTTTCGCGATCTCGTGCGCCCTTTCACCCTGACGTTCCCAGGTGGCTCGCTGGACTGCCACATAGAGCTGGAGACCCTTGGACCCGCTCGTTTTCGCGAAGAGGTTCTCTCTGCCGAGTTGTTCTCCCAGCCACTGGCCGACTCGACAGCACTCGACGATCGACGTGCCAGGCCCCGGGTCGAGGTCAAAGACCATGTAGTCCGGCGGGGTGGGAAGGGGTTTTCCCTTCGTGACATGCCAGAGCGGCACGTGAAACTCGATCGAGGCGAGGTTCGCGGCCCATACGAGCGTGGCCCGATCGTCCACGTCGAGGTACTCGATCGGCTCATGATCTCCCGCCTTGGCAGGGACGTTGATCGTGTCGATCCAGGCGGGGAGTTTGTCGGGAGCGTGCTTTTCGAAGAACGACATTCCCTCGACGCCGTTCGGATAACGGCGCAGCGTGGTGGGGCGATGTCGAAGATGGGGCACCATCACCTCGGCGATGCGCGCGTAGTAGTCGAGCATCTGACTCTTGGTGAAACCCGACGCGGGAAAGAGCACCTTGTCGAGATTGGAGAGGGACAGCTCACGCCCGTCGACGTCGGTGAGAACTCGCTCAGGGCTCACGCACGACCTCCTTTGCACTCTTGTCGGGACGCAGTCCCCTCCAGGAGGGCTGACGCAAGTGGCTGTCCTTGGTCCACTCGGCAAAGCGAACCTCACCAACGACCTGGGGACGCACGAAGTGGGCCAGCACGGTTTCGGCGTGGGTGAGCGGTGTCGTAAAGGGGGTGGTCTTTCGAGCCAAGGGAACGAGGAGGTCGAGTAGTTCCTTGCGGGTGGCCGCCGAAAATCCCGTCCCCACCTTTCCGACGTAGGCCAGCCCGTCATCGGTCTGTACGCCCAGCAAGAGCGCGCCGAGGCTGCCCTCGCGCTCCCCTTGGCCTCGGGTCCACCCACCGATGACCACCTCTTGGGTGTGGAAGTTCTTGACCTTGATCCAGTCACCGTTGCGCTGACCGGGGGAGTACGGGGCGCGGCGTCGCTTAATGACGACGCCCTCGAGCCCACGTTCTTCGGCGATGCGAAGCACCGTGGAACCGCTCAGGTTGGTAAGGGAGGGCGGCGTGGCGAATGTTTCGCCCGTGAGCTTGAGCGACTCGAGGAGTCGGCGACGCTCGTCGTAGGGCAGACGCACCAAGGAGCGACCTTCAAGGTAGAGCAGATCGAAGGCGAAGAAGCTGGCGGGCGTGGAACGAGTCAGTTTCTCGATGGCCGTTTTGGAGGTGACGTGAAGCCTTTTCGACAAAGTCCCGAAGTTCGGGCGACCGGCTTTGTCCAGCGCCACGATCTCTCCGTCGAGGATCGCCGTCCGGGAGCCCAAATGAAGCCCGATATCTCGTAGTTCGGGGAACGTCGCCGCGAGGCTGAGGTCGTTACGAGTGAGGGCTCTCACCCGTCCACCGTCGACGTAAACCATGGCCCGTACTCCGTCCCACTTGAACTCGTAGGCCCAGCCAGTGTCGCTCTTGGGAAGTTCTCCCGCGAGGGCCAGCATGGGCCTGATCTTCTCGGGCATCGGGTCAAAGTTCTTCGGGGCCGGATCCATACGATGAATCATCCACTTGTTCTTGTCAGTTTGAAAGAGTACGTAGCGCCCGACGGCGCGTTTCCCGTGCAAAACAACGATGATCTCGCCGCTTCTCCACTTCTCGGTGTCGTAGGTTCCGTGATCCCAGATCGAGACGTGGCCCGCCCCGTACTCGCCCTTGGGAATCTCGCCCTCGAAGGTGCCGTACTCGAGAGGGTGGTCCTCGACGTGCACGGCGAGATGATTGGTGCCGGGATCCATCGGGAGGCCCTTCGGCAGGGCCCACGAGACGAGAACTCCTTCGCGTTCCAGGCGAAGGTCCCAGTGAAGTGCTCGGGCGTGGTGTTCTTGGATGACGAAGGTCGAACGTCGCGACTTTTTGCTCTTCGAAGTGCCCATCGGCTCCGGGGTCTTTTTCGGGTCGCGTTTTGCTTGGTAGGCCTGGAGCTTTGGTGAGGGCGAGGGCGAGCGTCTCGCCCGAGAACTCGTAGCTCGGGTCATGAACCTCGGCGGGCAGATTTCTTCGCGGGGGGCTTGGCGCCGTTCACGGCGCGAAGAAGTTCACCCTTTGTCATCTTGGCGTTGACGTCCAGTTTGAGTTTGGCGGCGCGCTCCAAGAGGTCGGCCTTGGTCATGGCGTCGGGCCCCTTTTTTTCGTGGTGCGCCGAGACCTTCAAACTCGCTCCCTTGGTCGCCGTGGCCCGCGCCGCCGAACGGGCGGGTCGCTTCGAGGTGGTGCGGTCGATCGAGGCTTGGAGCGCGGACATCAAGTCAATGACGTTGGACTTCGGTCGATCTTCTGCGCCTCGCACCACCGCGTGACCGGCGCGCTTCTCTTCGATGAGTTCTTCGACCCGCTGGCGGTACGTGTTCTTATAGCGATCAGGGCTCCACTCGTCGGTCAGTGACTCGATGAGTTTCTTGGCGATGGACAGTTCACGCGCGTTGGCGTGACCGAGGGGAGGCAAGGTGTCCAACTCTTCTTCGGGGTCGCGAATCTCGTCCTCGAAGTACATGGTCTCCAGCATGAGCACCTTCTCGGCCGGTCGAACGGCGACCAGATGCTCCTTATCGCGCAGAACGAGCGTGGCGATGCCGACCTTCTTTGTTTCGCGCATCGCCTCGAGGAGAAGCGCGTACGCGCGATCGGCCCCCTTGCCCTTGGGAGCCAAGTAGTAGGACTGACGAAAGAAGATGGGATCGATCTCTTCGAGGTCGACAAAGTCCTGAATCTCGATCAACTCCGATTTCCCCGGAGCGGCCTCGGCCATCTCTTCGCGGGTGACGACCACATACTCGCCGCCGCCTAAGGGGTAACCGTTGACGATGTCCTCGCTCGAGAGCTCCTCGCCGGTCTCCTCGTCCACCTTCTTGTAGCGAATGCGGTGCGAGGTGCCTTTGTGGAGTTGATTGAAGTGAATCGTTTGATCCGTCGTGGCCGTGTATAGGCCCACGGGAACGCTGACCAACCCGAAACTGAGAAATCCCGACCACGTGGCACGAGCCATGTTTATTTCTCCTCGTCACTACCGCGAGAGACCGACCAAGAGAATTTACCACTCCTTGTTTTTCATTCCCAAGACTTTTTCTTTCGGGCGTGAAATCGCGACCCGCCCTACATTTTCGGGCGAAAGTGCGGGTAGCGCCTGGACCCGCACCCGTGTCACACCGTGGCCGTACCGTGGCGCCATGTCAATGCCGCTTGAGAGTGAGGAGCCCGCGCCCTGCACATGGTGCGAGAAGTCCCTTCAACATTGCCACGGAACCGCCATTGTCGACGACGTCTCGCACGTGTGCTCCGATGACCCCGACTGCACACTTGGTGTGGACGAGCACTGGTTCATCTCGCTCGAAGGAGACTGAGATTCCTCTCACCTGAGGACTCGACGGTCTGCGTGCGCGTCGCAAAAAGCCCGACGCCCGTATATTGATCGGTGGGCGCATCCTCGTTCCTGCGCGGGTCACCCGTGATGTGTTTGCACAGGCGATTTTGACGTAGCGGGATAGATCGAATGCTCCAAGCAAATCGAAGGGCTTCACGGGCGAACCCGTCGAACGAAGGGCGTGAACTGACCGACCGGTGGCGCGCCACGAACTACGTCGTGCGTGGCGAACTTGGTTTTCTCTTCTTTACCGCGGTGAGCGTGGCGCTGCACCCCGGCTTCGTGTTGAAGCGCAACGAAGGTGGCATGAGCAACTACGGCCTGCATCTAAAGACTGCGTTGTTTTACACGCTCGCCCTGGGGCTTCTTTCGCTCTACAGTCATCGAGCCGCACTCCTCTACGGCAAGGACACTCGGCGAACCAAGTGGCTGCGATCGTTGTTACTGACCTACAGCACGGTGGTGCTGTGCGTCATGGTGAGTACCTACTTCTACACCTTGAGCGTTCCCTTGAAGGACCTGCACTTCATTTTCGGCACCGCACTCATCGTGGTCGTGGGATTTGGCTCGCTGTGGATGTATCGTCAGTGGCCGCCGTCCGTGGGGGTCACGGCACTTTTCCTGGTCCAACTCGCCGGTGACGCACTGTCTTTGCTCACCGTGGTGGGCGCCCTGCACGTGCTCTTCGTCGCCGAGATGTTGTCGAACATTGGCTTCGCGTGCCTTCTCATCAGAACGTGCCGGCGCCTGGCGATGTCAGCGGGTTGACCGAAGACTCTTACGTCAACTCATCGCCGAGCCCGCGACGCCTCAGGTACGGCGCGGGTTCGCCAGCATCTTTGCAGCCCGTCTGGCCAGGAGCGCGCTGTGGGAGAAGACGAGCGAGGAAAAGATCATCGTGACCAGTCCGACGAAGGAAAGCACAAAGCTCTGAGTGAGAAAGACGGTCGTGAGGGCTACTCCGATGAGGAATACTCCCACGCTCCACGTCACCTGGCGTCGACGCGTCGCGTGCTCTCGCCGTATCGCGAGGTGAAGGGGTCTGCTCGATTCTCCGAGAAGAGATAACTCGAGGTCCATGAGGACGCTTCGTTCGTACTCTGAAAGCGACTCCATCCTTCCCCCTTCCAACGAGGTAGTGCCGATCACCGAAGCGTAGGAATGATCGGGGTTAGCGTCATAGGGTCCAAAGTCCCTACTTGCGCGCTCGCGGAGCCTTCACGTGCCGGTAAGGGCGGTGTGCCACACTTTAGAGTTGTACACATAGTGCGCTTGCCCCCGAGGGCTTCCCACGTGGGCGTGCTCCGCAGGAGAGATGAGAGAAGAGCGAGCACGAGATGCCGGACGCCAACATGGATCTAGAGGGGCTTTTCGGCGAGATTTTCTCCGCCAGTCCCGACGGCGTCCTCGTTATCGACGCGAGCCATCACATCGTCTTGGCCAGCCCCGCCGCCACGGTTTTGTTCGGCTACTCTCCCGAAGAGCTCCTCGGTCAGTCCCTCGACATTCTCGTGCCGGATAGTCGAAGAGAGGCGCACGGGGGACATCTGCGGCGCTACTTCGAGGCTCCCCGTCCTCGCGAGATGGGCGTCGGCTTAGAGCTGGCCGGCCGCCGTCGAGACGGAGCCGAGTTTCCCATCGACGTGAGCCTCACCCCCGTAAAGATGCACGGCGCGTGGTATGTCGCGGCCTTCGTTCGAGACGCCCGGGATCGCCGACGAATACTGGACCGCGTTCACGCGGTGAACGAAATCATCAAGAGTTTGCTGAGCGGATCGGAGATGGAGGAGATCCTCCCCATGGTCGCCCAGAGCGCTCGGCAGCTGTGCAGTTCCGACGCCGCGTGGATAGTAATGCCGACGAGTACCGGTGAGTTCGAGATTGTCTCGGTCGACGGCAAAGGGAGTGAGATTCTCCTCGGTGTCTTGCTCTCCGCCGAGACGAGTCGATCGGCGGAAGTGATGCGATCGGGTCGGCCCGATGTCATTGAAGACTTGTCAAGTGCGCAGAACGTACCCGTGGCGGTGAGAGAGCTTGATCTCGGGCCCGGGATATACGTTCCGTTTGTGGCCGACCAACGTCGACTAGGGACACTGGTGTTGGGAAGAGTTCACGGACAGCCGGCCTACAACGCTTTCGACGTAACGTTCGCCGAGTCCTTCGCCGGCGCCGCGGCGACCGCGATCGAGATGGGCGCGGCGCGCTCGGAGATCGATCGCTTGAGCATCGTCGCGGAGGATGAACGCATTGCTCGGGACTTGCACGACACCGTGATCCAAGAGTTGTTCGCGCTGGGCATGTCGCTCCAGGCCCTGGGCTCGTCTGCCTCCGGGGCGGTCGGCGAGAGGATCTCGGCCGCCGTTGAAAGTCTCGACGACGTCATTCGACAGATTCGTAACACGATCTTTCGTCTGCCGAATCGAAACGAGGCGGCGGGCGGACTGCGCGAGGAGATGTTGAGATTGGCGGATCGCTACCACCAAGAGCTCGGCGTGCTACCGCGAATCGCCTTTCTCGGACCCGTCGACTTCAGCGTGCCAGCCATCGTGAGCGACCACCTGCTCCACGTGTTTGGCGAGGCGCTCTCCAACGTCGGGCGTCACGCCCACGCTTCGAAGGTCGAAGCGGTCGTGTCCATCGAAGGGCAGTGGCTCTCGTTCTCCCTTGTCGACGACGGCGTGGGCGTCAGCGACGGACCCACCGCGGGCAACGGAGTTCGCAACATGTCCACGCGCGCCGAAAACCTTGGAGGGACGTTCAGCATTCGTCGGCGCGAGCCGCGCGGATCGATCTTAGAGTGGCGAGTGCCCCTCACTCCTATCGACTCCTCGGAGTGACGTCTCGATCGCTGAGCGAGAAATGATACAACCGCAGACCGACTGTGCGGTCTGCGGTTGCCGTGGGGTTGGTGTAGGGAGGAGGTTAACCAACCGAAACGGGCTCGTCCTTCGTCACGTGCACCACGCCATCGATACTGGCGATGGAAGGCGTGAGAGAATCAGCGGCCACCAAGATGTCGTCAACCGTGAGCGCGACGCTCGGCGGAAGGTGACGCTGGCGGTATCCACGGATGAGACCGTCGACACCAATCCAACTCGAGGTGCGCCACGTCGACAGAATCACGATGGCGAAGAGTGCGTAGAACGCACACACGCTCGCCGTACCGGACATGACGTAGGTAAAGAGCAGAGCCAAACTGCCGAGGGCAGCGAGTCGCGTAAAGAGTCCCAGCGCCAACGCAATACCGATGGCGAACTCAGAGAGGGCTACGAGGACGGCGATCCAGCCAGCGTTGGGAACAACGAAACTGTGAAGGAACGAACCCCACCAGCTGTACGCAGGAACCCCGTGCGCGGCAAATCCCGCGACGCCAGCCCCGTTGTTGTGAAGGAATGCCGGGTTTTCGGCGCCCCAGAGTTTCGCGACGCCCGCCTGGATCCACATGACGCCCAGCCAGACTCGCATGGCGGTCCAACCCAGGGCCAAGACCTTGGACTGCTTCACCCAAGTCAAAAGCCTTGGTGTCGTATCGGCGGATGGGTCTCCGAGGAGTTGACGAATGTTATCCATGACGCTCACCCCTTTCTGGTCCGAGTGGACCTCAACTCCATCTTGGAGGCCACACGGACCCGTCGATAGGGACATATGTCAGAGATTCATCGCCCCAGCCGGGGCGATACGTTCACGGCGTGACCGACGCGGCTACGCAGAGTTGATGGGCGCCGCCGCGGCGCGGCGATCACTCCGGTCCGGAGAATGACTTCTTCTGCCGCTCGGCGCGCACGGCGAACACTGCCGCTTCGGTTCGGTGCTTCATCCCTAGTTTGAGGAGAAGATTCGACACGTAGTTCCTCACCGTTTTCTCGGCGAGGAACATGGCTTCGGAGATCTCGCGATTCGTCTTTCCCTCGGCGATGAGTTCGAGAATGCGTCGCTCCTGAGGCGAGAGTGGCCGTAGACGTTCGTCTTCGATGTCACGGCCGAGTCGCGCCCGGGCTTGGCGAACCAGCATGGGATCAAGGAGCGACTCGCCCATCGCTGCTCGACGTACCGAGGTGACGAGGTCGTTGCCCTTGATCTGCTTGAGCACGTAACCCGCGGCCCCGGCAATCACGGCTCCAAGAAAGGCCTCGTCGTCCGCGTAGGACGTCAGCATCAAACAGGCGATGTCCGGTGATGATGATCGAATCTCGCGGCATATCTCGATGCCGTCACCGTCAGGGAGACGAACGTCTAAGAGAACAACATCCGGGTGTACGCGCGGAATCTCGGCCAGAGCGTCCACTTGGTTGCCCGCCTCACCGACAACGCTGAGGTCGTCCTCGCTTTCGAGCAACTCTCGGACACCTCGTCGCACCACTTCGTGATCATCGACGAGAAAGACTGTCACCATGTCCGGCTCCTTCTAATCTCGGGTCGACGCTCTGAGCAACGGACGCGAACGACGGGTGACTTGACTGTGATGCCAGCAGCACCAGGCGCCGATGCGTTCGAATTTTTGCCACGTCATCTAGTGTGACGCACATTACCGTCGGAAGATTCCTCATTTGTTCGGCCTTTCGCACTTTTGAGGCTTTTCACTGTTCTATTTCGAAGGAGGCGACCGCCAATAGGGGCGAATGCCACTTTTGGAGTGACCCATTACGGACAACCGTCGGCCACGTCCATAGATCCCGTTCGAAGCTCGCGACGGCTACCAGATCTACGTCGCGAACCTCGAACGGCGGCGGAACCCCCTGCGTGAATCCTTCCGTCGGTGACGAGGCTATGTTCGCCCTCGGCGACGGCGATAGGGACAAAGGTCACCTTTTCGGCCCCTAAGAATCATGAGGCTAGGGATGGACTTAGCGATCGAAGTCAACCAGCACGGCCGCACCACTAAATCGCTCATGGGCGAGATCGCTGAGCGCCACGTCGGACCGGTCGAAAGGGTAGGCGTGCACGGTGGGGGCGATGTTGAATGTCGCGGCGAGCTCCAGGAACTCGCGACCGTCTTCTCGCGTGTTGGCCGTCACGCTGCACAGTGTGCGTTCTTGAAAGAGGTGGTGTTGGTAGTCCAGCGGTGGGATGTTACTGAGATAGATCCCCGCCACGGCCAGGACGCCTCCGCGGTCCAGTGCGGCGAGTGCCGTCGGCACGATAGCTCCGACCGGGGCGAAGAGAATGGCCCCGTCGAGCGGCTCCGGAGGCGGGTCGTTTGTGTCGCCGACGCTGGTCGCTCCCAGTGAGAGGGCAAGCTCACGCGACGTCGCGGATCGAGTCATAACGTGAACGCGGGCACCTTCGGCGATAGCAATCTGGGCGGTCAGGTGGGCCGAGCCGCCGAAGCCGTAGATCCCCAGTCGACCGCCCGCGGGAAGTTGGGTTCGGCGCAGCGCGCGATAGCCAATGATTCCGGCGCAGAGCAGCGGCGCCACCGATAGATCGTCAAACTGATCGGGTAGTCGATAGAGAAAATCCTCGTGCGCTGCGACGTAAGTCGCGTAGCCGCCGTCAATGTCCCATCCCGTGAACGTGGGATGGAGACAGAGATTCTCCCGTTGAGACAGGCAGAACCGGCACGCCCCACAGGTGCGCGCCAGCCAGGCGGCACCGACTCGTTCGCCCACGCGCCAGAGCGACGCTCCCGGTCCCGTGGCGTCGACGACTCCCACGATCTCATGGCCCGGCACCACGAGGGCGCGCCGCGGCGCGAGGTCTCCTTCGGCGAGGTGCAGATCGGTTCGACAGACACCGCACGCGAGCACACGGAGTCGGACTTCACCGAGGCCCGGCTGCGGGACTTCGCGCTCGATCTGTTCGAGCGGCTTCGTGTCGATAGGCCCGGGTGTCTTGACCGCCCACGCGCGCATCGTCGTGCTCATTTTCCTCCGCCGTTCAGCCCCGACTCGTCGGCACATGCCTTCGCGAGCCGAGAGGCTTCCCCCATAGTAAGGAGATGACGTAGGACTTGAGGGCTGGCTTCCTTCACGACGCGAGACGGCGTCAAGGAAGACGCGTGACCGAGTTGAGGCCGTAGCTTCGTGGTACGACCACTACGGGGACCGTGGCGTGTTGTACGACTTCCAGGCTGGTACTTCCCAGGAGAAATCCGGCGCGGTTGCTCTGACCACGAGAACCCACCACTAAGAGGGTCGCGTTGGTCGGTGGGGCCACGGCGCGCAACAAGACCGAACACGCATCGCCGTCATCGACGAACCAGCGAAGCCGCTGCAGGTTGAACCCGCACTCGCGGGCCAACTCGAAGACCTGTGGCGGGACGACGTCTCGCGGCAGCGTCGTGCGCAGATGTTCCAACATGCCCGCCGCGTGTACGACCACGACGTTGGCGTGACGCTCGCTGGCGTTATCGAAGGCCCAACGAACGGCCGATTCGGCGTCCGGCGATCCGTCGAAGCCCACCGCCATGGTGTCGTAGCTCACGAGGCACCTTCTTCGGCTTCAAGGGCGTGGAGTGCTTCGAGGGCGACGTGCCGTTCGTGTCGTATGCGGTGAACGTGCTCTACGCCCAGGTCGTCGCTGGAGAGTGGCTCGAAGGAGAAGGAGATGTCCAGCGTGGCCGCCAGGGTGGCGTGAATCGACGAGCGTAAGGCCTCGAGGTTGTAGCCACCTTCCAGGAACAGCGCGAGGCGTCCGGGCCCGGGTGTGAAGGAGTTGGCCAGCACGGCCAGCGCCGCGAAGTCGCCGCTCGTGAGTTCGAACTCCGCTAAGGGATCGGCGCGATGCGCGTCGTACCCGGCCGAGACGAGGACCCAGGTCGGGTCGAAGCGGTCTATCACGGGTGCGGCGATCTCTTCGAGTGCTCGGCGCAGAGTGCTGCCCGTGGTCCCCGACGGGAGAGGAGCGTTGACGGTGCCGTCGATGGCCCGCCATCCGCCGACCTCGCCGGCCATGCCGGTGCCGGGAAAGAGGGGCGACTGATGCGTAGAGACGTAGAGGACGTTGGGGTCGTTCCAGAAGATCAGCTGCGTCCCGTTTCCGTGGTGCACGTCCCAGTCGAGAATCAGTACCCGCTCTCCTTGTTGAACGAGGGCGGCGGCGGCGATCGCCACGTTGTTCAACAGACAGAACCCCATGGCCCGATCCGCGGTGGCGTGGTGACCGGGCGGACGGGTGGCGACAAAGCCGACGCCCTCGCCACGGAGCTGCAGCTCGTCGATCACGGCGAGACCGGCCCCGGCGGCGCTGCGGGCGATGGGCCAGGATTCGTAGGTGGCGTAGGTGTCCTGGTCAAGGTCGCCGCCGCCGTCGTAGCAAAAGGCGCCTAACTCGTCGAGATAACTGCCTTGGTGCACGAGCAAGAGTTCCGCGCGCGTCGCGACGCGCGCCGGTGCGACCACGAGATCACTCCCTAGATGCAAGTCGGTCACGGCCAAGCGCGCGGCGCGGAGTCGATCGGGCCGTTCGGGGTGACCTTCATCTTCGTGGCCCGTGTCGTCGTAGATCTCATTGGTGACGAGAACCACTAGGGAGCCTCCTGCGCGGGCGGAACGCTCACGGCGGAGTCGCCGGTGCTGGCTTTGAGGGAGAGCCGAACGCTGATCTCTCCGGCCGAGACCGTGGACGTCATGGGGAATCCGCTGTGATGAAAGACCGACATCATGTCGTGGTTGCGACAGAGGGTTTCTGCTCTGAAGGTCGTAATGCCGCGCGACCGCGCGGCACTGGCCAGCGTCGCGAGCAGGCGGCGACCTAATCCCAGGTGCTGATAGTCGTCGCGTACCAAGAAAGCCACCTCGGCCTCATCGGTGTGGGGATAGCGCTCGTAACGCGCCACGCCGACGAGTTCATCGCCGTCCTCAATGACCAACGCCAGGCGGTCCTCGTAGTCGACGGTCGTCAAGTGGCGTACCTCGTCAGCGGAGAGTTCAGGGTGAAAGGAGAAGTATCGAGTGTAAATTGAGTCGGGCGAGAGATGACGGTGAAACGCGACGAGCTTTTCGTCGTCGTCGGGACGGATGGGCCGCAGTTGAACTTTTTTGCCAGAACCGAGAACGACATCGACTTCTAACTCTGTCGGGTAGCGCACGACGGTGTCGCCCACCACGCTCGGGGGAGTTGGCTGAATGGACGCGCTCGCGGTCTCGGCCACTACCTCACCTCTGATCGACGCGGCCTGACAGATCATGGGACGAGTGGCGCTCGTTCCAAGCCCGTTGGCAGGGATGCGCCGCCCGAGCCTGCTGACGGGCTTGCTCCGCCTCTGCTCCGATCGACGCTCGTAACACCTTCCGAAATGTCTTCACGCTGTTATCTTGCGCGTCCTTTGGCGACAATGACTAGGGGCAAATGTAATTTTCTCTTCACCCCGCCCACGCGGCCCGACGAGAGTGGGACTGGACCAAACTCCCGTGCGAGATATCCCTGATCGCCGGGATGACCGCTGTCACTCGCCTTTGAGGTCCCGTCGCCGAAAGAGCGTGGCGCCGCCGGCGAGGGCGGCGAGCGCGATCGCCGCCATCATTCCGTCGGTGGTCCAGTCAACGGGCGTAGCGGGCGCCGCAGTCATTTGGTGAAAGACCGAAAGGTCAAGAACCCAATGGTTAAGTTTCGCGACGCTGCCGACGATCTCCACCAGGAGCGACCACACGAACAGTCCGTAGGCCACCGCACTTTGCCAGCGCGGTCGCACGCCAAAAGTGAGAGTGGCGACGCCAAAGATCACGAGCGCCGGAATCGCCAAATTGAGCCCGGCTCCCACCATGGAAGAGAGGCTCACGTGGGCGCGATCGAGGGTGGCCCCGATCCACGTCGCGATCCCGGCCAGTTCGCCCGCGACCAGTACGGCGCCGACGCCGAGCGCCACGCGCTCGCCGAGCCACTGCGTGCGAGAGTACGGGGCGACGAGGAGATTGTCGAGCTGCCCACTCGACTCCTCCTTTCGAGCGGCGCTGGCTTGGCCGATGGCGACAAAGGAGACGGCCACGGCCATGATCAACAACGACACGCTCAGATACGCCTCGGCGCCCGAGACGCCGAGACGTGCAAAGGCCCGACTGAGGCTCGCCGAGCTGGTAATGATTTTGCCCCCGGACTTGGCAATTCCGCCCAAGAGAAGTCCGTACGCGAAGATCGACCCGGCCCAGGCGAGGAGCGTGGTGCGCGAGAGATAGAAGGGGAGACCCGCCCGGTTAGTTGGCAAGCGGCGCTGACGCGCGACGTTCGAGTTATCGCTGAACGATCCCGTACCGATGTCACGCTGTCCGGCCAGGTAGAGAGTGGCCGCCACGAGAAGCGCGACGAGGGCGCCCAGCGGCACGAGGGCGATCGGTCGCGGCGCGGTCAGAGGCTGGAGCTCTTCAATCCAGCCGAGCGGCGTGGCCCAGCGCAGCCACGCCAGCCCGCTGCTCGAGTCGGCGACCATCCGTAGGGCGTAGCTGATCCCGAGCAACCCCGAGGCGAAGCCCGCCGCTTGGCGCCGAGACGTGGCGAGCTGGGCCGAGAAGGTGCCGACGGCGAGAAAGACGATCGCCCCGCTCACCGCGGCCAGGGTGAAGTAGAGCGCGGCGCCCGGGCCGATCCCCACCTTCGAGGAGTGACCCACCCACACGATGAGCAGCGCGCTCGTGGCAAAGAGCGCGGCCGCCCCGAGGGCCAGTCCGATGAGGGCTTGGGTCGTGGCGCCGCGGCGGGTGACCGGACCGACGGCCAGGAGTTCCCAGCGACCGGCGTCCTCCTCTCCTCGGGTCAACTTCGTGCTGGTCAAGATCCCCAGGACCGCGCCGATGATGGCGATAACGGTGAGGCACTTCCACGCCGTATACCCGGGGACGGTGCCGATGTCGTTCGCCGGTCCGACGAGGGCGCTGATCCCGGCGTTGTGTCCAAACTCTTGGACGAGAATGTGGCGCGACGCGACGGTCTTATAGCTCGTGGCGTAGGCCAGGGCCTGGGTGGCGACGTACAGTCCAATGACCACGCCCCAGCCCGCTCCGGAGCGCGCGGCCTTACGTCCGATAAAGAAGGCGATAACGCCGCGCGAACGCTTGGGCCTCGGCGCAGTCGTGGTCGTCGTGGGCGGACTAGTGAGCTGAAGTGACACGGCCCTCGTCGCTCGCGCCGTAGTGGGACATGAAAAGCTCTTCTAACGAGGGTTCGCGACTCAGCAGTTCCGTGACGCCCGAGGTGGCGAGGGCCCGCAGCAATGGCTCGATGGGGCCGCGCACCTGGCAGCGCAGCGTCGAACCCTGCACTTCGACCGCGCTCACTCCCGCCACCTGGGTGACGTCGGGCACGGCGCCAGCAAACGTTGCTTCGACGGTGAGCGCGGAGAGGTGGCGCATCTCGGCCATCGTTCCCATCTCGATGAGGATCCCGGCGCGAAGGATGCCAATGCGGTCACAGAGGGCCTCGACCTCGCTCAGGATGTGCGAGGAGAGCAGGACGCTCTGACCGCGCTCTTTGGCTTCGCCCACACAGCGACGAAAGGTCTGCTCCATGAGGGGGTCGAGCCCGCTGGTCGGCTCGTCGAGGATCAGTACGTCGGCCCTCGTCATCAAGGCTGATATCAGGATCACCTTTTGGCGATTGCCCTTTGACAGTGTCCGCACTCTTTTGGTGGGATCGAGTTCGAAGCGCTCGATCAACTCGTTCTTATAAGCGAGATCGATCTCACCGTGTACGTGACCCAAGAGGAGGAGCGTCTCGGCGACGCTCAGCGTGGGCCAAAGGTTGGCTTCGCCGGGCACGTACGCGAGGCGGCGGTGCGCCGCGACGGTTTGGCGCTGGGTGTCGAGTCCGAAGATCTCCGCGCGTCCGCTGGACGGCGTGAGCAGCCCGAGAAGCAGGCGGATCATCGTGGTCTTCCCGGCTCCGTTAGGCCCGAGACATCCGACGACCTCGCCCGCCTCGACACGAAAATCTAAGTGGGACAGAGCGAGGGTGGGGCCGAATCGCTTGGTGAGCTCGAAGGTCTCGATCGCCGGTGTCGTCACACTTTCTCCGGGGGACAGTCCTGAGCGTCCAAGACGACGCTGGTGCCACTGTCGCCGTCGAGCAGCGCTTCTGAGTCATCGAGTTTGCCGATGACCGCGCGCGTTCCCATGGCTTCGACGAACCGGCAGGCGGCCAGCACCTTGGGCTCCATCGAACCGGCCGGGAAGTGCATGGCGCGCATCTCCTGTGAGGTGGCGAGCTTGATGACGCTCTCACTCGCCGTTCCGAAGTCGCGAAAGACGCCGGGGACGTCGGTCAAGATTAAGAGCACGTCGGCGAAGACGTCGCGGGCGATGACCGCGCTGGCGAGGTCCTTATCGATCACGGCTTCGACACCGGAGAGTCGACCGTGCGCGTCGCGTTGCACCGGTATCCCGCCCCCACCGGCGCAGATGACGATGACTCCCTCGGCGGCGAGAGAGCGAATCATGTCCGACTCCACGATGGCGATGGGGTCGGGCGAGGCCACCACCCGCCGCCAGAGCGGTCCGTCGGGGGCGATCGACCAGTGGCTGGCTAGAGCGAGGCGCCGCGCTTCTTTCTTCTCGTAGCCAAGGCCCACGAACTTCGCCGGATGAGCGAAGGCCGGGTCGGCGATATCGACCACCGTTTGAGTAACGAGGGCCACCACGGGGCGATCGGGGAGAGCGTTGGCGAAGGCCTGTAGAAGCCAGTAGCCGATCATCCCCTGGGTCTGGGCGCCGATGACATCGAGAGGATAGGGCTGAGCGAGGGCAGCATCGTTGGCGCTCTCTACGGCGAGGAGCCCGACCTGGGGTCCGTTGCCGTGGGTGACGATGAGTTCGTTGTCGTGGGCCACGTGCGCGAGTTGGGCGACGGCGTCTTCGACGTGATGACGCTGCACGGTCGCGGCCGGTTGTTCACCGCGCTGGAGGAGGGCGTTGCCACCGAGGGCCGCGACGAGACGCACGTCAGTCCCTCGCTAACGTGGCGACCATGATCGCCTTGATGGTGTGAAGACGATTCTCGGCCTGATCGAAGACGATAGAGGCCGGTGACTCGAAGACCTCGTCGGTCACCTCGAGCGCGTCCAGCGCGAACTTCGACTGCAGCTCGCGACCGATCTCGGTGTCGGTGTTGTGCAGGGCGGGTAGGCAGTGAAGAAAGCGAACGTTGGGGTTGTTGGTGAGACCGAGGAGGCGCGCGTTGACCTGGTACGGCAAGAGAAGCTTGATTCGCTCACCCCACTCCTCCACGGGTTCACCCATCGAGAGCCACACGTCGGTGTAGAGAAAGTCAGCGCCCGCCACCGCGGACTCGAGGTCGTCGGTGATCGTCAGGCGAGCCGTGGACGTGTCCGCCAGGTTGCTCGCGATGTCACGAACCTCCGCGCTCGGTTGGAGCGACGCGGGCGCCGCGATGCGCACATCCAGACCCAACAGGGCACCCACGACCAGCGTGGAGTTAGCCGTGTTGTTCCTCGCGTCGCCTACGTAACAGAGCGCGATCTCTTCGAGCGGCTTGGTCGCGTGGTCCGTCATGGTGAGCACGTCCGCCAGCAGTTGGGTGGGGTGCCACTGGTCGGTCAGACCGTTCCACACCGGCACGCCGGCGTAGGCGGCGAGTTGTTCGACATCACGCTGCGCCGAACCTCGGAACTCAATGCCGTCGAATATTCGCCCGAGGACGCGAGCCGTGTCTTTCACCGACTCTTTGTGCCCGAGATGAGATTCGTTAGGCCCCAGGTACGTCACCTGGGCGCCCTGGTCGTGGGCTCCGACCTCGAAGGCCGACCTGGTGCGCGTGGAAGACTTCTCAAAGATCAGCGCGATGTTACGGCCCTCGAGATAACGAACCTCCTCGCGGGCTCTCTTTTGGTGGCGGAGGTGCGCGGCGAGCGCGAGCACGCCGAGAAACTCCTCCTTCGAGAGGTCGACGTCCTTGAGCAAGCTTCGTCCTCTAAGTGCGGGTATTTGCTCGCCACTCATACCTCCACCTCCTCACTCGTCTCACTCGTATAGGCGTGCTCGCCGATGTCGCTCTCGTCCAGCCCGATGGCCCGATCAATCTCACTCACCCGCAGTCCCACCGTTCTCTCGGTCACCCAGAGGATAACGAGCGTCATCACGAAGGGGTAGGCCAGACCGGCTCCGGCCAAGACGCACTGACGCCCGAGTTGCGCCCAGCCTCCCGCCACGCCCGCCGCGTTGACGGCGAGGCTCGCGAAGACTCCCGTCAGGACCACGCCGAGCGCACCGCCCACCATGTGGACGCCGACGACGTCGAGCGCGTCGTCGTAGTGGAGTCGATACTTGAGTTGCACCGCGCCGTAGCAACAGATACCCGCCGCGGCGCCAATGACGAGGCTGGCCCAGGCGGGCACGTACCCGGACGCCGGCGTGATGGCGGCCAGGCCGGCCACGGCCCCGGCGGCAATCCCTGTCCCCGACGGCTTTCGACGGCGAATCCACTCGACGCCCATCCAGGCAAGCATGCCCGCACACGCGCCGAGTTGGGTGTTGACCAGTGCGGCGCTCGCCAGCGAGCCCGCGCCCTCCGCGCTGCCCGCGTTGAAGCCAAACCATCCAAACCACAAGATCCCGGCGCCCAGCAACACGAAGGGCACGTTGTGCGCTCGATCGCTGCGGCGACGTCGACCGAGGTAGAGCACCGCGGCCAGGGCCGAGGCACCGGCTAGTTCGTGCACCACCGATCCTCCGGCGAAGTCGATGGCGTGAAGACCGCCGGCTCCCAAGAATCCGCCGCCCCAGACCCAGTGGGCGAAGGGACAGTACACGAGGAGGGACCAGAGCGCGATGAACACGAGATACCCGCGAAAGTGCATCCGTTCGGCGAAGGCGCCGGCGATGAGAGCTGGGGTAATCACGGCGAACATCATTTGAAACGCCATGAACAACAGGGCGGGAATGTGTGGCGCAAAAGTGTTGGGGGCGTTGCCCACGCCGCGAAGCATCACGTTGTGAAAGCCGCCGATAACGCCGCCGTGATCGGGGCCAAAGGCCAAGGAGTAGCCCACCACGACCCAGAGGACGCTGACGACTCCGATGGCGACGTAGGACTGGGCCATGGAAGAGATCACGTTTTTCTGTCCGACCAGCCCACCGTAGAAGAGCGCCAGACCGGGCATCATGAAAAAAACCAGCCCGCTGGCCATGAGCATCCAGGCGGTGTCACCCGTATTGATCATCATGGCCTCTTCAGGCCGGGTCTCGAACGAGGGGACAGGTCATGCATCGCGGACCTCCGCGGCCGCGCCCAAGTTCACTTCCCGCGACGGCGAGGACTTCGATACCGTGTTTGCGAAGCATGGTGTTGGTCGCGACGTTGCGCTCATAGCCCATCACCACGCCCGGAGACACGGCCAAAAAGTTTGTCCCGTCGTCCCACTGCTCGCGTTCGGCGGCGCGCACGTCTTCATCGGTGGTGAGAACTCTGATCTCGGGCACCTCCAAGATCTCAGCCAGCGTCATCCACAAGTTGTGGTTCTTGGTGATGGAGAGCTCTCCGAGCTCTTCACCCTCAGTAATGGTCCAGCTGCGAAGTTGACGATCGAAGTATGGATAGAGCACGAAGGTTCCCACGTCCACCATGGACATCACCGTGTCGAGGTGCATGAAGGCGTGGCTGTGGGGGAGTTCGATCGCGACCACCTGGCGGGCTTGACCACTCTCGAATAGTGCGTGGGCGACCATCTCGATGGCCATCGGGGTGGTGCGTTCGCCCATCCCCACCAGGACGGCCCCGTGACCGATCACGTGGACGTCGCCGCCTTCGAAGGAGGCTGGCTGGTAGTTGTGGTCGCCCTCGCCGTAGTACGTGGTGAAGTGGGCGTTGGAGAACTTGGGGTGAAACTTGTAGATCGCTCTGGTGTGAAGCGACTCGCGCTGGCGCGCGGGCATGGCCATCGGGTTGATCGTAACCCCGCCGTAGATCCAGCACGAGTTATCGCGCTGGAAGAGATGGTTCGGAAGCGGCGTGAGCACGAAGTCGTCCTTGCGAAGCACATCCCACTTCAAACTGTGCGTCCTCAAGGGATGGAGGTCCGCCTTTAACACCCCACCAACCAGCAAGGTGGCCAACTCGTGACCGTCGAGGTCGTCGAAGAGACGGCGCATGGGTTCGACCAGCGAAGGGCCTAAGGACTCCGGTGTGCAGAGTCGATCAAGTACGTACTCACGGCCGTCGGGAATCTCGAGTGTCTCGGCGAGCAACTCTCCGTAGTAGTGGACGAGGACGCCTTGCTCGCGGAGTGCCTCGGCAAAGGCGTCGTGCTCTTCCTTCGCTTTTGAAGCCCACATCACGTCGTCAAAGAGGAGACTCTCAATGTTGTTCGGCGTGAGGCGCGAGAGCTCTAGACCCGGTCTGTGGATGATGGCTTCGCGTAACTGACCGACTTCGGAGTCAACGTGGTACGTAGCGGAGACGAGCGCGGCGGCGCTGGATCGGTCGTTCATGCGTCCACCTCTGATCCAAGTTCGGGCGCTTCGATGGGCTCAGGGACGACTCCCAATCGCTCGCGACGGGCGTTCAAGAAGGCGTAGAGAATCAGGCCCAGGAGGATGACCACGCCGGCCTGATAGACGACCTGGTAGCCCGAGGCGAAGGTTACCCACATCGAGAAGAGCACGCTCGTCCCCGCGACCGATAGGTCACGAGCGAGCCGCCAGCCTTCCACGCGACGACGTCGCGATACGAGGTAGGTGAGTTGCGCGATCGCGGACATGAAGTACGGAATCGCCACGGTGACGACGGAGAGATCGACTAAGTAGGTGAAGACGGTCAAGCCAGAACTGGTGGTGTAGCTCCACAGCATCAACAGCGAGGGCAGGGCCGTTCCGACCAAGATGCCGAACCAGGCCGTGCCTTTGGCGTCTTTCCAGGCAAAGGGTCGCGGAAAGAGGTCGTCTTGGGCGATGGCGCGCGAGGTCTCGGTAACGATCAGCGTCCAGCCGTTGAGGGCGCCGATGCCCGAGACGACGGCCAAAGCGGCGATCGTCTTGCCGGCCCAGGCGCTGTGGGGAAAGATGCTGTTGATCGCGTTGACGAACGGCGAGCCCGTGTTCACGAGGGTGTGGTGCGCGACGAGGCCCATGACCGCTGCGGTGACGAGCACGTAGAGCATGGCGCTCAGGGCTGTTCCGAGAATGGAGGCTTTCGCGACGTTGCGACGAGGATCGTGGACGCGTTTGGCCGTGATGGCCGCCGCCTCCACGCCGATGAAGGAGAAGAGGGCCACGCCCGCCGCCAGGCCAATGGCGTTATAGAGGCTGCCGCCGGAAGCATTAAAAGGACCAAAGTGCGCATTCTGGATGAAGAACCAACCAACGACGCCCACAAAGAGAAGCGGCACGAACTTCAATACGACGGTGACGTTTTGAAACCACGCCACCTGGCGAACGCCCGCCAAGTTGATGATGGCGGGGATCCAGAGGCCGACGAGGGCGATGCCCCAATTTTCCATCCCGCTCGGGTGGTGGAAACCAAGAAGTGCGTCGACGTAGAAGACCCACGAAGCGACGATCGCCGCGTTGCCCGCCCAGGACTGCACCCAGTAACACCATCCCACGGAGAAACCCGCGAAGTCGCCGAACTCGTGACGCGCGTAGGCGTAGAGGCCACCGTCACCGTTGGGAATACGCCGAGCTAACTGACCGAACAAGACCGCGAGCAGCATCGCGCCCACCGCGACAACCGCGAGGACGGCGATGCCCATGGTCCCCGCGCCCGCCAAGACTGCCGGCATGGTGAACACACCGGTGCCGACGATGCTCCCGATGACCAACGCGGTGGCCGAGGGAAGGCCCATAACCTGAACCTTTTGTTGATTGCGGTTGGAAAGTTCCGGTGCACCACTGTCGGACTGTTCCGGTCGTGGCGGAACGATGACTGTCGACATGATTCCTTCTTCCGTCGTTGCGTCGAGATGCGGACGCGTCCTGTTGTCAAGATAAGTGGGCCTAGGTCGGCCTCCTAGGGCCATTCGTCACATCTCGAATGAAACTTTGGTGAAGGGAACTCGTCGATTGAGAGCGTGACCGCGATGGTCTCATCATCGACGAGGCGCCACTCCTTGGGAGGCGACGTTGCCCTTTCCTCTAGCGACGATTCGAAGCGACGATGGCCGCGGTCAGTGTGTACTGAGGGCGCTAGTGTCGACTTGATTCGACAAAAGCGAGCGTCGACGATCAAAGAGAAGAACGATGGCAACGGAAGATTCAACCAAGAGCAGGGTATATCGTGGCGACGGGCGAATCGTCGTGGGAATCGACGGCTCCGCCGTGTCGCTGCGGGCACTTGAGTGGGCGGCGCGTCAAGCAGAGCTCACCGGTGCCCATCTAGAAGTCGTGGGGGCCTGGGAGTGGCCCCAGACTTTTGGTTGGAGCGTGGTTCCCGAAAGGTTCGATCCGGCCAGCGATGCACGAAAGGTGCTCAGCGACATATTGGTGTCATTCCAAGCCCAGCACCCCGACATCGCCGTGGAACTCAAGGTAATTGAGGGCCACCCCGCGCCTGTCTTAGTTGAGGAGTCGCGCGGGGCTGATCTTCTCGTGGTGGGAAGCCGCGGACACGGCGAGTTCGTGGGAATGCTGATCGGTTCGACCAGTGAGCACTGCGTCACGAATGCGGCGTGCCCCGTGGTGGTGATTCGCGAGGGCGCGTGAGCGACTCTACGTCTGACTGTTCTAACTAGAAAGCTCCTCTGAGAGACGCGCCGGTGTCGGCGCGGCGCGACGAGGGCGAGGATTGCGACTGTCTCGCGCTTCAATGACCTGAGCCCTCGTCGACGGCGCCGCAAAATAGAGAGGTTGTGGCATTTGTCCCTACTGGGGACGCTCGGGCGCAACTTAGCGTGCACCGCATGCATTCTCTTTCCGCAGGGATATCCACGCTCTCCTTAGCTCGATGGCAGTTCGCGATCACGACGATCTTCCACTTCCTCTTCGTGCCGCTCACCATCGGTCTCGGGTTTGTCGTCGCCATACTGCAGACGGTGTACTACCGGACCAACGACGCCGCGTATGACCGCATGACCAAGTTTTTCGGCAAGTTGTTTCTGGTCAACTTCGCCATCGGGGTCGTGACCGGCATCGTCCAGGAGTTTCAATTCGGAATGGACTGGTCGCGCTACTCCGTCTTCGTGGGCAACATCTTTGGGGCGCCGCTGGCGATCGAGGGTCTTCTCGCGTTCTTCCTGGAGTCCACGTTCTTGGGTATCTGGATCTTTGGTCGTGGTCGCGTGAGCAGGCGAGTTCATCTGGCCTCCATCTGGCTGGCGAGCCTCGGCACCATCCTCTCGGCCGCCTTCATCATGGCGGCGAACTCGTGGATGCAACACCCCGTGGGCTACACGATCGACCCGACGACCCACCAGGCGGTGATGAATAATTTTTGGGCGGTCATGACGAACTCGACGTTCATCGCCGCGTACGGCCACGTGCTCTTCGCGGCGTTCCTCACGGGCGGTGCTTTCATGCTCGGCGTTGCCGCGTGGCACCTGCGAAAAGGGAACGACACGACGGCCTTTTCCAAGGCCGCTCGAGTGGCGGTGGTCATAACGCTCGCCGCGGCGGTTGCCACCATGTTCCTCGGTGACAATCAGGCCAAGGAGATGGAAGTCCAGCAGCCGATGAAGATGGCCGCGGCCGAGGCGCTCTACACCACCGAGCACGGCGCCAGTTTTTCGCTCCTGACGATCGGAAACTTGAGCGGGAACCCGATCTTTCAGATTCGCTTGCCGCACATCCTTAGCGTGCTCGCCACCAACACCTGGGACGGGAAAGTCCAGGGGATCCACCAGTTGCAGCGAGAGGCTACGAAGAAGTACGGCAGCGGTAGTTACGTGCCCGTTATCTGGGTCTGCTACTGGTCCTTTCGCCTCATGGTGGGGCTCGGAATCTTGCTCTTTTTGCTCGGTGGAGTCGGTCTGTGGTTGATGCGCAAGCGTCGACTCGAACACTCACCTCGGTTCTTACGATTCGCCACCTGGATGATCGGCGCCCCGTTCCTGGCCAACACCTTCGGCTGGATCTTCACCGAGGTGGGCCGACAGCCGTGGGTCGTGTACGGCCTCCTCAAGACGTCCAAGGCGGTGTCCTTGGTGCCGGTGGGTTACGTGGCGACGAGCCTCATCGGCTTCACCGCGATCTATACCTTTCTCGCCGTGGTCGAGATCGGCCTCATGGTGCGACTCGCAAAAGTGCCGCCGAAACTCGAAACGCCCGAAGAGTCCGAGCGCGTTCCTGACCTGATCTACTAAGAGGAGTTCACGTGCTTGCCCTTCTGTCGACTTCCCCCAGTGGCTTGGAGCAACTGTGGTTTGCGTTGATCGCCGTACTGTGGTTGGGGTACTTCTTCCTCGAGGGTTTTGACTTCGGCGTCGGCATCTTGATGCCCTTCGTGAGCCGCGACGACCTCGATCGACGGGTGGTGATCAACACCATCGGACCCGTCTGGGACGGGAACGAAGTGTGGCTTCTCACCGCGGGCGGTGCCACGTTCGCGGCCTTCCCTCTCTGGTACGCCACGGTGTTCAGTGGTTTTTATCTGGCGCTGTTTCTCATCTTGGCGGCGCTGATCTTTCGCGGGATGGCCTTCGAGCTGCGTCATCGCCGTGACGACGCGCGTTGGACCGCGTGGTGGGACCGGGCCATCTTCTATGGCTCCGCCCTTCCGGCGCTGCTGTGGGGGGTGGCCTTCGCCGACTTCGTTCACGGGGTTCCCATCGCGGCGCACGCGTCGTGGACCGGCAACTTCTTCGATCTCGTAAAGCCCTACGCCCTGCTGGGAGGAGTCAGCACCCTTACGCTCTTCTCGCTGCATGGAGCGACCTACCTGAGCCTGAAGACCCGCGGTGATGTTCGTCAGCGCTCTCGTCGCGCAGCCCTCGTCCTCGCGCCTCTGGCCTTCCTCGCCGTGACCGGGTTTCTCGCCTGGACGTATCAAACGGCGAGGACCACGCACCACACCGGACTCGTCCCACCGCTGGTTCCCCTGGTGGGTATTGCGGCTTTGGCCGCCGTGGGATGGCTCGTGCGAGATCGGCTCGAAGGCTGGGCCTTCGTGGCGACGGCGGTGGCTATCGTGGCCCTCTTCACCACCTTGCTGCTCAACTTGTATCCCAACGTCCTAGTCTCGTCGGTCGCCCCGCGATTCGATCTCACCATCGCCGGCGCGGCGTCGCATCCTTACACCCTCGAGGTGATGAGTTGGGTGGCCTTGATATTCACGCCGTTGGTACTGATCTATCAGGGGTGGACGTACTGGATCTTCCGCAAACGAGTCACCAAGCCGGGAGACCCCAGCGAATCGGTGGATCCCGCCGTCCGCCACTGACGTGGCCCGTGACGATAGCCCCACCGCGCTGCTGGGCCGCTTAGCGAAGGTCTCGTCGGTCGCTCGAAGCGCCGTGGCCGTCGCGGTCATCGCGGGACTGGTGTCGACGGTGGCCCTCGTACTCCAGGCGGTGGCGCTAGCCGCGCTGCTGGGCGCGCTCTTTCACGACACCCGAGCGGGATGGGCGAATGACGTGTCGCTCTTTCTTGGCGCCACCGTCCTTCGAGCGGTCGCCACAGGCTGTGCCGAGCCGATCGTGACGTATATCGCGCGGGGACTACGGCGCACCCTTCGCCGACAGAGTCTGCGACGAGTGCTGGACGACGGTCCGATCGGTACGGTCGACGGCACCGTGCAACTCTGCACCCGCGGTATCGACGCCATCGAGAACTACGTGGCCAAAATTCTTCCGGCCTTCGTGCTAAGTGCCCTCGCGCCCTGCGTACTCATCGCGTGGCTCTGTTGGCGAGATCCCCTGAGCGCCGTGATCGTAGGCATCTGCGTTGTCTTGCTCCCGATCTTTATGGTTCTCCTGGGCCTTGAGGCCAAGGAGAAGATCGGGCGTCATTGGCGCCAGCAACAACAACTGGCCGGCTACTTCGGAGACGTGGTGCGTGGCATGACGGTACTGAAGTCCTTCAATCGATCGAGCGACGCGCTGACGAGTCTGGACGACGCCGGCGCGCAACTTCGTCGATCGACCATGGCCTCGCTGCGGGTTGCGTTTCTTTCCGGGTTCGCCCTCGAGCTGCTCTCCTCGCTTTCGACCGCCCTCGTGGCACTGGTGCTGGGGTTGCGTCTCCTCAACGGGACGCTCGGGCTTAACGTCGCGCTGGCCGTCTTGCTGGTGACGCCCGAGGTGTTCGTACCGCTTCGGCGATCGGCGGCACTCTTTCACTCTTCGGCCAATGGCGTCGCCGCGGCCGGGGAGCTACTGGGCGAACTCGAGGTCTCGACGCGCGGGGGCGAGCGAGCGGTCTCTGACAAGCCGCCCTCTTTCACCATGGAGGCCGTCGTGCTGGGTCACCGGGGAAGGCGTCGTCCCGAGCCCTTCAACGCGAGCATTCGCTCCGGAGAACTCACCACGCTGGTCGGTCCGTCCGGTTCCGGTAAGTCGACGCTACTGAGAGTCCTGGCCGGCCTTCGGGTCCCGAGCAGCGGCGTCATCAGCGTCGACGGCGAGGACCTCACGACCCTCTCGCGGGCGCAGTGGCGTCGGGGGGTGGCGTGGCTTCCCCAAGACCCCTCGCTACCGGGTTCGACCGTCGCCGACGCGGTCCGTCTGGGACGGGCCTCCGTCAGCGACGATGAGATTCTCGAGGCGCTGGCGCGAGTCGATCTTCACTTGAAACTGGATCAGCCACTCGGCGAAGGCGCGGTCGCCCTCTCGGCGGGGGAACGCCGACGAGTGGCCCTGGCGCGGTGCCTGGTGCGCCGCCCTAGGTTGCTGCTGCTCGACGAACCGACCTCGCATCTTGACGAGGCGAGCGCGCGCGCCATCGAGAGGGCGGTGTGCGATCTCACCATGACACGGGTCGTGGCCACGCATCGTCCCTTTCCCGCCGACAGCACCGTGAGCTTCGGATCGTGCCCGTCGTGACCGCCACGAGCACCCTGGCGTCGGCGCTGCGCAGCGAGTCCCGCTCTTGTCGTCGAGCGGTCGCCGCGGGGGTCTTTGTCTCCTTCTCGAGCATTGGACTCGCGGGTACCTCGGCGTGGCTCATCGTGCGCGCCGCCCAGCGACCGGCGATACTGTCGCTCACCTTCGTCATGGGGTTGGTACAGCTCTTCGCCCTCTCCAAGGCCGCCGGCCGTTACCTCGAACGAATGCAGACCCACGACAGCGCGCTGGCCGTGATGGGACGGGTTCGCTCGCGCGTCGCGCGAGTGTTAGAACCGCTCATCCCGGCCGGCCTCGGCCCACGCAGCGACGAGGTGGTCGACGTGGCCCTGCGCGACGTCGAGCGGGTGCAGAACCTCTTGACCGTGGTCGCGGGACCACTCGTGGCGAGTTCCCTGGCCGCTTTGGCCACCCTGGTCGTCTCGGGCCTCGTGGTGCCGGCGAGCGCCGCCGTTCTTAGCGCCGGCCTCGTACTCAGCGTGGGAGTTTTGCCGACGCTCGGCGCGCGATGGGGACGACGAAGCGAAGCGGAGCTGGACTGTGTTCGACGACTCACGGTGGGGCTCTACGCTCGCGCCGCGCTGTCGGGTGACGAGTACGTCATGACCGGCGCGGATGAGGCGCTGTTCGAAGAGTTGGAGGATCTAGAGAAGAGAGCCGATCGAGCGCTGCTTCGCGGCGCGTGGGCGCGGGCCGCGGTGTCCTCCCTCTTGACTCTGGTGGCGGGGTCGACCGCCTTGACCGTTGCCCTCGTGACGGCGAAGGCTCTGGTTGATCACGACCTCAGTCGGGCCCTCCTCGCGGTCCCCACCTTGCTCAGTGTGGCCGTTTTAGAACTCGTGGGCGGAGTCGCCCCCACGATGGTGGGGCTCTTCGGCGATCGCGAGGCACTGGCTCGAATCGATCAGTTATCCCAGCGAGTTCCTCCCGTTCGTGAACCCTCCCTGACGCACGCACGCGTTCTGGAGGGCGACGAGGTCACGCTCGAAGACGTCGGGGTCCGCTTTGGGGGAGTGCACGTCTTGTCAGAGCTTTCACTTCAACTCACCCCTGGTTCGTACACGGTGATGCGTGGACCGAGTGGCGCCGGCAAGACGACGCTCGCGAGGGTGATCGCGAAATTCTTAGATCCCTCGAGCGGCCGACTCGCGCTGAGCTCGACCGACTATCGCCAGCTCACCTCGGCCCAGGTTCGTAACCACGTGGGCTTCGTCGACGACGCGCCGTACGTTTTTGCGACCTCGCTGGCTGGCAACCTGCGCATCGCCCGGCCCGACGCCACCGACGAGGAGTTGCGTGACGCTCTTCGTGACGCGGGCCTCTCCACGCTGTTGGAAGGGGCCACCGAGGACCTCGCGACGCCGCTCGGGGGAGAGGGCGATCGGCTCTCGGGAGGAGAGCGCCGCCGCCTCGGTGTGGCGCGGGAGCTGCTGGTGTCGCGAAACGTGGTCGTGTTCGATGAACCGACTGAGGGTCTTGACGGGGCTCAGGCTGACGAACTGCGCCGAACGATTTCGTCGCGCTATCACGACGCGGCCGTGCTGATCATCTCGCACCTTCCCGGCGAGGAACTGGTGGCCACGCGAGAGATCCAACTGATCGACGGGAAAGTGATTCAAGAGACACCACCGCGCGCTGAGGTGTCGCCGGTGGGGTCGAACGTTATGTGATCTCGTGGCCGGGCCGAACACCGGTACCGAGCGCGACTCGCGCTGCCCGCTTCGAGCAGCGACCGCAACTCTGCTCGTGAGGGCGGTGAGTCTCTCCTCGCGACGTCGGTACACTTCACCAATGTTCGACCAGTGGACCCGAGGCGTGGTCCGACATCGAGCACTTGTCTTGGCGCTGTGGCTGCTTGTCGTCGTGCTCGGCCTCATCTCGAGCACCAAGTTGGCGGACCTGCTGACGTCGTCGCTCGACGTGCCCGGCTCGAACTCGGCGCACGCCAACGAAATACTGGCCCAGCACTTCCGTGACAACATCGAAGGCAGTTTTGCTGTCGTCGTGCCGGCGGCGTCGCACGAGCACCACGTTCTTCACGACGTAGGCCGGGCCATTCGCGTCATCCCCGGGGCGGTGATTACTCAAGAGCGACGCGTGGCGTCCACCTGGTACGTGAACGTAGATACGCCGCTCTCCCTCGGCGCTGCGGCGAACGAAACCGCCCCGCTTCGTGACGCGCTACGACGCGACGGCCTGGCCAACGCTCTCGTGACGGGTCCGCCAGCCCTCCAGCACGATATTTCGCCCGTGCTCTCTTCGGACCTACGCCGCGGTGAGCTGGTGACGGTGGTGGTTGCCATCCTCGTTCTTCTCCTGGCGCTCGGGCTGACCTGGGCCGTCGCGTTGCCCTTTCTGGTCGCGGGCGCCACCACGGCCCTGGCCCTCGGGGCGTTGTTCGTGCTGGCCCATGAGTTCACCATGGTGCTCTACGTTCCTAACATCGTGGAGTTGTTCGGGCTCGGGCTGGCCCTGGACTACTCGCTCCTTCTCGTCCAGCGCTTTCGCAGCGAGCTCGACGATCCTCACGTGAGCGTCGAGGACGCCATCGTTACGACACTCACGAACTCGGGCAGAGCGGTGGCGTTGTCGGGCGTCGTGGTGGCGGTGGCGCTCGCCGCCCTGTTTCTGGTCCCCGTACCGTTCGTGAGGTCACTCGCCTGCGCCGCGCTCTGCGTTCCTCTCGCGGGGCTGCTCGCCGTCGTCACGCTAATGCCGGCCCTGTTCTCCCTATGGGGTCGCCGCGGGGTGCGTACACAGCGCTTCCCGGGTCTCTTGAAGCAGCGCTCGTCGAAGGGGTCCTGGACGCGCAGCGCTCGCCTGTCGTTGCGACGACCCAAGACGGTGCTCGGCGCGTCGCTCATCCTCGTCGCCATACTGAGCGCGCCGCTCTGGTGGCTCCAGCTGACCCCCGCCTCGCTGACGGCCATTCCTTCGTCCATGAGTTCCGCCACGGCGATTCGCGTGGCGACGCACCAGGTGGGCACGGGATTCTTGACGCCCATCGAGATCGTTATCGACGCGGGACGAGCGGGGGGTGCCCTCACGCCGGCCGTCACGACGGCGCGACTGCGCATGGCCGAGGCCGCTCTGAAGAACCCCGACGTCGAGATCGCGGCCATCGGAAAGTCGGCGCCCTACGTGAGCGCCTCGGGCCGTTACGAGCGCGTCTTCGTCATCACTCGAAATCAGTTCGGCTCTCGCGACGATCAGGCCCTCGTCGACCAGTTGCGAACGAAGATCATTCCGGGGGCCAGCTTTCCCGCGACGAGCCGCGTCTACGTCGGAGGCGCCGCGAGTCAGGGCGTTGACTTCTTGAACAACCTCTACTCGAGGTCGCTCTGGTTGTTGCTGGTTGCTTTCCTTCTGGTCTACCTTCTCCTCGCGCGCGCCTTTCGGTCGGCGCTGCTGCCCTTGGTGGCCATCGTGCTCGACCTGTTGAGCCTCGGGGCCGCCTACGGGATACTGGTGGCGGTCACCCGTTTCGGCGTGGGCTCGTCCTGGCTCGGTACCTATCACGTGGACCAGATCGAGGGCTGGGTACCACTGCTCATCTTCGCGGTGCTCTTCGGGCTCTCCATGGACTACGAAGTATTCATCGTCACGCGCATTCGTGAAAGCGTTGATCGAGGGCTCTCCACCCGGGAGGCCGTCGAGGGGGGACTCGGGAGCGTCGGAGGCGTCGTGGGCGCGGCGGCCCTGATCATGGTGGGCGCCATGAGCGGGTTTGTCTTCGGCCACGTCGCGGGTCTTCAAGAGCTAGGAATCGGACTGGGCGCGGGCGTCGTGGTGGACGCGGGTGTCGTGCGCGCGTTCATGCTGCCGAGCGTGATGAGCCTGCTCGATCGCGGGAACTGGTGGCTCCCTCAACCACTGGCCCACCTCCTTCGCACGTCAGAGCGACCCCGAGCAATCCGGTAGTACCCCGGGCAGATAGGACGTTTGACACTACTTCCGACCTACCCGAACGAGCCAGTGTAGGTACGTCACTGAGCGGCAGCGCCACGCTGCTGTCAGCACTCTCACTTACCAACGAGAGTCAACGTACGAATAGGAGAAGCGACATGAAAGCACTCGTCTACCAAGGTCCCGGAAAGAAAAGCTGGCAAGAGGTTCCCGATCCCGTCATCCAACGCCCCACCGACGTGATCGTCAAGATGGTCGCGACGACGATTTGCGGCACCGACCTACACATTCTGAAGGGCGACGTCCCCGAAGTTGAGGTGGGCCGAGTTCTCGGACACGAGGGCATTGGCGTCATCACCGAGATCGGCTCGGGCATCACCCAACTCAAAGTGGGCGACAAAGTGATCCTGTCGTGCGTGAGCTCCTGCGGACGCTGCTCGAACTGTCGCCAGGGTCTCTACAGCCACTGCCTGGACCCCGAAGGGATGGCCGGTATCGGGTGGATCTTCGGCTACATGATTGACGGAACCCAGGCCGAGTACGTGCGAGTCCCCTTCGCCGAGACCTCGGTCTATCCCATGCCGGAGAGCCTCAGCGACGCCGAGGGCATCCTCTTATCGGACATACTCCCCACCGGTTTCGAGATTGGCGTCCAGTACGGACACGTCAACCCGGGCGACGTGGTCGCGGTAATCGGCTCGGGCCCGGTGGGTCTCTCGGCGGTGATGACCTCGCGCCTCTACGGACCGTCCAAGATCATCGCCATCGACCTCGACGGCGCACGCCTGAAGCGGGCTCCCGACTTCGGCGCTACCGACACGGTCAACTCCGGTGACTCCGACTGGAAAGAGCAGGTGATGGCCCTCACCGACGGTCAGGGAGTCGACGTGGCCATCGAGGCCGTCGGCGTACCCCAGACCTTCACCATGGCCACGCAGATTGTGCGGCCCGGCGGAAGTGTCGCCAACATCGGTGTGCACGGCAAGCCCGTCGAACTGGCACTGAACGAACTCTGGATCCGCAACATCGACATCTCCATGGGACTCGTGAACACGAACACCCTCGGGATGTTGTTGAAGCTAGTCACCGAGAAGAAGTTGCCGGCCGACGCGTTCGTGACCCAGTCGTTCGCCTTCGACCAGATACTCGAGGCCTACGACGTCTTTGGCAACGCGTCGAAGTACGACGCGCTGAAGGTCCTCATTCACTAACTAGAAGGCCCCCTCAGCGGAGGTAGTCGAGCGCGTGACAGCGCCGGCTACCAGGTCGCCCACGAAGGGACTTTTGCCCCTAAAGGGACGACCACGGCGGCCATATCGTGACGAATGGAGAGGTCGTTCTTCCAAACTGGATGGCGCGGTCTCGACCAAAGGAGCAGCGATGCTTGCACAACTATCCAAAGAAAGTGACCAAAAGTTCCGATTCGGTCCCACGCGGGCCTGGATGGACGAGATCCTGCGCGAGGGCGAGTGGCGTCGGCCCTTCAAGATCGAAGAGACCCATGAAGGCAAAGACATCGTCGTCAGGGCGGAGTTGCCCGGGATCGACCCGGATAAAGACGTTACCGTCGACGTCGATGATGACGTGCTGGTGATCACGGTTCAACGAACCGAGAGCCACCGGAGTGAGTCGGACCACGTACACCGCAGCGAGTTTCGCTACGGCACGTTCTCCCGGAGCATTCCGGTTCCCAGCGGCATTGACGAGTCCAAGGTGATGGCGTCGTACAAGGACGGCGTCTTGGAAGTTCGACTTCCGTCGCCGGACGAAATGGGCACTTCGCCGCACCGAGTTCCGGTAAAGCGTAGTTAGGCGATACTGCCCGCGGCGATCTGCGACAAGATAGAGGTGTCGACAGATTCTCGGGGAGAGGCGGGTGCGGTGTGACTAAGCCAGCGAGCGCCCCTTCCCCCGAGAAGGGCGCCTCGGCCCCACCGCCTCCACCCCGATGGCGCCACTATCTGTGGCTGGCCGCCATTGCTTTCTTCATTGGCCTCTACTTTCTGGTGCCGGCGACCTCCAGTAAGACGCAGGTCACGCTGAACTACTCGAAATTCCTAAGCGACGTCACCGCGCACAAGGTGAAGAACGTGACGCTCGAGACCTCCGGCGTGGCGACGGGCACGCTGAAAAATGGCGACCAGTACACCACGGCGATTCCGACCCAGGCGGGTCAGGCCTTCTTAGACGAACTCAAGAGTGACGGAGTTCAGATAACGGCGCAGACGCCGGGGACCTCCTTTGGAGAGGCCGTGCTGTCGTTCCTAATTCTGCTCTCACCCTTCATTTTCTTCGGTTACCTCTGGTGGCGTATGTCGAAGAGGGCGGGCGGCGGACTGCCAGGGGCGTTGGGCGTCGGTCGCGCCAAGGCGAAGATCTTCGACGAGGAACGGCCCAAGACGACCTTCGCCGACGTGGCGGGCTACGAAGGCCCCAAACGCGAGATCCGAGAGGTGGTCGATTTTCTTCAGCACCCCGAGCGCTACGCGCGCGCCGGAGCCATGGCGCCGCGCGGAGTGCTGATGATCGGTCCGCCCGGCACGGGAAAGACCCTCCTCGCTCGAGCGGTGGCCGGAGAGGCCAGCGTTCCCTTCTTCTCGGTGACCGGGTCAAGCTTCGTCGAGATGTTCGTCGGCGTGGGCGCGGCTCGCGTGCGAGATCTCTTCGCCGAGGCGCGCAAGCGAGCCCCCGCGATCATCTTCGTCGACGAGATCGACGCGATCGGCCAGCGTCGCGGCGGGTCCATGGTGGTGGCGAACGACGAACGCGAACAGACCCTCAATCAGCTGCTCGCGGAGATGGACGGCTTCGACCCGGCCTCCGGCGTCGTCGTCTTGGCTGCCACCAATCGACCAGAGGTACTCGATCCGGCGCTACTGCGCCCCGGGCGTTTTGACCGCCAGGTCGTCATTCCGCTGCCGACCCTTCCCGAGCGGCTGGCCATCTTGCGAGTGCACTCCGTAGGAAAGCAACTCGGACCGGACGTGGACCTGGAAGTGACGGCCCGGGCCACGCCCGGATTCTCGGGCGCGGACCTCGCCAATCTCGTCAACGAAGCGGCGATCGTGGCGGTGCGCGCTGACCGGGTCGTGCTGTGCGCGGCCGACTTCGACGAGGCCCGTGATCGCATCATTCTCGGTCAACGCGAGGGCTCGAACGTCCTTATTCCGGACGAGCAGCACGCCGTGGCGGTTCACGAAGCGGGGCACGCCCTCGTCGCCGCCTTCTGCGATAACGCCGATCCCGTCGCCAAGGTCACCATTCTCCCGGCCGGACAAGCGTTGGGCGTCACCGAACAACTCCCCTTTGTCGAGCGACACCTCTACGGAGAGGACTATCTCTATGACACCCTCGCCGTCTTGCTGGGGGGACGAGCCAGCGAACTCGTGATGCTCGGTCAGGGCTCGACGGGTGCCTCCAATGATCTCGCCAAAGCGACAGACCTGGCGACGAAGATGGTGAGGGAGTTCGGTCTCTCCTCGACATTCGGTCCGGTCGGTTATCCCTCGGGCGGGTCTCTCTTTCTTGGCGAAGACGGGAACTCGGTGTCGAGTCGTCCGTTCTCGGAGCAAACACAAGCCACCCTGGACCTCGAGGTCGCCCGGATGCTCCGTGAGGCCGAACAGCGGTCGATCGCCATTTTGAAGGCCCATCGCGACGCGGTCGACAAACTGGTGGCTCTCTTGGTGGCCAACGAGACCGTGGACGGCTCCGTCGTCTACGAGATCGCCGGACGACCCGAACCACAAGGAGCGGCGGGCATGACGGTCGCCCCCGAGCGAGCCCTAAAGCAGAGCGTCGCGACGTCAACCCATCGCCAGGAATCTGCTGAGGAAGACTAACGCCCGTCCCGGCGCCCGCCCCTCGACCACCCGACGGGCGAAAAAATCCGCCGGAGCCATCGAGGCTTCGCCCGATGTCGCGCTACCCCGCAAATAGTGGTCGGGCTGCGGGAAGTCGTGAGCGAAGATGCAGTGCGATTGCTCCGCTCACGATCGCCGCGTAGAAGCACCACAACGACGTGAATCCGCTCGCGCACAGGAACGCCAAGACGACCACCGCCACTATGTTGAAGGCGCCGAACCACACCAGCGATCGATTGCCCGAGACGAGCAGAGAACCGCACGTCGCCACGATGTAGAGGCCGATGATGAGAACGCCGTGCTGCAATCCAATGGAGTACGCCACGTGGTAGGCGCCGAGCCGAGCCGTGGGGTGCCCCGCGATCATTGCCTCAAGGATGACCGCCGAGACGAAGAGTCCCAGAAGAAGAAAGGGTCCGTAGCGCCAGCGACGATGAGGCGAGGGCTCAAAGATAGCGAGAAGAAGGGGTACCAAGAACGGCAGGAGGACGAGCGCGACGACGAGATAGATCCACATCGCGACGTGCCCCACGCTTTGGGAAACATGACCCTGGAGGCCCCACCACACGAAGGTCTCGTCTATCTGATGAAGACCCAGCAACAAAGGGAGGGTCGCGATCGCCAGATTTTCGGAACGACCCTTGACGTGTCGGCACGCCTCCACTCCAATGGCGACGACGACGGCGCCGCCGACGAGATCACCCACCGGTGAGAAGCACATGGCCTTCCTCTGGGCTCCCAGTTCGTATCTCGGGCCGCGTCCGAGTTCGCGATTCTCCTAGAAGCGTGATGAGGATCTCCCACCACCCTAACGAGGCGTAGAGCTGCTTCGGGGAAGGCGGGAAAAACGCGAGGCGATCAGAGGTTTGCCGCGTGAGCGGGACTAACGAGGGCCTCCTCTAGTCGGCGGGTAACGCCGAGGTAGTCCTTCGTCCAGATCAGCCGGACGGCGGACGAAGTGTCGGCGTCCGAGGCACGGAGTTCGGCGTCGACATCGTTGACTATCAGTTCGTTGAACGTTGAACTTTCGACGGTGGGCTCGGGCATCGTCCTCTCGCCGACCAGCGCTGCGCCAAAATCGTCGTACCACCGCTCGATTAGGCGCGCCTCATCGTAAAGTTCGCTGCGCGCTCGAGGGTGACTAGTGTCGCCCAACGTCGAGCCGTCAGGCCATAGGTCGAAAACCGCCTCGGCGGTCTGTCGCAGACTCACCACACCCCTCACCAAGGTCGTGACGGCCGCGAGGGGAACTGGCTTCGAGCCGCGTTCGCCCAGGTACGTGCGAAAAGCGTCGTCGAGACGCCGCGACGCGGCCGCGGCCGCCGCACGTTCCATCAGAGGCGGCGAAGGGGACGCGCCTTCCTTGTCGTTGTCGTGCGTGCGAGGGTTGACGGCCGCCACGAGGAACGCGGCCGAGGTTTCGTACGCCTCGCGTAGCGTGACGCCGAGAGCCGCCGCGGCTCCGCGCGGCCAGAAAAAAAGGCCAACTCCGATGCTGACGGCGCAGCCGATGGCGATGTCCTCGATTCTGTAGAGCCCCACTCGCCAGCCGACGGGCTGAAGGATGTTCCAAAGAATGACGAGAGCAAGCGTGAAACCAGCCTGTCCCGCGGCGAAGGAGATCGCGGTCGGAGCGAACCCCGCAAACAAGATGGCGATCGGCAGCAGGATCCACAGGATCGTCACGTTTGTGCCGACCGCAACAAGCAGGGCCGCGCCGAGAATGAAACCGATAGCCGTGCCGAGCAGCGCTCGCAGCGCATTGGCACCGGTGTTGATGGCGTTCGAACGAAGTACTGAGAGTGTGCCGAGAATTACCCAAAATGCGTGCTGAACGCCGGTCTCTTCGGCAATGAGCACGGCGACAGAGAGTCCTATCGCACCACGCACGCTGTTGTGGAGCCACACGGAGTGCCGATTCAGATGGGTCAGCGCCCGCTCGCGCGCCGCGCCCCATCGACCGGACGCGTCCCCGGGCATCATTCCCACTAATGAGTCGAGCCAACCGCGGCGATCGGCCGTTGCTGCGAGGTCTATGTTGGCCCCGATCAGCGATGTCACGAAACCGATCTCTTGGGCACGAAAGCTGGGCTCCAAGGAGTCGACAAATCCACTAATTTCAACAACTCTCTCGGGCTCAAGCGCCGCTCCTTCACTCGATGATGATCTATCGCCACTCGAGGCGAACGGCGCGCGCGTCGTGGCGGCCTTCACCAACTCCTCGAGCGCGACACTCAACTCTTCGCGGACCGTTGTTAGCTGTGACGAGGACTGAGCGGGGTCTTCCAGGACGCCCGCGCCGACATCCAGCACGGCGGCGCACGTCGAACGAATCCGACAATCGTGCTCGTGCGCGGTGCTCTGCTCGGCGGGGCGACCAGCTTGGTCGACCAACGTGTCCAACCAAAGAACCTCGTCCACCAGACGGACGGTAGCCCGCGACGACACGCTGAGACCCGTGGGCCTCCACTGCGCGCTGAGAAAGCCGCGGTGCAAAGCCTCGGTGGCGACGTCGGCGCCCTCAATGGCAGTTTCGTAGGCGCCGTCATTAAGAGATCCATCGTCGCGCCAGTGCGCGACGTCGGCGTTCAGGCGTGCCGACAGCGCTCGACACGCGTAGGCCGCCGACAGTCGCAGCGGGTTGCGATTGGGTGACGGCCAGAGAATCCACAGCGCGATCAGTGAGGCCAGTGACGCGAGCCCCCATCCCGCGAGACGATCAGGAATCGTGGACGGCGCACCGGCCACGGCGGTGGAAAGGATGAAGACCAAGAGAAGTGACGTGGTGGCGCTCGCCAAAACGGAACTCACGACACCCACGAACAACACGACAATCGCCACCACGGCCATGGACAGTACGGAGAGCCAGACTGTCTGCGAGGTCAATGTTCCAAGGCACACCAACGCCGCTCCCGTCACCGAGAGCCAGATTTCGGCCTGGATGCGAGCGCGCATGGGTCCCGAAAAGTCAACGAGCATGAGGAGGGCGATCGAGCCGAACGCTGCAAAGGTCGCGATCTCGGCACTGCCAATGATCTCAATGCAGAAGGCGAAGAGTGCACTCATGACGACGGCCGTTCTCGCGGCGCGTCGAAGTGCCAACTCGTTGGGATCGCGAACCTTGATCCAGTCGAAGAGTGGCTTCGAGATCGACGGGCGTTTCGCCACGGGCGTCGTCATTTGCGTAGTTCACCGCCGACGCCCACGCGCCATGCGAACGTAGGAAAGTAGGTGCTTGCTCGCTCGATGCCCTGGGAGGCTACCGGAAGATCCGCCCGCCTGTCGGCGGACGTCGGCGCGCCGAATTGCTGGGTTGGGGTGAGAGAATCGAAAGCCCCCTAGAAAGGAGTTTTACTCCGTGGCCCTATCCACTGCTGACTCAAACAAATGGTTACTTCTCAAAGAAGGCCACCCTAGGAGGCAAACCCCGGAAGTTATCACCTCCTCTGATTATCAACTACTTGGTCCAATCCGTCAACGACAGAGGCGGCTCACAGGGGCTCAGGTGAGCGAAATGGCTGCCCGTTATCAAGGTGGGGCCACGGTGTACGAGCTTGCTGCTGAATTTGGCTGTCATCGCGCAACTGTCGCCGAGCGGCTAAAGAAGGCTGGAATCGTGATGCGCCTTCAGTCTCCAACGCCTGGGGCGCTCGATTCGATGGCTCGTTTGTACGAATCGGGACTTTCGCTTGTGGAGGTAGGCAAGCAACTCGGATTCTGCGCGAACACGGTGCGTACGAGTCTGCAAAGTCGCCAAGTCACAACTTAAAGTAGGACGAAGCACAATCCTATTGACCGATCGGGAAATGGATACGGCGCTTGACAGTTCATTTCATTTCTCTCACAATGGATCGCTAATAATGGAAGTGCAGAAAGACGAATTGGAAGGATGAAAATGGAAGGCAAGTCGCTCGAAGTATCACGCAGAATCGAAGCACCGGCGGCCCCCATTTTTGCAATCCTGGCGAGTCCGCAACGTCATAAAGACTTCGATGGATCTGGCATGCTCCGGGGAGCAGTCGTCAGCCGTCCCATCTCGGGCGTAGGTGACACTTTCACCATCAAAATGCGTCGGCTCGGAGACGACTACCTCATGCTCAACTATGTGGTGGAGTTCGAGCCAGATCGGCGCATATTTTGGGCACCGGCTCCCGGAGACCCTTCTCGGGCTGAAGATAATGATCCATCCAAAGTCGGCATCCCTGCAGGGTACCGCTGGGGCTACATTCTCGCTCCGGACGGTCTCGGCGCCACCGTCGTCACCGAGGTCTTTGACTACGGACCATTGCCAGAGGAGCTCTTACGTGATGGCGCAGCGTGGATCAACGGGACCAATCCGGTGCTCGAGTCGATGGCAGCCAGTTTGGAGAAGCTCGACAAGATCTGTACCGAGTAGATGTTCCGTCGGACGTTCGGGTGCAACTTTAGTCCAATTGTTCTCGTAGCAATCAAGTGGAGAACCTTCGGGGACCGTACTAAAACTTGGTGGACCTATCCACTGCTGACTCAAACAAATGGTTAACCCTTCTCAAAGCCTGTTTGGAGGGCCAAAAACCGGGTGATTCCACCGTCTCTGGTTGTCAGCTACTTGGCCCACTCCGTCAACGACATAGGAGGCTGACTGAGGCTCAGGTATTCGAAATGGCCGCGAAGTACGAGGCAGGAGCCACGGTTTACGAGTTAGCCGCTGAATTTGGCTGTCATCGTACAACTGTCGCTGAGCGGCTCAAGAAGGCAGGAGTCTCGATGCGGGGCC